>CAVTCL010000025.1:0-327936 GCA_963733175.1 uncultured Actinomycetota bacterium
CGATCATGCGCCGGCGCTCTCGATCAGCGGCCGCGGCGGCCCCGGCGGGCGCGGAGGTAGTCGCTGACCACGTAGTCGCCCAGGCGGTCGGGGGCCGGGGCGAGCACGCGGCCGCCGTTGAGGCGGGCGACCAGGTCGACGAAGGCGACCAGGCGGGGGTCGTCGTCGAGCATGAACACGTTGATGGTGGCGCGGCGGCGGGTCAGCCGGTTCACCTCGGTCAGGGTCAGCTCGATCGTGCGCGGGTCGGGCGGGTAGTCGAAGATGGGCCGGCCGTCCGGTTCCAGGTGGGCGGTCGGCTCGCCGTCGGTGACGACCAGGACCACCGGCTCGGCCTCCGGGTGCCGGTCCAGGTGGCGGCCGGCCAGCACCAGGGCGTGGTGCAGGTTCGTCCCCTGGGTGACGGACGCGTCCAGGTCGGGCAGGTCGGTCGGGCGCACGGTCCGGGCCAGCAGCGAGAACCCGATGATCTCGAGCGCGTCCTGCGGGTAGCGGGTCGACACCAGGCTGTGCAGGGCCAGCGCGGTCGCCTTGGCCATCCCCCAGGTCTCCCGCAGCAGCATCGACAGCGACTGGTCGACCAGCAGGCAGACCGCGGCCGAGGTGCGCCGTTCGGTCTCCAGCACCTCGAAGTCGTCGGGGGCCAGGCGTCACGCCCCTGACCGGCTGTCCGGGCGCGCGGGAGCCCCGCCCCCGGCGCTTCGACCCCCCGGCGGGGGACGGTCGCCGATCCGGATGCAGGGTGCCCGCGGCTGTCCACAGCCCCGCCGGGGCGCCGGCCCCGCCCCGCAGGACGGCGTTGCGGACGGTGCGGACCACGTCGAGCGGTTCCTCGTCGCCGAACACCCAGGGGCGGGAGGCGCCGGTGGGCTCGCCGGCCAGGCCGAGGCCGGCGACGTCGTGGTCGCCACGGCGGCCCTCGTCCAGGCTGGAGAAGATCCGGCGCAGGGCGACCGCGCCGATGCGCCGGATCGCCTTGGGGGTGAGGCGCAGCTCGCCCTGCTCGCGGAGCAGGTAGCCCTGCTCGGTCAGCTCCCGCTCCAGCCGGCGCAGGGTCTCGACGTCGTCGACGGCCGCCCGGCCCAGGGCCCGCTCCACCGCCTCCAGGTCGATGTCGTCCAGCGAGGCGCCCGGGTAGCGCTGGCCCAGCGACGCCTCCAGCGACTCGAGGTCGGCCAGCTCCTCCAGGGCCGTGGTCGCGTCCCCCAGGCCGAGCGGCTGCTCGCCGCCCATGGTCGCCCCCTGGTCCCAGCGCAGGTCGGGCCGGCGCGAGCGCAGCGCCCGGCCCAGGCGGTCCAGCTCGTACTGGAGCCCGAGGTCGCCGAGGACCGACTGGGAGAGGGCGGCCAGCTCGGCCCGCTGCTCGGGGCTGAGGGAGGCGGCCAGGCGGCTGGCCGCCGCCGCCCGCCGGGCCAGGGCGTCGACCAGCTCCTCAAGGCTGCGCGGGTTCTCGGGGAACATGTCGCCGTAGCGCTCCATGAACTCCTCGAACGCCCGCTGGGTGTCCTCGCCCCGGGCGTCGGCCTCGAGCATGGCGTTCAGGTCGGCCACCATGTCCCGGATGCGCTGGAGCTCCTCCGGGCTGGCGCCGGCCAGGGCGTCGCGCATCCCCCGGAACTGGGCGTCGAGCACCTCGCGGCGGAGCAGGTCCCGGATCTGCTCGTAGGTGGCGGCGGCCTCGGGCGAGCGCCACTGGTAGTCGGCGAGCTGGCGGACGGCCCGCGCGGTGTCCGGCGGCAGCTGGTCCAGCTCGGACTCGGCCAGGCGGGCCGCGTCCGACGGGTCGGGGAACAGGGCCTGGCGCTCGGTGTCGACGGCCTGGTCGAGCAGCTCCCGGACCCGCTCGAGGGTGCCGTCGAGGCGTCCCCGCTGGCGCAGCTCCCGGCGCCGGTCCCTGGCCTGGCGGAGCAGGTCGCGCAGGCCCCTGGTCCCGGGCATGCCGTCGCGCAGCAGGTTGCGCAGGGCGTCGGCGGCCCGGTCCCCGGCCAGGACCCGCTCCCCCAGCCGGTCGAGGGCCCTGGCCACGTCGAACGGCGGCTCCAGCGGGTCCGGCCCGCCCCGCCAGGCGCCGTAGCGGTAGCTCATCCTCCGTAGACCGCCCGGCCTGGCAGCTCCTCCTTGGCCAGGCGCTTGGCCAGGTGGAGGCCCTCCATGGCGAACTCGAGGGCGGCGGCGGCCAGGCCGGGCGTCTCGGCGCCGTGGTCGTCGCCGAGGCGGCGCAGGAGCTGGGCCAGCCCCGGCACCGGGCCGACCCTGGCCAGCAGCTCGCCCGCCGGGACCAGGTCGCCGGTCTCCACGGTCCCGCCCTCGTCGAAGCGGTGCAGCAGCCCCGACAGGTCGGACCCGGCCAGCCGGGCCCGCCAGGTCTCGGCCACCGACCGGCGCAGCAGGTGCCGCAGCAGCTCCACCTCCCGGCCCTCCTCGAGCTGGTCGAACTCGACCTTCCCGAGGGACACCGGGACCACGGCCGGCAGGTCGACCACCCGGGCCACCGCCACCTCCTCCCCGGTGACCGCGGCCCGCCGCACGGCCGAGGCCCCGACGGTCTCGGCGGCGGCGATGGCGAAGCGGGCCGAGACGCCGGAGCGGGCGTCGATCTGGGGCGACTCGCGCACCGCCCTGGTGAAGCGGGCGATCACCTCCAGCACGTGGCCGGGGACGATCGGCCGGCCCAGCGGCTGCTCGTCCCAGGCCAGCACGGCCTCCTGGCGGATCAGGGTCAGCTCGTCGTCCAGGCGCAGCGGGTAGTGGGTGCGGACCTCGGCCCCGAACCGGTCCTTGAGGGGGGTGATGATCCGGCCCCGGTTGGTGTAGTCCTCGGGGTTGGCGCTGGCGATCAGGAGCAGGTCGAGGGGCAGCCGGAGCTGGTAGCCGCGGACCTGGATGTCGCGCTCCTCGAGCACGTTGAGCAGCGCCACCTGGATCCGCTCGGCCAGGTCGGGCAGCTCGTTGACGCTGAAGATGCCCCGGTTGGTGCGGGGCACCAGCCCGTAGTGGACGGTCTCGGGGTCGCCAAGGGTGCGGCCCTCGGCCACCTTGATGGGGTCGATGTCGCCGATCAGGTCGCCGACGCTGGTGTCGGGGGTGGCCAGCTTCTCGCCGTAGCGCTCGGCGTGGTGGCGCCAGGCCACCGGCAGCTCGTCGCCCAGCTCGTCCAGCCGCCGCCGGCAGGCGACGCAGGTCGGCACGTAGGGGTGGTCGTTGATCTCGCAGCCGGCCACCACCGGCGTCCATTCGTCCAGCAGGTGGTGGAGCGACCGGATCAGCCGGGTCTTGCCCTGCCCGCGCTCGCCCAGCAGCACGATGTCGTGCCCGGCGAGCAGGGCCCGCTCCAGCTCGGGCAGCACGCTGTCGTCGAAGCCGACGATCCCGGGGAAGCGCTCCCCCCCGTCGGCCAGCCGCTGCAGGAGGTTGTCGCGGAGCTCGTGCTTGACCGCCTTGTAGCGGTGCCCGGAGGCCCGGAGGCCGGCGAGCGTGGTCGGGGTGGGCGGGGTAACGGTGGTCATGCGCGCCCTTCTGTCGCTTGCGGTGCAAGGCCCATGGTGGCCCCCTCGGGCCGGTTGCGCACGCCCGGCCGGGAGGCTGCTATACTTAACCAAATGGTAAGGTATTCGACCCTCGACCGGACGTTCGCGGCGCTGTCCGACCCGACCCGCCGCGACATCCTGGACCGCCTGGCCCAGGGGCCGGCCACCCTCGGCGAGCTCGCCCAACCCTTCGACATGACCCTCCCCGGCCTGATGAAGCACGTCCGCGTGCTCGAGCAGGCCCAGCTGGTGGTCACCGAGAAGAAGGGCCGGACCCGCGAGTGCCGGCTCGGGACCGAGCAGCTCGACGACGCGGCCCACTGGATCGAGACCTACCGGCGCCGCTGGGAGCGCCGGCTGGACCGGCTCGAGGGCTACCTGGAACGGCGGAAGGGAGCACCCGAGTGAGCCAAATCCTTCAATTGGAGCGTGTCTACGAGGCCGCACCGGCGACCGTCTTCGACGCCTTCACCGACCCCGACGCCCAGAAGGAGCTGTACGCGGACGCGCCCGACTGGGTGGTGGAGTCCGAGATCGACCTGCGGGTCGGGGGCCGGTGGACGATCGTGTTCGGCCCTCCGGGGCAGACGCCGGCCCGCGAGATCAGCGTCTTCACGGCCGTCGAGCGGCCGCGGCGGCTCGCGTATGTGGCCACGATGACCATGCCGGACGGGACCAGCTTCGACACCGACCTCGAGGTCACCTTCGAGGAGGAGGCGCCCGGCCGGACCCGGCTGACCATCCTCCAGCGCGGCTTCCCGACCACCGGGCTCCGGGACGAGATCGCCGGCGGCTGGCCCAGCATCCTGGACGGGCTCGGCCGGGTCGTGGCCGCCAGGTCGCCGGGCCGGGACCGGTCGTGAGCGCCGTCGCCACCCGCCGGGCCGGGCGCCGGGAGTGGATCGGGCTGGCCGTGATCGCCCTGCCCTGCCTGCTCGCCACCATGGACCTGGAGGTGCTGAACCTGGCCATCCCGGCCCTGACCGCCGACCTCCAGCCGTCCAGCGCCCAGCTGCTCTGGATCATCGACATCTACGGGTTCATGGTCGCCGGGTCGCTGATCACCATGGGCACCCTGGGCGACCGCATCGGCCGGCGCAGGCTGCTGCTGATCGGGGCGGCCGCCTTCGGGGCGACCTCGGTGCTGGCCGCGTTCTCCACCAGCGCCGAGATGCTGATCGCGACCCGCGCCCTGCTGGGCGTGGCCGGGGCGACCCTGGCGCCGTCGACCCTGTCGCTGATCCGCAACATGTTCGCCGACCCGGGCCAGCGCACGGTGGCGATCGCGGTATGGGCGACCAGCTTCTCGGTCGGCGCCGCCATCGGCCCGCTGCTGGGCGGGGTGCTGCTGGAGTGGTTCTGGTGGGGGTCGGTGTTCCTCCTGGCGGTGCCGGTGATGGTGGTGCTCCTGCTGGTGGGCCCGGTGCTGCTGCCCGAGTACCGCGACCCGGACGCCGGCCGGCTGGACCTCGGCAGCGCGGCCATGTCGCTGGCCTCGGTGCTGGCGGTCATCTACGGGCTCAAGCAGCTGGCCCAGGACGGCCTCGGGTGGGAACCGACGCTGACGGTCCTGGCCGGCCTGGCCGTCGGGGTGGCGTTCGTCCGCCGGCAGCGCACCCTGGCCGACCCGCTGCTCGACCTGTCGCTGTTCGCCAGCCGTCCCTTCAGCGCCTCGCTGGCCACCTTCACCCTGAGCCTGTTCGTCACCTTCGGCACCTTCGTGTTCGTCGCCCAGTACCTCCAGCTGGTCCTCGGACTGTCGCCGCTGGAAGCCGGCCTGTGGACGCTGCCGTCAGCCGCCGGGCTGGTGGCCGGGTCGATGCTGACCCCGCTGCTGGTGCGGCGGGCCCGGCCGGGGACGGTGATGGCGGCCGGGCTGGCGCTGGCCGCGGCCGGCTTCGGGCTGCTGACCCTGGTCGACGGGAACTCCGGGCTCGGCGTGGTGGTCGCCGGGTCGGTCGTGTTCTCCCTCGGCGTGGCCCCGGTGGGCACGCTGGCCACCGACGTGATGGTCGGGGCGGCGCCGCCGGAGCGGGCCGGCGCGGCCGCGGCGATCTCGGAGACTGGCGGCGAGTTCGGCGGGGCCCTTGGCATCGCGGTGCTCGGCAGCATCGGCGCCGCCGTCTACCGCGGCCAGGTCGCCGGCGCCGTCCCGGCCGGCGTCCCCCCCGACGCCGCCGAGGCCGCGCGCGACACCCTGGGCGGCGCCGTGGTCGCGGCCGAGCAGCTCGGCGGCGAGCTCGGCGCGGCCCTGCTGGACGCGGCCCGCCAGGCGTTCACCCAGGGGCTGCGGCTGACCGCCGTCGTCAGCGCGGTCCTGACCGTCGCCCTGGCCGTCCTGGCCGCCACCCTGCTCGGGTCACTGGGCGTCGGCGGCGCGGCGCCAGGCGGCCCGGCCGAGCTGGGCGAAGGAGCCGAGGAAGCGGCCGGTTAGGTCGGGGGCGCCGAGGTCCTCGAGGACGGCGGCGACGGTGCCGGCGTCGAGGCGGCGGGTGCAGCTGGCCACGTCGATGGGGACGTCGTCGCGGATGGCCATCAGCTCCCGGTTGAGCTCGTAGGTCGGCCGCTGGGTGACCAGCGCCTCGGCGACCCAGGCGCCGAGGAGGCGGGCGACGCCGGCCGGGTCGGCGAGGGCCTCCTCCACGGTGCCGTAGGCGTTCAGCAGCCGGGCGGCGGTGACGGCGCCGATGCCCTTGACCCCGGGCAGGCAGTCGCTGGCGTCGCCCCGCAGGGCCGCGAACGCCGGGTAGGCCGCCGGGCCGACCCCGTAGCGGGCGCGCAGCCAGCTCGGCGACACCTGCTCCATGCGCCCCCCCGTGACCAGGTAGAAGACCTGGACGGTGGGGGCGACGAGGGCGAAGGCGTCCTGGTCGCCGGTGGCCAGGGCGGCCGCGACCCCGCGCCGCCTGGCCAGGGCGGCCGCCGAGCCGAGGACGTCGTCGGCCTCCAGGCCGGGCGGGGTGGCCACGCAGATCCCGAGCTGCCGCAGCAGGCCGGGCAGCTCGCCGAGCAGGTCGACCAGGGCGTCGTCCTTGGGCGGGCGGGCCGACTTGTAGCCCTGGTGGCGGTCGCGCCGCAGCGAGCGGATCGGGTCGTCGAAGCCGACCACGCAGGCGCTCGGCCGGGTCGCGGCCCCGATGCGGGCCAGCATGGCCAGGACCCGCTGGCGCGCCTCCCCCGGCGGCCCCTCGGCCCCGCCGACCGCGTGGAAGGCCCGGTGGGCGAGCCCGTTGCCGTCGACGGCCAGCAGCACCGGCACGGGCCGCCGCGACCCGCGCCCCGGGCGCCGCCTGGCCGGCTCCTGCCGCGGGGCGGCCGCCGCCCCCTCCCCCACCGGCTCGTCGAGCGCGAACAGCTGGGGGGAGTCGGCGGCGGGTATGGGAGGCATGCGACAACGATCACCCTCGGACGCCAAGCGCGCAAGGTGCCGGTTCCCGCCCTCCCGCCGCCGCGGTGGAAGCGCAGCCCGACACGATCCAGGTTAGATTGTGGCGATGGTGGGCAGCGTCCAGGTGGAGCCGGGCCGGCGGCGCCGGCGGCGCCGCCAGGACTCCGAGCAGGAGATCCTGGAGGCGGCCGAGCAGCTGCTGCGCGAGCGACCGTTCCGCGAGCTCACCGTCGACGACCTGATGGCCGCCACCAGCCAGTCCCGCACCGCCTTCTACCGGCACTTCACCGACCGCCAGGACCTCCTCATCCGCCTCATCCGCGACCTCAACGAGGAGCTGTGGGAGATGAGCGCCGGCTGGCTGCGGGGCAGCGGCGACCCGCTGGTCGAGGGCCGGGAGTCGCTGGAGCGCCTGGCCGACGTGTACGCCGCCCACGGCCCCCTGCTGCGGGCGATCGCCGAGGCGGCCAGCCACGACGCCGACGTCGAGGCCGTCTACCGCGGCCTGGTCCAGGGCTTCGTCGACGCCACCGCGGCCCGCATCCGCCGCGACGCCGCCTCCGGCAGGACCAGCCTGGCCCATCCCGAGCATGTCGCCGCGGCCCTGGTCTGGATGACCGAGCGCCACCTGGCCGCCACCTTCGGCCGGGTCGGGGCCACCGACGCCGACCACTCGGCCGCGCTGGAGACGCTGTTCACCATCTGGATGCGGACCCTCTACAGCCCCGACCCGGCACCGGCCGGCTGAGGACCGGGCGCATGCGGGCGGTCACGATCTCCGACGGCCGGCTGGTGGTGGCCGAACGACCCGACCCCGAGCCGGGGAAGGGAGAGCTGCTGGTCCGGGTGGCGGCGGCCGGGCTCAACGGCGCCGACCTGCAGCAGGTCAAGGGGCGCTACCCGGCGCCGCCGGGCAGCCCGGCCGACATCCCCGGGCTGGAGCTGGCCGGCGAGGTCGCCGCCGTCGGGCCCGACGTCCACCGCTTCGCCAAGGGCGACCGGGTGATGGCCGTGGTCGGCGGGGGCGGCCAGGCCGAGCTGGCCGTGGTCCACGAGCGGGTGGCGATCCCGGTCCCCGACGGGCTCGCCTGGCCCGAGGCCGGCGGGTTCCCCGAGGTGGTCACCACCGCCCACGACGCCCTGTTCACCCAGTGCGGCCTCGGGCTGGGCGACCGGCTGCTGGTGCACGGGGCCGCCGGCGGGGTCGGCACGGCCGCCGTCCAGCTGGCCGCCGCCGCCGGGGCCCGGGTGGTGGCCGGCGTCCGCAACCCCGACCACCACCAGGCCGTGGCCGACCTCGGCGCCGCCGTGGTGGCCGAGCCCGGCCAGGTCTTCGACCACGGCCCCTTCGACGTGATCCTCGAGCTGGTCGGGGCGCCCAACTTCCCCGCCAACCTGGACGCCCTGGCCACCGGCGGCCGCCTCATGGTCATCGGGGTCGGGGCCGGCGCGGACGTCCGGCTCGACCTGCGCAAGCTGATGACCCGCCGGGCCCGGGTGCTGGCCTCGAGCCTGCGCACGCGCCCCCTGGAGCAGAAGGCCGACGCCGCCCGCCGGGTCGAGCACCAGACCCTGCCCCTGCTGGCCGACGGCCGCCTGCGCGTGCCCGTGGCCGCCACCTTCCCCCTGGAGCAGGCCCAGGAGGCCTACGACCGCTTCACCGCCGGGGGCAAGCTCGGCAAGCTGGTCCTGGTCACCTGAGGCACGGGAGAGGGGGGTCGGTGGACGACGTTGCCGGGGTCCTGGAGGCGGCCAGGGACGCCTACCGCCGCCACGACTGGGCGGGCGCCCGCGACCGCTTCCACGCCGCCCGGGCGGGCGGCGAGCTGGCCCCCGGCGACCTGGACGCCCTGGCCGACGCCGCCTGGTGGCTGGGCGACTTCGACGAGGCGTCGGCCGTCCTCGAGGAGGCCTACCGCCGCCACCTGGACGACGGCCGGCCCGGCCCGGCCGCCATGGCCGCCATCGGGATCGCCGTCAACCACTTCCTGCGCGGCGACGGCGTGGTCGGGTCGGGCTGGCTGGGCCGCGCCCAGCGGCTGCTCCGCGACCAGCCCGAGCACGTGGAGCACGGGTACCTCCTCTACCTGGAGCTGGAGGGCGCGCTCGGCGGCGATCCCGGCGCGGTGGTCGCGATGGCCGGCCGGGTCCGGGACATCGGCCGCCGCCACGCCGACCCCAACCTGGCCGCCGCCGGCGACCTGTTCGAGGGCCGGGCGCTGGTCAAGCAGGGCCGGATGGCCGAGGGGATGGCCCTGCTGGACGAGGCCATGCTGGCCGTGCTCTCGGGCGAGCTGGGCCCGGGGTGGGCCGGCAACATCTACTGCCACCTGATGGCCGCCTTCCACGAGCTGGCCGACGTCCGCCGGGCCGCCGAGTGGACCGAGGCGACCAGCCGCTGGCTGGCCGGGCTGCCCCCGGCCGTGCTGTTCACCGGCATCTGCCGGGTCCACCGCTCCCAGGTCATGGCGCGCAGGGGCGCCTGGGCCGAGGCCGAACGGGAGGCCGCCCTGGTCTGCCAGGACCTGGCCGACCTGCACGTCGCCGGCGCGGCCGAGGGCCACTACCAGCTCGGCGAGCTCCACCGCCTCCGCGGCGACCTGGCCGCGGCCGAGGCGGCCTACCGGCGGGCCCACGAGCTCGACCGCGACCCCCAGCCGGGCCTGGCCCTGCTCCGGCTCGCCCAGGGCCGGGCGCCGACGGCGTCGGCCTCGATCCGGGCCGCCCTGACCGCCGTCACCCACGACCGCCTGGCCCGGGCCCGGCTCTGCGCCGCCCAGGTCGAGATCGCCCTGGCCGCCGGCGACGCCGACACGGCCGGTCGGGCCAGTGACGAGCTGACCCGGACCGCCTCCACCTACGGCAGCTCGGGCCTGGAGGCGGCGGCGCTGCAGGCCCGGGGGGCGGTGCTGCTCGCCGGCGGGCAGGCCGAGGCGGCCCTGCCGACCCTGCGGGCGGCCTGCCGGCGCTGGCTGGAGCTGGACGTCCCCTACGACGCCGCCCGGGTCCGGCTGCTGCTGGCCGGGACCTACCGGGCGCTCGGCGACGCCGACGCCGCCCTGCGCGAGCTGGACGCGGCCGAGGTGGTGTTCGAACGGCTGGGCGCGACCCTGGACGTCCGCGAGGTCGCGGCCCGGCGCGGGCGGGCGGAGCTGCCCGGCGGCCTGACCGGGCGCGAGGCGGAGGTGCTGGCCCTGGTCGCCGCCGGCCGGTCCAACCGGGAGATCGCCGCGGTGCTGGTGTTGAGCCACAAGACCGTCGCCCGGCACCTGTCGAACATCTTCGCCAAGCTCGGCGTGAGCTCGCGGACCCAGGCGGCCGCCTACGCCTTCGAGCACGGCCTGGCCGCCCCGGAGCGTGGGTAGGACGACCCATCGGCCGTGCCAGGTTGCACACCCTGCCCGATGCCCCGCCTCCCCCGCCCTCCGTACGGTGCCGGCAGCGAGCCGTCGAGCCGGGAGGCAGGAGCGATGACAGGAAGCACGCTGGCCCCAGAGGACCTCGGGACCGCCGCGACCGGGACGCTGGACGAGGCCCGGGTCGAGGCGTTCGCCGGGCGCCTGTTCGAGCTGTACACCGGCGGGATGCTGACCTTCATGATCGACATCGGGCACCGGACCGGCCTGTTCGCCGCCGCCGCGGCCGGCCCCGCGACCAGCGCCGAGCTGGCCGCCCGGGCCGACCTCCAGGAGCGCTACGTGCGGGAGTGGCTGGGGGCCATGGTCACCGGCGGCATCGCCGAGCACGACCCGGCGGCCGGGACCTACCGGCTGCCGGCCGAGCACGCCGCCTGCCTCACCGGGCCGGGGTCGGGCAACCTGGCGCCGTTCAGCCGCCTCGACACCCACCTGGCCAAGCACGTCGACGCGGTCGCGCGGGCGTTCCGGGAGGGCGGCGGCGTGCCCTATGCCGAGTTCCGTCCCGAGTTCACCGACGTGATGGACGCCCTCGGGCGCGGCGTCTTCGACGAGCTGCTGGTGGAGGCGGTACCTGCCGCTGGTCCCCGGGCTGGCGGGCCCGGCTGGCCGCCGGCGCCCGGGTGGCCGACGTCGGCTGCGGCACCGGGCACGCGATGGTGCTGCTGGCCGCCGCCTACCCGGCCTCGACGTTCGTCGGCTACGACCTGGCCACCGACGCCGTCGCCCGGGCCCGGTCCGAGGCGGCCACGGCCGGGCTGGGCAACGCCCGGTTCGAGGTCCGCGACGCCGCCGGCCTCACCGTCGAGGAGCCCTTCGACGTCGTGTTCGTGTTCGACGCCATCCACGACCAGGTGGACCCGGCCGCGGTCCTGGCCCGGATCCACGCCGCCCTCGCCCCCGGCGGGACCTTCGTCATGGTCGAGCCCCGGGCCTCCAGCGACCTGGCCGGGAACCTGGCCAACCCGCTGGCCCCGCTGCTGTACTCGGTCAGCACGCTGCACTGCCTGACCGTGTCGCTGGCCGGCGGCGGCGCCGGCCTCGGCGCGGCCTGGGGCGAGGAGCTCGCGCTGGCCATGCTCGCCGAGGCCGGCTTCGGCGACGTCGTCGTCCACGACGCCCCGGGCGACCCGCTCAACGGCGTGTTCGTGGCCGCCAGGGCCGGGGCCTGACGGTCAGGACGATGCCGCCGGCCCGGCCGCCCTGGCCTCGACCTGGATGCCGACCTGGCGCTTGAGCCGGCCAAGGATGGCCGAGATCCCCCGCAGGCGCAGCGGCGAGATCACCCGGTCGAGGCCGAGGGCGGTGTAGAAGCCGTTGGGCACGGCCAGCACCTCGGCGGCGGTGGCGCCGTTGAGGCCCTCGGACAGGATGCCGGCGAACCCGCGGGTGGTCGGCGCCTCCGGGGGGGCGTCGAAGTGGATGGTCACCCGGTCGCCGTCGCCCAGCTCGGTGGCCAGGAAGAACGGCGTCTGGCACTCCGGCACCTGCTCCATCGCGTCGCGGTGGCCGGCCAGGCGCTCGGGCAGCGGCGGCACCCGCCGCGAGTAGTCCAGCAGCGCCTCCAGGCGCAGCTCGGCCGGGAGGTCGGCGAACTCCTCGACGATCTCGGCGAGCCGGGCCGGCATGGCCATCGCGCTAGCCGACCGCCTTCATCCGGGGGTCGGGGCCGGGCTCGCTGGAGCGCTCGATCGGCACCCGCACCGAGTTGCCCCACTCGACCCAGGAGCCGTCGTAGTTGCGCACGTGGTGGAACCCGAGCAGCTGGCTGAGCACGAACCAGGTGTGGCTGGAGCGCTCGCCGATGCGGCAGTAGGCGACGATGTCGTCGTTGGCCGCCGAGGCCGAGCTCGCCCTCGTAGATGGCCTTCAGCTCGTCGGCCGTCTTGAAGGTGCCGTCGTCGTTGGCCGCCCGCTTCCAGGGCACGTTGGCCGCGCCCGGGATGTGGCCGCCGCGCAGCGCCCCCTCCTGGGGGTAGTCGGGCATGGCCAGCAGCTCGCCCGAGTACTCGCCGGGCGAGCGCACGTCGACCAGCCGGCCGCCGTAGCGGACGTGCTGGAGGACCTGGTCGCGGAAGACGCGGATGGTCGAGTCGTCGCGCTCCACCACCGGGTAGTCGGTGGGCTGGCGGGCGGGCACGTCGGTGGTCAGGGGCCGGCCCTCCTCCACCCACTTCTGGCGGCCGCCGTCCAGCAGCCGCACGTCCCGGTGGCCGAACAGGGTCGACACCCACAGGGCGTAGGCGGCCCACCAGTTGAAGTTGTCGCCGTAGAACACCACGGTGGTGTCGCGCCCGATGCCCTTGGACGACATCAGCCGGGCGAAGCCCTCGCCGCTCACGTAGTCCCGCTCGACGGGGTCGTTCAGGTCCAGGTGCCAGTCGATCTTGACCGCGCCCGGGATGTGCCCGGTCTCGTACAGCAGGACGTCCTCGTCCGACTCGGCCACCACCAGGTTGGCGTCGCCGAGGTGCTCGGCCAGCCAGGCCGTTGTCACCAGGCGCTCGGGGTGGGCGTAGGCGCCGAGCTTGGGGGCCGGGTCGAGCTCCGCCGCAGTGGTCACGGGTCCTCCTCCGATGGTGTTCCGCCGGTTGTCGGCCCCCACGATAGCGCCGTCACGTGAGAACCTTCCCCCCGACAGATGGAGGAAGCGACATGCGGCTGAGCAGCTTCGCCGGAACCGACGTCGGTCGGACCCGTTCCGGCAACGAGGACAGCTACTTCTGCGGCCGGACCGTGTTCGCGGTCGCCGACGGGCTCGGCGGCCACCAGGGCGGCGAGGTCGCCTCGGCGGCGGCGGTGGCGCCCCTGGCCGCCCTCGACGGCCGCGGGTTCGCCGACCCCGCCGAGGCCGCCGAGGCGCTGGCCGCCGCCATCCGGGAGGCGAACGCCGCCATCATCGACCAGGCCGCCGGCGACCCGGGCCTGTGGGGCATGGGCACCACCGTGACCGCGGCCGCCGTCGCCGGCGACCGCCACCTCCAGCTCGCCCACGTCGGCGACAGCCGCGCCTACCTCCTGCGCGACGGGTCGCTGGAGCAGCTCACCACCGACCACACCGTGGTCGGCGAGCTGGTCCGCCGCGGCCGCCTCACCCCCGACCAGGCCGCCATCCACCCCGAGCGCAGCATCCTCACCCGCGCCGTCGGCCTCGACCCCCGCATCCCCGTCGACACCCCCGACCCCCTGGAGCTCGCCCCCGGCGACCAGGTCCTCCTCTGCTCCGACGGCCTCACCGAGGTCGTCCCCGACCCCCGCATCGCCGAGCTCCTGACCACCGACGACGGCGACACCGCCTGCCGCGCCCTCATCGACGCCGCCAATGACGCCGGCGGCCCCGACAACATCACGGTGGTCCTGGTCCGGGTGGGGTAGCGGGCAAGCGGCGGGGCTGGCCGGCCTGGAGCGCGGGCGGCCCCTCAGACCCGCATTGCTCAGACCCGGCGGAGGACGGTCACCACCTTGCCGAGGATGCGGCCGTCGGGGCCGAACGGGATGGGCTTGTAGTCCTTGTTGGCCGGGAGCAGGCGGACCCGGTCGCCTTTGCGGGAGAAGTGCTTGACGGTGGCGCCATCCTCGGTGCCGGGGACCAGGGCGGCGACGATGTCGCCGTTCTGCGCGTCCTCCTGGGCCCGGACGACCACGTAGTCGTTCTCGGCGATCTGGGCGTCGATCATCGAGTCGCCGCGCACCCGCAGCATGAACAGGGTGCCCTCGCCGACCAGCTGGCGGGGCAGGACGAAGTTGCCGTCGACCCGCTCCTCGGCCAGGATCGGCGACCCGGCGCGGATCTCGCCGACCAGCGGCACGGGCACCGTCGGCGACTCCCCCCGGAGCTGGATCGACCGGTTCTTGCCGGCGTCGCGGCGGATCAGGTTCAGCGCCTCGAGCCGGTCGAGCCAGTAGCCGACCGTCCCGATGGACTTGACCCCGATCGCCTCGCGGATCTCGCGCACCGTTGGCACCAGTCCCGTGGCCGCGTGCGAGTCCCGGATGAAGTCGTAGATCTTCTGGCCGGTCGCGCCCAGCTCGCCGTTCGTCACCAGACCACCCACCCGTCGGCTTCGGTCGGGATGCCCGTTACATCACCTTCAATGCTGCACGCCCGGAGGGGTGCAGGACAAGGGTATGCCGTCACCCCGACGAACCGGTGGAGCTTTCCACAGCCGGGAGCACGAATCGCATGGTGGTGCCCTGCCCGGGGGCGCTCTCGGCGGTGATCTGCCCGCCGTGCGCCTGGACCAGGCTCCTGGCGATGGCCAGCCCGAGCCCGGCCCCGCCCGAGTCGGCCGACTTCACGAACCGGTCGAACACGTGGGGCAGCTCGCGGGCGTCGATCCCGGGCCCGGTGTCGGACACGGCGAAGGCGACCCCGCCCGGCGCCGGCCCGACCACCACCTCCACCGACCCTCCCTGGGGGGTGTGCCGGATGGCGTTGGTGAGGAGGTTGGCCAGCACCTCGCCGATCCGGACCGGGTCGACGTCGACCTCGGGGACGGGAGCGGCGGCGCGACAGGCCAGCCCGACCCCGGCCCGGTCCGCCCTGGTCCGGAAGGCGGCCGTCGTGTCCTGGGCCAGGGCGACCGGGTCGAGCCGCTCACGGTGGAGCCGGAGCACGCCGGCCTCGGCGGTGGACAGGATCTGGAGGTCGTCGAGCAGCCGGGCCATCACCGCCGTCTCCTCGAGGACCGGCCCCAGGTGCGCCTCGTCGGCCGGGTAGACCCCGTCCAGCATCCCCTCGACGTTGCCCCGGATCACCGAGAGCGGGGTCCGGAGCTCGTGGGCGACGTCGGCCAGCAGGGCACGGCGCTGGGTCTCGTTGGCCTGGAGGCGCTCGGTCATCTGGTTGAAGGAGTGGGCCAGGCGGCCGACCTCCCCCGGGCCGCGGACCTGGACCCGGGTCGAGTAGTCGCCCCCGGCGACCCGGTCGGCGGCCTCCATCACCTCGCCGATCGGCGCCGCCATCCGCCGCACCGCCCGGCCGACCACGAACGCCACCCCCAGCAGCCCGAGGATCAGCAGCGGGAACGGCGGCCCCGACCAGCCCTGGCCGCCGTCCCCTGGCCCGTGCTGGCCGTCCCAGAGCAGCCTCCAGGCGAGCCCGCTGGCCACGAACATGAGCCCGACGGCCACCGCCACCAGCAGCCCCACCCGCCGCGGGAACCGCCGGGGCCCGCCCCGCCACGGCGGCGGGAACGGCTCCCCCTCCGGCCACCACGGCGGCCTCCGCCCCGCCCACGGCCCCCCGGGCGGGTACCCCCTGGGGCCGCCGCGCGGGAACCCGCCGTGGCGCCCCCAGGCCGGCCCTCGCCCGTGGTCTTCTGGCCCGGCCGCTCCCCCGCCCTCCGGCACGGGGCCGGGTCCCCTGCCGGCTGGGCCTTCGTCAGGCATCGGCGAACCGGTAGCCGACGCCGTGGACGGTGAGCAGGTAGCGGGGGTGGCCAGGGGTGGGCTCGATCTTCTTGCGCAGGTTCTTGACGTGGGCGTCGACCGCCCGCTCGTAGGACTCGAAGGCGACGCCGTGGACCGCGTCCAGGAGCTGGCCGCGGGTGAACACCCGGCCCGGCTCGCGGACCATGGCCGCCAGGAGCTGGAACTCGGTCGGGGTGAGCTCGACCGGGCGGCCGCCGACCGCGACCCGCATGCGGGGAAGGTCGACCTCGACGTCGGCGACCCGCAGGACCTCCGACCCGCCGGAGGTGGCCGCCTCGGTCCGCCGCAGGACGGCCCTGACCCTGGCCACGAGCTCCTTGGGGCTGAACGGCTTG
This sequence comes from uncultured Actinomycetota bacterium, assembly GCA_963733175.1. GTDB lineage: Bacteria > Actinomycetota > CALGFH01 > CALGFH01 > CALGFH01 > CALGFH01. The sequence goes on from CAVTCL010000025.1 coordinate 16,100, forward strand.
ACCACGTAGTCGTCGGCGCCCAGCTCCAGGCCGACGATCCGGTCGGTCTCGTCCCCCCGGGCGGTCAGCATCACGATCGGCACGTTGGAGGTCCGGCGCAGGCTCCGGGCCACGTCCAGCCCGTCCCGCCCGGGCAGCCCCAGGTCGAGCACCACCAGGTCGGGCCGGGCCCGCCGGGCCTCGGCCAGCGCCACCTCCCCGTCGCCCGCGACCACCACCTCGAACCCGGCGTGCTCGAGGTAGTCCCGGACCAGCCGGGCGATCTTGCTCTCGTCCTCGACGACCAGGATCCGCTTCACGTTCCCCTCCCAGCTCGCCCGAAGCCTGACGAGGCGGCGGGGCGGAGGCAACCCTCCGCCCCGCCCCGGCGCCCGTCGAGGTGCGCCGGTCCAGCTCGTCCCTGGTTACGCGGTTCCCGGGTCGGTCGGCGTCTCCCTGGTGCCGCTCCCGGCGGGGGCGTCACCGGGGGCGTCCGGTGTCCGGGGCTGCTCGTGGAGCCGGCGGTGGTACTCGTCGAACGCCGCCTGGCCGCCCCACGGTCCGGGAGGGCCGTACCCACCCGGGCCGCCTGGGCCACCCGGGCCCCAGCCGCCCGGGCCCCAGCCACCGGGACCGCCCCACCGGGGACCGCCCCAGCGCCCGCGCCAGAACGCGCCCCGGACCAGCAGCACGATCCCGATCACGAACAGCGGGAACAGGATCAGCCCGAACGGGAAGCCGAACCCGCGGCCGTAGCCCCACCCGTAGCCGTGCCCCCCGACGACCCTGACCACCTGGTCGGTGTCGCCGCTCTGGGCCAGCTCCCGGGAGATCCCCTCGTCGACCCCGGCGTTGAAGGCCGCGACCCCGATCCCGACCACGGCCAGGACGGCGAGGATCACCGCCCCGATCACCATTGACCTTCGCATTGCATCCTCCTCGTTGACGGCGTTGCCCGGTCGTTCCCGATGCTGCCGTCCCGCCGTGAAGGAGTTGTGAACGCCCCACGGAGGCCTGAGGGAGCCCGCTCAGCGGCCGGTGCCGGTCCCGCTCAGCGGCCGGTCCCGGCGGTGCGGGCGCGGGCGATGATGGCCTCGACCACCTCGGTCTTGGCGTCGGCGTACTCCTGGACATAGGTCCAGTCCCGTTCGGCCAGCTCGCGCTTGACCCGCTGGTAGCGCGCCCGGTCCTCGCGGGTGGCCGCGCAGCCGGTCGCGGAAGAGGAGATACCGCTCGATCTCCGGGCAGCCGGGCGGGTAGACGTGCAGGTTCACGTTCGTGTCGGGCCCCTTGAGGCAGCGGTGCTGGTACCAGTCGGGTTCCCGGATGACCAGCCGGTACCCGGCCGCCTCCAGGTCCGGGAGCCAGGCCGGCTCGTCCGCCGGGTCGGCCACGACCAGCAGGATGTCGATGATCGGCTTGGCGGCCAGGCCCGGCACCGAGGTCGACCCGATGTGCTCGAGCTGCACCACCCGCTCCCCCAGCACCGCCCTGATCCGGTCCGCCTCGCGCCGGAACAGGCCCGGCCACTCCGGGTCGTAGTCCACCACCTGGAGCTTCGCCGTCAGCTTGGGCGGCTCCACCACCCAGGCCGCCCGCAGGTCCGCTTCGGTCATCGGCCCGCGACGAGGTTCGGCAGGGTCGGGCATGGCGCTCCTCCGGGCGTGGTAGCCCTTGAACTTCGCCGCCGGCGGCGCTACAACGCCCAGGAATGTACGCCGCTTCCAAGGAGGGCCGGTGGACCCGATCTCCCTCATCATCTCCGCGCTGGTCGCGGGAGCGGCCGCCGGGCTCGCGGAAACGGCCGGGTCCGCGGTCAAGGACGCCTACGCCGGCCTGAGGTCGCTGCTGCGCCGGCGCCTGGCCGGCAACCGGAAGGCCGAGGCCCGCCTCGAGGAGCTGGAGCGGCGGCCGGACGCCGACGCGGGACCGCTCGCCGACCACCTGCGGATGGTGGGTGCCGACCGCGACCGTGAGCTGGTCGAGGCGGCACGGGCCGTGCTCCAGCGGGTGGACCCGGACGGCGCCAGGGCGGGCCGGTACGACGTCCGCATCAGCGGCGGCAAGGGCATCGTGGTCGGGGACCAGGCGACGGTCACGATGAACTTCGACGAGCGTGACTAGCGACCATCGCGACGTCGAGGTCAGCGGCGGCCGGGGGGTGGTGGTCGGCGACTACGCCACCGTCTTCCAGACCTTCGCCCAGAGCCCGCCGTCGATCGCCTCGTTCATCCGGACAGCCCAGTTCCGGGCGCTGGTCGATGAGCGCACCAGGGGCTTCGTCGGGCGGGAGTTCGTCTTCGACGAGGTCGGGCGGGTCCTGGCCGGCGAGGAGTTCGCGTCGGGCTACGTGCTGATCCAGGGCGAGCCGGGCATCGGCAAGACCGCACTGGCCGGCTCGCTGGTGGTCCGTGGCGGCCACGTGCACCACTTCAACAGCGCCCCCGAGAACATCCGCTCGCCCCGCCAGTTCCTGGAGAACGTGTGCGCGCAGCTCATCGTGCGCTACGGGCTGAACCACGCCGAGCTGCCGGCGCGGGCGGGCGAGGACGCGGGCTTCCTGTCCGAGCTGCTGGCGGAGGCCGCGGAGGTCGCCCGCGGGCGCGACGAGCTGCCCGTGGTGGTGGTCGTCGACGCCCTCGACGAGGCCGAGGACACCGGGCTCGCGACCGCCGCAAACCGGCTCTACCTCCCGCGCACCCTGCCCGCCGGCGTCTTCCTGGTCGTCACGACCCGTGAGGAGATCGACTACCGGCTCGACGTCGACCACCAGGCCGAGATCTGGATCCGGGACGACGACCCGGCCAACCAGCGGGACGTGGCGCGCTACGTCGAGGCCTTCGTCGAGGCCAACGCGGAGGCCATGCGGGCCCGGATGGCCGAGTGGGAGGTCGGCCCGGCGGAGTTCGTGGCCACGACGACCGCGTTGTCCGAGGGCAACTTCATGTACCTGGTCCACGTGCTTCCCGAGATCGCCCGGGGCCGGCTGAGCCGGGAGACGGTCGGCGGCATCGGCGACCTCCCGCGCGGCCTCAAGCGCTACTACCAGCGGCACTGGCGCGGCATGAAGGACGCCGACCCGGTACGGTTCGCCACCCGCCAGCGCCCGGTGCTGTGCTTCCTCGCCACCAGCCGCGAGCCGGTCACGATCCCGCAGCTCATGGAGTGGACCTCGCTCGAGCCCGGCGACATCCGCGGCGTGGTCGACGAGTGGCGCGAGTTCCTCAACGAGGACGAGGGGACGAAGCCGCCGCGCTATCGCATCTACCACCGCAGCTTCGCCGAGTTCCTCGACGAGCAGGAGAACCTTCGCTGGTACCACGCGCAGATCGCCGAGACCGCGCTGGCCAAGATCCCGGGCTTCCTCGACCCGGCCGGCTGAGGCCTTGACCGGCAACCCTTTCGCCGGCCTCAGCGGCTACGAGCTACGGAACCTGGTGGCGCACCTGGAGGCCGCCGGAGCCGACGCCACCCTCCACCTCGTGCTCGGGACGCCGACCGGCGGTGGCGGCAACGCCTGGCACGAGGCCCACTGGCCCTCGACGACCCGAGCGGCTACCCGGCCGACGTGGCCAGGGCATGGCGGGTCGCGGAGGGCCAGTCGGCACGGCAGCTCGCGGCCGGGCAGCCCTGTGCCGGGTTGGGGCTGGAGCTGCGCTACGCGCTGATCACCGCCACGCTCAACAGCCAGGCCCGGACGCTCCCGACCGAGCTGCTGGTCGCGGCGCTGCGTCGTGGCGCTGGAGCCCGCGGCGCTCGATCGCCTACGTCGACCAGATGCAGGACGAGCCCGAACGCAACCGGTCGCTCGCCGCAGTCGCGCTGGACCTTCCCGAACCGCTCCGGGGCAGTGTGCTGCGCCGCCTGGTCGCGGCCGCGCCGGCCGACAACGCGTTGTCGGAGCCCATCTTCGCCGGGCTGCCGGCGGATCTCCCGGCGACGACGATGGAGCAGGTGCTGGCCATGGCCAGGGCGCTCGACCAAGGCCCAAGGGCGCTGGCGCTGCACGAGGTCGCGCTCCGGCAGCCGGCGGCGCCACGCCTCGAGACCCTCCAGGAGGCCCTCAGAGCGGCCCGCCGCGCTCCGGATGCCGGCACGCGGCTGCGCGCTCTGGCCACGCTCGCGCCCTCGCTGCCGGAGCGGCTCTGTCGCCAGGCGGTTGCCGAGGCGGTGGCGGCGGCAGCCGACCTCCCCGCGGACGGCTCGGCCGAGCCGCTGGCCGGGCTGGCTCCCCACCTGCCGGAGGCCGAGCTGGAACGGGCGCTGGCGGTCGCGGGCGCGGTCAGGAACTGGGAGCGGCGCGCTGACCTGGTGGCCGGGCTCGCGCCGTGGCTCCCGGCCCGCCTGCTCACCGCGGCGGTCGAGGCCGCCGGCTCGGCGCGCTCGACCCAGGAGCGGGCCAGGACGCTGGCCGCGCTGGCCGTCCACTGCCCCCAGCCCCTCCGCGAGCAGACCCAGGAGGCGGCGTTGGCGGTGGCGCGGCGGCTCCGGATCGACCAGGGGAAAGCGGAGACCTTGACCGCGGTCGCGCTCACCCTGCCGGTCCCGCAACGGGCGGCGGTCGTCGACGAGGTCCTGGCCGTGCTGGCGCGGCGGACCGGCGACGCGGGGGGCCGGCTGGCCGAGCTAGCTCCCCACCTGTCGCCGCCGCAGCTGGAGACGGCGCTGCGGCTCGCGCGGGCGATCGACCGGCCCGCCGGGCGCCTCGTGGCCCTGCTGGCGCTGGCCCGGCAGGTGCCTCCCCGGCGACGGGGCGCCACGCTCCAGGGCGCGCTGGCCGCCGCCCGGAAGCTTCCGGCAGAGGACACCGTGGAGGCCCTGGCCGGCGGCATTCTCCCGGCCCTGTCGGCGGCGGCTCGGGAGCGGGTCGTGGGAGAGGCGCTGGAGCTGGCCCGCTCGATCACGCGACCGGCAGGGCGCTCGGGCGCGCTCGCCCTCCTCGCGCCCCACCTGACGGCGGAGCAGGTGCAGGAGGCGATCGACGCCGTCCCGGCCATCGACGACTCGGGGCCGCGCAGCCTCGCCCTCCTCGCCCTGGCGCCGTATCTGGACGAGCCGCCCGAGACCGAGGTGCTGCGGCAGGCGGTCGCCGAGGCCAGCAGGCGGCACAACTTCACCGACCGCGTCCCGATCGTCACCGACCTCGTCCCCCACCTGCGCGGCGACCTGCTCGAAGCGGCCCTCGGCGTCGTCGCCACCGCCACCGGGCGGCGGACCGACGCCACCGCCGACACCGACGAGGCGAAGGCACGGGTGGTCGAGGCGCTCGCGCCCCGGCTGCCCGAGTCGCTGCTGCCGGCGTCCCTCGAGCTCACCCGGACCATCGGCTACCTGGAATGGCGCGTGCGCGCGCTGGACGCCATTGCCCTGTTCCTGACCGCGCCGCTGCTGGACGCGGGGCTGGGCGCCGCGCGCGAGATCGGGCCCGGCGGGCACGGCTCCGGGCAGTACGGCGGCATGGTCCACCACCGGCCGGAGGCGCTGGCGGCGCTCGCGCCGTCGGTCGCCGAGCCGGCCCGGGGAGCGGTCCTCCAGGAGGCGCTCGCCACCGCCCGCTCGGTCCGGACGGCCATCGGGCGGGCCGAGACGCTGGCCAGGCTCCTGCCCCACCTCCCGGTGGAGCTGCACCCACAGGTCGTCGTGGAGGTGCTCGACGCCCTGGCCGAGCCGGAGCACCCCGATTTCCCGGACACGAGAGCCAGGGTCGTGTGCCTGGTCGCCCCCCACCTTCCGGGCTCGCTGCAGCAGCCGGCGCTGGAAGCCGCGTTGGCGATCCGCCAGCACGATCCCGCACCGCCCGCCAGCGCGCTGCTGGCGCTGGCGCCCCGGCTGCGCGGGCTGCTGCGCGAGCGGGCGCTGGGGGAGGCGCACGAGGCCATGCAACGCATCGACCACCAGCCGACCAGGGCGGCGCTGCTCCTCCAGCTGGCCGAGCACACCCGGGGAGCGCCGCGCCGCCAGGCCCTGCGGGAGGCGCTGGCCGCCGCCCGCGCCACCGACTACCGGCTGCCCGGCGCCGGTCGGGCTCTGCCCGGCCTGGTGCCGCACCTCCCCCCGGCAGAGCGGGACGAGCTGCTCGACCAGGCCCTGGCCGGGGCCCGGTGGAAGGGCGACGACCGCCTCATGGTCGAGGTCGCCAAGCTCCTGCCGGTCACGGGCCAGCCCGGCGCGCTGCGAGCGGCGCTGGCCGCGGCATGGTCGCCGCGGGCCCGCTCCGCGTGGGGCCAGCGGTTCGACCTGCCGCCGCTCGAGCACCTACCCGGCGACGCCCTCCACGGGCTCTGGACCTCCGCGCTCCATGACCTCGCCACCGGCGACAGGGCGCTGCTCCTCCAGCGCCTCCGCGATGTCGCGCCCCTGCTGGCGGCGCTCGGCGACGGTCCCGCCGCCGCCGCGTCCCGCGAGGCCGTGCTGGCCGTCACCGCCTGGTGGCCGTGACCACCCCGCGGGGGTGGTCACGGCCTGGCGCCGCGTCCCGGCCTGGCTACGCCGAGGCCGGCGCTAGCTGCACCCGCTGGTCGTGCCGCACGACTCGCAGACGAAGCACGAGCCGGCCGGGCGCATCCGGACCCCGCAGGTCGAGCAGTAGGGGGCGTCGACCGCGGCCATGCCCGGGGTGAAGGCCGGCGCCTGCGGTGCCGCCGCCGGGGCCCGTTGCCGCCGGGGCCGACCCGGCGGTCGGGGTGGTGGCCGCCGGGCGCTGCTGGGGCTCGACCGGGGCCGGGGCGGGCGCCTCGGCCGCGGCCGCGGCCCCGGCGGCGGGGGCCGGCTCGGCGGTCCCGTTGACCTCGGCGGTGCGCTCGGCGGTGGTCTTGATCCCCAGCGCCTGACGGGTCTCGACGTCCAGGTAGTCGATCGCCAGCCGCCGGGCCAGGTAGTCGACCAGGCTCTGGGCGATGCGGACGTCCTTGTCGTCGGTCATGCCGTTGGGCTCGAAGATCATGTTGACGAACTTGGCCACGTACGCCTCCAGCGGCACCCCGTACTGGAGCCCGAGGCTGATGGCGATGGCGAAGGCGTCCATCACGCCCGACATGGTGGAGCCCTGCTTGGAGACCTTGAAGAAGATCTCCCCGAGCCCGTCGTCGGGGTAGGACCCGGCCGTCAGGTAGCCCTCGATGTCCCCGACCCGGAACGAGGTCGTCTGCGACGGCCGCTGCTTGGGCAGCCGCCTGCGCACCGGGGCGTGGTCGACCTCGATGACCGCGCCGGTGTCGGTGGTGACCTTCCGGTCGGCCGACAGCGGCTGGCCGACCTTGCAGTTGTCGCGGTAGATGGCCAGCGCCTTGAGGCCGAGCTTCCAGCCCTCGACGTAGGCGCGCTCCACGTCCTCGACGGTGACGTGCTCGGGCATGTTCACCGTTTTGGAGATGGCCCCGCTGAGGAACGGCTGGGCCGCGGCCATCATGCGGATGTGGCCCATGTAGTGGATCGGCGAGTCGCCCATGGCGCAGTCGAACACGTCGTAGTGCTCGGCCCGCAGCGCCGGCGCGCCCTGCACCGAGTTGTTCTCGGCCACGTACTCGGTGATCGCCTGCACGTGCTCATCGGCGTACCCGAGCGTCCGCAGCGCCCGCGGCACCGTCTGGTTGACGATCGACATCGACCCGCCGCCGACCAGCTTCTTGGTCTTGACCAGGGCCAGGTCGGGCTCGATCCCGGTGGTGTCGCAGTCCATCAGCAGCCCGATGGTGTTGTGGCTCACGAAGCCGCCGGCCACATAGGTCACGTTGTCCGGCACCGACAGGTCATAGGTCGGCTGCATCCCGCCATCCTCGTTGGCGGCGACCCGCTCGAAGGCATAGCCGAGGGCCACCCCGAGCCGTGGATCCGCGGTCTCGTCGAAGATCTCGCTGGCCAACGTTCGGCTGACGCCACCGAAGCGGCGGAGCGCGAGCTGCACCGGGTTGCGCCGACGATGACCGACTGGGACCAGCTCGTTCCAGACCGGCTGCGGTAGGAAGATGCGATCGCGGTTGCCTGACTGCACCGAGAGGATCTGAGCACAGGCCCGGCTCTTGCGAGCCGAGATGAAGCCGACGACGGCGACGAACATCGGTGCGTAGTCGAGGTTCCGGATTCGCACCTGATGGATCGGCTTGGCCCCCCACCCAGAGCGGGTCACCCGGGTGGTCGTCGGGATCCCCAACGCCAACAGCACCGTGCGTAGCTCACCGGCAAAGCGATCGGACGCGGTGGACACGCTTGGCACGGACGAGCTATTGGAGCCGTCGGCCTCGAAGACACCACGCAGGAAGGCGGCGTAGACCTCACGGTCGTTGGTCTCAAGGATCGCCGAAGGGATGTGCGGCTCCCAGCCCTTGCCGACGTGGTCCTGACCGGGCAGATGCTTCGCGAAGCCGCTGGCCTGCCACCACCGGGCAAGCCGGACGGAATGCAAGGCGACTTCGTTGTAGCCGGTCTGCTGGCTGACCGCCGCCTCGATGCCGAACAGCTCCTTGCCGAGGATGCGCAACCGCTCGATCACGTCCAGGTCGGTGTCGGCAACGCAGAGTCGCAGGCCCTTGGCGTGGAGGCTTCCGTCGCCCATGTAGTAGCCGACCAGCTCGGCGAGGTCGGCGGTGACGTGATCGGGCACACGGACCCCTCGCTCGCCGGTCCAGTACGCCTGGTCGAGCACGGGCAGCGGCACCTGGCGCGACTCGCCGACCAGCGTACCGAGCTGCAGTGGCACGACGTCGTCGGGCTCGACCTCGGCGAGCTGGCGCCAGACCCAGGCGCCGGTCTCGGGATCGACCACCTTGATGCGATGCCGATGCGTGCCCTGGATGGTGTAGCCGGACTTGGTGACGATCCGGCGGGTTGGCTCCTCGCCGTTGATATAGAACTTGGTCGCCTGCCGAGGGCCCTCGTCGGTGGCGACGGTGAGGTCCAGGTCCTGCCACTGCGCTCCGCGCGTATCGCCTAGCTCTCCGAGCCGGACAAGCCCACGGTCGGTCGTGACCAGGGTGTCGGGCGTGAGGCATCCGGTCGGTGCGAGCACCGACGCCTGCGCATTTCTGTACCCGTGCTCCTGACCAAATTCGATAGCCTCGTCCCAGGCGGTGCGGGCGGCCTCGAACAGGTCGGTCTGGACCAGCGAGGCGTCGATCTCGTCGACGGCGGCGCGGTGCTTGCCCATCACCCGCAGCATCGGCTCGCGGTTCTTGGCGTAGCCGGCGAACGGCCCGGTCACCTGGGCGATGCGGGCGCTGGTCCGGTAGGCGTGGCCGGTCATGAGCGCGGTGATCGACCCCGCCCAGGCCCGCCCGCCGTCGGAGTCGTACGCCTTGCCGAGCGCCATCAGCAGCGCCCCCAGGTTGGCGTAGCCGAGCCCGAGCTGCCGGAAGTCCTTGGCGTTCTGGGTGATCCGCTCGGTCGGGTAGGAGGAGTTCCCGACGATGATCTCCTGGGCCAGGAACACGATCTCGACCGCGTGCCGGAAGGCGGCCACGTCGAACTGCCCGTCGTTCCCGAGGAACTTGAGCAGGTTCAGACTGGCCAGGTTGCAGGCCGAGTTGTCCAGGTGCATGTACTCGCTGCAGTTGGCGACAACGAGACCCTGAACGATGTACGAGTGGTTCTTCGGCTCGGTCAGGTTGTAGGTGACCGCCACACCGTCGTCATCACGGCTCACAAGGGTCGCCACGCGCTCCTTGCGGTACTTGGCCGCGGCGGCGACCATCTCCAGCCGGGCGGCCTTGCTCGGCAGGTCGAAGCCGATCAGGGCCGCGAACCGATCGATGCCATCCCCAGAGATCCGCAGATCGAAGCCTGCCGCTGAATCGTAGGTGCGCTGGACGCCGTCGCGAGTGGTGTAGACGAATCCGCTCGGACCACCTCGACCGGTTGCATAGATATGGCTTGCGATGCCGAGCATGGAGAGCAACGCCTGTACCGAGCGAAGCAGCTCGCGCGAACGACTGCCGAGGCCGACGTACCGGGTGGCGTTGGCCGGTTGGTTCACCACAGTCCCGTCGGCGTCGAACAGCCCCCGTAGGAAGGCGGTGACGGCCTCCTCCGGCGCCTGGAAGATCGACCAGGGCACGTCCTTCTCGGCGGCCTTCACACGCTTCAGGCCCAGCGACTCGAAGAACAGGGCGAGCGCCCGCCGCGACAGGCGGAGCTGCACGGTGCCGTTGGCCTGCAGGCTGACCTTGGGCGAGCGGCCACCGTTCAGCTCCGCGAACAGCCGCTGGTGCCTCGGGAGCATGACCTCACGGTCCTCGGCCGAGCCATAGATCGCCGAGATCACGTCACCGCTGAACGACCCGTCCCCGACCAGCCAGCCGAGCAGGTGGCCGAAGTCCTCCTCCCACTTCTCGGGTAGCGCCATCGCGGCGGCATGGTCGCCCTTGGAGGCGTAGGCGGCGATGTCGGTCGGGATCGGCAGCCGCCGCTCGGCCGCCGTGGCGGGCGTCTCGTGGTCGAGCAGCCGGATCCGGTCGGTCGGCTGGAGGTCCTGGGCGGCGACCCAGCCGCGGTTGGCGGTCCAGAAGCGATGGTTGGGCGTGCAACGGACCTCGGCGCCGTTGGAGAAGCGCAGGCGCACCACCGGGTTGGTCCCGGTCACCATGACGGCGTCGTGAGAGCTGAGCGTCACGGTCTCAGCCGGGGCATCGGGGTTGGTGACGTCGTGGGTATAGATCCCGAAGGTCTCGCCCTCGACCGCCCGGCGGGCCAACTCGTCGAAGCGGACGAGTCCCTTGTCGGTGTGCACCAGGGTCTCACCGGTGAAGCAGGGGTTGGAGGCGTTGATCCGGCCCGACTCGGGCGTGGTGTGCCAGTCGTTGATGGTGGTGTCGTACTGCATGCCCGGGTCGGCGCACTCCCAGGCGGCCTGGGCGATCTCGCGCATCAGGTCGCGGGCGGGGAGGGTCTCCATGGCCCGGCCGTCGAGCACGGCCTTGAGGTCGAAGCTGCCGCCGGCCTCGTAGGCCCGCATGAAGTCGTCGGTGACCCGGACCGAGTTGTTGGCGTTCTGGTACTGGATGCTGATCGAGTCGCGCCCGTCCAGGTCCATGTCGAACCCGGCGTCGCGCAGCACCCGCGCCTTGTGCTCCTCGCGGGCCTTGCACCAGATGAAGTCGCGCACGTCGGGGTGGTCGACGTTGAGCACGACCATCTTGGCCGCCCGCCGGGTCTTGCCGCCCGACTTGATGGTCCCGGCCGAGGCGTCGGCCCCGCGCATGAACGACACCGGCCCCGAGGCCTCGCCGCCGTGGCCGAGCTGCTCCCGGGACGAGCGGATGGTCGACAGGTTGATGCCCGACCCCGACCCGCCCTTGAAGATCATGCCCTCCTCGACATACCAGTTGAGGATCGACGGCATGGTGTCGGAGACCGACAGGATGAAGCAGGCCGAGCACTGCGGCTCGGGCTCGACCCCGACGTTGAACCAGACCGGGGAGTTGAAGGCGGCCTTCTGGTTGACCAGCAGGTGGGTCAGCTCGGCCTGGAACGCCTCGGCGTCGTCGTCGGTGGCGAAGTAGCCGTCCTTGGCGCCCCAGCGGGTGATCGTACCGGCGACCCTGTCCACCATCTGGCGTACCGAGTGCTCGCGCTGCGGGGTGCCGAGGGGGCCGCGGAAGTACTTCTGGGCGACGATGTTGGTGGCGTTCTGCGACCAGGTGGCGGGGAACTCGAGGTCGCGCTGCTCGAAGGCGGTGGTGCCATCGCGCCAGTTGGTGATGACGGCGTCCCTACGCTCCCAGGTGAGCTCGTCGTAGGGGTGGGTTCCCTTGCTCGTGAACAGGCGGCTTACGCGAAGCCCTCCCCGGCGGGCGGGGCCGTTCTCGACGGACAGGGCATCCCGGGTCTTGGCCACGATGATTGACCTCCTGCGACCCCCGTGCTGGCCGGGGTCGCGCACCTCCGTCCCCTGGAGAAGCGGCGCTGAGCGGTGCTGCGGACCGGGTCAGCAGAAGCCGAGCGGGACGACGAACGGACAGATCCAAGAACTACAGCGATGTGATTAAGCACCGATCCGGGGCCCGGGTCAAGCACCCTCGACACAAGATGTTGTGGAAAACTTGCCTCCTGCGCGCCATTGTACCACTATATGTTGTGGTGGCCGGCACCAGCCGGCCCAGGGAGGATAGCCGTGCGATGCCCCTTCTGCGGGTCCGACGAGGACCGCGTGGTCGACTCCCGCCCGTCCGAGGACGGGGGGACGATCCGTCGCCGGCGTGCCTGCGCGGTCTGCGGTCGACGCTTCACCACCTTCGAACGGGTCGAGGAGGCGCCACTGCTGGTCCTCAAGCGTGACGGCTCCAGGGAGCAGTTCGAGCTCGGCAAGCTCGTGTCGGGCCTCGAGAAGGCCTGCAAGAACCGGCCGATCCCTCGCGACGAGATCCTACGCATCGCCAGTGACATCGAGGAGACGGTCCGGGCAAGGGGCCAGCGCGAGGTCGAGAGCCAGGAGGTCGGCATCGAGCTCCTCAACGCCCTCCGGGAGCTGGACCAGGTCGCCTACATGCGCTTCGCCAGCGTCTACAAGGACTTCCAGGACCCGGCCGACTTCGAACGCGAACTGGAGGACCTCGGCTCCCTCCGCAAGACCACACCCCCCAAACCCCGCTCCACCGCCACAGCGACCTAGCCGGGCGCGCGGGTCGCGGGTCGGGTGGTCGGTGCGTGGACTCGGGCCCCGAGGCGGTCGCCCGGGCCCGCCGGGGCGGTGGAGGGTGGGCCGGGGGGCGGGACCCATGACCGGGGGAAGTCGGTCGTGGAGCTCGCCACCCGGACCTAGCGCTCGGGGACGGGGATCGACAGCTCCTGCCCTGCCTGGAGCCCACCGCGGAGGTCATTGGCCTCGATCAGCCCGTCGACCACCGGGCGTGGATCGCGGCCGGGCGCGACCCGCCGCGCGATCGACCAGAGGGTGTCCCCGGACTCGACCACGTAGGTGACCCGCGACGCCGGCCGGTCGGGCCCGTCGCCCCTGGCCAGGCCGGGAACGACCAGAAGGAACCCGGCGACGACCAGCACGATGGCGAACACCCGGGCCCACCGCACACGCATCCGGTCGACCTCCCCTCGTCGCGGTCGTAGCATGGAAAGGGAACACCTGTTCGATCAGACCTCCATCCTGCCCGAACACGTGTTCGCTGTCAACTCCATCCACAACATCGAACTGGTGTTTGCTTCGGGTCAACCTCGCTGCTAGAGTCCGGTTCATCAGGGAGGCAGCGGGTCCGGCGTCAGGGGGTACAGCAATGGCGGAGCAACTCACCACCAGGCAACGACGCATCCTGGAGGTGATCCGCGACGCGGTCGCCGACCGGGGCTACCCCCCGTCCATCCGCGAGATCGGCGAGGCGGTCGGGCTGACCTCGACGTCCAGCGTCCACTCCCAGCTCGAGGCGCTGCAACGCAAGGGCTTCATCCGGCGCGACCCGACCAAGCCCCGCGCCATCGAGGTCCACATCGAGGAGCCGGTGGCGGCGATGCCGCGTCCACTGCCGACCTACGTGCCCCTGATGAGCGCCCCGGTCGCCGCCGGTACCGGCACCATTCCCGAGGACGTGGTCGAGGAGCTCCTGCCCCTGCCGCGCGAGCTGGTCGGCCAGGGCCAGCTGTTCATGCTCCAGGTCCGAGGGGACTCGATGGTCGGCGCCGGGGTCCTCGACCGCGACCTCGTGGTCGTCCGCCGCCAGGACTCGGCGGACAACGGCGACATGGTCGCGGCCCTCCTCCCCAACGACGAGTCCGAGGCCACGGTCAAGCACTTCGCACGCCGGGGCGGCCACGTCCAGCTCCTCCCCGACAACCCCGCCTTCGACCCGATCGACGGCGATCAGGCGCAGATCCTCGGGAAGGTCGTCGCCGTCCTCCGCCGCCTCCGCTGACCCGAACGGCCCGGCGCGAGCGGCACCGCGGTGCGGGCCGCGGTGCCGCTCCCCGGCCGAGCTGGACGCATCCTCCCCTTCGGGCCGCCGGGGCCTGCCTGCCAAGGGCCGACGAGGTGTGCCTGGGCCGACCTGCCATCGCTCCGGAATCCGGGCCGCGCTCGCATGCTCCCGACCCAGCGGGTACTGGTTCCGGCGCGGCGGGTCGTGGGTTGTGATCAAAACGATGTTCTCGCGGGGTTGTCGGTTTGCCGCAGAAGCGGTTGACGGTCCGGGAACGTCTCCATGCCCATCGCCGGGCAACAGCGACGTGATCCCGCTGGTCTCCAACGTGAACTGGACGGCCGGCCAGACGGTGGCCAACTACGCCATCGTGGGGACCGCGACCCCCGCCGACGGCGAGTTCCAGGCCGCCGTCGGCCTGCACAACGCCTCAACCGAGGCAGCGTCCACGTGATCGTCGACATCAGCGGCTACTTCATCTAGGCACCCGGGACGACCTCGGGCGACGCCCGCGTTCCCGGCCGCCCTGAGGGCTCAGCGGTTCGGTTGTGCCGGAACCTCGACCCGATCGGCCTGCGCAACCCCGTCCTCCCGCGCAATCCTCGCCGGCCTGCGCGGCGGTCCCGTCGTCCCGGCGCGGCTGCGGCCGTCCGGCGTCCTCGTCGTCCGGGGCGGGCTGGCGGTACGGGGCCAGGGCGTGGGCGAGGGACGGCGCGGGGCGCGGAGGCGGAGGCGGGTGCCCTCGGCGACGTGGTCGACCTCGAGGATCTCGCCCTCGCGGTGGGCGCGGTCGACCAGGTCGCCGCGGTCGTACGGGACCAGCGCCGTCAGGTCGACCTCGGGGTGGGGCAGGCGGGTGGCGATGGCGGCGAGCAGGTCGTCGACCCCCTCGCCGGTCGCGGCCGAGAGCATCGGGACGCCGGGGAACAGGCGGGCCAGCCGGGCGCGGCTGACCTCGTCGAGCAGGTCGGCCTTGTTGAGGACCAGGAGCTCGGGCACGTCGGCGGCGCCGACCTCGCCGAGCACCGACCGGACAGCCGCCATCTGCCCGCCCGGGTCGGGCTGGGCCGCGTCCACCAGGTGGACGATCAGGTCGGCCCGGGCGACCTCCTCGAGCGTCGACTTGAACGCCTCGACCAGGTCGTGGGGCAGCTTGGCGATGAACCCGACGGTGTCGGTGAAGGTGGCGGCCCGCCCACCCGGCAGGTCGAGGCGCCGGGTCGTGGGATCGAGGGTCGAGAACAGCTTGTCCTCGACCAGGACCCCGGCGCCGGAGAGGCGGTTGAGCAGGGTCGACTTGCCGGCGTTGGTGTAGCCGACCAGCGCGACGGCGGGGATGCCGGCCCGCTCGCGGCCGCGCCGCTTGACGTCCCGGGTCCGGGCCATGTCGACCAGGTCGCGGCGGAGCTTGGTGATGCGGCGGCGGATGCGGCGGCGGTCGACCTCCATCTTGGTCTCGCCGGGACCTCGGGTGCCGATCGGCCCGCCGGAGCCCATCCCGCTGCCGACCCGGGTCAGGCTCTCGCCCCAGCCCCGCAGGCGGGGCAGCATGTAGTTGAGCTGGGCGAGCTCGACCTGGGCCTTGCCCTCCCGGCTGGTGGCGTGCTGGGCGAAGATGTCGAGGATCAGCACGGTGCGGTCGATCACCTTGGCGTCGACCAGCTCCTCCAGGTGGCGGAGCTGCCCAGGGGACAGCTCGTCGTCCATGATCACGGTGTCGGCCCCGAGCGCCTTGACGGCGCCGGCCAGCTCCTTGGCCTTGCCCTTGCCGATGAAGGTGCCGGCGTCGGGCCGGGCGCGGCGCTGGATCATGGCGTCCAGCACCTCGGCCCCGGCGGTCTCGGCCAGCCGGTGCAGCTCCTCGACCGAGCGCTCGGCGCGCTCGACCGACCCGTCGACGGCCACGCCGACGAGCACCACCCGTTCGAGCCGCAGCTTGCGCAGCTCGACGAGCTTGACCTCGTCGGCCGGGCGGGCGGGGGTGGCGGGCGAAGGCCCGCCGTCGGGGCGGCGGGCGTCGGTCAATGTGTTCTCACTCATCCCATCCACCGTAGCGGGTCGCCCGGAATCCGTCCCGCCATTTCCTGGGCCCGACGTCCACCGCGCCCGTCCGGCACCGTGGCCGCGACCCACCGGCCGCGGTCCGCCTACCGGCCGACCAGCGCCTTGCGGACCCGCTCGCAGCCCTCTTCGAGGCGGCTGTCGGGGATCGTGATGGACAGGCGGATGTAGCCCTCGCCGCTCGGGCCGTAGCCGGTGCCGGGGGCCACGACCACGCCGGCCTCGTCCAGCAGCCGGGCGGTGAAGTCGACGCTGGACTCCCCCGGCGGGGTCGGCAGCCACACGTACAGGGCGCCCTTGGGGGCGTCGACCTTCCAGCCGGCGTCCCAGAAGACCTCCATGATCCGGTCGCGGCGGCGCCGGTAGGTCTCCAGCAGCCCGGGCAGGTGCGGCATGCCGCTCTCCAGGGCGGCGACCCCGGCCCGCTGCACGGCGTTGAAGATGCCCGAGTCGATGTTGGTCTTGACCCGGCCGAGCGCCTCGATGGCCACCGGGCTGCCGACCGCCCAGCCGATCCGCCAGCCGGTCATGTTGAAGATCTTGGACAGCGACCCGAACTCGAGGGCCACCTCGGTCGCGCCCGGGACCTGGAGGACCGACGGGGCGACGAAGCCGTCGTAGGTGATCTCGGAGTAGGCGTTGTCGTAGGCGAGCAGCAGGTCGCGCTCGGCCGCGAACCGGACCGCGTCGGCGAGCTGGTCGGCGGTGGCGACCGCGCCGGTCGGGTTCGACGGGTAGCAGAGCCACAGCAGCTTGGCGCCCGGCGCCGTCGACGGGTCGACGGCGGCGAAGTCGGGGAACCAGCCGCCCTCGGCGGTGAGGGGGATGTACACCGGCTCGCCCCCGGCCAGGATGGTCCCGACCTCGTAGACCGGGTAGCCGGGCTCGGTCACCAGCACCTGGTCGCCCGGGTCGACGAACGCCCACGGCAGGTGGGCGATCCCCTCCTTGGAGCCGATCAGGGGCAGGACCTGGGTGTCCGGGTCCAGCTCGACCCCGAAGCGGCGCCGGTAGAAGTCGGCGATCGCGCGCCGGAACGACGGCAGCCCGAAGTAGCTCGGGTACTGGTGGGTCGAGGGGTCGGCGGCCGCCCTGGCCAGCTCCTCGACCACGAAGTCCGGGGTGGGCAGGTCGGGGTCGCCGACCCCGAACGAGATGACGTCGACGCCCGCCGCCCTGCGCTCGGCGATCTTGCGGTCGATCTCGGCGAACAGGTAGGGCGGGATGGCGTCGATGCGGCGTGCGGTGCGCATGAGCTGGGCAGTCCTCCTCAGCTGGAGGTCCGGCGCAAACCGGCGGATCGGGAGGTAGCAGCCTACCGCTCAGCCCGCACCCGTGCTCCGGTCGGCTCCGGCGCTCCGGCCCGCTCGGGCCGGCGGCGTTACCGGACCCGCAGCTCGCCGTTGCCGATACGGGCCAGGGAGCCTTCGGTGCGCCGGCCCTCGGCCCGGTAGACGAAGTTGATGACCTCACCGCCCTCGGCCTGGGCGATGGCGTCCCGACCGGTCAGGGCGTCCTGGATGGCGCCCTCCCCGCCGGGGCGGGCGACGAACCGGACCAGGTCGGGCTGGGCCGGGAACCGCTGCCCGTTGCCGGTGGTGTAGCCGAACAGGAGCCGGGCCAGCTCGGACTTGGAGTCGAGCGGCCGGTGCTCGGCCAGACGGTGATCGAAGATCAGCACGTCGTACATGGAGACCGCCCCTTCTGCACGGTTTGCGGCAGTCTACGCATGATTCCCGGCAAACGGCACACGGCCGCAGAACGGTGGCCACGGGGCTGTGGACATCCGCCGGCACCGCACGTCGCCGTCGGCTGCGCTCCCCCTACCGGGCCGAGGCCAGGAAGTCGTCGGTCAGGGTGCCGTGGGCGACCTCGCGGGCGGGGCCGGTCATGCGGACGGTGCCGCCCGGGGTCCAGTCGAGCTCGAGGCGGCCGCCGCGCAGGTCGATGACCAGGGGGTGGCCGGCCAGGCCCCGGACCTGGGCGGCCACCGCGACCGCGCAGGCGCCTGTCCCGCAGGCCAGGGTCTCGCCGACTCCCCGCTCCCAGGTTCGCTGACGGAGGGTGGTCCGGTCGACCACCTGGGCGAACTCGACGTTGGTCCTGGCGGGGAGGAAGGCCGGGTGGGTTTCCAGCCTGGGGCCGAGGGTGGTCACCGGGGCCTTGTCGACGTCGTCCACGAACACGACAGCGTGCGGGTTGCCCATGGACAGGATGGTGGCGGAGACCGCCTCGCCGTCCACCTCCAGCGCGCGCTCCTCCTCCAGGGCGGCGGGAGCGCCCATGTCGACCGTGACCCGGTCGATGACGCCGCGGTCGTCGGCGTGCAGCTCCAGGTGCTTGACCCCGGCGCGGGTCTCCAGGTCGAAGGAGCTGCCGACGTGGCCGCGGTCGCCCAGGTACTTGCCAACCACCCGGACCCCGTTGCCGCACATCTCGGCCAGCGACCCGTCGGCGTTGTGGTAGTCCATGAAGAACGGCGCGTCGGTGCCGGGGGCGATGCGGATCAGGCCGTCGGCGCCGATCCCGAAGTGGCGGTCGCACACCGCCCTGACCAGCTCGGGCGTGATCCGGTAGCGGTCGTTCAGGTCCTCCACGACCACGAAGTCGTTGCCGGTGCCGTGCGCCTTGACGAACTCCACCCGTCAACCCTTCCCGAACGTCTCCAGGGCCCAGGCGACACGCTCCGGCCCGGGAGGAAGGGTACTCCACCGCACCCGCGGGTCCCTCCGGAACCAGGCGAGCTGGCGGCGGGCGTAGGCCCGGGTCCGCCTGACCACCGCCTCCAGCGCCTCGGGCACCGGTGTGTCCTGCTCCATCGCGTCGAGCAGCTCCTTGTAGCCGAGGGCCTGCCGGGCGGTCCGGGACAGGGGTTGCCGGGCCAGCCGCCGGACCTCGTCGACCAGGCCCGACCTGGCCATCGCCGCGACGCGCTCGGCCACCCTGGCCCGGAGCAGCTCGGTGCCGGGGTCGAGGCCGACCACGGTCAGCCGGTAGCGGGAGACGGGGTTGTCCATGGCCGCCCGGAACGACGAGAACGGCCGGCCGGTCAGCTCGATCACCTCCAGCGCCCGGACCGTCCGGCGCAGGTTCCCGGGCTGGACCCGGGCCGCCGCCGCCGGGTCGGCCGCGGCCAGCCTGGCGTACAGCTCGGGCAGGCCGACCTGGGCCGCCTCGGCCTCGAGCCGGGCGCGGACGGCCTGGTCGGTCGGGGGGAACACGAAGTCGTCGACCACCGCCTGGAAGTAGAGGCCAGAGCCGCCGACCAGCAGCGGCACCCGCCCCCGGCCGAGGACCTCGGCGATCGCGCCCCGGGCCAGCGGCTGGAACCGCGCCACCGAGAACTCCTCCCCCGGCTCGACGAGGTCGACCAGGTGATGGGGCACCCGCGCCCGCTCCGCCGGGGTCGGCTTGGCGGTCCCGATATCCATCCCCCGGTACACCAGCATCGCGTCGGCGCTCACCACCTCGGCCCCGAGCTGCTCCGCCACCGCCAGCGCCAGCTCGGTCTTTCCCGCCGCCGTCGGCCCCACCACCGCCAGCACCGGCCCCGGCCGGGAGTCGGGGCCGGGCGGCGACCCCGCCGGGTGGTCGGGGAGCGTCATGCCGCCACCAGGAGGGCGACCAGGTACCCGACACCGTAGGGTGCGTCCTCGTACAGGACCTGGCCGCGCAGGGCCGGAGGCGCCTCCTCCGCGGCCCGGCCACGCACGGCCGGCCCATGTTCCCCCGTGGCCGGGCCGTCCGCGAAGGCGCCGGCGAGGACCTGGAGCGGTGCCCGGCCCGCGACGGAGAGGCTCGCGGCCTGGGCCGGGTCGAGGTCGAGCAGCCGTTCCGGCCTCGCTGTCCGGAACGCCTCGGCGATGGAGGCGTCGAACGCGGCCGCCTCGGGCCGGAACGCCCCCGGCGCCTGTTCGGTGCGGCAGGCCGACAGGTCCCCCATCACCACCAGCCCGACCCTGCCCCCGCGCCCCCGCCACCCGGCGACCCAGGGCGGCGGCGGCCGGCCCACGCCCGGCGGTGGCCTCCGCCTGGGCCGCCGTGGCCAGGGTGCGGCCGATGGCGGCGGCGGCGCCCGGACCGAGGGAGGCTGGGACGGTGGCGGCGGACAACCGGGCCGGGGGCGGGGCGAGGGCGGCCAGGAGGTGGGCGGCGACGGCCAGGGACAAGGGAAGGTCGGTGAGGCGGGCGGGGGGCGGCAGGCCGGGCAGGTCGAGGGTGACCAGGGCGGGGAGGGTGACCTCGACGCCGGCGCCGTAGGGGTGGAACGACCCGGGGGCGGAGGGTTCGGGAACGCCCCAGACCGGGCCGTCGCCGACGACGACGGTGAGGTCGGCGGCCTCCATGACCGCGGTCAGGGCCTGGCGGCAGGCGGCCCGCAGCGGGTCGAGCTCGGCCGCGGCGGCGCCGGCCAGCTCGGCGACGAGCAGGGGTGGATGCGGCAGGACGGCGGCCGCGACCGGCGCCATGGGCGGGCCGGTCAGCCGACCAGCGGCAACGGTACCGCCCCGGCGGGAAGCGGCCGCGGGGCGGGCGCTATCCCGCACGACCCAGCGGCCGCCGGCCGGGGGCGGCGGTGCAGCACCGGCCCCCCGACCAGGTGGTGGGGGGCCGCCTGCTCGACCCGCACCGTCACCAGGTCACCCGGCTCCACCGGGGTGGACGGGTCCTGCGGGTGGGTTCCGGCGCCGGGGCTCCCGGGACCCGTCCCCGCCGGCGCCGCGGCCGGGAAGTGGCAGAGCTTGTTGGTGCGGGTGCGGCCCGACATGCGGGTGGGGTTGGTCTTGGAGGCCGACCGCTCGACGAGGAGCTCGACCTCGGTGCCGAGGAGGGCCCGGTTGGCTTCCAGGCTGACGCGCTCCTGGAGCTGGAGGAGGCGCTGGAAGCGGTCCTTGACCACCTCGGGAGGGACCTGGTCGGGCATGGAGGCGGCCTCGGTGCCGGGGCGTGGCGAGTACTGGAAGGTGAAGGCGGAGTCGAACCGGGCCTGCTCGACCAGGTCGAGGGTGTCGGCGAAGTCGGCCTCGGTCTCGCCGGGGAACCCGACGATGATGTCGGTGGAGAAGGCGACCCCACCGATGGCCGCCCGCAGGTTGGCCAGGATCTCGAGGTAGCGGCGGCGGCGGTAGCCGCGGCGCATCAGGCGCAGGACCCGGTCGGAGCCCGACTGCAGCGGGAAGTGGACGTGCTCGCACAGGGGACGGCAGGTGGCCATGGCCTCGACCACGTCGTCGCGGAAGTCCTTGGGGTTGGGGCTGGTGAAGCGGAGCCGCTCCAGGCCCTCGACGCCGTCCAGCGCCCGGAGCAGGTCGCCGAACAGCTGGCGGTGCCCGGGCAGGTCGGTGCCGTAGGAGTTGACGTTCTGGCCGAGCAGGCTGACCTCGAGCACGCCGGCGTCGGCCAGCGCCTGGACCTCGGCGACCACGTCGCCGACCCGGCGGCTGCGCTCCTTGCCGCGCAGCTTGGGGACGATGCAGAAGGTGCAGGTGTTGTTGCAGCCGACGCTGATGGCCACCCAGGCCGACCACTCGCTGGCCCGGCGGGCCGGCAGGGCCGACGGGAACCGCTGCATCTCGTCGAAGAACTCGGCCTGGGCGGTGCCCTGGTCGCGGGCCCGGCGCAGCAGGACGGGCAGGCTGTGCAGGTTGTGGGTCCCGAACACCACATCGACCCAGGGCGCGCGCTCCAGCACCCGGCCCTGGTCCTTCTGGGCGAGGCAGCCGCCGACGGCGATGGTCAGCTCGCGCCCGGCCTTGGCGGTGGCCAGGTGACCGAGGGTGCCGTACAGCTTGTTGTCGGCGTTCTCGCGGACCGCGCAGGTGTTGAGCACGACCAGGTCGGCGTCGTCCAACCCGGCGGCCGGCTCCAGGCCCTCGGCCTCGAGCAGCCCGGCCAGCCGTTCGGAGTCGTGCTCGTTCATCTGGCACCCGAAGGTGCGGATGAGGTAGCGCTGGTTCATGTCCGGCGATGGTATCGAAATTCCTGGGCCGCTCGACTGGCTGCAGTCCCCGATCCATGTGGGGAGCTCGCTCCCCCCACGCCCCCCAACTGCCCTCACTTGGCGTACTCGATGCTGCGGATCTCGCGGACCACGGTGATCTTGATCTGCCCCGGGTACTGGAGCTCCTGCTCGACCCGCTTGGCCATGTCGCGGGCCAGGACCTGGGCGGCGACGTCGTCGACGTCCTCCGGCTTGACCATGATCCGGACCTCGCGGCCGGCCTGCATGGCGAAGACCTTGTCGACGCCCGGGTAGCTGCCGGCGATCTCCTCGAGGCGCTCCAGGCGCTTGACGTAGGACTCGAGCGTCTCCCGGCGGGCCCCGGGACGGCCGCCCGAGATGGCGTCGGCGGCCTGGGTGAGGACGGCCTCGATGGTCCGCTGCTCGACCTCGCCGTGGTGGGCCTCGATGGCGTGGACGACCTCGGGCCGCTCCTTGAGCCGGCGGGCCAGCTCGGCCCCGATGATGGCGTGCGAACCCTCGACCTCGTGGGTGAGGGCCTTGCCGATGTCGTGCAGGAACCCGCAGCGCTTGGCCAGGGCGACGTCCATGCCCAGCTCGGAGGCCATGATGCCGGCCAGGTGGGCGGTCTCGATCAGGTGGCGGAGCACGTTCTGGCCGTAGGAGGTGCGGTACTTGAGCCGCCCCAGCACGCGGACCAGCTCGGGGTGCAGGTCGGTGATGCCGACCTCGAGGCAGGCGTCCTCGCCGGCCCGGCGCACCTCCCCCTCGACCTCCTGCTTGGCCCGGTCGTAGGTCTCCTCGATGCGGGCCGGGTGGATGCGGCCGTCGGAGACCAGCTTCTCCAGGGTGAGGCGGCCGATCTCGCGCCGGACCGGGTCGAAGCAGGACAGCAGGACCGCCTCGGGGGTGTCGTCGATGATCAGGTTGACGCCGGTGACCGCCTCGAAGGCGCGGATGTTGCGGCCCTCGCGGCCGATGATGCGGCCCTTCATGTCGTCGGAGGGCAGGGGGAGGACCGACACCGTCGACTCCGAGGTCTGCTCGGAGGCGACCCGCTGGATGGCCAGGGTGACGATCTTGCGGGAGCGGCGGTCGGCCTCCTCCCGCGCCTGCTGCTCGAGGTCGCGGACCAGGCCCATGGCGTCGCGCTTGGCGTCCTCCTCGATCTGCTTGACCAGCATGGCCTTGGCCTCGGCGGCGGTCATGGCCGCGACCTGCTCGAGCCGGCGGCGGTGCTCCTCGGAGGCCAGTTCGAGCTCGGCCCGGGTCGCCTCCAGCGCCTCCTCGCGGTCGTGCAGGGTGACCTCGCGCCGGTCGAGCAGCGTCGCCTTGGCGTCGAAGCTCTCCTCCCGGCCGGCCATGCGCTCCTCGCGCTGCTGGACCTCGGCGAGCCGGGTCCGGGTCTCGACCTCTACTTCAGCTCGAAGTTTCGACGCCTCGGTCTCGACGCCCTGGCGCAGCCGCAGGGCTTCGTCGCGGGCCTCGACGGCGGCCTCGCGGCGCGTGGTCTCGGCCTGCCGGCGCGCGTCGTCGAGCAACGCCCTGGCCTGCTGCTCGGCCGAACCGAGCACGGTTGCCGAATGTTTGCGCTGGTATTGCGTTCCGACAAGGAACCCGAGCACGATCCCGGCGAGCGCTCCGACGATGAGAACGACGGCCTCCACGGTGGCCTCCTTTGCAACCCCCATCCGGCCGGGGGAACCCGGCCGGCGAAAGCCACCCGGCGGCGCCGCCGAGACCGTCCTGTCTGGAGACGGCAGCAGCGCCGAGCGGCGCCCGGCGCTGCAGAGACCCTGCGATTACGGTCCGAAGGTCGGATCCGACGGAACGTTCGGGTGGGGAGGCCGAAACGGCACGCTACTCCCCAAGCAGGAAGGTCCGGTGAACAGTCGGTGTACCAGGGTTACGTAATCATGGGTTGAGCTCGGCATCGCCGGGCCATCTCAGGGTAGGCCCGCCCGACCGCCCGGTCAAGGAAGAGCAGGTCAGGAGGGGTGTCAACCCGGAATCAGCCGGTCCAAGCGATCGTCTCAGTCAACCGGGACAACCGTCCCCCGGGCTGTCCCGCCCGGAGAGACAACGCTGCTCGGCCCGCGGGCGGGCTGCCGGTCCCGGTCCGAGCCTCGTCGCGGAGCGCGCGGCGCAGTGGTTCTGCGTTCGCGGGGGCGGTCGGGGCCGGGGTCGTGCCGAGACCGCTGTACGGTGGAGCCCTGGAGCTGCACTGGTGAGGTCATGCCGTCGGTGATCCTGCGCAGGGTCGCGCCACCGACGTCCTCGCGCACGGCGGCGAGGTACTCGTCGGGGGTCGTGCCGCTGTCGGGGTCGATGCTGTCCGGGCTGCCGAGCACGACCCAGCCGCCGTCCTCCGCATCGAGGCCGTACATGGTCCCGTCGACGACCAGGAACTTCGATCCGACCTTCGCCGGCCGTCGGACGACGTCCCCGGTGGGGGCCATGTCCTCCTTGGCCATGTCCTGACCGTGCCAGCGGACCGTGGTGCCGGCCCAGGGCTCGTCGTTGTGGTCGATGCGGACGACCGCGGTACCAGAACCCTCGGCCGCGGCCGCCGTGACGGTCGCGGCCTTCCTGACCGCGGCCGCCGCGTTCGCGACGCCGGGGCCGGTGCCGGGGCCCCCGACCGTCAGGAACGCGGCCACGGCGGCGGCGGCCACGGCCAGCGTGCCGACCGTCGAGGCGCGCAGCAGACGACGCCGCGGGGCGGAAGGCCCGCGGCGCCGGCCGGGGCGCGGCGGCCTCCAAGGCGGTATCGGCGGCGGTCGTGACGATCTGCGCGCGCAGCGCATCGGCGGTTGCCTCGACCGACTCCGCAAAGCCGGCCTTGGCACGCGGGTTGCGTCCACGGCCAGCCGCTCGTACAAGGCGGCCTGGCGGCGGCTCGAGCGCCGCTGGTTGGCGATCACCCTCCGTGCGGTCGCGTACAGCCACACCCGCGCGGCGTCTCCCTCGGGCAGCTCATCCAGCCGGCGCCACGCGGTCAGGAACACCTCAGCCGCCGCATCCTGGGCGTCGCTCGCCGACCCAGCCCGCCAGCCGCAGTAGGCGACGATGTCCGAGCTGTACGACGCGAACAGGGCTTCGAAGCGCTGCCGTCCCTGGCGCTCGCCTTCCCCCATGTGGCCTCCTCCTACCGGAGCGTCTCAGAGAACCGCGGGCTCCACCCCATCCATGTCCGGCACTCGCGAGATCGTTTGACCCACCGGCCAACGGTGGGCCAGCGCTCCTGGCCGCCCGGGCTGGGATGCGCCGGGGCGTCGGCGAGCTGGACGGCGTCACCGTGACAGGTGGCCGCTGACGGGTCCGGGTGTCGGCCTCAGTCGAAGCCGACGACGTCCCGGGCGACCGACTCGGCGAGCTCGGGTGGGTAGCCGCGGCGGGCCAGGTAGGCGGCCAGGCGGCGGAGCTGGGTCGGGGTGGGGAGATCGGCGAGCTGGGCGAGTCGGGCTTCGGCGACCTGGCGGCAGCGGTCGGCGCGATCCTCGGTCGGGACGGCCATGTTGGCGGCCCGCTCGGCCACGGCCGGGTCGACCCCGCGGTCGCGGAGCTCGGCGGCGATCGCGGGGGCGTCCAGGCCGCGTTCCGCGCGACCCGCGGCGACCGTCTCGGCAAGGGCCGCGTCGTCGACCAGGCCGACCCGTTCCAGCCGGTCGAGCGTCTCGGCGACCGCCGCGGCCTCGAAGCCGCGGTCCTCCAGCCGTTGCCGCAACTCGGCCCGGGTGCGCGCCCTGGTCGTGAGCAGCCGAAGGGCGGCGGCGTGGGCGGCGTCCACCGATCCCGCCCGCTCGCCGTCCAGCGGTGCCCCTCCCCCCGGCTGCACCCGCCTGGTGCCGACCCTCCCCCGCCGCCCGACCACCATCAGCGGCTCAGAGCTTGTCCTGGTCCTTGGGCTTGGGGTCGTCGGAGTCGGGGATGGGGGGGGGGGCGGGGGCGGGGGGGAGGCCGACGCCGAGCTGGGCCTTGATCTTCTCCTCGATCTCGCGGGCGAGCTCGGGGTTGTCGCGGAGGAAGTTGCGGGAGTTCTCGCGTCCCTGGCCGAGCTGGTCGCCGTCGTAGGTGAACCAGGCCCCCGACTTCTTGATGAGGCCGACGTCCACGCCGACGTCGAGCAGGCTCCCCTCCTTGGAGATCCCCTGGCCGTAGATGATGTCGAACTCGGCCGAGCGGAAGGGCGGGGCCAGCTTGTTCTTGACCACCTTGGCCCGGGTCCGGTTGCCGACGACCTCGGGACCGTCCTTCAGCGCCTCGATCCGCCGCACGTCCAGCCGGACCGAGGCGTAGAACTTGAGCGCCCGCCCCCCGGAGGTGGTCTCGGGCGAGTTGTGCACGACCACACCGTCGGCGAGGTAGTTGTGGCTGCCCTCGACCTCGATGTCGAAGCGGTGGGTCGCCCGCGACGGCGGCTTGGGACCGATCGAGAGGATGGGCATCGGCACCAGCTCGTAGCGCATCGGCGTGAAGCTCGGCTCGACCTCGAACTGGCCCCGGTAGCGCGGCAGCAGCTTGTACTGCATCGACGGATGCACGAACGGGGCGATCAAGGCGTGCAGCTTGGCCGTCTCGTCCTTGGAGAAGACGAGGACCGTCTTGCCGGCGCGCTGGATCGGCTTGGGCCGGATGCTCCAGGTGTCGGCGAGGTAGTCGATCAGCCGGGCCCGGGTGGACGGCTCCATGGCCTGGATGCAGATGTCGGAGCGACCGCTGCCGTTGCGGGTCCGCTCCTGCAGCCCCTTGGCCCGCAGGGAGAAGCTGCCGTCGTCCATGTACCAGATGGCGAGGGACAGCGGCGTCAGCTGCTTCAGGTAGTCATGGCCGAAGATCTTCTTGCCACCGAGGTAGACAGCCCGACGCAGCTCGGCCAGCTCGGGAAGCGGCTGCACGTCGTGGAAGACCGCACCGTCGGCGTTGGTGCTGCGGCTGACGTTGAGGTTGGCGAACAGCGAGGCCTTCCAGTCGCCGTAGGCGGCCTGGCGGGCACCGTGGCCGAAGCGGAACCTGGCCCCGAGGCCGCTGCGGGTAGGGC
Source organism: uncultured Actinomycetota bacterium (assembly GCA_963733175.1). Classification (GTDB taxonomy): domain Bacteria; phylum Actinomycetota; class CALGFH01; order CALGFH01; family CALGFH01; genus CALGFH01. The sequence continues at coordinate 42,996 of CAVTCL010000025.1, forward strand.
TCAGGGCGCCGTCGCCCATCAGGCCGCCCAGGAGGACCTCCCACTGGAACGACGACAGGTGGTGCGGGAGCGCCTGCATGACCCGGTCGCCGACGGTCAGGTCGCCCGCCTCCCGCCAGCCGCCCGGGGTACGGATCTGATGGTTGGGGGTGCAGGCGAACTGGGAGCGGCCATTGCCGGCCGGACGGGCGACGGTGAACTGGAGGAACCCGTCGGTGCGGCCGTTGTCGAACCAGCCGACCACCTTCTTGGGCACGACGGCACCGACCTCGGGGTCGTAGGACAGTACCTCGACCGGCAGGCGCTGGTTGACGATCTTGCCGATCTTCTCCTGTGTGCCGTCGGCCAGCGTGACCCGGGTGCCATAGGAGAAGCAACCGAAGAGGACACCGATCTTCTCGCGGAGCTGGTTGATGAAGACGGCGGTGGTCTTGGACTTGGAGATCGTCCCGGAGAGCTTGCGGAGGGCCTGGCTCATGAGGCGGGCCTGGAGGCCGACGTGGGAGTCGCCCATCTCGCCCTCGATCTCGGCCCGGGGGACCAGGGCGGCCACGGAGTCGATCACGATGACGTCGATGGCGCCCGAGCGGATCAGCATGTCGGCGATCTCGAGGGCCTGCTCGCCGGTGTCCGGCTGGGAGATCAGCAGCTCGTCGGTGTTGACGCCGAGGTTGCGGGCGTAGGTCACGTCCAGGGCGTGCTCGGAGTCGACGAAGGCGGCGATGCCGCCGGTCTTCTGGGCCTCGGCGATGATGTGCAGGGCGAGGGTGGTCTTGCCCGAGGCCTCGGGACCGTAGATCTCGACCACGCGGCCGCGCGGCACCCCGCCGATGCCGAGGGCCAGGTCGAGGGCGAGGCTGCCGGTCGAGATGGCCTGGACCGGGTCGGCCGGGCCGTCCACGCCCATGCGCATGACCGAGCCCTTGCCGAACTGCTTCTCGATCTGGAGCAAGGCGACTTCGAGTGCCTTCTCGCGTTCCACGGTCCCTCCCCGCATGCCGTCGTTGCGGGCAGTATAGGTCGCGGCCATCACAGTCCCTTCCCAAGTTGGCGGCCCTGGTCGTTCGAGTCGGCGAGCACCGTACTACGAACACCTGTTCGGTACAACGATCATATCCGGAACTGGGGACAACTCTTCCCGGCGGCCGCGTTCTCCCTGGCCGTCGCGTTCTACCCGGTGAGCGGGAACTCGCGGACGACCCGGTAGCGGGCGCCTCGGGGGCCGCCGAGGGTGCTGCGGTAGCAGGCCAGCTCGCGCGCCTCCCAGGGCGGGCTGGCGGCGGCCGCGCCGGCGACCAGGTCGAGGGCCTCGGAGGGGACCGGCGCCGGGGTCGAGAAGCGGGCCAGGGTCAGGTGCGGGACCAGCGGCCGTTCCTCGGAGCGCAGGCCGGCGGCCTTGCAGGCGGCGGAGAGGGCGGCGGCCAGGCGGACCAGGACCTCGGCGTCGCCGCCGATGCCGGTCCACAGCACCCTGGCCTTGCGGCCCTCCGGGAACGTGCCCGCGCCCTCCAGCCGCAGCCGGGCGGGTGGGATGCCGGCCACGGCGGCCTCGCCGACCCGGACGACCTCGTCGGCCATCTCCGGCTGGACCTGGCCGAGGAAGGCCAGGGTGAGGTGCCAGCCGCCGGGCGGGGCCAGGCGGGCGCCGGGGAGCATCGGCTCCAGCCGGGGCAGGGCCGCCTCCAACGGCGCCCGGGACGCCCCCGGCACCGGCACCGCGAAGAACAGCCGCCCGGTGAGCAGGTCCGGGTCGGCGACGGTCGGGTCGCCCTTGCCTTGCCCGGGACGGCCGGCGCGGCTCATGGCGGGCCTCCGGGGCCGGGGCGCCCGTTCCGCCGGCTCATGCCAGGCCCTCGAGGCGGCGGCGGAGGAGGTCGAGGGCGACCGAGGAGGTCCAGAGGCGGACCTGGGTGCGGTCGCCGGGGGCGGTGAGGGTGCGGGTGGTGGTGCCGGCGGCGTCGGCGACCCCGAGGCAGAGGGTGCCGACCGGACGGCCGGACTGCTCGGTGGGTCCGGCGACGCCGGTTGCGGCGAGGCCCAGGTCGGCACCGAAGGCCTTGCGGGCGCCCTCGGCCATGGCGGCGGCGACGGGCTCGCTGACCGGGCCGTCGGCCTCCAGCAGGTCGCGGTCGACGCCGAGCTGGGACGCCTTGGCGTCGGTGGCGTAGGCGACCAGCGCCGCCCAGGTAGTAGTCGGAGGCCCCGGGCTGGCCGGTGATGCGGCCGCCGACGAGCCCGCCGGTGAGCGACTCGGCGGTGGCCAGGGTGAGGCCGCGCTCGCGCAGCAGGCGGCCGACGACCGCCTCGAGGGTCTCGTCGTCGGTGGCGTAGACGATCTCGCCGAGCTCCTCGCGGACCCTCGCCTCGACCGGGGCGATCTCGGCCAGGGCCTCCTCGCGGGTGGCCCCGACGGCGGTGAGGCGGACCCTGACCTCGCCCGGGCTGGCCAGGTAGGCCATGGTGACCTCGCCGGCCCCGGCGTCGTCCCACAGGGGGGTGAGGCGCTCGGCCAGGCGCGACTCCCCCACCCCGGCGGTGCGCAGGGTCCGCGAGACGATCGCCCGGCCCTCGCCGGCCCTGGCCGCCAGGTCGGGCAGGACCACCCGCTCGAGCATGCCCTCCATCTCGCGCGGGACGCCGGGCACGGCGTAGACGGGCCTGCCGCCGACCTCGACGATCAGGCCGGGGGCGGTCCCCCTGGGGTTGTCGATGGTGCGGGCGCCCTCGGGCACGTCGGCCTGGCGCAGGTTCATCTCGGCCATCCGCTGGACGCCCATGTGGGCGAACCGCTCGCGCAGCCAGGTCTCCAGCTCCGGCTGGCGCACCAGGGACACGCCGGCCACGGCGGCCAGCGCCTCCCGGGTGACGTCGTCCTGGGTCGGGCCCAGGCCGCCGGTCACGATCACCGCGTCGGCCCGCCCGAGCGCCTCGGTGATGGTGTCGGCGATGCGCTCGGTGTTGTCCCCGACCACCGTGTGGCGCAGGCAGTCCCAGCCGACGTCGGCCAGGCGCTGGCCGATCCAGGCGGCGTTGGTGTTGACGATCTGGCCGAGCAGCAGCTCGGTGCCGACCCCGATGATCTCGCAGCGCACGCTCGCTCCTCGCCGATGACGCGGAAGATGCTACCCGGCCGGCCGGGCCAGAAGCTCCGGGCCCTCGGCGGCGGTGACCACCACCGGCAGGTACGCCCCCACCTGGAGCGACCGGGGCGCGCCCTCGACCCGGACCGCGCCGTCGGCGTCGGGGGCCTCCCGGAAGCTGCGGCCCTCGGCGGCGCCGTCGCTCGACCCGCTCGACCAGCACCTCGAGCCGCCGCCCGACCCAGGCCTGCTGGGCCTCGGCCAGCAGGCCATCTTGTACTTCCTGGACGCGCTCGACCCGGGCCCTGGCGGTGGCCGCCGGGACGCGGCCGTCCAGGTCGAGGGCGGCGGTGCCGTCCTCGGGCGACCAGGCGAAGAACGCGACCCAGTCCAGCCGGGCCGCCTCCAGGAACGCCTCCAGCTCGCGCACGTCGGCCTTGCGCTCGCCGGGGAAGCCGAGGATGAAGTTGGAGCGGAAGGCGGCGTCCGGGTCGAGGGCGCGGATCCGGGCCACCAGGTCGAGGAAGGCGCCGGCCGAGCCGCCGCGGCGCATCCGCCGCAGCACGGGCGCGCTGGCGTGCTGCAGCGAGAGGTCGAAGTAGCTGCAGACCACCGGGTTGGCGGCCATCTCCTCGAGCAGGCCGGCGGTGAGCTCGTCGGGCTGGAGGTAGTTGAGGCGCACCCGGCGCAGGCCGTCGATCCCGGCCAGGTCGCGGAGCAGGTGGATCAGGGCCTCGCGGCCGCCCAGGTCCTTGCCGTAGCTGGTGGAGTTCTCGGCGACCAGGCAGACCTCGGAGACGCCCTGGCCGGCCAGCCAGGCCACCTCGTCGAGGATCTCGGTGGGACGCCGGGAGCGGAACCCGCCCCGGAACGACGGGATGGCGCAGAACGAGCAGTCCCGGTCGCAGCCCTCGGCCAGCTTGACCAGGGCCACCGGCCCCCGGGCGGGCGCCCTGGCCGGGAACGCCGCCCCCGCCGGGGTCGGGAACACCATCGGCAGCGCCCGCCGCCCCGCCGGGACGAGGGTGGCGGGGGGGTCCGGCCTGAGGGGACCGATGGATCGGGCCGGTGGGTGCGGATCCCCTCCCAGCAGGGAAGGGAGCTTGCCGTAGTCCCGAAACGGGACGATGGCGTCGGCCTCGGGGAGCTCGACCCGCAGCTCCTCGGTGTAGCGCTCGGCCAGGCAGCCGGTGACCAGGACCGTGCGGGCCCGGCCCTGGTCCTTCAGGGCGGTCGCGTCCAGGACGGTCTCGATCGACTCGCGCTTGGCCGCCTCCACGAACGCGCAGGTGTTGACGACCACGGCGTCGGCCTGCTCGGGGTCGGCCACGACCCGGTACCCGGCGGCGGCCAGCAGCCCGGCGGCGTTCTGGGAGTCGACCTCGTTGCGCCCGCACCCCAGGGTGACGATCGCCACCGTCGTCGGCGGCTCGGGGTCGGGCTCGGGCATCGGCGGGCGCTCCTGGTGGCGGTGAATGCGGCTACGACGCTACCAGCCGCCGCGGGGATCGGCCGGGTGGGGCCTCGAAGGAGGGGGTCGGGCGGGACCCGGCCGTGGCCTTTCCGAGGTCGGGAGGGGGTGTGGAAAACCGGGCGCACCTCCTCTCCGGCATCGGCTACGCTCCCCCACCGGGGGACCCGACGCCGGCGGGTGGGGGTGAGACGCGCCGGGCCCGCCACAGCCCGGGACCCGCCACAGCCCGGGTCCCGAAGGACGGCCGGGATGAGGGACGGCCAGCGATGAAGATGCATGACGGGGAGGTCGACATCGATGTCGACCTTGTCCGGCGGTTGGTGGCCGAACAGTTTCCCCACCTGGCCGACCTGCCGATCAGCGAGGTGCGGTCGACGGGAACGGTGAACGCCATCTACCGGCTTGGCGACCGGCTGTGTGCGCGGCTGCCGCGGGTGCGGGGGTGGGCACGGGACCTGGACAAGGAGTGGCGCTGGCTCCCGAAGCTCGGTCCACGGCTGCCGTTGCGGGTTCCCGAACCGGTTGGGAGGGGGCGTCCCGCGGGCTCCTACCCCTTCTCCTGGGCGATCTACGGGTGGATCGACGGCCAGCCGTATGCCGACGGGCTGGTGGACGACGAGCGGCAGGCGGCCGAGGACCTCGCCCGGTTCGTGGTCGACCTGCGCCGGATCGACACGTGTCGGGGCGCCTCGGGGCGGGCGTGAGCCGCTCCGCGAGCTCGACGCCGTCACGCGCGAGGCGATCGGGTCGGCGCGGGGCGTCATCGACAGCGACGCGGCCGCCGCGGCGTGGGAGCGTGCGCTCCGGGCGCCGGCGTGGGCGGGGACGCCGGTGTGGATCCACTGCGACCTGCTGCGGCCCAACGTGCTGGTCCGCGACGGCCGGGTCGTGCGCGGTCATCGACTTCGGCAGCATCGGGGTCGGCGATCCCGCCGCCGACGTGATCGCCGCGTGGAGCGTCTTCGGCCGCGCCGGGCGAGGCGTGTTCCGCGCCGCCCTGGAGGTCGACGACGGCACCTGGGAGCGGGCGCGCGGCTACGCGCTCCACCAGGCGGCCCTGATCGTCCCGTACTACGGCGAGACGAACCCGGGCTTCGTCGCGTCGGCCAGGCGCACCATCGAGGAGGTCCTCGCCGACCTCGACGCGTGACGCCGGCAGGGGCCGGGCTCAGGCGTCGGGCGACCCGGGCCTGGCCTCGAGGCGGCCCGACTGGGTCTGGCGGACGAAGGTGGCCTTGGCCCAGGCGTCGGGGATGGTGGTGGCGTCGACGTAGCTCATGCCGGAACGGAGGCCGCCGACCAGTTCCTGGACGACGCCGGCGACGGGGCCCTTGAGGGGGAACTCCATCTCCTCGCCCTCGGGGACGTACTGGTCGAGGGCGTCGCCGCGGCCCTCGATCTCCAGGCGGGCGGCGGCGGCGCCGAGGGAGGCCATGCCCCGGAACACCTTGTACTCGCGGCCCTGGCGGCGGACGACCTCGCCGGGGCTCTCGGGGCGGCCGGCGAACAGGCCGCCGATCATGACCGTGCTGGCCCCGGCAGCGATCGCCTTGGCCACGTCGCCCGGGTGGCGGATGCCGCCGTCGGCGATCAGGGGCACGCCGGTGGCCCTGGCGACCTCGGCGCAGTCGAGGATGGCGGTGAGCTGGGGGACGCCGACCCCGGCGACCAGCCGGGTGGTGCAGGCGAAGCCGGGGCCGATGCCGACCTTGACCGCGTCGGCGCCGGCCTCGGCCAGGTCGGCGAAGCCGGCGGCGGTGGCAACGTTGCCGGCGACGATCTCGCTGTCCGGCCAGGTCGCCTTCAGCTCCTTGACGGCGTCGATGGTGTGGTCGGCGTGGCCGTGGGCGACGTCGACGACCAGGGCGTCGACGTCGGCGTCGAGCAGCGCCTGGGCGCGGGCCAGGTAGCCGCCGCGCACGCCGAGGGCGGCCGCGACCCGCAGCCGGCCCTGGCCGTCGCGGGTCGCCTGGGGCCAGCGCTCGCGCAGGCCGATGTCGCGCAGGGTGATCAGCCCGGCCAGCCGGCCGTCGTCGGCGACCAGGGGCAGCTTCTCGATCCGGTGGCGGTCCAGCAGCTTGCGGGCCTCGTCCAGGTCGATGCCGGGCCGGGCCGTGACCAGCCGCTCGGCCGGGGTCATCGCCGAGGCGACGGTGTCGCCGCCGTCGGCGCGCATGTCGCGGGCGGTGAGGATGCCGACCGGCCGGCGCTCGGGATCGACCACCACCAGGCCGGTCACGCCCACCCGCTTGGCCTCGGCGGCGGCCTCGGCCACCGTCTGCTCCGGGCCGATGGTGTAGGGCTGCTCGATCACCTGGCCCAGGTAGCGCTTGACCCGCCGGACCTCCTCGGCCTGGGCGGCGACGGGCAGGAACCGGTGGAGCACCCCGAGCCCGCCCAGCTCGGCCATGGCGATGGCCATGGGGGCGGTGGTCACGGTGTCCATGTTGGCCGAGACGATGGGGATGGCGAGCTCCACTCCCCTGGTGAAGCGGGAGCGGGTCGAGACGTGCCGCCGGGAGCGGATGCTGGATCGCCGCGGCACCAGCAGGACGTCCTCGAAGGTCAGGGCGAGGCGTGGTTGGTCGGTCATGGGCCCCAGGCTAGCCGAGCGACCGGGTGCCTGGGGTGAACGACTGGCGCCAGATGTTGCCGGAGCGGTCGGGCACGCCGAGGTCCTTGCCGTTGACGGTGAGCCGGACGCCCGCCGGGTAGCCGAGGACCAGGTCCAGGGAGCGCCTGGCCTTGAAGGTGCGGCGCTGGTTGGGCCCTGGGGTGCCCTCGAAGGCGAGCCGGCCGTCGGCGGTGACCCGGGTCCAGGAGGCGCCGGCGTAGCGCAGCGTGAGGGTCACCTGCTTCGGCGGCGGCGGTGGCCGGGGGCGGCTTGGCCGCCGCGGCGCCGGCGGTGGTGGCCGGGGTGGTCACGAACGCCGGCTGGGCGTCGCTGGGGTCGGGCGCCGGCCGCAGCAGCCCCCAGAGGGACACGAGCAGGATCACGGACACGCAGACGATGGCCACGACCAGCCAGTTGGGGCCGCGCCGGCCGGTCTTGAGGCCGCCGATGGCCCGCGGCGCGTGCTGCGAACAGGGGCGCGTCGGGCTGCTCCTGGGCCCGGTAGGCCTCCAGCAGCGGGGCCGGGTCGATGCCCAGGTAGCCGGCGTAGGAGCGCAGGAAGCCCTTGGCGTAGACGCTGCCGCCGAGCTCGCCGAACTGCTCGCGCTCGAGCGCCTCCAGGTAGCTCGACCTGATCCGGGTCGCGACAGCGGCCTCGTCGAGCGACCTGCCCTGCGCCTCCCGAGCCGAGCGCAGCGCTTCGCCGATGGTGCTCAGCCGAGGTCACCCCTTCATCCGACCATATCGGGGCAATGCGGAGAATCGACTCCCTAGATCCACGGATTTTCACCCCTACCGGGGGGCTACGCAACCTACTCGCCGAGGATCTCCCCGTAGTCGTCCTCGCGGCCGCGGAGCTGGCCCAGCTCCTCGACGGTCATCAGCACGTCGCGGGGCTTGGAGCCCTCCGACGGCCCGACCACGCCCCGCTCCTCGAGCTGGTCCATGATCCGGCGGGCGCGGGAGAACCCGACCTTCATCTTGGACTGGAGCATCGAGGTGGAGCCGAGCCCGGAGCGGACCACGATCTCCATGGCCTGGGTGAGCAGGGGGTCCTCGTCGCCGTCGTCGTCCTCGCTGGCCGACCGGCCCTCGGCGACCACCCCCGGCTGGTAGGCGGCCTGCTGCTGGGCCTTGCAGTAGGCGACGACCGCCTCCACCTCCTTCTCGGTGATGAAGGCGCCCTGGACCCGGCGGGGCTTGGAGGTCCCGCCGGGCAGGTACAGCATGTCGCCGTGGCCGACCAGCTTGTCGGCGCCGCCGGCGTCCAGGATGACCCGCGAGTCCTGGGCGCTGGCCACCATGAAGGCGATCCGGCTGGGGATGTTGGCCTTGATGAGCCCGGTGACCACGTCCACCGACGGCCGCTGGGTGGCCACCACCAGGTGGATGCCGACCGCCCTGGCCATCTGGGCGATCCGGCAGATGGCGTCCTCGACGTCGCGCGGGGCCACCATCATCAGGTCGGACAGCTCGTCGATCACGACCACGATGTAGGGCAGGGTCGGGCGCTGCTGGGTGCCGTCGGGCCGGCCCTCGTCGTCGAGGCCGGCCGAGGGCAGCGGCGGCAGGGTGCCCTCGGTGGCCGCCTTGTTGTAGGCGGCGATGTTGCGGACCCCGGCGATGGCCAGCGTCTCCAGGCGCAGCTCCATCTCCCGCACCGCCCAGGCCAGGGCCTCGCTGGCCCGCTTGGGGTGGGTGACGACCGGGGTGATCAGGTGGGGCACGTTCTCGTAGTGGGTCAGCTCGACCCGCTTGGGGTCGATCAGGATCAGCCGCACCTGGTCGGGCGGGTTGCGCATGAGCAGGCTGGTCACCAGCACGTTCAGGGACACGCTGTTGTGGGTCGGGATGCACGCCCGAGACGCCAGGTAGAGGTGATCGGGCGCGTCCACAGTGATGCAACGGACCGGGCGGCTCGGCACGGGTCGGACGTCGACGACGTAGCGGACGCTCTGCACCCCTCGATGACCCGTGAGCCTCTGCCGAGCAAGCTTGCGGGACAGCCGGAAGACGGGGTCTGGCGGGGTCCAGGTCACGACATACTTCGGACCGCAGTCGCGCCCGTTCAGTTTGGCCCGTCCCTCTCGGAGGACTGCCTTGTGGCCGAGACTGACGGCCAGTTCGACAACGGCCTCGGTCAGACGCCGGTTGGTGTTGGTGAACTGGACCTGTCCATTTCGCCCATTATTCCCGTCCGTATCCATGAGGCCCTGCAGCAAGGCGAGGCGCTGTTTCGGTGCCGCACGCAGGTAGGCCTCGGGGACATGCTTGTTGCTGAGCACACCGAGGTGGCGCAGGCCCTTCCGCAGGCCGATGATGCCCCAGGCGTACCGGCTCCAGGCCTGCGCGCGGACCTCGAACCCGGCATTCTCGATGTTGGCGACGATCTCGCTGTCGGCGCAGTAGAACTGCCCGCTCGCGCTATGACCGTCGCCGAGCCAGCAACCAAGCACGTACGGGTCGACCGGCAGTTCCTGCTCGGGCTGGTCGAGGACGCCGCATACGCCGATGGAGTGGTTGACGTAGCCGCCTACCTGGAGGGAATCGCGGATCTCCTTGGTGGTGACGACCCGCGGGCCGGTACGCTTGTCCCGCTGCCCGAGGGCCTGCTGGTAGGCGCGGCTTCGTAACGCGGCGAGCAGGTCCCCGCGCCGGTAGGCGCGAGCGGGGCGCGTCTTGACGACCGTCTTGCCCGTTGACCGGTAGTACTGCCGCATCGTCACCGGCTTGGAGCCCATCGGAACGACGCCACGCCACCTGGCAACGTTGCAGACGAACTCCATCGACATGCCATCGATCTCGGCAGCCAACTCCGCAGCCGTGACCAGCCCGTCCGGGTCTCCCTTGGCGATCAAGCCGTCCAGCAGCGCGAGCCGATCGCGTGCTTGGGACGGCTCAGCGTCGTGGCGGGCGGCATTGGCCATGGAGATCCTCGCCGCACGGTCCGCGGTCGACCACAGGTGGTCGGCCGAGGCCACGATCACGGTGCCGTCGTCGAACTTGACCTCGTAGCACGGCTCACCGAGGAGCACGTCGTGCGCCTTGAGCACCTTGCACGGCTGACCGTCCGCGCCGAACACCATGTCGCCGTCGCGCAATTCCCCCATCGTCGTCCAACCCGAAAGAGTTGGCACCGGCGTATCGAGGGCCAGCGCCTTTCCCGCGCCGGTCGACCCTGCGATCAGGACATGGGGCATGTCGGCCAGGTTGACGGTCACCGGCTCGCCGCCGATGTCCTTGCCCAGGGCGACCGTCAGCGGGTGGCGGTCGTCGTCCTTGCCGGTCTTGCCGATGATGTCGCCGAGGGTGACCAGCTCCCGGTCGCGGTTGGGGACCTCGATGCCGATCGCCGACTTGCCGGGGATGGGGGCGATGATGCGCACGTCGGGTGAGGCCAGCGCGTAGGCGATGTCGTGGGAGAGCCCGATCACCCGGGCCACCTTGGTCGCCGGGCCGAGCTCGACCTCGTAGCGGGTGACGGTCGGGCCGCGGGTGTAGCGGGGCACCGTGGCGTCGACCTCGAACTGCTCCAGGGTCCGCTCCAGGATGCGCTGGGTCTCGTCCAGCCGGCGGGGGTCGACCGGGCGGGCGTGGCCCTGGCGCAGCAGCGACTCGGGCGGGGTGGTGTAGGCGCCGCCGGCCTTGGCCTGGAGGGTCATGGCCAGCTGGACCGCGTCCCCGGCCCCGGGCAGGTCGGCCGGGGCGGGGGCCGGGGGCGGGGCCTTGAGGGCGGCCGCCTCGTCGCGCTCCTCGGCCCGGGCGGCGGCCTCCCTGCCGGCGGTGGCCCCGGCGTCCGGCTCGCCCACGACCACCTCGATGGTGTCGTCGGGGTCGGGCTCGGGGGCCGGCTCGGCCCGCTTGCGGCCGCGGCGCTTGGGCGGGGCCTCGCCGGAGTCGATCGGCTCGACCACCTCGGGCGGGGCCGGCGGCGGGGCCGGGGGGCGCGGCGGGGCGGTCAGGGCGGAGCCGGCGGCCCGGCCCATGGAGCTGACGCCCCGGGCCACGGCCGCCACCGAGGTCCTGGTGCTGATGAGGGTGCCGAGGAACAGCACGCAGGCGAACAGGGCGCCGGCCCCCCAGGTGGACAGCAACCGGGCCAGCGGGGCGGCGATGATCGCCCCGACCAGGCCCCCGGACTCCTGCAGGACCGCCGGGGCCGAGTCGGCCGGCGGGGCGCCCCTGGCCAGGTGGAGCAGGCCGAGGCCGCCGACGAGCACGGCCAGCAGCCCGATGGTGACCCGTCCGGCGACCATGTCGTCGCTGGTCGAGGGGCGCCAGAACAGGGCGATGGCCGCCAGCGCGACCAGCAGGGGCACCGCGTAGGCGCCGTAGCCGAACAGGCCGCGGAACAGCAGGGCCATGAACACCCCGAGCCTGCCGCCGTCCTCGAACCAGATCCCGAGGGCCAGGATCAGGGCGAACACGATCAGGAAGGCCCCCTGGATGTCGCCCTTGTGGGGCGAGAGGGCCTTGCGGGAGCTCTGCCCGACCTTGGTGGTGCGGGTGGTGCTCGCGGCCGGCCGCCGCTTCCTGGCCGGCGTGGCCCGGCGGGTCTGGGGTCGGCGGGTTCGCGCCTTGGCCATCCCTCATACCTCCATGACCGTCGGGATGATCACCGGGCGACGCTGGGTGCGCTCCTTGAACAGGGCCGAGGCGGCCGAGCGCATGTGCTGCTTGACGATCATGGGGTCGTTGACGCCGTCGGCCGCGGTGCGCTCCAGGGCGTCCAGCACCCGGGCCTTGGCCTCCTCGATCAGGTCGCCGGACTCCGGCTCGTAGACGAACCCGCGGGTGACGATGTCGGGCCGGCCAGGACCTTGCCGGTCTGGGACTCGATGGTGACCACCACGTGCACGAAGCCCTCGCCGCCGAGCTTGCGCCGGTCGCGCAGGACGGCGTCGCCGACGTCGCCGATGCCGAGCCCGTCGACCATCACCATGCCGGCCCGGACCTGGCCGGCCCGGCTGGCCTTGCCGTCGGCCAGCTCGACCACGTCGCCGTCCTCGCAGATCAGGATGCGCTCGCGCGGCACCCCGGTCGTCTCGGCCAGCCGGGCGTGCTTGGCCAGGTGCCGGTACTCGCCGTGGACGGGCACGAAGTTGCCCGGCCGCAGGGTGGACAGCAGCAGGGTCAGCTCGCCCTGGGCGGCGTGGCCGGACACGTGCACCCGGGCGTTGCCCTTGTGGTAGACGTCGGCTCCCAGGCGGGCCAGGTCGTTGATGGTGCGGTAGACGGCGGCCTCGTTGCCCGGGATCAGCGAGGAGGACAGGACCACGGTGTCGCCGGGCTCGATCCGGACCCACTTGTGGTCGCGGCCGGCCATCAGGGTCAGGGCCGAGAACGGCTCGCCCTGGGAGCCGGTGCACAGCACCACCGTGTCGCGCCGGGTCGGTCGAGCGAGAGGTCCTCCATGGGGATCAGCAGGCCGGCCGGGATGCGCAGGTAGCCAAGGTCGGCGGCGACCCGCATGTTGCGGATCATGCTCCGCCCGACCAGGGCGACCTTGCGGTCGAGGCGGGCCGCGGCGTCGAGGATCTGCTGGACCCGGTGGACGTGGCTGGCGAAGCAGGCGACCACGATGCGGCGCCGGGCCGCCTCGAAGATGTCCTCCAGGGCCCGGCCGACCTCGACCTCGGAGACGATGAAGCCGGGCTGCTCGGCGTTGGTGGAGTCCGACAGCAGGAGGTCGATCCCCTCGGCGGCCAGCCGGGCCAGGCCGCCCAGGTCGGTCGGGCGGCCGTCGATCGGGGTCAGGTCCATCTTGAAGTCGCCGGTGTGCACGATCGTGCCCGCGGGGGTGCGCAGGGCGACCGCCATGCCGTCGGGGATCGAGTGCGACATGGCGTAGAACTCGAGGTCGAACGGGCCGAGGGTGGTCCGCTGGCCGGCCGCGACCTCGACCAGGGACGGGTTGAGCTGGTGCTCCTCGAGCTTGGCCGAGAGCATGGCCAGCGACAGCCTGGTGCCGTAGACGGGCACGTCGAAGTCGCGCAGGAAGTAGGGCAGGGCCCCCATGTGGTCCTCGTGGGCGTGGGTCAGGACCACCCCCACGACCCGCTCCGGCTCCTCGGCCAGCCAGGTGAAGTCGGGCAGGATGATGTCGACGCCGGGCTGGTCGGCGTCGGGGAAGGCCAGCCCGCAGTCGATCAGCAGCCGGGCCCCGTCCAGCTCGACCACGGCGCAGTTGCGCCCGATCTCCCCCAGCCCGCCCAGGAAGGCGACCCGGGTGACGCCCGGTCCCGCCGGCGGGATCCCCTGGACGGTCTCAGTCACGGGGGTCCAGTCCAACGCCCGCCAGGAGGCCGCGGGCGAACTCGACCTGGTCTCCGGTGGCGTCGACCAGCGGCGGGCGCAGCGGCCCGGCGGGCAGGCCGAGCAGGTTCATGCACGCCTTGAGCAGGATCGGGCTGGCGGTGGCGAACAGGCCCTCGAACAGCTCCAGGTTGCGGAGGTGCAGGTCAAGGGCGGTGGCGGTGTCGCCGCGTTCCCAGGCCCGTACCAGCTCCTGGAGGGCCGGTCCGACCAGGTGGGCGGCAACGCTGACCACCCCGACCCCGCCGACGGCCAGCAGCGGCAGGAGGTTCTTGTCGTCGCCCGAGTACTGCTCCATCTGGCCGCCGGTGTCGCGGTGCAGCCGGCTGGCCGCGGCCATGTCGCCGACGGCGTCCTTGACCGCGACCACGTTGTCGAGCCGCTCGAACAGCCGGACCAGGGTCGGCACCTCGATGGTGCAGGCGGTCCGGCCGGGGATGTTGTAGAGCATGCAGGGCAGGCCGGTGGAGCCGGCGATGGCCGAGAAGTGGGCGACCAGGCCGGACTGGGGCGGCTTGTTGTAGTAGGGCGTGACCAGCAGCAGCGACCCGGCCCCGGCCTTCTCGGCCAGGCGGGTGAGCTCGACCGACTCGGCGGTGGAGTAGGTCGAGGTGCCGGCCATGACCCGCTCGCCCCCGGCGACCTCGACGACCGCGGCCCACAGGCGGGCCTTCTCGTCGGCGGTCAGGGTGGGCGACTCGCCGGTGGTGCCGGCCACGACCAGGGTGTCGGTACCGGAGTCGAGCAGGTGGCGGGCCAGCCGCTGGGCGCCGTCGACGTCCAGGTTGCCGTCAGGGCTGAACGGGGTGGCCATGGCGGTGAGCACACGACCGAAGCGACCTGGCATGGCGGATCCTCCGAGCAACGGGAAAGCGGCCATGACGGCCGGCAGCCCCACCCCGCCGGCAGCCACCACGGATTCTACTCGGGCATCCACCCCGAACCGGGGAACTTTGCGAGGCCCGGGCCGCCGGACCGGAGTCGTTGGCGGGTCGTTACCTTTCATTTGCTTCCATTTGCCTCTGGATGTTATTGTCTACGCCAGCTTCCGCTGGTAGGCGAAGGGGTGAGACGGATGGCCGAGCTGCTGGTGATCCCGAGCGAGCTGGAACGAGCCGCCGGGCGGCTCCAGGCCAGCGCCGACCAGGTGCGCTCCGTGGTCGGGAGCCTGCTTCCCGCCGTCGGAGGGATCGGGGCCGCGCTCGGCGACGCCGCCCTCGCCGACCGGTTCCAGGTCCTGTGGAGCCGCTGGGCGAGCGAGCTCGGCGTCCTCGCCGACGACCTCACCGGCGCCGCCGGCCGCCTCCAGGCCGCCGCCGCCGAGTACCGCTCCACCGACCGCTCCGCCGTCCCCCCGACCTCTCTCCACGCCCGGTAGCGCCGACCAGACCCGGGCCCGGACCCCCGACCGGGCCCGGGTCGCCCCTGCCCGGTCCCGCTCCGTTCCGCGGCTGGGCCCGTGTGGTTGTCGGCTGGGCGTGCCAAGATCCGGGCGATGACCGCCGCGCATCTTCCGATCGAGACCGTTGTCCGGCCGCGCCTGCCGGTCGATCTGCGGCTGACCGTGGGGCCGCTGCGGCGGGGGCCGCGCGACCCGACCATGCTGGTCGACAAGGCGGGCGCCTGGTGGCGGGCGACCAGGACGCCGCAGGGGCCGGCCACGGCCCGCTACAGCGCCGAGGCCGGCGGGATCCGGGTCGCGGCCTGGGGGCCGGGGGCCGGGTGGTGCCTGGAGGCGGCGCCCGAGCTGCTGGGGTCGCGGGACTCGCTGGACGGGTTCGCCCCCACCGGCCTGGTCGGCGAGCTCCACCGCCACTTCCCGGGCCTGCGCATCCCCCGCTCCCAGGCGGTGTTCGAGGCGCTCCTCCCCTCGATCCTGGAGCAGAAGGTGACCGGCCGCGAAGCCCACGACGCCTTCGCCGCGATCGTCCGCGCCTGGGGCGAGCGCGCCCCCGGCCCGGCCCCGCTGCGCCTCCAGCCCTCCCCCGACGCGCTCGCCGCCACCCCCTACTGGGCCTTCCACCCCCTCGGGGTCGAGCGCAAGCGCACCAGCGCGATCCAGCTGGCGGCCAGCCGCGCCCGCCGGGTCGAGGAGACCGTGGCCATGCCGGTGCCCGACGCCCACCGCCGCCTCCAGGCCCTCCCCGGCGTCGGGCCCTGGACCTCGGCCGAGGTCGCGATCGTGGCCCTCGGCGACGCCGACGCCGTCTCGGTGGGCGACTTCCACCTCCCGCACCTGGTCAGCTACGCCCTCACCGGCGAGCGCCGCGGCACCGACGAGCGCATGCTGGAGCTGCTCTCCCCGTGGCCCGGCCATCGCGGCCGGGTCCTGCGCCTCCTCAGCCGCTCCGGCCGCTACCCCGACCGCCGCGGTCCCCGCATGGCGGTCCGCGCCTTCACCAGGATCTGAGCCCATGCGCACGCTCGTCGTCCACATGCAGACCACGCTGAACAACCGCATCGCCAACGCCGACGGGGTGTTCTGGGAGCCGTTCCCCTGGGGCGAGGAGGAGATGGCCTGGCTCAACCGGCGGTTCCGGGCCGCCGACACCTGGGCCCTCGGACGGCGGACCTATGAGGCCATCGTGCCCTGGTGGGACCAGGTGGCCGCTGGCGAGGTCCCCGAGGACGCCCCCGAGCTCACCGCCGCCGACCGGGAGTTCGCCGCGCTGCTCAAGGCCATGACCAAGGTGGTGTTCTCACGGACGCTGGAATCCACCGGCGACCGGGTCGTGGTCGGGGGCGACATCGCCGGCGAGCTCGCGGACCTGAAGCGGCGCGACGGCAGGGACATCCTGCTGTCCTGCGGCCCGGCGACCCTCGCCCCCCTGGCCGCCACGCCCGGCCTGAGTCGACGAGTACCTGCTGGCGTCACCCGTCGTTCTCGACCGCCCGCTCGAGCATGTTCTGCAGCGGCTCCCCGGTGACCGCGGCCGAGCTGGTCGGAGCAGCTCATGGGTGTGCTCGCTACCCGGACCGTCGTCTACGCCATCACGGCTCCCGCTGCCGGCGACGTCGTCAGAGGTCGAGCTACACCACGTGATCAGTCAGACACGAGGTTGGCAGGTGGGGCACCAGTAGGTGACCCGGTCGCCGTCGTAGCTGGGCTGGTCGGCCTTGCGGATGGGGGTGGCGCAGCGGCGGCAGGGCTTGCCGGTGCGGCCGGCGACCCAGCTGGTGCGGCCGGGGCGGGTGTCGCCGGTGGTGATCTGGTTGCCGGTGGTGCGGTTGGCCTCCATCAGGCGCTTGAGGAGGTCGACCATGCGCTCCAGGTCCGTCGACCTGGCCGACCGGGGTCCAGGGGTCGACGCCGCGACAGGAAGCAGACCTCGGACTTGTAGATGTTGCCGGGGCCGGCGATGGTGCGCTGGTCGAGCAGGGCGGTGCCGATGGCCCGGTCGGGGTCGGCGCGGAGGCGGCGGAGGGCCTCGACCGGGTCCCAGTCGGGGCCGAGGACGTCGGGGCCGAGGTGGCCGACGACCTCGTGCTCGCTCGCGGTGGGGAGCAGCTCGCAGATGGCCAGCCGGAACCCGACCGCGACCCACGGGTCGGTGCGGAGCACGGCCCGGACCTGGAAGGCGGGGCCGCGCCAGCGTTCCCGTGGCCGGTACAGGTGCCAGGCGCCCTCCATCTTGAAATGGGTGTGCAGG
Organism: uncultured Actinomycetota bacterium; assembly: GCA_963733175.1. Taxonomy (GTDB): domain Bacteria; phylum Actinomycetota; class CALGFH01; order CALGFH01; family CALGFH01; genus CALGFH01. The sequence goes on from CAVTCL010000025.1 coordinate 60,129, forward strand.
GTCGTGCCGGCGTCGGTCCGCAGCAGCAGGTGCTTGCCGCGGGCGGCCACCTCGCGCACGACCTGGCCGCTGAGGTCGGCGGTGGCGAAGCGGGGGACGCGGAAGTCGGTGGCGACCAGGCGCTGGCCGGCCAGGGCGGCGTGCATGCGGGTGGCGGCCAGGAAGACCGTGTCCCCCTCGGGCATCGGGGCCGCCTAGCCCCCGTTCGAGCGGGGGACCCCTCTGGGTTCCCCCGGACCCCCCCGGAGGCGGAGGCCGCGGGCGGTGGGGCGGAAGCCGGCCTCGGTCAGGGCCCGGGCCAGGGGGGTGTCGAACACGGTGCCGCCGTCGGCCTTCTCGACCGCGAGCCGGCCGAGGGCGCCGTCCCGCACGGCCAGGGCGAGGGCGTCGGCCGCCCTGGCCAGCCGGTCGGGGTGGTCGGTGAAGGTGAGCAGGGTGCGGCCGCCCCGCTCCACGTACAGGACGAGGTCGCCGTCGACCAGGATCACCACCGCCCCCGCCTTGCGGCCCGGGCGGTGGCCGGGGCGCTCGGTCGTGCTCCCGGGGGCGGTCCGCTCCGGCCAGGCCAGGGCGGCGCCGTAGGGGTTGGCCGGGTCGGTCGCGGCCAGCACCTGGGTCTGCGGGGACGACGGCGGGTCGGTCAGGGCCCGGAGCCGGTCGACGGCCCCGGGAACCGCGAACTGGGCCCCGCCCAGCCCGTCGACGAAGTAGCCGCGCCGGCAGCGGCCGGCGTCCTCCATCGCCTTCAGCACCGGGTACACCCCGGCGAACCCGCCCGGGATGCGCTCGGCCACCACCGCCCCCCTGGTCAGCACCCCGTGCCGGTCCAGCAGCTGCTCGGCCACCGCATGCAGCCGCCGGGTCGCGTCGAGGTCGGAGGAGGCGGCGGGGACGAGGCTCCAGCGGCCGGCGGCGGCCGGGGGGCCGGCGCGGCTGGAGACCGGGACCCCGCGGCGGCCGTAGCGGCGGGCGGGGGGGCGGCGGCGGGTGGTGGGGCGCGACCCGCCCGAGACCAGGGCCCGGAGGGGGGCCAGGGTGTCGTTGGTGGCGTGGCCGGCCCAGACCAGCTCCCAGACGGCCAGCAGCAGCTCGCTGTCGTTGGCCGGGCCGACCGCGTCCGAGAGCTGGCGGAAGAACATCGCCCCCCGGTCCGCCAGGGCCTCGCGGACCTGGGTGGCCAGGGGCGACAGCTCGACCGGGAGCGGCTCGGGGAGCAGCAGCGGGGCGCCCTCGGCCAGGTACAGGCCGACCCAGCCGTCGTCGGAGCCGAGCGCGCCGGCCCCGGCCCAGACGACCTCACCGGAGGCGCAGAGCTGGTCGAGCAGGCCCGGGTGGTAGCCGGGCAGGCGGGCGGCCAGCACCTGGCGTTCCAGGGCCGAGGCGGGCACGGCCGCGCCCTGGAGCTGCTCGACCACCCGGAACAGGGCGTCGAGGTCGGCCGAGCGGGGCCCGGCCGGCCCCACCCCCTGCCAGGCGCCCAGGAACCGGGCCATCGCCTCCTGGGGGACGGGCTCGACCTCGCGGCGGAGCGCGGCCAGGGAGCGCCGGCGCAGCCGCCGCAGCACCTCGGCGTCCAGCCACTCGCGGCCCGACCCGCCCGGGCGGAACTCGCCCTCCACGACCCGGCCGGCCGCCTCCAGCCGGGCCAGGGTCTGGGAGACCACGGCCACGCCCAGGCCGAGCCGGCGGGCCGGGTCCTCGGCCAGGAACGGCCCGTGGGTGCGGGCGTAGCGGGCCAGCAGGTCGCCGACCGGGTCGGCCACCGGCTCCAGGAACGCCCGCGGCACCCCCACCGGCGGGGCGGCGCCGAGCCCGTCGCGCAGCCGGGCCACGTCCTCGATGGCGACCCAGCGCTCCTGCCCGCCGACCCGCAGCCGCAGCGCCCGCCGGGAGGCCTCCAGCTCGGCCAGCCACCCGGGGGCGGCCGCCGGGTCGGCGCTGCGGGCGGCCGCCTCCTGGACGGTCAGGTCGCCGAGCAGCCGCAGGGCGTCGTGGAGGCCGTCGGGGTCGCGGACCTTGCGCTCGGGGGTGAGCAGCTGCAGCTCCAGCTCCAGGTCGGCCAGGGCGGCCTGGTCGATCAGGTCGCGCAGCTCCTCGCGGCCCAGCAGCTCGGCCAGGACCGACCGGTCCAGCGACAGCGCCTGGGCCCGCCGCTCGGCCAGGGGGGCGTCGCCCTCGTACATGAACGCGGCCACGTACCCGAACTGGAGCGAGCTGGCGAACGGCGACGGGAACGGGGTGTCGACCTCGACCACCCGGACCTGCCGGCTGGCCACCTGGGCCATCAGCTCCTTGAGGCCGGGCAGGTCGAACACGTCCTGGAGGCACTCGCGCATCGTCTCCAGCACCACCGGGAACGACCCGTACTTGGAGGCCACCTGGAGCAGGCCGGCGCTGCGCTGGCGCTGCTGCCACAGCGGCGTGCGCCGGTCGGGGCGGCGCCGGGGCAGCAGCAGGGCCCTGGCCGCGCACTCGCGGAAGCGGCTGGCGAACAGGGCCGACCCGCCGACCTCCCCCACCACCAGGTCCTCGATCTCGTCGGGGTCGAACAGGATCGACTCGGCCGCCGGGGCCTCGTCGACCTCGGGGAGCCGGACCACCACCCCGTCGTCGGTGTACATGGTCTGGACCTCGAGGCCGAGGCGCTCCCGGACCCTGGCCTCGATGGCCTGGGACCAGGGGGCGTGGACCTGGGCGCCGAAGGGCGAGTGGACGCAGACCCGCCAGTCGCCCAGCTCGTCGCGGAAGCGCTCGACCACGATGGTGCGGTCGTCGGGCAGCACCCCGGTCGCCTCGCGCTGCTCGTCCAGGTAGGCGCCGAGGTTGCCGGCGGCGAAGTCGTCCAGCCCGGCCGCCCGCAGCCGCTCGGTCCGCGCCTCGGGCGTCAGGCCCGACAGCTCGCGCAGGAACCCGCCGAGGGCCCGGCCCAGCTCGACCGGGCGGCCCAGCATGTCGCCGTGCCAGAACGGCAGCTTGCCCGGCTGGCCGGGGGCCGGGCGAGACCAGCACCCGGTCGTGGGTGATGTCCTCGATCCGCCAGGCCGACGCGCCCAGGGTGAACACCTCGCCCACCCGGGACTCGTAGACCATCTCCTCGTCCAGCTCCCCGACCCGGGTGGCGCGCTCCCCCACCAGGAAGACGCCGAACAGGCCCCGGTCGGGGATGGTCCCGCCGGAGGTGACGGCCAGGCGCTGCGCCCCCGGCCGGCCGGCCAGCCGCCCCTCGACCCGGTCCCAGTTGAGCCGGGGCCGCAGCTCGGCGAACTCGTCGGACGGGTAGCGGCCGGACAGCATGTCCAGGACGCTGTCCAGGGCGCTGCGGGGCAGCTCGGCGAAGGGCGCGGCCCGCCGGACCAGCGCCTCCAGCTCGTCGACCGTCCAGTCGTCCATGGCCACCATGGCCACGACCTGCTGGGCGAGCACGTCCAGGGGGTTGCGGGGATAGCGCATGGCCTCGATGGCCCCGGCCCGCATGCGCTCGACCACCACCGCGCTCTCGACCAGGTCGCCGCGGAACTTGGGGAAGACGATGCCGCGGCTGACCGCGCCGACCTGGTGGCCGGCCCGGCCGATGCGCTGCAGGCCCGACGCCACCGAGCTGGGCGCCTCCACCTGGATGACCAGGTCGACGGCGCCCATGTCGATGCCGAGCTCCAGGGAGCTGGTCGCCACCACCGCGGGCAGGCGGCCGGCCTTGAGGTCCTCCTCGATCTCGGTGCGCTGCTCGCGGCTGACCGAGCCGTGGTGGGCCCGGGCCAGCTCGGTCTCGGCGAGCTCGTTGAGGTTGGCGCAGAGCCGCTCGGCCAGGCGGCGGGAGTTGGCGAACACGATGGTCGAGCGGTGGGCCCGGATCAGCTCGACCAGCCGCTCGTCGATGTGGGGCCAGATGGAGGAGCGGTCGGGCAGGCCCGAGGCCGACCCGGACGCCGGGTCGTCGGACGCCTCCCCGATCGCCGCCATGTCCTCGACCGGGACGACCACCGACAGGTCGAAGGCCTTCTCGCTCGGCGGGGCCACGACGGTGACCGGGCGGGAGCCGCCGAGGAAGCGGGCCACCTCGTCCAGGGGGCGCACGGTGGCCGACAGGCCGATGCGGCGGGCCGGGCGCTCCAGCAGCTCGTCCAGCCGCTCCAGGCTGAGCGCGAGGTGGGCCCCGCGCTTGGTCGCGACCACCGAGTGGACCTCGTCGACGATCACCGTGTCGACGTAGGCCAGCGCCTCACGGGCCCTGGAGGTGAGCAGCAGGAACAGCGACTCGGGGGTGGTGATGAGGATGTCGGGCGGGTGGGCCGGGAAGCGGCGGCGGACGTCGGCCGGGGTGTCGCCGGTGCGCATGCCCACGGTGATGTCCGGGAGCGGCGCGTCCTGGCTGGCCGCGGCCGCCCGCAGGCCGGCCAGCGGCGAACGAAGATTGCGCTCGATGTCCGCGGCAAGGGCCTTGAGCGGGGAGATGTACAGCACCCGGAGGCGCTGGCGCTCGGGGACCGCCGGGGCGGTGGCCAGGCGGTCGATGGCCGAGAGGAACGCGGCCAGGGTCTTGCCCGACCCGGTGGGGGCGACCACCAGCACGTCCTGGTCGGAGGCGAGGGCGTCCCAGGCGCCGACCTGGGCCTGGGTGGGCGTGGCGAAGGCACCCTCGAACCAGCTTCGGGTCAGGGTCGAGAACCGCCCGAGCCCGCCGGGCGTTTGCGCTGCTACCACCCGCCCATGCTAGTGCCGCGCCCCGACAACGCGCCGCCTTTGGGCGGCGGCCCGAGGGTGGCACACTGCTGTTGGAAGCGTCCCGGTGCCGAGGATGGTGGATAGATGGGCTGGTTCGAACGACCGGAGTTCGGCGCCAACGTCGGGCTGATCGACGAGATCTACCGGCAGTACCTGGACAACCCTGAGTCGGTGAGCCCCGCCTGGCGGGACTTCTTCGCCGAGAACGAGCCCGGGGACGACGGCGCCGAGGCGGTGGCCGCCACCCCCGAGGCCGCCCCAGGAGCCGCCGCCGGCGAAGGAGCCGGCGGCCACGGAACCCGCGGCGAAGACCGCCAAGCCGGCAACCAGGCCGGCCGCCAAGGCCGAGGAGAAGCCCAAGCCCAAGCCGGCCCCCGAGGGCGACGGCAAGGCCGAGCCGGAGCTGGTGCCGCTGCGGGGGGCGGCGGCCCGGATCGTGGAGGCGATGGAGGCCAGCCGGGCAGGTGCCGACCGCGACCTCGGTGCGGACCGTGCCGGCGCGGCTGCTGGAGGTCAACCGCAGCGTGCTCAACGGGCACCTGCGCCGGCGCCAGGGCGGCAAGGTCAGCTTCACCCACATGATCGCCTACGCCGTGGTCAAGGCCCTCGAGGCCGTCCCGGTGATGACCACCATGTACCGGGAGGTGGACGGCAAGCCCAACGCCGCCCGGCCGGCCCACGTCAACCTCGGCCTGGCCGTCGACACCCGCCGCCCCGACGGGTCCCGGACCCTGCTGGTGCCCAACATCAAGCAGGCCGACACCCTCGACTTCGCCGGCTTCGTCCGCGCCTACGAGGAGCTCATCGCCAAGGTCAAGGCGAACAAGCTGACCGTGGCCGACTTCGCCGACACCACCCTGACCATCACCAACCCGGGCACCATCGGCACCGTGCTGTCGGTCCCCCGCCTGATGGCCGGCCAGTCGGCCATCATCGGCGTCGGCGCCATCGACTACCCGGCCGAGTACCAGGGCGCCGACCCCGACACCCTGGCCGACATGGGCATCGGCAAGGTCATCACCCTGACCTCGACCTACGACCACCGGGTCATCCAGGGGGCCGAGAGCGGCGAGTTCCTGGCCCGCATGCACCGGCTGCTGCTGGGTGCCGACGACTTCTACGGCGAGATGTTCCGCGCCATGACCGTCCCGTATGTGCCGGTGGAGTGGCACAAGGACGAGAAGCCGAGCGAGGACTCGCTGGAGGGCATCGAGAAGCAGGCCAGCGTGCTCCAGCTCATCAACCTGTACCGGGTACGTGGCCACCTGATCGCCAACCTGGACCCGCTCAAGGCCAAGCTCCCCCAGATGCCCACCGAGCTCGACCCGGCCAGCTACGGCTTCACCATCTGGGACCTGGAGCGCCGCTTCGTCACCGGCGGGCTGGCCGGCCAGCGCGAGCTGCCGCTCGGCGAGATCCTGCACATCCTGCGCGACGCCTACTGCCGCACCGGCACCGTCGAGTACATGCACAACTCGCATACCGACGAGAAGCAGTGGATCCAGGAGCACGTCGAGGGCGTCCCCCAGGAGCTGCCCGAGGACGACCAGCTCCAGATCCTGCACAAGCTCAGCGAGGCCGAGGCCTTCGAGCGCTTCCTGCACAACAAGTACACCGGCCACAAGCGCTTCAGCCTGGAGGGCGCCGAGAGCCTCATCCCGATGCTGGACGCCGTCCTGGACAAGGCCGCCGACGCCGACATGGAGGGCACGGTCATCGGCATGAGCCACCGCGGCCGCCTCAACGTGCTCGCCAACACCGTCGGCAAGAGCTACGGGGAGATCTTCGGCGAGTTCGAGGGCAACCTCGACCCGACCCTCACCCAGGGCTCGGGCGACGTGAAGTACCACCTGGGCGCCGTCGGCAAGCACGTGGCCCGCTCCGGCAAGGAGGTGCGGGTCGAGGTCGCCTCCAACCCCAGCCACCTGGAGGCGGTCAACCCGGTGGTCGAGGGCATCGCCCGGGCCAGGCAGGACCTGCTCGACCGGGGCGAGGAGGCGCCGGTCCTGCCCATCCTGATCCACGGCGACGCCGCCTTCGCCGGCCAGGGGGTGGTCGCCGAGACCCTCAACCTGTCGCAGCTGCGCGGCTACCGCACCGGCGGCACCGTCCACATCGTGGTCAACAACCAGGTCGGGTTCACCACCAGCCCCGACTACGGCCGCTCCTCCACCTACGCCACCGACGTGGCCAAGATGATCCAGGCGCCCATCTTCCACGTGAACGGCGACGACCCCGAGGCGTGCGTGCGCGTGGCCCGCCTGGCCTTCGACTTCCGCCAGGCGTTCAAGAAGGACGTCGTCATCGACATGTGGTGCTACCGGCGCTACGGGCACAACGAGGCCGACGAGCCGTCCTTCACCCAGCCGCTGATGTACGAGCGGATCAAGAACCGCCGGCCGGTCCGCAAGCTCTACACCGAGGCGCTGGTCAACCGGGGCGACCTGTCGATCGAGGACGCCGAGCGGTCGCTGGAGGAGTTCCGCCAGCGCCTCCAGCAGGCCTTCGACGACACCCACGACGAGGAGGACCACCAGGTCGCCAAGGTCGAGCTGGAGCGGCCGGCCCCGATGGCCACCGACCCGGCGGTCGACACCGCCGTGGACCGGACCACGCTCGACCAGCTCCTGGTCAAGCTGACGACGGTCCCGGACGGCTTCGGCGTCCACCCCAAGCTCGCCAGGTGGCTGGAGCAGCGGGCCGGGGCGCTGGAGCGCAACGCGGTCGACTGGGCCCTCGGCGAGGCCCTGGCCCTGGGGTCGCTGCTGCAGGAGGGCCGCACCATCCGGCTGTCCGGCCAGGACACCCGCCGGGGCACCTTCAGCCAGCGCCACTCGGTCCTGGTCGACCAGCGCACCGGGGAGCTGTACACGCCGCTGGCCAACCTGGGCGAGGGCCAGGGCAAGTTCTTCGTCTACGACAGCCTGCTCTCGGAGTTCGCGGCCATGGGCTTCGAGTACGGCTACTCGGTGGCCAACCCCGAGGCGCTGGTGCTGTGGGAGGCCCAGTTCGGCGACTTCGTCAACGGCGCCCAGATCATCGTCGACCAGTTCATCTCGGCCGCCGAGGACAAGTGGGGCCAGCGCTCCAGCCTGGTCCTGCTGCTCCCCCACGGGTTCGAGGGCCAGGGGCCCGAGCACTCCAGCGCCCGCCTGGAGCGCTTCCTCGACCTCGCCGCCGAGGACAACATGCAGGTCGCCTACCCCTCCACCCCGGCCCAGTACTTCCACCTGCTGCGCCGTCAGGCCCTGCGGGCCAACCGCAAGCCGCTGGTGGTGATGACCCCCAAGTCGCTGCTGCGGCTGCCGGCGGCCCGCTCCACGGCCGAGCAGCTCACCACCGGCCAGTTCCACGAGGTCCTCCCCGACCCCGACCAGCCGTCCCCCGACGGGGTCACCCGGGTCCTGCTCTGCGCCGGCAAGGTCTTCTACGACCTGGCCAAGCGGCGCGCCGACGGTGAGCTCGGGCAGGCGGCCATCCTCCGGGTGGAGCAGCTGTACCCGTTCCCGGCCGAGGCGCTCCGCGCCCAGCTCGACGCCTTCCCCAACGCCGAGCGCACCGTCTGGGTGCAGGAGGAGCCGGAGAACATGGGCGCCTGGCGCTACGCGCGGATCAAGGCCGAGGACGAGCTGGGGCTGCGGCTGGAGCCGGCCACCCGCGACGAGGGCGCGGCCCCGGCCGCCGGCAGCCCGACCCTGCATCAGCAGGAGCAGCAGGAACTACTCGACCGCGCGTTTGCCGGGTTAAGGTAGGCGAGCCCTGATCCGCGACCAAGGAGGTGCCGCCATGAAGGTGCGGGACGTGGCGAGCAGCGCGGTCGTGGCGGTGGGCCCAGCCTCCTCGCTCCGGGAGGCGACCCAGCTGATGGCCAAGCACCGGGTGGGCTCGGCCGTGGTCCAGGACGCCGAGATGCTGGTCGGCATCCTGACCGAGCGCGACGTGCTCCTGGCGGTGGCGGCCGCGAACGACCCCGAGAGCGTCAGCGTCGAGCAGATCATGACCGCCGACGTGGTCACCGTCGGGCCCGACTGGGACCTGGTCGAGGCGGCCAAGGTGATGGCCAGCCGCCGCATCCGCCACCTGGTGGTGTACGAGGGCGGCCAGCTCCTCGGGGTGCTGAGCGTCCGCGACGTCCTGCCGGCGGTCCTGGCGGAGTAGCCGGCGGGGTGACCTCGCGGGCCGGGCCGGCCGGGCGGGTCCTCGGCGACCTCCTGCTCGCCGACCATCACTGCGGCAGCCTGCTCACCACCTGGGCCGAGGTCGGCGGCGGCCAGTGGCCGGCCTGGCGGGCCAGCTTCACCGGGGCGGCGCGCCAGGGCGGTCTGGCCAGGGACGTGCCCGGGCTGCTCGGCTACCGCCACTTCCTGGCCGCGCTGGCCGGCCTGCTGGAGGTCACCGGCGCCCCGGCGGCCCCGTCCGCCGGGGGGCCAGGCTCGAACCCCCTGGCCGGCGAGGAGCTGGAGCGGCAGGTGGCGGCCAGGCGCGACGAGCTCGCCGGGGCCGACCCGGACGGCTACCTGCGGCTGCTGCTCGACCACGCCGGCACGGCGGCCCTGCTGGTCGACACCGGGGCCGGCGGCGACCAGGTCGTCGAGGTGGCGGAGCTGGAGCGGGCCGCCAACCGGCCGGTGCACCAGATCGTCCGGCTGGAGGCCATGGCCTCCGAGCTGCTCGCCCAGGGCGCGCCGACGGCCAGGTCGCTGGCCCGGTTCCTGGGCGGGTTCGAGGAGCGGGTCGGCACGGCCATGGAGCGCGGCGCGGTGGCCCTCAAGTCGATCGCCGCCCACCGGGGCGGGCTGTGGCTGTTCACCGAGTCCACCCAGGCCGACCGCCGCCGCGCCTTCGCCGGCCTCGACAAGGCCGCCCAGGCGGCGAGGTTCGACGACCCGGTGCTGCTGCCGTTCCTGGTCAGGCGGGCGGCCGAGCTGGCCGCGACCCGCCAGGTGCCGCTCCAGTTCCACACCGGCATCGGCGACGAGGACGTCTACCTGCCCCACGCCGACCCGGGCCTGCTCTGGCCGATGCTGCGCGACCCCCGCACCGAGGACTGCCCGGTGGTGCTGCTCGGCTGCTACCCGTACGTCGGCGCCGCCGCCCACCTCGCCGGGACCTACCCGCAGGTGCACATGGACCTGTCGCCGGCCGTCTCCCTGGCCGAGCCGATCGCGGCCAGGCTGGTGTCGGAGGCGCTCGGCCTGTGCCCGCCGGGCAAGCTGCTGGCCGGCTCGGGCGGCCGCGCCTACCCCGAGTCGCACTGGTGGGGGGCGACGGTCTGGCGGCGGGCCCTGGCCCGGGTGCTGCGGGCCGAGGTCGAGGCGGGCGGCCTCGACGACGCCGCCGCCCGGGACACGGCCCGGCGCGTCCTGGCCACCAACGCCACCCGGCTGTACCGGCTGTGACCGCCGGCGCTAGCGGCGCGTCAGGTCCAGCAGGCGCCAGCTCCCGTCCCGCCGGACCAGGGTGCAGCGGTAGACGGCCGCGCTGGCCTTGGTCGCCCTGACCTGGCGGCCCGAGCCGGTCACCAGCCGGGCCGGGGAGCGGCCGACGCGGGCGACCACCACCCAGCTCCTGTTGTCGGGCCGGAAGGCGTCGAAGACCTTGACCGGCAGGCGCAGGCCGTCCAGGCGGCGGCCGGAGGCGCGCAGCCGGGCGATCTCGGCCCGGTCCGCGGCCAGGCCGGCGGCGCCGGGCGCGTAGACCGACTCGAGCAGCCGCGGGTCGCGCTCGCGCAGGGCGATCTCGCGCAGCAGCATCAGCTCGCGGAAGCGGGACACGATCTTTTCCCGGACGAGGACGGCCGGGGTGGCCGCGGCGACCGCGGTCACCTCCGGCTGTTGGGCGGGGCCGGGCGATGGGGCCGAGTCCAGGGTCGCCACCACGCCGAGCGAGCCGGCGGCGAACAGGCTGACCAGCACGATGGCGACAAAGGTCAAGCCCACGGCGCTTTCCGCGCTCGACGGGCTGGGCGATGGCTCCGGCTCGGTCTGCATTCCAGGAGAAAATTCGCAGGGACCAAAGCATGCTACGACGCGCGAGAAACCATGACAATTGCTCGGCGACGCTTTTCAGGCCGAACCGGCAGGATCGCCGAGGCCGGCCGCGGCCTGGCGGGCCTCCAGGCGGCGCTCGGCGGCCAGCCTGCCCAGCCCGACCTCGTCGTGGACCACGAACCGCATCGCCTCGGCGATGGCCCGGTGCCCGGCCTGGTCGGCGACCAGCCGGTGCATCCGCTGGGCGACCAGCCGGTAGGCGGGATGGCCCTGAGGGGTGGACCGCAGCTCGGCCAGGTGCATCAGCTCGCGGGCGTTCATGGTCATGGCGAACCGGACCCGGTGGGCCAGGCCGACGGCGTAGGGGGCCTGGGCCGGGAACCGGGGGGCCAGCGCCTCGTACAGCGCGGCCGAGGAGGCCATGGCGGCCTGGAAGCGCCCGGCCAGCCCGGCCTCGACGACGTCGGCGGGCAGGTCGTAGCCGAGGGCGGGGGTGAGCGGCTGCCACACGATCGTGCACATCCGGTGCCGCTGGAGGTCCCGGAAGGCGCCGTAGTCGGCGACGACGTCGAAGGTGTAGACGGCCCGCTCGAACGCCCGCCCGGGACGGTGGCGGCGGTTGCGGCGCTCGCCGACGTAGGCGGCCAGCAGCCGGGCCCGCTCCTCGGCCCCGAGGCGGGCCACCCGGGCGGCCACCTCGGCCTCGCCGGCCTCCAGGTTGGGGTAGGCGATGGCGGTCAGCACCTTGTCCTCGCCGGCCGGGTCGAACTCGGTGAGCCGGACCGAGGGGCCCGGCTCGGTGGCCGCCGGGATGTCGCCCAGCACGGCCTCGACCACCTTGGACGTCTCGGCGGCCGTCTCGGCCAGGTAGCGCGACCAGGCCACCCCCCGGTCCTCGCGGTCGACCCGGTGCAGGAACGCCGGGATCACCTTGCGCAGCTCCTCCAGCAGCAGGTCGGCGTAGCTCCGGGCCTCGGGCAGGGCGGAGGCGCGCAGGCGCAGCAGCAGCGCCTCGTACGCCTGCCCGGTGGCGTAGATGCCCAGGTTGGAGGTGGTGGCGGCCGGCAGCAGGCCGCGCAGCCCGTCCAGGGCCCGCGCCTTGACGGCCCGCCGCCAGGCGGCCTCGCTCGACCCGGGCTCCTGGGGCACGACCCTGGCCAGGTGCCCGGTCAGGGCCGGGAGCAGCTCGGCATAGGTGGCGAACAGCCCGTCCAGCACCCGCCGGTACTCGGGGCCGAGGTCGCTGGCGTCGACGTCGGGGTCGAGGTGGTAGCGCCAGCGGCCCCCGGGCCGGTCGGCGTAGGAGACATACCGGGTCGACTGCTCCAGGTAGGCGGCCAGCCGGCCCCACTCCAGCTGCTTGGTGAGCAGGTTCGAGGCCTGCTCGCAGGCGACGTGGGCCCCGCCGAGCTGGGCCACCGAATCGTCCCCGTAGTCGTCGAAGACGCGCTGGTAGAGGGCGGTGGCCCTGGCCTCACCGACCGGGGGCGCGCCAGCGCCCCACCGTGACCCCCCCGAGCTCGACCTCGTCGGCGAACTCGTCCAGGAACAGCCGGCGCAGGGTCTTGCCCGAGCGCGAGTAGCGGGCGAACAGGGCCCCCTTCACCGTCTCGGGCAGGTTGCGCAGGGCGAACACCGGCCGGTCGAGGTTGGTGACGTACGGGGCCAGCCGGGCCCGCTCGTCGTCGGTGAACTCCTCCACCCAGTAGTCGGGCAGGGTGCTCACGAGAGCCCCAGCAGCGGTTCGAGGCCGACGGTGAGGCCGGGGCGGGCGGCCACCGCCTGGACGGCCAGCAGCACCCCGGGCATGAACGACGAGCGGTCGAGCGAGTCGTGGCGCAACGTCAGGACCTCCCCCTGGCCGCCGAAGATGACCTCCTGGTGGGCGACCAGCCCGGGCAGGCGGACCGAGTGGACCCGGACCCCGTCGACCTCGCCGCCCCTGACCCCGGCCACCGACTCGCCGCCGGCGCCGTCCGGCGCCCGCGCCCGATCCACCGGGGGACCACCCCGGCGGTCCCCCGGACCCCCCCGGGCGGCGGCGATCGCCCTGGCCGTGCGCAGGGCGGTGCCCGAGGGGGCGTCGGCCTTGCCCTGGTGGTGCAGCTCGATCACCTCGGCGGCCGGGTAGAACCGCCCCGCCACGACCGCGAAGTGCATGGCCAGCACGGCCCCGAGGGCGAAGTTGGGCGCCCAGACGGCGTTGCCGTGGTCGCCCTTGCCGGCCCGGGCGTCCAGGTCGTCCATGAGCTCGGCCGGCAGCCCGGTGGTGCCCGAGACGAGGTGCACACCCTCGCCCAGGACCGCCCCGGCCGCCGCGGCGGTCGCCTCGGGCCGGGAGAAGTCGACCACCACCTCGGCGCCGGCCTCCAGCAGCCCGGCCAGGCGGTCGGTGACCAGCAGCTCCTCGGGCGCGCCGGGCACCAGGTCGCGCAGGGGCCGGCCGACCCCGGTGGCGCGGGCGACCGCGGCGGCCAGCTCCAGGTCGGGCGCGTCCAGCACCGCGTTGCAGACAGCCAGCCCCATCCGACCCGTCGCCCCGAGCACCCCGACCCGCACAGCGCGCCTCCCTCCGTCACCTGCCGACCGGGAGCAGGATAGCCGGTCGCCGTGACCTGCCTGGGGACGGCCGGTTTCGTTAGGCTGTTGCCATGCTGGACCTGGTCGACAACGAGGCCGTGGTGCTCGCCGTGCTCGGCGACCGCTACGGGCTGCCGGTTGCGCGCCTGGCCGCCGGCGGGGTCGCCGTGGCCGAGGCGGACCACCCGGGCATGCCGGTCCGCGCCCTGTCGCGGGCGGGCGGGGCGGTGGTCGCGGTCGCCCCGGCCTGGAGCGGGCTGCTCCGCGAGCACCTGGACGGCCCGGCGTCGCTGGGGTCCGCCCTGTCGGCGGTGGCCGCCGCCGCCGGTGGCCAGCACTTCTCCTGGGTGGCGCGTACCGGGGTGGCCATCCCGGCCCCGTCGGCCGAGATCACCGTGCTCGACACCAACGACCCGCGGCTGCCCGAGTGGGTCGTCGGCCATTTCAGCGGCGAGGCCTGGGTCGTCCTCGGCGACGACGGCCAGGTGCTGTCGACCGCGGTCCTCAAGCGCTACGACGACCGGCTGCGGGAGATCTCGGTCGGCACCGCCGAGGCGGCCCGCGGCCGTGGCCTGGCCAAGGCGGTGACCGCCGCCGCCGCCCGGGCGGTGCTGGCCGAGGGCCGGGCCGTCCTCTACAACCACGACACCAGCAACCACACCTCGGCCAGGGTCGCCGAGGCGGTCGGGCTGCACGAGTTCGGCCGCTGCCACGCCGTCGTCACCGACGACGACCCCGGCCCCGAGCTGCCCGACGACCCGCAGGCGGCCCAGCCGGGAGGGTCGACCTCGACCTGAGGGTCACCCACAGAGCCGGAGTGGGACATGGGGATGCGGCGGACCAACCTGGCGCTGCTCGCCGTGCTGGTGGTGGCCCTGGTCAGCGGCGGGCTGGCGTTCGCGGCCGGGACCGGCTGGGGACGGCCGGTGGTGGTCGCCCACGGCGTGGCCGGGCTGGCCGTGCTGGTCCTGGCCCCCTGGAAGTCGGTGGTGGTGCGGCGGGGGCTGGCCAGGCGCTCGGGCCCCGGCCGGTGGGCGTCGGTCGCCTTCGGGGTGCTGGTGCTGGTCGCGGTGGCCGCCGGGCTGGCCCACGCCACCGGCGCCCTGGCCAGGGTCGGGCCGGTCAGCGCCATGCAGGTCCACGTGGGCGCGGCCCTGGTCGCGGTGCCCCTGCTGGTCTGGCACGCCGCCGCCCGCGGCGGGGCCAGGGCCCGCCGCGCCGACCTGTCCCGCCGGGCGCTGCTGCGGGCCGCCGCGGTCGCCGGCGGGGCCGGGCTGCTGCTCCTGGCCGTCGAGGGCGCGACCCGCCTGGCCGGCCTGCCCGGCGCCCGCCGCCGCTTCACCGGCTCCCTGCCGGTGGCCGCCGGGACGGCGACGGCCGACCCGGGCCGGATCCCGGTGACCCAGTGGCTGGACGACCGGGTCCAGGTGCTCGACCCGGCCGCCTGGCGGCTGCGGGTCACCGCGGACGGCTCGACCCGGGACTGGACCTACCAGGAGCTGGCCGGCTTCGGCGACCGGGTCGAGGCGGTGCTGGACTGCACCGGCGGCTGGTACGCCCGGGCCGCCTGGGAGGGCGCCCGCCTGGACCGCCTCCTCCCGCCGGCCGCCGGGCGGGCGGGCGGCAGCCTGGTCGTCACCTCGGCCACCGGCTACCGGCGCCGCCTCCCCCTGGCCGACGCGGGCAGCCTGCTGCTGGCCACCCGCCTGGCCGGCCGCCCCCTCAGCGCCGGCCACGGCTTCCCGGCCCGCCTGGTCGCCCCCGGCCGCCGCGGCTTCTGGTGGGTCAAGTGGGTGGTCTCGATCCAGGTCGACCCGGCCCCCTGGTGGCGCCAGCCGCCGTTCCCGCTCACCTGAGGCGGGCCCCGCCCTTCAGGGGATGGCGGCCCGGCCGCCGCCGCCGGCCGCCGACCGGTCCCAGGTGCTCGCCGCCGGCGGTCACCTCGGCCTCGCGCAGCACGTAGAACCACAGCGGCGTGCGCCGCTCCAGGTGCAGCGGCTCCAGGTCCTGGAGGTCGGCCGGGGCCAACTCGGGCAGCTGCAAGAGCTTGGTGTCGATCCGCTTGTTGGGCCGCACCCGGCCGTCGCCGAAGTCGAAGAAGGTCTGCCAGTCGATGAACCGCCGGGGGGCGCGCCGCCCGCCGCGCAGGTCGGCCGGGTCGTCCGGGTCGGCGGCGGCCGGGTCCAGGAACAGGGCGAAGAACTGCTGGAGGGGGTCGTCGGCGCTGGTGGCGAAGTTGGCCCGGTAGCTGGGGCGGACCTGGGAGTGGCCGAAGCGGTAGGCGGCCACCGAGAACTCGACCGGGATGAAGGGGTCGTTGCGCCAGTGGTAGTGCTGCAGGCCGTTGGCCAGCACGTCGTCGACCAGCGCCTGGCCGACCGTGGTGGGCAGGAACTCGTGCAGGACCAGCCACTGGTAGTGCCAGCGCACCACCCGCTGGGCCTCGGCGAACAGCTCCTGGCGGGTGTAGCCGGGGCCGAGGTCGGCCTTGACGTCGGCCAGGACCCGGTTGTGGAAGCGCAGGAAGGCCAGCTGGAGCTGGGAAACGACCAGGTTCTCGTCGTTGCGGGGGTCGCCGACCAGGGCGACGAGCTGGCGGTTGCGGGGCAGGTCCATCCGGGTCGAGCCGTCGATGGAGACGGCCCCCGACCCCGGGATCTCCTCGACCAGCAGGCTGGTCTGGCCGCCGTCGACCGTCTGGTCGTACAGCTGGGGCGACGCCACCGGCCCCCCACCGTACACACTGTAGAGGGCGGCGGGCCAGGCTGGAGGTGGGGTCGAAGGTCATGTCGTGGGTCGAGGAACTGGCCGAGGAAGGTGAACCCGGCCGCGATGGCCGGGTTGTTGGGGTTGGCGAGGCTCTTGGCCGGGTCGGTGACCAGGGTGATGGGGTCCGACAGGTCGTCGCCGGGGTTGCTCGCGCCGATGCCCCTATCGTGGCACAGCGGGCAACTCGAGCAGTTCGGGGACCCGGCCGGGTCAGGGCTCGGCGGTCCAGTCCTCCAGGGCCGCCTCGGTGCACGGGGGCGCCGCGGCTGTCGAAGGGGCCGGCGATGGGGGCTGGGCCGGCCTCGGCCAGGTCGACGGCTTCGGCGGGGGTCTTGGCCACCTGGAACAGGGCGCCCTCGCCGAGGGGGGCGAAGCCCTGGGCGACCATGTCGGAGACCATGGCCAGGAACGGGTCCCAGTAGCCGGCCACGTTGACCAGCACGATCGGGCGGTCGTGGAGGCGGAGCTGGCGCAGGGTCAGCACCTCCAGCAGCTCCTCCAGGGTGCCGAAGCCGCCGGGCAGGGCCACGAAGGCGTCGGCGCGGGCGTCCATCTCGGCCTTGCGCTCGCGCAGGGTCTCGGTCACCAGCAGCTCGTCGGCCGGGTCGTAGGCCAGCTCGCGGTCGACCAGCCCCTGGGGGATGACCCCGACCACGGTGCCGCCGTGGTCGTGGACCGAGCGGGCCAGCTCCCCCATCAGGCCGACGTTGCCGCCGCCGTAGACCAGCCGGTGGCCACGCTCGGCCAGCTCGCGGCCCAGGTCGCGGGCCGCCCGCCGGTACGGCCTCGGGGAGCCCGCCGGCCGACGAGCAGAAGACACACAGCGACATGGTCACGACACGTACTGCGCGAACCCGTCGTCGTCGAACGGCCCGATCAGGGCCAGGGCGCGGGGGCCGGTGCCGAGGACCTCCTTGGCCACGGCGCGGACGTCGGCGTCGGTGACGGCGTCGACGCGGCGGATGACCTCGTCGACCGAGAGGATCTCGCCGAAGGTCAGCTCGGACTTGCCCAGGCGGGTCATGCGGCCGGAGGTGTCCTCCATGCCGAGCACCAGCGACCCCTCCAGGTGGCCCTTGCCCCGCTCCAGCTCGGCCTCGGTCAGGCCCTCGGCCACCACCCGCTCCAGCTCGTCGCGGACGATGGCCAGCACGTCGTGGATGCGCTTGGGCGCGGCCCCGGCGTACACCGAGAACGAGCCGGTCTCGGTGTACTGGGCGGCGTAGGAGTAGATCGAGTAGACCAGGCCGCGCTTCTCCCGCACCTCCTGGAACAGCCGCGAGCTGACCCCGCCGCCGAAGGCGACGTTGAGCACCCCGAGGGCGAAGCGGCGCGGGTCGGCCCGGGACAGCCCGCGGCTGCCCAGCACCACGTGCGCCTGCTCGGTCGGCTTGCGGCGGACCGCGACCCCGCCGTTGACCCGCGGCTCGCGCCGGCCCTCGCGGGGGCCGATGGCCTCGCCCGACCCGGCCTCGCCGAACGCCTCGGCGAACAGCTCGACCACCTGGTCGTGCTCCAGGCTCCCGGCCGCGGCCACCACCAGGTTGCCGGGCACGTAGTGCCGCCGCCAGTAGCGGGCGATGGCGTCGCGCCGCATGGCGGTGATGGAGTCGACCGTGCCCAGCACCGGGCGGCCCAGCGGGTGGCCGCCGAACAGGGTCTCGGCGAACAGGTCGTGCACGACGTCGTCGGGGGCGTCGTTGTGCATGCCGATCTCTTCCAGGATGACCGTCCGCTCGGCGTCGACGTCGGCGCTGGCCATCTTGGAGAAGCGCAGCATGTCGACCAGGACGTCGACCGCCAGGGGCAGGTCGCGGTCGAGGGTCCTGGCGTAGAAGCAGGTGTACTCCTTGGAGGTGAAGGCGTTGGTCTCGCCACCGACCGCGTCCATCGCCTCGGCGATGTCGCGGGCCGAGCGCCGCCCGGTCCCCTTGAACAGCAGGTGCTCCAGGTAGTGGGAGGCGCCGGCCAGGCGTGGGGTCTCGTCGCGGGACCCCACGCCGGCCCAGATGCCGAGGGTGACCGAGCGCACGGCGGGCATGCGCTCGGTCAGGACCCGGAGGCCGCCCGGGAGCTCGGTGCGCTCGAACCCGGCCTCGGCCACCGGCTCAGCCTTCCTCGCCGCCGCCGGCGTCGGCCGAGGCGTCGGTCGGGCGTCGGTCGGGGCCGTCGGTCGGGGTCTCGCCCTCCTCGGCCAGCTGGAGGGAGATGCGGTTCTGGCGGTCGATCTCCATCACCTCGACGAGCAGCTTGTCGCCGACGTTGACGACGTCCTCGACCGCCCGCACCCGCTGCCCCTTCCTGCCGAGCCGCGAGATGTGCAGCAGGCCGTCCTTGCCCGGGGTGAGCGAGATGAAGGCCCCGAAGGTGGTCGTCTTGACCACCGTGCCCAGGTAGCGCTCGCCGACCTGGGGCATGACCGGGTTCATCTGCTCGCGGATCATCTTGAGGGCGATGTCGAGCTGGTCGCCGTCGGTGGCCCCGATGTAGACCCGCCCGTCGTCCTCGATCGAGATCTCGGCGCCCGAGGTGGCCTGGATCTCGTTGATCCGCTTGCCCTTGGGCCCGATCAGCTCGCCGATCTTGGCCACCGGGATCTGCTCGACGTGGACCCGCGGGGCCAGCCGGTTGAGCTGCTCACGCGGCCGCTCGATGGCCGCCTGGATGACGTCCAGGATGACCATGCGGGCGTCGCGGGCCTGGGTCAGGGCGCCGATCAGGACCTCGCAGGGGATGCCGGTGAGCTTGGTGTCGAGCTGCAGGGCGGTGACGAACTCGCGGGTGCCCGCGACCTTGAAGTCCATGTCGCCGAAGGCGTCCTCGGCGCCGAGGATGTCGGTCAGGGTGACGAACTCGCCGCCCTCGGAGATCAGGCCCATGGCGATGCCGCCGACCGGGGCCTTGATGGGCACGCCGGCGTCCATCAGCGACAGGGTGGAGGCGCACACCGAGGCCATCGAGGTCGAGCCGTTGGAGCTCAGCACCTCCGAGACCAGCCGCAGCGCGTAGGGGAACTCCTCCTTGTCCGGGATCACCGGCAGCAGGGCCCGCTCGGCCAGCGCCCCGTGGCCGATCTCGCGGCGCTTGGGGCCGCGCATGAAGCCGACCTCGCCGGTGGAGAACGGCGGGAAGTTGTAGTGGTGCATGTAGCGCTTGCGGTCCTCGGGGTCGAGGGTGTCGATGATCTGCTCCATGCGGACCATGCCCAGGGTGGTGACGTTCAGCACCTGGGTCTCGCCGCGCTGGAACAGCCCGGAGCCGTGGGCCCGGGGCAGGATGCCGACCTCGGCCTCCAGCGGCCGGATGTCGCGCGGCCCGCGGCCGTCGATCCGCTTGGCGTCCTTGACGACCCGCTGGCGGACCAGCTCCTTGGTGAGGCTGCGGAAGGCGGCCGAGGCCTCCTTCTCGCGGCCGGCGAAGGCCTCGCCGAGCTGCTCGGTGGCGGCCTGGGCGGCCTCGGCCTTGAGCTCGTCCAGCCGGACCTCGCGCTCGGCCTTGTCGGCGATGGTGATGGCCTCGCGCACCTGGGCCTCGACCGCGCCCCGGACGGCGCCGGCCACGTCCTCGCCGTACTCGGCGAACAGCGGGAACTCCCGCGGCTGGGCGCCGGCCTGGCGGACCAGCTCGACCTGGAGCTGGCAGGCGGTGGCGATGTGGGTCTTGGCCAGCTCGAGGGCCAGCCCGAGGGCCTCCTCGGTCGGCTTGGGGGCGCCCTCCTCCTCCATCAGCCGGACGGCGTGCTCGGTCGCCTCGGCCTCGACCATGAGGATGTCGACCCCGCCGGCCTCGTTCTGGCGGCCGGCCACGACCATGTCGAAGGTGCACTCCTCCAGCTCGGAGTAGGTGGGGTTGACGATCCAGTCGCCGGCCTTGCGGCCGAGGCGGACCGCCCCGACCGGGCCCGAGAACGGGATCCCGGCCAGCTGCACGGCCGCCGAGGCGCCGTTGATGGCCAGCACGTCCGAGAGGTTCTCCATGTCGGTCGACATGATGGTGGCGACCACGTGGATCTCGTTGCGCAGCCCCTTGGGGAACGAGGGGCGCAGCGGCCGGTCGACCAGCCTGGCGGTCAGGATGGCCGTCTCCGACGGCCGGCCCTCACGCCGGAAGAAGCCGCCGGGGATCTTGCCGGCGGCGTACATGCGCTCCTCGACGTCCACGGTGAGGGGCATGAAGTCGAGTTGTTCCTTGGGATGCTTGCTCGCGGTCGCGGTGACCAGGAGCTGGGTCTCGCCCAGCCCGATGACGACGGCGCCGCCCGCCAGCTTGGCCAGCTTGCCGGTCTCCAGATAGAGCTCGCGGCCGCCGACGGCGCCTTGCACACGATGAACTGCCATAGATGAGGTCTCTCCCTCTTCCTCTGCCGCCCCGGTCTTGTCCGGGGCGGGCCCATGCCCGGCCGCGGTCGCGGCCAGGGCGGCCTGCTCGGGCGGGAGCCGGGGGACGAGGTGCCAGTTCTCAGTCGAAAGGCCTGGGCGCCGTGGCTGGCGTTCCAGGGCTCACCACTGACAACTGACACGGCCGCTCGTCCGGCTGCCGGTCGGCAGGCGTTGCTCAGCGCGCCAGGAGCATCACCATCCTCTGCACGCTGCCTGTGTCCACCCCGGTCAGCGGCGCAGGCCGAGGCGTTCGATGAGCGCCCGGTAGCGGGCGACATCGTTGTTCTGGAGGTAGCGCAGCAGCCGCCGGCGGCGGCCGACCATCTGGAGCAGGCCGCGACGGGAGTGGTGGTCGTGCTTGTGGACCTTGAGGTGCTCGGTGAGCGAGTTGATGCGCGTGGTGAGCAGGGCCACCTGGACCTCGGGCGAGCCGGTGTCGCCCTCCTTGGTCGCGTACTCGGTGATGATCTCGGTCTTCTGATCCTTGACCAGCATGCTGCTACCTCTTCCATGACGATGCGGATTCTGCCCGGGGGCCCCGGCTGGCGCTGTGACGGCGCGGCCAGGGGTCCCGCGTCCCGGACGGTCGCCGGGCCGAACGGCCCAGCCACCCGCGCAAGGGTAGCACGGGCAGCCTCGCCGGCCGCCGGAACCCGCTGCTCAGAAGGGCAGGATCGCCTGAACCCGCGCCGGGTCAGCCGCGGGGCACGGCGGCGGTCAGCTCGCCCAGGGCGGCCTCCTCGGCGTCGCAGGCGGCCGCGACCGTGCCGGCCAGGGTGGTCAGCAGGGTCTCGACGTCCTGGTCGTCGCCGGGGAACTCGTGGCGCCAGCGGTCGCGGAGGGCCCACAGGTCGGCGGCGGTGGCGGCCGCCGCCTGCTGGGCGGCGTCGCCCCGCTCGACCTGGGCCTGGAGCTGGTCGGTGAGGCGGCGGGCCTCGGCGAACGGCTCGCGGCCGGCGGGCAGGGCGGTCTCGGCGACCTCGTGCCAGCGGGCGGCGGCCTCGCGGTAGGCGGCCGCCGCCTTGCCGAGGGCGGGGGCGTCGAGCAGGCCGGCGGCCTCGTCCAGGAACTCGGCGTACAGCCCGCGCAGGTTGCCGCCGTCCCGACCCGGACGGCTCCAGGTCCTCGTACACCGACAGGCAGGCGTCGAACAGGCTGACCCGGTCGGCGAACACCGTCGGCCAGCCCTTGGCGTTGCGGGGGTCGGTGAGCAGCCGGGCCCACTTGCGGAAGGCCGGCAGCGAGAACGAGTCGGACCGCTGGCCGAGGTGCTCGACCTGCTCGGCCAGGCCGTCGCGGACCGCCCGGCGGAGCCCGCCGGCGTCCAGCTCGGCGGCCGGGGCGTCCAGCACCAGCAGCCGGTGCTTGTAGGAGCCGACCCGGGCCCGGGCCGCGGCCAGGGCGTCCAGCGGGACGCGTCAGCGGGGCCCGGTTGCGGTCGTCGACCAGGGCCACCCCGGCGGCGTCGTCGATGCCGTAGACGGTCACCGGGGGGCCGCCGTGCCCGTCCAGCCAGGCCGGCAGGTGCCGGTAGCCGAGGGCCTGCTGGTCGGCCCAGGCGATCGCGGGCACGCCCTGGCCGACCGCGGCCCGCAGCTCGGCGTCGGCCTTGCCGGCCGAGCCGGTCTCGTGGACGGCCGCCGGGACGCCCAGGCGCTGGCAGGTCTTCCTGGCCCAGCGGTCCGGGTACTGCCAGGAGTTGCGGAACCCGAAGACCAGGCTGCGCAGGTCGTGGGCCTTGAACTCCCAGAGGATGTAGCCGGCGCCGAGCCCGCCGCCGGCCCCGAGGACCATGGCCTCGGACAGGGGCTGGCCGGTGCTGGGGGGCGAGCAGGCCGCGGTTGGCCAGCACCCCGGCGATGGCGTGGGCGTCGGGGTGGACGCCGCCGAGCAGCTGGTACTCCGACGGCGGGAGGGCGTTGAGGACGTGGCGCCGGGCGGTGGTGTAGCTCTCGCCGGTCCTGGCCATGCGGGCGCGGATGCGCTCCTTCAGGTGCTTGTGCGCGGTCATGCGGTGCTCCATTCGCGGCAGAGCGGCCGGGCCCCACGCCCCCATGCCACTCCGCCGGGCGATGGAGTCGACCAGCGCCAGGCGATCCCGAGGACAACCATCCCCTTCGCCCCCGCGGGGCCGGGTCGCGTGGAGACCCGGTCAGGGGGTCGGGCGTGAGAACCCGCCGGGCCGGACTGTACCACCCGGGGGGGACGAGAGCAGCCGGCGGGCCTGGTCGACGTCGGCGCGCATCTGGGCGGCCAGCTCCTCGACGCCGGCGAAGACGGCCTGGCCGCGGAGGCGGTGGGCGAAGCCGACCGACACCCGGTGCCCGTACAGGTCGCCGTCGAAGTCGAGCACGTGGGCCTCGACCCGCCGCCGCTCGGTGCCGAACTGGGGGTTGGTGCCGACGCTGACCGCCGCCGGCCGGGCCACACCGTCCAGGCCGTCGGTCAGGTGGCCGGCGTAGACGCCGTCGGCGGGGATGGCGATGCCGTCCGGCAGGTCCAGGTTGGCGGTGGGCATGCCGAGGACGGGGCCGCCGCGCCGGTTGCCGGCGACCACCACCCCCTCGACGGCGTAGGGACGGCCGAGGGAGGCGGCCGCCGCGGCCACGTCGCCGGCGGCCAGCTCGGCCCGGACCCGGGTCGAGGAGACGGCCTGGCCGCCGTGGGCGTGCAGGCCGACGGCGATCGACCTCGATCCCCCGGGGCCGGCCCAGGTCGGCCAGCAGGTCCGGGTCGCCGGCCGCCTTGTGGCCGAAGCGGAAGTTCTCCCCCACCACCACCGCCCGGGCGCCCAGGCCGTCGAAGAGCACGTCGGCGGCGAACGCCTCCGCCCCCACCTGGGACAGCTCGGGGGTGAAGGCCAGCACCAGCACGACCTCGACGCCGGCCTGGCCCAGCAGCTCGACCTTGCGGTCCAGGGTGGTGAGCAGCGGCGGCTCGCTCCCGGGCCGCAGGACGGCCAGGGGGTGGCGGTCGAAGGTGACCGCGGCCGCGGGCACGCCCCTGGCGGCCGCCTCGGCGGCCACCCGGTCCAGCAGCGCCCGGTGCCCCCGGTGGACCCCGTCGAACATCCCCACGGTGACCACGGTCGGCCCCAGCCCGGCCGGGACGTCGGCGAGCCCGTCGTAGCGCCTGCACGGTCACGCCAGCACCACCTTGGGGCGGGCGCGGCCGGCGCTGTCCTGGATGACGGCGACCAGGCGGCCGTCGGGGGCGACGGCGGCCACCGGGTCGCCGCGGCCGGTCGGGTCGAGGGTCCGGCCGGTGGCCAGGGCGGCCGCCTCGTCCGGGGTCAGGGCACGGACCGCCGCCGGGTCCATCGCCGCCGCCGGGTCGAGCACCGCCGAGGCCAGCTCGCCCGGCCCGGCGAGGTCGTCCAGGGTGCGGGCGTCCTGCTCGGTGAACCGGCCGACGGCCGTGCGGCGCAGGCTGGCCAGGTGGGCCAGGGTGCCGAGGGCCCGGCCCAGGTCGGCGGCCAGGGAGCGGACGTAGGTGCCGCCCGAGCAGGCGACCTCGATCGTGGCCGCCGGCCGCTCCCCGGGCGTGAACCCGAGCAGCTCGAGCTCGTGGATGACGATCGGGCGGGGGGCCCGATCGACCTGCTCGCCCCGCCGGGCCTTGGCGTACAGCCGCTCCCCGCCCACCTTGATGGCCGACACCATCGGCGGGACCTGGAGCTGGGGGCCGAGGAAGCCGGCCATGGCGGCCCGCAGGCCCGCCTCGTCGACCCCGGCGGCGTCGGCGGTGGCGGTGACGGTCCCGGCGGCGTCCAGGGTGTCGGTCTCGGCCCCGAAGGCGACCGTGGCCAGGTAGCGCTTGGGCTCGGTGGGCAGGAACGGCAGCAGCCGGGTGGCCCGGCCGAGGGCCAGGACGAGCACGCCGGTGGCGGGCGGGTCGAGGGTGCCGCCGTGCCCGACCCGGCGCTGGCCGGCCAGGCGGCGCACCCGCGCGACCACGTCGTGGGAGGTCATCCCCGCCGGCTTGTCGCAGACGAGCACCCCGTCCACCCGCGCCGCCAGCCTCTACCTGACCAGCGACCGGGGGTCGCTCCGGGGGTCGAGGTTCGAGCCCCCGGGACCATCCGGGCCGGTCAGCTCGGCGACCAGGGCCGCCACCGCCGCCTCGGCGTCCAGGTCGGTGGAGTAGCCGGCGGCGTACTTGTGCCCGCCGCCGCCGAACCGTGTGGCCAGCCGGCCGACGTCGGTGGCGCCCTTGGAGCGCAGCGAGACCTTGTAGCCGCCCTCCGGCTGCTGCTTGAGCACGGCGGCCACGTCGCTGGCCCCGTCGGTGCGGACCAGGTCGATCAGGCCCTCGGTCTCGTCCATGTCGACCCCGTGGGCGGCCAGGTCGGCCAGGTCGACCCTGGTCCAGACCAGCGACGCCTCGGGGACCTGGGTGATGCGGCCGAGCGTGTCGGCGACCAGCCGCAGGTAGGCGATGTCGTTGGTCTCGAACACGGCCTTGGCGACCTCGTACTGCTGGACCCCGGCGGCCAGCAGCTCGGCGGCCAGGAGATGGGTCTCGGGGGTGGTGGCCTGGTACTGGAAGCGGCCGGTGTCGGTGACCAGCCCGGTGTAGAGGGCGGTGGCGATCTCGGTGTCGATGGGCAGGTCGAGGCGGCGCAGGAGCTCGCGGCAGAGCACGGCGCTGGCCGGGGACGCCGGGTCGATCAGGTTGACGTCGCCGAAGCGGGTGTTGGAGGCGTGGTGGTCGACGACCAGGGTGCGGCGGGCGCCCCGGAAGGCGTCGACCAGGCTGCCGAGGCGGTCGAGCGAGCCGGCGTCGAAGCAGACGAACAGGTCGGCGTCGGTCGGCACCTGGTCGGGCGGGACGAGCCGGTCGAGCCCGGCCAGGAAGCGGTAGTGGCGGGCGACCACGAACGGCTCCGAGAAGCTCACCACCGCCTCGCGGCCCGCGTTGGCCAGGGCCCGGTGCAGGGCCAGGGCGGACCCGAGGGCGTCGCCGTCGGGATGGATGTGGCAGGAGATGACCGCCACCTCGGCCTCGGCGATCGCGTCGACGGCCGCCTGCCAGTCCTGCTCCGGGATGCTCACGCGCCTTGACCCTCCTGGTCCGACCCCTCCGGCGCGCCCAGCTCGGCCAGCAACCGGTCGATCCGCGCACCCTGGCCGGGCACGGTGTCGGGAACGAATTCTAGCGTCGGTGCGTGACGGAGCCGCAGCTGCGAGGCCACGAAGGTCCGTGCCCCGGTGGCCGAGGAGGCCAGCCAGGCCTCGGCGGCGGCCCGCTGCTGGTCGTCGCCGAGCACGGTGAAGTAGACGCTGGCGTGGTGCAGGTCCTCGGTGACGCGCACGTCGGTCACGGTCACCAGCGGGACCGGCTGGTCGGCCTGCTCGGCCTCCAGCCATTCGCCGGCCAGCCGCCGGATCGTCTCGGCCAGGCGGCGGGCTCTGGGGTAGCTCGGCTTTGCCATCGCGGTTCAGTCCTCGGGTCCGTACATGGTCACGTCGCTGGCCAGCAGCTCGACGCCGGGCGTGCGCTCGACCTCGCGCTCGGCCGCCACCAGCACCCGGCGGGCGTGGAAGCCCTCGCCGGCCACCGTGGCCACCGCCAGGGTGGCCCGCTGGCGCAGGTCCTGATGATCGACCTCGGCGACCGTGCAGTTGAGCTTGCGCAGCGCGGCGGCCAGGCTCTTGACGACCGACCGCTTGTCCTTGAGCGACGAGGCGTCCGGGAGCCGGAGGTCCAGGCGGAGCAGGGCGACGAACATGGCAGCAGGGTCGCCCCGGGACCGGGCGGCAGACGCCGAGGCGTGCGCCGTGGCCCCGGGGCCGTCGGGGTTACCGTGGGATCTCGACCATCTCGTAGGCCTCGATCTGATCGCCTTCCTTGACGTCCTGGAAGTTGTCCAGGCCGATGCCGCACTCGTAGCCGGCCGCGACCGTGCGGACGTCGTCCTTGAAGCGGCGCAGCGACCCGATCCGCCCGTCGTAGACGACCACGCCGTCGCGGACCAGGCGGGCCTTGGCCCCGCGGGCGACCTCGCCCGAGGTGACGTACGACCCGGCGACGACGCCGATCCGCGGCACCCGGAAGGTCTGCCTGACCTCGGCGGTGCCGAGGGCGCGCTCCTCGTACTCGGGGGCGAGCATGCCCTTGAGGGCCTTCTCGATGTCCTCCACCACCTGGTAGATGACCGAGTACAGGCGGATGTCGACGCCCTCGCGGTTGGCCAGCTCGCGCGCGGCCGGGGTCGGCCGCACCGAGAAGCCGATGATGATGGCCCCGGCCACGGCGGCCAGGCTGACGTCGTCCTCGGTGATGGCGCCGGCCGCCTTGTGGAGCACCCGCAGCCGGACCTCGGGGATCTCGATCCGCCCGAGGGCGTCGTCGATGGCCTCGACCGAGCCCATCACGTCGGCCTTGATGATCAGCGGCAGCTCCTGGAGCTGGCCCTCGCGGATCCTGGCGAACAGGTCCTCCAGGCGCGGGGCCCGGCTGGTCGCGATCGCCGCCTGGCGCTGGCGGGCCTCGCGGGTCTGGGAGATCCCGCGGGCGATGCGCTCGTCGGTGACCGCCCTGACCTCGTCGCCGGCGCTGGGCGGGGCCGAGAGGCCGATGACCACGACCGGCTGGGCCGGGACGGCGGCGGTGACCTCCTTGCCGTTCTCGTCGAACATGGCCCGGACCCGCCCGAAGGCGGTGCCGGCGGCCACCGCGTCCCCGACGTGCAGGGTGCCCCGGCGGACCAGGATGGTCGCCACCGGGCCGCGGCCCTTGTCCAGGTGGGCCTCGATGACCGAGCCCTGGGCGCGCCGGTCGGGGTTGGCCTTGAGGTTCAGCTCGACGTCGGCGACCAGCAGGATGGTCTCGACCAGGGTGTCGAGGTTCTGCTGGGTCTTGGCCGACACGTCGACGAACTGGGTCTTGCCGCCGTACTCCTCGGCCACCAGGTCGTACTCGGTCAGCTGCTGGCGGACCTTGGCCGGGTTGGCGTCCTCCTTGTCGACCTTGTTGACCGCCACCACGATCGGCACCCCGGCCGCCTTGGCGTGGTTGATCGCCTCCACGGTCTGGGGCATGACCCCGTCGTCGGCGGCGACCACCAGCACGGCGACGTCGGTGACGGCCGCGCCCCTGGCCCGCATGGCGGTGAACGCCTCGTGGCCCGGGGTGTCGATGAAGGTCACCAGCCGGCCGTCGGCGCCCGCCCTGACCTGGTAGGCGCCGATGTGCTGGGTGATGCCGCCGGCCTCGCGGGCGACCACGTCGGTGTTGCGGATGGCGTCCAGCAGCTTGGTCTTGCCGTGGTCGACGTGGCCCATGACGGTCACGACCGGCGGGCGGGGACGGAGGTCCTCGTCCTTGTCGGCCTCGGTGTCCTCCCAGCCCTCGATCTCCTGGAGGGCGTCGGCCTCGCTGGGGTCGACGACCTCGATGCGGGCGCCGATCTCCTCGGCGAGCAGGGCGACCGCCTCGTCGGACATCGACTGGGTGGCGGTCAGCATCTCGCCCATCTGCATGAGCACGCGGATCAGGTCGCCGGCGGGCTGGCCGAGCCGGTCGGCCAGGTCCTGCACGGTGACCCCGCGGGGCACCCGGACCAGGCCCTCGACCGACATGTCGGAGACGGCCTCGATGGTCGGGGCCCCCATGGCCTCGAACTCTTCCCGCCGACGCCCGCCGCGGCGCTTCTTGGGACGCCCGCGGCCGCCGAAGCGGCTGCCACCGGGACGGCCACCGAAGCCGGGGCGGCCACCGCCGCCGACCGGGCGACCGCCGCCGCCGGGACGCCGCCGCCGCCACCGCCACCGGGACCGCCGGGACGACCGCCGACACCGGGACGGCCGGCGCCGCCGGGCGCACCCGGCCGGCTGCCGTAGCCTCCTGGGCGGCCGCCGCCACCGCCACCCGGGGCCGCCGGGGCGGCCCTGGCCGGGCTGGCCACCGCGCATGCCGGGCTGGCCGGGGCCGCCGGGGCGGCCCTGGCCCATGCCGGGCCGGCCGGCGCCGGGCGGGCCCTGGCGCTGGCCCATGCCGGGACGCCCGGCACCCGGAGGGGCCGGGCGGGCGCCCGGCGGCAGCGGGCGACCGCCGGACCCGACCGGGCGGGCGCCTGGCGGGAGCGGCTTGCCGTCACGGCCGATCGGCCGCGCACCCGGAGGAAGCGGACGGACACCCGGAGGCAACGGCCGCGCCCCGGGCGGAAGGGGACGGACCCCGGGGGGCAGCGGCTTGCCGTCACGGCCGATCGGCCGCGCACCCGGAGGAAGGGGACGGACACCCGGAGGCAACGGCCGCGCCCCGGGGGGAAGGGGACGGACCCCGGCGGGAGCGGCTTGCCGTCACGGCCGACGGGACGCGGCTGACCGGCCCCTGGCTGCCCAGGCGCGGCTGCCTGGCCGGGCTGGCCCGGACGCGGCCTGGCCGGCGCCCGGCTGGGCGGGCCGTGCCTGGCCGGCCCCGGACTGCCCAGGACCCGCCTGGCCGGCGCCGGACTGGCCGGCGCGTGCCTGGCCGGACGGTGCCGGCTGGGCGGCGCCCTTGGCGCGGCCCTGCGCGGGGCGTGCGTCACCCTGGTCCTGCCGGGCGGCCTTCGCCGGACGGCCGCCACCGGCCGACGCACGCAGCTTGTCGGCCACGTCCTGGGTCACCGTCGAAGAATGGCTCTTGGCCTCCACCCCCATGGAGGACAGCTTGGCGAGCAGGTCCTTGGACGGGACCCCAAGCTCTTTGGCGATCTCATACACCCGCGGGTTGCTCAACCAGATCTCACTTCCTCGTCATCGTTCGAGCGGGGCGCCGGCTGGCCGGCGCGACCGCTCAACATTCGGTTCCGCAGTGCCTCCACGGCGGCGTTGGCCGCCACCGTGTCGGTCACCTTCAGGGCTCGTTGGATGCTGCGCCGCCGCACCGCCGTGTCCAGGCAGGCGAGCTGCCCGCACAGATAGGCGCCACGGCCGGCCGCCTTGCCGGTCGGGTCGTAGGCGACCGTCCCGTCAGGCGAACGCACGATCCGGTGGAGGGTACGCTTCGCAGCCGTCGAACGGCATACCACACACGTCCGCCGCGGCTCTGCCTTCCCTGCAACGCCTGGTGACCGCCTGCGCATTCCCACCTCCTCCACCGTGTGCACCGTGCCCGCCTCCTGGTCCGTCAGCGCCTCGGGCCCTGGCTCGCCTGCTCGGCGGCCTGGCTCTCGCTCACGATGTCGATCCGCCAGCCGGTCAGCCTCGCCGCCAACCGGGCATTCTGACCCTCTTTGCCGATGGCCAGCGAAAGCTGGTAGTCGGGGACGACCACGTGCGCGGTCCGCTCCGGCTCGTCGATCTGCACGCTCTTGACCTTGGCCGGCGAGAGGGCCTCGGCCACGAACTGGGCCGGGTCCTCCGACCAGGACACGATGTCGATCTTCTCACCGCGCAGCTCGTTGACCACCATGCGCACCCGCGACCCGCGGGCGCCGACGCAGGCGCCCTTGGGGTCGACCCCGGGCTCGTGGCTGCGGACGGCGATCTTGGTCCGGTGGCCGGGCTCGCGGGCCACGTTGGTGATCTCGACGATGCCCTCGGCGATCTCGGGCACCTCCAGCTCGAACAGGCGCTTGATCAGGTTGGGGTGGGTCCGCGACACCACCACCCGCAGGCCCCTGGCCGAGCGGACGACGTCGGTCACGTAGACCTTCAGCCGGTCGTTGTGCTGGTAGTGCTCGCTCGGCACCTGCTCGGAGTGGGGCAGGTCGGCCTCGATCTTGCCCAGGTCGACCGAGATGTGGCGCTGGTCGCGCTGCTGCACGATGCCGGTGACGATGTCG
Source organism: uncultured Actinomycetota bacterium (assembly GCA_963733175.1). GTDB lineage: Bacteria > Actinomycetota > CALGFH01 > CALGFH01 > CALGFH01 > CALGFH01. The sequence goes on from CAVTCL010000025.1 coordinate 90,344, forward strand.
CCGACCCGGCCCTCGTACTCGCCGAAGGTCACGTCGCGCTCGGCCTCGCGGAGGCGCTGCATGATCACCTGCTTGGCGGTGACCGCGGCGATCCGGCCGAAGTCGTTGGGCGTGTCCTCCCACTCCCGGATGACCTGCTCCTCGTCGTCCAGCTCCTGGGCGAACACGGTCACGTCGCCGCTGTCGCGGTCGACCACCACCCGCGCCCCCTCGGGCGCGTTGGGCTGGCGCTTGTAGGCGGCGGCGAGGGCGCTCTCGAGCGCGCTGATGACCGTCTCGAGCGCGATGCCCTTCTCGCGCTCGAGGAAGCGCAGCTCATCGATCGGGATCTTCACGTCGCCGTCCTCTCGTTGCGGGTGGACCTGGGTCGGGGTCGGTTGCGCGTCACCACGGCAACACCACCGTTCCCCTGACCACCTCGGACAGCGGCACCCGGACCTGCTCCCCGCCGACCTCCAGGACGACCGCCTCGTCGTCGGCGTCGACGACCACCCCCTGGATCGAGGAGTCGTCAGGCGTCCCAGCGCGGAGGATGGTGACCTCGTGGCCGCGCTGGCGGCGGAAGTCCCGGGAGGTCTGCAGCGGACGCGAGAGCCCGGGCGTGCTCACCTCGAGGGTGTAGCGGCCGGCCACCGGATCGGCCTGGTCGAGCTCGCGCGACAGGTCCTTGGAGACCAGCTCGACGACGTCGGCCTCGACCGGCTCCTCGGCGTCGAGGATCACGCTCAGCACCCGGCCGCGACCCTGGCCACGGAGGGTCAGCTCCAGCACCTCGACCCCGTGGCCGGCCGCCACCCGATCGGCCAGCTCTTGGACATGCGAAGGAAGCGCCGTCACGCTCACCGACCTCCCTCACCTGTCGCGCGTTGCTGCTCGCCCTCTCGGTAGCGGCACCATTCCAACTCGTCGCCGCGCCGCCGGCCCCTGACAACACAGAAGTGGGCGCAATGCCCACTTCGCTCCTCACCGGTGCCTGACCTGGGAACAGGCCGGACGGCCATACGTCAACAGGCTGCAAGATAGCACTCGCCACGCCAACCAGCAACCCATATCACCGCCCTGGCCTGCGCATTTACCCCTCCCCCACCCATGCATCCCCCTCGGGCCGGCCCGCCTCGACAGGCGGTGGAGGGCTGTAGGCGACCTGGACGAGAGCGGGCGGCCGGCGCGGCCGGACCAGGAATCCCCGACCTGGAGGAAGCGGGCGCCGCCCTCTGGTTCCCGAGCAGCGGCCCCTCACCGGGGTCGCCACCCATGACGAGCCCCGACCCACCGAGCTCCCGGAGCCGCTGGAAGACCGGTTCGAACGCCGCCCGCGCCGCCCCGGCGACCCGACGGGTCAGCACGAGATGGAACCCCAGCTCCCGACCCAGGCCGAGCAGGTCCAGCAACGGCAGCAGCGGACTCCCGGCCGCCGCCGGCAGCAGGTCGTAGTCGTCCACCAGCACCACCCACCGCGGCCGGGCCCGGACCGGTGCTCCGACCAGCCCTGTTGGCGAGTCGGCGTCCCGGGTCCGAGCGCCGGCGGTGCGGACGGGCTCCAGGTCCGTTCGGTGGGCCGGGTGGGAGGCCGGAGTCGGCTGGGGTGCGTTCGGTGAGCTCGCGGTGCAGGTGGTCGACCGCCTGGGCGACGGTCGCCGGGGTGCAGGCGTAGCCGGCCAGGTTCGGCAGCGACGTCAGGTCGAGCAGGCCGCGGCGCAGGTCGATGACCAGCAGGGCGACCTCCTCGGGTGGGTACAGGGCGGCAAGTCCCTTGGCGATGAGCCGCAGCAGGCTGGACTTGCCGCATCCGCCGTCCCCAAGGACCAGCAGATGCGGCGCCCCCTCGAACAGGTCGAGCCAGACCGTGTCCAGCCGATGCTCCTCGACCCCCAACGGCAGGCCCGCAGGCACTCCGGACCCGGACGGCCGGCGGGTCCGGAGAGAGGACCTGCGGCGGCTTGATCGACGGCGGAGAGCTCCGCCTCCCGCACCAGCGGTGGGCAGCAGGCGTAACGGCGGGGCGGCCGCGCCGTTCCGGCCGGGCATGGCGCGTTCCAGGACGGCGCTTGCCGGACCGGGCAGGGCGACCTGGAACTGGAGACCGGCCTGGGTCAGGCCGCGGCCCGGCAGCTCGGGCAGGCCCGCGGCCGCCGAGCGGCCGAGCTCGGACTCCAGGGGATCGTTCAGGCGCAGCTCGAGGCGCCCGCCGAGGTTCTCGCGGAGGCCGGGGCGCAGCTCGGCCCAGCGGTTGGCGGCCAGGACGAGGTGGACGCCGTAGTGCAGGCCGATGGCGGCGAGCTCGGTGATCTCCGCCTCCAGCTCGGGCAGCTCACGGACGAACGCGCCCCAGTTGTCGATCAGCAGGAAGACCTCGCCGTAGCCGCCGAGGTCGAGCCCGCCACGGCGTAGATCGTGCCAGGCGGCCATCGAGTCGACGCCCAGGTCGCGGAAGCGCCGTTCGCGCTCGAAGACCAGGGTGCGGAGCTCGCGCACGAGGTGGCGGACCCGTTCGGCCTCACGGGGACCGCACACGGCCCCGACGTGCGGCAGCTCGCCCAGTCGATGGAGGAACCCGCCGCCAAGGTCCACGGCGTACGCCTGTACCTCGTCGGGCGGGTGGGTGGCGGCCAGCGCGGCCACGATCGTGCAGAGCAGCGTGCTCTTGCCGGTCCTCGGCGCCCCCACCACCGCCAGGTGACCCGCGCTCCCGGACAGGTCCAGCATCAGCGGCTCCTGGACCTGTTCGAGCGGCCGGTCGACCACACCGACCGGCACCCGGAGCCATCCGGGCGCCGCGGTCCGGAGCAGCGGGTCCAGCTCGATGGCTCCGGCGAGGGGCGGGAGCCAGACCTGGTGGGCCCGAGGGCCGGCTCGCACCAGACGGTCCACAAGGACCTCGAGGTCGGTCCGGAAGCCGCTATGGCCGGGCGCCGGGGCCGGCAGCGCCTGCGGCGGGTTGGGCCGGTCGGTGGAGATGAGGGCGGCGGTGAAGGGGACGGGCGGGGACGCGTCGAGCTTGATCAGGGCGGTGCCGGGGGCCGGGGGGAGGTGGTGGGCGTCGGGGACGCCGAGGACCGCGGTGGACTCGGCGGCGCTGAAGGTGCGGAGGCAGATCCGGAACCGGAGGTGGCTGTCGAGGCCGCGCAGGCGGCCTTCGTCGAGGCGCTGGGAGGCGAGCAGGAGATGCATGCCCAGGCTGCGACCGACCCGGCCGATGGCGGTGAAGATGTCCAGGAACTCGGGCCGGACGGCCAGCAGCTCGCCGAACTCGTCGACGACGATGAGCAGGTAGGGCAGCGGTTCGAGTCGCGGGTCGGTCGCCCGGCGTGCGGTGTAGGCGCGCAGGTCGGGCTGGTTGCCGGCCAGGTGCAGGAGCCGCTGGCGCCTGGCCAGCTCGCCCTGGAGGGCGGCCATGGCGCGGTCGACCATCGAGAGGTCGGATTGCAGGTTGGTGATGAGCCCCGCCACCTGCGGGAGCGGGGCGAGGGGGGCGAAGGCGGCGCCGCCCTTGAAGTCGACCAGCACGAAGGCGAGCTGTTCGGGTGGGTGGGTCGCGGCCAGGCCCGCGACGATCGTTCGCAACAGCTCGCTCTTGCCCGAACCCGTGGCACCGACGACCAGGCCATGTGGGCCGATACCGCCCTCGGCCGCCTCCTTGAGGTCCAGGACGAGCGGCTCCCCGGCCAGGCCGACGCCGACCGGCACGTTGAGGAGCTCTCCCCGCGGACGCAATGGCAGCTCGTCGCCATGGGGACCGACCGCGCCATCGGGGCTGGCCTGGGAGGCCAGCAGGTCGAGGAGACGAATGGGCCCGGTTCGCGAAGCCATTGGCGGCGGGCGGTCGAGCCGGAGGGGCGCCAGGCGCCGGGCGATGGTCTCGCAGGTGGCGATGCTTGCCGAGTCGGCGCGGATGCCGGTCACCTGGCGACCGCTGGGAACGGTCTCCAGGAGCGTCGCGAACCCCTGGTCGTCGACGCGGATGCGCATCGACAGCTCGGACGGCTCGTCGGCGGTGGTCGCGGCCAACCAGACGACGGTCACACCGGCCGCGCGACACCGGCCACGGCGATACCGGCGCCGCGACGCCACCCGCCGCGGCACGCTCGAGCCATTCCTCGACCCTGGTAGTCGCGAACGGCCCGTCCGGGTCGTGCGGTGCTGTCCAGACCTCGCGGGGGGTCGGCGACCGGACCCGCTTCGGTCGTGTCGAGGATCGCCAGCAGGTGCGGGCGGGCGCCGGGGCGGGCCTGGGTGTCGGCGAGCAGGGAGGCGGGTGGCTGGCCAAGGGCGGCCGTGGGGTCGCGAGCGGTTGGGTCGCGGGTGTGCGGGAGCCATCGCATCCAGTCCCAGGTCGGGCGGGCGGAGGGTGGATGGGCGGCGAGGATCTGGAGGTCGTCGGGAGCGTGGAAGGCGGCGAGCTGGCAGACCAGGGAGCGGGCGAGGGCGCGTGTCCTGGCCGGTGGGCCGGTGAGGGACAGGATGGGGAGCTGGCGGAGGGGAATGGTCACCGGGGCGTCGGGGAGCCAGCCTGCTCGGCGGACGAGGTCCTTCGCCGCCTGCGAGGAGGTCGGGGTCGTACTCGGCGAGTGGGCCACCGGCGGTGTCGAGCCGGGCCGGGGTGGCGAGGGGGACGGGGCCGCGGCCGACCCGCACCGTGAGGAAGTCGGCGTCGCCGGGGCGGCGTTCCCAGAGCCGGTTGGTCTGGTCGATCGTCGCCCAGAGCGTCGGCAGGTCGGGGTGGAGGTGCTCGGCGACGGCGAGCTGGGCGGCGGCCAGCTGGTTGACCTGGATGGCGACCTGCTCGAGGTGGGCGAGGTAGCGGGACCGTTCGCGGCGCCTGGCTCGGCGGGCGGAGCGGCGCTCGACCAGGCGGAGCGCGAGACCCGCCACGACCGAGGCGACGGCGGCCCCGGCCACCAGGGCGATCAGCCAGGCCGGCCGGGGGCCGGGGATGGCGAACAGGAACGCGACCGACCCACCGCTGCCGACCAGCGGCACCAGGTACTGCAGCCAGCCGGCGAGGCTGGAGGCGGTCCAGCCGATCGTCGGCGGGGCCGCCACCGTCAGCTCGATCGCCGGCAGCGGGCGCGGGTATGCCCGCACCGGCCGATGCACCAGGAACCCGGTGGCAGGGGTTGTCGAGGTCGCCATGACCGCACGCTACGACCCCGCAACGGCCGCCGGAGCGGTCCAGGCAAAGTTGTGGATAACCTCGCGGAGCTCCCCGCTCAGGGGAGCATGATCGTCTGGAAGTCGTACGGCTCCCGGTGGAACCCGATGCGCTCGTACAGGGCGACCGCCGGGGTGTTGAAGTCGTTGACGTACAGCGACAGGTTGGGGTGGCGGTCGAGGGCGAGGTCGCAGCAGGCGGCCATGGCGGTGGTGCCGACGCCGCGGCCGCGGAGCTCGGGGGGGACGTAGACGCCCTGGATCTGGGCGGTGTGGTGGCTGGCGCAGCCGACGTCCATCTTGAACTGGAGCTGGCCGGCGTGCTCGTAGACGTAGGTCCAGCCGCGGGAGATGAGCATGCGGACCCGGCGGCGGTAGCCGTCGGGGTCGCGGGCCATGGGGTTCTCGCCCATCTCCTCGGTGTACATGGCGGCCGACAGCCGCAGGACCCGGTCCTCGTCGGAACGCTCGGCCAGGCGGGCGATGCCGCGGCCGCGGGCGTGCCGGTCGTGGACCAGCAGGTCGGGCTCGACGGCGTAGACGAACTGGCGGCGGCGGACCTCGCGGGGGGCCGGGTAGCTGGGGCCGATGAGGGACCACAGCAGCTCGACCGTGACCCGCTCGCCGACCACCATGCGGGTCGGGTAGAGGCCGCCGGCGGCGGCGGCCAGGGCTTCGCAGGCGGCCTGGTCGTCGGTCGCGGGGACCAGGTTGGGGCCGACGTGGAGCATGCCCCGAAGCTGGCCGTCCTCGAAGGCGCCCCAGAGGGGGCTGGGGCCGAAGGTGGTCAGGGCGCCGTCGTGGAGGATGCGGCTGGCGATGAACACGTCCCTGACCGGGTTGCGGTCCAGCGCCTCGAGGGCGATCGCCTCGTCCTCGCGGCCGATGGGGCGCACCTGGAACCGGGACGGTCGCGCCGCCTGCCCAGCCCGGTCGTCACCGCCGGTCCACGACCGGAGCACCTCAGCTCCGGATGACCTCGGGGACGCCCGGCCCGCCGCCGGACAGCCGGTACTCCTCGGCCAGGAGCTTGGCCTCGTGCATCAGGGCGTCGACGATCTCGGCCTCGGGGACGGTGCGGATCACCTGGCCGTGGCGGAAGATCTGGCCCTTGCCCTTGCCGGAGGCCACGCCGACGTCGGCCTCGCGGGCCTCCCCGGGGCCGTTGACGATGCAGCCCATGACCGCGACCCGCATCGGCGCCTCGATCTCGGCCATGCGCTCCTCGACGGCGTTGGCCAGCGCGAACACGTCGACCTCGGCCCTGCCGCAGGAGGGGCAGGCGACCAGGTCGAGCTTCTTGGGCCGCAGGCCGAGGGCGCCGAGGATGGCGTTGCCGGCCTTGACCTCCTCGATCGGCGGGGCGGTCAGCGACACCCGGATGGTGTCGCCGATGCCCTGGGCGAGCAGGGCGCCGATGCCGACCGCGGACTTGATGATGCCGTCCTTGGGGGTGCCGGCCTCGGTCACGCCCAGGTGCAGCGGGTAGTCGACACGGGTGGCGAGCAGGCGGTAGGCGGCGATCATCGACACCGGGTTCTGGTGCTTGACCGAGATCTTGATGTCGCCGAAGCCGACCTCCTCGAGGATGCCGACCTCGAACAGGGCCGACTCGACCAGCGCCTCGGGGGTGGGGCCGCCGTGCTTGGCCAGGATCTCCTTCTGGAGGGAGCCGGCGTTGACCCCGACCCGGATGGGGATGCCGCGGGCCTGCGCCTCCTGGGCGATCAGCTTCACCTTGTCGTGCTTCTTGATGTTGCCGGGGTTGATGCGGACCCCGGCGCAGCCGGCCTCGATGGCGGCCATGGCGTACTTCCACTGGAAGTGGATGTCGGCCACCACCGGGATGGTCGACTTGGCCGCGATCGCGGGCAGGGCGGCGGCGTCGTCGGTGTCGGGCACCGCCACCCGCACGATGTCGCAGCCGGTGGCGGCGAGCTCGGCGATCTGCTGGAGGGTGCCGTTGATGTCGGCGGTCTTGGTGATGGTCATCGACTGGACGCTGACGGGGGCGCCGTCGCCGACCGCGACCTTGCCGACGTTGATCCGGCGTGAGCGCCGCCGACCGACGCCTGCCGCCAGGTCGGTCAACTCGAGCGGGAAGGCCACCAGGGCTCCTTATCGGAACGGGTAGGGGACGGGGTTGGTGATGTCGAGCCAGACCAGGCCCACCGTGAGCATCACCAGCAGGCCGACGATCAGGGCGGCCACGGGCACGACCTTGCGCAGGTCGACCTCGCGCCTGGTCACCACCTGCCAGAGCACGAAGGCGAGGTAGCCGCCGTCCATCGGGGGCAGGGGGAGGAGGTTGAACACCCCGACGACGATGTTGAGCTGGATCAGGATGGCGATGAAGATCGCCCACTGGTTGTTGGCCACGGCCTGGCCGGCCAGCCGGGTGATGCCGACGATGCCGATGGGGCCGCCGTCGCGCACCTCCCCGCCGCCGCCTCCGCCGCCCGCGGGCGCCGGCCCTGGGGCGCTGATCCGGTCGGCCAGGCCGGTGACGAAGCCGCCGAGGCCCTTGACGGTGGCCACGGTGGTGTCCCAGAAGAGCTTGACCGACTCGGGGAGGGCGGCGAGCACGCCGACGCGCCTGGTCTCCTCGCTGGGCTGGAAGCCGAGGAACCCGCGGCCGTCCTGCTCGACCGGGCGTCGCGGTGGTGGAGCGCCGCTCGCCGTCGCGGATGTACTCGATGGTGATCTGCTCGCCGCCCGTTTCGGTCAGGGCGTTGCGCAGCTCCTCGAAGGTGGCGACCTGGTTGCCGGCCACGGCCGTGATCTGGTCGCCCGCCCGGAGCCCGGCGTCCTGGGCCGGGCTGGGCGTCCCCGCGGACAGCGTGACGGTGCGGTCGATCGTGGTGGTGGCCTGGCCGGTGCCGATGCCGATGGCCACCAGCACCATCCAGATCAGCAGGATGGCCACCAGGAAGTGGGTGATCGACCCGGCCGCGAGCACGATCGACCGCTGCCAGGCCGGCTTGTTGCGGAACTGCCGCTCCGGCGGGGTGGGCTCGGCCGGGGCCTTGCCCGAGCGGTCCTCCTCCAGGAAGTTGGCGTCGTTCTCGTACGGGCTCATGCCGGCGATCTTGCAGAAGCCGCCGAGGGGCAGGGCCTTGATGCCGTACTCGGTCTCGCCCCGGCGGAACGACCAGATGGTCGGGCCGAAGCCGAGGAAGAAGCGCTCGACCTTCATCCCGAAGAACTTCGCCGTCGCGAAGTGCCCGCCTTCGTGCAGGAAGATGGCCAGCATGAGGGCGAGAACAAAGAGCGTGATGCCGAGCGCGCTGGTCATCGAGTCCCCCGGGAGGTGATCAGGTCCTCGACCAGTGTACGGGCGAGTCCACGCGACCACCGCTCGGTGGCGAGCACGGCGTCGAGGTCGAGGGCGGCCGGGGGGCGGTGACGTTCGAGGACTTCGGCCACCACCTGGGCGATCCCGGGGAACGGGAGCCGGCCGGCCAGGAAGGCGCCCACCGCCTCCTCGTTGGCGGCGTTCAGGGCGGCCGGGGCGGTGGCGCCCTGGCGGCCGGCCCGCAGGGCCAGGTCGAGCAGGGGGAAGGTGGCCCGGTCGACGGGCTGGAACTCGAGGGTGGCCGCCCGGGCCCAGTCGATCCGGCCCACCGGCCGCTCGTCCCGCTCGGGCCAGCCGAGGGCCAGGCCGATCGGCAGCCGCATGTCGGGCATGGAGAGCTGGGCCACGGTGGAGCCGTCGCGCCACTCCACCATGGCGTGGACGATGCTCTGGGGGTGGACGACGACCTCGATGCGGCCGTACGGCACGCCGAACAGCAGGTGGGCCTCGATCACCTCGAGGCCCTTGTTCATGAGGGTGGCCGAGTTGACGGTGATCATCGGGCCCATCGCCCAGGTCGGGTGGGCGAGGGCGTCGGCCGGGGTCACGGTGGCCAGGTCGGCGGCCGAGCGCCCGCGGAACGGGCCGCCGGAGGCGGTCACGATCAGCCGGGCGACCTCGCTGGGGCGGCCGGCCCGCAGGCACTGGGCGAGGCCGGAGTGCTCGGAGTCGACGGGGACGATCTGGCCCGGCCTGGCCAGGGCGGTGACCAGCTCGCCGCCGACGATCAGGCTCTCCTTGTTGGCCAGGGCGAGCCGGCGGCCGGCCTCCAGGGCGCGGAGGGTCGGGGCCAGGCCGACCGAGCCGGTGATGCCGTTGAGGACCACGTCGGCGCCGTCGGCCGCGGCCAGCTCGGCGACCGCCTCGGGCCCGACGGCCAGGCGGCAGCCGGGCGGCAGCTCGGCGGCCAGGCCCGCCGCCTGGGCCTCGTCGACCAGGCCGACCGCGGCCGGCCGCAGCTCGCGCGCCTGGGCGGCCAGCCGGTCCGCCGAGCGCCCCGCGGCCAGGGCCACCACCCGGAACCGCCCCGGGGCGGCCCGGATCACGTCCAGCGCCTGCTCCCCGATCGACCCGGTCGACCCGAGCAGCGCCACCCCGACGGGACTCACATGCCCTCCGCCAGCGGGAGGACCTTCCGGCCTGGCCGCCCGGTGGCGGTGCGGAGCTGGCCGCAGGCGGCGTCGATGCCGACGCCGCGGTTGGCGCGGACGCTCACCGGGACCCCGGAGGCGGCGACCGCGTCCCGGAAGCGGCGGACCGCCGCCTTGGACGGCGGCGAGAACCCGGTGCCGGGGGTCGGGTTGTAGGGGATGAGGTTGACGTGGGCGGCGTGGCCGCCGCTGCGTGGGACCCGCAGCGGGGCCAGCAGCCGGCCCAGGCGGCCGGCCTGCTCCAGGTCGTCGTTGACCCCGGCCATGAGCGCGTACTCGAACGAGACCCGGCGCCGGGTCGCGGCCACGTAGTCGCGGACGGCGTCGAGCAGCTCGGCGATCGGCCAGCTGCGGTTGACCGGGACCAGCCGGTCGCGGACCTCGTCGGAGGCGGCGTGGATGGAGACGGCCAGGTTGACCGGGAGCGGCTCGGCGGCGGCCCGCCGGATCCCCGGGACCAGCCCGACGGTCGAGATCGTGATCGCCCTGGCCGACAGCCCGAACCCCTGGTGGAGCCGGTAGGCGGCCCCCCAGGTGGCCTCCTGGTTGGCGAACGGCTCCCCCATCCCCATGAAGACCACGTTGGTGAGGTGGTCGGGGGCGCCCGGCCCCGGGCGCAGCTCCGGCAGCATCGTCGACACCCTGGCGACCTGCTCGACCACCTCGCCCACCGACAGGTGCCTGGTGAACCCGAACTGCCCGGTGGCGCAGAAGGTGCAGCCCATGGCGCAGCCCGCCTGGGTCGAGATGCACACCGTGGCCCGCCCCCGCGGGCCGCCCTCCCAGTCGTCCTCGGGTCGGGACCCGGCCGGCGGGTACAGCATCAGGACCGACTCGACCGCATCGCCTCCTGGCAGGCGGAACAGGAACTTGTGGGTCCAGCCGTCGTCGCCGGCCTGGTGGTGGTCGAGGGCCAGCCCGGCGCCGGCGAACCGCTCCGAGAGCCGCGCCCGCAGCGAGCGGGGCAGGTTGGTCATGGCCCGGGGGTCGGGCTGGCGGCGGGTGTCCAGCCAGTGGGCGAGCTGGCGGGCGCGGTAGGGCGGCTCCCCGGCCTCGGCCACCAGCGCCTCGAGCTGCCCGGCGTCCAGGTCGTACAGCGAGCGGGTCATGGCGCGTGGACCAGGTCGAAGGCGGCCAGCACGTAGTACAGCACCGGGGCCATGAACAGCAGGGCGTCGACCCGGTCGAGCACGCCGCCGTGGCCGGGCAGGATCGAGCCCATGTCCTTGACCGCCAGGTCGCGCTTGAGCATCGACTCCGACAGGTCGCCCAGCGGCGCCACCACGCAGGTGGCCCCGGCCAGGACCAGGCCGGAGGCCAGCGTCCACGGCTCCCACAGCGGCAGCAGGAAGGCGCCGGCGGCCAGGCAGACGACCGAGGCGCCGATGGCCCCCTCCCAGGACTTGTTGGGCGAGACCTGGGGGGCGATCGGCCGGCGCCCGAGGGTGGCCCCGGTGGCGTAGGCGGCGGTGTCGTAGATCACCACCAGGGCCGCGTAGCCGATCATGGCCCCGACGTAGTGGTCGGCCCGCCCCACGACCAGCGACAGGTGGGCGGCCATGAAGGGCACGTACACGACGGCGAACACGGTGGCGGCGACGTTGCGGGTGACCTCGGTGCGGCCCCGGTCGACCAGGTACCAGCCGAACGCGGCCAGGATGGTCACCAGCAGCCCGAACGACAGCGCGGCCGGGCCCTCCAGGTAGGCCCCGACGACCAGCAGCGCCCCCATGGCCAGGACGACCGGGCGGGCCGGCCGGGTCGCCCGCGCCCGCAGCACGGCGAGCAGCTCCAGCAGGGCCAGGGTGACGATCCCGAGCAGGAAGGCCACGAACAGCGGCCGCGACAGCACCAGGGTGGTGATCAGCACCCCGGCCAGCAGCAGCCCGGTGAGGATGGCGACGGGCAGGTTGCGCCCGGCCCGGGCGCCCCGCTCGCGCCGCGGCATTCCCGCCTCGGCTCCGGCGGGGTCGAGCGGAGCGGGCTCAGCCACCGGCGCTCAGCCCTCGAGCAGCTCCTGCTCCTTGTGCTGGAGCAGGGTGTCGACCTCGGCGACGTACTTGTCGGTGATGCCCTGGAGGCGCTGCTCGGCCCGGCGCAGCTCGTCCTGGGAGATCTCGCCGTCGCGCTCCAGGCGCTCCAGGGCGTCCTTCTCGTGCCGGCGCACGTTGCGGATGCTGGTCCGCGCCTCCTCGGCCCGGTGCTTGGCCAGGCGGACGTACTCCTTGCGCCGCTCCTCGGTGAGCTGCGGGAAGGCCAGGCGGATGACCTGGCCGTCGCTGGCCGGGTTGATGCCCAGGTCGGAGTTGCGGATCGCCTTCTCGATGGCCGCGGCGGCGTTGCGGTCGTACGGCGAGACCACCAGCAGCCGGGCCTCGGGGGCGGAGATGCCGGCGAGCTGCTGCAGCGGCGTCGGGGTGCCGTAGTAGTCGACCTGGAGGCGGTTGACCAGGGCGGGGTTGGCGCGGCCGGTGCGGATCCCGCTGAACTCCTCCTTGGCCACCTCGATCGCCTTGCTCATCTTGGTCTCCGCCTGCCGGAGCGTGTCCTCGATCACCTTGGCTCCCCTCGCTGGGTCTCGTCTGCTCCCTCGAAGGCGTCGGTCGGGCCGACCACCGTGCCGATCGGCTCGCCGCACACCGCCCGCCGGATGTTGCCCTCGGTGAGCAGGTCGAACACGATGATGGGCAGGTCGTGATCCTTGCACAACGACAGCGCGGTGGTGTCCATCACCCGCAGCTCGCGCCGGATCGCCTCCAGGTAGTCGATCCGGAGGAACTTGCGCGCCTCGGGGTGCTTCTTGGGGTCGGCGTCGTAGACGCCGTCGACGCCGTTCTTGGCCATCAGGATCGCCTCGGCGCCGATCTCGAGCGACCGCTGGGCGGCGGTGGTGTCGGTCGAGAAGAACGGGGCCCCCATGCCGGCCCCGAAGATCACGATGCGCCCCTTCTCCAGGTGGCGGACGGCCCGCCGGGGGATGTAGGGCTCGGCGATCTGGGTCATCTGGATGGCGGTCTGGACCCTGGTCACGACCCTGCGGCGCTCCAGGGCGTCCTGGAGGGCGAGACAGTTCATCACCGTCCCCAGCATGCCCATGTAGTCGGCCCTGGCCCGGTCCATGCCGGCGGCCTCGGCGGCCGACCCGCGGACGATGTTGCCCCCGCCCACCACCACCGCGACCTGGACGCCCAGGTCGAGGACCTCGACCAGCTGCCTGGCGACGCCGTCGATCTTGCCGTAGTCGAGCCCGAACCCGACCTCGAGTCGGCGAAGGCCTCCCCCGACAGCTTCACCACGACCCGGTCGAACCGCGGCTTGCCGTCCCCCCCATCGGCCGGATGGCTCTCGTCACCCGCCATCAGGTACGCCATGGTTCACGTCCCTTCGGGCTGCTTGACGGATCGGGGGTCCCTTCGACCTGGGGCTAGGCGCCCTCGCCGACCTTGAACCGGGAGAAGCGGCGCAGCACCAGCTTCTCGCGGACCTTGGCCGAGTAGGCGTCGAGCAGGTCCTGGATGGACTGCTTGTCGTCGCGGATGTACGGCTGGTCGAGCAGCACGACCTGCTTGTAGTAGTCCTTGAGCTTGCCCTCGACGATGCGCTCGACGATGTGCTCGGGCTTGCCCTCGGCCTGCTTGGCGTAGATCTCCCGCTCCTCGGCGAGCACCTGCTCGGGCACCTCGTCGCGCGAGATGTAGGTGGGGTCGGCGACGGCGATGTGGAGGGCGATCTCGTGGGCCAGGCGCTGGAACTCGTCGGTCTTGGCCACGAAGTCGGTCTCGCAGTCGAGCTCGACGAGCACGCCCAGCTTGGGCGGCAGGTTCGGGTCGGGGGTGTGCAGGTAGGCGTCGACCACGCCCTGGGTGGCGCTGCGGCCGGCCCGCTTCTCGACCCCGGCCTTGCCGGCCTCGCGCAGCAGCTGCGTGGCCCGTTCCAGGTCGCCGCCGGCCTCGCGCAGCGCGTTCCTGCAGTCCATCATTCCGGCTCCGGTGGCGTCCCGGAGCGCCTTGACCTGAGCGGCCGTGATCTCCATGTCGGGTGGTGCTCCTTGCTGCAACGTCGATTCGATGTCAGTCAGGTCCCAGGGGCGTTGGCTCAGGCCCGCCGGGATCGGTTCTCGTCGTCCGGGTCGGCAGCCTCAGCCTTGTCGCCGGGCGCGGAGGCGTCCTCGCTCCCGGCCTCGGGCTGAACCTCAAGCTCAGCTTGAGCCTCGGCGCCGGCCTCCGGCCTGGGTCGTCCCACCCTCGGCCTCGGGAACCTCGCCGGTCTCCGGGACCTCCGCGGTGGTCTCAGCCGGGGCCTCGGCCTGGGTCGCCCCTGCCTCGGCCTCCTCGGCTGGGGCCGGTGCGCCGGCTGGGCCTCCGCCTCGGTGGCGCCGCCCTCGCCGCTCGGGGAGCTCGGGCGGCGCCTCGGGGCCTTGGCGCTCGCCTCGGCCGGGGCCTCCGCCTCGGGGCCTTGGCGCTGCCGGCCGGGGCCTTGGCCTCGGTGGTGCCGGCCGAGGCCTTCGCCTTGGTGGTGCCGGCGGGGCCTTGGCCTGGCTCTTGGCCGGGGACGCGCCCTTGGCGCCGCTCCGGGACTGGGTCGCGCCCCGGCTCGAGGTCCCGCTCTTGCCGGCGCCGGCCGGCTTGGCGGCGGCAGCGGAGGCCGCCGCCGCCTTCGCGTCGCCGGAGCGGCCGGCCGCGGCCTGGTCGCCGCTCTCGGACTCGAGCAGCTCGCGCTCCCACTCGGCCAGCGGCTCCTCGTCGGCCGGGCTGACCGAGATCGCGGCCGCGCCCTCCTTGCCGGCGGCCTCGGACGCGTAGACGCTGCGCAGCCGCAGCCCCTCGGCCACCGCGTCGGCGACGATCCGGGTGAGCAGGCTCCCGGCCCGGATGGCGTCGTCGTTGCCCGGGATCGGGTAGTCGACCTCGTCCGGGTCGCAGTTGGTGTCGAGGATCGCCACCACCGGGATGCCGAGCTTGCGTGCCTCGGTCACGGCGATGTGCTCCTTGCGGGTGTCGACCACCCAGACCGCGGCCGGCAGCCGGGTCATGTCACGGATGCCGCCCAGGTTGCGCTCCAGCTTCTCGCGCTCGTGCCCGAGCCGGAGGACCTCCTTCTTGGGCAGCACCTCGGTGGCGCCGGTGGCCACCATCGCCTCCAGCTCCTTGAGCCGCTGCAGGCGCTTGTAGATGGTGGTGAAGTTGGTCAGCATCCCGCCGAGCCAGCGGAAGTTCACGTACGGCATCCCGACCCGCTCGGCCTGGGTCTTGATCGACTCCTGGGCCTGCTTCTTGGTGCCGACGAACAGCACGTTGCCACCCTTGGCCACCGTGTCGCGCAGGAACCCGTAGGTGGACTCGATGGCCGTGCTGGTCTTCTGCAGGTCGATGATGTAGATGCCGTTGCGCTCGCCGTAGATGAAGCGCTTCATCTTCGGGTTCCAGCGCCGGGTCTGATGCCCGAAGTGGACGCCAGCTTCGAGCAGCTGGCGCATGGTGACGACTGCCACGGTGGTCCTCCCTGCCGTTCCGGTTCGACCTCCGCCCGTTGTGTTTCCCACAGTCATCAGATCGTGGGGGGCCGGGACCTCGACCCGCTCGGGTCCACCCGGAGCGGGCACCGTCGAGTCCCGTCGACGGGCGTGCGTTGTAGCCCGGACACCCGGGCCCGCCGCGGACGATAGCACAAGCCCCCCAATCCCCGCCCCAGGATCACCCGCCGGGCAGACCACCAGGAGCCGGCAGCGGAACCAGCCGCGGTCTCGGCCGGTCGACCAGGTAGCGCCAGAGGATCGACGTACACCCCATCCACCCGCACGCTCAGGTGCAGGGTCGCCGGGGCCGCCGGGCCCGCCGGATGACCCGGGCCGACGCGGCCGACCGGGGTCCTTGACCGCACCCGGGTCGCGGTGACCGCCGGGTCGAGGAGCGGGCCGAGGGTCACCAGCACCCCCGGAGCCGCCATGAGCGTCACCCAGTTGACCCCGGCCACCGGGCCGGCGAACACGACCCTCCCCGCCGTCGGCGCCCGAACCAGCTCCCCCACGGGGGCCGCGATGTCGATCCCCCGGTGCCCCGGCCCGTACGGCCCGGCCCGCGCGTCGAACCCCCGCACCAGCGGTCCTGTCACCGGCATCCACAACCCCGGCACCCGTGGTGATCGCGGCGCTCACGTGGTGCCCGCGGGGAGGGATGCTCGGCCCCGCCACCGGCGGCGACCGGAGCGGCGGCCGCGGCAACGGCGGCGCAACGGCCGGCCGCCAGGAGCGCGGCCAGGAGGAACGGCCTCCAGCCGCGGCCGGGCTCGGCCGCTGCTTCGGGATACGCCGGCAACATGGGACTCCCAGGCGATCGGACGCGATGGCGTCGTTCGGACTGCCCAGGACGCTACCGGGCGGCGAGGGCCGGCGGACCGTCATCCACGAGAATGTGGAGAACCAGTTCACCGCGCGAGTCGAACGACCGTACCGCGCCATCGGGGTGATCCATCGCAGCCTGTCCCGCGTACACCAGGCAGGAGCCCGCCATGCGGCGCCGGAACGGCCCGGACGAGAGGACGACCGATGAGACCGCGAAGCAGCCTTGCGCTCGCCGGGGCGCTGCTGGTGACGCTGCGTGCCAGGCACCGCCATGGCCACCCGATCCGACACCTCCGTCACCGACGGTCGTCCGTGGCGACCGACGGACGCGTCCTCTTGGAGGATGCCCTCACCGACGAGATCCGCACGGACAACGCAGATGCTCCTGACGCGAGCATCCTGGTTCCCCAGGACGGCGCCGTCGTCGACGACGTCGACCACCGGCTCAACGAGACCCGCGATCCGAGCTAGCGGCGTCCTGCATCTTCGCCCGGAGCTGGAGCACCGCCTTGGTGTGCATCTGGCAGACGCGCGACTCGGTGACGCCCAGGACCTGCCCGATCTCGGCCAGGGTGAGGCCCTCTCGTAGTAGTAGAGGGTGATGACGATCTTCTCCCGCTCGCCGAGCCGGTTGATGGCCCCGGCCAGGATGCCCTTCATCTCCTGCCCGACAGCCGTTCCACGGACGACGGCTCGTCCAAGAAGCCCCCCTGTTGGCCGGGCGCGACCGTGTCGGCCGCTCCGGCGTTTGTTACCCGACCCACCGCGCTGGGGCGGTTGGTGGCTGGGCTCCCCTCGTCGGCTCAGGCGCGCGGGTGCGCCTGCTCGTAGACGCGGCGGAGCCGCTCGTTCGAGACGTGCGTGTAGGTCTGGGTCGTGGTCAGGGCAACGTGGCCCAACAGCTCCTGCACCGCCCGCAGGTCGGCACCTCCCTCCAGCAGGTGCGTTGCGAAGCTGTGGCGGAGCGTGTGCGGGCTGGTCCCAGCGGGCGCACCGGCCGCCAGCCGGTACCGCTCGAGCATCCCGCGAACGTCCCGCTGGGTCATCGGCTTCCTCCGCCGATTGAAGAACAGCGCCTCTCGATCGTCGGCGCCGTCCCGCGTGCTGGCGGTCGTCGAGCGTGCCGGCCGGTCCGCGCCAGGCAGCATGGCGGCGCGGCCGTCCACGAGGTAGTCGAGGACGGCGACGCGGGCCGGCTCCCCGAACGGCACGACCCGCTGCTTGGCCCCCTTGCCGAGCACCCGGACGGTGTCGGCCGCCAGGTCGACGTCGCCGAGGCGGAGGCCGCACAGCTCCCCGACCCGGATGCCGGTCGCGTACAGCAGCTCGAGGATCGCCCGGTCCCGCAGGCCAACCGGGTCGACAGGCTCGGGTCCGGCGAGCAGCCGGTCGACCTGGCGCGGCTTGAGCACGACGGGGAGGCGCTTGGGCCCACGGGGGACCCCGAGCCCGGCGGCCGGGTCGTCGGGAACGAGCCCCCGGCGCGCCAGGAACCGGAACCCCGCCCGCAGGGCCGCCGCCTTCCTGGCGATCGACGCCGCGGCAAGCCCCCGCGTCCGCTGCAGCGCCAGAAATCTCCGCAACAGCAGCGGCTCCACCCGGGCCGGGTCGGTCACCCCAGCCCTCCCGGCGTACTCCAGGAACTGGGTGAAGTCCCGCCGGTAGGCCGCCACGGTATGCACCGACAGCCCCCGTTCGTCCCGGAGATGGGCGACGAACGCCTCCAACGCATCCCGAGCCGCCGGCCCCAGCCCGTCCGGGTCGTCCACCGGCCCGTCCGGGTCGAGTGCTCGACCTGACGGGTCGGGTCCGCCACCTGGCGGGTCGGGTTCGCGTCGGTTGTCAGTCATCGCGGTCATCATCCCCACCCGGCCCGCTGTACTCAAGCACCCTCGCGGAGGTGTTGGCGGGTGGGCTGCATCGGGAGGACCCGCGGACCCGAGGTATCGGGCGGTCACCGGTGCCAGGCGGGCTGGCATGGCGAGGAGGGCCCCGCGGTTCGGGAGTCGGGGCGGGACCGCCGCCGGCGGCAGGCAGGCCCAGCAGGCTGATGGCCTGGATGCCGGCGGTTGTGCGGCGGATCAGGCCGGCGAGTTCGAGGTCGAGGAGGGCGGCGTCCAGGGCGGCGGGTGGGAGGGTGGTGGCGGCGGCGAGGCGGCCATGGGTCAGGAGCTGGCCGTCGACCAGCGCCGTCAGGACCGCCCGGGCGGGAGGATCGAGGCCCGGCCAGGTCTGGACGCCAGGGCCACCACCGTGAGCGGCGGAGCCTGCGCCTGCGATGGTGGCGCCGGTCACGGTGGCGCCGAGCTCCTCGAGGATGTCGGTGAGGCTGCGGACCAGGGTGGCACCGTCGCGGATGAGCTGGTTGCAGCCGGCGGCGCCGGGGTCCCAGGGGGCTCCCGGGAGGACGAGCACGTGGCCCACGCCGCGGCTGCCGGCGGCTCGGGCCGTTGAGAGGCTGCCCGATCCTTCGGCAGCCTCGACCACGACCACGGCGGCGGACAGCGCGGCGATCAGGCGGTTGCGGGGG
This sequence comes from uncultured Actinomycetota bacterium, assembly GCA_963733175.1. Lineage (GTDB taxonomy): Bacteria > Actinomycetota > CALGFH01 > CALGFH01 > CALGFH01 > CALGFH01. Next base: position 108,871 of record CAVTCL010000025.1, read on the forward strand.
AGGAAGTTGGCCGCCCGGGGTTGGGCTCCGGGCGGGTGCTCGCTCGTGAAGGTGCCACCGCCGGCCAGCACCCGGGTGAACAGGCCGGTGTTGGCGCGGGGATAGGGAACGTCCAGGCCACAGCCGAGCACGACCACGGTGCGTCCACCGGCATCGACGGCCCCGGCGTGGGCGGCCGCGTCGACGCCGACCGCGCCACCGCTGACCACGCACCAGCCGGCCCTGGCCAGCCCGGCCCCGATGGAGCGGGCGGCGGCGCGCCGGAGCGGCGAAGCCCGGCGGCCGCCCACCACCGCGACCGACGCCATCGCCTGGGGCGGGGCCGGCCCGGCGACGAACAGCCAGGCGCAAGGTGGGTCGGGCGGTGTGGCCTCCAGCGGCCAACCCTCGTCGCCCGGGACCATGAGCCGCAGGCCGAGGGCGTCGAGTCGCGCGGCCACGGCGCCCGGCTCGGGACTGTGCGCACGGAGCAGGCTCGCGGGGTCCCTGCCCTCGGCCAGCCGGGTCGCCACCGCCGCCGGCAGCGGCCCCGGGGTGGCCGCCAGCGACAGCAGCACCTCCCGCTCCCCCACCCGAGACGTCCACCACGCCGGGCGACCCTCCATCCCGGTCACGCCCGACCCTCGACGCCGATCATCGCCGCGCCTCCAGGTCGGAGGCGCACCGTGCGGCGCTGGATGTCTGGTCGGCCGGACCTCCCAGGTCATAGGAGTTGCGCCTCACGGTCGCCGATGATCGGGAGGTGGCGGAGGCTGAGGGCCTCCTTGACGTGGTGGTCCTCGACCCGGTCGGAGGTGGCGAGGTCGGCGACCGTCCGGGCGACGCGGAGGGCGCGGTGGAACCCGCGGGCGCTGAGGCCGAGACGATCGACGGCGGCCATGAGGGTGCGGCGGGCCGCCGGTGTCACCTGGCAGTGAGCGGCGAGGTCGGGGGCGGCCAGGCGGCCGTTCTCGGCGCCCTGGCGGCGGCGCTGGACGTCGCGGGCGGCCAGTACCCTCGCCCGGACCTGCGCGGTCGGCTCGGCGTCGGCGGCGCCGGTGAGCTCCTCGGCGGTGAGGCGCTCGGCCTGGACGTACAGGTCGATGCGGTCCAGCAGTGGCCCGGACAGGCGGCTGGCGTAGCGGTGCAGGTCGTACAGGCTGCAGCGGCAGGTGAAGCGGCTGTCCCCCAGGTGCCCGCACGGGCAGGGGTTGGCCGCCGCGACCAGGGCGAAGCGGGCCGGGAACACCACGCTGGTCATGGCCCGCGCGACCGTGACCTCGCCCTCCTCGAGCGGTTGGCGCAACGCCTCGCAGGCCGCCCGGGAGAACTCCGGCAGCTCGTCGAGGAACAGCACGCCGCGGTGCCCGACGGTGCGGCTAACACCGCCGGGAACCACGGCGAAGACATGCCCGGAGCGACGTAGGAGCGTCCCCCGGGCTCGGCACGACGAGGATCGGAGCCCTCGCCATGCAGAGGCATCGTAACGCGTTCCTGGAGGCCTGGGGAGATGGCGACCTCACCCGTCCCGCTGTGGGCGCAGGAGATGAGCCCCTACCACCGCGGGCCGACCGGCGCCGGCGTCCTGGCCCTGGCCGTCGTGGCGGTCCTGCTCGGCCTCGTGCTGAGCGCCAGCGCACCCAGCCAGCCCAGCGAGCAGGACGGGCCGCGCTGGCAGTCGCCGGCGTGTGCCGAGCTGCAGCGGCTCCAGCGCCACGGCGTGGACAGCGGGCCAAGCTACAGGGCCGTCGCCCGGGCCTGTCGGGAGGCGAGCAGTGGCCGCTGAGTTCGAGCCCTGGCCGTACGAGCCCTGGCCGGTACTGTCCCGAGAGCCGGCCGGCTTCTGGGAGGACTGGCCTTACGAGCCACCCCCACCGGCCGAGCCCTGGCCGGCTCAGGAGAGCCGGTAGCGCGGGGCTGGAGGGCCTCCAGGGGGAGGGCCGCCCCTTCGGGGCGGGCGGCTCCGGCGGCAGCCTCCGCCGCCCGGATCGTCCGGATTGCACACCGGACATGCCACGCCAATGCCGCGCTACTGCCACGCCAATGCCACGCCCCTCCTGGCGCGGGCAGCGGTTCTCGCCGCAGCAGCGTTCCTGCAGGTAGATCCCCCTCCGGGGGCCGAGTCACCCGCAAAAACCGCGGGTGACTCGGCCCCCTACGGGGGAGTGGATGGGCGCACCTTCGGTGCGCGCTCGCTTCGCTCGCAGGATTTCAAGCATCCATCCGGGGTGCCGTGGCCCGGGGCCACGATCGGTTGTGGCGGGGGCGGTGGTCGGCGATGACGGCCTCGGAGAACCCCACCAGGCGGCGACGGTCGGACGCCGGGATGGTGCATCTGACGGTCCGGGATGGTCGTGCCCTGGGTTGGATCGGGGAGCAGTACGGGGTGCGGATCGACGTGGCCGCGGTGGTGCTGGCGCGGGTGTCGGAGCGGGAGGAGCTGAGCCGCCGGACGGTCCGGGTGCAGCTGGACCGGTGGGAGCGGGCCGGGCTGATCCTGCGGCCGCGGCTGTACGGCCGGTCGTGGGTGGTGCCGACTGCGGCCGGGTTGGCGTTCGCCGGGCTGCCGTATCTGCCGTGGCGGCCCGCCTACGGCCGTCTCGCCCACGTGCATGCGGTCAGTGTGGTGCGGCTGGCGTTGGAGGCGGCCGCGCCTGGGGTGGTGTGGATCAGCGAGCGGGCGCTGGAGCGTGAGCGTCGCACCCAGGGTGGGAGCTGGCATCGGGCCGATGGGGCGGTCGAGGTTCCCGCGCCGACTGACCGGCCGGGGCTGCAGCGGGCGCTGCACGCCATCGAGGTCGAGCTGACGCCCAAGTCGCGGCCGCATCTGGCCGAGGTGTTCGCCACCCTGCCTGGCAACACCGTGGCCGTCACCTACTTCGTCCCGGCAGAAGACCTGGCGGCGCTACGGGTAGCGCTGGCCGAGGTCCTGGCCGACCGGCGCACGCCGCTGCAGGTGCAGGCGGTGGAGCTGCCCGGCGTGCCGGGGATCGTCTATGAGGGGGAGCGGTGAGGCCCGAGCTGCGCGACCCGGGTGGCGCCCCCACGCCCCCGCCGCGGGTCGTCACCCTGCTGGGGCTCTACAGCCTGCTCGGGCTCCTCTGCCTACCCGCCCTGCCGGTGGCCATGGCCACCGCGGCGCTGCTGCGCACCTGGACGCGGGTGCGGCCTGTGCTGGTCGCGGCGGTGGCCGCGGTCGCTCTGGCTGGGGAGCTGGCTGCCTGGCGGTCGCCGCTGTTCGGCGGCAACCTGCTCAGCTTCCACCTCTCGGGGTGGGCGATGTTCTCCCTCACCCACCCGCACGTCGACGTGGCGTTCTGGCGGATGGTGTTCGAGGCCCCGGTCGGCCTCCCCCTGGGGGTGCTGCTGGGGGCGGTGCACATGCTCCATAGCGACCACGCCACCCGCGGGCTGCCCTGGCATCCACGGACCGTCCAGCGCACGCCGCCAGCAACGCCCGCGCCGGCCGCCAGGTGGCCCGGACCCTGGAGCGGATGCCGCCCTTCGTCGGCGACGCGCCAGCGCTCGGGGCGGTCTATGACGGGGAGCTGCCGGCCTGGCAGCACGGCGCCTATGCGGTGCTGCCGAGGGAGCTGCGCGGCCGGGCGATCACTCTGGCCGGCGCCCCCGGCGTGGGTAAGACGGTGCTGCAGCGCCGGTTGGTCTCTGCTGACGCGGCCCGTGGCCGGCGGGTGGTATTCATCGACGCCAAGGCCACCGAGCCCACCCTGGCCGCCGAGCTGATCGCCGCCTACACCGCCGGAGCCGGGTTCGTGCCGCGGGTCAAGCTCTGGCCGGCCGAGCCGCTGTCGGGCTGGCAGGGCGACCCGATGGAGCTGGCCAACCGCCTGATGGCCGTCCAGGACTGGTCCGAGCCCTGGTATGAGCGGGTCGCCTCCCGAGCGATCCGGCTGGCCTGTGGCGCCGACATCGGCCCGCCCCGCTCGGCCGAGGAGCTGCTGGCAAGGCTCACCGCCCGGGGCTGGAGCAGCTGTACGCCGGCACCGACCGGGCCGAGCTGGTCCGCCAGCTCACCGCGGCCAAGGGGTTCGAGGGGGCGGCGCTGCGCTATGGCGACTTCTTCGACGCCCTCGCCGGCCGCTTCGACGGCAGCTGGAGCTACGACCAGGCCGACCTGGCCGTCCTCAGCCTGCCGGTGCTGGCCGCCCGCGAGGACGCCAGCGCCGCCTTCCGGCTGCTGCTGGAGGACCTCGGCCACTACGGCGTGGCCCGCAAGGACCGCGACGACCAGGGCATGACCGTCTACCTGGAGGAGTTCTCCGCCGTGTCCGACGGCGCCCGAGCGGCGATCGACTGGCCGAGCGGCTCCGAGACGCCGGAGTCGGAGTGGTGTTCGTCGTCCAGTCCTACGAAGGGTTGGGTGACGAGCACCAGGCGGCCCGGCTGCTGGGCAGCTCGGCCGCGCTCATCGTGCATCGCATGCCCCAGCCCGAGCGCCTGCTGGCCGCCGCCGGGACCATCTGGACCCCGGAACAGACCTGGCAGCTCGACCAGTGGGGACCAGACGGGCACGCATCGCTGCGGATGGCCCAGCGGCCCCTGGTCGACCCGGACGCCGTGCGCCGCGCCGGGGTCGGCGAAGCATGGACCATCGCCGCCGGCCGCAGCCTCCACCTCCAAGTCGCCGAGACCCCGTACGCACCGCAGCCGGCCGAGTTGCCCACTCCCCACCAGGATGGCCTGGCCGTCGTCGAGGAGCGGCCGCCGTGGGTCGTTGACCTGCCCGAGCAGGAGCCGGCAACGGCGACGGTCGTTGCTGGAGAACTGCCGTCGCCCGGCCAGTCCTGCCGCCACCGTCGCCGGAGCTGCCAAGGTTGCGGTGCAGCTCGCCACGCCGTCCGCGAGGGTGACGAGCTGGCCCTGCGGAGAGTGTTGAAGCGGGCTGCTCGGGTCGCGCCCACCTGGGACGCCGAGGCCGAGCTGGCCGAGCTGACCGCGGACCGGCGCCGGCGCCGCCGCAACCAGCCGCCGGCCTGGCGGGGCTGGCTGACCCGCATCGCTCACGCACGGAGGACCCAGCCATGACCGACGACGAGATCATGCGCCAGCTCAGCCAGGCGGTCGCGACGACGACGTGCTGGCCGCCGAGGAGCTGGTCACGGCCGGGCAGCAGGAGCATCCGGAGTGGGACTGGTCGTTCCTGGCCACGGTGCTGTGGATCCAACGCGGCCAGGTGCAGGAGGAGCCGCCCCGGCAACCGGGCTGGCGGCGGTGGCTGCGCTGGCTGGGCGACGGTGGCCACCGGTGAGGACCGGCCTCGCCTTCGGCGCCGCGTCCGGGAACCCTGCACCCGGATGCGGACCGGCCGGTTGCCTGCCAGGTGGGCTGCCACCTGGCCGCCGTCCGCGTCAAGGGCGCTCCGCGTCCCTTCGGGATGGCCTGCGGCCCCCCTTGACCCGGCCGTCGTCCAGCCGGCCCGGAGACAGCGGTCGCCCGGGGCGGGCGAGGACCTGAGCCCACCAGGCAGGCAGCCCGAGGAGGTGACCAGCCCAGGCCTGCCGCAGTCACCGAAGGGGCGCAAGCGCCCCACGAGCCCAGGAGGGACGCATGGCCACCGACAACACCGTCACCCTGATCGGCAACCTCACCGACGACCCCGAGCTCCGCTTCACCGCCAACGGCGCCGCCGTGGCCAACTTCCGCCTGGCCGTCACCCCCCGCATCCGCCAGGGCGACCAGTGGACCGACGGGGAGACCAGCTTCTTCCGCATCAACTGCTGGCGCCAGCTCGCGGAGAACGTCACCGAGACGCTCAGCAAAGGCGCCCGGGCCATCGTCATCGGCCGGCTGCGCATGCGCGCCTGGGAGACCGACGAGGGCGAGCGCCGCAGCGTTGTCGAGGTCGAGGCCGATGAGGTCGCCCCCTCGCTGAAGTTCGCCACCGCCACCGTCCAGCGGACCAGCGCAAAGGCGGCCGCCGGCGCCAGCAAGGGCGGCCAGTTCACCGACGAGCCGCCGTTCTGACCTGCAGCAGTGAGGCCGGGACAGCCGCTAACCGTCCCGGCCTCGCGCATCTGAGATTGGAGCCCCGATGCAGACTCGATCCTACCCGACCCGGCCGACAGCCCCGACCCCGGCCGTCCCGGCCGCGGAGCCGGCCCTGCACCTGCTGGGCGGCATCTGGATCGCCTCCTGCCCCACTTGCGGCTACCAGCTCACCACCGCCCAGACCCAGCAGCGTTGCGAGCAGCGCGCCCGCCGCCGAGATTGCCCGGTCTGCCGAGAGGACGCCTAAAGGCATCCACGATCCCAACCTGGCACAGGTAGATACATGGCCCGGTCCCCAGCTCACGGTACCAAGACGGTGTACTTGCAATGCCCGCGCGGCCACGTTCACCCCCCTACCAGTTCGGCGGCTGTGCCTGGGATGGCTGAACGGGAGTGCCAGCCAGCGTTGAAGTGGCGAAGCCACAGGCTCTTGCCGCATGACCTGGTGGTCGTTGACCACCAGGACGCGGATGGTTCGATGCTGGTGGGCGTCACCGCTGGGCTGGGATCTGGACGCGCAGGACGGTGCCGGCGCCGGGGGCGCTGGTGAGCTCGAGCCGGCCCCCGAGGTCGGCGACGCGGCCTCGCATCGATCGCAGGCCGAAGTGCTCGCGACCAACGGCGGCCGGGTCGAAGCCACGGCCGTCGTCGGCCACCTCGACCGTAACGGTGCCGTCCGCCGTCGCGATGTGGACCATGGCGGTGCTCGCCCGAGCGTGCTTGACCACGTTGGCCAGGGCCTCCTGGCCCAGGCGGTACAGCTGCTCTTCGACCTCGGCGTCGAGGGGCAGGCGCCCGTCGGGTCCGTCGACCTCGATCACCAGCCCCTCCCGGGCGCTCAGGGCCGCCGCCTGCTTGGCCAGCGCGGCGACCAGCCCCTCCTCGGCGAGCGCGCCCGGCTGGAGCTCCAGGATGAGCGCGCGCATCTCGGCCAGCGCCCCCCGGGTCAACTGGCCGATCTCGCGCAGCTCCTCCCCCACGGGCCCGTCGGTGTCGAACTCCTCGAGCTCCAGCTCGAGCTGGGCGCTGCGGACATGCAGCGTCGCCGAGAACAACGACTGGGAGACCGAGTCGTGCAGATCGCGGGCCAGGCGCTGTCGCTCCAGGGCGGCACGCTCACCCTCGCGACGCTGCGACTGGGCCAGCTCCAGGGCGGCCCGCCGGCGCTCACTGACGATCGCCGCCAAACAGCACGTCGTCAGCGCCGCCAGCACGATGTAGAGCTGGAGATTGAGCGCGCTGTCGGTCGCCGAGTGCACCACGAAGGGTCCCAGCTGGCGCGAGGTGGCCGCCACCGCGATCACCGCCGCGACCGCGACCGCCAGGGTCGCGCCCGGGGGGCCGAGGCGCAACGCGGCCCAGATGAAGGCCGGGAACACGATGTAGGTAAGCGGCTGGTCGGCCGAGAACGCCAACAGGCTCAGCCCGATCACCGCGGCCAGCATCAGGGCGGCCTCCACCACCCGGCGGCCCGGCCACGCCGACGCGCTGGTGTGCGCCCAGGCGAGGGCGAGGGGGACCACGACCAGCCCGCCCGCCAGGCCGCCCAGCCACCAGCTCCGCCAGAACACCCCCATCACGGATGTCTCGATGAACCCTTCTGCCAGCCCGACGAGCATGGCCCCGGTCGCGGTGACCGCCGCATTAACGGCCACGGCGACGAGCACCGCGCCGACCTGGTCGAGCCGGTCCATGGCCGCCCGCCGGCCGACCAGCCGCTGGAGGATGAGCACGGCGGCGAGCGTCATGACAACCTCGACCGCCGTTGAGACGAGCACGACCCACAGCGGCAGCACGAACACCCTCGACAGCAGGTTCCCGAGCAGGACCCCGGGCCACCAGCGCAAGCCACCCAGGTACAGCACCGCGATGCCCACGCCGGTGGCCAGCCAGAAGGCCGCAGCCTGGCCCGTCAGCCACAGCACCTCGGCGCCCTTGGCGGCGGCCCAGTAGCCGCCGGCGATCAGCAGCACCCCGGCCGCATACCGCAGCGACCGTCCGGAGAGCAGTGAGCCCCGCCAGGTCGGCTGGGCGGCGGGGACCGGTGCGTCGGTGTTCATCCGGCCCCTCCCAGGTCTGCGCATCGCCCTTTGAAAGAACGGTACCGCCGCGCGCAACCCGAGTTGACCAACGCGCGGGGGGCGCCGGCCTCAGCCGCCAGGTGGCCAGGGATCGTGGCGGTAGGCAGCGCGGATCATCTCGAGGAGGTCGTCGACGTCGCGGCCATGCTTTTCCAGGAAGGCGTGCGCGCCTTCCGCCACAGCCTGGGGCCCCAGCTCGCCCATGCGGCTGATGGCCACGACCGGGCGGCCGCGGCCTCGCAACTCCTGGAGGACCTGCATCCCATCCGACGCCTGGGGCAGCAGGAGATCCAGGACGACCACGTCAGGATCCAACTCCAGGTCGAGGCGTCCGGCGCTTCCGGCGGACCCGGCCTCGCCGACCACCGTCAGGTCCGACGCCCGCTCGATCAGACCGCGGAGCGCCCGCCGGACCCGGGCGTCGTCGTCGACGACAAACACCCTGATTGGCGGTTGTTGCATGGTCCTCGCCAGTGGCAGATGGGTCGAGTCGGCTGTAGAGGGACCTAGGTCATCTGTCGCGCCGAGCTTGCGTCGCTCGACCGATGATCCTGCGTCTCTCACCTGTGATGATGCGGTTCGGCCGCATGTGAGGTGGCGGCCATGGACGCCAGTGCGAGCAGCGTGCCAGCAGCCGGCGTTGTCCGGTGTGCCGAGAGGACGCCTAAGTAAGCGACTTGCGCTCTCCTGCCCTCCTACCGCCGCCGGTCTCGCAGCCGGTCTCGCAGGCCGCCTCCCCGGTCGTCGCGCCGGTCGTCGCGTCGGTCCCCGCGGTCGTCGCGCCGATCTTGCAGCCGGTCTCGCAGGCCGCCTCCCCGGTCCCCGCGGTCGTCACCCCGGTCCCCGATCACACCAGGTCGTTCAAAGCGCCCGCTTCCAAGCGGCATCTCAGGCTCCTTCCGACTTCGAACGCTCGTCCTCCTCGATCAACGAGATGATCGCCTGCATCGGGATGCGGCCACTCGCTGCAAGCCGGCCGCCGGCGTGGCGGACCGCCGAGGCGAAGGGGGCAGCCCATGCGTTCTCCCAAGCCAACACAGCTGCGACGCTGCCGGGCTCCATCGCCTCGGCAAGCGCTGCGATGTCGTCTGCTGCCAACAGCTCTGTGACCTCTGTTTCGAACGCGCGGAGCTCACCGACCTCACTGTCGTCACGATCCGGCACTTCGAACGCTTCAAAGGAGCCATCGGCGTCCTTCTGAATGAAGAGCAGATCCAGTATGCGGATGAGCCCTCGCTCGACCAGATCGTGCAGCGCGGCAGCCATCTCCCCGTGGAACTGGCTCTTTCCCTGGGGGAACTCGACCACGAGGTAGTCGACCGGTCCGAACTCATCAACGTCGCCCTCGCTCACGTGTCCCTCCTCTCGGACTCACTCTCGAACTGTGCCGCTAGCTGTATCGCTGCCATGCTTGGCAGGCATTACCCCAACGGGATAACCATGCGCCGTAGCGACCCCCCCAACGGTGCTTCCACAGAGCGCTGTGCACGAGTGTCGTGTTGCTGAGCGGGCAACCAGCTGCTGCGAACCACGCTGGTCCGTGCCACCGACCACGCCCGCCGGTGAGGACTAAGCGGCTGTGGCGTTGTAGAGATCGGTTCTGGCTTGGGTGGTGGGTGAGGCCGATCGCCGGTGACCGTCGTGTCGTTGCCGGGCCGGAGGGCGGCCGCAGGCCGCCCGCAGGGCCGGCCTTGAGGGTGTGGAGAAACTCCTCACGGCTGCCGCCCCAGGGAGGAGGGGGTCCGGGGGAGGAGGCCTCCTCCCCCGGCTTGACCAGCCATCCGGGTTGCCCGGGCATGGCGGTGTCGGTGGGGCGCGATGCCGCCCCGTCAAGCGGCAATGTCCGGCATCCCGCCACAGCTCAGCCGTCACGCCGCACCCCATTGGCGCTTGACGGGGTGCCGTCAGGTCAGGCGCCCGCCTCCCGGAACCTAAGAACTTCCTGAGAAGTTCGTCCCATTTGGTGCCCCCTGGTTCCCCCTCGTGCCTGCTGGTGTCCGTGCGTGCCCCTGAGTCCCAGCGGGGCTGTGGATACGTAACGGTTGAAGGCCGCCTAACCGTGTTTTCCTGGCTGGGTGACTGCGCTCGACCCCGGAGACATCGACCGCCTGGCGGTCGAGTCCCGCCGCCGCCAAGGCCTCCCCGACTACGTGGAGGACCCGGCCACCATCGCCCGGGTGGTCCGGCTCATCCTGGCCGGCCGCCCGCCGTCAGGTCCGCCAGATGACCTCGATACGGGAGGGGTCGAAGACGTTGCGGCCCTGGAGGCAGGGGTGCAGGACCACCCTTTCGACCACCGCCGCCAGGACCGCGCGGCGCCAGCTCAGCCCCCCAGTGGCCCAGGCCTCGCGCAGCGCCCGCTCCCCCACCGGCAGGGCCGCCAGTGTCCGCGTAGCTGCCTGGCCCGCCAGGCGCCGCCGGGTCGTGTCCATGCGCGCCTCGACCCGCGCCCTGGCCCGGGCGAAGTCGGCCCGGCGCAGGGTGCCGTCGGCGAAGGCGTCGACCAGCTCGTCCAGGCGGTCCTGGTCGACCTGCAGGGCGTGCAGCAGTTCCCGCTCGGCCTGGTCCTCCCCGGTCGCCGCCGCCAGCGCCGCCGTGAGGGCTGGCCCGCTGAGCTGGCGGACCACCCACTCAGAGACGAGCTGCTCGACCGGCTCAGCGAGGCGGCCAGTCTTGCCGCAGCCGCCGAAGTTCGGGCCCGACGCGCACACGTACCGGCGGCGCCGGTCCTGGCGGGGCCGGGCGACCAGCTTGCGGCCGCAGCGGCCGCAGACCAGGAAGCCGCTGAGCAGGTAGCGGCGGGCGTCGATGCCGTTGAACTTCTGGCGGCCGGGGTCGGTGAGGATGGCCCGCAGCCGCTCGTGGGTATTGCGGTCGATGATGCCCGGCCACACCGCCTCGGCAGTCACCACGCCGTGGTGCTCGCGCAGCCCGGCGATGCGGGCCGACAGCAGCATCCGCCGGAGGGTCTGGGTGCGCCACTGGCCCCCGGTCGGTGTGGCGGCCTGGCGGGTGTTCCAGTCGGCGGCGATGCTTCGCAGCGACTCGCCGGCCAGGACCCGAGCAACGGCCTCGCGGACCAGCTCGGCCTCGGCGTCGACCAGGTGCAGGCGGTCGGCGGTGTAGCCGAACGGGCGGGTGCCGCCGCCGGCGACGCGGCCCTGCTCGGCGGCCTGGAGGGCGGCGCGCTGGATGCGCCGGCGCCGGTCGTCGTTCTCCTTCTTGGCCACCGCGCCGAGGATGCGGGCGTGGAAGCGGCCGTCGTTGGTGCCCAGGTCGACGTCGCCGGCCACGCTGGCCAGCCGGGTCACGCCGGCCCGGTCGCAGACCTCGAAGAAGCGTTCCAGCTCAGCAGGGCGGCGATGCAGCCGGTCCAGCGCCCACACGATCACCGCATCCACCAGGCCGGCCTCGATGTCGGCGAGGAGCCGCTGGTAGGCGGGGCGGGGCCGGCCGGAGTCGGCGGACACGTCGTTGTCGCAGTAGACCTGGGCGACGGTCCAGCCGCGGCGCTCGGCCAGCTCGCGGCAGTCCCGCTCCTGACGCTCGACACCGGCCCGCAGCCCGGAGGGGTCCGAGCTGATCCTCACGTAGACGGCCGCGGGCATGGTGGACCCGGATGTTACAGTAGATCCCTGCCATGGGCGAGGGAGACCTCGCCGGGTCGGGGGACCTGGCCGCCGCCGACGAGGCCGGGGACCGAGATGGCGTGGTGGGGGGCGCGGAACGGCCGGATGCGGATGAGGCCGGCGTCCGGGCCGAGGAGCCCGGCGGCCGAGAACACCTGGGTGACCTCGAGCGCCTCGTCCTGCTCGAGCGGCGGGAGCAGGCCGGGGAGGCGCCTGGCCAGCATCGTCTTGCCGGCGCCGGGCGGGCCGGTGAGGAGCAGGTTGTGGGCGCCGGCGGCGGCGATCTCCAGGGCCCGGCGGGCCTGGTGCTGGCCCCGGATGTCGGCGAGGTCCTCGACCGCCGGCACCTGGGGTTCGGGCGGCGGCCCGGGACGGCCCAGATCGGCCCGGCCGACCAGCCACTCGCCGACCTGCTCCAGCGAGGCGGCTCCGGCGACCGGCAGGTCGGGGACGAGGGCGGCCTCGACCAGGTTGGCCTGGGGTACGACCAGGAGCCGGGCGCTCGACCGGCGGGCCGCCAGGGCGGCCGGGAGCACGCCCTTGACCGCGCGGACGTCGCCGCCGAGGCCGAGCTCGCCGATGGCCCACAGACCCTCGAGGGCCGTCGGCGGCACCCACCCGGCCGCGGCCAGCAGCCCGATCGCGATCGGCAGGTCGAACCCGGAGCCCTGCTTGGGCAGGTCGGCCGGGGGCAGGGAGACGGTGATGCGCCGGTCCGGCCACTCGTAGCCGGTGTTGCCGAACGCGGCCCGGAGCCGGTCGCGCGCCTCCAGCACGGCGGTGCCGCCGAGCCCGACCACGGTCACGGCGGGCAGGCCGCGGCCGATGTCGACCTCGACCCCGACCGGGTATGCGGTGAGGCCGACCAGCGCGGCCGTGGCCAGCCGGGCCAGCATCCTCACAGCACTCCCTTGAGGTGCTCGACCCGCGGCTGGCCCTGGCGGGGCCAGACGACGGTCACGACGTCGAAGCGGACCCGCGAGGGCCGATGCGGGGTGGCTGCGCAGGTAGGCCCCGGCGAGCCGGCGGAGCTGGGCCTGCTTGGCGGCGTCGACGGCGGCCGCCGGGGTGCCGTAGCCGACGCCTCGCCTGGTCTTGACCTCGCAGAACACCAGCAGGCCGGGCGCCTCGGCGACCACGTCGATCTCACCCGACCGGCAGCGCCAGTTGCGGGCCACGATGCGGAGCCCGGCGGCGGTCAGCCGGGCGCAGGCGAGCGCTTCACCGCGCCGCCCCAGTTCGCCGCGATCGGCGGGATGCTTGGCAGGCATGGGCCGCACCCTAGCCGCCGCCAGCCCCGAATTGGACGACGCTCCCAAGAATGTGGAAAACCCCGCGGGAGCGCGGCGCGCGTCCGGGCGGCGACCCGCCGGCGGGGGCCTTGAATCCCGGGGCGGGAGCGGCCACCCTAGGCCTGTGGAGAACACGGGAGCACTGTCGGCCCGCCGGGATATGTTCCTCGACGAGCGCGGGGCTGGGTTGCGCGTCACCTGGCACCCGGAGCGGGACCTGGTGGTGCTGAGCGTCTGGCACGACGAGAGCTGCGTCGGGACCTTCCGGATGCCGGTCCAGGACGTGCCCCGACTCAGCGGCCTGCTGGCGGCCGCCCTCGGCGACTGGGTCGACCAGTCCGGGGGTGCCGTCCCGCTCAGCTTGGGCGGGCCCGGCGGCCGGAACCGGGGCGGGCCCACGGGCGGGGCCGGGCGGCCCAGGGGCCGGGGCCGGTCCGGTGGCTGGGGCCGGTGGGGTCAGCCTTTCGGTGCAGCAGCGGCTCAGGCTCAGCCGGCCGGTGCTCAGATTGCGGGGACTTCAGCACCGGCGGCGTCGGCCTACCTGAGCGCGACCCCGCGCCTACCGCATCGCCCGCGCGACCGGCCCCGCTCGACCCCGCTCCCCAGCTCGTCAGCAGGGGCGGGGGTCGTAGGGGCGGAGGTCGGGAACGGCCTTCTTCGCGCTGGGCTTCTTGGTGGTCGGGCCCGACCCACCGTCTCCATCCGAGGCGCCGCTGTCCCCGGCCGTTGTGCCTGGCCCGCTGGGGGCCGAACCTGGCGAGGCCAGGGGGCGGATGCCGGTGAAGCCGGGGCCGAGGACGAGGGTGAGGTTGGAGGCGCTGAGGGTGGGGTCTTCGACGAGGCGGGCGCCGCCGATGAGGGTGCCGGCGAGGGTCTGGGCGTCGGCGAGGCGGCCGGGGGGGTAGGCGATCTGGGACCTGGGGAGGTCGGCGGTGGGGGCGTTGCCGACGGTGGCGATGCGGTAGCCGGAGCCTCGGAGCTTGGTGGCGGTGGTGGCGGCCAGGCCGGTGGTGCCGAGGGCGTTGAGGATGGTGACCTGGGTGTTGGCGGGGGCGGTGGCGCCGGGGGTGGCGCCGGGGGCCGGGGCGGGGGCGCGGCCGAGGAAGCGGTCGACCACGGCGGTGGCGTCGGGCTGCTTGAGCAGGAGGACGTCGCCGAGGGGATGGTCGGTGGGGACGGTCACCGGCAGGGTGTAGGTGGCCAGCTTGGAGGGGCTGAAGGAGCGGAAGGCGGTACCGGTGCGGATGACGTCGCTCACCCGCAGGCCGCTGTCCTTGGTGACCTCGTGGACCAGGGAGCCGACGAAGGCGTTGGCCCGCACCGGGTTGGTCAGGCCCTTGTCGAGGGCGGCCTTGACCAGCGCCTGGAGGAACGCCTGCTGGCGGCGGATGCGGCCCAGGTCGGCCCACGGGTCGCTGTGCCACACCCCGTCGAGCTGGTAGGCGAAGTAGCGGCTGCGGGCCAGGGCCAGCGCCCGGCCGCCGTTGAGGTGGCGGCAGCCGGCCTCGCGGATGTCGAGGCCGGACTTGAGGTCCCGCGACGGGTAGGGGAAGCGGACGTCGATGCCGCCGAGGGCGTCGACGATGGCCCGGAAGCCGTCGAAGTCGATCAGCACGTAGTGGTGGATGGGCACGCCGAAGTTCTGCTCGATGGTCTTGACCAGCTGGCCCGGGCCCCCGGTGAAGGCGGCGTTGATGCGGTTCTCGCCGCCGCCGGCGATGGGGACGACCAGGTCCCGGGGGATGGAGAGCATCGAGACGCGCTTGCGGGCCGGCTCCACCCTGACCACCAGGGTGGTGTCGTTGCGCTGGCCGCCGACGTTGCCGTAGCGGCTCCCGTCGGCGTCGTCCAGGCCCTCGCGGGAGTCGGAGCCGACCACCAGCAGGTTGAACGGGCGCCCGCTGCTCGACTTGTGCAGCCCGGGGACATCGACCGAGCTGATCTGGCCGAAGCGGTAGTGCACGTAGCCGTACCCGGCCGTGGTCGCCACGACCAGGAACACCAGGAGCAGGCTGCACCCCACCATGAGCCGCCTGCGCATCCGACTTGCCCGGGCGCGGGCTGCCCGAGAGGTCCGTACCATAGGCGAGCACGCTACCACGTGCTCAGCGGCTAGCTGCCGCCAGCGGCAAACACCCAGGCCAGCAGGCCCAGGACGATCAGGATGGCGGCGACCAGCAGGGCGATGTCGACCGTCTTCTTGTCCCGGTATCGCCGGGTCGCGTTGAACCCCATGGATGCCTCGTTCAGCCGGGTCGTCCCGTCCAGCCGGGGGCTACCGCTCCGCTCCTTGAGCCCCCGGACCCCGTCACAGCTCTTCCTTGCGGATGAGCTCCTCGATGTTCACGTCCTTGAAGGTGACCACCCGGACCCTGGTGACGAAGCGGGCCGGCCGGTACATGTCCCACACCCAGGCATCGTGCAGGGTGATGTCGAAGTAGGTGTCGCCGTCCTGGTTGCGCATCTGGAGGTCGAACTTGTTGGCCAGGTAGAAGCGCCGCTCGGTCTCGATGACGTACTGGAACATCCCCAGCACGTCCCGGTACTCCTGGTAGAGCTGCAGCTCCATGTCGGCCTCGTAGCGCTCGAGATCCTCGGCGCTCACTGGCGCTCCTCCTCGTCACGAGCGGTCTCGTGTGCGCCCGCCGTGATCATCGGACACTCCCCCTCTTCCTGGTCGTTCAGTACCGCCTGGTCGTTCAGTGCCGCCGGGTGACCGGTTGCCCACGGCGCGGCCACGCCCGTGAAGGAGTGGCGATGGTAGGCCGAGGGGCCGAGTCGGCGCAGGGCGGCCCAGTGCTCGTCGGTGCCGTAGCCCTTGTGCCGCTGGAACCCGTAGCCGCGGTAGCGGCGGGCCGCCCCGGTCATGATCTTGTCCCTGGTCACCTTGGCGATGATGCTGGCCGCGGCCACGCAGGTGGCCACCTGGTCGCCCTTCTTGACCCCGAGGACAGGCGCCGGCATGCGGGGCAGGGGGAAGCCGTCGGCCAGGGCGTAGTCGTAGCCGCCCTCCAGCTCGCGCAGGGCCCTGGCCAGCAGGGCGATGTTGGCCCGCTGGAGCCCGACCCGGTCGATCGTGTCGGGCCCGATGCGGACCACGGCGACGGCCAGGGCGTGGTCGTGGATCTGGGCGGCCAGGCTGCGGCGGCGCTGGGGGGTGAGCAGCTTGGAGTCGGCCAGCCCCTGGATGGGACAGTCCCTGGGCAGGATCACGGCGGCGGCGACCAGCGGCCCGGCGAGGGCGCCGCGGCCCGCCTCGTCGACGCCCGCGACCCGGCCGAAGCCGGCGTCGCGGAGCCGGTCCTCGAACAGTGCGGTGGCGGTGGCGAACATCGGCAGGAGTCTAACGGCGGGCGGCGTCAGCGGTCGCGCCGGAGCCAGCCGGTGTGGTTCAGCGGCCAGATGCGCACGAACGCCCGCCCGACCACGTCGGAGCGCTGGATCACCCCGAAGATGCGGGAGTCCTGGGAGTTGGTGCGGTTGTCGCCCATCACGAACAGCTCCCCGGGGCCGACCGTGGTCCTCTTGCAGCCCTCGGTCCTGATGCCCTCGTCGACGTAGGGCTCCACCACCTTCTCGCCGTTGCGGACCAGGACGCCGTCCTCGCAGGTGATGGTGTCGCCGGGCAGCCCCACGACCCGCTTGATGAAGTCGCGGTCCGAGGGCGGGACCACCCCGATGGCCTGGCCGAGGCTGGAGAAGAAGCCGGTCACGGGGTTGCTCGGGCCGACCGGCTCGAAGCCCGGCTCCTCGTGGACGAACACGACCACGTCGCCGTGCTCGATGTCGCCGAAGCGGTAGGACACCTTCTCGACCAGGACCCGGTCGGAGATGTTGAGCGTCGACTCCATCGACCCCGAGGGGATGTAGAAGGCCGCGACCAGGAAGGTCTTGAAGACCACGGCCAGCAGCACGGCCAGGGCGACCAGCACCACCGTCTCGCGGACGACGGCCAGCAGCCCTGGCTGCTTCTCGTCCTCTCTGTGGTACGGCGGGGTCTCGGGCTCGGGCGGGTCGGCCGGGGCCGGCGGCGGGTCGACCCGGTCGCCGAGCCGTCCGCGCTCGTCGCTGGTCTTGCTCAAGGGGCTGGCCTCCCCGGCTCAGGTCCGGGCGGGGCTGCGCTTCTCCTTGATCTTCGCGGCCCGGCCGGTCCGCTCACGCAGGTAGTAGAGCTTGGCCCGGCGGACGTCGCCCCGGGTGACCAGCTCGACCTTGGCGATGCTGGGCGAGTGCACCGGGAAGGTCCGCTCGACGCCGACGCCGAAGGAGACCTTGCGGACGGAGAAGGTCTCCCGCAGGCCGCCGCCCTGGCGGCGCAGGACGAAGCCCTGGAAGACCTGGATCCGCTCCCGGCTCCCCTCGACCACGCGGACGTGCACCTTGACGGTGTCGCCGGGCCGGAAGTCGGGCAGATCGTCGCGCAGCTGCGCGCGCTCGGCCACGTCGGTGATCTGCATGATGAAGAGACTCCTTGGAAAGCTGAAAGACGCGAACGGTCAGCATAGCGCGACCCGCGCTCACCCGAGGGTAGCACGTTCGGGTCCGGGCTACTCCGGCTCGTCCAGCAGGTCGGGACGGAGCCGGCGGGTCCGTTCCAGGGCCTGGGCGCGGCGCCAGCGCTCCACCGCGCCGTGGTCGCCGGAGCGGAGCACGGCCGGGACCTCCAGGCCCCGGTAGACGGCCGGGCGGGTGTACTGCGGGTACTCGAGCAGGCCGGCCGCGAACGACTCGTCGGTGGCCGAGGCGGCGTTGCCCATCACCCCGGGGACGAGCCGGGCCACGGCGTCCAGGACCACCAGGGCGGCCGTCTCCCCGCCGGCGAGCACGAAGTCGCCGATGGAGAGGACCTCGTGGACGCGGGTGCGGACCCGCTCGTCGATGCCCTCGTAGCGGCCGCAGCACAGGATCAGCCGGGGCTCGGCGGCCAGCCGCTGGGCGACCCCGTGGTCGAAGCGGCGGCCGTCGGGGGCGAGGAGCACCACCCGGGCCGGGCCCTCGGCCTCCAGGTCGTCCAGGGCGTCGAACCAGGGCCCGGGGAGCATGACCATGCCGGCGCCGCCGCCGAAGGGCGCGTCGTCGACGCTGCGGTGGCGGTCGCTGGCCCAGTCGCGCAGGTCGTGCAGGCGGACCTCGACCAGGCCCCGCTCCCCCGCCTTGCCGAGCAGGCCGGTGGCCAGGGGCGAGGCGAAGAACCCGGGGAAGATGGTGACGATGTCGACGAGCATGGCTCAGGTCTCGTCCAGGAGGCCGGGGACGGCGTCGACCAGCACCCGGCCCGCGTCCAGGTCGACGGTGACCAGCGCGGCCACCGCCGGGACCAGCGCGCTGGTCCCGCCGGGGAGCTCGACCGCCAGCAGGTCGTGGGCGGCGCCGGGGACGACGTCGGCGACCCGGCCCCGTTCGCGGCCCTGGTGGTCGACCACGGTCAGGCCGACCAGCTGGTGGGGCCAGAACTCGCCGGGGTCGAGGGGGCGGGCCGAGGCGGCCGGGATCGACAGCCAGGCGCCCCGGAACCGGTCGGCGGCGTCGCGGTCCTCCACCCCTTCCAGGCTGAGCAGCAGCCGGCCCAGGTGGAGGCGGGCCGCCCGGATGACGGCCGGCTCCAGCGGTTCCGGGCCGTCGGGGTCCCCGACGCCCAGCTCGGCCCCGGGCGCGAACCGCTCGGGCGCGTCCGAGAGCACCTCGACCGACAGCTCCCCCCGCACCCCATGGGGCCGGACCACGCGCCCCACCACCAGCCGGTCCGGAGGGCCGGGAGGGGTCCGGGGAACCCCAGGGGGGTGCCCCGGTGGATCGGGCTCGGGCATGGTCACTCGCCCTCGGCGAGGACCTCGACCTCGACCCGGTGGCCCTTGGGGGCGGCGGCCTTGACGACCCGGCGCAGGGCCTTGACCGTCCGGCCGCCCCGGCCGATCAGCTTGCCGACGTCGTCGGGGGCGGTCCGGACCTCGTAGGTGACGCCGCGGCCGCCGGGCAGCTCCTCGACGGTGACCCGGTCCGGGTCGTCGACGAGCGCCCTGGCCAGGTAGAGGACGACGTCACGCATCGGGCGCTACTTCTTGGCCTTGGCCTTGGCCGGGGCCTTCTTCTTCTTGGCCGGCTCGGCCTTGGCCTTGGCCACGGTCGCCCGGAGGGCCTTGGCGGCCTGCTTGCGCTCGGCCATGCTCTCGACCCCGGCGATGGCCAGCAGCTTGGCGACCGCCTCGGTCGGCTGGGCGCCCTTGGCCAGCCAGGCCGACGCCTTCTCGGTGTCGATCTCGACCTTGGACGGCTCGTTGTTGGGGTGGTAGACGCCGAGGTTCTCGAGGAAGCGCCCGTCGCGGGGGCTGCGCGAGTCGGCGACGACGACCCGGTAGAAGGGGGCCTTCTTGGCGCCCATGCGCATCAGGCGGATCTTCACGGCCATGGTGTGGGAGTGCTCCTGTCTCGGGGTGGCCCGCCCTCCCGGTGGGTCTGCCGTTCCCCGTCGTGTGCCTGCTGTGGCATCCGGGACCGAGGCAGTCTAGCGCAGGCCCATCCTGCGCAGCTTCTTGGGCGTCATGCCCGACAGCTGCTTCATCATCCGGCGGGCCTCCTCGAACTGCTTGAGCAGCGCGTTGACCTGCTGGGTGGTGGTGCCGGAGCCGCGGGCGATGCGGGCCCGGCGCGAGCCGTTGAGGATCCTGGGGTTGTTGCGCTCCACCGGCGTCATCGAGCGGATGATCGCCTCCACCCTGGCCACGTCGCGGTCGTCGACCTCGACCCCCTTGAGCTGCTGGCTCATGCCCGGGAGCATGCCGAGGACCTGGCTGAGCGGGCCCATCTTCTTGACCTGCTGGAGCTGGTCGAGGAAGTCCTCCAGGGTGAAGGAGGCCTCCCGCAGCTTGCGCTCCATCTTCTCGGCCTGCTCGCGGTCGATCTGCTCCTCGGCCCGCTCGATCAGGGTGAGCACGTCGCCCATGCCCAGGATCCGGCCGGCCAGCCGGTCGGGGTGGAAGGCGTCGAAGTCGGCCAGCTTCTCCCCGGTGGCGGCGAACTTGATCGGCCGCCCGGTGACCGACCGGATCGACAGGGCGGCCCCGCCCCGGGCGTCGCCGTCCAGCTTGGTCAGGACGAACCCGGTGACCTCGACGCCCTCCTGGAACGCCTGGGCCGTGGCCACCGCGTCCTGGCCGGTCATGGCGTCGACCACCAGCAGGACCTCGGTGGGCTGGACGGCCTCGCGGATCGCGGCCGCCTGGGCCATCATCTCGGCGTCGATGGCCAGCCGTCCGGCGGTGTCGACCACGATCACGTCGCGCCCGGTCCGCTCGGCCTCGTCGCGGGCGCCGAGGGCGACCGGCACCGGGTCGGCGTCCGGCCCGCCCGGGTGGGGGGCGAACACCGGGACCTTGGCCTGCTCCCCGAGCACCTGGAGCTGCTTGACCGCGGCCGGGCGCTGGAGGTCGCAGGCGACCAGCAACGGCTTGCGGCCCTTGCCGGCCAGCCATCGGGCCAGCTTGGCCGCGGTGGTGGTCTTGCCCGAACCCTGGAGGCCGGCCATCAGCAGCACCGTCGGGGGCCGCGGCGACCACTGGAGGGGCACGTTGCGCTCGCCCAGGGTGACGACCAGCTCCTCGTGGACGATCTTGACCACCTGCTGGGCCGGGGTGAGGCTGCGGGTGACCTCCTCCCCCACCGCCCGCTCGCGCACCCGGGCGATGAAGTCCTTCACCACCTTGAAGTTGACGTCCGCCTCCAGCAGGGCCAGCCGGACCTCGCGCAGCGCCGCGTCGACCTGGGCCTCGGACAGCCGCCCGTGGCCGCGCAGGCGGGTGAAGGTGTCCTGGAGCCGGTCGGAGAGGGTGTCGAACATGACCCCAGCATATGCTGGCTCGCGGAAAGGACGCCGCACCGAAGGAGCCGCGGGTGGAGCACACCCATCTGGGACGGACCGGGCTGCTGGTCAGCCGGCTGTGCCTGGGGACGATGAACTTCGGGCCGGAGACCTCCGAGGAGGACTCCCACACGATCATGGACCGGGCTCTGGACGAGGGCATGAACTTCTTCGACACCGCCAACGTCTACGGCTGGAAGCAGGGCGAGGGCGTCACCGAGCAGATCGTGGGCCGCTGGTTCGCCAAGGGCGGCGGGCGCCGCGACAAGGTGGTCCTGGCCACCAAGCTGTACGGGTCGATGGGCGACTGGCCCAACGAGAACAAGCTGTCGGCGCTGAACATCCGCCGGGCCTGCGAGGGGTCGCTGCGCCGGATGCAGACCGACTACATCGACCTGTACCAGATGCACCACGTCGACCGGGACACGCCCTGGGACGAGATCTGGCAGGCCATGGACCTGCTCGTGCAGCAGGGCAAGGTGCTGTACGTCGGCTCCTCGAACTTCGCCGGCTGGCACATCGTCAAGGCCAACGAGGCCGCCAGGGCGCGGAACTCGCTCGGGCTGGTCAGCGAGCAGTCGCTCTACAACCTGGCCGAGCGCTCGATCGAGCTGGAGGTGCTGCCGGCCTGCCGCGACTACGGGGTCGGGGTGATCCCCTGGAGCCCGCTCGGCGGCGGGATGCTCGGCGGCATCCTGCGCAAGGCCCAGGGAGGGCCGCAGCGCCAGCGACCAGACGCGCAAGCGGCTGGAGGAGCACCAGGGCCAGGTCGAGGAGTACGAGGCGTTCTGCGAGGAGCTGGGCGAGCGGCCCTCGGACGTGGCCCTGGCCTGGCTGCTGCACCAGCCGGGCGTGACCGCGCCGATCACCGGCCCTCGGACCCTGGAGCAGCTCGAGCACTCGCTGCGCGCCCTCGAGGTCGAGCTGGACGACGAGGCGCTGGCCCGCCTCGACAAGATCTGGCCGGGTCCCGGCGGCGCCGCCCCCGAAGCGTACGCGTGGTGAGAACCAGGTGAGGACGTGACCTTCGACGTGGGCCGGGTGCGGGCGCTGTACCCGGCCCTGGGCGACGGCTACGCCTACCTGGACGGGGCCGCCGGGACCCAGGTGCCGGCGGCGGTGATCGACGCGATCGCCGGCGCCTACCGGGCCGGGATCGGCAACGTCGGCGGGGCCTTCCCGGCCAGCGGCCGTTCGGACGAGCTCGTGGCCGGGTGCCGGCGGGCCGTGGCCGACCTGGTCGGCGGGGAGCCCGACGGGGTCGTGCTCGGCCCCAACATGACCACCCTCACCTACCGGCTGGCGGCCGCCCTGGCGGCGGGCTGGGCCCCCGGCGACGAGGTGGTCGTGTCCCGGCTGGACCACGACGCCAACGTCCGGCCCTGGCTCCAGGCGGCGGCCAGGGCGGGGGCGGTGGTGCGCTGGGCCGAGGTCGACCTGGCCACCGGCGAGCTGCCGGCCGGCCAGTACGAGGGGCTGGTCGGCGAGCGGACCCGGCTGGTCGCGGTCAGCGCGGCCAGCAACGTGCTCGGCACCCGCCCCGACGTGGCCGCGATCGCTGCCGTGGCCCACGCCGCCGGCGCCCTCACCTACGTCGACGGGGTCCATGCCACCGCCCACGGCCCGGTGGACGCGGCCGCCCTCGGGGCCGACTTCTACGCCACCAGCGCCTACAAGTGGTCGGGGCCGCACGTCGGGGCCGTGGTCGCCGACCCGGCCCTGCTGGAGAGGCTGCGCCCCGACAAGCTGGCCTCCTCCTCCGACGAGGTGCCGGAACGGTTCGAGCAGGGCACCTCGCCGTTCGCCGACTTCGCCGGGGTGGTCGCCGCCGTCGACCACCTGGCCTCGCTCGACCCGGCGGCCACCGGCAGCCGCCGCCAGCGGGTGCTGGCCTCGATGGCCGCGGCCGAGGCCTACGAGCTGGAGCTGTTCGGGGTGCTGCTGGGCGGGCTGGAGGCGATGGGCCACGTCACCACCTACGGCAAGGCGGCCCGCCGGACCGCCACCGCCTACTTCACCGTCGCCGGGATGGACCCGCGCCAGGTGGCCGAGCACCTGGCCGCCCGCCGGGTCAACGTCTGGAACGGCCACAACTACGCCTGGGAGCTGACCGGCGCCCTGGCCATCCGCGACGCCGGCAGCGCCGTCCGGGCCGGCCTCGTCCATTACAACGAACGGGACGAGGTCGACCGGCTGCTGGAGGGCGTGGCCGAGCTGGGCTGACCGTGGCCCGGGCGCGCTCAGACGGTCTGCCGGGGAGGGCGGCGGCCACGATCAGGCCGCGGTCGAGGGCGTGGCGGCGGGCCGCCTCGGTGTCGGGCGAGAAGACCAGGTCGACCCCGTGGCCGGCCAGCTCGGCGGCGATCGCCCGGACGGCGGCGTGTCGGTCGGGGGCGACGTCGCGGACGTAGACGGCCAGGACCCGGCCCGGGTGGCGCAGGACCACCTGGCGGTAGATCTCCGGGTCGCGCTCGCCGCTGTCGCCGACCAGCACCACCTGGAGGCCGGGGTAGGTGGCCAGCAGCCCCTCGATGGTGGCCAGCTTGTGGGCCTCGCCGGCCTTGACGGTGCGCAGGCTCCAGTCGCGCAGCAGCAGCGGGCCGCGGGGGATGCCCTGCACGTCCAGGAAGTCCTCCAGCAGGTCGTAGAGGTTCCAGGGGCTGTTGGAGACGTAGAACACCGGGTTGTAGGCCTCGCCGTCACGGCCCCGCTGCAGGGCCTGGTAGAAGCCGGCCACGCCCTCGAACGGCAGCCGGGTGTGGGCGTTGTGGAGCAGGGTCAGCTTGGCCATCTGCCACAGGCTGGTCGCGTGGGAGTGCAGCACGGTGTCGTCGAGGTCGCTGATGACGGCGTACTGCGGGTCGCGGGGGACCAGGACCTGGCCGGTGGCGTGGCTGATCCCGCCGGGCGCGGGCGGCTCCAGCAGCTCCAGCTCGACCGGCTCCCAGACCCGCGGGTCGTCGAGCGGCCGGGGCAGGTCCAGGACGACGTCGAAGTAGCCCTCCTCGTCGGCCCGGACCCGCAACCGGTCGCCCAGCGCGGCCCGGGCGGCCACCAGCGCCCCCGGGACCTCGTCGCTCTCGAAGCGGTGGAACATGTTGCGCACGTTGTCGATGACCGAGTCGCCCAGCCGCGACCGGACCAGCCCGGTCGCGCGCAGCACCCGGCCCCGCACCCGCAGCCGGGTCGGGGTGCCGTAGCCGCGGAAGGCCTGCAGCTCGACGTGCCGGCGCCGGCGGAACGCTGTCATGCCGACACGGTAGCGTCCCTTCGTCGCCGACCCCGACCCAGGAGCGGAGCGCCCATGACCGAGACCGACGGGACCTACCTGGCCGAGCCGCCCCGGCCGGCCAGCGCCGGCGTGCTGGTGGTGCACGACTGGTACGGCCTGCTGCCGCACGTCCGGGCCGCCGGCGACGAGCTGGCCGCGGCCGGGCTGGTGACACTCGCCCCCGACCTGTACGGCGGCCGCACCGCCACCGACCCGGCCCAGGCCGAGGCGCTGATGGAGGGCATGGACAAGGCCGCGGCCCGGGCCCGGCTGGACGAGGCCGTGGCGACGCTGCGGGACCGGGCGGGCGGCGGGCCGGTGGGGGTGCTCGGCTGGTCGCTGGGCGGGATGTTCGCCCTGCTCCAGGCGACCACCGGCAACGTGGACGCGGCCGCCGTCTACTACGCCGCCCTCGACGCCGACGACGCGGCCAAGATCAGCTGCCCGGTCCTGCTCCACCTGGCCGAGACCGACGAGTTCGACCCGCCGGAGTTCTACGACGGGTTCGTGGCCGCCCTGCGGGCCGCCGGCACCGAGGTGGAGGTCCACACCTGGCCGGGCACCGAGCACTCCTTCGCCAACCGCGACGTCGCCCTCCACGCCCCCGACGCGGCCGCCGAGGCGTGGTCGATCACCGTCGGGTTCCTCCGCGACCGCCTGGCCGGGGGGCGCTGATAGGCCGACCGGGTCAGGACCCGTCCTCGGACAGCAGGGCGTCGACGAAGGCGTCGGGGTCGAAGGGGGCGAGGTCGTGGGCGCCCTCGCCGAGGCCGACGAGCTTGACGGGGATGCCGAGGTCGCGCTGGACGGCGATGACGATGCCGCCCTTGGCGGTGCCGTCGAGCTTGGTCAGGACGACGCCGGTGACGCCGACGGCGTCGGTGAACTGGCGGGCCTGGGCGAGGCCGTTCTGGCCGGTGGTGGCGTCCAGGACCAGCAGGACCTCGCGGACCTGGCCGCCCTCGCGTTCCAGGACCCGGCGGAGCTTGCGCAGCTCCTCCATGAGGTTGGTCTTGGTGTGGAGGCGGCCGGCGGTGTCGACCAGGAGCACGTCGGCGCCCCTGGCCCTGGCCGAGGCCAGGCCGTCGAAGGCGACCGCGGCCGGGTCGGCGCCCTGCTGGTGGCGGACGATCGGGGCGCCGACGCGGTCGGCCCAGATGGCCAGCTGTTCGGTGGCGGCGGCCCGGAAGGTGTCGGCGGCGGCCAGCACCGGCTGCTTGCCCTCCTCGGCCAGGGCCAGGGCGAGCTTGCCGACGGTGGTGGTCTTGCCGGTGCCGTTGACGCCGACGACCAGCACGATCCCTGGCCGCTGCTGCTCGGTGAGCAGGTCGAGGGCGAGGGACCTGTCGGGGGTGCCGACGGCGTCCAGCAGCTCGGCCCGGAGCAGCTCGCGCAGGGCCGGGCCGCTGGCCCGCTCGGCCCTGGCCCTGGTCCGCAGGCGCTCGACGAGCTCGGTGGCGGTGGCCACGCCGACGTCGGCCGCCAGCAGGGCCTCCTCGAGCTCCTCCCAGGCCTCGTCGTCGTCGGCGCCCCTGGCCAGCAGCCCGGCCATGCCGCGGGACAGGGCGGCCCGGGAACGGCCGAGGCGCTCGCGGAAGCGGCGCCGGGGGGCGATGACCTCCTCGGGCGGGGCCACGGTGGCGACGCCGCGGTCGTCGGGCGGCAGGTCGACGTCGGCGACCTCCCGGCCGGGCGGCGGGGGCTGCCCGGCGTCGTCGCCGACGCCCGGTTCGCGGTCCAGGTCGACCGGGCGGGGCCGGTCGGCGTCCTGGCGGCGGCGCCGCCCGGCGACCAGGGGCACGACGGCCAGCAGGCTCACGATCACCAGGGTGGCGGCGACCACGAGGAGGATCTCCAGCCCTTCCACTACCTCACCTCGATGCGACGGCGGCGGCGTGCTCGTCGAGCTTGCCAGAGCGTAGCCGCCGGCTCACCACCTTGCTCACGCCCTCGGCCTGCATGGAGACGCCGTAGAGGGCGTCGGCCGCCTCCATGGTGCGGCGCTGGTGGCTGACGACCAGGAGCTGGGCGTGCTCGCGGGCGTCGTCGAGCAGGTCGAGGAAGCGGTGCAGGTTGACGTCGTCGAGGGCCGCCTCGACCTCGTCGAGGACGTAGAAGGGGCTGGGGCGGGCCCGGAAGATGGCGAAGTAGAAGGCCAGGGCGACCAGGCTGCGCTCGCCTCCCGACAGCAGCGACAGGCGCCGGACCTTCTTGCCGGGCGGGCGGGCCTCGATCTCGACCCCGCTGGCCAGCAGGTCGTCGGGCTCGGTGAGGACCAGGCGGCCGTCGCCGCCGGGGAACAGCAGGCCGAAGGTGCGCTGGAACTCGCGGGCCACGTCCTCGAAGGCCTGGCCGAACACCTCCCGGACGCGCTCGTCGACCGCCCTGACCACCTTGAGCAGGTCCCGGCGGCTCTCCTTGAGGTCCTGGAGCTGGCCGGACAGGAAGGTGTAGCGCTCCTCCAGGGCCTTGAACTCCTCGAGGGCGAGCGGGTTGACCCGGCCGAGCAGGGTGAGCCGGCGGTCGAGGGCGGTGGCGACCCGGCGCAGCTCGGTCGAGGGCTGGCGGCGGGGGTCGGCCTCGGGCAGCTCGGCCAGGCGGGCCTCGCCGGGCAGGTACTCGGTCATGGCCTCGTCGGGGTCGATGGCGAACTCCTCGACGATGCGCTTGCCCAGCTCCTCGGCGCGGAGGCGGGCCTCGACCCTGGCCTCGTCGGAGGCCCGGGTGACGGCGTGGTGCTCGTCGAGGGCGGCGGACGCCTGGCGGCGGCCGGCGGCGGCCGCGGCCAGGCCCTCCCGGGCCGCCTGGAGGGTCGCGGCCAGGCGGTCGCGCTCGGCGGCGGCCTGGGCCAGGGACCGTTCCAGCCTGGCCAGGGCGGAGGCTCCGGCGGTGGCGGCCAGCCCGGCCCGGCGGGCGCCGTCCAGGCGGGCGGCGCGGGCCCTGGCCCGTCGCTGGGACGCCTCGACCTCGGCGGCGGCCTGGGCGCGCAGCTCGGCCAGGCGCTGGTCCAGCAGCCGGCGCCGCTCGCCGACGGCCGCGCCGGCCACCCGGGCGGCGGTGGCGGCCTGTTCGGCCTGGTCGAGGGCGTCGGCCAGCGGCGGCCGCCCGCCGGCCAGCAGCTCGGCGTCGCGTTCGGCCCCTGTCCCGGCGAGCACCCCCTGCCGTGGCGCTCCCGGGACAGCCAGGGGGGCGGTCTCGCCCTTGCCGGCGGCCAGCTCCGCCTGGGCGGCGGTCAGGCGGGCGGCGGCCCGCTCGCGGCCGCGGTCGAGCTCGTGCAGGCGCTCGGCCGCGGTGGCCGCCTCCCGCTCGAGGCCCCGGAGCTCCTTGCCGGCCATGGTGGCCCGGTCGTCGAGGCGGCGGACGGCCGCCTGGGCGTCGCGCAGCGCCCGGGTCGCGTCGGCGGCCCGCCGCTCCTGGGCCTCCAGCTCGTGCTGGGCGGCCCGCAGCTCGGCCCCGAGCCGCTCCAGGGCCGCCCCCGCGGCCGCCTCGGCCCCGGCGGCCTCGTCGGCCGCCCGCCGCGCGGCCAGCCCGCTCGCCTCGGGCACCACCCCGCCCTCGACCCGCCCCGCCGCCAGCAGCTCCCCGGCCAGGGTCACCACCCGCCGCTCCGGATGCCGTTCCAGCAGTTCCCTGGCCTGGTCCAGGTCGTCGGCGACCAGCACCCCGTCCAGCAACCCCCTGGCCACCTCCCCGGCAAACCCGGCCGTGGCCACCCGGTCCAGCAGCAACGGGCTCCCGTTGCTCCGCGGTCGACCCCTGTGGACAGCCCCGAGAGCCCCTCCGGCCCATCGGCTACCCTCCCGGTTCGGGGGCCCACATCCGGCGGGCCGGAGGTCCGAACGCGGGTCGGCGGCCTCGCCGTTCCCGCCGGCGGGTGGAGGAGGATGGCGCGGCCGCTGCTGGCGTCGCGGAGGAGGCGGGCGCCGCCGGTGGCGACGGCGGGGCCGGCGACCACGATGGCGTCGGCGTCGGGGCCGAGGGCGGCGGCGACGGCGGCTTCGTAGCCGGGGGTGACGGAGAGGGCGGGGGCGAGGGGGCCGAGGACGCCGCCGCGGCCGGCGCCCTCCAGGAAGGCGAGGGCGTCGCCGCCGGCCGCCCTGGCGGTGGCCTCGAAGGCCTCGCGGCGGGCGCGGGCGGCGGCCCGCTCGGCCTCGACCCGGCGCTCCTCGGCGGCCAGGCGGCGGGCGGCGGCGGCCCGCTGGTCGCGCTGGGCGTCGGCCGCCCGGCGGTCGGTGTCCCTGGCCGCCTGCTGGCCCTCCAGCTCGGCCCGTTCGGCCCGGAGCCGTTCGACCTGGGCGGCGGTCTCGGCCCGGCGCCGCTCGACCCCGGCCGCCTGCTCGCGCAGCCGGCCGGACTCGGCCTCCATCTGCTCGATCGTCCGTTCCAGCCCGGCGACCTCGCTGGCCAGCCGGACCTCGCGCTTGTGGGCGGCGGCCCGGTCCCGTTCGGCCCTGGCGGCGGCCTGGTCGAAGGCGGCCAGGGCGGCCCGGGCCTGGTCGCGGGTGGCCGCGGCCTCGGTCGCGGTGGCGGTGGTGGCGGCCAGCTCGGCCTCGACCCGGCCCAGCTCGTCGGCGACCTCGCCGGCCTCCCGCTCCAGGTCGGCCACCGAGCGGCCGTCCGGCTCCTCGGCCAGCGACTCGGCCAGGTGGCGGGCGCGAGCCTCGGCCAGGGCCACCGTGCCCCGGAGGCGCTCGCGCACGGTGGCCAGACGGTGCACGGCCTCCCCGGCCCGGCCGGCCGCCGGCTCCAGCTCGGTCAGCTCGGCCTGGAAGCGGCGCTCGGTTCCTTCCTCGTCGTCGTGGCGCTGCTCCAACTCGGCCAGCCGGGCGGCGAAGGCGGCCTCCTCGGCGTCCAGCGACGCCGACCGCTCGCGGACCCCGGCCAGCTCCCGCGACCGCAGGGTGAGGCGGACCTCGCGCAGCTCGGCGGCGACCTCGGCCGCCCTGGCGGCCGTCTCGGCCTGCTGCTGGAGCGGCTTGAGCTGGCGGCGCAGCTCGCCGACCAGGTCGGACAGCCTGACCAGGTGCTGCTCCATGCCGGCCAGCTTGCGCAGCGCCTTCTCCTTGCGGCGGCGGTGCTTGTAGACGCCGGCCGCCTCCTCGATGGCCGCCCGGCGGTCCTCGGGCCGGCCCCCGAGCACGTCCTCCAGGCGGTTCTGGCCGAGGACGGTGTGCAGCTCGCGGCCGACCCCGGTGTCGGACAGCAGCTCCTGGATGTCGAGCAGCCGACAGGTGGTGCCGTTGATGGCGTACTCGCTCTCGCCGGAGCGGTACAGCAGCCGGGTGACGGTCACCTCGGTGTACTCGATGGGCAGCAGCCCGGCGGAGTTGTCGATGGTGAGGGCGACCTCGGCCCGGCCGAGGGCGCCGCGGCTGCCCGTGCCGGCGAAGATGACGTCCTCCATCTTGCCGCCACGCAGCGACTTGGGCCCCTGCTCGCCCAGCACCCAGGCGACCGCGTCGACCACGTTGGATTTGCCGGAGCCGTTGGGGCCGACGATGACCGTGATCCCCGGCTCGAAGTCCAGGGTGGTCTTCTCGGCGAAGGACTTGAACCCGCGCAGGGTCAGCGACTTCAGGAACACGCGGCTGGCCCGCACCCCCTTGCAGCCTCTGGGCGCCCGCATGCTAGCACGCACATCCGACGATCCCGGGGATGTGGGAGACGACCGGGCAACGGTCGGGGCCTCCCGGAGGAGGCCCCGAAGTTGACGAAACCCTGGCTAGGCCAGGGCCGCTTCCTTGGTGGTCGAGGTGCGGAAGCCCTCGACCTCGCGAAGGGCGAGCTCCTGCTCCGCTACCGCGAGGTGCCGCTCGAGCTCGGCGACACGCGCTTTGAGGGCATTCAGTTCCCGCAGGATCATGTATGCGGGCGGCTGACCTACGTAGCCCATGAGCGCCTTCGACATCCGGGAAGCTCCTCCCACTGCAGCGGCTTCGGGGTTACCGCTGCGATCTTGTCCGCTGGACTGGCAGCCCACATGGGTCGTCCAGTGCCGCGCGGAACGGCCGACGACTTCTTACGGTTTGTTCCCTGGGCGAGGAAGGGCCCGGACGTGTGCGTGACCCTGCCCTATGCAGCCGGGCTGACCAAGCACCGCGTCTGGGCGGTCCCAGAGACCTGATTTCACAAGCGGACTATAACACGTCCGTATGGAGGCGCCAAGCGAGCCCATCGAGACGAACCCGCCGTCTCACACGGCCTCGAAACGGTGGAACTCGCCGGTGGCGGGCACCCGCTCGCTGTCCAGCGAGGCGACCTCGGCCCAGCGCGGGCCCTGGTGGAGGAAGGTCTCGAGCTGGTCGAGGCGGTCGGGGTCGCCTTCGGCCTCGACCCGGACCGTGCCGTCGGGCAGGTTCTCGGCGTAGCCGGTGAGCCCGAGCTGGACGGCCTGGCGCTGGACCGCCCAGCGGAAGCCGACGCCCTGGACCTCGCCCTTGACGACGGCCTTCAGCCGGAGGGGGGTCATGGCTGGATGGTGACCGGCGTGCCGAGGGGCAGCGTCTCGGCCAGCAGGGTGATGGTCTCGTTGTCCATGCGCACGCACCCGTTCGACACCGGCTGGCCGAGCAGCCACGGCTTGTAGGTCCCGTGCAGGGCGATCTGGCCGTCGCCGGTGCCGAAGCTCTGGTGGACCTCGGAGTAGCCGGACAGCCCCAGCGCCCAGGCGCCGTAGGCCGCCGCCGAGATCTGGGGGGGCCTGAGCTTCACGGTCACGTAGAAGCGCCCGGCCGGGGTGGGTGTGCCCGCGGTCCCGACCCCGACCCGGAAGCTCCGGATCTTGCGGCGGTTGCGCAGCAGGCTGGCGGTGCGGGAGGAGAGGTCGACCACGACCTCGTGGGTCACCGGCTTGATCCGCACCTGGTCACGCTGGACCCAGCCGCTGGAGCCGTTGGGCCGCCGGGGCAGCAGGACCTTGAGGAAGGTGTCCCCGGTCGCGGTGCGCCGGGCCTCGGAGATCAGGAACGGCGTCGGGCTCCCCCAGGGCAGCGTCTGGGGGAACACCGCCACGACGTCGCCCTTGCCCCCGGAACGGGACCGGACGGTCACGTCCTTGACGGCCAGGGCGACATAGGCCGGGGCCCTGCCCAGCTTGACCTCGCCGGCCCTGGGAGCCGCCCTGGTCGTCGGAGCCGCCGGCCCGGCCGAGGGGTCGAGCACGGCCGGCTGGGACGGCTCGGCCGAGCCGGAGCCGCCGCAGCCGGCCAGGGCCAGGACCACCGCGAGCAGGGCGGCGATGGCGGGAACGGGAACGCGGGCCTTCAGCTCTGGCATTTGGGGCAATAGTACGTGCTCTGCCCGGTCTGGATCGGCTCGTGGACCAGGGGGGTGCGGCAGCGCCGGCACGGCTGGCCTTCCCGCTGGTAGACGCTGAGCTGGGGCTCGAACTCTCCCTTGCCGCCGTGGAGGTCGAGCCACGGGGTCTCCCCCACCGAGACGCCGCGCAGGCGCACCGCCTCCTGGACGACCTCCTGGATGGCCCGGTGGAGCCGGCGCACCTCCTGGGCGGTGAGGCTGTCGGACTCCCGGTCCCAGCGCAGCCCGCCGGCCCAGAGGATCTCGTCGCTGTAGACCGGCCCGATCCCGGCCACGAAGGTCGGATCGATGAGCAGGGTCCGCAGCCGTTCGTGCCTGGCCCCCAGGCTGGCTCCGAGGGCCTGCCAGGCCATGGCGTCGGCCAGCGGGTCGATGGCGCCGCGCCGGCGGTCGGCCAGCTCGGCCAGCTCGTCCTGCCCGGCGAGGAACAGCTCGCCGGCCTCCCCGAGGTCAAGGACCCGCAGGTCGCCGCCGACCGAGAAGCTGAGCACGGCGTCGGTCTGGCGGTCCACGGGGGCGGCGCTGCGCTGCTTGAGGAGCCGTCCGCTGGCGCCCAGGTCGATCACCAGGGCGGCCGTGTCCGGGCCGCCGTCGAGGCCGAGCAGGAGGAGGTCGCCGAGGCGGGCGGTGGTGCCGAGCTTGCGGCCGAGGAGCCGGTCGGAGAACTCCCGGCGGTTGCGGTGGCGGCGCACCACCCGGGCCGCCCGCACCTCGACCGTCTTGACCTTCCGGCCGCCGACCTCCTTGTCGAGGTCGTGGCGGAGGGTCTCGACCTCCGGCAACTCGGGCACGGGCTCCTCCGGCGGGCCGCCTCGCCCGAGCGTCCCCGGGCCGGACGCCGGGCAGTGTAGCCACCCAAGCCCCTCGTGCGCATGTGAACTTAGGCTCGCCTCAGGTCACCGTCAGCGCAGGAACCGCGACCTGCGGCGGTCGGCCAGGATGCGGCCGCCGGTCTGGCAGGTCGGGCAGTAGGAGGTCTCGCGCTCGCCCATCCAGACCGAGCGGATGGTGTCGCCGCAGACATAGCAGGCGGCCCCGGCGCGGCCGTGGACGGCGAACAGGCGCTCGGAGGCCCTGGGGATGACGACCTCGTCGCCGACCTGCTCGGCCAGGGTGGCGCGGGCCTCGGTGAGGACCCCGACCAGGGCGGCGTGGAGGCGTTCGACCTCGTCCGGGTCGAGCCGTTCGGGGCGGGCGAAGGGCGACATCCGGGCCCGGTGGAGGACGTCGTCGCTCCAGGCGTTGCCGACTCCGGACATGGCCCGCTGGTCGGTGAGCATGCCCTTGAGGGTGTGGCCGCCCTCGGCCAGGATGGCGGCCAGGCGCTCGGTGGTGAAGCCGGGGTCCAGGGGCTCGGGGCCGAGACCGGCCAGGGGCGGGACCTTCTCCACGTCGTCGACCAGCCAGACCGCGGCCCGCCGCTGGGTGCCGCCCTCGGTCATGGACAGGACCCGGCCGTCGTCGAGCTCGACGGTGAGCACGGCGACCTTGCGCGAGGCCGGTTTGGGGCCCAGGACCAGGCGGCCGCCGAGCGACAGGTGCATGACCAGCCGCAGCCCCCCGAGCTCCAGCCAGACGTACTTGGCCCGGCGGCCGGCCCCGGTCACGGCCAGGCCGGCCAGGCTGTCGATCGGGGGGTCGAAGGTCTTGAGGGCGGCCACCGAGACCACCCGGACCGCGGCCACCCTGGCCCCGGCCAGCCGGGCCGCCAGGTTCTCGGCCAGGACGTCCAGCTCGGGAAGCTCGGGCACCTCAGCCGGCCGGTGGGGGCGGCGGCACCGCTTCGGTCCCGGTGTCGCCGGTGCCGGTGACCATGCGGTCGGTGGCCAGCGACTCGAACGCCTCGCGGGCCGCCTGCTGCTCGGCCTCCTTCTTGGAGCGCCCCTTGCCGCTGCCGTAGGTGGTGCCGGCGACCGAGACGGTGGCCGTGAAGCGTTTGGCGTGGTCGGGGCCCTCCTCCTCGATCGCGTAGGAGGGCATCCCGCCGAGGCTGGAGGCGGCCAGCTCCTGCAGCGAGGTCTTGTAGTCGAGGGCGGCGCCCCGGCCGGCGGCCTCCATCACCCGGTGCTCGAACAGCCGGCGCACCAGGGCGGCCGCCCGCGACAGGCCCTTGTCGAGGTAGATGGCGCCGAGCACGGCCTCCAGGGTGTCGGCCAGGATCGAGGACTTGTCCCGGCCGCCTGACAGCTCCTCGCCGCGGCCCAGGCGCACGGCGTCGCCGACGCCGAGCTCGCGGGCCACTTCGGCGAGCACGTTCATGTTCACCGTGGCCGCGCGGAGCTTGGCCAGCTGGCCCTCGGGCAGGTCGGGGAAGGCGCGGTAGATGATGTCGGTCACGACCAGGCCGAGGACGGCGTCGCCGAGGAACTCGAGCCGCTCGTTGGTGGGCAGGCCGCCGTTCTCGTACGCGAACGACCGGTGGGTGAAGGCCCAGACGTACAGCTCCTCGCCCCCGAAGCGGATCCCGAGGGACTTCTCGATCGGCTGCCGCTTAGGCGACCGCAACGCCTTGACGCCCATCACGCGTTGGGGCTTGCATCGTCGTCCTCCTGAACACCGGTGCGCAGGTCGGCCAGGCCGGCCCAGCGGGGGTCGAGCTGCTCGGTCCCGCCGTGCCCGCAGTCGACGCTGTTGCGGTCGGCGCCGCAGACCGGGCAGAGCCCGGCACAGTCGGGGCGGCACAGCGGGAAGGCCGGGAAGCCGAGCACGAGCGCGTCCCTGGCCATGGTGTCGAGCGGCAGGCGGTCGTCGGGCAGGACCGCGTAGCCCTCGTCCTCGTCGTCCCCTGGCTCGAGGGCGAACAGCTCGCGCACCTCGACCTCCAGCTCGAGGTCGAAGTCACGCAGGCAGCGGACGCAGTGGACCACCGCGGTGGCGGTGACCCGGCCGGTGACCAGCAGCCCCTCGACCACGCTCTCGATCTCGGCGTCGACCGTGACCGGCCGGTCGGGCGGGACCGAGGCGACCGGGGTCGCCAGGTCGCTCAGTGGCGCGCGCACCACCACGTGCTTGTGCGCCCCGGGCCGCTGGAGCAGCTCGCGGACGTCCACCGCGAGGGCTGGTGCTGCGACGTGCTTGCTCATGGAGGCAACGTAGCAGAACGCCCCGCCCTAGGCGGGGGGCTGCTGGGTGCGCTCGCGCAGCCTGGTCACCACGAAGTCGGGCACCAGGCCGGTGACGTCGCCGCCGTGCCTGGCCACGTCCTTGACCAGGCTGGAGCTCAGGTACGACCAGGTGGGGCTGGTGGTCATGAACATGGTGTCGACCCCGGCCAGGCGGTAGTTCATCTGCGCCATCTGGAGCTCGTAGTCGAAGTCGGAGACCGCCCGCAGGCCCTTGACGATGGCGGTGACCTGCCGGCGCCGGGCGTAGTCGACCAGCAGGCCGGAGAAGGCGTCGATCTCGACCGAGGCCATCCCGACGGTGGCCTCCTTCAGCATGGCCTGGCGCTCCTCGAGGGTGAACAGCGGCTGCTTGGCCGGGTTGATCAGCACGGCCACGATGACCCGGTCGAAGCACTTGGTGGCCCGGGCGACGATGTCGAGGTGGCCGTTGGTGACCGGGTCGTAGGTGCCTGGGCAGCAAGCGGTCCGCACGGCTCGGGGTCTCCTGGCTGGGGGTCGGTTCCCGCCAAGGGTACCTGGTCCCGCTCAGGGACCGGCCGTGGCCAGGTGCAGGGCGGTGTCGCCGTAGCGGCGCGGCGGCTCGGGAGCGAGCCCGGGCGGCCAGGGCGGGGCCTCGGCGCGGGCGGCGGCCTCGACCACCACCACCGCCCCCGGGGCCAGGGCGGTCCGGGCCAGGCGGCCCAGCAGCCCGGCGACCAGCCCGACCGGGGCCGCATAGGGCGGGTCGAGCAGGACCAGGTCGAAGGGCCCGTCCCGCTGGGTCCGGAGGTAGGTCTCGGCCCGGGTGCGGCGCACCGTGGCCGCCGCCCCCAGGTCGAGGGCGTCGAGGTTGGCCCGGATCACCGCCACCGCCGGGGCCGCCTGCTCGACCAGCACCGCCGACCCCGCCCCCCGCGACAGCGCCTCGATGGCCAGCGCCCCCGTCCCGGCGAACAGGTCGAGCACCCGCGCCCCCTCGACCCGCTCCCCCAGCACCCCGAACAGCGCCTCCCTGACCCGGTCACTCGTCGGCCGCGTCCCCCGCCCCGGAACAGCCCGCAACCTGCGCCCCCCCAACCGCCCCCCAACAACCCTCACGGCACCGGCACCACCTCAACGACGGACGGCGAATCGGCTCCCCACCCGCGCATCGTATGCGGGCCGAGATGTTGGGGGGGTTTGGGGGGAGGACTCCCCCCAAATGAACCGAGGACAACGGCAAATTCGTCACCAACTCAAGGTGGTGGCGATCACCAGCTAGGTCGAACGGCGGGGTACTGAGCCCGGGGGGGCCAAGGCTGTTCCCCCGCCGTCCAACCGGTCGGGCCGGCTCAGCCGGGTTCGGCTGAGCGGCCGTTGCTGGCGCGGGACCCGCTCCACCAGGATGGGGCGGGGTCGCGCGCGCTGGTCGTTGCGCCCACCAGGGCGGGTGCGCCGTCCGCCGCGAGGGCCTGCTCAAAAGGGACGCCGTGCCGCCAGGTGCGCTCGAAGGCGTGCTGGAGGGTCTGGCCGAGCCCGGCG
Organism: uncultured Actinomycetota bacterium; assembly: GCA_963733175.1. GTDB lineage: Bacteria > Actinomycetota > CALGFH01 > CALGFH01 > CALGFH01 > CALGFH01. The sequence goes on from CAVTCL010000025.1 coordinate 144,929, forward strand.
TGGCGCATGAGCAGGGACTCGGCGTGGCTGCCGGGCGACTCGGAGCCCGGCACGGTCAGGTTGAGGAACACCACGTACCCGTCGACCAGCAGGTACAGGGTGTCGACGCGGTCCACCACCCGGACCTCGAACCCGGGGTGGTCGTCGAGGGAGGCCACCCAGGCCCGGTGGGGCTCGTGCCCCAGGGAGTCGCGGTCGAAGATGGTGCGGAACCGGACCCCGGCGCCGAGGCGCTCGCGCATCCCCCGGCAGTCGGTCGGCTCCCATGAGGTGTTGACGATGGTCAGCACCTCCTTGCGGGCCTGGCAGACCTCCTTGGCCATGACGCTCAGGAGCTGGTCGCGGCGGCGCAGCATCTCCAGCGGCTCCTCGCCGGCGGCCGGCGACGGGCCGGCGCGGAGGGTCAGCGCCTGCACCAGGCCGTTGAGGGCCAGGTCGTGGCGCCGGGCCTGCTCGGCCTTGGAGGCCTCGAGGCGGCCGATGGCCTCGTTGGGGGGGACGGCCCGGAAGCGGGCCACCCCGCTGCCGGCCACCTCGGTGCAGAGCCCGAAGCGGACCAGCGACCGGATCAGCTCGTACGCCCGTGACCGGGGCAGGCCGGCCTCGGCGGCGACCTCGCTGACCTTGAACGCCCGCTGGGCCAGCATGCCGACGTAGCAGCGGGCCTCTCCCTGACCGAGGCCGTGACGGACGAGCCGGTCGATCAGGTCCGAGTCACCGGACTGGGTCAGCGATCTGTCCTTCCCATAGGGGACAACAGGAGCGAGCCGCAACAGTAGGCAGGGTGCACGGCGAAGTCAAGGCGCTGGCGGCGGGCTGTGGACCCGGGATGCGGCGCGGCTACCGGGGGGCCGGCTCGGCCGAGTCCCAGAGCCGGTCGAAGGCGTCGGTGAGCAGGTCGGCCAGGGCCGGCTGCTCGAGCACGACCCAGCTTCCCTGCCCGCTGACCAGCCCGGTCGGGTTGAGGCTGAGCAGGCACTTGCGCCGGTCGACGGCGGTCAGGCCGACCGGCACCGCCTCGACGAAGCGGATCTGCTCGCCGCGCTGTACGCGTTCGGCCAGCCGGGCCATGAACTGCGGGAAGGCCAGGAACCCGGACTCGTACAGGGCCCGGTAGCTGACGCCCTCGCGGACCCCGACCTCGTCGCCGGCCCGGGGGCTGGTCCCCGGCGGCGTCATCCGGCGGGCCTGGACGACCTCCTTCTCGGCCCCGGCGGTGATGGCGTCGCGGCGGGCCCAGGCGGCGTCGGAGTTGCGGATCAGCTCGACGTACTCGAACGGGTCGTCCCCCTGGGGGGCCTCGTAGTAGCGGGCGAACAGGTCGGCGACCAGCATGGTGGTGTCCTGGACCCGGTCGGCCTGCTCGAGGGCGCTCTGGTAGCGCAGGCGCTGGATGACCAGCATGGGGTCGGCGGCCTTGAACCGGGCCACCTGGCCCTGGACCTGCCCGGCGTCCTCCTCGAACAGGCCTTTCTCGACCAGCTGGCGCAGGGCGTCGTAGGCCTTGGGCCGGTTGACGTCGGCCAGCTCGGCCAGCTCGGCCACCCGCAGCGGCGGCCGCCCGAGGGCGGCCAGGTACATCCGGGCCTCGTTCCGGTTGAACCCGAACTCGCCCAGGTACTGGACGAGCTGCTCCTCGTCCGACCAGCCGCGGTCGTCGGTTGACATGACGGGAGCCTAGTGCGTGGCGGTGCTTCGCGCTACCGGTCGGCGGCGAGCCCGCGGACGCGCTGCGGACGGCGCGCGAGGCCGGCGTTGAAGAATGTCACAGCTCCGGGTGGTGCCTTGTCTTCAAGGGAAGGCACCACGCGGAAGGAGAGATCATGCGAGTCTTCGTCGCGGGAGCGACCGGGGCGCTGGGACGGCACCTCGTTCCTGGGCTGGTCGCGGCGGGTCACGAGGTCACCGCCACCACGAGGACGCCCGGCAAGGTCGCGCAGTTGCGCGAGGCGGGCGCGGAGCCGGTGGTCGTCGACGGGCTGGATCGCGAGGCGGTGATCGCGGCGGTGCTGGCCGCCGGGCCGGAGGTGATCGTGCACCAGATGACCGCGCTGGCGGGCATGCGGAGCCTCCGCAAGGTCGACCAGGTGTTCGCCGCCACCAACGAGCTCCGGACCCGGGGCACCGACAACCTGCTGGCGGCCGCGGCGCGGGCGGGCACCCGCCGGGTCATCGCGCAGGGCAACGGCCTCGCGTACGAGCGTTCCGGCGGCCTGGTGAAGACCGAAGAGGATCCGCTCGCCTCGCGGCCGCCGTCCCCGTCGTCAGCGCGGGCGCTGGCGGCGATCAAGCATGTGGACAAGACCGTGCCGCTCGCGGCGCCGGAGGGAATCGTGCTGCGCTACGGCGGCTTCTACGGGCCGGGCGCCTCGGATGTCCTGTTGGACGCCGTGCGGAAGCGGCAGGTGCCGGTGATCGGCGGCGGGACCGGGATCTGGTCGTTCATCCAGATCACCGACGCCGCGGCCGCGACGCTGGCTGCGGTCGACCGCGGCGCGCCTGGCGTCTACAACGTCGTGGACAGCGACCCGGCGCCGGTCGCGGAGTGGCTGCCGTACCTGGCCGAGGTCGCGGGCGCGAAGCCGCCGCTGCGCGTGCCCGCCTGGCTCGGGCGGCTGCTCGCCGGAGAGTTCGTGGTGGCCCTGATGACCAGCGCGCGCGGGTCCTCGAACGAGAAGGCAAGGAAAGAGCTCGGCTGGGAGCCGCGGTATGCGAGCTGGCGGGAAGGATTCCGTGCCTGGGTCAGCGGATGAGACGGGCGCGTCCGTGGTCACAGCACTAGCCGCGGGCCAGCCACTCGGCGCGGCCGTCGCCCAGGCGGGCCAGCACCTCCTGGCGCAGCCGCCGGTGGCCGGGGTCGGCCAGCTCCGGGTCGGCCTCGACCAGCGCGAAGGCGTCGGCCCGGGCCCGCTGGACCCAGTCGAAGTCGTCGATCAGGCGGGCCAGCTTGAGGTCGGACAGGCCGGACTGGCGGGCGTCGAACACGGTGCCCTCGCCGCGGATGCGCAGGTCCTCGTTGGCCAGCTCGAAGCCGTCGTTGGTGCGGGCGATGGCGTCCATCCGGGCCCGGCCCTCGTCGGTCAGGGGGTCGGCGAACAGGATGCACAGCCCGGGCGCCTGGCCGCGCCCGACCCGGCCCCTGAGCTGGTGGAGCTGGGAGAGGCCGAAGCGGTCGGCGTCCTCGATCAGCATCACGGTGGCGTTGGGCACGTCCACCCCGACCTCGATCACGGTGGTGGAGACGAGCACGTCGACCTCGCCGGCCCGGAAGCGGTCCATGGTCGCCTCCTTCTCCTTGGCCGGCATGTCGCCGTAGACCAGCCCGACCCTGAGATCGGGGAAGACCTCGGCCCGCAGCCGCTCGGCCTCGGCCTTGGCCGAGCGGACCTCGACCTTGTCGGACTCGTCCTTGAGGGCGCAGACGACGTAGGCCTGGTGGCCGGCGGCCACCTCCTCGCGGACCCGCTGGTAGGCCCGCTCCCGCAGGGTGGCGTCGGCGACCACGTGGGTGGCGATCGGGGTCCGGCCCGGCGGCAGCTCGTCCAGGGTGGAGACGTCCAGGTCGCCGTAGAGGGTCAGGGCCAGGGTCCGCGGGATCGGGGTCGCGGTCATGATGAGCACGTGCGGGCTGTCGCCCTTCTCGCGCAGCCGGACCCGCTGGTGGACGCCGAAGCGGTGCTGCTCGTCGACCACCACCGCCCCCAGCCGCCGGAACTCGACCCCCTCCGACAGCAGCGCGTGGGTGCCGACCAGCAGGTCGACCTCGCCGGCGGCCACCCCGTCCAGGATCCGCTGCCGGCTCGACCCGGTGGTGGCCGCCGTCAGCACCTCGACCCGCGGCCCCCCGAACAGCCCCCCGCCCTCCCCCAGCGGCTCCAGCAGCCCCCGGAGGTTGATGCCGTGCTGGTCGGCCAGCACCTCGGTCGGGGCCATGATCGCCCCCTGCATCCCCGACTGGACCGCGCACAGCAGGGCCCAGAGGGCAACGACCGTCTTTCCGCGAGCCAACCTCCCCCTGGAGGAGGCGGTGCATGGGCTTGGAGCGGGCCAGGTCGGCGCCGATCTCGGCCATGACCCGGGACTGGGCGGCGGTGAGCTGGAAGGGGAGGCTGGCCAGGAGGCGCTTGGTCAGGTCGCCGTCGTTCTGGAGGGGCTGGCCGTGCTGGCCGGCCTCCTGGGCGCGGCGGCGCAGGGCCAGGCCGACCTGGAGGACGAACAGCTCGTCGTAGACCAGGCGGTCGCGGGCCCGGCTGGCCTCCTTGCGGTCGCCGGGGCGGTGGATGGCCTCCAGGGCCCCGGCCCGGTCGGGCAGGCCGTGGGCGCGGCGCAGCGGCTCGGGCACGAAGTCGGGCACGTCGCCGTAGCGGTCGAGCAGGGCCCCGACGGCCCGGCGGAGCCGGCCCGAGGAGATCTCCTTGCTGGCCGGGTAGACGGGGATGACCTCGTTGGCGAACTCCTCGGGGTCGTCGCCCTCGCGGAGCACCTCGTAGCCGGGGTTGGCCATGCCGAGGCGGCCGGCCTTCCAGGCGAGCTTGCCCGAGAAGGCGGCGACCGTGCCCACGGTGAGCTTCTGGGCGTGCCAGGGCTGGTTGAACCAGGTGCAGACCCAGGCGCCGCTGCCGTCGACCACCCGGACCTCGAGGATCCGGAGGTTGCGCCGGGGCTGCTTCTTGGCCAGGTTGCGGACGGTCCCGACCAGGGTGACCTCGGCGCCCTTCTTGGCGTGGGCCAGGTCGGTGAGCTCGCCCCTGGTCAGGTAGCGGCGCGGGTAGTGCTCCAGCAGGTCGCGGACGGTGCGGTAGCCGAAGCCCTCCTCCAGCGCCTTGGCCAGCGCCGCGGACACCCCGGGGGCCTTGGCCAGCGGGGCGCCGAGTGGGTCGGGAACTCTGGTCTCGGCCACCGGCCCAGTATAGGTGCGGTCTCGGACGGGCCCGTGCTACCCTCTCCCGGCTCTCGTGAATTCGCGCGAAATCACTCTCGAGGAAGGTCCTTCGACGATGGCCGCCGTCTGCGACATCTGCGGCAAGCACCCGGGCTTCGGCATGAAGGTGAGCTTCTCCCACAAGCGCAGCCCGCGGCGCTGGAACCCCAACATCCAGCGCATCCGCATCCTGGAGGGGCGCACCCCGCGCCGCCGCAACGTCTGCACCTCCTGCATCAAGGCCAACAAGGTCCGCCGGGCCGTCTAGGACCGGCCGCTGGTCTCGGGTTCGGGCTCGCCGCTGTCGGCGGGTTCGCCGACGGGTTCGCCGCGCAGGTAGGTGCCGACGGCGGTGACCACCGCGGCGATGGGGACGGCCAGGAACGCCCCGATGATGCCGCCGAGGATGGCCCCGGCGGCCAGGGCGAGGATGATCACCACCGGGTGCAGGGCGACCGCCCGGCCCAGCACCAGCGGGGCCAGCAGGTGGCCTTCGAGCTGCTGCACCAGCACGGTGAGGCCGACCACGAGCAGGGCGGCGGTGAAGCCCTTGGTGACCAGGGCGACCAGGGCGGCCACGGCGCCGGCGAGGAAGGCGCCGACCAGGGGCAGGAACGCGGCCACGAAGGTCAGGAAGGACAGCGGGACGACCAGGGGGACGCCGATGATGGCCAGCCCGATGCCGATGAAGACGGCGTCGACCAGCCCGACGGTGGCCTGGCCGCGCAGGTAGCCGCTGACCGCGGTGGCCGAGCGGGTGCCGATCTCGCGCAGGTGGTACTCGCGGTGCCGGCCGGCGAAGTCGAGGATCCAGCGGGTGAAGCGCTCGGAGTCCTTGACGAAGAAGAAGGTCAGGAACAGGCAGAGGATGAGCCCGGTGAGCAGCTCCCCGATCAGGGTCACGCCCTCGACCGCGCCCCGGGTGAGGCCGGTGGAGTTCTCGGTGATGCGCTGGCGGGCCTGTTCGAGGTAGCGGTTGAGGTCCTCCTCGCTGAGCCCGAAGGGGCGCGAGGCGATGAACTCCTGCACCTCGCGGACGCCCTCGTCGGCCCGCTGCTGCAGCGTGCCCAGCTCGTTGCCGATCAGCGGGATGAACCCGGCGATGATGGCGGCCAGCAGCAGCACCGCCCCGGCGAACACGGCCAGCACCGCCGTCAGGTGCGGCCAGCCGCGGCCCTCCAGCCAGCGCACCAGCGGGACCAGCAGGGTGGCCAGGAACAGGGCGACGATCACCGGCACCACGATGATCTTGAGCAGGATGAGCAGGTAGAGGACGAGCCCGGCGGCGGTCAGCACGACCAGCAGGCGCCAGCTCCAGGCGGCCAGCTGCCGCAGCGCCGGCGGGACGTCCGGCCGGTCGTGGTCGCTCATGCGCTCCTCTCGACGTCGCCGACCGCCATACTGGCGGTGCCTGACCGTTCCCCTGGAGAGGAGAGCTACCCCTGTACCAGCGCGACTACCTGATGCGCCAGATCGAGCAGGTCGGCCAGATGCTCGCCGCCATTATGGGGCTGGCCAAGGGCGGGCGGGGGGACGAGGCGCTGGGCATGTTCGACGAGGCCTACAAGCCGCTGGTCGGGGTGGGGAGCCGGGTCGTGGCCGTGCTCGACGAGGGCCAGCTGGTGGACCTGCTCACCTCCGGGTCGAACCCGGACATGCGGCGGGTGGCGATGGCCCTGGAGCTGCTGAAGGCCGAGGCCGACCTGTACGCCGGGGCCGGCCAGCCCGCCGAGGCCGCGGTCCGCCGGCGGCGGGCCGTCGCCCTCGCCGGCTGCCTGGCCGCCCGCTCCGAGCGCCTGCTCGACCACGAGCTGGCCGCCGACCTGCTGGAGCGGGCCGGGGAGCTGGAGCTGTCGGTCGCCCAGCGCGTGGCCACGGCGCGGGTGCTGGAGGCGCTGGGCCGCTACGCCGACGCCGAGGACGCCCTGTTCGAGCTGATCGACGAGCAGCCGGACGACCCCGGGCCGGTCGAGGAGGCGATCGCCTTCTGCCAGCGCCTGCGCCCGCTGGAGCCCGAGCAGCTGGCCGCCGGGGGCCTGACCCTCGAGGAGGTCAACGACACCCTGGCCGAGCTGCTGCGCCGCCAGCCGGTGCCCGACCGCGGGGACGACGACGGCGCCGACGAGCCGCCGTTCACCTGGTAGCGGGGCTCACGCCTCCGGGCGGAGCAGCTCGGGGAGGTTGCCGAGGTCGAGCAGCTTGAGCAGGGCGGCCGGGCGGAAGTCGCCGGCCAGCAGCTCCTCGGGGGTCCGCCAGGCGACCTCGGCCAGGTTCTTGTCTCCGCTCGGGTTGGGCTCGATGCCGAGGACGCCGTCGTGGCCGGCGGCCAGCCAGCCGGCGAACACGACCACGAACTGGCCCTCCTCGACCAGGTCCTGGAGCCAGACCACGCCGGCCAGGCCGATGGGCAGGCCGGTCTCCTCCAGCAGCTCGCGCCGGGCGGCGTCCTCGACCCGCTCCTCCGGCTTGACCTTGCCGCCGGGCAGGCACCAGAAGTCGTCGCCGTCGTCCTGGTGATGGTGGTGGGCGGCCAGCACCTTGCCGTCGTGGACGACCAGGGCCCTGGCCACCAGGGTTGCCTTGCGGGAAGCCATGTTCACCCTTCGTACGGGTTGGGCCCGTACGGCCAGGGCACGGGCGTGGGGTGGCTGGGGCCGCCGGGGCGGAGCAGGCCGGCGGCCCGGAACCGCCAGGCGTGGTCGGTCGGGCCGATGCCCTTGCCCAGCGGGAAGCCGCCGGCGATCGCCCCCGACAGGTAGCGCTTGGCCGCCTCGACGGCGGCCGGCACCTCGAGGCCGTCGGCCAGGTTGGCCGCGATCGCCGAGGCCAGGGTGCAGCCGGTCCCGTGGGTGTGGCGGGTGGCCAGCCGGGGGGCGGTCAGCTCGACCGCCTCGCGGCCGTCCCAGAGCAGGTCGACGGCGTCGCCGCCGGGCAGGTGGCCGCCCTTGACCAGCACCCATCGCGGTCCCAGCTCGTGCACCGCCCTGGCCGCGGCACCCAGGTCGTCGCGGTGGCGGACCTCGATGCCACAGAGGAGCTTCACCTCGCCCAGGTTGGGGGTGATGACGGTGGCCAGCGGGGCCAGCCGCTCGCGCAGGGCCGTCACGGCGTCGGGCCGCAGCAGCGGGTCGCCGTGCTTGGACGCGGCCACCGGGTCGACCACCAGGTTGGGCAGGGCGAAGCGTTCCACCGCCTCGGCCACGGCCTCGATGATGGGGGCCGAGGCCAGCATCCCGGTCTTGGCCGCGTCGACGCCGATGTCGGTGGCCACCGACTCGATCTGCTCGAACACGGCCCGGGGCTCGAGCTCGTAGAAGCCCTGCACCCCGACCGAGTTCTGCACGGTCACGGCGGTGATGGCCGACATGCCGTGCACGCCGTGGGCGAGGAACGTCTTGAGGTCCGCCTGGATCCCGGCCCCGCCCCCGGAGTCGGACCCGGCGATGGTGAGCACCCGAGCGGGCACCGGCACGACCGTCCACCTCCCTTCCCCCCGGGTCCGGGGCTCGAGGCCGAGTCCCGGCGGATCGGGGATCGGGCCAGGCTACCAGCGCCCTGGCCGTAGACTGCCGGCATGGACCGCCGCCGCCAGATCCGGATGAGCGAGGCCGAGCTGGCCGAGTTCCTGGACGCCCAGCGCACCGTGACCTGCGCCACCCTCGGCCCCGGCGGCCGGCCCCACCTGGCCGGCCTCTGGTACGTGCCGGTCGGCGGCCGCCTCGACTGCTGGACCTACGCCGCCTCCCAGAAGGCCCGCAACCTGGAGCGCGACCCCCGCGCCACCCTCATGTCCGAGGCCGGCGGCGCCTACCAGGAGCTGCGCGGCGTGTCCATGGAGTGCGACGCCGAGCTGGTCCGCGACCCCGACCAGGTGCTCGACATCGGTGTCGCCCTGGCCGTCCGCTACGGCGGCTCCACCCCGTCCCCCGAGCTCCGCGCCGCCCTGTCGCCCCAGGCGGCCAAGCGGGTCGGCATCAGGTTCACCCCGACCCGGGTCTCGACCTGGGACCACCGCAAGCTCGGCTAGGGTCGCCGCCGGGGGTCCGGGGGCTCGTGCCTAGCTCCCCGGAGAGCGGGGGGTGCGGCCGTGGCGGAGCTTCATGGCCTGGCGGACGGCGGGGAGGACGTAGCGGGGGCGGTCGAAGCTCTGCATGGGGAAGGGCAGGGGGAAGCGCTGGCGGGTGATGGCCTTGGGGCGGGTGAACTCGCGGAGGCCGTCGGGGCCGTGGATGCGGCCGAAGCCGGACTCGCCGACGCCGCCGAGGGGCAGCGACGGCATGCCGGCGTAGGTCAGGACCGAGTTGATGCTGGCCATGCCCGAGCGCAGGGCGCGGGCGATGGGGCTCGGCGCGGCGGGTGGCGAACACGGCCGCGCCAAGGCCGTAGGGGTTGGCGTTGGCCAGGGCGACGGCGTGGTCGGCGTCGCGGGCCCTGGTCACCGGGAGGACCGGGCCGAAGGTCTCCTCCCGCATGACCAGGGCGTCGGCGGGCACGTCGACCAGCACCACCGGGTCGACATAGGGCGGGTGGACCGCGTCGCGGCCGCCGACAAGGGCCCTGGCCCCGCGGGCGAAGGCGTCGTCCAGGTGCCGCTGGATGATCTCGAGCTGCCGGGGCAGGGTGATGGGGCCGAAGTCGGCGTCGGGGCCGCCGCCGGGACGGATGCGCGAGGCCCGCTCGACCAGCTTGTCCAGGAACCGGTCGTAGACGGCGTCGACCACATAGACCCGCTCGACGGCCAGGCAGGTCTGGCCGGCGTTGGCCATGCCGCCCCAGACCGCCTGGGAGGCCGCGGCGTCCAGGTCGGCGTCGGCGTCGACCACCATGGCGTCCTTGCCGCCGAGCTCCAGCACCACCGGGGTGAGGCGCTCGGCGCAGGCGGCCATCACCTTGCGGCCGGTGGCCGGCGACCCGGTGAGGGCGACCTTGTCCACGCCGGCCAGGCACAGGGCGTGGCCGGTGGCCCCGTCCCCGGTCACCACCTGGAGCACCGGCTGGCCACCCACGGCGTCGGCGAAGGTGTCGGCCAGGAAGCAGCCCACCGCCGGGGTGAGCTCGCTCGGCTTGAACACCACGGCGTTGCCGGCGGCCAGGGCGTAGGCGATCGACCCGAGCGGGGTGAACACCGGGTAGTTCCAGGGGCCGATGACCCCGACCACCCCGAGCGGCTGGTACTCGACCGAGGCGGCGTGGTTGGCCAGCACCAGGGTGCCGCGGGCCCGTCGCGGCCCCAGCACCCTGGCCGCGTTGCGGGCCGCCCAGTCGAGGTGCTCGACGATCATCAGGACCTCGATGAGGGCGTCGGCGTCGGGCTTGCCGTTCTCGCGGTGGACCAGGGCGACCAGCTCGTCGGTGCGGCGGACCAGCAGCGCCTTGTAGGCCAGCAGCGCCCGCCGGCGGCCGTCGAAGCCCAGCTCGGCCCAGCCGCGCTGGGCCTGCCTGGCCCTGGCCACGGCGGCCGCGACCTGCTCGGGCCCGTCGACCGGGAAGGTGGCGACCACCTCCCCGGTGGCCGGGCTGGTCGAGTCGAAGGTGCGGACCTGATGCACCGGGGCACCGCCCTGCGGTTCCCCGGACCCCTCCGCGGTGATCGCCATGGGTTCCCCTTTCCCCGCAACGACTGTAGCCAGTCCCGGGCCGCGGCGGTGGACCACCCCGAAACCGATCGTCTCGAAGCGGTCACCGCGCTGGAGTTTTGCCTCCACTAATTCGTAGAGTTCGCCCCGCATCCCGCTCGGCGCTCGCGAGTGGCCGTGACTCGCCCGACCGCCGAAGCTTCCCCCTGGCGTCGCAGGACCGGGACGCCACCCGAGCGAGGAGAGAAGTTGACCGCCGCAACAGACGTCGTCGTGGTCGGGGCCGGGCTGGCCGGCCTGGCCGCGGCCAGCCGGCTGGTGGACGCCGGCGCCGAGGTCGTGGTGCTGGAGGCACGCGACCGGGTCGGCGGGCGGACCCTGACCCTGCCCGCGGCCGACGGCACCCCCATCGACCACGGTGGCCAGTGGATCGGCCCGACCCAGGACCGCATCGCCGCCCTCGCCGACCGCGTCGGCGTCACCACCTACGCCAGCTACGAGCAGGGCCTGAACACCGAGTTCCGCGACGGCCGGGCCCACCGCTTCGACGGCCAGCTCCCCGACGGCAGCGACCCGGTCAGCGCCGTCGCCATGGGCCAGGCCATCCGCGAGCTGGACGCCATGGCCGCCAGGGTGCCCCTTGAGGCCCCGTGGACGGCCGCCGAGGCGCTGACCTGGGACTCCCAGACGGTCGAGACCTGGCTCCAGGAACGGGTCCCGGCCGAGCGGGCCAGGAGCTGGCTGCGGGCGGTCATCCGGGGGACGCTGGCCGCCGAGGCGCGCGACCTGTCGCTGCTGCACACCCTGTTCGTCATCGGCTCGGCGGGCGGCATCGCCCCGCTGATCGCCACCGCCGGCGGCGCCCAGGAGCGCCGCTTCCACCAGGGCGCCCAGACCATCTCGATCCGGCTGGCCGAGTCGCTGGGCGAGCGGGTCGTGCTCGGCGCCCCCGCCCAGGTGGTCCGCCACGGCGAGCGCGGGGTGGTGGTCGAGGCCGGCGCCCGGGCGGTGACGGCCGGCCGGGCCATCCTGGCCGTGCCCCCGGCCATCGCCGGGCGGATCGGCTACCGGCCGGCCATGCCGGGCTGGCGCAACCAGCTCACCCAGCGGGTGCCGATGGGCAGCGCGATCAAGGTCCACGCCATCTACGACGAGCCGTTCTGGCGCGAGGAGGGGCTGTCCGGCCTGGCCGTCAGCGACCACGGCCCGGTCAGGATCGTCTACGACAACTCCCCCGAGGACGGGTCGCCCGGGGTCCTGGTCGGCTTCATCGAGGGGGAGCAGGCCCGCGCCTGGGCGCGCCGCGACCGGGCCGACCGGCGGGCCGGCATCCTCGCCTGCCTGGCCGACTACTTCGGCGAGCGGGCGGGCCGGCCGCGCGAGCTGCTGGAACGGTCCTGGGCGGACGAGGAGTACAGCGGTGGCTGCTACGCCGGCTACTTCCCGCCCGGGGTCTGGACCTCCTTCGGCCAGGCCCTGCGGGAGCCCATCGGCCGCCTCCACTGGGCCGGGACCGAGACCGCCACCGTCTGGAGCTCCTACATGGAGGGGGCGGTGCAGTCCGGCGAGCGCGCGGCCGACGAGGTCCTGGCGGCCTCCTGAGCGGGTGGAGGCGCGCCCGACCCTCACCCCCCGTTCTGTGGGGCCCCTACCGGGAGGGTAGCCCCAGGCGGGGAGGGGGGCGAACGGCTGTCCACACCCCCTACCCCTCGGCGCGGAAGTGGTCCCAGGCAAGGCCGGCCAGCGGCGCCGGGCCGGACCTGGTCACCCGTACGCGGGTGGCCGGGTCGGGGGTGAAGCGGCCGCAGTCGAGCACGCCGCCGAGGTCGGCGGCGCGGGGCAGGGCGGCGGCCAGGACGAAGTCCTCTCCCCCGCCGAGGGCCAGCTCCAGGGGGTCGCGGCCGAGCAGGGCGGCCGCCTCGGCGACCCCGGGGGCGAGGGGGACGGCGGCGTCGTGGACCTCGACCCCGACCCCGGACGCCTCGGCCAGGTGGAGGGCGTCGCCGGCCAGGCCGTCGGACACGTCGATCATGGCCGTCGCCCCGGCCCTGGCCAGCCGCAGGCCCATGGCCAGGGCCGGCTCGGGCCGGCGGTGGGCGGCGGCCAGGCCCGGGAACCGGCCGAGCAGGTCTCTGGCCGCCTGGTCGCCGCGGCGCAGCAGCCCCAGGCCGGCGGCGGCCGCCCCGAGCGGGCCGGTGACGGCCAGGCGGTCGCCCGCGCGGGCCCCCGAGCGGAGCACCGGCCGCTCGGCCTCCCCGAGCGCCGTCACCGCCAGCGACAGGGCGGGGCCGGCGGAGATGTCGCCGCCGACCAGGGCCGCCCCGTAGGCCCGGCAGGCCTCGCCGACGCCGGCGTAGACCCGTTCCAGGGTCGGCACCGGGGTCGGGTCGGGCACGGTCAGGGCGAGCACCAGCCAGCGGGCCTCGGCCCCCATCGCGGCCAGGTCGGAGAGGTTGGCCGCGACCGCCTTCCAGCCCCAGTCCTCGGGGTCGGACAGCTCGGCGGTGAAGTCGAGCCCCTCGACCAGGACGTCGGTGGTGACCACCAGCTTGTGGCCGGGGGTGGGCAGCAGCACGGCCGCGTCGTCGCCGACCCCGACCACGACCCCGGGCCCCAGCTCCAGCCCCCCGGTGAGCCGGCCGATCAGGCCGAACTCACCGATGCTGCCGAGCGAGTCGTTCAGCTGACGGCCTTGACGATGGCCTCGTCCAGGCCGGGGAACTCGGCCAGGTACTCGGCCCGCTCGGCCTTGAGGCGCTCGACGTGGCGGCGGTACTCGTCGCCGCGGCCCTGGCGCTCGTACAGCCGGCGGGGCTGGAGCAGCTCGGGGTCGTCGATGCCGGGGACCTCGGTGGCGACCTGGTAGCCGAAGTCGGGGTCGTCGTCCCAGCTGATGGTGCCCTCGGCGATGGCCCGGACGATGGCCGAGGAGTGCGGGATGCGGACCTTCTTGGAGCGGTCGTCGCCCTCGGGGCCGCCGACCCGCCCGGTGTTGAGCAGGAACACCTCCAGCGGGTGGGTCTCCAGCAGCTCGGCCAGCCGGTTGCCCTGCTGCTCGTGGCGGAGCGGGAAGAACGGGTTGGTCCCCGGGACCCGCAGCGACTTGCCCTCCTCGTCCTTGCCCCCGGCCGAGGTGCCCTGGGTCTCGCCGAGCATGAAGTAGCCGGCCGCCTGCTCGATGTTGAGCCGGGCCACGCCCGGGATGATGTGCTCGTTGCGGTTCAGCACCAGCAGGAACGACGCCGGCGGGACCCGGTCGGCCGGGTAGTTGTCGATCGAGCGCATGTTGAACACGGCCCGGCCGTTCTGGGTGTAGGAGGTGTCGAAGAAGTCGATCGTGTCGCCGTGCTGGGACACGTTCTCGAGGTAGGCGTCGGGCTTGGTGACCGCCCCGTGGATGGCCGGCTCGTCGGTGGCCGACAGGGCGAAGGTCTTGGCGAAGCAGCCGTCCTCGGTGGAGACGATCCTGCCCCCGGCGAACAGCCCGATGAAGTCGTCCTGGACCGCCTGGGAGCCGTTCTGCTTGGTGAAGGTGGTGGTCGTCTTGCCCGTCCCCGACAGGCCGACGATCAGCATGGTCTTCTCGCCCTCGGAGGTCGGGATGACCTTGCAGCCGGCGTGCATGGCCAGCCCGCCGCCCTCGTAGACCTTGCGGTTCCACATCCGCAGGCCGCCCTTTTTCGACTCCCCGAAGTAGTCGGAGTTGAGCACCCGGGTGACGCCGGCCTCCAGGTCGACGGCGATGACCCGGTCGTCGGGGTAGCCGGGGGCGGCCAGGTTGGGGGTGTAGATCATGGTGATCTCGGGCTCGTGGCCGGTGTCGCCGTCGACCGGGTCGTAGTAGAGGAACCGCTGCATGCCGGCGATGTTGGCGTTGGCCTTCTCGATGACCAGCCGGGCCGGGGTGCGGTAGGGCCCGGCGTGGCCGATGAAGCCGTCGACCACCACCATGTCCTGGCCGCGGATGTACTCGTCCTGGAGGGCGGCGAGGCGGGCCCCCTCCTCGCGGTCGATGGTCTGGTCGCTGTGCTCGTCGGGCCGGTCGGTGACCACGTAGGTCGACCCCTTGGAGCGGGAGACGACCTTGGTCTGCACGTTGACGTTGCCGTACGCGGTCTGGCGGGCCTGGGGCATGGCGTCGGCGTAGGAGCGCAGCTCGGCCTCGGTCGGGTGAAAGGCGATCGACTTGGCGGCAAGGCCCAGGTCGGACGGGGGCGAGCTCGGCATCAAGGCCCTCCAGCGTTGGAGACGAGAAGCACCCAGTCTAGCGTGGGGCTGTGGTGAGACCGGGGCTAGGCTTGAGTCCCCCGACCCCCAGCCGCCCCTGCGCAAGGCAGCGCAGGACCTCGTCGTCGTCGACCTGGGGGAAGCGCTCGTAGACCTGGCCGACGTTGAGGTACGGGTCGGGGGTGACGAGCACGACCGCCTGGTCGGCCACCGGCCGCAGCCGCTCGGCCAGGCCGGGGGGGCCGACCGGGACGGCCACCAGGACCCGGTTGGCGCCGGCCCGCCGGATGTAGGAGGCGGCGGCCGCGACCGTCCAGCCGGTCGCCACCCCGTCGTCGACCAGCACGGCGGTGCGGCCGGCCAGGGCCAGCGGGGGCAGGCCCTGGCGGTAGGCGGCGGTCCGCCTGGCCACCTCGACGGTCTGGCGGGCGGCCTCGGCCCGGACGGCGGCCATGTCCAGGCCGAGGCGGCGGACGGCCGGCTCGTCGATCGCCTGGACCCCGTCGGCGACGGCGCCGACGGCCAGCTCGGGGTTGCCGGGGGCGCCGATCTTGCGGGGCACGACCACGTCCAGGGGAGCGCCCAGGCGGGCCGCGACCCTGGCCGCCACCACCACCCCGCCGCGGGGGATGCCGAGCACCAGGGCCGGGGGGCTGACGAGGCTGGTCAGGACCTCGGCCAGCATCCTGCCAGCCTCCGCCCGGTCGAGGAACCGCCGCTGCCGTCCCGCCATCTCGCTCCCGGTTGGGGAGGCAAGCATACCGAGCCTTGCGCTCTCGTGAAATGCCTGGCCGATCGCGTCGTGGCACGGTCTTGGCACACCCCTGACCCCCGTGTACCATGCGCAGACCTTTCGACCCCGGTGCGGCCGTGGGCGCGCCGTTGCGGCGGCGGCATGACTCAAGGAGGTCGGTGCTCGTGGTGACGGCATACATCCTCATCCAGACCGAGGTCGGCAAGGCGGCCCAGGTCGCCAAGGAGATCGCCGAGATCAAAGGCGTCCAGCAGGCCGAGGACGTCACCGGCCCCTACGACGTGATCGTCCGCGCCGAAGCTCGCAACGTCGACGACCTGGGCAAGCTGGTGGTGGCCAGGGTCCAGGCGGTGGACGGCATCACCCGCACGTTGACCTGCCCGTCGTGCACCTCTAGCTGCGCTCCACCTAGCGCAGTCCCTGGTTCATTCGGGGAGCCTCCCCCGACCCCGAGAGCGTTCCACCAGCCAGTCGACCGCCCGGGTCAGCCGTTCCAGGTCGGCCGGCTCGATCGCCGGGAACAGGGCGATGCGGAGCTGGTTGCGGCCCAGCTTGCGGTAGGACTCGGTGTCGACGATCCCGTTGGCCCGCAGGGCCCGCGACACGGCGGCCGCCTCGACCGAGGCGTCCAGGTCGACGGTGGCCACGGTGTGGCTGCGCATGGCCGGGTCGGTCACGAACGGGGTGGCGTAGCCGCTCGCCTCGGCCCAGCCGTAGACGATGCCGGCCGACTCGTCGCAGCGCTTGACCGCCCAGGCCAGGCCGCCCTGCTCGTTCAGCCAGTCGAGCTGGGACACCAGCAGGAACAGGGTGGCCAGGGCCGGGGTGTTGAGGGTCTGGTCGGCCCGCGACTGCTCCAGGGCCACCCCGAGGCTGAGCATGGCCGGGATGTGGCGCCCGGAGGCGGCCAGCCGCTCCACCCGCTCGATCGCCGCCGGGGACAGGCAGGCCAGCCAGAGGCCGCCGTCGGCCGCGAACGACTTCTGGGGGGCGAAGTAGTAGACGTCGAACTCGCGCGGGTCGACGGTCAGGCCGCCGGCCGCCGAGGTGGCGTCGACGCAGACCAGCCCGCCGGCCCCGGCCGGCCGGCGGACACCCATGGCCACCCCGGTCGAGGTCTCGTTGTGGGTCAGGGCGTACAGGTCGACCGCCGGGTCGGGCCGCGGCTCGGGGTGGCTGCCGAAGGGGCTGGCGATCACCTCGGGCTCGTCCAGGTGGGGGGCGGCGGTGGCGGCGGCGGCGAACTTGGCCGAGAACTCGCCGAACACCAGGTGCTGGCTGCGCCGCTCGATCAGCGAGAAGGTGGCCAGGTCCCAGAACAGGGTCGAGCCGCCGTTGCCGAGGGCGACCTCGTAGCCGGCGGGCAGGTCGAACAGCTCGGCCAGCCCGGCCCGGATGCGGGCGACGACCTCCCGGACCGGGGCCTGCCGGTGGCTGGTGCCGAGGAAGCCGGGGGCGGCCGCGGCCAGGGCGGCCACCGCCTCCTGGCGGACCTTGGACGGGCCGCTGCCGAAGCGGCCGTCGGCGGGCCGCAGCTCGTCGGGCAGGACCGGGGGTCCGGGGGGCTCATGCCAGCCCCCGGCGCTGGGGGTGGATTTCTGGACGGTCATGCGGCCACTCTATCCTCGCTCCACAACCGCAGCGCCTGGACGGAGGCAGCCAAGTGCCAAGGATCTCCCGCCGCGTCGCCGCCATCGCCGAGTCGGCCACCCTGGCCATCGACGCCAAGGCCAGGGCGCTCAAGGCGGCCGGTGAGGACGTGATCGGCTTCGGCGCCGGCGAGCCCGACTTCCCCACCCCCCACCACATCGTCGAGGCGGCCGTGGCCGCCTGCCACGAGCCCAGGTACCACCACTACACCCCGGGGGCGGGCCTGCCCGAGCTGCGGGCGGCGATCGCGGCCAAGACGGCCCGCGACTCGGGCCTGCGGGTCGCGCCCAGCCAGGTGCTGGTCACCAACGGCGGCAAGCACGCCCTGTTCCAGGCCTTCATCACCCTGCTCGACCCGGGCGACGAGGTCCTGCTGCCGTCGCCGTTCTGGGTCACCTACCCCGAGGCGATCTCGCTCACCGGGGCCGAGCCGGTGATCGTGGAGACCGACCAGTCGAGCGGGTTCCGGGTCTCGGTCGAGCAGCTGGAGGCGGCCACCACCGACCGGACCAAGCTGCTGGTGTTCGTCTCCCCCTCCAACCCGACCGGCGCCGTGTACCCGCGGGAGGAGGTCGAGGCCATCGGCCGCTGGGCGGCCGGCCGCGGGCTCTGGGTGCTGACCGACGAGATCTACGAGCACCTGGTGTACGGGTCGGCCGAGTTCTCCTCCATGCCGGTGGTGGTGCCGGAGCTGGCCGACCGCTGCGTGGTCGTCAACGGGGTGGCCAAGACCTACGCCATGACCGGCTGGCGGGTGGGCTGGCTGATCGGGCCGCCGGACGTGGTCTCCGCGGCCATCAACCTCCAGAGCCACGCCACCTCGAACGTGGCCAACGTCTCCCAGGCGGCCGCCCTGGCCGCGGTCTCCGGCGACCTGCTGGCGGTGACCGAGATGCGGACCGCCTTCGACCGCCGGCGGCGCAAGATGCTGGAGCTGCTGCGGGCGATCCCCGGGGTGACCTGCGTCGAGCCGCAGGGCGCCTTCTACGCCTTCCCGTCGGTGTCGGGGTTGCTCGGCCGGGACCTGCGGGGCCAGCGGCCGGCCACCAGCATGGAGCTGGCCGACCTGATCCTGGAGGAGGCCAAGGTGGCGATCGTGCCCGGCGAGGCCTTCGGCGCCCCCGGCTACGCCCGCCTGTCGTATGCGCTGGGCGACGACGACCTGGTCGAGGGGGTCACCCGCATCGCCAAGCTGGTGGCCGAGTCCCGCCCCGGCTAGGCCGCGCCGCCCAGCTCGATCTCGACGACCACCAGCGGCTCGGGGGCGTCCGGGTCGGCGCGGGCGGTGAGGGTGAGGGTGCCCGCGTCCTCGGGCAGGCCGGGCAGGAACGTCAGGTGGTGGACCCGGAGCAGGCGGCCGCCGCCCGAGGCGGCCCCGGCCAGCTCGTAGGTCCTGGTGGTGCTGTCGGTCAGCTGCCAGTCCAGGGCCACCTCCTGCATCGGCGGGGTGGCCGGCGGCCCGTCGGGCAGCAGGGCGTAGCGCAGGTCCAGCCAGCCCGACCAGACCTCGAGGGAGATCAGCACCATCCGGAAGCCGAGGCCGTGGAAGACCTCGCGGGCCAGCGGCACCACCCGGACCAGCTCGGCCGGCTCCTCGCGGTAGAAGCCGGGCCCGCCGGCGACCATGGCCGTGACCGCCTGCTGGCCGATCCGCCCCGGCCCGGCCGCGACCTGCTCGGCCTGGGCGGCGCCGGCGTTGGCCAGCAGCTGGACGACCTGCTGGCGGACCACGTCGAGACCGGCGCCGAGGCCGACCAGCACGCGGGCGGCCACGCCCTCGCCCTCGCGGATCAGCCCGAGCAGGATGTGCTCGGTGCCGATGTAGTTGTGGCCGAGCTGGAGCGCCTCGCGCAGCGACAGCTCCAGGACCTTCTTGGCTCGGGGAGTGAAGGGGATGTGCCCGCCCGGGGCCTCGCTGCCCTGGCCGATCTCCGCCTCGACCTGGGCCCGGACGGCGTCAAGGGAGATGCCGAGCTCGGTCAGGGCCAGGTAGGCGACCCCTTCGCCCTCGTGGATCAGCCCGAGCAGGATGTGCTCGGTGCCGATGTGGTTGTGGTTGAGGAGCCGGGCCTCCTCCTGGGCGAGCACGACCACCCGCCTGGCCCGGTCCGTGAAACGCTCGAACATCGGCACCCGCCTCCCGTGCGCGCAACCTGGAAAGAGTACGCCCCGGGGTCAGCGCCTGCGGGCGGCGTGGCGCTCGACCGCCAGGTCGACCAGGCGGGCGACCAGGTCGGGGTAGGCCAGGCCCGAGGCGGCCCAGAGCATGGGGAACATGCTCTTGGGGGTGAAGCCGGGGATGGTGTTGACCTCGTTGAGCAGGACCCGGCCGGCCGCCTCCTCGTAGAAGAAGTCGACCCGGGCGAAGCCCTCGCAGTCCAGCGCCTGGAAGGCGCGCAGCGACAGCTCCCGGACCTGGGCCCTGACCGTGTCGGGGACCTGGGCGGGGATCTCCAGCTTCAGCGCGTCGTCCAGGTACTTGGCCTCGAAGTCGTAGAACTCGTGGCTGGGGATGACCTCGCCGACCACGCTCGCCTCGGGGGCGTCGTTGCCGAGCACTCCGCACTCCAGCTCGCGGGCGGCCACGCCCTGCTCGACCAGGACCTTGGTGTCGTGGGCGAAGGCGGCGGCCAGGCCGCCGGCCAGGTCGTCCGGGGTCTTGACCTTGGTGATGCCGATGGAGGAGCCGAGCCGGGCCGGCTTGGTGAACACCGGGTAGGCCAGGCGCCCGGCCACCTCGGCCGCCACCCGGCCGGGATCGTCCCGCCAGTCCCGCTCGGGCACGACCAGGTACGGCGCCTGGGGCAGCCCGGCCTGGGCCAGCACCACCTTGGCCATCGCCTTGTCCATGGCCAGGGCGGAGCCGAGCACGCCGCTGCCCACGTACGGCAGGTCGGCCAGCTCGAACAGCCCCTGGACGGTCCCGTCCTCGCCGAAGGGCCCGTGCAGGATCGGGAAGACGACGTCGACGCCGCCGATGCCCTGACCCTCCGGGGGCTGGCCATGAGCCCCCCGGACCCCCGCTCGGGCTGGACCGCGAGCTCGGCGCCGGCCGCCTCGACCTCGGGCAGGCCGCCGTCGGAGGCGGTCAGCTCCAGCGGCGAGCGGGCGGGCAGCAGCCAGGCGCCGTCGCGGGTGATGGCGATCGGGACCACCTCGAAGCGGTCGGGGTCCAGCGCCTCCATGACCGAGCGGGCCGACACCACCGACACCTGGTGCTCGGCCGAGCGGCCGCCGTACAGGACGGCCAGGCGGATCCGTTTCATGACCTACGCCACCTCCAGGGCCTGGGTGAAGTCCTCGGCCAGGTCGGCCCCGTCCTCCAGGCCGACCGAGACCCGGACCATGCCCTCGCCGATCCCGGCCGCGGCCAGGGCGTCGGGGGCGAACTGGCGGTGGGTGGTGGACGCCGGGTGGGACACCAGCGTCTCCACCGTGCCCAGCGACGGGGCCAGCTTGGCCACCCGGGTCGCCTCGATGAACCGCCGCCCGGCCTCGCGCCCCCCGGCCAGGTCGAAGCTGAGCATCCCCGGGTCGCCGTCCAGCAGCTTGGCGGCCAGCGCGGCCGTCGGGTGGCCGGGCAGGCCGGGCCAGTGGACGCGGGCCACCTTGGGATGGGCGTCCAGGAGCTCGGCCAGCAGGCGGGCGTTGGCGCCGTGGGCCCGCATGCGGAGGGCCAGGGTCTTGACCCCGCGCAGGACCAGCCAGGCGGCGAACGGGTCGGGGGAGGCGCCGAGCTCGATCATGGCCCGCCAGGCGGCGTCGTGGCGCTCGCGCTCGGCGAACACGGCGATGCCGCCGACCACGTCGCTGTGCCCGCCCAGGTACTTGGTGGCCGAGTGGACGACCACGGCCGCCCCGTGCTCGATGGGCCGGCACAGGTACGGGGTGGCCACGGTGTTGTCGACCACCAGGGGCACGCCGCGCTGCGCGCCGATCCCGGCCAGGGAGGGCAGGTCGGCGACGGTCATGGTCGGGTTGGCGACCGTCTCGGCGTAGATGGCCCGGGTCGTGGGGCGCAGGGCGGCCCGGACGGCGGCCGGGTCGCCGGCGTCGACGAAGCTGACCTCGATGCCGAAGCGGGGGGCGGTGTGGGCCAGCAGCGAGTGGGTCCCGCCGTAGAGGTCGCGCTGGGCGACCACGTGGTCGCCGGCCCCGGCCAGCGACAGCAGCACGGTGGCGATGGCCCCCATGCCCGAGGCGGTGGCCAGGCCCTCGGCGGCGCCCTCCAGGTCGGCGACGGTCGCCTCCAGGGCGGTGGTGGTCGGGTTCTCGTAGCGGGTGTAGACATAGCCCTCGCGGGGCTGGCGCAGGGTGTGGGCGTAGTGCTCGGCGTCGTCGAAGACGAAGGTCGAGGTCTGCCAGATCGGGGCGGCCAGGGGCGGCTCGGCCGGCATGGGGAGGCGGCCGGCGTGGATCGCGCGGGTGGCGAAGCCGTCAGCCATCGCTGCTCCTCTCACGCTGGACGGCGGGCAGGCTATCAGCCGGGGGGCTCGAGCCCGACTCCTCGGCGCCGTCGGCGCCGGCGGCGGCCCTGGCGCGGGCCAGGACCCGGGCCCGGAAGCGGTTGCCCTGGGCCGCGCCGCGGACCCCGCGGACCACCCAGGTCCCGCCGTCGCGGGCCACCAGCCGGGTGCGCCGGCCCGACACCTCGACCGCCGACAGCTGGTCGTAGCGGTGGCGGCGGGCGCCGCCGAGCCGGTGGAGCGTCACCGCCTCGTCGTCCAGCTCGGCCACGAAGACCCGCGCCCGCAGCCAGGCCATGGCCAGGCTGACCACCCCCAGGACGGCCCAGAGCAGGCTGGCCGCGGCCAGCGAGGCCGCCGCCCCCGGGCTCGACTCGGAGGCGGCCAGCGAGCCGGCCAGCAGGGCCGAGGCCAGCGCCAGCTCGACCAGCCCACTGACCAGCGCGTGGGTCACGCCGCCGGGCTGGAACCGCTCGGTCATGTCCGGGGGGCCGCCTTGTCCCTGTACCAGTCGGGCGGGCTCCAGCCCTCCCTGGCCTCGGCGACCAGGCCGGCGATGGCCGCCATCACCTTGTCCTTGGCCGCGTTGATCTCGGTCAGCGACGACTCGGGATCGAGGCCGAGGTCGATCGGCGGCCCGGCCCGCTCCACCACCCGGATGCCGCGCCGGAACGGCCCCAGCTTGCCCCGGGTGAACAGCAGATGGGCGCCCCACTGGCCCACCGGCACGACCGGCGCGCCGGTGAGGGCGGCCAGGCGGGCGACCCCGTTCTTGGCCGCCATCGGGGAGAAGTCGGGGTTGCGGGTGGTGGTGCCCTCGGGGTAGATGGCCACCGCGGCCCCCTCGCGCATGGCCGCGACGGCGTCCTCGAGGGCCTGGTGGGCGTCGCGGGTCTCGCGGTACACCGGGATCTGCCCGGCCCCACGGAGGATCGCGCCCAGCACCGGGTTGCGGTACAGCTCCGACTTGGCCAGGAACCGGACCTGGCGCCCGGCCGTGTGGATGAAGGTCCCGAGGCACAGCGGGTCGAAGTAGGAGATGTGGTTGGCGGCGATGATCACCGGGCCGTGGGTGGGGATGTTGAGCAGACCCTGGCAGTCGAGCCGGACCCAGAAGCGGATCACCGGCGGGACGACGATCTTGGCCAGGGTGTAGACGGGATACCGGCGGCTGGCCATGCTCGGCGCATAGTACCGTTGCCGGCGATGCCTGTTCCGCTCGTCCCCGTGAAAGCCCTGGCCGAGGCCAAGGGCCGCCTCGCGCCCGAGGTCGGGCCGCTGCAGCGGCGCCTGCTGGCCATCGCCATGTTCGAGGACGTCGTCGCCGCCCTGCAGGCGGTCCCGGGGCTCGGCCACCCGGTGGTGGTCTCCCCCGACCGCGAGGTGTGGCGGCGGGCCGACGCCATGGGCTGCCGGGTGGTCGAGGAGCCGCCGGGGGCCGGCGACCTGAACTCCGCCCTGGCCGCGGCCGCCGGGAGCCTCGGCAACGGGTCGGCGCTGCTGGTGGTGGCGGCGGACCTGCCGCTGGCGTCGGCGGCCGGGCTGGAGCGGGTGCTGGCGGCGGCGGGGGCGCCGGTGGCGGTGGTCCCGAGCCACGACGGCGTCGGCACCAACGTGCTCGCCTGGCGCGACCCGGCGTCGTTCGCGCCCAGCTTCGGCCCGGCGTCGGCCAGCCGCCACCTGGCCGTGCCCGGGGCGGTGCGGGTCGACGAGCCGGGGCTGGCCCTCGACGTCGACACCGCCGGCGACCTCCGCATGGTCGCCGGCCTGCTCGACCCGGCATCGGTGACCGCCCGCCGGCTGCGGGACCTCGATATGCTCCCGCACCTGACCGGATCGACCGAGGAGGCTTGATGCTGCAGGGCACCGTGAAGAGCTTCGACCCCGAGACCCAGGCGGCGGTCGTGCTCACCGACGCCCGCGTGGAGTACGACGTGCCCGCCGAGGCGTTCCGCGTCTCGGGGCTGCGCAAGCTCACCCTCGGCCAGCGGGTGAAGTTCCGGGTCGAGGGCGAGGGCGAGGCCGCCCGGGTGACCTATGTGAACATCCTCACCCTGCCCGACCCCGCCTGAGCGCACCACGCCGGGGCACGGCTCCGGAGAACCGACGAGGCCCCGCCGTGGCGGGGCCTCGTCGCTGCTGCCGGTGCTACTTCTTCTTGCCGCTCTTGGCCTTGCCACGCGAGCTGGCGGCCTTGGCCGTGCTCTTGGCGGGCTTGGCGGCGCTGTTGCGCGACGGGCCCGTCTTGGCCGTGCTGGCCTTCTTGGCCGTCGAGGCCTTGGCGGTGCTGGCCCGCGAGACGGTGGCCCTGGCGGTGGTGGCCGCCTTGGCGGTGGTCGCCTTCGCGGTGCTCGCCTTGGCGGTGCTCTTCACCGGCGTGAGCTTGGGCGCGGTCGCCTTGCCGGCCACGACGTCCTTGAAGCCCTGCCCGGCGCGGAACCGCGGGACCTTGGTGGCCTTCACCTTGACCGGCGCCCCGCTGCGCGGGTTGCGGGCGGTGCGGGCCTTGCGGTCCTGCCGCTCGAAGGTCCCGAAGCCGACCAGGGCGACGCGCTCACCCTTCTTGACGGCGACCTGGGTGTGCTGGATCAGGCTGCCGAGCACCTTGTCGACGTCGGTGCGCGCCACCGAGGTGTGCTTCTGGATCGCGTCGACGAGTTCCTTGCGGTTCAAGGGCGCCTCCTTGCCCAATGAGGGGATTCCCCCGTCAGGACCGGACCCCCATTTGGCCCCGTCCCCCTTCGGCCGAGCATCGTAGAGACGCGGATACCAAAGGTCAACAACCCTCGATCCTCGTCAATCCGTTGCGGCACAACGGCATCATCGGCTCGGCATCGGCGAAGGTGAAGGATCGTCCTTGTGTGGCAACGGTTCTGGGCGGGTGACGCTGGAGCGTCTCGCCGGAATGCTTGGCATTTGTCCAGGTCCGGCGGCCAGTCCTTGTCACCCGGGGCGGCCTGTGGAATCCTGGCCGTAACGTTGAAGGGCTCAAGTATCCGGGGAGCGGGCGATGACGGTGAAGGCCGAGACCGGCACGCCACCGGTTGATCGGGAGATCTGGGAGCTGCTCCTCGAGCTGTCGATGTCGCGGATGCGGGCGCGGTTCCTGAACACGATCACCGAGCTCGGCCTCTCCTTTCCCCAGGCGCACGCCCTCAAGGTGCTGCGCCCCGGGCACCCGATCGCCATGCGGGAACTGGCCGACGGGCTCCACTGCGACCCCTCGAACATCACCGGGATCGTCGACCGTCTCGGCGACCGGGGACTGGTCGAGCGCGGCGCGGCGCCGGGCGACCGGCGCGTGAAGACGCTGATGCTGACCGAGGAGGGCACCGCCCTGCGAATGCGCCTGCTCGACCGGTTGTCCGAGCCGCCACCGGGCCTGGGCAAGCTGTCGGTCGACGAGCAGCGCCAGCTGCGCGACCTCCTGCGCCGAGCCCTGCTCGACTGACCCGACCGGCCCGACCGGCTCTGCCGGTCGGAGTCTATCGATCGTCGGCCGACGGCCGACTCCAAGCCGTTGTCGTCGGCCGGTCCCAGCGAGAGGACCGTCCCGATGGACGTCCTGATCGGCGTCGCCTGGCCGTACGCGTCCGGGCCGCGCCACCTCGGCCACCTGGCCGGGGCCTACCTTCCCGCCGATGTCGCCGCCCGCTACCACCGGCTGGCCGGTGACCGGGTCCTGCTGGTCTCCGGTTCCGACCAGCACGGCACCCCGATCACGGTCGCGGCCGAGCGGGCCGGCCTGTCCCCGGCGGCGCTGGCCGACCGCGAGCACGAGCGCATCGCGGCCAGCTTCGCCCGCGCCGGCATCTCCTTCGACCACTACACCCGGACCGCGACCCCCCGGCACCACGCGGTCACCCAGGAGCTGTTCGGGCAGCTGCACCGGCGCGGGCTGGTCTCCGAAGCGACCCAGCCGGCCGCCTTCTGCGACCGCGAGGGCCGTTCCCTGCCCGACCGCTACGTCGAGGGGACCTGCCCGCGCTGCGGGGCGCGCGGACGCCCGCGGCGACCAGTGCGACGCCTGCGGCAGCACCCTCGACCCCGAGGAGCTGGGCGGCCCGCGCTGCCGGCGCTGCGGCGGGCCGGCCGGGCTGCGCCCGCTGCGCCAGCTGTTCCTCCGCCTCGACCTGCTCCAGCCGCGGGTCGCCTCCTACCTGGACGCCCACCAGGCGGGCTGGCGGCCGTTCGTGGGCGCCGAGGCCCGCGGCTGGCTGGCCGCCGGCCTGCGCCCCAGGGCGATCACCCGCGACCTGGACTGGGGCGTGCCCGTCCCCCTGCCCGGCTGGGACGACCGCCGCCTGTACGTGTGGTTCGACGCCGTCATCGGCTACCTGTCGGCCTCGGTGGAGTGGGCCGAGCTGGGTGGCGACCCGGACGCCTGGCGGCGCTGGTGGCAGGGACCCGGGGCCAGGCACCGCTACTTCGTGGGCAAGGACAACATCTGGTTCCACACCGTCTGGTGGCCGGCCATCCTGCTCGGCGCCGGCCAGGGCCTGCGCCCGCCCGACGAGGTGGTCGCCAACCACCACCTCACCCTGGCCGGCGGCAAGCTGTCGGCCAGCCGCGGGCAGGCACCCACGATCGAGGAGGGCATCGACCGGGTCGGGCTCGACCCGCTGCGCCACGCCCTTTGCGCCCTCGGACCGGAGACGGCCGACGTCGAGCTGGCCTGGGACAAGGTCGCCGAGGTGACCGCCAGCGGCCTCCTCGGGGCCATCGCCGGCCCGCCCCACCGGGTCGCCACCCTGCTGTGGCGCCGCTTCGGCGGCAAGCCCGACCCGGCGGCCCTGGCCGAGGCCGCCCCCGAGCGGTCCGAGGCGGCCGCCGCCCTGGCCGAGGTCGGCGCCGCCCTCGACCGGGCCGAGCTGCGCCAGGCCCTCCAGGCGGTCCACGCCATCGGCCGCGCCGTCAACCGCCGCCTCGCCGTCACCGAGCCCTGGCGCCTCCCCGACGGCGAAGCCCACCGCGAGCTGACCCGCCTCCTCCCCCTCCTCGACGCCCTCGGCGTTGCCGCCTGGCCGTTCGTTCCCGACACCGCCGGCCGGGTCCGGTCCCTGCTCGGCCGCCCCCCGGTCCCCACCCGCTGGGCGCTGGAGGAGGCCCCTCCGGTCGGTCGCCGGCCCCCCGGCGCCACCGCTGCGGCGCTGACCGACGGCGTCACCACTCGCCGTCGAGGCCTTCGGACTGGAGGCGGTCGGCGATGCGGCGGAGGCCGAGGCGCAGGCGGGACTTGGCCGTGCCCTCGGGGACGCCGGTGAGGCGGGCGACCTGGCGGAAGGTCCGGCCCTCGAAGTAGGCGAGCAGGACGGCGGTGCGCTGGGGGGCCGGCAGCTCCTCGACGGCGACCCGGACCCGCTTGGCGACGGCGGCGGCGATCGCGGCCTCCTCGGGGTTGGGCGGGGACGGCGGCTCGCGGCCGCTGGCCGCCCGGGTCGCGTAGCGGTCGCGGACCTCGGCCCGGCGCAGAAGGTCGACCGAGCGGTGGTGGGCCATGGTGGCCAGCCAGGCCCGCAGCCGCCCCCGGTCGGGGTCGAACACCCATGGCCGTTCCCAGAGGTGGAGGAACACCTCCTGGGTGACGTCCTCGGCGGCCGCGCGGTCGCCGGTGACCCGCGCCGCCAGGCCGTAGACCATGGGCGAGAACTGCTCGTAGGCCTCGGCCAGGGCGAGCGGGTCCCCGGCCATCAGCCGGGCGCGCAGGTCCCGCTCCCACTCCACGAACCGCGGCGGCTGGCCCTCCACCGAGCCTGCTCCCCTTGCAGCGCGAGACGTCCTCTACATCGCGTTCGGGAGAAGGCGGGCACCGGTTCGCCCGGCCGCGGATCTCCCTCGGGGTGGTCAGTCGCAACCGAGCGTGGCCGCCGCCCGCAGCAGCGCGGCGGCCAGCGCCCGGTCGCCGGCGACGGCGGTCGCCACCGTGCCGGGGTCGCGGCGGTTGCCCATCAGGTAGAAGAACTCGACCGCCGGGGCGGTGACGGTGGCCGCCACCGGACCGGCCCCGCCGGGCGGCACCGTCCAGGTCCCCCCTCCCGGCCCCTCGAGGCGCAGGGCGACGGCCCGGCCGGATGGGTCCACGCCGAGGGCGCGGATGGCCGACGGCAGCAGCCGGGCGCCGAGGGCGACGACGGCGTGCACGTGGGCGGGAGCCGGCGGGCTGGGCTCGCGCCCGAGCGCGACGCGAAGGTCGTCGGCGTGGATCCAGGTCTCGAACGCCCGCTGGAGCATGCCGTCCGGGCCCGCCGCCAGTCCCGGCCGGGCCGCGGCCAGGTGCTCGGAGCAGCTCGCCGACGTCCCAGCCGTGGATCAGCGGGACGCGCCGCTGCTCGTCGGTGAGCCCGTCCAGCAGCCGGTCCAGATCGTCCCGGGCGGCGGCGGAGGCGAGCACGGCGTCGCCGAGGCGTTCGGGTGGGGGCGCCTCCTGGGTGGTCCCGAGCCAGGCGGCGGCTCGGGCCAGCCGCTCGGCCTCGGCCCGGCAGGCGGCGCAGGTCTCCAGGTGGGAGCGGACCTCGGCGGCCTCCTCCGGCCCGAGGGCGCCGGCGGCGTAGGCGCCGAGCACCGGCGCGACCCTGGCGTGCTCCTCCCCCACCAGCGCTCCTTTCCGGTGCCACCCCGCTGATCGTAACCCCTGGCGTGGAGGCCACGGGCCGGGGACAATGCGGCCGGAACGGAAGGAGCCCTGCGTTGCGTATCGAGTCATCGGTCACCTCCCTGTCATGGATCCCGCTCGGGGCGATGGAAGGCGCCGGGACCGAGCTGGCGTTCCGCCTCGGCATCGCCCACTACGACCCGCCTCCCCCCGAGGTGCTGGAGGACCTGGAGGCGCTCAAGGCGGCCGACCGCTTCCGGTTCGCCAACGAGCTGCGTGCCTGGATCGAGGTCGAGGACGGCCGCATCGTCGGCCACGGCCACGCCGGCGGCGGCCAGATCGGCAGCACCACCCTGCGGCTCGGCTCGCGCGACCTGACCTTCGCCGCGATGCCCTTCCCCGACGTGCAGCCCCCGCCCGAGATCGGCGACGGCTGGGTCCGGTTCGTGCAGTCGGCCGGCGGCCGCACGGGCGCGCCGGCGCCGCGGCGCATCCGCCGCCCGCCGTTCATCCAGTGGATCGCCCCGGCCGCCTGGTCGACCCTGGCCCTCACCATCCACGCCGACGGCCGGGCCACCTACGAGGTCGTCGGGGCCAGCCCGTTCCCCCGGCACTGGATCTACGACCACCAGGGCCAGCTGGTGGCCAAGACGGGCCGGATCGACTTCGACCGCTGGTTCCGGGAGACCGAGCTGCAGCGCACCCCGTGGGGCGACGAGGACTCGCCGGCGCTGGTCGTCGCCGCCGAGACCGCCCTGGAGCGGCGGCTGTCGGTGGCCATCATCGACGGCAAGCCCGACGTTCCGGCGCCTGGAGACCGGCGAGGTCCTGGTCGAGCAGGGCGACACCGGCAGCGACGTCTACCTCCTGTTCGACGGCGTGCTGATGGTCGAGATCGACGGCAAGCCGGTGACCGAGCTCGGCCCGGGCGCCGTGGTCGGCGAGATGGCCCTGCTCGAGGGGGGCAGGCGCACGGCCACCCTGCGGGCGGTCACCCCCTGCCGGATCGCCGTGGTCGCCGGCGACCAGCTCGACCGCGACGCCCTCGCGGAGGTGGCGCGGGCCCGCCGGGAGCCGGACGGCTGACCATGGCCGCGGCCGTACCAAGGCGGGCGACGCTGCGCGTCGCCGTCTGGGCCTTCCACCTGGTGCTGCCCCTGCTCGGGCTGTGGCTGCTGCTGGCCCAGCCCCACTTCGACGTCATCCTCGAGCACCACGGCATCCACTTCGGGCTGGTGGTGGCCGTGGCCGCGGTCAACGTGGCCCTCGGCGTGCGCATGAGCGAGGTGTCGCGCCGGCGCGCCGACGCCCGCCTGTTCCTGGTCTCGCTGGTGTTCCTGTCCAGCGCCGGGTTCCTGCTGCTGCACGCCCTGGCCACGCCGCAGGTCCTGCTTACCGGGCGCAACGCCGGCTTCGCCATCGCCACCCCGATCGGCCTGCTCCTGGCGGCGGTGTTCGCCGCCGTCTCCTCCATCGACCTGACCCCCGAGCGGGCCGACGCCGTGCTGCGCCGCCAGGCCCTGCTCCGGGGCGGGCTGCTGGCGCTGATGGTCGCCTGGGCGGTGGTGTCGCTGCTCGGGCTGCCGCCGCTGGACGCCCCCCTGCCCGAGGACGCCAGCCGGGGCCCGCTGACCGCCATCGCCGTGGCCGGGGTCGCCCTGTACGCGCTGGCCTCGGTCCGGTACTGGCGGCTGTACCGGCGGCGGCCGGCGGTCATCCTGATCGCCGTCCT
This sequence comes from uncultured Actinomycetota bacterium, assembly GCA_963733175.1. Taxonomy (GTDB): domain Bacteria; phylum Actinomycetota; class CALGFH01; order CALGFH01; family CALGFH01; genus CALGFH01. Next base: position 174,847 of record CAVTCL010000025.1, read on the forward strand.
CACCGCCTTCGCCCTGCTCGCCGAGGCCATGGTCGCGGTCGCCCTGGCCCGCAACTGGCACGCCTCCTGGTGGGAGTGGCACCTGCTGATGGCGTTCGCCTTCGCCTTCGTCTACTACAGCGCCCACGTGCAGTACGCCCGGGAGGGCTCCTGGTCCAGCCTGTTCCGCGGCATCTACCTCCAGGAGACGATCCAGCAGATCCGCCGCGAGCACGCCGCCGCCCTTGAGGCGCTGGTCGAGGCCATGGAGCAGCCCCAGGGCAACGGCGCCCGGCCGGTGGGCCGGGTGGTGGCCGACCTGGCCGACCGCTTCGACCTGACCGAGGGCCAGGCCCAGGTGCTCGAACAGGCCGCCCAGGCGCTGGTGGCCGAGCGCGAGCAGATCCAGCGCCTGCGCGCCCTGGTCGCCGTCGGGGCCGAGGCGAAGGTGATCATGGACGAGCGCCAGCTGCTGGAGCGGGGGGTCGAGCTGACCGGGCAGGCGCTGCGGCCCGACGCCCTGCGGGTCGGCCTGGTCGAGGGCGAGCAGCTGGTGTTCCCGGTGTCGATGCGGGCCGAGGGCTGGCCGGAGGGAGGTCCGGAGGGCTCAAGCAGCGAAGCGATAGCCCTCCGGTTGGAAGGGTCCGGCAACGGCGAGCAGCCGGCCGACGACGGCGGCGACCCCTGCGGGGCCTCGCTGAAGTCGCTGGAGCCGGTCGAGGAGCACGAGGGCGGCGGGGGGCGGCTGGTCCTGCCCCTGACCGTCAAGGACCGCCCGGCCGGGGTGCTGGACGTGCGCCGGAGCGAGGGCTCCTTCGCCGACCGGGACCGGTGGCTGCTGCGGGCTCTGGCCAGCCAGCTCTCCATCGGGCTGGAGAACGCCCGGCTCTACCGCCAGCTCGACGGGCTGTTCCGCCAGTACATGTCGCCGGACGTGGCCACCGCCCTGCTGGCCGACCCAACCCAGGCCGCCCTCGGCGGCGAGGTGGCCGAGGTCACGGTGCTCTTCGCCGACCTGCGCGGCTTCACGCCGTTCTCCGAGCGGACCCCGCCCGACCGGGTGGTGGGCATGCTCAACCAGTACTTCGGCCGGGCCGTGCCGGTGCTGCTGGCCAACGGGGGCACGGTCGTCCAGTTCGTCGGCGACGCGGTCATGGCCCTGTTCAACGCCCCGGCCCGCCAGCCCGACCACGCCCTCGCGCGCGGCCAGGGCGGCCCTGGGCATGCAGGCGGCGATCGAGGCGGTCGCCGAGCGCGAGACCGACTGGCCCCGGTTCCGGGTCGGGGTCAACACCGGCCCCGCCCTGATCGGCAACATCGGCAGCGACGAGTTCCGCAACTTCACCGCCATCGGCGACACCGTCAACCTCGCCGCCCGCCTCGAGCAGGAGGTCGCCGAGGCCGGCCAGGTCGTCATCGGCCCCACCACCCAGGCCGCCATCAAGCACCTGGCCATCGCCCGCCCCCTCGACCCCATCGAGGTCAAAGGCAAGCGCGACCCCATCGCCTGCTGGGTCCTCGAAGGCCTCAAGGACGACCCCACCACCTGGTCCCCCACCCGCCCCCAATCCCACCCCACCAGGAGCGGAGGGGAGTTCCCCACCACCCGACCCGAGTCCCCCTGAGGCCGGGTCCCCAGCGCCCGACCCGGGCTCCGCCGAGGCCGACGCTCCCCCAACCCGCCCCGCTCCCCCTTGATGTAGACGAACGTTCGTGCTTTTATTGGGTGGATGAACAAGGGAACGGAGACCAGGCAGGCCGTGCTCGACGAGGCGGCCAGGGTGGCCAGCAGGGTCGGGCTGGGTGGCCTGACCATCGGGACGCTGGCCGCATCGACCCAGCTCTCCAAGAGCGGCCTGTTCGCCCATTTCCAGTCCAAGGAGTCGCTCCAGCTCCAGCTGCTCGACCACACCCGGGTCCGCTTCATCGACATGGTGATCCGGCCCGCCCTGGCCGCTCCCCGCGGCGAGCCCCGGGTGCGCGAGCTGTTCCGGCGCTGGCTCGCCTGGGACGCCGACGCCCTGCCCGGCGGCTGCCTGTTCGTCGCCGCCAGCGCCGAGTTCGACGACCAGCCCGGCCCGGTGCGCAACCGCCTGGCCCAGGACCAGCGTGACTGGATGGACACCATCGCCCAGGTGTTCCGGACCGGCGTCGCCGAGGGCCACTTCCGCTCCGACGCCGACCCGGCGCAGTTCGCCTACGACCTCCACGGCGTGATGCTGGCCTACCACCACGCCAGCCGGCTGCTCGGCGACCCGGACGCCGCCGCCCGCGCCACCCGCGCCTTCGAGGCGCTGCTGCTCGCCGCCCGCCCAGCCTCCTGAGGAGACGTCGATGACCTCCAGGCACCTCGCAGCCATCCAGAAAAGCACGATCGTTCGGTCGTTCGGGTTGCTGGAGCAGGTCGCACCCTCCGCCGGAGCCCGCTGGGCCGAGACCCTCTGGTTCACCGTCCCCCGCACCCGCGGCCCCCGCGGCCGGCAGGCCCGCCCCGGGCGCCCGTTCCAGGTGCAGGTCCGACGGCCACACGGTCGCCGGCGAGGTCTGGGGCGACGCCCCGACGGCGCCGCGGGCGACCCTCCGGTCGTCTACCTGGTGCACGGCTGGGGTGGATGGCGCTGGCAGCTCGACCCGTTCGTCGACCCGCTGGTCGACGCCGGGTTCCGGGTGGTCGCCTTCGACGCCCCCAGCCACGGCGGGTCCGGCCCGGGGCCCGAGGGGCCGGGCCGGAGCAACATCCTCGAGTTCGCCGACGCCCTGGCCGCGGTGGTGGCGGCCAACGGCCCGGCCCACGCCGTGGTCGCCCACTCCCTCGGGGCCGACGGCGACCGCCTTCGCCATCCGCCAGGGCCTGCCGGTCGGCCGCCTGGTGTTCGTCTCCCCCATGGCCGACCCGCTCCCCTACACCCGGGCCTTCGCCGCCCGGCTCGGCTTCGGCGAGCGCATCCGCACCCGCCTGGTGGCCAGGCTCGAGCGCCGGATCGGGATGCCGATGTCGGCCTTTGACGTGCCCGCCATGGCCCACCGGGTCCGCCACCCCGCCCCTGCTGCTGGTCCACGACCGCCTGGACGCCGAGACCGGCTGGGCCGACAGCGCGGCCATCGCCCGCTCCTGGCCGGGCGCCCGCCTGGTTCACCCCCCGGCCGCAGCCTGGCCACCATCGCTCCGACAGGTCGATCCCGTCACGCGGACGCCGCGTCGGCCAGCGGCAGCGCGATCCGGCCGGTGCCGACGCCGAGCTCGAGTGCGGCGCCGCGCCGGCCAGACCGCGAGGACGTCGACCGCGGCGGTCGACGGCCCCGGCTCAACATTCCGGCCGACGTCGTCGACCGCGCCGCCACCTGCTCGCCGAAGTGGTCCCCATCATCCGTGCTCCCCGGCCGCGGTCCTGGCGTTGCCAGGCGGCGATCACAGCCCGGCGAGACGCGCGACCTGCGGCTGGTGAGGTGGAAGACCGTGCAGGCGGCGACGACGGCGGCGAGGGGGGCCAGCACCAGCAGCTCGAACTGGAGGCGCTGGCCCTCGAAGCCGGCCGGCAGCGAGGCGTCGGGGTCGGCGGTGCCTAGGCCGGGCCAGAGCAGGCAGGCGGTGACCAGCAGGGACCAGCCGGTCGCCAGGGCGGTGATCAGCCAGGCGGCGGGCCGGCCGCCCGGGGCCAGGAACGGGCGCTCGAGGTCGGGACGGCGCAGCCGCAGGGCCAGGAAGGCGGGGTAGATCAGCAGGTAGGCGAGCACGATCAGGGCGATGGAGACGGTCAGGGCGGCCGAGAAGTACTTCTGGCCGTCGCCCCGGGTGATCCAGAGGCTGGCCGCCATCGCGGCCAGCGACACCGCGCCCGACACCAGGCCCATGACGACCGGCACGCCGGTGCGCGGCGAGATCCTGCCAAGGGCCCGCGGTCCGGCGCCGTCCATGCAGGCCGCCGCCTGGGCCCGGCCGGCGCCCATGATCCAGGCGGCGCCGCTGGCCATCAGGACCCAGATGAACACCAGGGCGCTGGCCCAGCCGAGCAGCTGCCCGGCGCCCGAGAGGGCCACCGACCCGTCGGCCGCGACCGACCCGCCGTACACGGTGAAGACGGTCTTCATGGCGTCGATCAGCCCGGTCAGGGAGGTCACCTGCTCGGCCGGGAGCACCACCAGGACGGCCAGGATCGGGATGCCGTACATGAGCGCCTGCCCGATGCCGGCCCGGGCGATGGCCACCGGGATGTCGCGGCGGGGGTCGCGCATCTCCTCGCCGGCGGTCGACGGCAGCTCGACCCCGACGAAGGAGTAGAGCAGCACCGGCACCACCGCGATGAAGGTGGCGCTGGTCGGGGTCAGGTCGCCGACCGCGATCCCGTGGATCCCGTGGCGGGCGCCGTAGAGGGCGACGCTGAGGGTGAAGAAGGCGAGCAGCCCGATCTGGCCGATGGCGCCGCTGGTCGGCAGCCACTTGCCGTAGCGCAGGGGCACGACCGCCCCCAGGGTGGCCAGGCCGATGAACACGGTCCCGAACAGGTACAGCGCCGGCTGCGACAGGTCGGTGAAGAAGCGCCCGTACACCGACATGGCCACCACCGTGACCGACCCGCCCAGCCACATGGGCGTGCCCGCCCAGTACAGCAGCGAGGTGAGGGCGCCGGCGAAGCGCCCGAAGGCCATCCGCACCCAGACATAGGCCCCGCCCTCGTCGGGGATGGCCGCCCCCAGCTCGGCGCTGGCCAGGGCCGAGGGGATGAAGAAGAAGACGAACAGCACCACCAGCCAGGTGAAGGCCTGCCCGCCGCCGATGGCGATGGCCCCGATGGTGTCGACCACCACCATGGCCGAGATGAGGAAGAAGATGGTGTCGAGCCGGCTCAGCTCGCGGCGCAGCTTGGCCCGCTCGGCCTGCCCGGCCGCGGGGGCGCGCTGGAGGTCCTGGACGGTCATGGTCGTCCCTTCCTGGCCGGCCGGGACGCGGGTCGCGCCGGCGGCCGAGGCGGACGAGCAGGGCGGCGGACACGAGCACGGCGGCCAGCGGGACGAGCTCGGCCAGGGTGAAGGCGAGGCGCTGGCCGGCGAAGCCGTCGGGCAGGTGGGCGTCGGGGTCGCCGGTCCCGAGGCCGGGCCAGAGCGAGGCGGCCAGGGCGACCGCCGACCAGCCGGTGGCCAGGGCGCTGGCGGCCAGGGCCCCGGCGGCGCCGCCGGGGACCCGGAAGGCGCGGGGCCGGTCGGGGTGGGTGCGGCGCAGCCGGACCAGGGCCGGGAACACGGCCAGGTTGGCCAGGGCGAGCAGCGAGATGGAGAGGGTCAGGGCGACGCTGAAGTAGCGGCTGTTGTCGTCGCCGGCCACGGCGAAGGCGGCCAGGGCGGTGACGGTGGCGACCAGCCCGCCGGCCAGGGTGGCCGTGACCGGCGTGCCGGTCCGGGCCGAGACCCGGCCGAGGCTGGCCGGGCCGACGCCGTCGAGGCTGGCCGCGGCCTGGGTGCGCGAGGACGCCATCACCCAGGTGAGCCCGTTGGCGACCAGGATCCAGAGGAAGGCGAGCGCGGCCAGGCCGCCGACCAGGCCCTCCCAGGGGCCGTAGACGACGAAGACAGCGGCCAGGGCGTCGATGAAGCCGGTCAGGCCGGTGAGCCGGTCGGCCGGGACGACCAGCACGATGGCCAGCACCGGGATCGGCGTACAGGACGCAGGTGAGGGCGCCGGCGCGGACGATCGAGGCCGGGACGTCGCGGGCCGGGTCGCGCAGCTCCTCGCCGGCGGCCGACGGCAGCTCGAAGCCGAGGAAGTTGTAGACCAGCACGGGGGCGACCACGGCGAACACCGCCCAGGAGGGGACCAGGTCGCCGGCGGCCGGGCCGTGCACGCCGTGGCGGGCCGCATAGGCGACCACGGTCGCGGTGAAGAAGGCGAGCAGCCCGACCTGGGCGGCCGCGCCGGCCAGCGGGACCCGCTTGCCGGCCCGCAGCGGGCGCGACCGCCGCCGCGACCGTGACCCAGACGAAGGCCAGCGCCACCGGCACCCGCCAGACGCCCTCCAGGGGGACGACCAGCCGGTCGACGACGGCCACGGCGGTGATGGCCAGCGGAGCCGCCGACCCAGATGGGCGTCTCGAGGAAGTAGATGAGCGCGACCAGCGACCCGGCGTAGCGCCCGAAGGCCAGCCGGGCCCAGACATAGGGGCCGCCCTGGTTGGGGAAGGCGGCGCCGAGCTCGGCGATGACCAGCCCGGCGGGCACGAAGAAGCACGACCGCCACCACGGCCAGCAGGGTCAGCGTCTGGGCCCCGCCCTTGGCCACCGCCCCCAGGGTGTCGAGGACCACGATGGCCGCGATCAGCAGGCAGACCGCGTCCAGCCGGCCCAGCTCCCGGCGGAGCTTGGACCGCTCGGCCCGGGAGCGCCGGGCGATGGCGGCGTCGGGCGCCAGCTCCACCGGACGGACCGTGGCCACGCGCGCTCCCCCTCGTCGGCGTGCCTCCACGCAATACAAGCTCCGCGCGGGCGGGAGGGCAGTGACCGGCGGCACTGGACGGCGGTGCCGTGCGGCACACGCCGCCGGCCCCGTGGCGCCAGCATCGGCGACCGGCGGGTGACCGGGCGTGAGCATCGGGTGCTCAGGTCGTGGCCGGCGGCTACCTAGGTTTCGCGGTCGGGCGGGGGCAGCAGGCCCAGGCTGGCCGCGACGACCAGGGCGTCGTGCCGCGAGCCGACCCCGAGGCGGGCCAGCAGGGCGGCCACGTGGTTGTCGACGGTCCGCTGGGAGAGGTAGAGCCGGGCGGCGATCTCGGCGTTGGTCAGGCCCTCGGCCAGCAGGGCCAGGACCTCGAGCTGGCGGTCGGTCAGCTGGCCCGGGTTGGCTCTGGTGGTGGCCCGCGGCCCGCGCGGGATGCCGCGGACGCCGCCCCGGCGCAGCCGCCGGCGGACCAGGCTGGCCGCGGCCACCGCCCCCAGCCGGTCCAGCATGGCCAGGCCGCGGACGGCGACCTTCAGCTCGGGCGCCTCGGTCAGCTCCAGCGCCTGGTGGTAGGGGTTGCCGATCCGCTCCCAGCCCTCGGCCGCGGCCGCCCAGTCGCCGTTGATCCCGTCGGCGAAGGGGGGCAGGCAGCCGTCGAACGGCTCGACCGGCTCGCCGACCCGGCGCAGGTAGCGCAGCACCTCGCCGCGCAGGTAGCGGTGCTGGGCGCGGACGGCGACCTCGAGCAGCTCGGCGCCGTCGGCCCGCACCCCGTCCTCGTCGCCCTCCAGCCACAGCCGCTCGATCCGCGCCCCGGCGGCGATGGCCATCTTCTGGTCCTCGCCGGTGGCCGAGGCCAGCCGCCAGGAGCGGTCGATCAGGGCCGCGGCCTCGGGGTCGCCGCGCCGGGCGAGGATGCGGCCGAGGAAGGCCAGCGGGTTGACCAGGTTGGCCCCGGGGTCGCCGGCCTGCTCGAGCAGCCGCCGCAGCCGCCGCTCGGCCTCGTCCCAGGCCCCCTGGAGCAGCAGCACATGGCACTGCTGGGCCTCGATGCGGAACCGGCCGGTGTCGAGCCCGTACTCGCGGGCCGCCCGCTCCCCGATGTCGAGGTAGTCCTTGGCCTCCCGCACGCGGCCGGAGCGGATCAGCACCACCGCCAGGTTGTGGGCGGCCACGTTCAGGTAGTCGCCGTGGCCGAGCCGGTCGGCCGTCTCCACGGCCCGTTCCAGGTCGGCCAGGCCGGCCTCGTCGCCCAGCGACGCCCTGGCCAGGCCGCGGTAGCCGAGGGCGTGGGAGACGACCTCGGGGCTGCCGATCCGCTCGGCCAGGTCCAGCGCCCGCTTGGACCAGCCGATGGCCGTGTCGAACCGCGCCTGGAGGGTGTCCTGGGAGCCGAGGGTGCTGTAGCAGAGCGCCAGGGCCCGGCTGGGACCGAGCGCCTCCAGGATGCCGAGGGCCCGCAGGCCTTGGCCCGGCGGCGTCGGGGTCGGCCATGAGCGTGCTCATGCGGGCCGAGACGACCAGCGCCTCGCCCAGCTCCAGGGGCGCCGACCCGCTGGCGTCCCAGAGCTCGACCGCCCGGTCGGCGTGCTCGGCCGCCTCCCCGAACTGGTTGCGGGCGTACAGGGCCCGGGCGGCCAGCCCGTGCAGCCGGGCCACCTCCAGGCGGTCGAAGCGGTCCTCGTGCTCCAGGGCGAGGCGGGCGAAGGCGGCCGCCTCCCGGTGGGCCGAGGACCCGGCCGCGTCCCAGGCCGCCGCGGCCGCGTTGTGGGCCACCGCCTGCTCGTCGGCGGCGGCGACGGCGTGGTGGACCAGCCGCGAGGGCTCGGCCCCGCCGACGGCCAGCGCGGCCAGCACCCGCCGGTGGTGGTCCATCCGCCGGGTCGACGGCAGCGACAGCTCGACGGCCCGCCTGGCCAGCTCGTGCCGGAAGCGGACCCGCCCCTGGGCGGCGACCAGCATCCCCCGCCGCTCGGCCGGCTCCAGGACCGCCGGGTCCTCGACCAGGGACCGCACCAGCCAGGGCTCGGCCCCGCTGGGGACGACGGCCAGGCGCTCCAGCGACGACCGGCACGACGCCGGCAGCGACGAGAACCGGGCCCGCACGGCGTGGCGCACCGACGGCGGGACGGCGGCCCCGGGGGCGGCAAGGACCTCGGTCAGGTAGAAGGGGTTGCCGCCGACCGCCGCCACCACCGGGCCGGGGTCGAGCCCGGCGGCGGTGGCCAGCTCGGCCACGGCCTCGTCGGACAGCCCCTCCAGCTCGATCCGGAGCACCGACGGCCCGGCCAGGGCGGCGACCATGCGGGCGAACGGGTGGTCGTCGCCCAGCTCCTCGTCGCGGTAGCTGACCACCAGCAGCGCCGCCAGCCGGTCGATCCGCCTGGCCAGGTAGCGGATGATGTCGAGCGAGGCGGCGTCGGCCCAGTGGGCGTCCTCGACGATCACCACGCGCCGGGCGCTGGGTGAAGGACATCTCGGCGAGCAGCGCGTCCAGGAAGGCGTCGCGGTCGTCGCCGGCCAGGCCGGCCAGGCCGCCGGCGTCGCGGGCCATGTCCCGGAACGGCCCCAGCGGCCGGGGGGTGAGCAGGTCCTCGCAGGCCCCGGCCAGCACCCTGGCCGTCGCCCCGGCGCGGTCGGCGAACGCCTGGAGCAGCGAGGACTTGCCGATCCCGGCCTCGCCGGAGACCAGGACGGTCGCCCCCATGCCCTGCCTGGCCTCCTCGAGGGCGGCCTCGAGGACCAGGAGCTGGTCGTCGCGCTCGAGCAGGCTCATGGCCGGCCGGGGCCCGGGCCGCGGCGCCGGATCCGCTCGAACGGGGTGTGGCAGGCGGCGCAGATCCAGGAGGAGGTCATCACCGTCGGTCCGACCATGCCGACCTGCTCCACCTGGTCGGAGTCGCACCAGGGGCAGGTCACCAGGTCGTCGGGATGCTCGCCGCCGGTGGCTCCAGCCGGCGCTGCAGGTGGTTCCATCGCTCCCATGGCAGCTGCCCATCGTCCAGGCGCCCGCTGGCCGGGTCGCGTCGCAGGCGCAGCTCGACACCGGCATCTTCCAGCACCGGGCCGACCCGGTCGAGGTACCGCCCGCGCAGCTCCCGGTTGTCGCCGCCGAGGATCCCCTGGCCGACCAGCGCCTCCACCCCCTGCTCCCCCGGCCGGCCGAACCAGCACAGCAGCTCGGGGAGGGACCCGTCGACGCGGGCCTGGAGCTGCCGGCGCCCGCCGGGCAGGCCGGCCAGCTCGGCGACCCGGCCCTCGGCGAAGTCCCGGTGGAACGCCTCCTCCTCCAGCATGCGCGGCACCCGCCTGGCCAGCGCCCCATAGCCGCCGCCGGCCAGCGCCTCCAGCATGACGGTGACGGCGGTGTCGACCAGCAGCAGCGCGGCCACCGCGTGGGGCCAGGTCGGGAACGGCCGGTCGAGCACCGACACCCGGTAGGCGCGGGACCGCTCGGCCGGGTCGACCGGCCCGGCGAAGCCGAGCTCCTGGAGCAGGGGGTACAGCACCCGGGCCTGGCCGAGCTCGCCCTGGGCGACGGCCGCGCAGGCCACCCCGACCTCGAGGCTGGGCGACCCGACGGCCCACTCCGACAGGTGCCGGCCCAGCCAGTACTTGTTGTCGCCGAGGACCAGCAGGAGGTTCACCACCGCCGGGGCGGCGGGGTCGGGCTCAGCCACCGCCGACGACCCAGTGGACGGCCCGCTCGGGGACGAGGACCAGCTCGACCCAGCGGTCGCCGAAGCGGTCGAGGGCCGCCTCGGCGGCCGCGCCGTCGTCGGCCGCCTCGACCGTGCCCTGGTGCTCCAGCGGCTCCGCGTAGGCGGTGCGGCCGAGCACCCGGTAGCGCTCCACGCCCGGCACCTACTCGGGGACGATCACGGGGACGACGGCCGAGCGGGGGGCGACGAACATCTCCTGCCAGCGCCGCTCGTCGTACAGCATGAAGGCGAACACCCTGGCGTCGCCGGCCCCGGCGGCGGTGACGGTGCCGACGTGGTGGATGCTGGCCTCGCGGTCGTGGCGCGCGAACACCTCCCAGACCTCGGCCGCCGGCGGGTCCACGGCTCAGGTCACCCCGAGGGCGCGCAGGGCGACGCGGCCCTCCTCGGTCAGGTCGTCACGGCTCCAGGGCTCGAACAGCTCCTCGACCTCGACGCCGGCCACGCCGTCGAGGCGGGCCAGCCGGGCCTTGACGTCGTCGATCAGCACGATCGGTGCAGGGGCAGGCGATCGAGGTGAAGGTGAGGCCGACGGCGACGGCCGCGCCCTCGACCCGGACCGACCGGACCAGGCCCAGGTCGACGATGCCGACCGGCAGCTCCGGGTCCTGGACCTCGGCCAGGGCGGCCCACACGGCGGCCTCGGAGACCACGGCTACCCGGCCTCGGCCAGGAGCTGGCGCCGGCCCCGCTGGATGAGGCCGACGAACTCCTCGTTGGCCGGCCCGCGCCGCTTCCAGCGGGCCAGCACCTCGTCCCAGCCGATGGCGCCGCCCTCGAGGTCCCAGCGCTTGGCGTCCTCGTCGAAGCGCATCGGGAACGGGCAGTCGATCAGGTACTGGCCGCTGGCGGCGTCCAGGTGGGCCGGGACCGAGAACCCGAGCCCCTCGCACAGCGGCACCGTCGCCGCCATCCAGGTCTGGCGCAGCTGGTCGTTGGTCAGGCCCTTGAGCTGGTAGCCGACCTGCTCCTTGTGCTGCTTGAGATCGTCGGGCAGCCCGAACCACTCCAGGGTGAGCACGAACATCCAGTCGATCGCCCGCTGCACCGCGGCCTTCTTGTCCGGGTCCTCGGACAGGATCTTCATCCACCGCTCGCCGTGGCGCAGGTGGAAGGTCTCCTCCCGGTCGACCTTGACCAGCGCCCGCTTCCACGGCCCGTAGCTGGTGTTCTGGTAGATGTCGCTGAGCAGCACGAACCCGGCCCGGTCGTAGAAGGCGTTGGCCATCACCAGCTCCTCCCACCGGTCCAGCGGCACGTCGAAGGCGTACGGGTACTTCCACGCCCTGGGCTCGCGCTCGTAGATCAGCTGGTCGGTGTCCACCCCCAGGTCCCGCAGCATCCGGTACCCGATGTGGGCGTGCCCCAGCTCGTCCTGCACGATGCTGGTCGCCGACATGTACGAGTTGATCGAGGGCGCGTCCCTGGCCGCCCGCAGGTACGCCGGCGCACTGATCAGCTCGGTGTCCGCCGACACGATCAGCGTCCGCTTGAGCCCCTCGACATAGGCCTCGGTGGCGGTGTCGACCCCCTCGATCAGCCTCCCGCTCCGCAGCCGTTCGAGCAGCTCGCTCGCTCAGCGATCCGCCAGACCGCCATCCCTGCCCCTTCGCGACGGGGACTCGCATCTGTCCCTTCGTCTCGACCGGTCAGTCAACCGCTTCGGGCGACGCGGTGGCGCGAGCGGGACTGATCACGTCTCCGGCGGCAGCACGTTCGCAATCACGCGTCTCGTTCGATCGCTGACTGGCCTCGGTACACGCCTCCTGGAACTCGGGGTCGGCCTTGCGGGCGGCGATGCGGTCGAGCACCGCCTGGCGGATGAACTCGTTCTGTGACACGCCGTCGACGCGGGCGGCCTGCTCGAGCAGCTCGGCCTCGTCGTCGTCGAGCGGAAGGTGGTTGGCTTGCGGGCCATGGTTCTCTCCGAGGTTGACGTCACGACGTCATGATGTCACAGGCCCCGGTAGACCCGCCGGGCGTTGCCGCCGAGGACCCCGTGGAGGGTGTCGTCGTCGAGGTCGAGCTTGGTGAGGGCGCGGGCGTTGGTGGCGATGCCGGGGGCGCCGGGCCAGTCGCTGCCGAAGATGCACTTGCGGGCCAGGCGGTTGAGGTCGTGGCGGGCGTAGTAGGCGGGGAGGCGGTGGGGTGGGAGGCCGGAGAGGTCGATCCAGACGTTGGGGCGGGAGAGGGCGAGGAAGGCGGCGGCGTCGTACCACCAGCCGCGGCCGCCGTGGGCCAGGACCACGGTGAGGTCGGGGACGTGCTGGAGGAGCTCGTCGATGGGGGCCGGGTCGCCGAGGCGGTTGACGGCGCCGGGGAAGGTGCTGGTGCCGGTGTGGAACACGACCGGGACCCCGAGCTCGGCGCAGCGCTGGTAGACCAGGTAGAGGACGCCCTCGGTGGGTGAGAAGCCGCCGTGGACGGGGTGGAGCTTGACCGCGGCCGCGCCCAGGGCGAGCTGGCGGTCCAGCTCCTCCAGGATGGGGTGGTGCAGGTGCGGGTTGAGGTTGGCGATGAGGCGGAAGCGCCGCGGGTTCTGCTCCAGCAGGGGGAGGAGGTCCTCGACCGGCTGGATCCCCGTCACCCGCGGGCTGTACTCGCTCATCAGCAGGGCGACGTCGACGCCCTCGGCGTCCAGGTAGGCGTCGAAGCGGTCGGGGCGGATCGCGCCCGCCGGGTCGTACAGCTCGTCGAAGGGGATGCCGCGGCCGAACTCGAGCGCCCAGCGTCGCCAGTCGACCTTGAGGGTGGGGCGGCGGGCCGGGTGGAGGTGGACGTCGACCAGGGGGATGCCGTCGATCATCCGGCCGTCCCGTCGCGCAGCTTGAAGCGCTGGATCTTGCCGGTGGTGGTCTTGGGCAGCTCGTCGGTGTACTCGACGATGTGGGGGAACTCGTGGCGCTGGAGGCGCTGCTTGCACCAGGCCTGGAGCTCGGCGGTGAGCTGGCCGGTGTCGGCCTCCCGGCAGACCACCACCGCCTTGATCCGGGTCAGCCCGTCGACCAGGACCTGGACGACGGCGCACTCGTAGACGGCCGGGTGCTCGGCCAGGGCCTGCTCCATCTCCACCGGCGACACCCACAGGCCGCCGACCTTGAGCATGTCGTCGACCCGGCCCTGGTGCCACCAGAACCCGTCGGCGTCCTGGCGGTAGCGGTCTCCCGTCCAGACCCAGTCCCCCAGCACCGTCTGCTTGGTCTTGTCGTGCTGGCGCCAGTAGCCGGCCAGGGCGCTGTCGCCGCGGACGTACAGGGTGCCGGTCTCCCCCTTGGGGACCGGCTCGCCGGTGTCGCCGAGCAGCTTGAGGTCGTAGCCGGGCACGGCGGTGCCGCTGGACCCGGGCCGCAGCCGGTCGGTGGTGTTGGAGCAGAAGATGTGCAGCATCTCGGTGGAGCCGATGCCGTCGAGGATGACCAGGCCGTAGGTGTCGTGCCAGCGCCGCCAGATCTCGGCCGGCAGCGACTCGGCGGCCGAGACGCACAGCCGCACCGACGACAGGTCCCGCTGCTTGGCCTCGGGGGTGGCCAGCATGGCGTTGTAGAGGGTGGGGACCGAGAACAGCAGGCTCGGCCGGTGGCGCTCGACGGCGTCGAGGACCCGGTCGGGGGCGGGGCGGCCGTGGAGCTGCACCGAGGTCGCCCCGACCCAGAACGGGAACGACAGGCTGTTGCCGAGGCCGTAGGCGTGGAACAGCTTGGTGGTCGACAGGCACAGGTCGCCCTCGCCGATGCCGAGCACCTGGGCGGCGTAGGTCTGGCAGGTGTAGGGCAGGTCGTGCTGGAGGTGGACGACCCCCTTGGGCCGGCCGGTGGAGCCGGAGCTGTACAGCCAGAAGGCGGCGTCGTCGCGGTGGGTCGGGGCCGGGGCCAGCTCGCCGGCGTGCTCGGCCAGCAGGTCGTCCAGGGTGTGGGCGCCCTGCGCCTCGCCGCCGGCGACGACCACCGGGACGGGCTCGCCGTGGCCGGCCAGGGCCTCGCGGACCTTGGGGAGCAGGTCCAGGTCGGCCACCACCGCCCTGGCCTCGCTGTCGGCCAGCAGATACCGGTAGTCGTCCGCCTTGAACAGGGGGTTGAGGGGGACCGGGACCATCCCGGCCCGGATGGCGCCACAGAACACCGCCGGGAAGGCCGGGGTGTCGTCCATGACCATCAGGACCCGCTGCTCGCGCTGGACGCCGAGGGCCCGCAGGCCCCGGCCGGCCGCGCAGGCCATGGCCAGCAGCCGCTCGTAGCTGACCTCGCCGTACTCGCCGACGATGGCCGCCTTGGCCCCCCGGCCGGCCTCCAGGTTGGCGTCCAGGATGGTGCTCACGTTGTAGCGCTCGGGCATCTCCGAAACTGCCATCCGCCCCTCACTCCTCAGTGCCGGACGACCACCGACTTGGTCTCCTGGTAGTAGTCGAGCGCCTCGATGCCGTGCTCCTTGCCGTAGCCGCTCTGCTTCAGCCCCCCGAACGGCAGCTCGTCGTAGACCTTGTTGATCGAGTTGACCCAGGTGTAGCCGGCCTCCAGCCGCTCCGCGGCCAGGTTGGCCCGGTGCAGGTCGCGGGTCCAGATGGCCGACCCGAGCCCGTACGGCGAGGCGTTGGCCCGCTCGATCGCCTCGTCCAGGCCGCCGACCCGCCAGATGGGCAGGACCGGGCCGAAGGTCTCCTCGACCGCCACCCTGGCGTCGGGGGGCGGCTCCAGCAGCAGGGTCGGCTGGTAGAAGAAGCCGCGGTCATACGCCTCGCCCTCGGGGCGGGCGGCGCCGCACAGGACGGTGGCCCCGCGGTCGACGGCGTCGGCCACCTGCTCCTCGATCAGGGCCCGCTGGCGGGCCGAGTGCAGCGGGCCCATCTGCACCCCCTCGGCGGTGCCAGGGCCGACCCGGAGCCGGCCCGCCTTGGCGACCAGCCGCTCCACCACCTCGTCGGCGACGGCGTCGAACACGAACAGGCGCTTGGTGGCCAGGCAGGCCTGGCCGCAGTTGAAGAAGCGGCCGACGCTGGCCGCGCTGACGGCCCGGTCCAGGTCGGCGTCGTCGCAGACGATCATCGGGTCCGACCCGCCCAGCTCCAGGGTGACCCGCTTGAGGTGCTCGGCGGCGGCGGCCATGGTGCGGCGGCCCACCGCGGTGGAGCCGGTGAAGGCGACCTTGCGGACCCCGGGATGGCGGACCAGGGCGTCCCCGGCCACCGGCCCGGTCCCGGTGACCACGTTGACGGCCCCGGCCGGCAGGCCGCCGGCCTGGAGCAGCTCGGCCAGGCGCAGGGTGGTCAGCGGGGTCGTCTCGGCCGGCTTGGCGACCACGGTGTTGCCGGCGACCAGGGCCGGGCCGAGCTTGTTGGCCAGCAGGGTGGTCGGGAAGTTCCAGGGCACGATCGCCCCCACCACCCCCAGGGGCCGGCGCAGCACCATCCCGTAGGCGCCGGTGTCCAGGCTGGGCACGTACCCGCCGCGCAGGTTCTTGGCCAGGCCGGCGTAGTGCTCCAGGGTCTCGAGGCAGCGCTCGACCTCCAGCCGGGCCTCGCGCAGCGGCTTGCCCTGCTCGCGGGTGAGCGAGGCGGCCAGCTCCCCGGCGTGGCCGCGGGCGTTGGCGGCGGCCCGGCCGAGCAGCTCGCCGCGCCGGGCGGCCGGGGTCGCCCACCACCCGGCGAAGGCGGCCTGGGCGGCCGCAACGGCCGCGTCCACGTCGGCCGGGGTGCCGGCCGGGACGGTGTCGACCAGCTCACCGGTCGCCGGGTCCAGCACCTCCAGCCGGTCGCCGCCGGCCCCGTCGCGGGCCTCGCCGCCGACCAGCATCGGCCTCATGGCCGCGCCCCCAGCAGGACGAGGAGGTTCCGGTGGCACAGGGCCTTGAACTCGGCGTGGGAGGCGCGCCAGTCGTCGCGCTGCAGCCAGGTCAGGAAGGTGCCCTCGATCAGGGCCCGCATGGCCGCCGCGGCCGCCGCCGGGTCCTCGACCCGCAGCCCGCCGGCGGCCACGCCGTCGCGGATGACCTCCTCGTACAGGCCGTTGATGATCTCGAAGGCCATGCCCGACAGCTGGCCGAAGGACGGGACCCTGGCCGCGTGCTCGATCAGGTCCAGGTACAGCAGGTAGAAGTCGCGGTTCTGCTCGGGCCCGACGAAGACGGCGTCGACCAGGGCGGCGATCGCCTCGTCGGGGTCGCCGGCGCCGGCGATGCGCTCGCGGATGCGGGCCTCGGTCCGCTCAAGGGCCCAGCGCATGGTGACCAGGAACAGGTGCTCCTTGCTCTTGAAGTAGTACAGCACCATGCCCTTGCTGACCCCGGCCTCGTCGGCCACGTCCTGGAGCGACAGCCGGTGGCTGCCCTGGCGGGTGATGACCTGGTAGGCGCTGCGGACCAGGGCGTAGGCGCGCGGCGACAGGGTCTCGTCGCCCACCTGGCGGGTCGCCGCCACCTCAGCTCCCGCTGAACTTGGGCGGGCGCTTCTCGGTGAAGGCGGTCATGCCCTCGCGGGCGTCCTCGGAGGCGAACAGGTCCGCCAGCTCCTCCAGCTCGCGCTCGAGGGCGTCGGCCAGGGTCCGCTCCAGCCCGTCGTTGACCACCCGGGTGATGGCGGCCACGGCCAGGGGGGCGCCGGCGGCCAGGCCGGCGGCCAGCTCGGCCACCGCCTGGTCGAACTCGTCCGCCGGGACCAGCCGGTCGACCATGCCCAGGCGCTCGGCCTCGGCCGGGGCGACGGTCCGGCCGGTGGTCATCAGCTCCAGCGCCCGGCCCCGGCCGATCAGGCGGGGCAGCCGCTGGGTGCCGCCGGTGCCGGGCAGCAGGCCGAGGGTGACCTCGGGCAGGCCGATGCGGTAGCGGCCCTCGGCGGCCATGCGGATGTCGCAGGCCAGCGCGATCTCGTAGCCGCCGCCGAGGGCGTGGCCGGCGATGGCGGCGATGAACAGCGGCGACTCGTCGGCGAAGCGGCCCAGCACCTGGTGGGCGCGGCGGCACATCACCATGTTCTCCTCGGCCGACCGCTCCAGGAACCCCTTGACGTCGGCCCCGGCGGAGAAGAACTTCTCGCTGGCCGACCGGATCACCGCCACCGCCACCTCGGCCTCGGCGACCTCGCCGACACAGCGGTCCAGCTCCTCCAGGAAGGCCGGGTCGTAGCTGTTGGCCGGCGGCCGGTCCATCGTGATCCAGCCGACGCGGTCCTTGACCTCGGCGGTCACCGCCATCCTCGCTCCCCCTTATCCGGAAAGGCCGCCGACGACGACCGACTTGAGCTCGGTGTACTCCTCCAGGGCCTGGAGGCCGTGCTCGCGGCCGAGGCCGCTCTGCTTGGTCCCCCCGAACGGCAGCTCGTCGAAGCCGTAGTGGAGCTGGTTGACCCAGGTGACGCCGGCCTCCAGCTCGCGGGTGGCCCGGTCGATGGCCACGGCGTCGCGGGTCCAGATCGAGGAGCCGAGCCCGTAGGCGGTGTCGTTGGCCCGCCCGATCGCCTCGTCCAGGTCCTCGACCCGCCACACGGGCAGGACCGGGCCGAACACCTCCTCGGTGGCCAGGCGCGAGTCGGGTGGGGCGTCCACCACCACCGCCGGCTGGAAGAAGTGCCCCGGCCCCCCGGCCGCCTCGCCGCCGACGACCACCTTGGCGCCACGGTCGACCGCGTCCTTGAGCTGGGCGGCGAGCAGGTCCCGCTGCCCGGCGGTGTGCAGCGGGCCGATCCGCAGCCGCGGCTTCTCGGCCCTGGTCGACCCCGGGCCGGGCTCGTAGCGCCCGACCCGCCCGGCCAGCCGCTCCACGAAGGCGTCGTACACCCCGGCCTGCACGAAGGCCCGCTTGGGGGCCAGGCAGGCCTGGCCGCAGTTCCAGTAGCGGCCGATCTGGATGTTCTTGACGGCGGCGTCCAGGTCGGCGTCGTCCAGCACGATGGTCGGGTCGGAGCCGCCCAGCTCCAGGCTGACGTGCTTCAGGGCCGGGCCGGCGAGCTCCATGATCCGCCGCCCGGTGGCGGTCTGGCCGGTGAAGGCGACCCGGCGCACCCCCGGGTGGGCGACCAGCGCCTCCCCGGTCGACGGCCCGCCGGTGACGACGTTGAGCACCCCGGGGGGCAGGCCGGCCTCGGCGGCCAGCTCGGCCACGCGCAGGGTGGTGAGGGGGGTCGTCTCGGCCGGCTTGGCGACCACCGTGTTGCCGGCGGCCAGGGCCGGCCCGAGCTTGTTGCCGAGCAGGGTCAGGGGGAAGTTCCAGGGGGTGACGGCGCCGACCACCCCGATCGGCCGGCGGACCACCAGGCCGTAGGCCGGGCCGAACTGGCTGGGCAGCTCCTGGTAGCTGCCCTGGACCTTGGTGGCCGCCTCGGCGTAGTAGCGCAGCCCGCCCAGGAAGTGGCGCAGCTCCCCCTGGGCCTCCAGCGTCGGCTTGCCCTGCTCGCGGGTGAGCAGCGCGACCAGCTCGCCGGCGGCGGCCTCGGCGGCGTCGGCCAGCGCCCGCAGGTGGCCGGCCCGCTCGGCGGCGTCGACCCGCCGCCAGGCCCCGAACGCCTCGGCCGCCGCGGCCACGGCGGCGTCGACGTCGGCGGCGGTGGCCTCGGGGACCTCGTCGACGGGCTCGCCCGAGGCCGGGTCGGTCACGGCGAGGCGGCCGCCCGACCCGGCCGTGGCCGCGCCCGCCTATCCACAGATCGGCCACGGTCCTGGACCTCCCGCTGGGTCGGGGCGAGGGCTTGTCGCCGGAAATCACCGGGAGGTATCGTGCCATCTGACTGACCGGTTGGTCGAGTGCAGCGCCCAACGCCCGGACTGGAGTGGAGGGTCCCATGCGCGGCCTCGCCCGTCGTCTCGTGACCGTCGCCGCCGCCGGACTGACCGTCGCCCTGGTCGCTGGCTGCGGGTCGAGCCTTGAGGAGGACCAGCAGGGGGCGGCCGACGGCCCGGTCAAGGTGGGGCTGCTGGTCCCCAAGTCGGGCGTGTACGCGCCGCTGGGCCGGGACATGGAGAACGGCTTCCGCATGTACCTGGAGGCCAAGGGCGGCAAGCTCGGCGGGCGCACCGTCGAGGTGGTGGTGGCCGACGAGGGCGGCGGCCCGGAGACCGGCGTGCCCGCGGCCCAGAAGCTGCTCCAGCAGGACAAGGTGACCACGCTGGTCGGCATCGTGAACTCGGCCGTCGCGCTGGGCGTGCGCGACCTGGTCACCGACAGCAAGGTGCCGCTGATCATCGCCAACGCCGGGGCCAACGCGATCACCGGCGAGCAGCGTTCCGACTACGTCTGGCGGACCTCCTTCGCCAACGGGGAGGTCGCGGGCGCCCTCGGCGAGTACGTGGCCGGCGAGGTCAAGGACGGCAAGGTGTTCCTGGCCGCGCCCGACTACGCCGCCGGCAAGGAGGCCACCGCCGGGTTCCAGGAGGCCTTCGAGGCCGCCGGCGGCCAGGTGGCCGGCACCGAGCTCACCCCGTTCGGCACCACCACCAACTTCCAGCCCTACCTGGCCCGGATCCAGCGGTCGGGGGCCGAGGCGGTGTACTGCTTCTACGCCGGGGCCGAGGCGGTCGCCTTCGTCAAGCAGTACCAGCAGTTCGGCCTCGCCGACAGGATCCCGCTGTACTGCAGCGGCTTCGTCACCGAGGGTGGCGTGCTCAAGGCCCAGGGCGACGCCGCCCTCGGGATCAAGGGGTCGCTGCACTACTCCGACCAGCTCGACAACCCGACCAACCAGAGGTTCGTCGCCGACTACAGCGCCAGGTACGGCGACACCCCGACGGTGTACGCGGTCCAGGCCTACGACGCGGCCGCCGTGCTCGACCAGGCGCTGGCCAAGGGCGCGACCGGCGACGCCATCGTCGAGGGCCTCAAGGGCGTCGGCGAGGTCGACAGCCCCCGCGGGCCCTGGCGCTTCACCGACGGCCACGGGCCCGACCAGGTCTACTACCTGCGCGAGACCGAGGAGCAGGGCGGCAAGATCGTCAACGCCATCGTGCAGCCGCTCACCGGTTCCTGACCCGTGCCGGCCTGGCTGTCGGACAACCTCATCACCATCGTCGACGGCGTCGCCTTCGGCGTGCTGCTGTTCACCATCGCGGTCGGGCTGTCGCTGGTGTTCGGGATCATGGACGTGCTCAACCTGGCCCACGGGGCGCTGTACCTGGTCGGCGCGTACCTGGCCGTCCGCTTCGCCGGCGACGGCCAGGCCAGCCTCGGCGCGTTCCTGGCCGCCGGGCTGGCCGCGGTCGCCGTGGGCGCGGCCGCCGGGGCCGGGCTGGCCGTCCTGACCCGGCCGCTGGCCAGGCGGGGCCACCTCGACCAGGCGCTGCTGACCCTCGGGGTGGCCCTGATCGTCGGCGACCTGCTGTCGGCCCGGTTCGGCAACGACGTCCAGTCGGTCCCGCCGCCGGCGTTCCTGGCCGGCAGCGTCTCGCTGGCCGGCCAGCGACTACCCCAGCTACCGGCTGGCGGTGATCGTCGCCGGGCTGGCCCTGGCCGTGGCCGTCTGGCTGCTGGTGGAGCGGAGCCGGGCCGGGGCGCTGGTCCGGGCGACGGTGGCCGACGCCCCCATGGTCCGGGCCCTCGGGGTCGACACCGGGCGGCTGGTGGTGGCCGTGTTCGCCTTCGGGGTGGTGCTGGCCTGCCTGGGCGGGGTGCTGGGGGCGCCGGTCCTCGGCGCCTACCCCGGCCTCGACGAGCGGGTGCTGATCCTGGGGCTGGTGGTGGTCGTCCTCGGCGGGCTCGGGTCGGTCTCCGGCGCCTTCCTCGGGGCCATGGTCATCGGCCAGGTCGAGGTGCTGGGGGTGTCGCTGCTGCCCCAGTACGCCAGCTTCCTGGTCTTCGGGACCATGGCCGTGGTCCTGCTGCTGCGGCCCACCGGCATGCTGGGGCGGGCCGGGGGGGTCCGGGGGACGCCAGGGTGAGCACCGCCACCGAGGCGCCCCCGAGGCCCGGCGCGCCGCCCGCCCGGCCACGGCGCGGGTCGCCGCCGGGGCCGTGCTGGGGCTGCTGGCCCTGGTGCCGCTGCTGGTGTCGTCCAACGTGGCCGACATGCTGACCCGGGTGCTGGCCTTCGCCCTGCTCGCCATCGGCCTCGACCTGCTGGCCGGGGTGGCCGGGCTGCCGTCGCTGGGCCAGGCGGCGCCGTTCGGGGTCGGGGCCTACGCCGCCGCCCTGCTGGGCAAGCACGTGACCACCGTCGCGCCGGTGCAGCTGGTGGCCGCGGCCGCCGCCGGGGCGGCGCTGGCGGCGGCGGTGGGCTGGCTGCTGGTCCGCTCCCGGGGCACCTACTTCCTCATGCTGACCCTGGCCGTCGGCGAGATCGTCCACGAGCTGGCCGACCGCTGGGAGGGCGTGACCGGCGGGACCAACGGCCTGGCCGGGGTCCCGGCCGTCACCCTGTACCCCGGGGGGCCGCCGGTGCGGCTGGCCGGGGTCCTCTACTGGTACGTGCTGGCGGCGGTCCTGGTCTGCGCGGGGCTGCTGTGGACGGTGTCGCGCAGCGCCTTCGGCCAGACCCTGCGGGGGATCCGCGACAACGAGGAGCGGATGCGGTCGCTCGGCTACCGGACGTTCCTGCCCAAGTACGCGGTGTTCTGCATCGCCGGGGCGGCCGCGGGGGCGGCCGGCTCGCTCTGGGTCGCCCAGTCCCGCTTCGTCTCCCCCGCCGACCTCGGCTTCGAGGTGTCGGCCATGGCCCTGCTGGCGGTGGTGATCGGCGGCCGGGGCAGCCTCTGGGGGGCGGCGCTGGGCGCGGCCGTGGTCGTGCTGGTCCGCGAGGAGCTCTCCCCCCAGCTCGGCGGCCGGGGCCCGCTGGTGCTGGGGCTGGTGTTCGTGGCCGCCGTCTACCTGCTGCCGCGGGGGTTCGCCGGGATGCGCATCCACCGACGCTCGAGGCGGGGCATGACCGGGCTGCTGGAGACGACGGGGCTGACCCGGCGCTACGGGTCGCTGGTGGCCCTCGACGGGGTCTCGCTGTCGGTCGCCGCCGGGGCCCGGCACGCCGTCATCGGCCCCAACGGCGCCGGCAAGTCGACCCTGTTCGCGCTGGTCACCGGGAGCCTGCGCCCGACCGCGGGCCGGATCCGCTTCGACGGCCAGGACGTCACCGGCCGGCCCGACCACGCCAGGGCCAGGGCCGGGATGGCCAAGACCTTCCAGCACTCCAGCCTGTTCACCTCCCTGTCCGTGCTCGACAACGTCGCCCTGGCCACCCGGCGGGCGGCCGGTCTCGGCATGGCCATGCTGCGCCCGGCCGGCCGGCACGCGGCCGTCCCGCGAGGCGGCGATGCGCCAGCTCGAGCTGGTCGGGCTGGCCGGCAGGGCGGCGGTCCCGGCGGCGGCCCTGTCGCACGGGGAGCGCCGCCAGCTCGAGGTCGCCATCGCCCTGGCCACCTCGCCCAGGCTGCTGCTGCTGGACGAGCCGACGGCCGGCATGTCGGCCGCCGACTCGGCCCGCTTCGCCGAGCTCGTCGAGTCGCTCGGGGCCGCGGTCACGGTGCTGATCATCGAGCACGACCTGGACGTGGTGTTCCGCCTGGCCACCCGGGTGACCGTCCTCCACCTGGGCCGGGTCCTGGCCGACGGCACCCCGGACGAGGTCCGGGCCGACGAGACGGTCCAGCGGGCCTACCTGGGCGACGCCGCCCTCGACGACCTGTTCTTCGAGGGGACCAGGTGACCGCCCTGCTGGAGGTGGAGGGGCTGCGCGCCGGCTACGGCGGCAGCGCCGTCCTGCACGGCGTCGACCTGACCGTCGGCGAGGGCCAGGCGGTCGCCCTGCTCGGCCGCAACGGGGCCGGCAAGTCGACCCTGCTGTCGGCGGTCATGGGCCTGCTCCGCCCCACCGCCGGCAGCGTCCGCCTCCAGGGCCGGGAGCTGGCCGGCCGGCCCGCCAACCTGGTCGCCCGGTCCGGGGTGGCCCTGGTCCCCCAGGGCCGCCGGGTCTTCGCCGACCTCACCGTCGACCAGAACCTCCAGGTCGCCACCGGCCGCCGCGGCGCCGGCCCGTGGACCCCGGAGCGGGTCTACCAGCTCCTCCCCCAGCTCGCCGAACGCCGCCGCCACCACGCCGACCAGCTCTCCGGCGGGGAGCAGCAGATGCTGGCCATCGCCCGCGCCCTGCTGCTCAACCCGCGCCTGCTGCTGCTCGACGAGCCCTCCGACGGCCTCGCCCCCACGGTGGTCGCCCGGGTCGCCGGCCTGCTGGCCGACCTCCGCGACCAGGGCCTCTCGGTCCTGCTGGTCGAGCAGGACCTGCGCACCGCCTTCGCCGTGGCCGACGACGTCACCGTCATGGGCAAGGGCGAGATCGTCCACCGCTCCCCCACCGTCGAGTTCCGCCGCGACGCCGCCCTCGCCTCCCGCCTCCTCGGGGTCAACTGACCCCGGCGCCGCGGCGCAGCTCCTCGTCGCGGATGCGGGCCAGGCGGCTGGGCGGCCAGCGCCGCGGCCGGGTCGAAGGCGGCGCCGGCGTAGGCCAGCGCCTCCACCAGGGTCCAGACCCAGGTCCGCCTGGGCTCGTGGCCGCGGTCGGCCTGGTCGGCGACCTCGAGGTCCTGGACGGTCGGGATGCGGGCCGGCGGGTCGGTGGTGATGGCGCTCACGGTGTCCCTCCTCTTGTGATGCTGTTCACAAGCATGGTGGCGCCCGACCGCTCCGGCACCGTTACGACCGGCGTCACGGCCGAGAATCGGATCCGGCAGTTACCTGGGGGCCATGCGGATGGCGCCGTCGAGGCGGATGACCTCGCCGTTGAGCATGGGGTTCTCGAGGATGTGGCGGACCAGGGCGGCGTACTCGTCGGGGCGGCCGAGGCGGGAGGGGAACGGGACCTGGGCGCCGAGGGAGTCGCGGAGCGGGTCGGGCATGGCGGCCAGCATGGGGG
This sequence comes from uncultured Actinomycetota bacterium, assembly GCA_963733175.1. Lineage (GTDB taxonomy): Bacteria > Actinomycetota > CALGFH01 > CALGFH01 > CALGFH01 > CALGFH01. Next base: position 198,792 of record CAVTCL010000025.1, read on the forward strand.
TGTCGAAGATGCCGGGGGCGACGGCCATGACACGGATGCCGTGGCGGGCGAGCTCGCGGGCGATGGGCAGGGTCATGCCGGCCACGCCGGCCTTGGAGGCCGAGTAGGCGGCCTGGCCGATCTGGCCGTCGAAGGCGGCCACCGAGGCGGTGTTGACGATCACGCCGCGCTCGCCGTCGGGCCCGGGGTCGTTGCCGGCCATGACCTCGGCGGCCAGGCGGGTGACGTTGAAGGTGCCGACCAGGTTGACCTGGACCACGGTCGCGAACCGGGCCAGGTCGTGCGGGCCCTCGCGGCCGAGGACCCGCTGCGCCGGGGCGATCCCGGCGCAGCTCACGGCCGCGTGCAGCCCGCCGGTCTCCATGGCCGCGCCCACCGCGCCGCGGACGCTCGCCTCGTCGGTGACGTCGGTGGCCACGAACCGGGCCCGCTCCCCCAGCTCGTCCGCGACCCGCCGCCCGCGGTCACGGTCGACGTCGGCGACCACCACCGACCCGCCGTGGTCGACGACCATCCGGGCGGTGGCCGCCCCCAGCCCCGACCCGCCGCCGGTGACCAGCACCGTCCTGCCCGCGATCTCCACGCCCGCTCCTTCCCTCGGCCGCGGAGCACGCTACGACAACTTCGACGGATCTCGCTCTGGACAACCCAGCCTTCGGCTGCTTCTCTGACATTCCGACGCAAATCGGAGGTGCGCAATGGCGAGCAACCCCGATCCTTCCCGCCGCATCGAGCTGCCGGTGCTCCAGGTGGGCCGGCGCAACCACAAGAGCTGCCGCTGGGGCTGCGGGGACGCCTGCGCCAAGGAGCCGCCCAACCGCTCGGGCAACGAGACCTACGCGGCGGTGGTCGAGCGGGCCCTGAGCCGCCGCTCGTTCCTGGCCGCGGGCGGGGTCGGGGCACTGGTGCTGGGAGCGGCGGCCGCCCCGGCCGAGGCCTCCGAGGTATCCGCCGGTCGGCCCCTACCGGCCGAACCCGACCGGGCGCCGGCTCGCCTTCACCCCGATCGCTCCCAACAACGTCGACGACGTGGTCCTGGCCGACGGCTACTCGAACGTGATCCTGATCGCCTGGGGCGACCCGATCCGCCCGGGGGCGCCCGAGTTCGACTTCGACGCCCAGACCCCGGCCGACCAGGCCCGCCAGTTCGGCTACAACAACGACTACCTGGCCTTCTTCCCGCTGCCCTGGTGGAGCGCGAACAGCTTCATCGGCCTGCTGTGGTCGAACCACGAGTACACCAACCCCGAGCTGATGTTCCGGGACTACGACGAGGACAACCCGACCACGGGACCAGGTCGACATCCAGATCGCAGGCCCACGGTGGCAGCATCGTCGCTCATCCAGCGGGGCAAGCGTGGCGGGCCGTTCAAGCACCGCCCGCTGTCGCGCTACAACCGGCGCATCACCGCCACCACCCCGATGCGCCTCACCGGCCCGGCCGCCGGCGACGACCTGCTCAAGACCAGCCGAGGACCCGACCGGCACGCCAGGTCAAGGGCATGCTGAACAACTGCGCCGGCGGCGTCACCCCCTGGGGCACGGTCCTGACCGGCGAGGAGAACTTCAACCAGTACTTCGCCAACCTCGAGCTGGTCGCCGACCCGCGGATCCGAGGCTCTGCACGACCGCTACGGCCTCGCCGAGGGCGCCTCGGAGCGCAAGTGGGAGCACTACCACGACCGCTTCGACCTGGCCAAGGAGCCCAACGAGCCGTTCCGCTTCGGCTGGGTGGTCGAGATCGACCCCTACGACCCGGACTTCACCCCGCGCAAGCACACCGCCCTCGGCCGGATCAAGCACGAGGCGGCGACCACCAGCCTGACCAAGAGCGAGCCGGGTGGCCGTCTACACCGGCGACGACGAGCGCTTCGAGTACATCTACAAGTTCGTCACCAAGGACCGCTACCGCTGGCGGGACCGCAAGCCCAACTTGGGCCTGCTCGACGAGGGCACCCTGCTACGTGGCCAAGTTCACGACGACGGCACCGGCGAGTGGCTCCCGCTGGTCTACGGCGAGGGCCCGCTGACGGCCGCCAACGGCTTCGCCAGCCAGGCCGAGGTCCTGATCAACACCCGGCGGCGCCGGCGACGCGGTCGGCGCGACCAAGATGGACCGGCCCGAGGACATCGAGCCCAACCCGGTCACCGGCAAGGTCTACGTCGACCTGACCAACAACACCGCCCGGACCGCCGCCCGACCGACAAGGCCAACCCGCGCTTCCCCAACCCCTACGGCCACATCCTCGAGCTGCGCGAGGACGGCGACGACGCCGACGCGACCTCCTTCACCTGGCACATCTTCCTGCTCTGCGGCGACCCGGCCGACCCCGGCACCTACTTCGCCGGCTACCCCAAGGACCAGGTCAGCCCCATCGGCTCGCCCGACAACATGACCTTCGACAACGAGGGCAACCTCTGGCTGGCCAGCGACGGGACCCAGCCCACCGGGGGCAACAACGGCCTGTTCGCCACCCCGACCCGGGGATCGGAGCGCGGCCACGTGCAGCTGTTCGCCACCGTCCCGGTGGGGGCCGAGACCTGCGGCCCGCTGCTCACCCGCGACAACCGGTCGCTGTTCATCGCCGTCCAGCACCCGGGCGAGGGCGGCACGGTCGAGGCGCCGACCAGCCACTGGCCGGACGGCGGGGACAGCCTGCCGCGGCCGGCTGTGACCTCGATCTGGCGCAGCGCCGAGGGCGACCCGACGATCGGGCAGTAGGCGGGGCGGCCCTCAGCCGGAGCCGAGCAGCCAGCTGGGCTGGTTGCCCGCCTTCCACTTGAGGCTGCAGCCCATGCTGGGGCGGTGCGGCTCGGGCACCGGCTGGCCCTCCAGGACCCGGTCGAGGGCGTCGCGCAGCAGCGCGCCGGTCACCGGCTGGCCGTTGCGGGGCGTGCTGTCGTCGAAGGCGCCGCGGTAGGCGAGGCGGCGCTCGGCGTCGTAGACGAACAGGTCGGGGGTGCACATCGCCCGGTAGGCGGCCGCGACCTGCTGGCTGTCGTCGAGCAGGTAGGGGAACTCGAAGCCGGCCCGGCGGGCCTGCTCGGCCATGCCGGCCGGGCCGTCGTCGGGGTAGGCGTCGAGGTCGTTGCTGCAGATGCCGACCGCGGCCACGCCCCGCCCGGCGTACTCGGCCACCATCGCCCCGAGGGCGCGCTCGACGTGGCGGACGTACGGGCAGTGGTTGCAGAGGAACATCACCACCAGCGCCGGCCCGTCGAGGTCGGCCAGCTTCACCGTCGCCCCGTCGGCCGACGGCAGCTCGAAGTCGTGCGCCGGGGTGCCGAGCGGCACCATGAGCGAGGAAACGGCCATGCCGGGTCCTTTCGTCTTCCGGTCCGAGGTGGACGGTCCTACGCTAGCGGACATGGCCTACCGCTTCACGCCGGGCCGCTGCTAGCTGGTGCGGCGGGCCTGGCTGGGGACGACCCGAAGGGGGGCGGCCCGGTCCTCGGCGGCCGACGGCAGCAGCTGGCTGGCCGGCGCGCGCAGCGGGAGGCGGAGCTCGAAGCGGGCCCCGCCGGCGACGCGGGCGTCGGTGACGACCAGGTCGCCGCCCTGGGCCCGGGCGAGCTGCCTGGCGATGTAGAGGCCGAGACCGAGGCCACGGCCGGGCTCGAGGCGGGTGAAGCGCTCGAAGACCCGCTCGCGCTCCTCCGGCGGGACCCCGGCGCCCTCGTCCTCGACGGCCAGGACCGCTTGGGTCCCCTCGCGCTCGCCCAGCAGCCACACCGGACGGTCCTCCGGCCCGTACTTGCAGGCGTTGTCGACCAGGTTGCCGAGGATCTGCAGGACCGGGTCGGGGGCCAGGCGCACCGGCAGGCTGCGGTCGCAGCGGAACCGCACCCGGTCGCCGCAGCCGCCCGCCTGGGCCTCGGTGGCCGCCTCCAGCAGCAGCTCGGCGGCGTCGACCTCGACCCGCTCGGTCGCGCTCGACAGGAAGGTCGCCCGGCCGTTGTCGGACTGGGCGGCCAGCAGGAGCTGCTCGATCAGCACCCGCAGGCGCCGCGCCTGCCGGTCGGCCATCTCCAGCATCTCCTGGCGCTCCCCGGGGCCGAGGGCCGGCCCGTCGGAGAGCAGCCGCAACGCGCCCACCACCGTGGTCAGGGGGGTCCGCAGCTCGTGGGAGACCATCGCCAGGAGGTCGTCCTTCATCTGGTCGGTCTCCTTGAGCTTGCGGGCCACCTCCTGCTCCTGGGCCCGCAGCTCCGCCTCCCGCCTGGCCGTCCGCTCGGCGTCCTGGCGGTCCAGCACCGCCCTGGTCTCGCTGCGCAGCAGCAGGAAGGCGGCCAGCATCGGGCCGAGCGCGAGCAGCAGCAGGGCGGGACGCTCGGCCGCCAGCACCAGCACCAGCACGCCGACCTGGGCCATGACGGCGACCAGCACCAGATGGCGCAGGAACCGGGACGGGCTGACGACCGGCCTGAGGGCCTCGTCGAGGGCCAGGTAGCCGCCGAACAGGGCCATCTTGACGGCCACGAAGACGGCCGTGCCGGTCAGGATCGCCGGCAGGGCCGAGCTGCCGGTGACCGGGCCGCCGGCCAGGACCGTCCAGACGGCGGCCCCGGCGGCCAGCCCGATCGTGTGGGTGCCGAGGTTGAAGGCCACCTTGTGGAACGGCTTGCGGTGGGCCAGGTCGTACAGCAGGCCGGAGGCGGCCATCACCAGCGCGGCGGCGCCGGCCCCGGCGGCCAGCAGCAGGGCGAAGACGAACGGCGTGTCCACGTGGACGCTGGGGCCGCGCCCGTCCCGGCCGAGCGGGATCGACAGGAACGGCGCCACCAGCACCACCAGCGCCAGCAGGGCGCCTCGGGCAGACTGTCGCGCACCCGGTCGGGGTCGACGTTCGCCGCGAGCACGCAGAGCACCACGAAGCCGATCGCCGAGACGACGGCCATGTACGCCCTGAGCCTGCCCACCATCGCGCAAGTCTCTCTCGCCGCCCAGTTTCGCGGCAAGCACCCGATATGGTGAGCACGTGGACGCCGGCCAGGTCCCGGGGGTGCCCGAGAGGAGGACAGGTGGCCCAGCCCGACGACGCGGCGGCGGACGGCCGCCCGAGCCGGCGCCGGCTGGTGGTCAGGGTGGTGCTGGCGGTGGCGGTGGTCGCCGCCATCTACTTCGGGTTGCTGCCCAGGCTGGTCGACGTCAGCCAGGTGGGGGCGACGCTGCGGGCGATGACCTGGCTGGAGCTGGCCACGCTGCTGGTCGCGGCGCTCTGGAACCTCGGCTCCTACCTGCTGCCGCAGCTCGCCGCCACGCCCGGGCTGGGGCTGCGGCAGGCCGCCCTGGAGAGCCACGCCTCGACCGCGGTCGGGAGCCTGCTCCCGGCCGGCCAGGCGGTCGGGCTCGGAGTGACCTACCGCTTCTACACCTCCTACGGGTTCGACAGCGGCCCGATCACGCTGTCGCTGCTGGTGCAGGGGGTGTGGAACAACTTCGTGAAGCTCGGCATGCCGATCGTGGCCCTGGGCCTGCTGGTGGTCAGCGGCGACGCCGCCGACGGGCTGGGGCCGGCGGCGGTGGTCGGGCTGGTGGTGTTCCTGCTCGCCCTGGCCGGGTTCGCCTTCGGCCTGTCCGGCGAGCGGCGGGCCGCCCGGCTGGGCCGGGCGCTGGCCGGTGCGGCCGCCGCCATGCGGCGGCTGGTGCGCCGGCCCGGCCGGCCGGACTGGGAGCACGGCGCCGTGGCCTTCCGCGCCCAGGCGATCACGCTGCTGCGCGGCCGCTGGCACTGGCTCACCCTCACCACCCTGACCAGCCACCTGTCGCTGTTCCTGGTGCTGCTGCTGGCCCTGCGCCACGTCGGGGTGTCGGAGTCGGAGGTGAGCTGGGTCGAGGCGCTGGCCGCGTTCGCGCTGGTCCGGCTGCTGTCGGCCTTCCCAGTGACCCCCGGCGGCCTGGGCGTGGTCGAGCTCGGGCTGGCCGCGGCCCTGGTCCTCGCCGGCGGCCAGGAGGCCGAGGTGGTGGCCGCGGTGCTGGTGTTCCGGGTGCTCACCTTCCTGCTGCCGATCCCGATCGGCGCCTTCACCTGGTGGCTGTGGCGCCGCGGCGAGGGCCGGTGGTATCGGTTGTCGGTCCAGCGAGCCGAGTGAGGGGAGCGCGAGTGGGCGGGGTGGCGATGACGCCTCCGGCCGAGGGGCCGGACCTGCCGGTGGTGCTGCTGTCGCACCGGGGACCGGTGTCGTTCGGGCGCGACGAGTCGGGCCGGACGGCCAGCCGCGGCGCCGGCGGCCTGGTCACGGCGCTCACGGGTCTGGTCACGGACCTGCCCGACGCCGTCTGGGTGTGCGCCGCGACCTCCGAGGAGGACGCCGCCGTGGCCGCCGAGCACGGCGGGAAGGCCGTCGAGGTCACCCTCGAACCCGAACCGCGGCTCCGCGAGCCGGACGGGGCCGGCGCCGCCGACGACACGCCGAGCATGCGCCTGCGCCTGGTCGAGGTCGACCAGCAGGCCCACGACGACTTCTACACGGTGATCGCCAACCCGCTGCTCTGGTTCCTCCAGCACGGCATGTACGGCCTGGCCCTCGCCCCCGTCCTGACCAAGCGCGAGCACGCCGCCTACAGGACGGCTATGTGGCCGTCAACCGGCTGTTCGCCGACGCGGTGGTCGAGCGAGGTCGAGGCCCGCGGCGGCCGCGCCCTGGTGATGCTCCACGACTACCACTTCTACCTGGTCGGCCGGGAGGTCAGGGAGCGCTGCCCCGAGGCGTTGCTGTCGTTCTTCCTGCACATCCCCTGGCCGGGCCCGGACGCCTGGCGGGTGCTGCCCCCGGCCTGGCGCGAGCGGCTCCTCACCGGGCTGCTCGGCAACGACGTTGTCGCCTTCCACACCGAGGGGTTCGCGCGGAACTTCCTGCTGTGCGCCCAGGAGCTGCTCGGGCTGCCGGTCGACCTGGAGGCGATGACCGTGCAGGTCGGCGACCGGGTGGTGGCCGCCCGCCACTACCCGATCTCGATCGACGTCGCCGCGCATCCGCGCGCTGGCCGACTCGGCCGAGGTGGCCGAGCACGCCGGCGAGCTGCGGGAGGCGTTCTGCGACGGGGACCGCCAGCTCGTCCTGCGGGTCGACCGCACCGACCCGTCCAAGAACATCGTCCGCGGGTTCCAGGCGTTCGCGACCATGCTGGAGGACCATCCCGAGCTGGTCGGCAAGGTGAGCTTCCTGGCCCTGCTCCAGCCGAGCCGCCAGGACGTGCCCGAGTACGCCGACTACCTGGCCGAGATCGGCGCCACCGTGGCCAGGGTCAACGCCGCCCACGGGGCCGAGGGCTACCAGCCGATCGACCTCCGGCTCTCCGGGGAGTTCGTCCTCGCCGTGGCCGCCTACACCGTCTGCGACGTGCTCATGGTCAACGCCCTGGCCGACGGCATGAACCTGGTCGCCAAGGAGGCGGTGGTCGTCAACCGCCGCGACGAGCGTCCTCGCCCTGTCGGAGAACACCGGCGCCCACCAGGAGCTGGGCGCCTTCGCGGTCACCCTGTACCCGTTCGACGTCCAGCAGCAGGCCGACGCCCTCTACGAGGCACTCACCATGGACCGCGGCCTGCGGCGGGCCCGCCGCGAGGCCGCGGCCAGGGTGGTCGAGGAGAACGACATCGCCAAGTGGCTGAACGCCCAGCTCACCGACCTGGGCGTCAGGCCTCCAGGAACTGCTTGAGGACGGCCACCCGCTCGCGCCAGAACGTCCGGAGCTTCTCGGCCGTGCCGGCGTCGGGGATGCGCTCGTGGACGAGGGCGACCTGGCTCTTGGCGTCGCCGCGGGCGGTGAAGCTGATGACCAGGCGGGTCGAGCCGTCGTCCCAGTCGGCCCGGATCGACTTGCCGGGCTGGGCGGTGCGCACCTCGACGGTGCCGCCCGGGAGCCAGCGCTCGCGCAGGCCGGGGTCGGCGAAGGCCGCGTACAGGCGGTCGACCGGCACCGCCACCGTCTTGGAGGCGCTCGCCTCGAACAGCCCGCCGCGCCGCTGCCCGGGGGCCCGCAGGCCGCGCGCCTGCTCGTAGGCGACGGTGACGCCCTGGGCCCACCAGCCACCCACCTCGTGCTCGGCGGCGACCCAGCGGGCGATCTCGGTGTGGGGACGCTCGGCGGCGCCCCACTCGTCGAGCAGCGCGAACCACTCGTCCCAGCTGTGCCCGGTGTTGGCCCGCACGACCTCGTCGGAGTACGGCCGCCTGGCCCCGGGGGCGTCCACCGGCGGCGGCCGCGACCGGCTCGGCGGGGGGGGCGTGGTCGGGGGCGGCCTCCGGAGGTGGCCTTGGCCAGGAGCTGGCGGCGGGCGGTGGTGTAGCTCTCGGACGTCTTGTCCATGCGGGCGCGGACGCGGCCCTTGAAGGACTTCTGCTTGGTCATCTGGTGCTCCTCCGCAGCGGGCGGCCGCGGGACCCACGCTCCCGCCGCCCCCGCGAGAGGGCACTCGACCTGCGTCCCGAGAACTCGAGGTCCCCTTTACCTCCGCGAGCCGGTGGCGTGGGCACCGGAAAGGAGGTCGGGCGCGGGACGGCGCCAGCGACGAGCATAGCCGATGGCCCCGACGACCGGAACCCTCCGCCAGCGGTCGCTAGGGGGCGTGGCGGAGCCAGAGCGAGGCCCGGGTCGGCTGCATGGTCTGGTCGACCACGGCCAGCAGCTCGCCGTGCAGGGCGTCCAGGTCGACCTGGTCGCGCAGCCGGGCCGCGAAGCCGTCCACGGTCCGGGCGGCGTCGTAGCGGCGGCGGTTGAAGCGCCGGTCGACCAGGCTCCTGGACCCGGCGGCGCAACGGCGCGAAGGCGGCCACCACGGCCAGGGTGGCGGCGGCCACGACCAGGCTGGACCCTGCGGCCAGGAGCCGGCCGAGCCCGAGGACGACCAGCGGCGTAGCCGCCGCCCAGCAGCACGGTCAGCAGCCCGTAGGTCAGGGTGCGGCTGACGACGCGGTCCAGGTCGTACAGCCGGTAGCGCAGCACCGCCACCCCGATCGCCACCGGCGGGCACAGCAGCGCCGGGTAGATGATGTCGGAGATGAAGTCGGGCGCGATCCCGAGCCCGCTCGGGAGGGCCAGCAGCAGCCCGGCCACCGCGCCGGCCGCCCCCGCGGCGACCCAGCGCATCTGCTGCCGCTCGACCCCCCGGGAGGAGCGGAACCGCAGGACCACGCAGACCGCCGCCGGCGGCAGGCTGAGCCAGTGCAGCAGCACGCCCACGATGGTGAGCACCGCGGCGACGTCGCCCGCCGGGCCGGCCAGCCCGAGCGGGTTGTCGATCCCCAGCTCCTCCAGCGGTCCCGGGGCCAGGGCGCCGCCGACGATGGCCAGGACGAACCCGGTCACGCTGGTGACCACGACCAGGCGCCAGCGACGCGAGCGCAGGTGGCCGTTGGGCAGGAGCAGGGCCGGCAGGGTGACGCCGAGCCCGATCGCGGGCGCCCAGCCAAATTCCGACAGGGCCACGTGGAGCTGGGCGAGGAAGGGCAGGGGCCGCTGCTCGCGGAGCAGCTGGTCGACCCAGGGCCCCAGGGGGATGGTGTAGGCCCAGGCGAGGCCGGCGGCCCCGTACAGCCAGCCGATCGGGTTGCCCGGCCGCCGCAGCGCCAGCACCAGCCCGATGGTGGCGAACCCGAGCACGAAGAAGAACGCGTACAGGGCGCCCTTCGACCAGCACGGCGAGGGTGAGGGGGCGGTAGATGGCCAGGGTGACCGCCAGCCCGGCGGCGCAGCAGCCGAAGGTGACCAGCCACAGCGCCCAGGCGAGCACCACCCTGGTTCGGGGCCGCACGTCCACCTCGCTCTCACCCTCTCTCGCCGCGCTCGGGAGCGGTCCGGGCCAGTCTGCACGGCCTCCGGTACGGGAGCGTTACGGTCGCTGCCACGGCAGGGCCTGAGATTGTCACAGGTACCGGTTACGCTGGGACAACACAGCAACCGCTTCCCCCGAGGACTGATGCTTGTGACCACCGTCATCGACGCCGACCTGGCCGAGCTGGCCCGCCCCTTCCCCCCCGATTTCGTCGAGCGCAAGGACGGCAGCGACTACGTCGCCCACCACGTCGTCAACCAGCGCCTGCTGAGCATCGTCGGCCCCTTCGACTTCGAGCTGGTCCAGGTGATCCGCGGCGACGTGGCCGCGGTGGCCCCCGACCCCAGCGCCCGCAGCCGCCGGGCCAAGGCCGGCACCCCCGCCCTCCAGCAACGTCGTCGTCGGCGGCATCTGGCGGCTCACCTGCACGATCGACGGCCGCCAGGTCCGGGTCGAGGAGGTCGGCGACGTCGGCGACGTCCACAACTGGCCCCACGACGGCGCCCGCCTCAAGGACGCCGCCTCCGACGCCCTGAAGCGCTGCGCCATGCGCCTCGGCCTCGGCCTCCACCTCTGGGCCCAGGAGCACTACTTCCTCGACCAGCAGCTCCGCGCCCAGCACCGGGCCGAGGAGCCCGCGGCCCGCTAGGGTCGGCGGCCGAGCCACTCCTCGACCGCGCGAACGACCAGGTCGGCGTCCCGGATGGCGGCTTCGGCCTCCTCCAGGGGAACATCGACTGGCGAGTAGTCCGCTTCGTTCCGGCGCTCGAAGAGTGACCGGAGGAGCCGCCCGTTCTCGTCCTCGAGCTGGCCTCCACGGACCAGGAGGTGGACGAACGCGGAGATGACGCCCGAGTGCTTGGAACGCGTCTCGCCGAGCGCGAACAGCGCCGTCTCCGCCGCGAAGAACGCCGCGAAGTAGGCGCGGGAGACGGCCTGCGCCTCGAAGCCCTTGTCCGCGAGGAGCCGGGCGGCCGCCAGCTCCTCTCGACTCCGGTCAAGGCCGGTCCGGTCGGTCACGCCACGGCTCGCCCTTCGGCGCGGGCCCGGATGAGCAGCGGGTGGGCCGCGTCGACCAATGCCTGCTCGGCAACGGGGACGGCGGCGATCACCACATTGTTCTCGTATGAGTGCCGCCAGAGGACCTCGTCCATCCTCCGGAGCTCCTCCCACGGCGAATCGACCCGATCGAGGACCACGAGGAGGTCGATGTCCGACTCCGGATGGGCGTCCCCTCGGGCCCAGGAGCCGAACAGCAGGATCCGACGCAGGCGCGCCCCATAGAGCGCACGGACGTCCTTGGCCACCGCCTCCGCGATCTCGACCGGATCGAACCCTGCGGCGAGCTCTGGGAGCTCCGGGTCCCGTCTCGCCTCGAGCTCCCGGTCGGCCACGCTTCGCTCGACCAGTCCCTGGTCCACCAGCCACTCGATGGCCCGACGGCCCATGCGGGCGTCATGGAACGCAAACCATGCCTGACGCACCTCCGGGAGGTCCAGAAGGGCGTCCTTGAACCGCCGGAAGGCACCCCGCCCGGCGATGGCCCGCTCGAGCAGGCCCCGGGTTCCCGGGTCCCGCACCCGGCCGATGAAGTCCTCCATGTCCCCGTACGCCTCGCGGGACAAGATCGGCTCGACACGGATCAGGCCACGTTCTTCCGGATGGTCACCCTCCCCGACGCCGACGGAGTCCGGATCGAGGTATGGCTCCGAGTCACCGGTAGCAGGATCGAACCACCAGCTTGTCTCCGGGGAGTGGTCCTCCAGCGCTTCGGCCAGCGACCGAAGGCTCACCCGCTGCAGATCGAGCATCGCTATCTCCTTCATCCGCTCGACGGCACCGCCATGGTAGTCCAACCGCACGTCGCGGCCTCGCCCAGCATCCGGTCGGTAAGCGGTCAGCGGCTGGCCGGGTCGAGGAGCTCGGCCAGGTGGAGGGCCCGGCGGCCGGCCAGGTGGTCGAGCTGGGTGCGGCAGGAGAACCCGTCGGCCAGGACGACCGCGTCCGGGCCGGCGGCCCGCACGGCCGGGAGGAGGGCGGTCTCGGCCACGGCGACCGAGACGTCGTAGTGGCCGCGCTCGGCGCCGAAGTTGCCGGCCAGCCCGCAGCAGCCGCCGACGGCGGTGACCTCGGCCCCGGCCCGGGCCAGCAGGTCGCGGTCGGCCGCCCAGCCGAGCACGGCGTGCTGGTGGCAGTGGGGCTGGGCCACCACGGCCACGCCGGAGAGGTCGGGCGGGTCCCACCCCGGCGCGGCCGCCAGCACCTCGGCCAGGGTCGCCGCCGCCCGGGCCACGGCCACGGCGGCCGGGTCGTCCGCCCCGAGCAGGCCGAGCGCGTCGTGCCGCAGCACCGCCAGGCACGACGGCTCCAGCCCGACCACGGGCGCTGTCGGCGCACCGGACCGCCGCCGTCCCCGACCAGGGTCGCGAGCCGGTCGACGGTGCGGCGCAGCACGCGTTTGGCCGTGTCGAGCTGGCCGGTGGAGATCCAGGTGAGACCGCAGCACAGGGGCTCGTCGGGGAGGTCGACCCGGTACCCGGCGTCCTCCAGGACCCGGACGGCGGCCTGCCCCACCGCGGGCGTGAAGTGGTCGGTGAAGGTGTCCGGCCACAGCAGCACCCGGGGCCGGGCGCCGGGGCCGGCCCGGCCGCCGGGCGGCGGCGCCACCAGGCGCGGAGGGTCCGGGTGGCGAACCGCGGGAGGGGGCGGCGGGGGTCGACCCCGCCGAGCCGCTTGGCCGCGGCGGCCAGCGGCGGGGTGGCCAGCAGGAGGTTGGCCAGCCGGGGCGCCCGGGAGGCGGCGGCCGCCCAGCGGGGCAGCCAGCCGAGGCTGTAGTGGGCGGCCGGGCGCGAGGCGGCCCCGGTAGGTCTGGTGGAGCACCTCGGCCTTGTAGGTGGCCATGTCGACCCCGGTCGGGCAGTCCGAGAGCGCAGCCCTTGCAGGCCAGGCAGAGGTCCAGCGCCTCGTGGACCTCGGGCGAGGCCAGGCCGCGGACCAGGGCTGCCGTTGACCGCCTCCTGGAGCACCCGGCTGCGTCCCCTGGTGGTGTCCTTCTCGTCCCGGGTGGCCAGCCAGGACGGGCACATCACCCCGCCGGCGCCGGTGCCGTCGGCCACGCAGCGCCCGATCCCGGTGCAGCGGTGCACGGCGCTGGTCAGGTCGCCGCCGTCCTCCGGATAGCGGAACCCGAGCCGCCCGGTGACCGGCCGGGCCATGGTGCGGCGCAGGTCGGCGTCGAAGGGGCGCGGGCGCACCAGCACCCCCGGGTTGAGCAGGTCGCGCGGGTCGAGGACGGCCTTGACGGCGGCCATGGCCTCGATCGCGGCCGGCTCGTACATCCGGGGGAGCAGCTCGGAGCGGGCGCGCCCGTCGCCGTGCTCGCCCGACATCGAGCCGCCGTAGGCGGCGACCAGCTCGGCCGCCTGCTCGACGAACGACCGGTAGACCGCCCGCCCGTCGGGCCGGTCGAACGGGAAGTCGATGCGCACGTGCAGGCAGCCGTCGCCGAAGTGGCCGTAGGGGATGCCGCCCAGCCCGTTGGCGGCCAGCAGGGCCTCGAAGTCGCGCAGGTAGGCGCCGAGCCGCTCGGGCGGGACGGCCGCGTCCTCCCAGCCGGCCCAGGCCGGCGCCCCGGCCGGGCTGCGCCCGCCGAACCCGGCCCCGTCCTCGCGGATGCGCCAGATGGCGGCCGCCTCGGCCGGGTCGGTGAGGACCCGGCTGGCCAGCGCGTCGCGGCCGGCCTCGGCGACCAGCCGGCCGGCGGCCGCCTCGGCCTCGGCCGCGGTCGCGCCGGCCAGCTCGACCAGCAGCCAGCCGCCCCCCTCGGGCAGCTCCGGCACGGCCCGGCCCCGGCGCCGGACCACCTCGACGATGCGGGCGTCGATGCCCTCGCAGGGCCACCGGCCGCCGCGGCAGGACCGTGCCGACGGCGTCGGCCGCCGTGGCCATGTCCGGGTAGCCGAGCACGACCAGCACGGCCGCGGCCGGGGCCCGGACCAGCCGGACGGTGGCCTGCAAGGACCACGGCCAGGGTGCCCTCGCTGCCGGCCAGGGCCCGGGCCAGGTCGCCGCCCCGCTCCGGGCAGCAGGTGCTCCAGCTGGTAGCCGGAGTTCTGGCGGGCGAAGCGGCCGAACTGGGTCCGGATGGGGGCCAGGTTGGCCCGGACCACCTCCTCCAGCCCCGGGACGGCGGCGGCGCCGCCCGGGCCGGCCCGCAGGCGCTGGCCGGTGCCACAGACCACCTCCAGCTCCAGGACGTTGTCGGCGGTGCGGCCGTAGGCCAGGGCCCGCGACCCGCAGGCGTTGTTGCCGATCATCCCGCCGAGGGTGCAGCGGCTGTGGGTCGACGGGTCGGGCCCGAAGCGCAGCCCGTGGGGCCGGGCCGCCGCCTGGAGGTCGTCGAGCACCACGCCCGGCTCGACCGTGGCCGTGGCCGCCTCCGGGTCCAGCGCCAGCACCCGCCCGAGGTGCCGGCCCAGGTCCATGACCACGCCGGGACCGACGGCGTTGCCGGCGATCGAGGTGCCGGCGCCCCTGGCCGTCAGCGGGACGCCCAGCTCGAGGCAGGTGGCGACGACGGCCTCGACCTCGTCGGGGTCGCGCGGGAAGGCGACCAGCTCGGGCGGCACCCGGTACAGCGAGGCGTCGGTCGAGTACTCGGCCCGCCGCCGCGCGGACGCGTCGACCTCGGCCACCCCGGCCCGCCGCAGGGCCGCGGCCAGCTCGGTGGTCAGGTCCCCGACCCCTCCCCCTCCGAAACGCCCCCGGACGGGGCGGCCGGTGGCGGGTCGCCGGCCCGCAGCGGCGACCGCCTCGAACCGGCCCTCGTGGGCGAGGACGGGCGGCGGTCTGCGGCGAGCTCGGGGTTGCGGGCCTCCAGGTCGCGGCGGGCGTCGGCCGTGCGGCGCAGGTGGGTGACGTAGTCGCGGTCGCCCCGGTGGGTGCCCTTCCAGGTCTGGGGCATGCGCTCGGGGGGCGGGGGCACGGCGGCCGTGCCCGGCGACCCCGAACCCGCTGGGGACCTTGCGGGTCGCCCCGCCGCAGGCCGGGCAGGCCGGCAGCGGGGCGGTCGACGCCTGCAGGGTCTCGGAGCGGTGCCCGCCCTCGCAGGCCAGCTCGTAGATCGGCACCTGACGCCTCCTACCAGTTGGACAGCGAGCGGGACAGGATGGCGGCCGCGTCGTCCTCGGTCACCGGGCGCGGTGCCGTGTCGAGCAGCCGCTGCTGCTTCATGGTGCCCTCGACCAGGTCGGCGACGTCGCCCTCGTCGTAGCCGACGCCGCCGATCCCGTTGGGGATGCCGACGTCGCGCATGATCACCGTCAGGGCGGCCGGCAGGTACTCGGCGTCGTCGCCGGGCCGGTCCAGGCCGGGGGCGAGCAGCTCGGCCGCGCGCAGGTGCCGCTCGGGCCGGGCCTCGAAGGTGAACCGGAACGCCTCGGGCGCGGTCAGCGACACGGCCATGCCGTGGGGCACGATCGGCTCGTCCTCCGGGTAGCCGTCGGGCCGGAAGTCCTTGACCCGCCCGGCGATCGGGTAGGCGTTGGCGTGGGGGATGTGGACCCCGGCGTTGCCGAAGCCGAGCCCGGCCATGGTCGCGGCCAGGGCCATGCGGCCCCGCGCCTCCAGGTCGTCGCCGTCGCGCACGGCGTCGCGGAACGACCCGGCGAGCAGCCGCATGGCGTTCTCCGACCACATGTCGGAGATCGGGTTGGACCCGCAGTAGGGCACCCGCTGCTCCGGCTGCTTGCGGTCGTAGGCGGTGTACGGCTTGGCGGTGTAGCTCTCCAGGGCGTGGCAGAGGATGTCCATGCCGCTGGCCGCGGTCACCCCGGCCGGCTGGGTCACGGTCAGCGCCGGGTCGACGACGGCCAGGGTGGGCCGCAGCCGCGGGTGGCTGATGCCGGTCTTGACCTTCTGGGCGAGCACGTCGAGCACGCAGATGGTGGTGCTCTCGGCCCCCGTGCCGGTGGTGGTGGGCACGGCCACCAGCGGGTTGAGCGGCTTGCTGGGCGCCCTGCCCTGGCCGACCGGCTTGTTGATGTAGTCCATCAGCTCGCCCGGGTTGGTGGTGAGCAGGTTGACCGCCTTGGCGGTGTCGATGCTGGAGCCGCCGCCCACGGCCACATAGGCGTCCCAGGGCCCATGCTCGGTGGCGTGGTCGATCGCCTGCTGGAGGCTGGCGTCGGTCGGCTCGACGTGGACGCCGTCGTAGACGTGGGCCTCGATGTCGAACCGCTTCATCTGGTCGGCGACCCGCGCCGGCAGGCCGGTGGCGGCGATGCGGGCGTCGGTGACCACCAGGACCCGGCGGGCGCCGTACTGGGACAGGTCGTAGCCGATCTCGTCGGAGGCGCCGGTGCCGAACTTCAGCAGGGGCGCGCCGTAGGTGAAGACGGTCTCCGAGCCGCCTGGGAACGTCGAGGTCATGGCTGCCTCCTCCCGGGGCCGGGCTCAGGTGTAGTAGCCGTCCGGCGACCGGCGCAGCGACCAGAGCTGCTCGGCGTCGTGGCCGAAGATCACGTTGGCGTCGGCCTGCTGGGCGACGCCGCGGAGCTTCTCCACCGAGGCGTACCACTGGCTCAGGTCGTTGACGATCGCGGCCGGGGTGGCCGGCGGCCCGTAGGAGTCGCCCATGTAGATGGCGTCGGAGGTGAACAGCATCGTGCCCTCGTCGGCCAGGTCGACCCGGAGGGCCATCGTCCCCGGGGTGTGCCCTGGCGCCTCGATCAGGGTCACCCCGGGCAGGAACTCGGTGTCGCCGGACACCGTCTCGAACTCCAGCCCCTCGTAGTCGGCTCCGGAGATGGGCGCCGTTGAAGGCGCCCTCGAACCCGAAGGCCCAGTCCTGCTCCTTGTCGTTGACGACCAGGCGGGGCCCGTTGCCCCCGAACAGCTTGGCGTTGCCGGCGTGGTCGAAGTGCAGGTGCGAGAAGACCACGAAGTCGAGGCTCTCCGGGCCGAGGCCGAGCTGGGCCAGGCGCCGGTCGAGATACTGCTCCTCGGTGACGCGGTCGTAGGGGAAGAACTCGTGCAGGCCGGTCGGGACCCAGCGCTCCTCCCAGTCCCGCGGGCACGAGGTGTCCCACAGCATCGTGCCCTCGGGGGTCTCGACCACCACGGCATGGGTGGTGCAGGGGTACCACTCCACCGGCTTGTCGCGCTCGGCCCGCGGCCGGATGCTCCGGCCGGGCTTGAGCAGCAGCCAGGTCAGGTCGCAGCTCATCGACCCGCAGTCGAGGACATGGAGCTTGGTCGCCGTTCCCGCCATGGCTACCGCCCTTCGTTGGTAGGCGCTCGACCCTGCCAACGTCACACGGACCACCCCGCATTGCAACGTCGAGTCACGTCCGTGGCCGTGCGGCGCGTCCTCGGCCAGCGACTGCTGGCGGCGGCTGAAGCGTTGTAGCCCCGACCGGATTCGAACCGGCGCTACCGCCTTGAGAGGGCGCAGGCGCCAATGGAAGTGCTGGGCGACGGGCTCACGGTGACCGAGGTGGCCGGCCGCTTTGGGGTCAGCCGCCAGGCCGTCCATGGCTGGCTGCGCCGCTATCGGACCGGCGGGCTGGAGGCCCTGGCCAACCGCTCGCATCGCCCCGATAGCTGTCCGCACCAGATGCCGGCCGCGGTCGAGACGCGCAGGAGGGAGTCGAGGTCGGGCTCACGATCCCGCATTGCTGGCGGTCCTGCTCGCCTCGGACGCCCTGCGGGCGCAGGTCACGTTCATGCGGTGGTCGCGTCGCTGGCGGCAACGTCAATCTTCCTGGCCCGGGTCGGCGCCACCCTGGCCCGGACCGTGCTCGTCGGGCTGGCGGCCATGGCGCTCAGCCTGCTCGCCGGATGGCTGCTCCACCCCTGACGACGAACTGGTCCTGTGCCGGGCTGATCAGCTGCGGGATGTGACGTTCCCCGGCAGTATTCGATATACCCCTCGGTCATGGAGATCATCGCTGCCGTCGTCGTGGTGGCCACGCTCGCAGCCATGGCGTCCGGGAAGGTGCCCGCGGTCCTCGCGCTCGCCACCGGCCTGGCCGTCGGGGGGATTCTCCAGCTCGCGCCGGTGTCCGCCCTGTTCGCGGGGCTGAGCAACGGGGGTGTGATCACGGTCGCAGGCATGCTGGTCGTCGCAAAGGGCGTGGTCAAGACCGGCGTCATCGCTCGGGCGACCTGGCGGCTGCTGGCGACGGTGACGACCGCCGCGCAGGCGATGCGTCGGCTCATCGTCCCGGTCGGTGTCGCGTCGGCGCTGATGAACACGACACCGCTGGTCGCGATGGTCGTCCCGGCCACACGGCAGCTGCAGCAGACCAGGGACGTCCCGGCACGGGAGGTGCTGCTGCCGATTGCTCACGCGACCACGCTGGTCGGCTCCGTCACGCTCATCGGTACCAGCTCGAACCTGCTGATCGCGGGAATAGCCTCCGACGACGGCGTCCATGTGAGTATGTTGTCCTTCGCCCCGGTGGCGTTGCCGGTGTGTCTGGTCGGCTGGGTCCTGCTGCTCCTGGCCGCCCCGCGCATGCTGCGTGGGGAAGGGGACAGGGAGCCGGGTCTGCAGCCGTGGCGGGTGGAGGTCCCCATCGCCTCGGGGGCGATCGCCACAGGGCGGCGGGCGGCGGACATCGGCATTGAGCGCACTCAGGAGTACCGGCTCCAGGCGATCATGCGGCACGGCGAGCTGGTGCCGGCCGCGGAGGCCCTCGAGGCGGGCGACCGGTTGGTGTTCGCGGCGAGCGAGGTCGGCGTCAAGACTCTCTGGGAGAGCCCACGTTTCGGCCTCTCCCCCCAACACCTGTATGCCGTCTCGGTCGGTCCCGGTGAGCACGGCACCCTGCACGAGCTCGAGGACGACGACGACCTCCGGGTCATCGCCGCGCAGACAGCCAAGCCGCTGGGCGACACCACCGCCATACCCGGAGCCACGGTCTTCGTGACCTGCTCGAGCACCGAGGATCTGGCCCGCCACGAGGCCTTCACCCTGTGGGCGCAGGCCGCTGGTCGCGCGCCTCAACCCGGCAAGACCTTGACAGCGCTCGGCGTCCTGGCCGCGGTCGTCGTCGCGGCGTCGTTCGGCCTCGCACCGGTCGAGCTGATCGCCTTCGCCGGTGCCGTGCTCATGGTGTTGACCGGGGTGCTCACCCCGCGGTCGGCCGTGCGAGCCCTGGACTGGAACGTGCTGTTCATCCTGGCCGGATCCGTGGGGCTCGGTGCGATCGTCGTCAACAGCGGGTTGGCCGACGTCCTGGCCCGTTCGATCGAGCAGCTCTCCGCGGGGAGTCTGCCCGTCGTCGTGGTGGTGTTCGCCGTGACGACGACGATCATGACGAACCTCATTACCAACGCGGCGGCCGCGTCGATCCTCACTCCCGTCGCACTCGGAATCGCCACCAAGCTGGGGCTCGATCCGGTGACGCTGCTCGCGCTGGTCGCCACGTGCATCTCGTTCACGTTCATCAACCCGTTCAGCCATCAGACCAACCTCATGGTGATGGGGCCTGGCGCCTACAGCACGCGGACATTCGCAAAGTTCGGCGCCCCCCTCGTGGCCGTTTCGTTGGCCTCAGTGAGCGTGGTCGCGTGGGCGCTGCTCAGCCCCGGCTAGTACTGCTTGCTCCTGAGAAAGTCGTGGCTGCAAGTAGCCTCTGAGCTGGTGGCGGTCGACGCCTTCCTGGGCGACGAGCGGTTCATCGCGACCCTGGCGGGCGCTGTTTGACCGGCGGTTGGCCGCCCGTCGGTGCCGGTCGACACGCTGCTGCGGCTGCTGTACCTCGCCGGCCTGGCCGAGCTCGTCCAGCAGCTCTTGGCCGTGTCTGACGATCCCCCGTGTTTGTGGAAGCGAAACGAACGGGTAGGGTTGGGGGTCGACTGGCCGGCTGGTCAACGCCGGTACGGTGACAGATCGATGCGGGGGCAGCCATGGCGTCTTCGGTGCAGGCCGCCGAGCACGGGCAACGGTCGATGCGCGCGCCGGCCGTGTCGAGCGCCGATCGGCGCGCCGAGGGCCGGGCGGCTCGGAAGCGGGTGCCACGGCGGCGCCTGGGCGACTGGGATCCGGCCGCGCGTGGTCACGATGCCTTGGCCACCGTCCTGGCGCAGAACGAGACCCGCGTCCCGGACCTGGTGCCGATCCGGATGTCGCGCATGTCCGCCTCACCCTGGACGTACTACCGCGGCGCCGCGGCGGTCATGGCCGCCGATCTGGCCGCCTCGCCGCACAGCGGGATCGACGTCCAGCTGTGCGGCGATGCGCACGTGCTGAACTTCGGGTTGTGGGCTACTCCGGAACGCCAGCTGTCGTTCGATCTGCGTGATTTCGACGAGACCCTGCGCGGCCCCTTCGAATGGGACGTCAAGCGCTACCTCGCCAGCCTCGTCGTGCTGGCCCGGGACAACGGCCTGCCCGACCGCGCCGCGCGGGCCGCGGTGCAGGCCGCGTTGCGCGCCTACCGTGCGCGGATCGCGTCGTACGCGACCGCCGACGAGTTGACGATCTGGTACGACGTGGTCACGTCCGATCAGCTGCTGGACCTCTTTGAGCCCGAGGAGCGGGAGCGGGTCTCGGCGCGACTGGCCAAACGCGCGCGACGGCGCACGAGTGCCGGCGCGGCGCGCAAGCTGACCCGCGTCGTCGACGGGCACCTGCGAATCGTCGACGATCCGCCGATACGGGTGCGCCTTCCCGCGACGGTGGGCGGCGTCGACGCGACCGAGCTGGCTGCCCAGACGCTGCAGGCCTATCACGACAGCCTGCCCTATGAGCGCCGCTACCTGCTCGACCGGTTCACCCTCGTCGACGTGGTGCGCCAGGTCGTGGGGGTCGGCAGCGTGGGCATGCAGGTGTACTTGGTGCTGCTGGAGGGGCGCAACGGAGCCGATCCGCTGTTCCTGCAGATCAAGCAGGCCGGGCCGTCGGTCTACGAGCAGTTCCTCGGCGCCAGCCCGCATCCGAGTCATGGGCAGCGGGTGATCAGCGGCAAGCGGGTGATCCAGGCCGCCAGTGACATCTTCCTTGGTTGGACCAGCGTGCAGGGCTTCGACTTCTACGTCCGCCAGTTCCGCGACATGAAGGTCATTCCGGACAGCGCACGCATCGCGCCCCACCTGGGGCCGTTTGCCGAGCAGTGTGGGTACGTCCTGGCCCGCGCACACGCGCGCACCGGGGACGCGATGGCGATCGCCGGCTATGTCGGTAAGGGTCGGCGCTTCGATGAGGGGATGGCCGCGTTCGCCGTCGCGTACGCCGATCAGACCGCGCGTGATCATCGACAGCTGGTGGCCGCCATCGAGTCTGGCGAGGTGGCCACCCAGCCGGGCTGACAGCCCGTCAGAGCCTGACCGCCCTGCCGATCAGGACGCCGATCACCATCGTCGCGGCGCCGAGCAGCACGTTGCGGCGCATCAGCCGAACGGCCGGCAGATCCGTCAACCAGGCCGCGAACCACCCGGTCAAGCCGAGCGCGACCAGCACGATCAGGAACGTGATCGGCATCCGCTCGCCGAGCGGCAGCAGATACATCGCGGCCAGTGGCACAAGCGCGCCGACCCCGTAGGACAGGCCGGCGGTCACAGCTGCCGGCAGCGCGCCGCTTGTTCGCCCCAGCGCCTCCAGCCGCAGCTCGGCGTCGGTGTGGGCAGCAACCGGATCACGATCGGTCAGCGCTCGCGCGACCCGCTGAGCGAGCTGCGCATCCAGACCCTTCGCCTCATAGATCTCGGCGAGCTCGGCGAGCTCACCCTCGGGATCGGCCAGGATGCTGGCCCGCTCGGCGTCGATCAGGGCGCGGTTCATCTCCCACTCGGTGCGCACCTCGGTGTAGCGCGCCCCCGCCGCCGCCAGACCACCGGCCAGGATCACCGAGATGCCGGCGAACAGCAACGTGGGAAGGCTCGCACCGACACTGGCGAATCCCTCGGCAATCCCGGCCGCGGACACGATCCCGTCGTTGACCTCGAGGATCGATTCACGCGCACGCCCCCGCCAGGCCTCGAACAGCGCTGCGTCGGGTCGAGACCACTTCACGGCGTCATTCTAGCCCGACGGCCTTGGGCGAGGACGTGGTGCGCCGCCAGGGACTCGAACCCCGAACCGATGCCTTACGAGAGCCGGAAGGCCGCTCTCTGGACCTGCTGGGATCGGTCGACACGTGTCCTGACCTGGGCGTCGGCTTACCGCTGTTGTCCGCTGGTGACCCCCCGGTTGCCGATCGTTCGCGGCCCCGGCGCAGCCCATGCTATGGCATGGGGAGGGCATGGCCTGCGAGGACGAACGTGGCGCAGGCGTGGCGGTGATGGTCAGCGGCTCGGGCGATGGGTGAGGCTCGTCCTCGGTGACCACGAGCCTCGCTGGCAAGCGCTCGCACGAGGGCGCGGCAGCCCTACGACGCCGGCCCGCCAGGTGCTGGTGGGGTTATTCGTAGGCGAGTTGTGGGGTGATGGGTCGTCGGGCGAGGAGTCTGGCCGGGGTGAGGGCGATCACGGCGTACAGCAGCAGGGTGGTCAGGCTGGTGGCGATGTAGGTGAGCGGGGTGAGTTCGATCGGGTCGAGGGTCTGGGCTCGGATGGCGTTGTAGAGGGCCATCCCGAGGGGGATGCCGATGGCGCAGGCGAGCAGGCAGGCGGCCAGTTGCGCGATGAGGAATGCGGTGACGGTTTGGCCGGGGGTGGCGCCGAGAGTGCGAAGGATGGCGTGGTTGCGGGCGCTGTCCTGGGCTGAGAACACGGCGGCGATGATGGCGTTGATCACGGCGAGGCCGATGAGGAAGGCGGCGATGGTGAACCCGAGGGTGCTCAGCCGGTCCAGGTTCGCGGTGGTGGCTGCGAGCGAGATCGGGTCCGGGTCGTGCGCGGCCACGGCGATGCGCGACAGGCCCTGCCGGTGGACGGTCTGGACGCCGGTGCGCAGTGCGAGGCCGGCGATCACCAGGGCGATACCGATGGTCAGCCCGAACGTGTTGGCGATGAACCTCCCGGGACGGCGGGTGGCGGCGCGGAGCCCGAGGCCGATCGGCAGGGGTAGCGGCAGCCTGGCGAGCGCCCGGATCAGCCGGCCGGCCCGGTGGGGTGGCCGGGTGTTGCTGCTGAGGGAGTGCAGGGTGCTGCGCCGCACGCCGCGCAGCGCGGGCCGCACCGTGGCCAACAGCACGACCGAGATCGCGACGGCGACGACGATCGCCGCCCGTGGCCAGGTGATCGGTGCGGTCTGCGCGCCGTACACGGACAGCACGCGGGTGAGGCGGGCCAGCGGCGGTGTCAGCAGCGTGCTGGCGGCGAGCCCGACCGCGGTGGCCAGGCAGGCCACGGTGAGGTACTCGACCAGCAGGACTCGGGTGACTTGCCCTGGGGTGACGCCGATGGCTTTGAGCGTGCCGACCTGACGGATCTGGGCGGCCATCCGTCCGGCCACCAGGATCGCGGCGGTGGCGATGGTGAGCCCGACGAGGAAGGCGGCCAAAGCTGACAGGCTGCGCGCCAGGTCCTGGATGTCCGTGGCGGCTTCGCCCTTCTGGTCCTGCCAGGTTTTGGAGACTTCTGGGTGAGCGGCGGCGAACGACAGCGCCTGTTCGGGGTCGGCCAGTTGTAGCTCGATCACGTATCCGCCGCCGTCGAGGGCCGACGCGAGCCGTGTGGCGGTGGAGGGGCTGATCCACGCCGTGGCCGGCTGTTCGGTCGGGTACGGATTGGCTGTGACCGTCAGCGCGGCGCCGCGTACCGGTACGTGCTGCCCGGCGATGGTGATGGTGTCGCCTGGTTGGAGGCGCGCCGCGGCCGCGAGCCCGTCTTCGAGCACCACGCCCTGCCTGCTGTCC
Organism: uncultured Actinomycetota bacterium; assembly: GCA_963733175.1. Classification (GTDB taxonomy): domain Bacteria; phylum Actinomycetota; class CALGFH01; order CALGFH01; family CALGFH01; genus CALGFH01. The sequence goes on from CAVTCL010000025.1 coordinate 222,376, forward strand.
AACCATTGGCCGGCGGTCACGAGCGGCTGGTCAACGGCGGCCGGGTCGGCGTCGCGGACCTGTACCTTGAGGCGGATCGGGGCGCCGTCGATCTCGCCGACGATGTGGGCGGTCTGCCATGGGCCGCCGGCGGCGACCACCCCTGGCGCGGCGCCGAGTCTGGCCAGGTCGGCACGCACCCGCTCGCGCTGCGCCGACGAGCTGTCTTGCGGGACTTCCGCCGATGCGGCGACGTGGAAGCCGTTGGTGTCCTGCGAGACCCGGTCCCAGGCGCGGTCGCCGATCTCGGTGAGCGTCAGCGCCACGGTGATTGCCGTGGTCGACAGGATCAGGGCGAACAGCAACAGCAGCGCCTGCCATGGCCGATGGCGCAGGTTCCGCCATGCCAGCCCGACGATCAACCGTCCGACGCCCATCTACGCCTCCCAGCCGGCAAGCTGCTTCAGCACGGCCTGCCGGGACGGCCCGCCGTCGAGGCGCGTGTCGTCGACGATCGTGCCGTCGCGCATGGTCATCAACCGCTCCGCGGTGGCCCCGACGCGGGGATCATGGGTGACCAGCACCAAGGTCTGTTGGGTGTCGCGCAACTCGGCGAACAGCCGCAGGATCTCGTTGGTTGCGTGGCTGTCGAGGTTGCCGGTCGGTTCGTCGGCCAGCACCAGCAGTGGCTCGTTGATCAGCGCCCGGGCCAACGCGACCCGCTGCAGCTGCCCACCGGAGAGCCGGTCGGGCAGGTGTCCCGCCCGATCGGCCACACCGAGCCGTTCGAGCAGCTGCATCGCGCGGCGCCGTGCCGCCCGTCGGGACGTACCGGTCAGCAGCGCCGGGAGCTCGACGTTCTCGACCGCGGTGAGCTCGTCGACGAGGTGGAACGCTTGGAACACGAACCCGATCGTGCGACGCCGCAACTTGGCCCACGACGCCTCCGACATCCCGTCGACCCGTTGGTCGCCCAACCTCAGCGTGCCGGCGTCGGGTCGCTCCAGCCCGCCCAGCAGGTGCAGCAGGGTGGACTTGCCACACCCGCTCGGGCCCATGATCGACAAGGCCTCGCCCTGCTCGACGACCAGGTCGACACCGTCGACGGCGCGAACCGGCACACCATCGCCGCCGAAGTGGCGGCACAGGCCCTCGGCCTGGACGACAGCGCTCATCTGGTTCTCCTTGTCCACCGCTGCTCGCAGGCCTCGAGCCAGCGGATGTCGGCCTGCAACCGCAACGCCGACCCCTCCAGCAGCAGCACGCCATTGTCCTCGTCTCCGGCGGACTGGGACTCGATGAGTCGCTGGACCTCCCGCAGCCGCCGCAACAGCTCACGGCGCTGGGCATCGATCAACGCCACTGGATCGGCCAAGCCGGTCCCGGCTGCCGCGACCAGCTTGAGATGGAACTCGACCGGCGCCACCTTTGGCCACGACGAGTCCATCAGCCACGCCGCCACCTCGTCCCGACCCGCCGCGGTCACCTCGTACACCCTCTTGTCCGGCGCCGCGCTCTGCGCGACCTTCACCCCCCGGACCAGCCCCGCCCGCTCCAGGCGCGACAAGGTCACATAGACCTGCCCCGGGTTGAGCACCTCGCCGACCACGCCCAGCGCCAACGCCAGACGCTGTCGTAGCTCGTAGCCGTGCGCCGGCTCTTTGGCCAGCAACGCCAACATCGCCTCCCGCACGGACACCTCCGGCCTAGTTAGATAACGGTAACCTACAACAGATATCTAGACCTGGCAATGCCGCATCACTGGCGAGTGGGCCCATCACCACTTCGTCCCGTCGTCTCGCTACGAGGGAGTTGCATCGCGGACCGAGTGCTGGCGCAACCGGCGGCCTGGGAACCAGTTCGGTCACGCCGACCGACGGCCCGCCTGCACCACTCCCGACTGCAAGACGTGCTGGCAGGACTGGCTGAGGCTCTTCCACGGTCCCGCGAACACAGACCGGCAGCGCAGAACTGCCTGATCGGTGCGTTCCTCGGACCGATTGATCGCAGCCGAGCGCACGCTGCATAGCGGGCAGCGCCTGTCACCGGACGGTGACGGGATCAGCCTATGGGCAGATCGAAGCCCGTTGGAGGGGTCTGGTCCCTGGTCAGACCGAGCCAGCGTCGGCGGGGGCGACATCGCTCGCGTTGGTGAACCGCTCAGCTGTTGCCAGGCGAAGCCGTTGACCTTCATCTGCTACATATGTAGAGTTTCACGATGCCGAGACGCCGTGACAGCTCCCCACAGACGCTGCGCCTGCTCGACACTCTGGCTGCCGAGCCGGACCGGTGGTGGTACGGCTACGAGCTGCACCGGCGGCTCGGCCTGCAGTCGGGCACGCTGTACCCGATGCTCATCCGGCTGGCCGAGCGGGGCCTGTTGGAGGCGCGCTGGGAGCAGCCCGTTCGAGCCGGACGACCCCCGCGCCACCTCTACCGGCTCACCGCCGAGGGGGCCCTGGTGCCTCGTCGCGAACCGCTGGCGGTCAAGGCGCCGGCCCACAGCCGGCAGGCCGCACCGGAGCCCGGATGAGCCCACCGGAGCGGGATCCCCGTCCCCGGCCGGCCTGGCTGTCCTGGCTGGCCAGGGCCCTGCTGGCCGCAGCGGTGGCGCGCATGTCCCCGGCGCGCCGGCCATGGGGCCAGGCCATGCTCGCCGAACTGGACCAGGCGCGCGGCGCCGTCGAGGCGCTGGCCTGGGCGCTGGGTGGGGTGCGGGTCGCCTGGCTCGACCGGCACCAGCGGATGCCGCGGGAGGCCCGGCAGGGCGCCTGGCCGGTGGTCGGGGCCGGCCTGGGTGTGGTGGCGGGCGCGGTCGGCCTGCTCCGAGCCATGCCGCTGGCGGGGGGCGGGTGGCTGGCCCATGGCTGGGAGTTGGCGCTGGTCGCCGCGGGGATCATCGGCCTGGCCGCCCCGGTGTTGGTCAGCTGGGCGCCGGGATGGGCCGCCTTGGGGCTTGGGGTCGCCGGCGCGCTCGCGGTCATGCTCGGCAGTGTCGGCCTGCTCCCGGGCATCGGGCTCCTCGCCGCGGCGGCGGTCCTCGCCGGCACCGTGGGCCTGCCGGCCACCGAACCCGCTGGGGCACCGCCCGCGCAACCGAGCTTGCGGCGGCCATCGGTGGCCACGCGGGCCGCGGTCGCAGTCGGACTGCTCGGTCATGCCCTGGCCGGCCCCCTCGTGGTGGCGATGGCGGGGCTGGTCGCACCGCCGTGGGCCCTGGTCGCCCTTGCCGTGCTCTGGGGCGGGCTGGGCGCGGCCGCGCTGCGCGCACGTCGCCCGCGACCATGGCTGATCCCGGCCCTCCCCATCCTGACGATCGCGGTGGGCTACGCCGTGGTGTCCTTCGGCATGAGCGTGCTCGGCTGGCTGCCCTGACCCGGGGCTTCCACAAACCGGCTCCACCGACGCCGGGTACATCAGAGAGTCGAGCCTGCGACCAGCGGATTCGTCCCTCCCCGGTGGTAGGCGGGTGGCTGCGGGTGGGGTTGTGACGGGGATCGAGGGTGCGAGGGTGTTCGTGATGCTCGCTTGAATACCTGCCCGTGAGCTGCGGAGACCAGACCATCAGAGGAGCCTCACCCCTCCAGGAGATCCAGTCCTATTGTCATACTGCCCGCGTTCGTCGCTGCCCGCAGCGGTCCTGGCCTGGCTCGCCGCCCGGCTCGCCCACCGGGCCCCACGCAAAAGCGGCGGAGTGGGACCCCACCGATCCCGCTGGAGGTCGGCCTGGATGCGGTCGGGGCGGTCCTGCTCGACGGGCTGTCCTACCGGCGTCCCGGTCGCAGAATCGGGATCTGCAACAGCACCTGCGAGTTTCGTCTGACTGGGCACGCCACCCTGCTCCCGTGGTGGCGGCCCATCGCAGTCTCGGCACGGCGACCGTCCGGCTCGGCCGAGTCGGGCGGTGGCTGCTGGCTCTGCGCGTCAGCGTATGTGGTCAGCGCTTGGGCGCGGGCTCTGGCGGGGGCTCGACCTGGCCGCCGGGCGCTGGCGGGGGCTCGGTCTTGACGACGGGCGCTGGCAGGGGCTCGGTCTTGACGATCAGCAGCTTGGCCTGCTGCACCAGACGCTTGCCGTTGCCGCCGGCGCACACCGCGGTCAGGTGGTGTGTGCCCAGCGGGGTCGCGGCGGGGATGCGCAGCTCGGCGTCGACGAACCAGCCGTCGCTGCCGGCCTTGGTCACCCCGAGTCTGGTCTTGCCGTCCAGGCGGAACATGACCGTGCTGCCCTCCTGGCAGCCCGCGCCCTTCACCGCCGCCACCCCGCCGGGGACCGCGGCGCCGCCCACGTCGAAGACGGGCCCTCGTGGGGGCTGGGGCTGGGGCTGGGACCTGACGATCGGCAGCTTGGCGTGCTGCACCAGGCGCTTGCCGTCGCCGGCGGTGCACACCGCGGTCAGCGTGTGTCTGCCCGGCGGGGTCGCGGCGGGAATGCGCAGCTCGGCGAAGAATAGGCCCTCGGCGTCGTAGGCCGTGGTCGCCCCCAGCCTGGTCTTGTCGTCCAGGGTGAACGTGACCGCGCTGGCTTTCTTGCAGCCGCCGCCCTTCACCGCCGCCATGCCCCCGGGGACCGCGGCGCCGCCCACGTCGAGATCGGCGGGGTTGTACAGCGTGGCCACGGCGGTGGTGGTCAAGGCAAGCAGGGCCGCCAGCGCGGCCGCGCCGAGCAGCGCCCGGCGTCGGCGAGGTCGCCTGGGACTCCGGTGAGGCTGCGATGTGGGGACGGGCGCCTGGTGCGGGGCCGGCTGGCGCTGCGCGTCGATGTGGGTGAGCGCGGTCAGCAGTCGGCGCTCGAAGCCGCCAAGCTCGTTCGGGTCGAGGTGGCTGGTCATGCTGAGATCTCCTTGGTGACAGGCGAGGCCGATGCCTCTGGGTGCTCGGCGCCACGGCCTAGCGCATCGCGAAGTCGGCGGCGGGCTCGGGTGAGGCGAACCCGGGCGGCCACCCGCGAGATGCCAAGCGCGGCAGCCGCCTCGACCGGCGACCTCCCGTCCACCGCGACCAGCTCCAGCAGGCGCCGGTCCTCGGGCCGCAGGCCATTCATCGCCGCATAGACGGCCCGTGCCCTGGCCGCCGCGTCCAGCTGCTCGTTGATGCGCTCGTAGTCGTCGGGCTCAAGGAACTGGCGCCCGCTGAGCCTGAGCGCCGCAGCGGCTGCCCGCTGGCGCTGCCGCAGCTGGTTGGCCGCGACGTTGCCGGCGAGCCCGTACAGCCAGGCCACGGCGGTACCGCGGCGCGGGTCGAAGCTTCCCGCCGACTCCATGACCTTCAGGAACACCGTGGCCACGAAGTCGGCCACCTCCTCAGGGTCATCAAACCGGCGGGCACCGACCCCGACGATCTTGGCGACATGGCGCCGGTAGAACTCGGCCAGCGCACCCGGTCCCATGGCGATGGCCACAAGCAGGTCCTCATCGGTTCGGTTGTCCACGGCCGCTCCTCAAGGGTCGCGACGGCATGTCACCAAGGTATTGCTCGGCGGGGGTTCTCCTGTTACCGAGGCCATAGGCGGCCCACGCCCGGTTGTCGAGTATGAGAGATTCACCGGTGTGGGGTGCTGGCCGATGATGGAGCTGGCTGACGCTGCTCGCCAGCCAACAGCGGTCAAGGACAAGCCTCCCCACGCCGTCCCCATGACCGGGTCGGCGAGCCCGACCACGAGCCCGGCCGCCAGCCCGACCACGAGCCGGTCATGGGGACGGCGTAGGCCGGCAGGCCACGGACCTGCCCGATCATGTTCTTCACCAGCTGCTGGCCGCCTGATGAGCTGCACTGCATCGGCGGCCCGGGCGGCATCGGAGCGCGACCGGGGCGGCTTCAGCACCTGGTCATCCATGACCCGATCGACGTATGCGGCGGGTCAGGAAAGTAGATGTATGGGAGGAGGAGTAGATGAATGGGATGGGGGAGTAATTGTTTTGGGGTAAAAGGAGTAATTGTAAATGTATTGGATGGGGATTGGGTGGTTAGCGATTGGGGAACGAGTACGGGCCAAGACGTCCGCTGTTCTTGGCGGTCCGCGACCCTCGGAGGTGCGCATGGCTCGTGCTTGTTCGCTCAATCGTCACGGTGAGGCGTTGGCCAGGGCGCCAGGCCGCCATGCCCGCCTCCCCCATGGTCCGCGGCCGCTCCGGCTGGTGCTTGGCCTGCTGGTCGTGGTCGCCCTTGTGCTCGCCGCCACGTTGATGCCCGCGGTGGCCCTGGCCGAGGAAGGGGACGGAGGGGCCGAGTCCGGCGACACCAGCGGCACCGAAGGCACCGAAGGCACCGAAGGCCCGAGGCGTCGGCGCCGAAGGCGTCGACGACGTCGGCCTCGCCAACGACGAGGATCCTGGCCTCGGCGCCGACCCTGGTGTCAGCACCGACCCTGGCGTCAGCACCGGCGGCCCCTCGGGTCCGGTGGGCTATACCGCTCCCGGGGCTGTGGCTCCGACCCAGCACGATGGCATCCCGCCGGGTCCCGCGTCCATCCCATCCGCCCTCCCTGGTCCCCCCAGCAGGGCGACCATACCCGGCGCGGACATGATGCCAGGGATCGCCGGCTGGTTTGCAGGGCCAGGTGGCAACACCGGGGAGCATGGCCAGCACGAGTCCGACGAGTAAGCGCATTGCGCGCGCTGCGGAGGCTTGGTCGTGTCCTTCTGAGCCGGTGCTGGTCAGCGCCTGGCCGCAGGCGCTGACCGGGTGCTGCCGCTCGGGCGGTGGTCGATCGTGAGTACCGCCGTTACTCCCCCCGCTAGCGACATTACTCTCTGGTGGCCTGTGCGGAGTACCAGTAGATTCCCGCCGCTGCCGATTCGAGACCCGGCGAAAGGTGGCGGCGATGCGCAGGATGCGATCCCTCGCGGTGGCGCTGGCGGTTCTGGGAATGCTCGCGGCCGGCTGCACCGGGCGAGACGACGGCGGCGGTGATGAGCCGCTCAAGGTCGGGACCTCGCTGCCCCTGACCGGTGAGCGCGCCGTGGTCGGGGATGCCACCAAGCGCGGCTACGAGACCTGGCAGGACATGGTCAACGCCGGCGGCGGGCTGCTCGGCCGCAAGGTCGAGCTGGTCGTCAGGGACAACGGCAGCAGCGAGAAGACCATCGAGGCCGACTACGAGCAGCTGATCGGCCGGGAAAAGCCCGAGCTGCTGCTCGGGAGCCAATCGTCGGTGCTCAACCTGCCCGCCTCGGCCGTGGCCGAGCGCGGCAAGATGCTCTTCGTGTGCCCCTCGTGCGGCTCCAGGGACATGTTCGACCGCGGCCTGCACTACCTGTTCTTCGCCCAGCCGGCCACCGGGGTCCATCAGGCCGACCTGTTCGCCCAGTGGGTCGCCTCGCTGCCGCCTGACCAGCGACCCAAGACCGCCGCCTACCCCTTCCTCGACAACCCGTTCCACACCGATGTCGTCGGGTCGATCAAGCGGCAGCTCGAGCTGATCGGCATCAAGACCGTCCACCACGGGTCCTACCCTGAGGACGCGACCAACTTCGCCACCGTCTTCGACTCCATCGCCGGTCGGATCAAGTCCACGGGCGCGGACATGGTCGCCCACGGCGCCTCCTTCGAGGACGGCGTGGCCATGACCAAGTCGTTCATCAAGGTCGGCTACAGTCCCAAGGTCCTGTTCCAGACCACGGCGCCCACCGAGGGTGCGGAGTTCGTCAAGGCGATCGGCGAGCAGAACACCAACGGCGTCTTCTTCCCGGTGAGCTGGAGCCCGGACGCGAACTATCCACTCAACCAGGAGTTCGTGCGCGCCTACCGGAGCAGGTTCGGCGCCGTTCCCTCCGAGGACGCCGCGGACGCCTTCGCGGCCGCACAGATCGTGCAGGCCGCCGTCGAGGGGGTCGGCTCGCTCGACCAGCCCAAGCTCGCCGACTGGCTCCACAGCAACACCGTGCAGACGATCCTGGGACCGATGTCGTGGGACGAGCGGGGCGCCCCGGAGGGGTCCTTCATCCTGGGCCAGTGGCAGCGTGGCGGCTCCAAGATCGTGCTGCCCCGCAACGTCGCCAACACGGACACGATCGTGTTCCCGAAGCCGGCCTGGGCGCCGCCGAACTACTGAGCGCGCCCCTGGCTCGCACCGCGCCCGGCCCGGTCGAGCAGCACCCCGAGTTCGGTGCGGCCGCCAATCCCCAGCTTGGCGTACGCCCGACCGAGGTAGTTGTCGATGGTCCGCACCGACAGCCCGAGGCGCTCGGCGATCTGGCGGCTGGGCATGCCGGCGCCGGCGAGCGCGGCCACCTCCTGCTCCCTGGCCGTCAGCAGCGGGCGTAGCTCGCCGGCCTGCAGGGCCGGAGTCCGGGCGCCTTCGCAGGCGCCGGCGAGCGCGGCCGCCCGCACCATCGACGCTGTGCCGCTGGCTTGCCGCCCCGAGGCCTGGTGGGCGACGGCGGCGGCGACGGCCGCCTCGGCGGCCAGCAGGGTCGCCCCCAGCTCCTCGAAAGTGGACGAGACCTCGTCGAGCGCGACGCCGTCGGACGTGGCCAGCGCCGAGGCGGATGCGGCGACGGCGCGCGCGAACCGACCCTCGACGCTCGCCGCCAGCGTGGCGAGCCGTTCCGTGACGAGCTCGGCCCGTCCCAGGCGAGCGATGTCATGCAGCGCGGTCACCTCGACGGTGTAGTGCTCGGCCGCCCGGGCCAGCTCGGCGGCCCGGCGGGCCAGGGTGATCGCGCGCGTCAGCTCCCCGGCCCCGGCCGCGACCCACGCCCGGTCCAGTTCCAGCCGGGGCTCGAACAGCTTGTTGGCCTCGTCCTTGCGGCGATCCATCTCGGCCAGCCAGCGGGCCGCGCCGACGGCGTCGCCGGCCAGCGCGGCCGCGCAGGCCAGCTCGCCCTCCCACAGGCGGACGAAGCGGTAGGGGTCGTGCTCGCCGAGCAGGGCAATCGCCTCGGTCAGCGAGGCCCGTGCCGTAACCACCTGGCCCTGCGCCCGGGCCACCACCCCGCGGAAGCCGGACCAGGCGCCGGTCAGCCACGGCGAGCACTCGGCCACGGCGGCGCGGTAGCCCTGGTCGGCCTGCTCACGCGCCTCGCGCAGCTCGCCGGCCGCCAGCAGGGCCCGGCAGCGGGCCCAGCCGAGCATGGCCTCCCCCCAGGGCGCATCGTCCCGATACCGGCGCCAGACCGCCAACGCGTGCTCTGCGGTGGCCAGCGCCTGCTGGATCCGGCCCAGCAGCCCGCCGGCGACCACGGCCACGGCCGCCGCCCCGACCACCGCCACCGGGATGGCGCCCGGCCGCTCGACCACCCGGGATGCGGCCGCCAGCGCGTCGCGGCAGCGCCCGTCGAACAGCAGGATCAAGGCCTGCATGGCGACGACGTCGTCCCTGTCCGTCTCGTTGACCGTCACCTCGGCGGCGTCGCCCAGGATCTCCTCTGCCTCGGTGGTGCGGGCCAGTCCCCAGTACAGGTTGGCGGCACGGGTGACCGCCCAGCGGGCGTACCTCCGGTCGCCATGGCTGGGCGGCTCACCGGCCTGCACGCTGACCGCCTCGGCGTGCCTGCCCTGCTGTCCGAGCGTCTCGGCAAGGAATTGGCGGGCCGGCTGGCCGCCGCCGGCGTCGCAGGCGGCGCGGGCCAGACGCTCGCCCAGCTCGAAGTCGAAACGGCCAATCGCGTGGCGGGCGGCCGGCAGGAACACCTCCGGCCGCGCGGCCGAGCCGGCCTCCAGCTGCCAAGCGGCCACCCGCAGCTGGTCGTCCCGGCGGCGCAGGTGCCCGCCGCCGAACGACTCGGCCAGCGTGCCCCACACGGCCCGGGCCCGGGCGACCGGGAGGGTGGCCCGAAGCACTTCCCCGTACAGGGGATGAGCCAGGCGCACCCAGGTCCGTCGCCCGGACTGCTCGACGGCCAGCAGTCCGGCGCGCTCGGCCGCCGCGACGGCGGCGCGGTCGGTCAGGCGCTCGAGCACCTCCAGCGGGAACGGCTCCCCGCAGGCGGCCAGCTCGAGCGTGGCGCGCCCGGCCGGGCCGAGCCCGTCCAGGCGGCCACCGACCAGCTCGGCAAGGCGAGTGGCGCCACGCAGGCCGCCCGTCCACCGCCACACCTGGCCGCGTCGGTACAGGGTGCCCGCCTCCAGCCCTCCGATGATCAGCTCACGCAGGAACAGCGGGTTGCCCTCGGCGACACGGATGAGCTGGTGGCGCGTCACCGCGTCGATCTGGCCGTCCAGGGCGTGATCGAGTAGCTGCTCCATGGCCGAGCCGGTCAGCGTCGACACCGTCATCCGCTTGGCCATGCCGTCCTTCCAGAGGGCGACGATCGAGTCGGGGGCGGTCTCGCCGCTGCGCACCGTGGCCACCACCGCCACGAGCGAGCTGGTGACGAGCTGATGGACGAGCGCCGCAGAGGCGTCGTCGAGCAGGTTGGCATCGTCCACGCCCAGCACCAGCCGGTTCGGCCCGGCGCGGCGGGCAAGCTCGTCGGTTGCCCACCGGAGCGCCTCCCAGCGCTCCTCGTCGAAGCGCTCACCGGCCCGCAGCAGGTGCGAGACCGCCCCGAAGGGGATTGAGGCGGCCGAGCGGGTCGCCCCCACCCACTCGGTCTCCCGGCCGGCGCGACGGGCCTGGGCCAGCGCCTCTCTCGCCAGTCGGGTCTTGCCGACCCCGGCCACCCCGGCGAGCACCACCCCGCCACCGGTCGGGTCGAGCAGGTCGCGCTTGAGCGCCTGCAGCTCCGCCCGACGGCCGACGAGTGGCCAAGCCACATTCACAGCGCCGATCCTTCCGCTGCACGAAGGAGCCTGAGGAGGCCATAGCCTACGCGCTTGCCCGGATGGTCATAGGGGAGTAGGGGGCGGCGGCCAGCAGAGTATCACCACTACTCACTACAGCCGGAGCATCCCGTCGGTAGGGTGCGGCAGCCCCAAGAATCGACCCAGCGTCGGGCCAGTGACCCGGCCTGTTTCGACCTGAACACGTCGGTTGCGAGGAGCCGGCCATGTTCCGCAACCTCGAGATCCGTTGGAAGCTCGCGGTGCTCCTGGTGCTGCCGTTGGTTGGACTGATCGTGTTCGCCTCGTCCCAGGTCCACGCGAGCACCTCCAGGCAGGCGCGGGCGGACCGGCTGAACCGGCTGAGCGGCCTGGCGGTGGACCTCAGCGGGCTCGCCGACGCGCTGCAGCAGGAGCGGGCGACATCGAGCGGGTACATGGCCAGCGGGCGGCGCCGGTACCAGGACGACATGACCACCGACCGTCGCGTGGCCGACAAGGCCGCCCTCGCGCTCCGGTCCCGGGTCGGAACGCTCGATCTCACGGACTACTCGCCTCGCCTCCAGGGCGACGTGAACGACGCCCTCCGGCGGCTGGGCGAGCTGCCCGGCTGGCGCCGCTCGATGGACACCAGCTCCCTGGCCGTGACCAGGGTGGTGAACTTCTATGGCGAGCTGCTGGACAGCCTCCTCGACGTGATCGCCGCCATCGGTGTCGAGCCCGGCAGCGAGGGGTTCGCCGCCAGCGTCGCTGCGATGGTCGAGATCTCGCGGGCCAAGGAGGCGGCCTCCCAGAGCACCAGCCTGTTGTTGACGGCCCTCATCCAACGGGAGTTTGGGCCCGGCGAGTACCAGCGCTTCGCGAACCTGGTCGGCGCGGAGGACTCCTCGGTGCAGCGGTTCCTGGCCGCCGCGCCGCGCGAGGAGCGCACCTTCTACCAGCACACCGTTGCCGGGTCGGACAACTCGTCGCTGGCCGAGGTGATGCGCCAGGCGGCGCTGGCCAGTCCCGTTCCCCCGGCCGGGCTCGGCGCGGACCGCTGGCTCGAGGTGATGTCGAGGAAGGTCGCGCAGCTGCACACGGTCGAGCGGCGGGTGGCCGCCGACATCGCGGCGGCCAGCGCGGCGGCCCGGGCCGCGGCGAGACGACAGGCGAACGCCACCATCATCGCGACGCTCGTGGTGGTGCCGCTGGCGATCGGCCTCGCGCTGCTCCTCGCGAGGTCCATGGCCCGGCCGCTCGAGAAGCTGGAGCAGGCCGCCCGGGACCTGGTGGAGCTGCACCTGCCCAGCGTGGCCGCCCGGCTGCAGCAGGCCGACCTCGACTTCGACGCCACCACCGCGACCGCCGAGCTGAGCTTGGAAGCGCTCTCGAAGGGCGCGCCGCGCGTGCCGGTCGGGTCCCGCGACGAGGCCGGTCGTCTCGCCGAGGCGTTCAACACCGTGCAACGGGTGGCCATTCGGATCGCCGCCGAGCAGGTCGCCCTGCGCCGATCGGTCGGCAGCATCTTCGTGAACCTCGCCCGGCGCACCCAGTCGCTGGTCAGTCGGCAGCTCGAGCTCATCGACCAGCTCGAGCGCGACGAGCAAGATCCGGAAGCCCTCCAGGACCTCTTCAGGCTCGACCACCTGGCGACCCGCATGCGGCGCAACGCCGAGGACCTGATCGTGCTCTCCGGCGCCGAGCCGCCGCGGCGCTGGTCCCAGCCCATCCCGTTGCCGAACGTGGTGCGTGCGGCGATCGGCGAGGTGGAGGAATACGGGCGCGTCGAGCAGCTGCGCATCGCCGAGATCGGCGTGGCCGGCCATGTGGTGGCCGACGTCGTCCACCTGCTCGCCGAGCTGATCGAGAACGCCTGCTCGTTGTCGCCGCCGAACACGATCGTCCAGATCGGCGGCAGCGAGGCCGCAAACGGCTATGTGCTGGAGATCGAGGACCGTGGCCTCGGCATGAACGACCACGAGCTGATCAAGGCCAACGAGCGGATCGCCGACCCGCCGGTCGATGTCGCCCCCTCGCCCCTGCTCGGCCTGCAAGTGGTCGGCAGGCTCGCCCAGCGCCACGGGATCAAGGTCCAGCTTCGCCACTCTTGGTACGGCGGCGTGACCGCGCTGGTGCTGCTGCCCACGGCGATCACCGTCGACTTCCAGTCCCGGGAGACGCCATTCATCGTCGACCAGCCTGACCGCCCGCTGCCAGCCTCGGTCGGGCCCTCGACTGGCGCCCGCAGCCCGCTCCTCGAACAGGTCCGACCGGACTGGGACCGCGGCATCGGTGTCGGCCAACCGCCGCCCGCCGACCCCGCCCCGGAGGTCGTGACCCAGCAGGCAGCCGCGGTCGAGGAGAAGGACGCGTCGCGACCGGCGGCGCCATCGCGGCCGCCTGGTTCGGCGAGCGAGTGGGATGCGCTGTCCAGCTACCGCGTCGGCTTGCAGCACGGCGGGCTCGCCAGCGCCAACCCGGCCACGACCGATACGACGGCACCAACGACCCCGCGCCGTGGTGACGCGCCGAGGTGACCCTCGCGGTCTCAGGGACGGAAACGACCCTGGTCCGTTCGTACGCCCCTATACGATCACCGGTGCTGCTGGAGGTCGCGTCCGCTCCTGGCATACAGACCTGGAGCTGGAGACGCTCGTCGTCACCTCGTTGCTGGGCGAGATGGCCACGAACCTCGGCTTCGAGCGGCGCTCGATCGTGCGGCTGTGCCGGGACGTCCAGTCCGTCGCCGAGATCTCCGTGCGCCTGCAACTGCCGCTCGGCGTCGCCAAGGCACTGGTCGGCGACCTGGCCGACGAAGGATTCGTGGGAGTGTACGGTCCGGCTCAGGCCGGCGACCAAGCCGACCTGACGCTCCTGAGGCGGATTCTCGACGGGCTGCAGCGGATGTGAGCACCGCCCTGGGCGGTGCGGTCTCGGCCATCACAGCGACTAGGCGGCGGCGCTCACCTACTACGTCGTGGTGACGGTCCAACGATCTGGCCGTCGCCGACACGCTAGGACCCGTCGGCCTCCCTGCGGGCGGCTCGTGCCCGGTGACCTGGAGGGACCCGACGCTTGGGACCAAGACCTCTCCTGACTCCACGAGTACCCGGTCGCCGACCGCGACCATCGTCGATCTCCTCTGATGTATCTACTGCGCGAGGGCCGGGATTCGCGGGCGGTCGGCGGCAGAGAGAGCGTCTGACCTGGGGTGGAGCTGAGGGGATTTGAACCCCTGACCCCTTGCATGCCATCGATGTGCGGGTGGTTCACGCCGCCGTGCACTACCTCCCGTGGCCACACAACCGCACAGGTTAAGACGCTGCCGGGGATCGGGGCGTGGGATGGCGCGAGGTTGCGCGTAGCGCAGTTTCTGGCAAATCTCTGGCAAGGGCCGTGCACGAACGCCGGCGCCATCGTCCCGGCAGCCCTCGGCCACAAGCGACTGCCGCCTCTTTGCATTGCTGTCCTCGACTATTTCGGGTCGAGGGTAGGGCGGATCGGGCGGCACCGTCCGTTGGCAAGTGCTGGCAGCGGCGTGGAGGCGCCTGTTGAGGTGGCGCCGTGGACTGGTGGGAGCGCCGTGGTGCGTTGGTCAGGCTGGTCGTGGGGTGTTGGGGAGCCAGCGGGCAAGGTAGCACTGCAGTCCAGCCAGATCATCGCCACCAGCGCGGTAGCCGATATGACCATCGGGGCGAACCAGGTACTGGGCGGTGCCGTCGACACCAAGGCGCGCGAACAGGTTCCCGTCGAGGTCGTGCAGAGCGCCGGGAGTGGCCTCGCCGGTCAGATAGTGCACGGCCAGCGTGTCGGGGTAGCGGTGGCGCAGGGCGGTGAGCTGGCTGGGGTGCCAGTCGCCGAGCGGGCCGCACAGCAGCAGGTGGAAGCCTGGCCCGACCAGGGCCTCACCCAGCCAGCACTCCTGGCCGTCCCGGGCGACGCGCGCATCGGGGAGTCGGTCACCCGCCCTGGGCCCTCGGCGCAGCGCAGGGCGGCCTTCCTGGACGGCCGGGCTGTGGCGGTAGCCGATGTTGAGCTGGGAGACGGTCCGGAAGCCGTACGCCACGGCCCGGTCCAACCGCAGCCCCAGGGGCAGCACCCGGGGGACCAGCTCGGTGCGGAGCAGGCGCAGCAGCGGGTTGGTCGAGGTCGCCGCCGAGAAGGCCCAGTCGGTGGACCGGACGACGAAGCCCCCGACCGGGCGGCGTTCGGTGTCGTAGGTGTCCAGCAGGGCCTCCTCGGCAAGCCCGCGGCTGACCAGGGCGAGCTTCCAGCCCAGGTTCCAGGCGTCCTGGATGCCGGTGTTCATGCCCTGGGCGCCGGCGGGGCTGTGGATGTGGGCGGCGTCCCCGGCGAGGAAGATGCGGCCGGCTTGGTAGCGGGTGGCGTGGCGGTGCTGGAGCCCGAAATAGGTCCGCCAGACCGGGTCGCGCAGCCGCACGCTGGCCCCGGTCATGGCGTCGGCGAGGGCCTGCAGCTCTTGCAGCGAGGGCTGTGCCGGCTCCCGCCGTCCCTGGAGGCTGGGGTGCATGGCCAGCATCCGCCAGCTGGCGGGCCGGCCGAGCGGGAAGAACAACACGATGCCCTCCTCGGCCAGGAAGGCGTGGGCGGCGTCGCGGTCCAGCGGCTCGGCCTCCAGGTCGGCCAGGGCGAAGGTCTGGGGGTAGGCGCCGCCCTGGAACGGGATTCCGGCGCCATGGCGCACGGTGCTGGCGGCGCCGTCGCAGCCGACCAGGTAGCGGGCGCGCACCTACTCGGTCCGCCCGTCTCGGTGGCGTAGGGACAGGCGACGGTGTCGGGGTCGGCGTGGAAGCCGACCAGCTCCACGCCCCGCTCGACCGCGACGCCGCGGCTGGTCAGGTGGTCGCCGAGCACCTGTCGGTGTCGGCCTGGGAGACGAACAGCAGGAATGGGTAGGCGGTGTCGTCCAGGCCGAGGCGAAAGAGCCGGATGCGGACGACGCGGCCGCTGGCGTGGAGCTGGACCCGACCGCGTCGTTGCCCCGCGCGATCAGCTCCTCGGTAACCCCTAGCCCGCGTAGCACCTCCAGGGTGCGCGGCTGGACGGCCAACGCGCGCGACTCATGCACCCGGTCCAGCTGCCGGTCGACGATGCGAACGGTCGCCCCGAACGCCTGGAGCTGGGCGGCCAGGGTAAGGCCGGTCGGCCCGGCACCCACGACCAGGACGTCGAGCAGGTCGCCGTTGGCCACCATCACGTGAGGGCGGCGCGGGTGGCAAGGCAGCGGTGGGCCGCCCGCCCAGCCAGCATGACTCGGGTCAGGCTCGCGCTGGCAGCCACGATGACCGGCGCCCACATCAGGCGACCCCGGGCTGGCGAGCGCATGGCCGGTGATAATGCCAAGCAGGGTGAGGTCGGCGACCACGGCGGCCAGGGCCGCGACCGCAGCCGCAGTCAGGGGGAGGGTCGCCCCTTGAACGAATGGGCCGAGGCGGCGGCTCAGCCGGCCGGTGGTGGCAACGGTCAGGCCCAGCGCGACCCGACGTGCCTGCACGGCCCCGAGCTCGGGCCCGAACGCGGCGGCGACCGTGGCCGGGTCGCCGAACTCGGCAATCGCCGCCGCGGTCGCCTCCTTCCGCGAGCGTCCCCGCGCCTGATGCGTGTCGAGGGTTTCCATGAGCCCGTCGCGCAGCTCATCGGTGATCGCGACCCGGGCGGCGGCCGGCCCGGCGAGCTTCGCGGTGACCGCCGCCAGGTAGTCGGCGACCGCGTTGCGGTTGGTCGAGTCGCTCACGTTGCTGCCGGCCATGGGCTGTCCCCGAGCAGGGCGGTCACGGCAGTCGAGAACTCCTGCCAGGAGGACCGTTCCTCGCCGAGCGTGCGGCGCCCGGCTGGGGTCAGCGCATAGCTGCGCCGTCGACGGCCGTTGACCGTCGACCAGCTGCCGTGGATCAGCCCGGCGCGCTCCAGCCGGTGCAGCGCCGGGTACACGGTGCCGGTCGGCAGGTCGAACCGACCGCCACTCCCGAGGCGCAGCGCCTCCTTGATGGCATAGCCGTGGCGCGGGCCGTCGGCCAGGGTGGCCAGCAGCAACCCGTCCAGGTGGCCCTTGAGTACCTCCGCCCTCATAGGTAGTAACACTACCCTTCCAGGTCGTTCTGCACTACCCTCCGCTATAGATAGTGACGCTAGCTATAGCGTGCCTACCATTGGAGGCTGCGGATGGGCGACCAACCGGCAATTCACGCAGAGGGACTATCCAAGCGGTTCGGCGACGTCCACGCCCTGCAGGAGGTGAACCTTACCGTCTCGGCCGGCAGCGTCCTGGGGCTGCTCGGCCCAAACGGGGCCGGCAAGACCACGGCCGTGCGGATCCTGACCACCCTGCTGCGCCCGGACACCGGCCACGCCCGAGTGGCCGGCCTCGCACGGAGGGGGACCTCTGGGGTGAGAGGGCCGGTCGCTTCAGTGGCTCAGACCAAGTGCGGCCACACTCCTGTGCGTAAGCGCGGCGGCCGTCCCGCCAAGAAGGCCGCCGCCGCCGCCTGATCCGTCCGAGCCGCAGGGCCCTGATCTTCCAGGGCACCTCGGCGTGAGCGGAGGTGCCCTTAGCCCGCCCTTAGCCCCAACCAGTCAGAATCGGCTCATCCAAGCGAACGCCCCGGGCGCGCTGCCACGCCCCGGGGCTTGGCACCAGGACCCCAAGGAGACCCTGATGCACCTCCACCGTACCAACACCTCCACCAGTCCGCCGCCCCGCGTCCGTTGGGCGCGGCGGCTGCTGGCCGAGGGCCGCGGCAAGGCGGCGCACCTGTGCAACCGGGAGGCCGCGCTCCGCGGCGAGACGGTCGTCCTGCGGGGCCGGTCATGAGCATGGCGCTCAATAGTCAGCAGCAGGGACAAGTGGTCTTCGACCAGCAGGGCCAGCTCGACAAGATCACCGAGAGCCTCATGCCCGGCGAGCAGGTCCTCGCCGTCTACGACGCGATCGGTGCCGGGACCATCGGTAGCAGACCCCTGGTCGTTCGCTGTCGGCGGTCCCTGCTGTGGACCAGGAAGGTGCGCTGACATGCTGTTGGTGGTCCGGCACGCCGACGCCGGCGACAAGGGCAGCTGGGAGGGTCCCGACCTGCTGCGGCCCCTGTCACCCGCCGGACGCCGCCAAGCCGAGGGACTGGTGGTCCGCCTGGAGGACTTCCCGGTGGAGCGGATCTTGTCCAGCCCCACCCTGCGCTGCCGACAGACCGTGCAGCCGCTGGCGCGTGACCGCTTCCTGGAGGTCGAACCGCTGGCGGCGCTGGGGGTGGGGGCCAGTCCCGCCCAGATGCTGGCCGTCTTCTGGAACCAAGCGCTTCGCCACGCGGTGCTGTGCACCCACGGCGAGACCATCGGGCAGCTGCTCACCCAGCTGCTGGCCGACGGGTTGGTGGTGGAAGGTCCGCTGGACTGGCCCAAGGGTTCTACCTGGCTGCTGCAGCGCACCGACCGGGGACAGGTCCGCGGTCGCCTCCTGGCCTCGCTCCAACTCGAGGTAAGTCGAGCTCGCTGAACCTGAACCAGTCTGGTCGAGCAGCTTCAGCTACCTCTATGGGAGGGGGTGCGGCCTTGGCGAAGAACGTCCTTGCTCGCAGCGGACAGGTGGCCCTGGTGACCATCGGCGATGACGATCAGCATGGGGGTGTGACCTGGAGGCAGCGTCGACATCTCAACTCGGCCGCAGGCCACGACGCACCGCCCACTGACCGAGCCTGCGGGTGGACCGTCGGCAGAGAGCGGCATCCGGTCCGGGCCCCCGAGCTACGGGGCGCGGCAAGCCAGCGGCCGATATCCTGCCGTGGCCGGGCGGCCAAGCGAACCCGCCGGCGGGAGGAGCGCGGATGCGGTATCAGATCGTCGCCGAGGCCTACCGCGACCTGGAGGCCGCCACCGCCCGCCTGGAGCTCATCGACCGCCTCGCCGCGCTGATCGCCGAGACCCCCAAGACCCTGCTGCCGACGGTGACGCTGCTGTGCCAGGGCGAGATCGCGCCCGACTTCGCCGGCGTGGAGCTCGGCCTGGCCGAGCGGATGGCCGCCCGCGCGGTCGCCGAGGCCGCGGGGGTGACCGCCGAGCAGGCGCTCGCCAGCGCCAAGGAGGTCGGCGACCTGGGCCTGGCCGCCGAGGCCCTGCTGGCGGCGTTGGCCCCCAGGCCGGCGACTCTCGAGGTCGAGGTCGTGTTCGGCACCCTGCACCAGATCGCCCAGGCCGAGGGGACCGGCTCGCAGGCCCGCAAGCTCGCCCCGTTCGTGGGGCTGCTCCGCGAGGCCACCCCGCTGGAGGCCCGCTACCTGGTCCGCACTGTCACCGGCTCGCTGCGCCTTGGGATCGGCACCGCCACCATCCTCGACGCGCTCGCGGAGGTGCACGCCGGCGGCCGCAAGGCCCGCCCGGTGCTGGAGCGCGCCTACAACATCTGCTCCGACCTCGGCCTGGTCGCCGCCACCCTGGTCCAGGAGGGGCTGGAGGCGGTCGAGGGGATGCGGGTGCGGGCCGGCAACCCGGTGCGGCCGATGCTCGCCCAGCGGATGAGCAGCTCCGCCGAGATCCTCGCCAAGCTGGGTGGGGCGTGCGCGGCCGAGTACAAGTACGACGGCATCCGCGTGCAGGCCCACCGCACCGCCGACGGGCAGCTGGAGCTGTTCACCCGCCGCCTGGAGCGCGTCTCCGGCCAGTTCCCCGACACGGTGAAGCTCCTCCAGGCGGGGCTCGGGCCGCGGGAGGCGATCCTGGAGGGCGAGGTGGTCGCCTTCGACCCGGCCTCCGGCGAGCTGCGCCCCTTCCAGGACGTGATGTTCCGGCGGCGCAAGTACGGCATCACCGAGGCGGTCAGCGACGTGCCGGTGAGCCTGTTCTGCTTCGAGCTGCTGTACGCCGACGGCACGGACCTCACCCGCCTGCCCTACCTGGAGCGGCGGGCGCGGCTGGCCGAGGCCATCACCCCGTCGCCGCAGCTCCGGCTGGCCACCGCCGAGCAGGTCGACGACGAGGCGGCCCTGGAGGCGCTGTTCGAGCAGGCGGTCGCCGACGGCTGCGAGGGCCTGATCTGCAAGTCCCTGGCGCCGACCGTCGGCTACCAGGCCGGCGCGCGCGGCTGGTCGTGGATCAAGCTCAAGCGCGACTACCGCACCGAGCTCAGCGACACCCTGGACCTGGTGGTGGTGGGGGCGCTGTACGGGCGGGGCCGGCGCGCCGGCATCTACGGGGCGCTGCTGCTGGCCGTCTATGACCCGGCCGCGGACAGGTTCCAGACGATCTGCAAGTGCGGCACCGGGTTCAGCGACGCGGAGCTGGCGGCGCTGCCGGCTCGGCTCGCCCCGCTGGTCCGCGCCGAGCCGCCCGCGCGGGTCGACACGCGCCGCCACGCCGACGTGTGGTTCGAGCCCGCCCTGGTGGTGGAGGTGCTGGCCGCCGAGCTGACCCTGTCGCCGACCCACACCGCCGCATGGGATCTGCTCAAGGAGGACTCCGGGCTGGCGTTGCGGTTCCCGCGCTTCACCGGCCGCTGGCGCGACGACAAGGCCGCCGAGGACGCGACCACCGTCGAGGAGGTCGTGGGCATGTTCCGGGCGGCCCGGCGAGCACCGGCCGGCGCATGAGCCTGATGCTGCTGGACGCCGCCAGCCTCTACTTCCGCGCCTTCTACGGGGTGAAGGCCTCCATCCCGGCGCCGGACGGCACCCCCACCAACGCGGTCCGCGGCTTCCTCGACATGGTGTCGACGCTGATCACGCGGTACCACCCCACCGACCTGGTGGCCTGCCTCGACCAGGACTGGCGCCCCGCCTGGCGGGTGGCGCTGCTGCCCACCTACAAGACGCACCGGCTCGCCGACCAGCAGACGGCGCCGGGAGGCGGCGGCGCGCCCCCCGGCGAGGCCGAGCCGCCCGGGCTCGCCGAGCAGGTCCCGATCATCCTCGACGTGCTCGACGCCCTCGGCATCGCCGCGGTCGGCGCCGACGAGCACGAGGCCGACGACGTGATCGCCACCCTCGCCGAGCGGGCCACCGTGCCCGTGGACGTCGTCACCGGCGACCGCGACCTGTTCCAGCTCATCGACGACGACCGCGACGTCCGCGTGCTGTACACCGCCCGCGGCGTCACCAAGCTGGAGGTCATGGACGCCGCCGCGCTGCGGGCGCGGTACGGCATCGCCCCGGCGCAGTACGCCGACTTCGCCACCCTCCGGGGCGACCCCAGCGACGGGCTGCCCGGGGTTCCCGGGATCGGGGAGAAGACCGCCGCCAGCCTGCTGGCGCGGTTCGGGACGCTGGATGCGCTGCTGGACGCCGCCGCGTCCCGCGACCCCCACCTCGCCGGGGTCGCGGGCAAGCTCAACGCGGCCCGGGACTACCTCACGGTGGCGCCGCGGGTCGTCGGCACGGTCCGGACGCTGCCGCTGCCGACCGTCGACACCGCCCTGCCGTCCAGGCCACCTGACGCCGAGCGGCTGCTCGAGCTGGCGGAACGGTGGGGGATCGACAACGTGCTCGGCCGATCGGTGAAGGCGCTCGGCTCACCGCCCTAGCACCCGACCCACCGGGGCATCAGGTCCGGGAGGGTTGCGGGGGCGGAGCCCCCCGCAGTCGTCGGGTGCAGCAGCGGGCGGTAGCCGCCGGCGACGGCCGCCACCGTCGCCGGCGGCGTGAGCAGCTCGACCGGCATGGCCGGCGGCAGCGGGACGGGGGCCCGGTAGCCGGCGAACGTCCACGGCAGCAGGGCGCCGCCGGCCAGCAGCCCGGGCGTGCCGCCGGCGCGGACCATGACGCCGTCGGGCAGCTCGCCAGCCACCGCCGGCCGGGTCACCTGCCGGCGCGAGCGCGGGTCGACCCGCTCGGCGTGCAGGCGCGCGTCGATCTCGGCGGCGCGCGGCCGCTGCGCCAGCCGGTGCGCGCCACGCCACGCCTCGGCGAAGGCGACGAAGTCGGCGCGGCGGCAGTACGCGCACGGGCGGTGCCCCGCCGCCAGCGCGGTCGCCTCGTCCAGGAAGAACAGCGCCGTCCAGCGACCCGGCGGCATCGGGTCGCGCCGCACGCCCTTCCAGTCCAGCACGCAGCAGATCCACAGCTTCGACCGCCAGCGGGCCACGCCCAGCCGGCGGTCCGGCCCGTGCAGGCAGCCGCGGTTGCCCATCAGCAGGCCGCGTCCCGGGTCGGCGACGATCTCCCCGGTGGGGGTGACGCGGTTCTGCAGCGGCACTACAGCTCCACGGGGGCGCCGTCGTCCAGCACCCGCAGCGTCGCCCCGCCGAGCTGCTCGAGCTGCCGGTAGTGGATCGCCTTCCCGGCCTGGGACAGCACCAGCTCGTGCACTGGCACGGCCACCTTTGGGCGCACCTGGCGCAGGTAGTCGATCGGCTCCGACACCTTCAGCCACGGCGCCCCGGCCGGGACCGCCAGCACCTCGACCGGCCGGCCCGGCGGGGTGAATGCGTCGCCCGGATGGAACAGCCGCCCGCCCACCAGGTAGCCGACGTTGGGGACCACCGGGATGTCGGGGTGGATGACCGCGTGGTCGCGCCCGCTGACGCGCACCGCGACCCCGCCGACGTCCAGTTCCTCCCCGTCGTGGACGACCTCGACCGCCGCGCCGGCCGCGGCGAGCTGCTCGGCGCTGCCCTCGTCGCAGAGCACCCGGGCCCCGGGGTTGCGGTCCAGCAGCGTGCGAAGCCGCTGGAGGTCGAGGTGGTCGGCGTGCTGGTGGGTGACCAGCACGGCGGTCAGGCCCTCCAGCTCCTCGAACCCGCCGGAGAGGGTGCCCGGGTCCAGCAGCAGCCGGGCCGGTCCCTCCTCCACCAGCAGGCACGAGTGCCCGTACTTGGTCAGCCGCATGGCGCCTCCTCCCTCCCGCTATAGCCTGGACAACCATGACCGATCCCAGGGACAAGCGCGATGGAGATCCTCCTGGCCCTGGCCGCCGCGGTGTCCTACGGGGTGTCGGACTTCGCCGGCGGCGTCCTCACCCGGCGGGCGCACGTCTTCGTGGTCTTGCTGCTGTCCCAGCTCGTCAGCTTCGCCCTGCTGCTGGTGGTCGTGGCGTTGTGAGGGGACGCCGTCTCGTGGCCGGGGGTGGGCTGGGGGCGGCGGCCGGCCTGGCCGGCGTGGTGGCACGTCCCTGCTCTACCAGGGCTGGCCATCGGCCGCATGAGCGTCGCCTCCGGCTGGCCTTGAACCCAGTAGAGAGACTTGAACCCAGTAGAGAGACTTGTAACGAGTTCATGGAAGCCCCGGGGAGAACGCAGCGCCGATCAGGTCCTGCGTGCTTCCTCTGGCTCCGACGCATGTCGGGTTTGGCTGCTCGGTCGATCCTGGGTCGACGACCGGCTTGTCGTCTTGAGCGGCTTGGGATACGACTCCGCGAAGGCCTTCCACCACTGCCGCGGCGGTACCTGCTGGCACGCCTCGGCGAGCCGACGGGCCGAGGAGGACTATCAAGGCCGCAGCTGACGTCTCGATCCAGGGCGGCACGTCCTGGTGGCCTTGGGCCTGGTACTCGCGGGCCTGGATCAGGCACTCCAGCTTGTCGGCGTCCTTGGCAAGCCGGGCCTCCAGGCTCTGGCGCGCTTCGTACTCCTCGACCAGCTCGCGGACGGCCTGGCCAGCCTCCTCCGGGAACCCGGTCACCTGGTCGGCGGTCACTTCAGGGTTGGGGGCGGTCACAACGTAGCCCTTGCCGACCGAGGGCACGTCCCCGATGCGGGTCTCCTGGGTGTCGTGGAACAAGCACAGCGCCAGGGACTCGCGTAGGGGGCGGGGCCCCGAAGTTTGACGGGTGAGCGGGGTCGCCCGGTGGGTGGGCTGCGGAGCTTGCCAGCGAAGCAGCACGCGCCGAAGGCGCGTTCCCTCCCTGCCCCCGATCGTTGCCGGCGGCCGGCCGCCGGCTGGGGTCCGGGTCAAGCGCGGTCGAGGCAGGGGGCCGACCTGGTCGGCTGTGCCATCGCGCTTGACTCTGGGTATTGCGGCCGCAGCTGCACCACCGCTGTCCGAGCGATCCCGGGGCGCCAGTACGCCGGGGGAGGGGAGGAGACACCCCACCGACGTGTGGGTCACGTCCAGGGGTGTGGGCTTGGTTGCTGCGAGGTAGCCGCCGGGCGGCGGCGGGGTCTCGGCGTCCCAGTGGGGCCGAACCGCCACCCGGCGGAGCTGGACGCTCAGGCGGGACGACGCCGCTGCCGCAGACCCAGGTAGATGACCAGGGCGAGCAGGACCGGCGCGACGATGAGCGTGCCCGGTATCGGCATTCCGATCACCACGGCGGCGACCAGCGCGGCCGCGACGATGACGACAGCGGCCAGCACCAGCCGCTCACCGGCCACAAGCGGCGTGCCCCGCTGGCCCAGGCTGCGCGCCTCGGCGGCGTCGAAGGCGGCAGCCACGATCACCGTCAGGCCGGCCAGCGGCGGCAGGATCATCCAGAAGAACGGCACCGTGGGCAGCGCCCCGACCGCGATCATGCTGTCGCCGGCGACCCGCGACCGCCGCCGCACGGCGATGCCGCCGAGCATCAGCAGACCGGCCGTGGCGAGCAGGGCGCCGCCGCCGACGGTGTCGAAGTTGGCGCCTTCCGCAATCGGGATGGCCACCCCGAAGGCGACCTCGAGGATGCCGACCAGCCCGGCCAGCAGCAGCCACCAGGTTCTTGCCAGGGTTCGCAACACGGGTTGTCCTCTCGCTCTGAGCGGCCGACCCCGTGTTGCCGCGAGTTGTCGTTGTCGCCAGCGCAGGTCGGCTGGCATCCCGGCGGTCATGCGCCGCAGGATCGAGAGCGCCACCGCCGGTGCCGGCGCTCCCACTGTGTGTCCGTCGGCGCGCTGCTCCCACAGGTCGGAGGCGAGCTCGCCCTGGCGCCGCTCGGCGACCTCGGCCGGCAGGTGGCGGCTGTAGGTGGCCACCCACCAGGACACCAGCGCGACGGTGCGGTCGGTGGTGCTCATGTCGGCTCCAGCCGTGGTCGCGTCGGTAGCTGGCGGTGCTTGGCCTGCCAGCTGGCAACGGCGCGCTCCCCTGCCCCGGTGACCTCATACAGTCGCCGCCGGGGCCGTCCCTCGGCGGCGGCGATGGTTGGGTCCTCCCACTGGCTGGTCAGCAGGCCCGCCTCCTCGAGCCGTTGCAATGCCTTGTAGAGGGTGCCGTGGGCGGTGAGTGGCCGCGGACCGGCGTGGTCGGCGATCTGCTTGGCGAGTTGGAAGCCGTGGAACCGCGATCGGTCACCTTGGCGCAGCTGCAGACCGGCCTCGAGGATGTCGACCTCGATGGGGAGCAGGGTTCCTGGCTTGCGGCGCATGACCAGAACTATAGGAAGATATCTTCCTGAGGTCAAGAGGGGTTACTCCTATCCATCACCACAGCCATCGCAGCCCGAGGCGGATCCCCCACGGGCTCGGCCTTGACATACAGAGGAACCCTTCCGAGCAGCCTCGTCTCCCCGGCGCCCTCGTCATCCAGACGGGGCGCTGACCATGGAGAGCTCAGGTTGGGGAGCGACCTTTCAACCGCTTCCGTGTCAGAGATCCCGGGAGGCTGGAGGTGACCTGCGCTGTCTAGCCGAATGTGGCTGGTGAGCTGGCAGGAAGCGGACCGCTAGTGACCGGTGTTGTCCGCTGCGATCCGGCTGTTCGTGACCCCGATGTGGCCCTGATGTGCCCCCACGCGGTTGCCCAGCGGCGAACTGAAAGCAGTGGGGGGTCATCGACCAAGACGTGTCGCACCACCCCGCGGGCCGTTCAGCCTGGCCGCTACCTCGCTGTCGGCGCTTGGTCGTCCCCCGACGCCTGGCCGCCTCCAACTCGGGCCTTCTCGCGCAGCACCGCCTCGTAGGCATCCAGCGACCGCTTGAGCTGGCGCCGTTTGGCCTCCGGCCAGATCTGGACGAAGAACACCAAGACGACACCGGTCCAGAGTGCGAACCCGAGCGAGTAGAGCAGGTCGGCCACCAGCAACAGCGGCTCCGTCGTCACCGAGGTCTTGAGCAGGAACCCGCCGACATGAGTGGCCAGGCCCACCACGAAGCCAATCCCGAGGATCCAGTACAAGGGCCGCTGCCCGGAAGCCTGCAGTCGAAACTCGGGCAGGTGCTCCCCCATCCAGGCCAAGGCGCGAGGATCGTCGACGTCGATGCCTAACGCTCGGTCCTCGTCGGTGAACGGGCGTGGATCGCCCTTCGCTCCCGATCCTCCGGTCATGGTCGAACCTCCCGCCAGCCAGTTCGGGTCCCGGCTTCACTGCGCCCTTGTTGTCCTGCATGGGTACGTTGCTGCTGGCCGTTCTTGTCGCAGGCGCGCCGTCGGTGGCACCGGGTCGCCGTTCGGTGACCCGGTGCCGCGGCCCCCCCGGAGCATGCCCGCCGTCGGTCAGCCTGCTTAGGCGATCTTGCGGTGGTAGATGGCCATGGCGAGGGCGTAGGCGACGAGGAGGATGCCGACACACCAGGCCAGGGCGATCCAGATGTCGGTGCCGATGGGCTGCTGGGTGTACAGGTCGCGGATCGTGTTGACGATGGAGGTGACCGGCTGGTTCTCGGCGAAGGCGCGCACCGGTCCGGGCATGGTTGCGGTGAGGACGAAGGCCGAGCTGATGAAGGGCAGGAAGATCAGCGGGTAGGAGAACGCGCTCGCGCCGTCCACGGTCTTGGCGGACAGGCCGGCGATGACGGCGAGCCAGGTCAACGCCAGGGTGAACAGGATCAAGATGCCGGCGACCGCGAGCCAGGCAAGCACTCCCGCCCCGGAGCGGAAGCCCATGAGCAGGGCGACCCGCACGACGACCACGACCGAGACCAGACTGGCGACCAGCGAGGTCAGCACGTGCGCCCACAGCACCGACGAGCGGGCGATGGGCATGGACTGGAAGCGCTCGAAGATCCCGCTCTGCATGTCCATGAACAGCCGGAAGGCGGTATAGGCGATGCTCGAGGCGATCGTGATCAGCAGGATGCCGGGCAGCAGGTATTGCACATACCTAGCCGACCCTGACCCTGCGCTGATCGCGCCACCGAACACATAGACGAACAGCAACAGGAAGGCGATCGGCATGATCGTGGTCGTGATGATGGTGTCGGGGCTGCGCGTGATGTGGCGCAGGGACCGTCCCGTCAGCAGGACGGTGTCACCGAAAAAGCGCTTGGTCATCGCTGTTCCTTACTCGTCCGTGCCACGCTGCGGCCATTGCCAGCGTCGCCGTCCTTGCCGGTGGCCCCCACGATGGCCAGGAAGACGTCCTCGAGGGTCGGCTGCTTCTCGACGTACTCGACTTTGGCGGGCGGGAGCAGCTGCTTGAGCTCGGCCAGGGTGCCGTTGGCGATGATCCGGCCCTCCTGCAGGATCGCGATCCGGTCGGCGAGGTGTTCGGCCTCGTCCAGGTACTGGGTGGTGAGCAGCACCGTCGTGCCCTGCCCGGCGAGCTCCTTGACGCTGTTCCACACCTCGATGCGGCCCTCGGGGTCGAGCCCGGTGGTCGGCTCGTCCAGGAAGATCACCGGTGGATTCCCGATGAGGCTCATGGCGATGTCCAGGCGCCGTCGCATGCCGCCGGAGTACGTGGCCACCCTGCGGGTGGCCGCGTCGGTGAGCTGGAAGCGGGCCAGCAGGTCATCGGCGATCCGGCCGGCGTCGGTCACGCGCCGCAGCCGGGCGATCAGGGTCAGGTTCTCGCGCCCGGTGAGGATCTCGTCCACGGCTGCGAACTGCCCGGTGAGGCTGATGGACTCCCGCACCTCCGCCGGGTGCGTGGCGACGTCGAAGCCGGCGACGGTGGTCGTCCCCGCGTCGGCCTTGAGCAGCGTGGAGAGGATCTTCACGAGCGTGGTCTTGCCGGCGCCGTTGGGGCCGAGCAGGGCGAAGATCGTCCCCTGGTCGACCTCCAGGTCGACGCCGTCCAGCGCGACCTGGTCGCCGAAGGACTTGCGGATCTCGCGGGTGGTAATCGCCGCGTTGGACTGGGTCATCGTGCCTCCTCGCTGTCAGAAATGCGTCGTGTCGCCGGGGCGTTCGCCCGCCGCGCCCAGCGCCTCGCGGTGGGCCTGCCAGTCCTTCTCCCACTCGGGCAGCCGTGCCACCAGCCACTCGGCCAGCGCGGCCCACTCCAGCAGCACCGCCCGCCGCTCGGGTGGGGCGTCGGCCAGGATCGCCAGGCCTTCGCGTGCCAGCGCGGCCTGCTCCTGGTACTCGGTGAGGTCGAACCCCAGCGCCCGCCGCGAGGTCAGGTCGATGCCGACCCGGTCCATCCGCTCACCCGCGGCCCGGGAGCGGCGGACCAGGCCCAGCTGCTCCAAGGTCTTCACCGCGCCGGCGATCGCGCTGCGGCTGGCCAGTAGCGCTTCGGCCAGTTCCGCGATGCTCTGCTCGCGCGGGTCGCAGATGGCCAGATAGCCCAGCAGCCGCCCCACCACCGGGGCCATCCCGTAACGACGGGCGTAGAGCCGGCCGGCGTGGTCGGCGAAGGTGATCTCGGCATCGGTCGGCATGTGCAGCAGACTACACCTATGCCTGAGATAACGCAAATTTGTGTTATCTCAGAAGTCTCGGTTCCGACTTGGAGAACTAGGTCCGCCGCCGTGTCGAGGCGGCGCTCGGGCACGCCGGCGCCGACACCGGGACGCAACGCGGGCACGAATAGGGCACAGATACCCGCCCACAGCCGGACCCGGCCGGACTTGGTCGGACACACAACATGGCCGCTGACCTTCGCTCCTGCTGGTCAGCGGCCATGTTGTGCTGGTGTTCGATGGTAGCCCCGACCGGATTCGAACCGGCGCTACCGCCTTGAGAGGGACCAGGCGCTCGATCACGCGTTGGCCTGCTGACCTGCAACTTCACTGCCAGCTCGCGGTCTCCTGCCAAGGCGCGGGCACGCATCGGGCACAACGAACCCGAGATCGAGTGGTAGAGCTGAGGAAGCATGAACCCCTGACCCCTTGCATGCCATTGACGAGCCAACCGCTCACGCTCCACCACGCCCCTACGCGTTCCTTCGCATCAGCGCTGCTCAGCAAGCGGATAGGATCGAGGCGACACAAGGCAGCCCACGGTGTCGTGGGGCATGGTTGCTGGCGGAATGCTGGCAACCGCTAAGCTGGTAACGGCCTAACGTCAGTCCCTGCCGCAACACCTCAGACACCTCGGTCGGCCATCGAGCAGCCCTCGACCAGGGTTGCTGACGGGTCCTCGGCTCCGCTGGTTCGTGCCGGGTCGTGAGTGTGGTCGCGGTCGACATCTCCAAGACGCCGTCGAGCAGCGGTAGCCGTGGCTCCCTTGGGTTCAGTTGTGGGCGTGGCGGTTGGCGTGGGCGCCGGTCTCGGTCCAGGCGAGGATGCGGCCGAGCTGGCCGCGGGGGACGACCACGACGAGCTCGGCGCCGCCGACCATGTGGGTGGCGCCGTCGGGGTGCCAGCTCGGACCGGGACCGCCGTCCAGGACCAGGAGCAGGACCCGGCTGCCGGCGGCCGCCTCCAGTTCGGCTACGGTGCGGCCCTCGGCCCGGCAGCCTGGCTCGACCCGGAGCCGGGCCACGGCCAGGACCGCCGCCCCGACCGCGATCGTGGCCAGCACGTGCTCGCCGGCCGCGGCGGCCGCGAAGGCGGGGGCGGCCAGCGCCGAGGGACTACGGGAGATGTGGATGCCGAAGGCCCGCTCGACCCGGGCGGCCAGGTCGGGGTCGAACAGCCGCTGCACCACCCGGACCTCGGGGTTGAGCGCCTGCACGTTCAGGGCCGCCTCCAGGTTGACGATGTCGCTGGAGGTGACGACGACCACCGAGCGTGCCTGCTCGACGTGCAGGGTCTGGAGCGTCTCGGGCAGGCGGATGTCGGCCACCAGCGTCGGGACGCCCAGGCGGCGCACGGCCGGGAGGTAGCGGTTGGTCTCCTGGAGCTCGGCGGCGACCACTGGTACGCCCAGGTCGTGGAGCTGCTCCACGATGCGGTAGCCGATGTTGCCCAGCCCGCAGACGATCACGTGGTCGTGCAGGCCGCGGGGGATGTTGGCACCCAGGACGCGGGCCAGCCGGGCGCTGATCAGCGCGTCGGTGATGAGCGCGAACAAGATGGCCAGGGCGGCGGTGCCCGAAAGCATCAGGGCGACGCCGTACAGCTGAAGGGGTGGCGGTGCGTCGCGTAGGTGGATGTCGCCGAAGCCGGTGGTGGTCATGATCGTGACCGTGAAGTAGATGGCGTCGATCAGGTCGAGGTCCTGCCCGGAGAACCACCAGAAGATGGCGATGCCGGTCACGGTCAGCCCGAGGACGATCGCCGCCGTCACCCGCAGGCGGAGGTCGGCGCCGAGCAGCACCGTCCAGGCGGCGGCGACCCGGCCCGGCTGCTCGAGGGCGTGGCGCTCCGGATGCCGGCCGCGGCGGGCGGGCGCCGGTGGCGCCTCGGCCAGGCACAGCACCTCGTCCTCGCCGTCGGGGAACAGCTCGGCGGTGCCGTCGGGATGGACCCTGGCCAGCGGCAGCAGCACCCCGGGGTCGCCGGCGCCGGCCGGCCGCACCTCCAGCGTCCGGCCCTCGACCTCGACCCGCTGCTGCCAGTCCTGGAGCAGGGCGGCCGACACGAAGGCGGGCACGGCCAGGGCGGCCGAGTCGAACACCTGGCAGTCCTCGAACAGCTCCTGCACCCGCACCCGCAGCTCCCGGCTGAACATTCGCAGCCGCAGGCGCAGCGCCGGGTTGAGCTCCTGGGCGGCCAGGGCGGCGTGGAGGTTGCCGACGTCGTCGTCCTCGGTGACGACCAGGGCGGCGGCCACCGGCACCCCGGCGGCCCGCAGCACCGCCTGGTCGCGGTAGTTGCCGCGCACCAGGGTCGCGCCAAGCTCCCGAGCCCCGCGGGCCAGCTCCTCGGCCGGCGAACGCACCACCACGACCACGTGCTCGCCGAGGTGGACCAGCTCCTCCAGGGTCCGGTAGCCGAGCTCGTTCAGGCCGCACAGGACCACGTGACCGCCGGCCGGCGCCGCTGCGGACTCCTCCATGTCCATATCTTCTCCCGAAGGCTGAGACCGGTACAGGCCGGCAGGAGTTCCCGCCGGTCCGTTGGCTGTCCCCGACTACGGCCCGCTTCACGGCCGGACCCTTCGGCGATTCGGTTTGGTGCACACACTTGGCCGTGGCGGCCGGGCGACGTCCAGGAGCTGCTTTGGGCAGCGCATCTGGCTGTCGCTGGTACCTCCGTCCATTTATGGCCGTAGGGCGGCACCCGAAATCTGCCCGGCCCTGCCGCCGCGCCGTCGGCGACCGCTGGCAGGTCGATGACCTACCTGAAGTCGCAGGGCAGTGGCGCTACGTGTACCGCGCGATCGACCAGTTCGGCCAGGTCATCGACGTGTTCGTGTCCACCCGACGAGACGCTGACGCCGCCGAGCGGTTCTTTAAGCAGGCCATGCGCTACAAGAGTTCGGCCAGTCGAGGTCACAACCGACCGGGCCCCGGTGTACCCGGCGGTGCTGGAGGTGCTGCTGCCAGCGGCATGGCACCGTACCGACCAGTACGCCAATAACCGCGTCGAATGCGATCACGGCCGGCTGAAGACCCGACTGCGACCGATGCGTGAGCTCAAGCAGGACCGCAGCGCCAAGGTCCTCATCGCAGGACACGCCTTCTTGCAGAACATCCGTCGAGCGCACTACGAACTGGCGATCGAGGAACCTGCGACGTTGCGGCTGGCCGTCGCGTTCGATGAGCTTGCTTTGGCGTTCTGGCACCTGAACCAGTGTCGCAGCTTCAGCCTGCCGCGTACTGGCCAGATGCAACACTGCCGTGGGGGTTCCTTCGAGCCCTAGCCAGCTCGACCACAAGGGCGCATTGTAGTGGTTGGGAAAATGTCCGGCCGCTGACCGTGGTCGACCAAGGCGAGGCAGAAGTTGACAGCGAGGTGCGCGATGGCTCCGGCAGGACACCTCGCTGACGCGGTCCCAAACTTGGCGGCTACCGCCGCGAGCACGAGAAGCTCTACGACATGGGCCCCTGGAAGAGCCGTCTGCTGCAGCGCCACGTCGGGACCCGAAAGACCCTCGCCGATCGCTCGCAGCACCTCACGCCAGCACCGGGCATGGCGACGCCGGGCCCAGCCAGCGCCCACGCGACATCCAGCAACGGCCAGGTCGCCGCCACGCCCGCCCTGACGCGTGGGACGGCGGCGCGGCGAACGGCGATCAAAGCGAATCTGCGCGGTTCCCGGCTGCTCCTTCTAGTCCGCCACGCAGACGCCGGGGACAAAGACCGATGGCAGGGTCCCGACCGCCTCCGGCCCCTCTCGCTGGCCGGCCAGGCCGAAGCCGCCGGGCTGGTGATCGGCCTGGATGACTACCCCATCGGGCGCATCCTGACCAGCCCCACCCTCCGCTGCCAGCAGACCGTGCAGCCCCTTGCCCGCGACCGCCGCCTCCGCATCGAAAGTGAGGTGGCATTGGGTGTGGACGCCGACCCCGCCCGGGTCCAGGCGCTGCTTCAGGATCCCCGGTTACAGGACGCGGTGGTGTGTACCCACGGCGAGGTGATCGGCCAGGTGCTCACCCGGCTGGTCGCCGACGGGTTGGCGGTCGACCAGCCGTTGCAGTGGGCCAAGGGGTCGACCTGGCTGCTGGACGGCGCCAACGGACGACTCACCCACGCCCGCTACCTGCAGCCGCTGGTCCTGGCCCCTGCCCGGAGTATGGCATCGGCTCCGCGGGGCCCGGTCCTTGCGCCGGATGCCAGTTCTCGGCCAGGTGTTTGAGCCACCGCGATCCTAGGGCTTGCGGATGCTGGATCGACAAGAAGTTGTCAACGCGGCGATGCCGCAATCGTGGAAGCTGGGTCGTCGTTGCTTGGGTGGCTTATCCCTCCTTGACGGTGGCGTACCAGACACGGTCGGCCACCTGGATCAGGGTCTCGCTGATGCGGGAGACGCGCCGGTACAACTCCCGCCGGCCCATGACCTCCCGGAGGTCCTCGACCTCGAGCAGCGCCGACGCCGCCTGGCGGTAGACCCGCTCGAGCTGCCGCTGGGTCTTCACCGCCGCGTCGGCCGCATCGGTCGCGCCCGGACCTCCCTTGCTCCGACGGCCGGGGTCCAGCCGCTCGAACGCGGTGGCGAGATGCCTGGCGCCGTCGGCCAGCAGGGCCGCCATCGCCGCCACCGCCTCGTCGGGCGGGATGCCCATGACCTCCGATTCCTGCACCGTGTCCTTGGCGCCGTTGAGGACGGCATCCAGCCGCTCGGACATCACATAGAGGTCCTCGGCGTCGATCGGGGTGATGAAGGCGTTGGTGAGGGCCAACCGCAGCTCCCGCTTGGTGTCGTCGGCCTGGTGCTCGAGGTCCCGGACACGTTCGGCCGCGCCGGCCTCGGCGTTGGCCCAGCCGACCAGCGCCACCATGCCCTCGCAGGTGACCTCGGCCTGCCGGCACAGCATGTCGAGGACGTCGGGGTTCTCGGGCAGAAACCAGCTGCTGCGCTTCATGGCAGCCACCTCCAGATGGGGACCAGGATCGCTGCCAGCAGCGCGGCGGCGGGAAAGGTGGTGACCCAGGCCAGCAGGATACTGCCGACGACCTCCCAGCCGACATGGCGATACCGGCGGCGGCCGACCCCGACCCCGACCACCGAGGAGGAGACCACCTGGGTGGTGCTGGCCGGGGCGCCGACCACGGTGGCCGCCAGGATCACCGCCGCCGAGCTGGTCTGGCTGACCAGACCGTCGACGGGGCGGATGCGGAAGATGCGGCGCCCGATGGTCTTGACGATCCGCCATCCACCAAGCGCCGTCCCCAGGGTGAGGGCGCACGGCGCAGGTCATGGTCGCCCAGACAGGTACCGAGAGCGACTGGGTCGTCCCGTTGGCCAGCAGCAGCACCGCCAGCACGCCGACCGCCTTCTGGGCATCGTTGGCGCCGTGGCTGAAGGCCAGCCACCCTGAGGTCACCCACTGTGCCCGCAGCACCGGCCGGTTCGCTCGGGCAGTCACCCGTCGCAGCCAACGGCGCACGCCGCGTTCCATCAGCCAGGCCGCGCCGAAGCCCAGCACCGGCGAGATCGCCAGCGCCACCAGGACCCCGACGACACCGGTCGGATGCCCGCCGCCGACGCCGCCCCAGTTGACCGCCCCTGGGCCCGCCTCCACCACCGCGGCGCCCACCAGCCCCCCGACCAGCGCGTGGCTGGAGCTGGAGGGCAGCCCCCACCGCCAGGTCACCAGGTTCCAGATCACGGCGGCGGTCAGGGCGGCGCCGACCACGATCACCGTCTGCGCCGCCGTCACCTCGACGATGCCGGCGATCGTGTCGGCCACGGCCGCCCCCAGCAGCAGCGGGCCAAGCATGTTGCAGACCGCGGCCAGGATGATCGCCGCTCCCGGACGGGCGCCTCTGGTCGCCACCAGCGTCGCGATGGCGTTGGCGGCATCGTGGAAGCCGTTGGTGAACGCGAACGCCAAGATGGCCACAACGGCCAGCACGAACGCCGCGTCCACCGCCCGCCACCCTCTCTCGCGCGCCTGGCGCGGATCTTAGCCCAACCGTCAGCCAGCCCAGCTCGCCGTCGTCAGCAACCGTCGCAGCAGGTCAAGGCGGTGACCCTTCGGTCTGGCCGCTGCCGGCGATGACGCCGCCACCATCGGCCAGGTCGTCCGGCGTCGTCGTGGCGATCTGCTCGGCGGTGGACGCCTGCCAGCATGCTGTCGGCCAGGACGTCGTCGGCCGGGACGAGCGCGGCGAGGTAGGCGACGCTCAGCCACCACGGCCCTGTCCGTGCCCAGGGTCCGCAGCAGGCGGGTGCCGCCCTCGCCGGTGTCGGCCAACGCGAACGTCCACGTCCACGAGAAGTCGATCAAGCCGCCCAGTCGCGCCCGCCAGGCGGCGGGCACGAAACTGTTGGAGTGCAACACCAGCAGCTGCGGCGGGTGGACCTGCTCCACCACGAAACCAGGCGGCGCCGGGTGGGCCGTCGAGGATGCCATCACCTACCGCCAGCGGCCGTTGTAGGTCGGGAACCAGCTGGGTGGCGCTGGGCCAGTTTGGCCGAACAGCAGCCGGTCGACCCACCGGGCGGTGTAGAAACCGCCGCGGTGCCAGCCCATCTGACCCTCGGCGAGTTCGCTGTCGGGCCCGGGAACCTCCGGAGCCGGGGTAATCTGGTCCGACACCGGGTCGTCGCCGGGTCCGCGCCCTGGCCGATGGCGGCGGTGAGGTCCCGTTCGGTGAGGATGCCGACCAGATGCTGGCCCCCGAAGACCGGAAAGGTGCCGACCTGGTGCCAGTTCATGCGGTCGGCCGCCTCGTCCAGGGCCTCCTTCGCCTGGGCGGTGAACAGCTCGTGTTGCTGCAGGTCGGAGATCTTATTGGTGCCTCCTTTCCTGGTCGCCTGGTACCGTAGCCGAGCGCCGAGCACACGCATTAGTAGGGCCGCTGGTCTGCCCGCAGCGGCCGTTCGGTCTGGCGGCCCCGCCATCGCGCGGCCGTCCTGACACTAGTCGAAGCCAGAGCATTCCAAGCGGAGGGAACTGCCCTGGACTTGGGTGACCGTCGGCCAGCGGAGTTCGCCACCCAATGGGAGAGGCCGGTTGGCGGACGGGTGGAGGTCGATCGGCCCTTCGCCGGGTGGTGGCACGCGAAGACCGTCGGTCAAGGCAACGGAGCTCGCCGCGGCGGAGGCGCACGATGAAACGCATCGTAGACGTGATGTGTAGCACCGGTCGGTTGGTCATCGGCGTGCCGCCGGCACCGCCGATGTGACGCGGGCAGGTATGCGATGGGGCTGGCGATCGACCGTGAGCAGTTCGACCCGGTGGACTACCGGCGCTTC
This sequence comes from uncultured Actinomycetota bacterium, assembly GCA_963733175.1. Taxonomy (GTDB): domain Bacteria; phylum Actinomycetota; class CALGFH01; order CALGFH01; family CALGFH01; genus CALGFH01. The sequence goes on from CAVTCL010000025.1 coordinate 257,808, forward strand.
GAGGAGCGACTTGACGAGTGCCTGCTGGCCATGGGCCGGCTGCTGGAGCGACCGGGCTTCGGGACCGGTCCGACCACGCTGGGCGCCGAGCTGGAGCTGTTCCTGGTCGACAGCCAGGGTCGCGCCCTGCCCCTGAACCAGGTGGTGCGGGCCGAGGCCGCCGACCCGCGGGTGGTCCTGGAGATCGACCGGTTCAACCTGGAGCTCAACCTCACGCCAGCGCCGCTCCAGGGCCGGCCCTTCGCCGCATTCGCCAGCGAGCTGGACCAGGCGCTCAGCATCGTGCGCCGGGCCGCCGCCTGGCACGGCGGCCGGATCGTGATGGTCGGGATCCTCCCCACCCTGCGCGTCGAGGACCTGGAGCTGGCCGCGATCTCGGACGCGGTCCGCTACCGGGCCCTCAATAACGGCATCCGCCGGCTGCGCCAGGAACCGTTCCAGGTGCGGATCGACGGGGCCGACCCGCTGGAGTTGGCCGCCGACGACGTCGGCCTGGAGGGCGCCAACACCTCCTTCCAGATCCACCTGCGGGTCGACCCCCTCGCGTTCGCCGCCCATTTCAACGCCGCCCAGCTGGCCACCGGCCCGGTCCTGGCCGTCGCTGGCAACTCCCCCACCTTCCTCGGCCACCGGTTGTGGGAGGAGACCCGGGTGGCGCTGTTCAAGCAGGCGGTCGACGACCGCGACACTGTCGGCCGGTCCACCCGGCGGGTGTCCCGGGTCGCCTTCGGGACCGGGTGGACCCGGACCGGCGCGTTGGAGCTGCTGGAGGAGAGCGTGCGGTTGCACGAGCCGGTCCTGCCCGTGCTTGGCCCCGAGCACCCGCTGGACCGGCTCGACGAGGACGGCGTGCCCGGCCTCGACGAGCTACGCCTGCACCAGGGCACGGTGTGGCGCTGGAACCGGGCCATCTACGACCCGGCCGGTGGCGGCCACCTGCGGGTCGAGATGCGGGCTCTACCCGCCGGACCGACCGTGGTCGACATGCTGGCCAACGCGGCCTTCCTGGTCGGGCTCACCCTGGCCCTGGCCCCCGACGCCGACGCCTTCATCCGCCGGGTGGCGTTCCAGCAGGTCCACCACAACTTCTACCGCGCCGGCCAGCTGGGGCTCGGGGCCGAGCTGGCCTGGCCACTGGGCCCGGGCGGGCAGGTGCGGGCGGTGCCGGCGGCCGAGCTGATCCACCGCCTCCTGCCGGTCGCCCGCCAGGGGTTGGAGGACGCCGGGGTCGCGACCCAGGAGGTCGACCGGCTGCTGGCCGTAATCGAGGCCCGGGCGGCCTGTGGCCAGACCGGCGCCGTCTGGCAGCGCCGCACCCTGGCCGCCCTGGAACCGAGGCTGGGCCGCGAACGCGGGCTGGCGGCCATGCTCGAGCATTACCTGGAACACCAGCGAACGGGCGACCCCGTGCACACCTGGCTAGTGCCTTCGGGCCGCTGACTGGCTTGGCGCTCAGCCGCTACCGGCGGCGGGCGGCCAGCGGCAACGGCAGGCTGGCCGCCTCGACCCGGATCCTGGCGTCGACCACGACGACCCTGTCTGGCAGCGCCTTGACCGGGTTGCAGTCCAGCTCGGCGATCTCCGGGTGCGCCTCGACCAAGGCGCTGACCCGCAACAGCAGGTCCTCGAGGGCGGCCACGTCGGCCTTGGGGGCACCCCGGTAGCCGTCCAGCAGCGGGAAGGTTGCCAGCGAGCGGACCATCTCGGCCGCGTCCCGGTCGGTCAGCGGGGTCAGGCGCACGGCGACGTCCTTGAGCAGCTCCACCGCGGTGCCGCCGGCCCCGCAGGCGACCACCGGGCCGAACAAGGCGTCGTGGACGACGCCGACCAGCAGCTCGACCCCGTCGCCGACCATGCGCTGGACCAGGAACCGGTCGACCGGGTAGCCCTCGTCGGCGACCGCCTTGGCCATCTTCGCGGCAGCGGTCCGGACCTGCCTGCTGCCGGAGAGGCCGAGCTGGACAGCGTGGGCCTCGGTCTTGTGGAGCAGTAACGGCGAGACCGCCTTGAGCGCGACCGGCCCGCCGAGCTCCACGGCGGCCGCGCCGGCCTCCTCAGGGGAGTCGGCAAGGCGCCACTCGGCGATCGGCAGGCCGTAGCAGTCCAGCAGCTTGGCGACCTCGTCCGGAGCCAGCCAGGTGGAGGCCGGTCCCTCGGTCAGGGCGGCGGCCAGCAGGGCGGTGGCCTCGTCGCGGCGGGCGTCGGGCAGGTCGGGGACCTGGCCCTCCGGGCGCTCCCGCCAGCTCCCGTACTCGGCCGCGCGCCCCAGCGCACGGGCCGCGTCCTCGGGGAAGGCATAGCCGGGGATGCGGGAATCGCCGGCGTGCAGCTCGGGTGGGCTGCCGGCGGCCGACATGAACACCGTCAGCACCGGGACTGGGTGCCCGGCCGCCTCCACCGCAGCCCGGACGGCCCGGGCCACATCGGCTGGCTCGGTCAGCAGCGGCGAGATGAAGATGACGATCGCCGCGTCGACCTCGCCGGAGGCGACCACCAACTCGACCGTGCGCCGGTAGTGCGCGGCCGGCGCCGCGGCCAGCATGTCGACCGGGTTGGCGACCGACGCGGCCGCCGGCAGGCCCTCGGCCAGCTTGGCCCGCAACGCCTCCGAGAGCTCGGCCACCTGCAGGCCGGCGGCCTGGCAGGCGTCGGCGCACAGGACCCCCGGCCCGCCGGCGTTGGTCACGATCCCGACCCGCCGACCCCTGGGCCGGGGCTGGTTGGCCAGCAGGGCGGCGACGTCGAACAGCTCGTGCGAGGGTGTCGGTGCGGATCACCCCGGCCTGCTGGAACAGCGCGTCCACGGTCACGTCGGAGGCGGCCAGCAGCGCCCCGGTGTGCGACGAGCTGGCCCTGGCCCCGGCCGCCGAGCGGCCGCTCTTGACGGCCACGATCGGCTTGCGCCGGCCGACCCGGCGGGCGATCCGGGAGAACCGGCGAGGGTTGCCAAACGACTCCAGGTACAGCAGGGCCACCGAGGTGTCGGGGTCCTGCTCCCAGTAGTCGAGCAGGTCGTTGCTGGAGATGTCGGCCTTGTTGCCGACCGAGACGAACGACGACAGCCCCAGCCCCAGCTTGGTGGCGTAATCGACCACCGCCAGTCCCAGAGCGCCGCTCTGGGACAGGAACCCGACCCGGCCCGCGAGCGGCATGGCCGGCCCGAAGGTCGCGTCCAGCCGCACGTTGGGGTTGGTGTTGACGATGCCAAGGCAGTTCGGCCCGATCAGCCGCATGCCGGCCTCGCGGCAGACCCGGAGCAGCTGGGCCTGGCGCTGGGCGCCCTCCGGGCCGGTCTCGGCGAAGCCGGCCGAGAGCACCACCAACGCCCGCACCCCGGCAGCCGCGCACTCCTCCGCCGTCCCGCACGACAGCGGCCGCGGGGACGGCCACCACGGCCAGGTCGACCGGGCCGGGCACCTCGGCGATCGAGGGATAGGCGACCACCGACTGGACCACCGGCGCGTTCGGGTTGACCGGGTACACCGGGCCGTTGAACCCGCCGGCGAGCAGGTTGTGGAACAGCTCGGCGCCGACCGTGCCCCGCCGCCGGGACGCGCCCACCACCGCCACCGACCGTGGCGCCAGGAACAGCGCGCATGGCCGCCACCGCCGCGGTCTGCTCGCGCCGCTCGAACCGCTCCAGCCCCTCCGGGGTCAGCGACGTCGACACCTCCACCAGGACTACGCCGGGAACGGCGTGGGTCTTGACCGGGAAGCCGCTGTCGCGGAACACCTTGACCATCTGATGGTTGTGGGGCAGGACCTCGGCGCCGAGCGTACCGATGCCGGCCTGGTCGGCGGCCTCGGCGAGCTGGCCGAGCAGGATCGTGCCCAGCCCTTTGCCCTGCATGGCGTCGGCGATCGCCAGGGCGACCTCGGCCCGCTCGGGCCGGTCCGGGTCCCGCTCCCAGCCGGCGTGGGCCAGCACCCGGCCGTCGCCGCTGGTCGCGACCAGGCTGTAGCGCCGCTGGTCGTCGACCTCGGTGGCCCAGCTGACGGCGCTGTCGAGGTTGGGGAAGCCGGAGAAGAACCGCAGCCCAGTCGACTCCGGCGACAGGCGCTCGAAGAACGCGCGCACGGCCGGCGCGTCGGTGGCTCGGACCGGCCGCACGTGCACCGTCGAGCCATCCCGCAGGGCCACGTCGACCTCGCGGTGCCCCGGGTACGCCATCTCCATCACTCCTCGGTGACCATGACGTCCTGACGCGCATGCCTCCGCTCGCACCTCTGCGGCCCAGTCTGGCCGGCACCGCCTGAGAACCTCCAGGCCTCTGGGGGGCACAACCAAGGTGACCATCGGCCCTACGGCGCAGGCAACGCAGACGATCCTCGTGGAATCTAGGGTCGACCCGAGGGAGGACCCAGCGCACAACCTGGTACGGGACATGATGCCGACCAAGGTGATGACGCTCGAGCCCGCGACGCCACTCAAGGAAATCATCGCTGCGGTCATCGGGCTGGTGGCGGTCGGCCTGGGCGTCGCAGCGCTCACGGCTACCTGCGAGGCCCTGCTGGCGGCCTTCTTCGGCGCCCATCATCGTGCTTTGGGCCCGGCCTTGGCCGCGTTGCTGGTCACTGCCGTCACCCAAGGGCGGTTCGGTGTGCGTGATCTGAGGCCCGGCGCGCTTCCGAGTGTCGGCCTAACGGTTGGGTCCGTGCGGCCCGATCCCTGATCCCACGAAGCATCTTGTGGCTCATCACGAAGCTGACCACCGTAACGGGCTCGACGAGGAACGGCGCCCACCGCTGGGTGTAGGCGTAGCGTTCGCGGACCAGCAGCCGTGTCGTCCCGTCCGGCTGCTCCTGGAGCACGAAGGCCCAGGTGAAGTCGTAGGGAGGCGAGGTGTTCCCTATCGGAACCCCGCCGCGGAGCACCAGCGATCGCCCCCGCTCGAGGGCCGCCACAGCGAGCCCGACCTCCGGGTGGAGCTTGACCTGGTCTCCGACGGTGATGTCCTGCCATTCGGGGACGATCTGGTCGGCGCTGTGGATGTCGCAGCCGACCAGGTTCTCCAGCACGTCGTAGCTGTAGAAGCCGCCCCGGCCCTGCCCGAGCTGGGCGATCCAGGGCCAGACCTGCTCGGCCGAGGTATGCACGGTGATGGCCCGGGTGGCGGTGAGGTCGGGGTTGGCGATGAGGTCATCGCCAGGGAGGGACCCATCGGACTCCTGGTCGGTCGCGCCCCACCGAAGCTGCCGTGGCCTGGCGAGACGAATGTAGGCGGCCGCCGCGCCTCCAACGGCGATGACGCTCATGACATATCGACGTCGCATCGTTGCTTCTCCCTGCTGTGTCCACCGGCAGGCGGGCGGCTAAGGCCTGGGTCTTGATTGGGCATCATTTGCGCCGCGTGCTCGGCGTGCGGGTCGATTGGGCGGCGGCCACGAGTCTCCCGTCGGGGAAGGGTCGGCTGGGTCGGAGGGCGGCGACGGCGGCGTCGACCAGCGTGTGCTGGTGGGCGGGGTCGGTGAGGTCGAGCGGGGGTTCGGCGATCAGGGGACGCCAGATCGCCCCCAGGGCCGCCTCGGCTCGCAGCCTGGCCAACGCGCCGGTGTCGGGGGCGGCCAGCAGGGACTGCAGCTGTTGGTTCTGGGCGCGCAGGCGGGGACCGATGCTGGGGTGGTTGAGGACCGCGACGTCGGTGGCGATCAGCGGGACGACCTCGCGGTGGGTGAGCAGGACGGCTCAGGTAGGCGCCCAGCAGCTGTCGCGGTGTGCCGAGGTCGGGGTGGTTGTGGTCCTGGATGCAGGCGTCGATGGCGTCCAGGAGGGGATCGACCAGGTGGTGCAGCAGGGCGTCCTTGGATCGGTAGTGGTAGTAGATGGCGGCCTTGGAGACGCCCAGGGCACCGGCCAGGTCCGCGATGGAGGTGCCGACAAACCCGCTCGACGCGGAATCGGGCCGAGGGCCAGGCGGGCGATGCGGCGGTCCATCCGTTCGTCCATGCTGGCCACTCCCCTCGCTTCCTTGACGACCGGTCAGTAAGTAGCATACCATCTGGTCAGGATCGCAACCACCCGGGAACGCGGCCATCCAGGATCGCGACACCCGGGGAACGCGACCACAAGGAGGCGTCTCATGACGCAGACCGCCATACGCAGGACCGACCAGGCCAGCCCCGTCCACCCACAGTTGGCCGAGGTCGGTGGTTCCATGATCACCTCGACCGCCGCCAAGGCCCTTGCCGTCCTGCGGATCTCCACCGGGTTTGTGTTCCTGTGGGCGTTCCTGGACAAGACCTTCGGCCTCAACTACGCCACCCCATCGGCCAAGGCCTGGATCAACGGCGGCTCCCCAACCAAAGGCTTCCTCTCCTCGGTCGAAGTCGGACCCCTCCAGTCCTTCTTCCACGCCATCGCCGGCACCTGGTGGGCCAACGGCCTGTTCATGCTCGGCCTGCTGGCCATCGGCATCGCCCTCATCGCCGGCGTCGCCATGCGCATCGCCGCCATCTCCGGCGTGGTGATGCTGGCCATGATGTGGCTCGCCGAGGTCCCCTTCGCCCAGTTCACCAGCGCTGGCGAACCAACCGGATCACCGAATCCGTTCGCCGACTCCCACTACATCTACGCCGTCGTGCTGATCGTCCTGGCCGCCACCTACGCCGGCACCACCTGGGGACTGGGCCGCACCTGGGCCCGGCTCCCCTTCGTCAACCGCAACCGCTGGGCCCAGTAGCACCGGGCTCCACCAGCAGGCCGCGACCCACAAGGTCACGGCCTGCTCCACGTTCCCGGTGTGGTCGTGGTCGTGTGCCAGAGCAGCCTTCGCCGGACGCTTCGGTGCCACCCGAGCCGGAGGTGGTGGCGCCGTCGTCCGGTCTTTGAGGGCCAGCACTTGGTCGGCATCATCACCGAGCGGGACTTGACGGCCGCCGTGGCCGAGGGCGCGGACCCGGTGACCACCCCGGTGTCGGACTACATGACCCCGGCCCCGGAGGTTCCCGGGCCCGACAGCGAGCTCGCCGACGCGGCCCGCGTGATGCTGGAGCTGGGAGTCCGCCACCTGCCCATCATGCGGGGCGGCCGCCTGGTCGGTGTGCTGTCCATGCGCGACGTCCTCGGTGCCGACGACTCCCACGAGCGCTGACGGGTACCGGGCAGGTCCCGCCCGCAGGAGGTCCTTGGCTCCTGCCCCCGTTCGGGGGATCCTGTGGCCGATAGCGGCGGGACGCTGCTCGGGAGGCTGCGATGGCTACGACAGACGGCTGGGTGTGTGTCGACGGCAACGAGGCGGCAGCGCGGGTCGCCCACCGGCTCAGCGAGGTCATCGCCATCTACCCGATCACCCCGGCCTCGACGATGGGGGAGCTGGCCGACACCTGGAGCGCGGCCGGCCGGCCCAACCTGTGGGGCCAGGTCCCCGAGGTGGTCGAGCTGCAGAGCGAGGCCGGGGCGGCCGGGGTGCTGCACGGGGCGGTGCTGAAGGGAGCGCTGGCCACCACCTTCACCGCCTCCCAGGGCCTGCTGCTGATGCTGCCCAACATGTTCAAGATCGCCGGCGAGCTGACCCCGACGGTCATCCACGTCGCCGCCCGCACCGTCGCCACCCACGCCCTGTCGATCTTCGGCGACCACTCCGACGTGATGGCCGCCCGCCCCACCGGCTGGGCCATGCTGGCCTCCAGCTCGGTCCAGGAGGCCCACGACTTCGCCTTGGTCGCCCATGCGGCCACACTCGCCTCCCGGGTGCCGTTCCTGCACTTCTTCGACGGCTTCCGCACCTCCCACGAGGTGGCCAAGATCCAGGCCCTGACCGACGACGACCTGCGCGCCCTGATCGACGACGCCGATGTGGCCGCCCACCGCGACCGGGGCCTGTCCCCGGACCGGCCCCAGCTGCGCGGCTCGGCCCAGAACCCGGACGTGTTCTTCCAGGCCCGCGAGGCGATCAACCCCTTCTACGCCGCCGTGCCCGGGATCGTGCAGGCCAAGCTGGACACCCTCGCCGCCCGTACCGGCCGCCGCTACGGCCTGGTCGACTACGCCGGCGCCCCCGACGCCGAGCGGGTGCTGGTGCTGATGGGCTCGGCCGCGGGGGCGGCCGCCGAGGCAGTGGAGGCGCTGACCGCGGGCGGGGAGCGGGTCGGCCTGGTCACCGTGCGGCTGTACCGGCCGTTCCCGGCCGAGGCCCTTGCCGCGGCGCTCCCGCCCACTGTCCGCCGAATCGCGGTGCTGGACCGGACCAAGGAGCCGGGGGCGACTGGCGAGCCGCTGTACCAGGACGTGGTCACCGCCCTGGCCGAGCGGGCCGCCGCCGGCGGCGCACCGATGCCGATGGTGGTGGGCGGCCGCTACGGCCTGGCCTCCAAGGAGTTCACCCCGGCGATGGCCAGAGCGGCGCTGGACAGCCTGGCCGCCGAGCGGCCCCGCAACCACTTCACCGTTGGGATCGCCGACGACGTCTCCCACACCAGCCTGCCCGTGGACGGCGCGTTCGCCACCGAGGACCCCGACGGGCTGCGGGCGGTGTTCTACGGGCTCGGGTCCGATGGCACCGTGGGGGCCAACAAGACTTCGGTGAAGATCATCGGCGAGGGCACCGACCGGTTCGCGCAGGGCTACTTCGTGCTCGACTCCAAGAAGTCCGGGTCGGTGACCGTCTCCCACCTGCGGATCGCGTCGCGGCCGATTCGCGCCACCTACCTGATCGGCCAGGGGCAGGCCACCTTCGTCGCCTGCCACCAGTTCCACTTCCTGGACCGCATGGACGTGCTCGGCCGGGCCGCCCCCGGCGCGACCTTCCTGCTCAACAGCCCCTGGTCGGCCGACCAGGTCTGGGACCACCTGCCCGTCGAGGTCCAGCGCGAGATCATCGACAAGGGCCTGGACCTGTGGGTGGTGGACGCCGCCCGGGTGGCCCGCGACGCCGGCATGGGCCACCGGATCAACACCGTCATGCAGCCCTGCTTCTTCGCCCTTTCCGGGGTGTTGCCCCGCGACCAGGCGATCGCGGCCATCAAGGCATGGGTCGAGAAGGCGTTCAGCCGCCGGGGCGAGGAGGTGGTGGCCCGCAACTTCGCCGCCATCGACGGCGCCCTGGAGGCGCTGCACCAGGTGGAGGTCCCCGCCGGGGCGACCAGCACCCGCCATCGGCGCCCGACCGTGTCCGAGCAGGCGCCCGACTTCGTCAAGCGGGTCACGGCCCGCATGCTGGAGGGCAACGGCGACCTGCTGCCGGTCAGCGCCCTGCCCGTGGACGGCGCCTTCCCGACCGGGACGGCCCGGTGGGAGAAGCGCTCGCTGGCCGCCGAGATCCCCATCTGGGACCCGTCGATCTGCATCGACTGCGGCAAGTGCGCCATCGTCTGCCCGCACTCGACCATCCGCACCAAGGTGTTCGGCCCCGAGGCGCTGGAGGGTGCCCCGGACGGGTTCGCATCCAAGGATTTCCGCTCCCGCGACCTGCCCGGGATGAAGCTCACCGTCCAGGTCGCGCCCGACGACTGCACCGGCTGCGGGGTGTGCGTGGAGGTGTGCCCGGCCCATTCCAAGGAGGAGGTCAAGCACAAGGCGATCAACATGACCCCGGTGGATCAGTTCCTGGAGCGAGAGCGCGAGCGCTGGGACTTCTTCCTGGAGCTCCCCGAGCTCGACCATGACGCTATGGCTCCGGACACGGTCAAGGGCTCCCAGCTGCGCCAGCCGCTGTTCGAGTTCTCGGGGGCCTGCGGGGGCTGCGGCGAGACCCAGTACCTCAAGCTGATCAGCCAGCTGTTCGGCGACCGGCTGCTGGTCGCCAACGCCACCGGCTGCTCCTCGATCTACGGCGGCAACCTGCCCACCACCCCCTGGACGGTGAACGCCGAGGGGCGGGGGCCGGCCTGGGCGAACTCGCTGTTCGAGGACAACGCCGAGTTCGGCCTGGGCATCCGCCTGGCCACCGACCGGCTCCAGGCCCGCGCCCGCCAGCTGGTCGAGCGGCTGACGCCCCAGATCGGGGAGGACCTGGCCGCGGCCATCCTGGAGGCCGACCAGTACGGCGAGGCCGCCGTCGCGGCCCAGCGGGAGCGGGTCGTCGACCTGCGCCGGCGCCTGGCCGGTATCGACGGCGGCGGACGCCCGGGAGCTGGAGGGGCTGGCCGACGAGCTGGTCCGCCGCAGCCTGTGGATCGTCGGCGGGGACGGCTGGGCCTATGACATCGGCTCGGGCGGGGTCGACGCGGTGCTCGCCTCCGGCCAGGACGTGAACCTGCTGGTGCTGGACACCGAGGTCTACTCCAACACCGGCGGCCAGGCGTCCAAGGCAACCCCGCGGGGGGCGGTGGCCAAGTTCGCCGCCCGCGGCAAGCCGACCCCCAAGAAGGACCTGGGCATGCTGGCCATGGCCTACGGCAACGTCTATGTCGCCCATGTGGCCGTCGGGGCCAGCGACATGCAGACCGTCAAGGCCCTGCTGGAGGCCGAGGCCTGGCCGGGCCCGTCGCTGGTCATCGCCTACTCGACCTGCATCGCCCACGGGTTCGACATGACCGGGTCGATGGCCCACATGCGCGACGCTGTCCGCTCCGGCCACTGGCCGCTGTACCGCTACCACCCCGACGCCGAGCAGCCCTTCCACCTGGACTCCAAGGCGCCGACGGTGCCGCTGCGCGAGTTCGCGGCCACCGAGGCCCGCTTCGCCATGCTCGCCCGCACCGCCCCCGAGGAGTTCGAGCGGCTGATGGCGCTGGCCGAGGAGGATGTGCGGGAGCGCTGGAGCTGGTATGAGCAGCTCGCCGGCGTTGCCCGCACCGCCCCGCACCTCCCACCGCTGCCGCTGGCCCCGGCCGGGCCGTCCCCGGAGGAGGCACCGTGACCGTCGACCTGCGCACCAGCTACCTCGGCCTGGAGCTGCGCAGCCCGCTGGTCGCCTCGCCCTCGCCGCTCACCGGGGAGCTGGACGGGCTGCGGCGGCTGGAGGCGGCCGGGGTCGGGGCGGTGGTGCTGCCGTCGCTGTTCGAGGAACAGCTCACCCACGACCAGCTGGAGCTGGACCGGCTGCTGGAGACGACCTCGGACCACACCGGCGAGGCCCAGTCGTACTTCCCCGACCTGGAGGACTACAACACCGGGCCCTGGAGCTACCTCGACCACATCGAACAGGCCAAGCAGGCCCTGTCGGTTCCGGTGATCGCCAGCCTCAACGGGATCACCCCCGGTGGCTGGGTCCGCCACGCCAAGCGCATGCGCGACGCCGGCGCCGACGCCCTGGAGCTGAACCTGTACACCGTCGCCACCGACCCGCGGGTCGGGGCGGCCGAGCTGGAGGCCCGCCACCTGGACCTGGTCGCCGACGTCCGTTCGGCCGTGTCGATCCCCCTGGCGGTCAAGCTGAGCCCGTTCTACACCGCCCTGGCCAACTTCGCCGTCCGGGTCGACGAGGCCGGCGCCGACGGCCTGGTCCTGTTCAACCGCTTCTACCAACCCGACCTGGATCTCGACAGCCGCGACGTGGTGCCCAGGCTGGTGCTGTCGACCTCTGAGGAGCTGCGCCTGCCGCTGCGCTGGATCGCCATCCTGTTCGGCCGGGTGCAGGCCTCGCTGGCCGCCACCACCGGCGTCCACACCGGGCTCGACGCGGCCAAGGTGCTGGTAGCCGGGGCGGATGTGGCCATGATGACCTCGGCGCTGCTGCGCCACGGCCCCGACCACGTCCAGACGGTGGAAGAGGAGCTGCGGGCGGTCATGGCCGAGCGCGACTACGACTCGGTCGCCCAGCTGCGCGGCAGCATGAGCCGGTCCGCCATGGCTGACCCGGCCGGCTTCGAGCGGGCCAACTACATGCGCACCCTCATGAGCTGGTCGAGCCATGCCCAGGTGAGCCCCGGCCAGGCGACCAGCGATGACCCGGTGCCCTGATCCCGGCGGGGCGGGCAGCTCGATTGGAGGAGGACGATGGAGCCGGTAGGCCTGGACTTCATCAACCAACGGGTGGGCCCCTGGTTCCGCGACTGGGTGCGCGAGGCGGCCGCGCTGGCCGACCGGGCCGGCTGATCAGCTGCCGAAGCCGTCCGGGACCCGGTACTCGCCAGCTCCAGCCAGCGCCGCTCGAACGCCCGCCAGCGGCGCTCCTCGGGGTCGTTATCGTCCCTGGTGGATGACTTCCATCATCTCCGGTACTGTCGTGCGCTTGATGCGGGGCCGTCCCTGCCTCACGCCAGCGGTGACCTCGTAGTTGTCCAGGATCCGCCAATCCTGATACGTCGCGTAGTCGATGCCTCGCCGACGCAGGAATGCCTCGATCCGCGACAGGTCACGATGGTCGTCGCGGATGCCTCTCATCGTGGGTATGTCGGCTACCATTGACTCGACAGTGGACGCGGAGTCAGGTTTGTTGTTCCCGATCCGGCCGGTAGGGCCGCGCTTGGCCCATCCCACGACATACTCACCTGGCACCATGTCACCGGTGTTCGGATGCACGACCTGTCCGGCGATATTGTTCACGGTAGAGGTGGCATGGTCGAACGGCACCCCCTCGATTGGCACCGTACGATAGCCAATGGAACGCAACACAAGACCAGCCTCTATCACCTCCAACCTGCCGGTCCCATTCGACCTAAGCCCCCCATTGGAATCTACGACAAGCTCATTGTGCTCGACCTTTACGGCCGCAACCCGCCCACCCGTGCCGACGATCTCCACCGGGGAGGCCAGAAAGCGCAGGGTAATGCGACGAGGGGCTGGATGCTCCGTACGGAGGGCATATTCCCGCAGGTACTTCAGGTTGGCCTTCGCCGTGCGGTCTTCCCCGACCTCTGCCTGGCTGGCCGGGTCGAGCTCGATGTTCTGCGGATCGACGACCACGTCCACGCCTTCGAGCCTTCCCAGTTCCCTGAGCTCAGGGGTCGTAAACGAGGCTTGCGCCGCGCCACGTCGCCCCAGCACCACGACCTCGCGGATCCTGCTCTCGCGCAGCCTCTCCAGCGCATGGCTGGCGATATCCGTCTCCTGCAAGGCATCCGGGGAGACGACCAGCATGCGTGTCACATCCATGGCGACATTGCCATTGCCGACGATGACGGCCCGCTCGCATGACAGGTCGACGGGCAGATCGCGGTAATCAGGATGGCCGTTGTACCAGCCGACGAACGAAATGGCTGGAAAGCTGTTGAGCAGATCCTCTCCCGGGATGCTCATACGCCGATCGGCCTGGGCACCGACGGCATAGACGATCTGATCATAGAACCGCTTCAATTCCTTGTGATGGACGTCGACACCGTAGGTGACGTTGCCGAAGAAACGGACTCGGGGATCCGCCAACGTCCTATCCAGAACGCGGGCCACCCCCTTGATCGACTGGTGATCGGGCGCAACACCGTCACGGACCAGCCCAAAAGGGGTGGGGAAACGATTGAACATATCGATTGTCAGGACGAGGTCGGGTTTCTTGAGAAGAGCTTCGGCGGCATAGAGCCCCGCTGGTCCAGCGCCAATGATGGCAACGCGTAGCGGCCGGGCTGTCGTGGCAAGTCGCTCCATCACATCTCCCTACAGAGATCGGCCTGAGCCTTCATAAGGTCCAGTGAGTACCGTTGCGGGTGTCCTGTCGGACCGGGTCAACGTGGGCCGGTGGTGCGGCGGCGTGCGTGCGGAGCGATTGTGACGCTTGTGGACCGCCCGGGAGCACACGCCCGACACAGGCCGGAGCTTCTTGCCTCGGCCCAGCTCGCCGAGCAGTACGCCAAGGACCTGGAGGCTGCTGGGCTGCGAGCCCGTGTCGACCTTCGCCACACCATCTACGGCTCCGCGACCCGCCTCATCCTGGATGCCGCCAAAGAGCACAGCGTCGGCCCGATCGTGATGGGCTCTCGTGGCCACTCCGATCTTGCCGCCCTGCTGGTGGGCAGCGTGGCCCACAAGGTGCTGCATCTGAGTGAGTGTCCCGTGCTCATCGCACGCTGACGACCCGCTCCGGGGTCAGATGGAGGCGGCGCGCATACGCAGGTGCCGCCGACCAACGCCGCGTTCTAGGCGGGTGAGCTCCGTCCCGGTGAGGACGCCGCAACGCGACGGCCTCGCGGGAGCGGCGCCGGCCGGGACCCACCGAGGCGCCTGCGGCGCTCAGCGGCGGGGCGCGGGGCGGGAGGCGAGGGTCTTGATGTAGTTGGCCCGCTCGAAGGCGGCCGGATCGGGGACCGAGCGCTGGCTCAGCTGGCCGCGGAGCTGATCGACCGTCTCGTAGCCGTGGCGGTCCATCCAGTCCCGCAGGCCCAGCTCGACCGGGCGCAGATGATCGGGGCCGTTGTGGAGCAGGGCCGAGGTCATCATGGCCACATCCGCCCCGGCCAACAGCACCTTGACCACATCCTCAGCGGTGTGCACGCCGGTCGAGGCGGCCAGCGACATCCCCCAGCGGCGGTGCAGGATGGCGATCCAGCGCAACGGCAGGCGCAGCTCGGCCGAGCTGGAAAGCTCCAGCGCCGGCAGCACCTCCATGGTCTCGATGTCCAGGTCGGGCTGGTAGAAGCGGTTGAACAGCACCAGCCCGTTGGCGCCGCCCTCGACCAGCTGCCCGGCCAGGTTGGCCAGCGAGCTGAAATACGGGCTGAGCTTGACCGCCAGCGGGATCCCGATGGCCCGGCGGACCTCCCGGACCACGTCCAGGTAGTTCCCCTCGACCTCGCCGCCGGACAGCCCGGGCCGCGACGACACGTAGTAGATGTTGAGTTCCAGGGCGTCGGCCCCGGCTTCCTCGAGCCGGGCGGCATGGCGGACCCAGCCGCCGCGGGTGGTGCCGTTGAGGCTGGCGATCACCGGGATCGACAGGGACGCCTTGGCCTGTTCCAGCAGCGACAGGTAGGCGGCCGGACCGGCGCCATAGCCGGCCTGATCGGGCTGGCCGGCCTGAGGGTCGGCGCCGACCGGGCCGGGATCCTCGGCCAGCTCCTCCTCGAACAGCGAGGGCAGCACCACCGCCCCGGCCCCGGCCACCTCCAATCGTCGTAGGCCGTCCAGGCTGCCGGTGAGCGGCGAGGACGAGGCGACCAGCGGGCTTTGCAGCTCCAGCCCCAAGTAGCGGGTGCGCAGGTCGGCCATGACAGGCTCCTCCTTCAGCGGTTGTGCCGCTCGTGCTACTCCGGCGCTCGGGGGTCGGCCCGGCAGACGAGGCCGTCACGAGAAACCACGAAACAAAGGCTCGACCAAGCCCGACCTCGAGACGATGGGGATCATCTCACTGGTCATCGGCGTCGTCTTGTGGATCCTGGGATCGATGGGATGCCAGGTCGGCGGTCCTGGTGGCGCGTCAGCGAGCTACCAGGGACCGGGGTGGGCCGGTCGGCGGCGGTGGTATCAGCGTCCGATGGCTACCTTGAGGGCCTTCGTCTCGGCTGCGCGGCCGAAGGTGTCGTAGGCCTCGATGATGTTGTCGAACGCTGAACCGGTGGCTGACGAACTTCTCCGGCGTGAGCTTGCCCTGGGCGACGAGTTTGAGCAGCATCGGTGTCGTGGTGGCGCTCACCAGGCCGGTGGTGATCGCGATGTCCTTGATCCACAGGTCCTGGAGCTTCAGCTCCACCGACTTGCCGTGCACGCCCACGTTCGCCACCGTCCCGCCGGGGCGGATGAGCTCGGTGGCCATCTCGAAGGTCGCCGGCACCCCCACGGCCTCGATGGCGACGTCCACGCCCAGGCCGTCGGTCATGGCCAGCACCGCATCCCTCCAGCCGGCACCGCCGCTGTTGACGGCGTCAGTGGCGCCGAAGCTCTTGGCCTGCTCGACCCGGTTGCCGTCCAGATCGATGGCGATGATGCGGGAGGCGCCGTAGAGTCCGGCGGTCATCATCGCCGCCAGGCCCACCGGTCCGGCGCCGATGACCGCGACGACGTCGCCGGGCTCGACGCGGCCGTTGCGCACCCCGATCTCAAAGCCGGTGGGCAGGATGTCGGAGAGCATGACCGCGGCCTCGTCGCTCACGCCCTCAGGCAGCTTGTGGAGGGAGCTGTCAGCGAAGGGCACACGCACGTACTGCGCCTGGGTGCCATCGATGAGGTGGCCGAAGATCCAGCCGATGCCCGAGGTGCCCTCATCATCCAGACAATGCGCGGGCAGCTGCTGGTGGCAGTACGAGCACGAGCCGCACGAGGTGATGCAGGAAATGATCACTCGGTCCCCCACGGCGAGCTTGCTCACCGCCTGGCCGACCTCGGTGATCGTCCCCACCCCTTCGTGCCCAAGGATCCGCCCGTCGGTCACCGCCGGGACATCCCCCTTGAGGATATGCAGGTCGGTCCCGCAGATCGTGGTCGTGTCCACCTGCACGATCACATCAGTCGGGTCGATGATCTCCGGGTCGGGGACCTCCTCCCACGCCTTCTGACCCGGCCCGTGGTACACGAGCGCCTTCATCAGATGACCTCCTTGTCCTCGCATGCCGACGCCGGCCGGCCCAGGCATCGCGGGTGCCCATGCACCACGCCCATCCTTCCGCCAGGACCGATTGCCCTCACAGGAACGATCGTCCCAAGCGGGCACCTCGTGCGCAACATCCTGCCGCTGTCGGACGGTCTGGTGAGCAGGCCGTGAGCACGCTCGGGGTTTCGGTCCGGTCGGGGTCGCGGACGCCTCTGACGCTCCGGCCTCCACCAGCGACCATCTTCGGGGCCCGGGAGGACAGGCCGAGCTCGATCCGATTGACGATCGCGACCGGGTCGAGTCCACCGAAACGTGCTCGCGCCCTGTCATGTCTTCACAGGTCAGCGGCCCTTTGCTGACCGCAGGATGCCGCACCAAGAAGATTCACGGCTCCAGCGGCGTGAACACGCCCTGAAGCAGGCCGGACGTACGGCATCGCACCATCACCTCGGTGATTCAGGCCTGCGTGCACCAGGCCCCAGATGTGGCGACGTGGCGCTGGATCGGCAGGCCGCTTGTAGGTGGGCCGGTCGGGCGCGTCTTTTTGGTTTGTCTATGGTTCAGCTGGCGGCGTCGATGTGCTGGATGACCAGTCGGGTCAGTTCCGGGACCAGTTGCGGAGGTTGTTCGTGGCCCACCCCCTCCCACCTGACCAGCGTCGCCTTCGGGATGCCCGTGGCGAGGACTTCGGCGTGGTCGTAGGGGTAGACCGGGTCCTCGGTGCCGTGGACCACCAGCGTCGGTACCTGAATTCGGGCGAGATCGTCGATGCGTGACGACGCCGAGGGCGCGTTGGCGGCTGGGTTCATACCCCGGGCGAGATCGGCGGCGACGATGTCGCGGTAGTACTGCTCATCGAACGCAAACCGGCTCCCGGCCACGGCGCGACAGAAGTCGACCTCCAGCTCGGCGATGTCCGCATCGGTCTCGACCGGGCGGTCAAGACCAGCGAACACCGCCTCGTCACCCGGCGAGAGGCGAGGGTCAGGCCCTGGGGTGGTGCTGATGAGCGTCAAGGAGCGCACGCGATCGGGATACCGCAAGGCAGCGACCTGGCAGATCATTCCGCCCACCGACACGCCGACAAGGTGGGCGGCGTCGATGCCGACCGCGTCGAGCACGCCCATCGCATCGCCGGCCATGTCCTGGATCCCGTACGGCGCGCTGGCCCAGTCGACATGGGTCGACAGTCCGACGTCCCGGTTGTCGAACTGCACCACCCGGTACCCGGCACCGACGAGACCCTGGAGCAGCTCGGGTGGCCACCAGACCACCGACGCCCCGCCCCCCATCACCAGCAGCACCGGCGCCCCGTCAGGTCGGCCCAGCTCCTGGTACCACAACCGCACCCCGTTGGTGTCCACATACCCTGCAGCCATCACGCCGTTCCTTTCCGTCCGCGCTGGCTACGACGGCCCGGCGCTTCCAGACGCATCGGTGGTTTCCGTCGTGTTGTGGCGTCTTGGTGGCAACGACGCTTCCAACCGGGGCACTACGCAATGCATGGACCTCCTGCAGGTTACGACAGCTAAGCCTGGATCCACGGAAGCGCACCTATGGCATGACGCGTTTACGCTGGTCAGAGACCCCTTCTCGCCCGGCAGGTCAAGATAGTCAAGGACATCCACGTCAACGTGGACCAGCAGGCAGTCGAAACGCCGGGCCCACCCCTGGACGACCTCGCGAGCCGCGCGAGCCGGATCTGCAGCCACCTTCGCAAGCCGAACCAATCGTGATGCCGCGATCTCGGATGACACGTCGCTCCGCTGCGGTCGTGTTGCCCGCGGCGAAGAGCACGACCTGGTCTGCCGAGAGCAGCGGCGATCGCGGGCCTGCCTCAGAGATCGCGGGGATCGTGCCCGGCAGGCCCAAGAGGTGCGCCACACCCATCCAATAAGGGCCCCGTCCTCGGTCGTATCGGGCGTGTTCAGTCGGTGTCTAGATCGACGTAGACGAGGCCCACGCTGTCTGATTCGACCAAGGCCCCAGCGACAGTGCCGACCTCGACCGTGCAATCGCCACCGAGCACGAGGACTGCCGCCCCGTCAGCGAAGCTCCGGGCCACGCGATCGGCGACGGCCCGCACGACGGTCGCGACCGCGTCCGAGTTCATGGCCCGCGGGTTTGAGGGGTCGACCCGCCAACCGAAGCCGGGAACATCTCCCTGATCCACGACCGCGATGCCTCGAGCTCGCAGGGCACCCAGCAGGCCGGCAGCCCTCAAGGCTTCGGGGCCTCGTTCCTGGCCCGGCGCGTAGGCCCCGCGCTGGTCGGAGCGCCGATGACGTGGAGCCGCCTCATGGCGTGCCCTGAAGGTCGGTTGGCCCGGAGAGCCGTCGATCTGGCCGTGTGGCCGCCGCGAGAAGCTCGACGAGAAGCCTCGCGCTCGCACCGTCGGTGTCGAGCGAGGGGTCGTACTGCGTCAGCGCTAATCCGAGCGCCTTCGGATGCGTGGCCAGGGGATTGAGGAACCTCCCCAACTCCTCCCCTGTCGGTCCGCCCGGCTCGAGTGCGCCTGTTGCTGGCATGACGTCCGGGTTGAGGACGTCGCAATCCACATGGATCCAGAAACCGCCAAGGTCCGGCCGTGCGACGCGGTCGAGCACGGCGTTCGCGGTCGCGGGGATCGCGCTCGGATCCAGCGTCTCGCCGGGTAGATCCAGGATGCCTGAGTGTGCGAGGGCGGCGTGACCGTACGAGGGCTGCTCGAAGTCGCGGCGTCCGACCAGGGCGACGTCGCTGCTCTGCACCAGCGGTGACGAGCCAGAGAGTCGTGCCAGCGCCGAGTCACCATGCCCAACGGCAAGGGCAAGAGCCATGCTTGCCGCCGATCCTGTTTCGGACTCTTCGGGCGTCGCGAAATCGGCATGCGCATCGACGTACGCGAGACCGACGCGGGAGCGAGCATGGCCCGCGCCGACTAAACACCCGAGCACGATGCTGCAGTCGCCGCCAAGGACCACCAGGAATCGGTGCTCGCCTATCCCCGCGGCGACCGCACGGCCGAGCGCATGGCTGTATCCGAGGACCGCCATCTCGTTTCGCGGCCGACCCGGCGGACGGTTGAAGTCTTGGTAGGGCGGCGGGACCACGTCGCCGCGGTCGCTCGCCCCGAGCCGCTCGAGGAGGCCAACCGATCGAAGCGTCGACGGCGCCTGGTTTACATGCTGAGGCTCGCCCGTCCTATGGTCGGGGCGGAGCCCGATGCTCGAGGGAGCCCCAATGACGCCGACGTCCTGAGCCGCTTCTGGTTCTCGAGCCGGTCGCACAGCGGCAGCCTATCGTTTCATCTGCGCGACCGACCACTCACGCGAAGCACCGAACCATCCAAATCCGCCTCGCGAAAACCGGATCGGTGGATCCAGGCTAAGTTTGCGATTGACGCCTCATCACTGACCAAGCGCCCGACCAGCACCGACGACGCCTCCTGTATGGCCGACCATCGTCGGCCCATCACTTCGGTCATGCTCGACTGCGTCATCGAGCATGTTCCCATCATCGGTGTCGGAGACCTGCCTACGCCCTACACGCACGGGTCTCAACTCACCCGTCCCATGCCCGTGTGGTGACCCAGAGGCTCGGCGACCGGATGCCGTGGTGCGTACGCGTCTCCGTCCCCCTCCGCGAACCGGGACGCGTACGAACCGTGGGCGCGACGAAGTAGGCCGGCTGAGCTGCATGCGTGGATCCGCCGCGACGAGGAGTACGCCACCCTGGGCGCCAACGTTGTGGTCGAACTCAACAGCGAAAGCCGGGCCCGCCAGCCACCAGCCGCTGGTGGGCGATCATCCGGCGGGCCGACCGCGCCCAGCGGCTGGCCGGCCAGCGCACCAGTCGGGCCGAGCGCCGCCACGCCGAGCGTGCCAGCCGCCCCGACCGACCCTACAACTCAGGAGAGGGGATCGTTGCCGACGCCCGTTGACCCACCGGCCCGGCCAACCCCGACAGCGACCCACCGGTCGGACGCTGTCCAGGCCCCATGTGGCCGCCCGTCGCGGCAGATCGATACCGCCTGGGCGGCGTTGCAGCAGCAGATCGACCAGGATTGCGGCTAGACGACGTGTCCCAGTCGCCCTCGAGAGGCGCCCTGGCGGACGGGCGAGCAGATGACCCATACAGGTAACGACGGTTCCAGATCAGGCCGGGGCGATCCCGTTCCCGACCTCCTCAACCAGCCGGACTGCTGGATCCGCATCGGAGCCTCGATCTCCGCCGTCCTTCAGGGCAAGCATCCCCACGCTGGAACAGGTTGCCCACATCTGGGTGCGCTCGATCACCCAACGGCTGCTGGCATGGATCGGGGCCGGAAGGGGTGGAGCTCGTCGTGGCCGTGGTGGACGACGCCGTAGCTGGACTCCGGCACCTCGTTCCAGGCGCCGGCCAGGTCGCCGAGCGGCTCGGACACGACCAGCCGAGTCTCCTCAGCGAGATCATGCAGGACGGGGTTGTCGGGGTACAGCTGGCGCAAGGACGGCCGAGCAATTCAAAACGGCCGACCTGACGAACAGGTGAGCCACCATGGAGCTGCGTGACCGCATCGCCGGGCTCATGAGCCAGGCCCGCGCCGAGCTGGCCGAGCTGGTCGCGATCAGGTCGGTCGCCGACCCCCGCCAGTTCCCGCCAGAGGAGTGCGCCCGGGCCGCCCGCTGGGTGCTGGACCGCTTTGCCGGGGTCGGCTTCGGCGACCTACGGCTGGAGGAGACCGCCGACGGCAGCCAGGCCGTCTACGGCCAGCGGCCGGGCCCGGACCCGGCCGCCCCCACGGTGCTGCTGTATGCCCACTACGACGTCCAGCCGCCGCTGGACGAGCAGGCCTGGCGGACCCCGCCGTTCGAGCTGACCGAGGTGGACGGCCGCTGGTACGGCCGAGGCGCCGCCGACTGCAAGGGCAACATCCTTATGCACCTGGTCGCGCTGCGCGCCCTCGGCGACCAGGTGCCGGTCAACCTGAAGCTCGATCGTGGAGGGCTCCGAGGAGCAGGGCACCGGCGGCCTGGAGGACTATGTCCCCAAGCACGCCGACCTGCTGCGCGCCGACGCGATCCTGGTCTGCGACACCGGCAACGCCGAGGTCGGCGAACCGGCGGTCACCGTCAGCCTCCGCGGCCTGGCCAATGTGGTGGTCAGCGTCCAGGCGCTCTCCTCGGAGGTCCATTCGGGCATGTACGGCGGTCCGGCGCCCGACGCCCTGGCCGCCCTCATCCACCTGCTCGCCACCCTCCGCGACGACGCCGGCAACACCACCATCACGGGCTGGACAACACCCAGACCTGGGACGGGGAGGCCTGGCCACCGGAACGGTTCCGAACCGACGCCGGCCTGCTTCCCGGGGTCTCCCTGCTCGGGGACGGCACCGTCTCGGACATGGTCTGGGCCCGCCCGGCGGTCACCGTGCTCGGCATCGACTGCCCGCCGGTGGTCGGGCTCGGCCGCCGCCATCCAGCCGCACGCCAAGGCCCGGCTGAACCTGCGCGTCCCGCCGGGCATGGACCCGGTCCAGGCCCAGGACGCCCTCGTCGCGCACCTGGAGGCGGCGGCGCCGTGGGGCGTGCGGGTCGCAGTCGAGCGGGAGTCGTCCGGCGAGCCGTTCCAGGCCCGGACCGGCGGACCCGCTTACGCCGCGCTCGCGGCGGCGATGGAGCAGGCCTACGGCCGGCAGCTGTCCACGCTGGGCCAGGGCGGCTCGATCCCACTGTGCAACGTGCTCGCCGACACCTACCCGGACGCCGAGATCATCCTGATGGGGGTGGAGGAGCCGCTGACCCTGATGCACGCCCCCAACGAGAGCGTCCACCCCGGCGAGATCGCCGCCATGGCCCTGACCGAGGCCCTGTTCCTCCAGCACTTCGCGGCAAGAAGGTCGGGCTAAGACCCCAGGCGTGCTCCCGGTTCGTCTGCGGCACCCTCACCCCGCACGGCGCGCCGGGCCAATCGCTGCGACCGCCCGGTCGAGGGCCAACTCGCCACGTCGCCGGGTCAAATCACCAGCTCAGTCGTCGACGTCCGGCTCGCCAACGGGTGGGTCGAGCAGGATCCAATGGGTGTCGCGGCGAGGGCGCAGGTAGACCGCGTCATAGACCACTCCGGCGACGAGGATGGCCGGCGACGATGGCGAGGTCCCTGCTGGTCTGCAGCACGACGGTCACGGTCACGCCAACCAGCGCCACCACCGGGGGCAGGGGCCAAAAGGGCATGCGGTAGGGCCGGTCCAGGCCGGGCTGCCGGAGCCGGCTGGCCAGTGCCGACAGGGCGATCAGCGCGAAGGTCACGACGACGGTGAGGCTGGCAAAGGTGACCGCGGCCGCGTAGTCGGAGACGGCGGTCAGCGTCAGGGCGGCGACGCCGATGGCCAGGGTGGCGAGGAGCGGCGTCATGGTCGTTGGGTGGATGCGGCCAAGGGCGGAGCTGAGCGGCGCGGGCCAGGTCCGGTCCCGGCCGGAGCTGAACAGGATCCTGGCGTACTCCAGCAGCACCGCCAGCAGGATGTTGAAGAACGTGGCCACCAGCGCCAGGGTGATGATGGTGACCAGCCTGTCGCCGCCCAGCGAGCGGACCAGGTACGACATGGGGGCCGGCGCGGTCGTCAACTCGGCCTGTGAGGGCGCACCCAGCAGTGCGGCGGCGAGCGCCAGCAGCTCGGCCACGACAGCGACGCCGAGCGCGCCCAGCACCGCGCGGGCGATGCCGCGGCGCGGACCCCTGGTCTCTTCGGAGAAGATGACCGCGCCGCCGTAGCCGGCGTAGGCGCCCAGCCCAAGGACGACGCCGGCCAGCAGCGTCCGCGGGCTGACCGGGGCGGCGCCGCCGTCGGCGGCATAGACGCGCGGATCCAGCAGCGTGCCCGCCAACGACCAGTCGGCGTTGGCGAGGCCAAGGACGGAGACGACCAGGATGATCGTCAGTTCCAGGGCGAGGAGGGCGGCGGCGACGGCGGCGTTCAACCGGATCCCGACCACGGCCAGCGCCGTGGCGGCGGCCAGCAGGACCAGCGCGGCCGTCCGGGGGTTGATGGCTGGCCAGAGAGCGGCCAGGTACTGCCCGGCGGCCAGCGCGAACGCGCTTGGGACGATCACGAAGAGCGCGAGCTGCAGGACCAGCGCCAGGACACCGGCCCGGCGGCCGAGCACTCGGGCGACGATTCCGTACAGGCCACCGGTGGTGGGGTACAGCGCCCCCAGCTCGGCCCAGCCCACCGCCAGGCAGCCGCTGATCAGCGCCGCGATCAGGAACGCCAGGAAGGCGCCGCTACCCTGCTGGCCCAGCGCGACCGAGCCGATGGCGAACACCGACGCTGCCGGGCCGATCACCGACAGGGTAATCGTCATGTTGCCGGCCACCATGAGGGTCCGGGCAAGCTGCTGGGGGTAGCGGCGGCTCGCGCGCGCTTCGGTGCCCGTTGGCGGATCGCTCACCGGGACGGGTCGGGGGCCGTTGGCCCTCGGGAACAGGCCGAGCTCGCGTGCGTGGGCCACCGCCTCGGCCCGGGTGGAGACCTGGAGCTTGCGATAGAGGGCCTGGACATGGCTCCTGACGGTGTTGACCGAGACATACAGCTCGCGGCCGATCTCCCGGTTCGACAGCTGGGTGGGCAGCAGCCGAAGGACGGCAAGTTCCCGGTCGCTGAGAGGCGCCGCCGCCTCGACTCGCCGAAGCGTCGGCGAAGCAAGCGCCTGCTCGGTCTGCTCCAGCAGCGCGGGCAGCGCGCCGGGATCCGCGAACCGCTCGATCAGCTCGCGGGCTTGGTCGACCAGGGCCCGGGCGCCCGGAAGGTCGCCTCGACCCTGGCGCACGGGCGCCAGCAGCAACAGCGCGAACGCTCGTTGCCCTACCATGCTGTCGATCCCGACCGGCTCCAACGCCCGCCCCAGCTGCACCTCGGCCTCGGCCAGCTCGCCCTGGCGGGCCAGCGCCCGCCCCAGCGCCGCATAGGCGATCCCACACATCGGCTCGGCGCTGAGCCCTTGGGTGTCGGCGGTCGCGGCTGCTTGACGGGCCAGCGCCAGGGCGGCGCGGTCGTCGCCATGGTCGCCGGCCAGCAGCGACAACAAGGCCAGCGCCAGGACGACCGCTACCGGCTGGGCGGCCGCGGGCACGCGCCCGATCAGCTCCTCCAGGTCGGGCTGGGTCTCGGCCGCTTGTCCGGACAGGTACAGGGCATGGCCGAGCGCCGACTGCGCCATCCACCAGAACGGTGCCGACTTCGGGCCGGCCAGCTCCAACGCGCGCCGGCCCGCAGCCACCGAGCGCCCCACGTCGTCGAACACCAATGAGGCGCGGCCCAGGTTGGCGCCGAAGGCCAGCGAGCTGACACTGTCCCGCAGAACAAGCAGATCCCAGGTGGGATCCTCCACGGCGGCCAGCCAGCGTTCGCACTCCTGCTTGGAGGCGCCGCTGTACCCGCGGATCCAGGCGGCGACGTAGGCGACCGGAGGGTTGGCCATGATCGCCTCCTCGGGCAACCCGTCCAGCCAGCGGGCCACGGTCGTCCGCTGCCCGCGGCGCCAGTAGGTGAGCCACTGCCGCGCGATCAGTGTCGCGGCCTCGGCGAACTCTCCCGCCGCGCTGGCGTGACCGATGGCCTCGTCCAGGTTGCCCGCCTGCCGGTGCCAGGCTGCGGCGCGCCGGTGCAGGGTCGTCAGCAGCCCAGGCTCCCGGCTGGCAAGCTCCACGCGGAGCAGCTCCGCGAACAGGTGGTGGTAGCGATACCACTGGCGGTGGTCATCCAGCGGCACCAGGAACAGGTTCGAGCGCTCCAGCTCACCCAGCAACGCGGCCGACCCTTCCGTCTCCAGGACGGCATCGCACAACGGCCCGGACAGGCGCTCCAGGATCGAGGTGCCCAGCAGGAACCTCCTGATGGTGTCCGGTTGGCGGACCAGCACCTCCGCGCCCAGGTAGTCGGCGACGTGGCGGTTGTCGCCGTGGAAGGCGGCGATGAAGGCGCTCGGGTCCTGCCGGCCGCGAAGCGATAGCCCGGCCAGGACCAGCGCGGCCGCCCAGCCCTCGGTCCGCTCGGCCAAGCGCTCCACGTCGTCGGTTGTCAGCTGCAGTCCCATCGCCCCGTTCAGCAGGGCCAAGGCCTCTTCGTCGGTGAACTGCAGGTCGGCGACCCGGATCTCGGCCAGCTCTCCCCTGGCTCGCATCCTGGCCAGGGGCAGCGGCGGGTCGGTACGGGTCGCCAGCGCCACGTGGATGCCTGCTGGGAGGTGGTCCAGGAACAAGGTCAGGGTCCGGTGGCAGATCGGGTTGGTGATCAGGTGGTAGTCGTCCAGGACGAGGAACAGCGGCAATCCCGCCGTGCTCAACTCGTTGAGCAATCCCGGCAGGATCGCCCGGTACAGGTCCGCGCTTGGGCGCCCCAGGGCCGCCAGCGCGCTCCCCCCACGCCCGGCTCGACGGTGCGGAGCGCCTCCACCACATAGGCCCAGAACCGTGTGGGGTCGTTGTCGCCCTCGTCCAACGAGACCCAGGCCACCCGGCCAGCGCCCGCGACCGCGCGCCACTGGGTCAGCAACGTCGTCTTGCCGAAGCCGGCCGGAGCGTCCACCAGGCAGAGCTTGCCCTGCAGGCCGAGCTGGAGCAGCGACTGGAGGCTGGCCCGCGGTATCAGCCCGGCCCGAGTGGCCGGCGGCCACAGCTTGGTCCACACCAGCTCGGGACCCGGCGAACCCATCGCCTCAGACGAGCGATGGTCCGCCCCGTTCATGCCGACGGCCATGGCGGCGGTGCGGGTAGTGGCCTGCAGCTGCCGGTCGCCGTCGCTTGTGGCGGCGTGCTGTGGTGGCAGGTTCAGGATGCACCAGACGACCTTTGCCGCCAGCCCCTCCTGGCGCACGCCCCAGGCCGCGGCGACCCGGTCCACGATCGCCAGGCCCCGCCCGCGGTCGGTCCCCTGCTTCGCCGCCTGTACCGGCCCCAGGTTCGGATCCTGATCCTTGACCGCCACGTGCATCTGGGAGCCGCGCAGCTCCACCCGCAGCTCCAGCGCCGTGCGAGCGTGGACCGCGGCGTTGGTGACCAGCTCACTAGCCACCAGCCCGGCCGGCTCGGCCATCTCCTGCAGTCCCCAGCGGCCACACACCTCACCCACGAACAGCCAACTGTCGTTGGCTGCCGTGGCGCACCGGCCCCAGCGTCAGCCGCTCCTGCAGCCGCGGGGGTCGGGCGCGCGCATTGGCCAGTGCCTGGTCCAGGCTGGGGTACATCGCCAAGCGGCGCGCCGTCCCCTGCCGCAGGAGGGTGTCGGCCACCACCGGACGGGTGCCGCACAGCACCAGGGCAGTGCCAGGCCAGCCGAGGGCGGGATGGCGGATGGAGGTGAACACCCCGGCACACAGCGGGTCGATCGCCTCCAGCTGGCCCAGGTCGCAGATGATCGCCGGTGGGTGCTCGGCCAGCTGCTTGAGGATGGCGCGCTGGAGCTCGGGGACGGCGGCCAGGTCGAGCCGGCCGGTCAGGGTCAGCACCGCGCAGCCCTGGTGGCTGGACTGCTGGATCCGCATCGCGGTCCCCTCCCCACCCACTTCAGGGCAACCACACTACAGGGCAAGCATCCCACCCTGGCAGTCGCCCTGTCCAAAGACATCGACCCTGGAGGGGACCCGGATCCGCCCCGCACCCCTGGTCGCCGGCGTCGTGCTCTCGCTCGCCGACCCCGGCGGGCAGATGGAGGTGGCCAAGAGACGATGGCGTCGCTGCGGTCGGCCACCTTCCAGGCGCCCGGGCGTTGGTTGAGCGGGCGCGCGAGCTGATCGAGCGGTCCGCGGACCCTGGCATCCTTTCCATGCTCCTCGAACGGTCCGTGCCAGCGCTCGACACCGGACCCTACCCTCGGTTCCAGGGGCACCCCTCACTGAGCGGGAGCTGGCGGTCCTTCGGCTGCTGCCCGTCAGGCTCTCGAACCGCGAGATCGGCCGCGAGCTCTACGTCTCGATCAACACCGTCCGGAGCCATATCCAGGCTATCTATCGCAAGTTCGAGGTCGGGACCCGAGACGAAGCCGTCGCCCATGGCCGCCAGCTCGGCCTGCTCCCTGGATCGACGCCCAGGGACTCGTAGCGATCTCACCCGGATGAATCTCCGGCTCGATGAGGTGCGCTCATCCACCCTTGGCCGACACTGGCCGGGTGATGCGCCGCCGATCTCGATCCCGCGCCGCCGGGCGACCGACGAACTACCGGATCGTCGTCCGCGGCGAGTTGAGCCAGCGCTACTCGACGGCGTTCGAGGGCATGGCGCTGGAGGCGGAGGACGGCCTGACCACCATCACCGGCCCGGTCGTCGACCAGGCACATCTGCACGGGCTGCTCGACCGGGTCCGCGACCTCGGCCTCGAGCTCGTCAGCGTCAACGCCGCCTTCACCCATGCACTCCCCACCCCTGACGGCCCGAACAGGACCTGAGCATGGTCGTGTCGCGTTCCGCCGCGCCCGCCTCTTGGCAGGAGGAAGCTGCCGCCACGGACGGTCGGCGCGGCAGCGGGCGAAACCCTCGACCGCGGCCGCAGACGCGTCGTCCCGCTGACCAGGAGTCCGCGGAGACTGAACCGCCCCTGCTGGCGACCAAGCTCACGGCGCCCGCCATACCAGTTCGGGTGGTGTCCCGGCCTCGGCTGCTCGCCCTGCTGGACGACGGCGCACAACAGCTGTTGACGCTGGTGTCGGCACCAGCGGGTGCGGGGAAGACCACGTTGCTGGCCGCCTGGAGCTCGGAAGGCCAGCGTCCCGGGCCGGTGGCCTGGCTCTCGCTGGACCCCGGCGACAACGAACCTGCCCGCTTCTGGGCGCACGCCCTTGGGGCGCTGTGCCGGTCGGGCGCTGTGCCGGCCGACAGCGCCCTGCGATCGTTGGCGCCGCGACCTGGCTCCGAGAAGACGTTCCTGCCCCTGCTGGTCAGGGGCCTCGCCGAGTTGCCCACCCCGGTGGTGCTGATCTTCGACGACGTCCAGGAGCTCACCGACGCAAGGGTGCTCCAAGGGCTGGGGTTCCTGTTGCGCCACGCCCCGCCGCAGCTGCGGCTGGTGCTGGCCACCCGGGTCGATCCTCCACTGCCACTGCAGCGACTCCGGATCAGCGGGCAGCTCGCGCAGCTGCGCGCAGCCGACCTGGCGTTCACCACCGCCGAGGCGGCCGACCTGCTGGCCGCCTGCGACCACCAGCCGAGGCTGTCCGAGGACGACCTGGCCCTGCTGCAGGCACGCACCGAAGGCTGGGCGGCGGGCCTACGGTTGGCGGCACTGTCGCTGCAGGACCAGCCGGACCCGCATCGCTTCGTGACCGAGTTCGCCGGCGACGACCAGAGCATTGCCGACTACCTCGTCGGGGAGGTGCTCGACCGGCAGCCAGAGGAGCTGCGCAGCTTCCTGCTGCGGACCTGCATCGTGGAGGAACTGGACGGCGACCTGGCCGATGCGCTCACCGGCGGCCATGACGGCGAGTCGACGTTGGCCCGGCTGGCGCGGGCCAACGCCTTCGTGCAGGTGCTCGGGTCGCGTGGCCGCTCCTACCGCTACCACCAGCTGTTCGCCGGACTGCTGCGTTGCGAGCTGCGGCGCAACGCGCCAGGCGAGGTCGCCGAGCTGCACCGGCGGGCCGCGCACTGGTACGCCTCCCGTGGACGGGTCATCGACGCCATCGAGCAGGCGCTCACGGCGGGGGACGGGCGCGACGCGGCCGCCATGATGGTGGCGCACGGGCTGAGCCTCATCCTGCGTGGTGAGGCTGCCACGCTCGACCGTCTGGGCGGACGGCTGCCGGCCGAGCTGGTCCAGTCCGATCCGGAGCTCGCCCTGCTGGCCGCCTCCGATCGGATCATGTCCGCTGACCATGAGACGGCCAGCGCCTACCTGCGGCTTGCCCGGCGGCGGGAGGGCCTGGTGGACCAGGACCGCCGAGGCCGGTTCGTCGTCCTGCTGGCGGTCTTGAGATCCGCCGTGGCATGGCCGGTGGGCGACGTCGACGAGGTGCTGGCGGCCGGTCACGAGGCACTGGCAGTGCTGGCCCCGGCAGGAGCGTGCGGCGGCGACGACGGGCGGGCGGCCACGCTCTCCAACCTGGGCGCAGCAGAGCTGTGGGCCGGCAATCTGGACGCTGCCGAGGTCCACCTGCGGGAAGGCCAGGCGGTTGCGCTACGGGCTGGGCTCGGGTCCCTGCAGCTCAGCTGCATGAGCCACCTTGCTGTACTGCACGCCATGCGGGGTGCGCTCGGCCAAGCCCTCCGGCTCGGCACGAGCGCCGTCGAGCTCGCCGCGCAACACGGCTGGTCGTCGTCGGTGCAGGCAGCCGGCAGCTACCTCGCCATGGCGTGGGTGCACTACCAGCGGGACGACCTGGTCGAAGCCAGCCGCTATCTGGACCAGGCAGCGGCCATGTCAGCGGTTGACCTGCAGCCGGTCAAGCTCGCGGTGGCGATCCTGCAAGCACGGTTGCAGTGCGCCCGAGGCGACATGGCCGCCGCGCTGGCCACGCTGGCGTCGGCCCGTCGGAACCTGAGGGGTTGGAGGCCACCTGCCCATCTGTGGCGCTGGCTGATCCTGACCGAAGCTGAGCTGCACAGCACTGGTGGACCAACCCAACCGGCGCGTGAACTCCTCGAGACCCTTGACCAGAGCGTCCCACTGGATGCCGGAGAAGCCGCGGTCCTGGCCCGCATGCAGCTGGCCGAGGATGACCCAACCGGCGCTGCCGCGACCCTCGCGTCCTGCCTGGACGGTGCGGCGCTCAGCGACCAGGTGGCACCGGTCGAGGCGTGGCTGGTGGATGCTCTCGCAAGCGATGCGCTGGCCGACCGTGACCGGGCAGCGGCGTCGCTGGAGCGCGCGCTCACGCTGGCGGAGCGCGAGGGGTTCCGTCGGAGTTTCCTCGACGCCGGCGCCCCGGCCCGATCGCTGCTCGCTCGCTACCGCCAACGAGTTCCGTCCTGCTGGTCCTACCTTGACGAACTGCTACAGGCCTCCGTCGAGTCGGCATGGATGGCGCCGTCGCCGCCGGCCCTGATCGAGCGGCTCACTGAGCGTGAGCGCACCGTGCTGCGCTACCTGCCCAGTTTGATGACGTACGAGGAGATCGCCTCGGATCTACACGTCTCAGTCAATACAGTCAAAAGCCATACATATGGTGTGTTCCGCAAACTTGGCGTCAG
Source organism: uncultured Actinomycetota bacterium (assembly GCA_963733175.1). GTDB lineage: Bacteria > Actinomycetota > CALGFH01 > CALGFH01 > CALGFH01 > CALGFH01. The sequence continues at coordinate 288,284 of CAVTCL010000025.1, forward strand.
CGGTCGGCGACAGGCGGTGCGGAGCGCCCGCGAGCTTCGGCTCCTCTGAACCTCAGACGGCCGGCTGCCGATCGTCGTCGGCGACCCCTGGCGGCACCGAAATTCATCTGATACGGGTGAAGACTCCGGCCATCGCACCCCGGATCGTTGAGGGGGAAACGCCGCCGTTCACGGATGTGCCGGGCTCTCGCACCTGCGCATGGTGGAGCACGAAGAGAGAGGGACGCGCGTGGCAGCCGACTATGAGATCCGGATCAAGGGCCGCGTCGGCGACTCGGTACTTCTCATGTTCGAGGGACTGACGGCCACGACCGAACCCGTCGAGACGGTCCTGTATGGGCCGATCCCCGATCAGGAGGCCCTCCACAAGCTGCTGGGCAGACTCCAATCCCTCGGCCTGGAGGTCACCGAGCTCCGCCGCCTTCCAGGCGAGGACCTCGACCCCGATCCTCGTCAGCGACCGCTCCCCTGAGGCAGTCGCCTGACTTCGATCACCTCCAAGCCCAACAGCCGGGCCATGGCCAGGATCCCGAACAGCGCGGCCTGGTCGGGAAGCCGGCCGCGCAGCAGCGTTCGCTCCGGGTCAATGGCGACGTCCAGCCCCCTTTGCCCCGCAACCGTCACCGCGTCACCGCTGTGACCTCGTACCCGCACGGCGTACCGGACATCACCCATGAGCAACTCCCCCATTGCTGGTATGCCTTCAAGGCCACCAGGACTCAGCTTCATCCCGAGCAGCCATGTCGTCACCATCCCCGGCGGGTGAACTCCATAGCGCAGCGCCGCTGTGCCGGGGCTTCGGGTGCACGCATCTCATCTGGAACAGATGAGGAAAGCGGCCTTGCGCCGACTGCCTACGGCCTCAACCGTCTCGGCTTGGGTTCTTCTTCATGTTCAGGCCAAACGTATCTCAGACGCAATGAGGCTCTTCTAGGGCTTGGCGATTTCGGGGGTGGGGCCAGCTCAGGCTGTCACTCCCACCCAGGCTCCCCGCCTACGGGTGGCTCCTGTTGGGGTCCACCAGCAAGCACCGCCGATAACGCCCGCCCGATCTCGTCCACCCGTGGCCGCAGGAGCCGAAGGTCACGCCCGGTCGCCAGCGCCTCATTCTCGGCGTCCACGGCGGCAACCAGCTCCTGGAGCAGGCTGCGGGTCTGTCCGGACCAGTTCCTTCTCCGGTCGTCGGGTGCGCGCTCGGCCAGCAGGTCCCACCGGCGGATGAGGTCGACCAGACCGGCCCGCAGCGGCGGCCAGGAGAGGGCCCGCTGCCCGGCCGTCTCGGCGGTCAGGACCGACGGCAGCTGGGTGCTGGTGGCGGTGCGGGTATCTGCCTCCAGCGCGCCAGCTTGGGTGTCCCAGGCCGACCTGCGGCGCGACCTCCAGATCATCCAGCCGGCAGCCAGCCCGACCACCAGCACAATCAGCAGCGTCCAGCCAAGGGCTCCCAACCCCTCGGACTCGGCGGCAGCCGGCGTGCCAGCAGCCGACGGCGTAGGGGCCGAGGTTGGCGCCAGCGCCTCAGCCGAGGTCGCGGGTGCGCTGGTGGGCGACGTCGGAGACTCCACCGACGTCGGGCTCCGAGTCGAGGTCGGCGTCGAAGTGCTGGTCCGGGTCGGTCGCGTCGGCGCCGTGGCCGTCACACTCGGCGACTCAGTCACGCTCGGGGTAGGACCGGCGCCGGAGCGTTCGGTCGAGGGACGGGTCGCCGATTCGCTCCCGCCGCCGGCCCCGCAACCGCTGAGCCAAAGGACCAGACCCAACACGAGCCCTGCCGCCAACCATGGCCTGGCCACCCGGCGCTCCATGGCCATAGATCCCAGGTGCTGGTCCCTGCTCGCGGGCACGACCCGCCGCGACATCAGCCAAGACGTCCGCATCGACGACACCTCCAGAGCAGCCAGGGCAAGCGGGGGAAGCACGCCCGGCATGCGACGCCGGCCATTCTTCGATAGGGGATCCGCCCCTGGCATCACCCGAAGCGGGTGAGAACACGGTCCCGCACAGAGCACGCCTCCACATGTGCAGGGCCCAGGCGGCACTGGCGGCACGGAACGGTAGCCAGCGGCCCACCCTGATGCGGCCACCCATCCGCAGCCGGAGAGAGGTCCTGGGTCATCTGGGCGTGAGAGGGACCGGCCGATGGCGTCCTGCAGCGGCCGCCTTCACATGTCGTCGACGCCGGTGTCCATCCTGGGTGAGGCTGGCCGGAATCATGGGGGCCGCCAGCTGGAATTCCGCCCACGATCCTTCGCTCGCCGGAAAGGAGGCGGGCATGGTTGAGATTTTGTTCGAGGTCGAGACTCCCGTGTCCCCCCAAGGCGCCGACGTTCTCTCGTTATGAGATATATGTCTTAATCGAGCGGAACGGACCGGCCGACCTCATGCGGTCGCAGGGCTGCGGCTGGCGAGCTCCCTGATCCGGCTGGTGACGTCCCTGATCCCCAGACCGATCAGGATGAACAGCACCCCGACCGCAATCGCCATGGCCGCCACCCCAAAGGCCACCACCGAGGTGAACAGCGACGCCTGCAGGAACGAGGCCGTCATCGCCGTCTCGCGCTTGGGATCCTCGCGGTCCAACTCGGCGTACCGCAGGCCCCCGGTTGCCTCAAGGGCGTGCTTGTCGATGACCATCGCCTCGCAGTAGGCGCTGAACGGCCCGTCGACCTCGTCGCCGGCCAGACACGAGGCGTCGTCGGACACGACGATCTTCTGATCGGCAAGGGTGGTGCTGACCACGATCCAGGTCACCACCCCACCGATGATCAGGATCGAGCCGAGCACGATCGACAGGGTGTAGGCGGTCTTTCTCATGGGTGTCCTTCCGTCGATGGGCGTGCGCTGGCAGACAGCGGCGCTGGGGAGGCAGCTGCCCCTGGGGTGCCGGCCGCCGGGACAGCCACGGGCTCACGATCGCCGCTGGGACGGACCTCCCTTCGCGATCAGCGTTGAGGCGGGAAGCGGTGCCTGCGTCGGTGCGCAATTGAACCAGGACGGCGAGCCTTGTGAAATATATCGAGCTGGACACCCGGCGGGTCCACCTGGCCGGGGTGACCGCCAACCCGGCCGGCGCCTGGGTCGCCCAGCAGGCCCGCAACCTGCTGCTGGTGCTGGGAGAGCGCAGAGCGCGTTTCGTGCTGCGTGATCGCCACGGCGCGCCCCACCGGGCAGCCGGGGAACAGCCGCCCCACCAGTTCGGCCAGCCGCGCCTGGAACACCACATCCTGGTCGGAGCGGCGCTGCCGGTCGCGCTCGCGGCGCTGGCTACGGGCGTCCTCGTCGGCCAGGCACTGCGCCTCGGCCCGCTCCAAGGCCGCCTCTTCCACCAGGATCCCTTGGCGCTCGTAGCGCTTGCGAGCGCGACTGAAACGCACCACGACCGCCGACAGCCGGCTTGCCTGCTTGGCGCGCCGGCTCAGTGTGGCGTTACCGGCGGGCAGGAAGACCAGATCAGCTGTCCGAAACCGATGGCCTCTGCGACAGGCGGCCCTCCCCCGCCACGGACCGCCCCGTAGGCGTCCAGAACTCGTGTCCACGGAGAGGTACAAGGCACGGTTCTCTCAACCCACCCGTCCCCACCCCCGTGTACTGATCCAGAGCCTCCCCGATGGGATGCCGTGGTTCGTACGCGTATCCGTCCGCCTCCGCTGAGCTGGGCAAACGCTTCGTAAGGGGTCCGGCTGTAGCCGGACCAGTTCGATCCTTTTGAGCGATCGTTTCTACCATTCTTCTACCCTCGGAGCGACCCAGCGGAGATGATGCGGTCCAAGTGCGCGGCAGCCCTCCGCTTGTTCTCCTCGAGAGGGTGGACGTATACGCGCAGTGCAAGCGCGCCCCCGTCGGCGTGGCCGAGCTGGGCGCCGATATCGGAGGCGGGCAAACCTTCGGCAGCCAGAAACGAAGCGGCCGAATGGCGCAGCGTGTGAACGTGGATTGCGGCGGGAAGACCAGCCCGCCGCACCAACGCACGGAATGCGGCGGAGCAGTAGTCAGGCCGCCAGGGCCGTCCGTCTACTTGGCAGATCACTAGGTCGCCGACTGTGTCGTAAGCGGTGCCGAACGCGAGGCGCCGCTCGGCTTGCTCAGCGCGATGCCGACGAAGTGCGGCTACCGTTGAAGGGCCAAGGCCGACCGTGCGGTCGCCAGCACGGGTCTTCGTCTCCTTCACCCGCAGTCGGCCGTCAACGAGCTGCAGGGATCGCCAGATGCGGGCGTGAGCGAGGCGACCATCTCCCGAGACCTCACCGCCCTCTTCCGCAGCAGCCGGCCGCGGCGGTGCCCATTGTGTGGGTGCGGGTGCGGCGCCGCCCTTGCCGACCTGGATGGGACACCGTGACCGGCCGGCTTGTTGCGGGGCCGCTGCCTCGACCGCCCGGCCGGGCTGGAGTCCCCTCTCGTTTCGCGTCCGCGCCAGCCGTCAGGTGCGGGCGTCGCCGCAGATCATCCGTGGAGGGTGATGTGGGAAGTGGGCGACGCAGTCGAGGATGAGAGGGCATCGTCCCGAGCCGTCGAGGCGGGTGGCCAGGGCTGAGGTCCTGACCGAGGAGGGATTGTGGGGCTGCGGTTATTCCCGTCGCTGGCCGGCTACCAGCGAGGCTGGCTGCGAGGCGACGGCGTGGCCGGGCTGACGGTGTGGGCAATGCTGATACCTCAGGCGCTGGCCTACGCCTCGATCGCGGGGGTCTCCCCGGTCGTGGGGTTGTACGCGACGCCGGCCGCGCTGGTGCTGTATGCCGCCCTCGGCAGCTCCCGGCACCTGGTCGTTGGGCCGATGTCGGCCACCGCCGCCCTGTCGGCGGCCGCCGTCGCCGACCTGGCCACCCAGGGCAGCGGCCGGTTCGCCGCCCTGACCGTCACGATGGCGATCACGACCGGCATCATCGGGGTCATCGCGGGGCTGGCGCGGCTGGGCTTTGTGGCCAACTTCATCTCCGAGCCGGTGCTCAAGGGCTTCATTATCGGCCTGGCCCTCACGATCATCGTTGGGCAGCTGCCCAAGCTGTTCGGGGTCCCCAGGGGCGAGGGCGACTTCTTCGAGCAGCTGTGGCACCTGCTTGGCGAGCTCGACCAGACCCACTGGCTGACGCTGCTGCTCGGGCTGGTGTCGCTGGCGCTGATCCTGGGGCTGCGGCGGGTCGCTCCGATGGTTCCCGGGTCGCTGGTCGCGGTCGTGTTCGGAATCGTCATCGTCCAGTGGTTCGGCGTGGACCGGCACGGCGCGGCCATCGTCGGCAGGATCCAACCTGGCCTGCCCGCCCTCGGGTTGCCCGACGTGGCCAGCCGTCGACTACCTCAAGCTCGCGCCGGCCGCGGTCGGGATCTTGCTGGTCGGCTTCGCCGAGGGCCTTGGCGCGGCCAAGACCTACGCGGCCCGCGAGCACTATGAGGTCGACACCAACCGCGAGCTACTCGGCGTGGGCGGGGCCAACCTCGGCGCCGGCCTGTCCAGCGGCATGGTCGTCAGCGGGAGCCTGTCCAAGACCGCCGTCAACGGCGCCGCCGGCGCCCGGACCCAGCTGTCGGGGCTGGTCGTGGCCGCCCTGACCATCATCACCTTGCTGACGCTGACCGGACTGTTCCAGTACCTGCCCCAGGCGACGTTGGCGGCGGTGGTGATCGCCGCGGTGATCGAGCTGGTCGACTTCCCGGCCCTGGCGGCGCTGTACCGGGTCTACACCCGCCGGCTCGGCCGCTACTACGGCGTGGCCGCCCGCCCCGACTTCATCGCCGCGGTCGCCGCCCTGCTCGGGGTGCTGATCTTCGGCACCCTGCCCGGGCTGTTCATCGGCATCGCCATCTCGCTGCTGCTGTTGATCTACCGCGCCTCCCACCCGCACATCGCCGTGCTCGGCAAGGTCCCCGGCACCACCGGCCAGTACGGCGACCTGGAACGCCACCCCGAAAACCAGCAACTGCCGGGCATCGTGATCCTACGGGTGGAGAGCGGCCTGTTCTTCGCCAACGCCGACGCGGTCAGACAACGCGTCCGCGCCCACGCCGCCCAAGAGGGCACCAAGGTCATCGTGCTGAACGCCGAGACCGCCCCCGCCATCGACGTCACCGCCGCCCACATGCTCGCCGAGCTCACCCAGAGCCTGGAACGCATGGGCGTCCGGCTGCTGGTCACCCGCCAGATCGGCCAGGTCCGTGACGTGGTCGGCCAGGTGGCAACCGACACGACACCCGAAGGCGTCTACCCCACGGTCCAGGCCGCCGTCCAAGCCGCCCAGCAACCCCCCGACAGCACCAGCCCAGACACACCGGACCTCGGCCGTGATGCTCGTTGACCAAGGCGTCCCAGTCCAGGGCTTCCGCCCAACACGTCGGTCACCGTGGCGTAGCAGGTGGTCGACCCGCTGCGCTTCACCCGGCCACCACGACCCGGCCGCGCCGCTGGCCGAGCTGCTGGAGCTGGCCCGGTCGAGCTGGCCGGCCAAGTCCGGCTAAGCCGGCCGCGGCCGTCCTCGACGCGGACGCGACCGCTGGCTGCTGTTCTGTGCAACTGGAGCGGCCGACTCTTTAGCCCCTAGATGTACCGCTCGTGCGAACGCGCTTATCCGTACCTTACAGACTAGCTCGTACTGTTTAGTCACCCCGGGCGCAACTCGCAGCCCGGGCGAGCATCAGTAGCACCTGCCACCCGATCCTGCCGGCCGCGCTGTGCGCCGGCCCACCGTCGTATACCGACGGCGGCGCCCGGCCGCAACATTGCCTGGTACGCCAGCGCGGCTGGGCGACTGCACGCCGAGGCCGACCTGGCCTTGCGGCAGGCCGTCACGCCGAGGAGCGGTGACGCCCGGTCGCCACCCCACCCGATGCGGTGGGGGCCGACCTGGAGCGGGCGCGTGGCCTGGTTCTCACGCCGGCTCGACGTCCTACGACCCTGCCCTCCAACCCCCAGACTTGAAGACCTTCGGGACGACGACCACCACCACCGCCGCCGCTACCGCTAGCGGGGCACGACCGGCAAAGGAGCCGAACCCACATGACCCATCCCACCACGACCCTGCCCGCTGACGAGACGAGCTCCACCTCGCCGGCCCCAGCGCCCGGTTGGGGCGACCCCGTCACCCCGCCAGGCCCACGCCAGCCCGGCTGGGCGCGGCGCAACCTGACGACCCTGCTCGCCGGCGCGGCGCTCGCCGTCAGCGTCGTCGGGCTCGTCACCCCGGTCGACGCCAACCTGCCCGGACCGCAGGGTCCGCGTGGCATCCAGGGCGCCCCGGGCTCCACCGGCCCCGCCGGTGAGCGTGGCCCCGCCGGTCCTGCCGGCAAGGACGGCAAGGACGCCGTCGCCGCCGCTCCCCAGGCCCCAGCTGCCGAGGCCCCCGTCGACCGAGACCCCGACCGGCGCCGAGATCGGCGACGGGATCTACAAGGTCGGCGTGGACATCCAGCCCGGCGAGTACCGCGGCACCGTGAGCGACGGCAACGGCTACTGGGCTCGCCTCGACCGCAACCAGGAGATCCTCGACAACGACCTGGTGACCAAGACGGGCGCCAGCATGTACCTGCGGGTGCGGGCCACCGACGCCTACGTCGAGATCAGCGGGGCGACCTTCCACAAGGTCTCCTGACACAACCAGCCACGCACACAAAGGAGATGCACAACATGGAGGGGACGACCCTCACCACAGGGACCGTCAAGTTCGACGGCGATGCTCACGGCATCGCGTTCAGCGTCTACGTCCGCGAGAACGGACATGTCAGGCTCTGGGTCAAGCGCGGCGGGATGGCGATCCTGCCGGGCCCGGGCACGATGTTCGGCCGCAACTTCTCGAACGTGGAACTCGGACCGAAGTCCTGACCGGTCATCAGGGACGCCGGGCACCTATCCAAAGGGTGGGTGCACGGCGATCCGGATGAAGGATCACACCGAGTTCTAAGGAGGAATACCTGAAGACCGACCCCGTGAAGCTGTTCGCGCCGCAACCGGCGCGAGGCGTCCACTTGAAGCTGTTCGTGCTTCCCCCACCCTGCCCGCGCTGCGGGCCCGGCACGATGATCTCGCCGTTCGACAGCATCCGCCATGCGTGGAAGGTCGGCCTCGGCTGGTTCGCCTGCCGCGGCTGCGGATTCTCGGGTGTCTGGCGGGTGCCCGCCCGCCGCGGTCCCGCCCGCGGCGACGAGCAGTACCCGGACCTGGAGGCGTGGGTGTACGACCTGCTCCGATCGTAGAGGTGGGGCTGACATGAAGCAGATCCGTGCCCTGGCCGCTGGTGAGCCTGGCTCTGGTCGTCGTGATGCTGCTCGTCCTGCGCCTGGGCGGTGCCAGCGAGGCTGAGCCGGAGCAGGCGCCCGCCCCGGCGCCGACCCCGCCTGGGTGACCGCGAACGCCGCCTGCGAGCGGGAGGTCGTCCCCATGCGCGCCGGCCCCGACCTCGACCCCGACGGCGTCAGCCGCCCCTGGAAGGCGTGCATGCGCCGGCACGGGATGGTCGGGGCTTAAGCGACTCGGCCCCGGCCCCTGCGTGCCGATGCCGAGGCCCCCTAGCGACTCCACCTAACCGAAAGGACCCCGCACCATGGCCAAGACCTACACCTACGCCAAGCACCAGCGTGTCCCTGGCGCCCGCGACTACGTGGTCCGGCGCTGGCCCGAGCTGGCCGGTCGCGCTGGCACCGTGACCCGCGTTGACATCCCCGTATCCGACGGCGGCCTTCCAGCCGTGGAGGTGGACTGGGACGGCCTCAGCATCCGCGAGATGCGGCGCTCCCACCTCAAGCGGCCCACCCCACTCAACTGAACGGAGGCACGAGACGCATGACCACCCACCACACCCCACCCACCCTCGAAGTCTGCGACTACTGCGGCGAACCCTTTGACGACGCCCACCCCGAGCCCTGGCGCTTCGAGATCGGGCCCTTCGTCGGCAAGGTTGTCCACCAGGGCCTCTGCGACATTGCCCTGTTCGACGACGACAACCGGGCTCGGTTCGAGCGGCGGCCACGCTGGCAGCAGCGGCTGATCCGCCGCATGGCCGGACCGCCGCCCTGGGAGCGGTAGCCCACCATCGCGGGCTGGCGCTGCTCATCTGGGCCGGGCTGGTTCTAGGGCGGGCTGGTGCTGGCCCGCGACCCGTCAGCAGGCGCTGGAGTGGTGCACCGAGGGGCTGGCCGAGGCCCCGGCCCGGAAGGACGTGGAGCGGTGCGTGGGCGACCGCGGGTTCCCTGGCCCGGTTCCGGAGGTGGAGCAGTGGCGGCGCGAAGGGCCGTGATGCGCGAAGGCCGAAACGCCCTGCGGGGCGTCCGGGCGGTAGGGCCGCCCGCTGATGATGGCCAGATAGACACAGAGCGCGAGGAGCGTGCGACATGCAGGGACAAGTAGTGGAGTACCAGGGCCAGCGAGTGCCCTTCGACCAGCAGGGCCAGCTCGACAAGATCATCGAGGGCCTCATGCCCGGCGAGGAGGTCCTCGCCGTGTACGACGCGATCGGTGCTGGGACCGGCTTCATCGGGGTCACCGACAAGCGGGTCATCATCCAGGACAACAGCTACGTGGGCAAGAAGATCGAGCTGGTGTCCATCCCGTTCAGCCGGATCAGCAGCGTGGGCGTCCTGTCCAACAAGTCGATGTTCGGGTCGTTCTTCTCATCCTCCCAGATCGCGATCAACACCACGTCCAAGGCATACGAGGTCGAGTTCCGCGGCGACGGCAAGGCCAAGCACGTTCACGACCTCATCCTGTGGAAGATCCTCTGATTGGCGTGATGCAGATCAGGGCGACCCCTTCGCTGTACGTCCGGGACAGCAAGGGCGGCACATGCTGGGTCGCGGCCTGCGACCAGCACGGCCCGCCGATGGCCGACGACGCAGGGGAGGGGCCATGACCGAGCGGCTGTGCGAGCGCTGCGGCCAGCCGATCGCGCCGGGGCTGCTGGAGCGGCACCCAGACACGACGCGGTGCGCCGACTGCCAGTCGAGGGTCCAGCAGGTGGTCAGGCGCCACCGGCCGAAGGACGACCTGCGCGAGCAGCGCGAGGAGCTGCGGCGGGTCGAGCCGCTATGGGAGGGCGACTGACGGTGAAGCTGCTGACCGACGAGGTCAAGGGCGGCCTGATCGTCGCTGCCGTGTTCACGGTGGCGGCGCTCGGCATCGGCATCGCCGTCGCGATCGACGATCCGCCGCCGCAGCCCCAAGCCGCCGCCCCAGCGGCGAGCCGGGCGACGCCGCGGCGGGCTCGGATGCCGGCACAACTGCGAGGGGGGGCGTGACCGGGCATGGGCGGCCTCCTGCTGCGGCGGAAGACATCAGGCTGCTACCCGGTAGAAACCAGGACGAACGTACGCGGCGGTCAAACCCCGACTGTCGGAGATTGTCGATCGACGATCCTGACCGGTCGGTCCGGGTCGAGTCCAGTACGGCCGATGTTGTTACCTATGACCCGCATCGTCGGGGTCATCGGAGGGGAGGTCGCAATGCGACCAGTCCGCAGCATCGCCGCCGTCAAGCTCACCGCCGAGGCGACCAGCAGGTGGCGAAGGCTGGTCGGTGCCGTCCTGATCGCGGCGGTGCTGTCGCTCGGCCCGATCGGGATCCCGACCGCGTCCGCCCAGCCGGCACCCTACTCCAACACCCGCTGCGGCAACTCCTCCGGACGCGTGCTGCTGACCTTCGACGATTGGGCCTATGACGACCCGTATCGGGCCACCCGCATCGGCGCCTACCTCCAGGCACGCAACATCCGGGCGGCTTACTTCCTCATCAACCAGAACGCCCAGTCGTATCCGGATATCGTCTCCACGCTCCGGCAGCAGGGTCACTGGGTGCTCAACCACACCTTCTCCCATCCCGACCTCACGACACTGCCGGACGCGGCCGTCAGCTCGCAGATCAGCCAGGGCATCTCCACCAACCTGCTGCGTCCACCGTACGGCGCCTACAACTCGCGGGTGGCCAACATCGCGTCCGGTCTCGGGTACCGGATCTGTACGTGGACCCTGGACACCCTGGACTGGCAGCGGCCGGACGGCGTGAGCTATCGCAGCGTGCCGAGCATCAGGTCCATCGTGCGGACCGCGCCCCGGTCGACGAAGGCCAGCGGCGTCATCCTCGGACACCTGGTCACCAACTACCCCAGCGCGATCTCCGGCATCATCTTCGACCTCAACCGCCAAGGGCTGCTCTTCTGCCGCAACCGCGGTCCGGTCGGCGGCCTGGCGCCGTTCCCGCTCGCCTGCTCCTAGTACCGCATCTGGCAACGTTTGCCCGGTTGACGATTTCCCGTAGACGCCGGTCGTGCGCGTTTCGGTTCGCCAGGCGATGTAGCGGCGGATCATGCTGGCCTGCTCGGCGTGGCTAGCGTGGTCGGTGCCGCCGGCTGGTGTGCGTGCAGGCAACGGTGTGGCTGCCCGACAGCTCAGGTCATGACCAGCGCCCAGGTACCGTTGCGGCGGGTCAGGCCACAGCTGATTAGGATGCGCGGGTTGGGCGAACCCAAGCTCTTCAGGGGCAAGTAGACTAGGCCGTCCACGATGATCGGAGTGAGCAATGACTACTGGGGGCATCCCCGACGCGGGGCAGGTGGACGCTCTCTCCCGGAGCCTCTCGGGCACCGTCCTCCTGCCCGGCGACGACCGCTACGAAGCCGCTCGCCGCATCCACAACGGCCTCATCGACAGACGGCCCGCGCTGATCGTGCGCTGCCGCGGCGCGGCCGACGTCGCGGCCGCGGTCGACTTCGGGCGCGCCGCCGGTCTCGACATCTCCGTGCGCGGCGGCGGGCACAACATCGCGGGTCGGAGCGTCGCCGATGGCGGTCTCGATGATCGACCTCGCCGAGATGAAAGGGATGTACGTCGACCCCGAGGCTCGCACGATGCGCGCACAGGGCGGGGTCATCTGGTCGGAGTTCAACCGCGAGGCGGCGGTGCACGGGTTGGCCGTCACGGGCGGCGTGATCTCGACCACTGGGATCGCAGGCCTGACGCTTGGCGGAGGGCTCGGCTGGTTGATGGGCGTCCACGGACTGGCCGCCGACAATCTCCTCTCCGTGGAGCTCGTCAACGCAGATGGGGCGGTGCTCAACGTCACCGAGGAGTCCGATCCCGATCTCTTTGGGCGCTTTGTGGCGGGGGTGGCAACTTCGGCGTCGCGACGTCGCTGGAATACCGCCTCCATCCACTGCGCGAGGTCGTCGGAGGCCTGATCGCCCATCCCTTCGCGGCGGCTCGAGACGTCCTGCGGTTCTACCGGGAGTTTACCGAGTCCGTTCCGGACGAGCTGACCGCGTTCGCCGGGCTGGTGTACGCCCCGGGCAGCTCCGACCTGAGGTTGGCGGCGATCGTCGTGTGCCATGCCGGGACGGCCGGCCAGGCGCAGAGGCGACCTTGCCCCCCTCCGAGAGTTCGGCGAGCCGCTCATGGTGGAGCTTGGGCCGATGCCCTATCCGGTGATGAATACGCTCCTCGACGAGGGCTTCCCGCGAGGCGCGCTGAACTACTGGAAGTCCAGCTTCGTCGATAGGCTGGACGACGAACTGATCGACTCGCGATCGAGCGCTTCGAAGTGACTCCATCGCCTCTCAACGCGATTCTCTTCGAGCACTTCCACGGCGCCGTGACCCGAGTCGGGGTCACCGACACTGCCGTGCCCCACCGCGAGGCGGGGCACAACCTCCTGCTGCCAAGCGTGTGGATGGATCCGGCGGACACGGAGGCGAACGTCGCCTGGACACGCGCCACGTTCGACCTCTTCAGCCCGTACTTTGCCAGCCGCCGGTGGCTCAACTACCTCAGCGACGACGACGGCGCAGATGCAGTGCGCGCCGCATACGGCCCGAACTACGACCGGCTCGTCGAGGTCAAGCGGCGCCACGACCCCAAGAACCTCTTCCACCTGAACCACAACATCGATCCGCTTGATCGGCGGACGGAGCGCTAGGTACCGTATCAGGCAACGTTGGCCTGGTTGGTTTGAATAGCTGGTCGCATGCTCCAGGACATCCTGGTGGAGACTCCCGGCGACATCGAGGTCGTCGAAGGGACCCAGGGTGGCCGAGCGGGTCCGGGTGCGCGACATCACCAACGAGGAGGGCAACCGGCTGCTGCGGATCGTGCGGCGCAGCTCCGGGTCGGTGGTGACCTGGCGGCGGGCGCAGATGGTGCTGCTGTCGCGCCCAGGGCATGGACGTCGCGAAGATCGCCGAGGTGACCTTCACAAGCGAGGACCGGGTCCGCGACGTGCTGCACAACTTCAACGTGGATGGGTTCGACTCGCTGTACCCACGCTACGCCGGCGGCCGCCCACCGACCTTCACCCTCGCCCAGCCGCCAGATCAAGAAGGTCGCGCTGTCCAGGCCGGTCGACCACGACCTGCCTTCTCGACCTGGAGCCTGGCCAAGCTGGCCGACTTCCTGGTCGCTGAGGGGGTGGTCGACGACATCAGCCACGAGGGCCTGCGGGTCCTGCTCCGCGAGGAGGGCGTGTCCTTTCAAGTGATCAAGACCTGGAAGCAGTCCAGCGACCCGGACTACGAGGCCAAGAAGAACCGCATCCTGCACCTGTACGGGCTGATGGACGGCACCGACGACGTCCGGAACCGGCGACCCGAGGTAGTCATCTGCGTGGACGAGTTCGGCCCGCTCAACCTGCAACCCCACCCCGGTCGGCAGTGGGCCGACCGCGGTGGCGGTGGCGATCGCGATGCCGCGCCGGCGGCGGCGGGCCACCTACACCCGCCCCACGGGGTCCGGCATCTGCTGGCCGCCTACGACCTGAGCCGCGACCGGCTGTACGGCCATATCAAGCCCCGCAAGCGCCGCGGCAAGTTCCTGGTCTTCTGCCGCTACCTGCGCACCCTGTACCCACCCGGGGTACGGCTCGGCATCGTGCTGGACAACTTCAGCCCGCACCTGTCGACCCGCGATGACCCCGGGTCGGCCGAGTGGGCGGCCGCCAACAACGTCGAGCTCGCCTACACCCCGACCAACGCCTCGTGGCTGAACCGGATCGAGGCCCAGTTCACAGGCGCTGCGCTACTTCACCCTGGACGGCACCGACCACACCAGCCACAGCGAGCAGGCCAGCATGATCCGCCGCTACATCGCCTGGCGGAACCGCAACGCCCACGACCGGCGATTCCGCGAAGTCATCGACAGGGCAAAGGTGGCCTGACACGCCACTAGGGATGTGGTGACCGGTAGCGGCTCGCGCTGAAGCATACGCGGCGGCGAGGCTGGCCCGGCTCGCGATGGTCACCCTGGGCGGCATGGCATACTTATGCGTCCATTACCGCCCCAACTTGGCTAAAGCGTCGACCTTCGCATTGTCGCGCTGGTCCTCTCTCAGCCGGTCCCCTCGACGGAAGGTGGTGGACATGCGGCGGATCGTGGTCGTGCTCGTCCTTGGCTTGGTGGTGAGCGTCTGGCCGGCCACGAGTGGTGTCGCTCACGGCTCGGTGGCGACGCAGACAGCACCGGCCAGGAGCCTGCAGGCCGACTTCAACAACGACGGCGCCGACGACCTGGCCGTCGGGGCTCCACTCGACACCGTCGGGATCTTCGGCGCCGGCGTGCGCGCCGGCGCGGTGAACGTGTTGTACGGCTCGCCGGCCGGGCTCACCGGCACCGGTGGCCAGCTGTTCACCCAGGACACCGTCGGCGTCCCCGGCAGCGCCGAGACCGACGACCTCTTCGGCTCCACCCTGGCGAGCGGCGACTTCAACAATGACACCTTCGCCGACCTGGCGGTGGGCGCCCCTGCCGAGGGCGTCGGCGCCACCGCTGCCGCGGGCGCCGTGAACGTGTTGTACGGCTCGCCGGCCGGGCTCACCGGCACCGGTGGCCAGCTGTTCACCCAGGTCGGCGGCACGGTGGAGGCGGGCGACCAGTTCGGCTCGGCGCTGGCGGCCGGCGACTTCGACAACGACAGCTTCAGCGACCTGGCCGCCGGGGCCCCGATTCGAGGGCGTCGGCAGCATCGTGGAAGCCGGAGCGGTCAGCGTCCTGCCCGGCTCCGCGGCCGGGCTCACCGCCACCGGGGGCCAGCTGTTCACCCAGGTGGCCGGCACCGTAGAGGCCGACGACCTGTTCGCCTTCACGCTGGCCGCCGGCGACTTCGACAACGACAGCTTCAGCGACCTGGCCGCCGGCGCCCCGTTGGAGGACGTCGGCAGCACGGCCGACGCTGGGGCCGTCAGCGTGCTGCCCGGCTCCGCGGCCGGGCTCACCGCCATCGGGGGCCAGCTGTTCACCCAGGTGGCCGGCACCGTAGAGGCCGACGACCTGTTCGCCTTCACGCTGGCCGCCGCCGACTTCGACAACGACAGCTTCAGCGACCTGGCCGCCGGCGCCCCTGCCGAGGGCGTCGGCGCCACCGCTGCCGCGGGGGCGGTCAGCGTGCTGCCCGGCTCCGCGGCCGGCCTCACCGCCGCCGGTGGCCAGCTGTTCACCCAGGTCGGCGGCAGCGTGGAGCCGGGCGACGAGTTCGGTTTCGCGCTGGCGACAGGCGACTTCAACAGCGACACCTTCGCCGACCTGGCCGCCGGCGCCCCGTTCGAGGACGTCGGCAGCACCGCCGACGCCGGAGCGGCGAGCGTGCTGGCCGGGTCGGCGAATGGCCTCACCGCGGTCGGTGGGCAGCTCTTCACCCAGGTCGGCGGCGCGGTCGAGACCGATGACGGCTTCGCCACGGCGCTGGCGACCGGGGACTACGATAACGACACCTTCGCCGACCTGGCCGCCGGCGCCCCGTTCGAGGACGTCGGCAGCACCGCCGACGCCGGGGCCGTCAGCGTGCTGCCGGGGTCCTCGGCCGGCCTCACCACCGTCAGTGGGCAGCTGTTCACCCAGGACACCCCCGGGGTCCCCGGCACGGTCCAGGAGTTGGACTTCTTCGGCTTCACCCTGGCCACCGGTGACGCAGGCCCCGCAACAGCGCCCGCCACAGCTTCGGGACCCGGTTCGAGGGCCGAGAGCACGGCACCGACTCGCCGGGGTGTGTCTGCAAAGTCCGGGTAGGGTTGTGCTCGGGCACCCCAAGCGGCGACGGCGTAGGCTGCCGCCGTCGCCTGGTTGGCCTGCTGGCGGCGGGCTGCCCTTCCGCCGGCGGCCATCAGGCTGAGGCTCGTGGGCAGGAGCAGCAAGGGTCCAACGCGACCACCAGCGTCGACGCGCCTGCCGCGCTGCGGCCATGGATGCCTACGATCGCAGCGACTTCGATCGCCTCAGAGAGATCTATGCCAAGGATGCGCGCTGGATCAACAACGTCGATCCCAACGGACCGCACTGCCGCAACCGCGACGACATCTTCGCCATGTTCCGGCAGCGCATGAGCTCCGGCGTCAGGATCACCTTTGACGAGATGCGGTCGCCGTCGCCGGGGTATCCGTGGCTCTCCCACCTTCCTCGACCACGGACATCAGCAGGCGGTCTGCGCGGTGGTCAGTGCAGGTGCGCCCGCCAGTCAGAGGGTACGCGGCCGGCTGGGCCGGGAACCGGCTGGTCGAGCGGATGATGATCGGGAGCGGCCAGCGCTGGCCCATCGCCGTAGAACTCGTCGGTCTGGTAGTTCCAGAACCATTCCTCGCCCGGCTCGAAGCTGCGGACCACCGGGTGCCTGGTGGCCATCGCGTGCGCGCTGGCGTGCTGCGACGGTGAGCTGTCGCAGCAGCCGATATGCCCGCACTGGGCGCACCGGCGCAGGTGAAACCACCATCCTCCAGTGGCCTCGCACTCGGCGCAGCCGCTCCCGCCGGGCACCATGGCTGGGTCGACTCCTGGCAAGGTGCTCACGCTGGCTCCCATCCTGGCCGCCGCCGGCGGCGGGGCCTCACCGGCTAGCACGGAACCACCATCGGTTGGCCGGCCACAGGTCCTCATGGTAGGCGGATGACGCCCTGCAGTCCGGCGGCCGTTGGCCAGGCCTGCTCCCCCCGCCACCGGCTGCGGGACCGATGCTCGAGTACCGGCCAAGTATCCCCCCGGTGCGAGTTGATCAGCCGAGCCGGATCCGGGCCACAGAGGCATTGACCGCCTCCGTGTCGAAGGCGGCCGGGTCATAGGGGTGGCCGAGCCAGTCGACTCGTTGGCCTGCCCTCGAACGCCGACACGCTGAAATAGTCAAGCCATGCTGGTCACTACCAACGGTTACCGGGCCATGGCCACCACCGCCGTGGCCATGGTCGCGCGAGCGCGCATCCTCAGTCGCCTGGTGCGAATCCCGCCTGCGTCAGCATCCGCCGCAGGTCGACGATCATCTGCTGGTCGATGTCCTTGCCCCGCGGGGGCTGGAGGACCTCGGTCTCGGGACCCAGCACGACCTTGACCTTGCCATTGTGCTCTTCGGTCGTCGTCCCGACGGCTTCCAGGAGCGACAGCACCTGGCGCCACTCGATATTCCCGCTCGAGGGATGGCTGAAGATCTTCTCGAGCGTGTCGCGATGATGGTGGGTAAGGTCCGCTGCCATGCGACCATCCTCCTCAGGTCTGCGCCACAGGCTAAGCCGCACCTAGCGGGACTTGGGCGTCGGGTTGAAGATCGGGGTGGAGCGGAAGGCCCATTAGAGTTGGCTCATTGGCCGGTGAGGCCATGCTGCCCACTCAGGGCGTCGGTGCAGACGCCCGTCACCAATCCCCCGTTCTTGATCCGCGTCAGTTGGGTGTCGCGGGCGCCGGCGACGTCCACGGTGCTGAAGGCCCCGCTGGCGTGGATGAAGCCGTGAGTGTTGTTGGCGGCGTCGTTGTAGACGCCGGCGATCTCCCCGGAGTCGCTGATGCCAAAGGCGGTGGTGCTGGTGGCGAGCGGAAAGTCGATGGGGGTGAACACGCCGGCCTGGAGCCGGAAGCCGTGGGATCCCGTTGCATCCGACCAGACCCCGACGATGTCGCCGGCGGCGTTGATCCCAGCGGCCGCGGTCGCGGTGGCCCCAGGGAAGTCGATCCCCGTGAAGGTGCCGCCGCTGCTGACGAACCCATGCTGGACGTCGGCGGCGTCGAAGTAGGCGCCCACGATCTGTCCGGCATCGTTGACGCCGATGGCTTGCGTCCCACTGGCGCCGGGGAAGTCGACGTTACTGAAGGTGCCGCCGTTGTTCGCAAAGCCGCGCAGCACGCCGGACAGGTCCGCGTAGACCCCGACGATCAGACCAGCCCCATTGATGCCCGTCGCGAGGCTTGCGGTCGAGCTCGGGACGGTGAGGATCTGGTAGACCCCGCCCGTGAACGTAAACGCCGTCGCGGGCGAGGTGGCGCTGCCGGGATCGAAAACGAACCCGCCCACCGCGGTGGTGCCGTCGCTGTCGAACACCAGCGACTGCGCCGCACCCGGATAGTCGACGCTCGCGAACGCATACACCTTGGCGACGGCCAGCCCCAGAGCGACGGCGTCCTCGGCAGCGGCCGCGGCGCGTTCGACCCCAAGACTGGGTCGAACATCCAGCAGGCCTCGCAGGACGGCCCATCCCGGTCGCTGTGGTGATGGCTGTGTCATGTCGACCCCCTCACGCCAATCGGCACGACCAGGCCGATGGCCGACGCGCCGATGCCGAGCCTCAACCCTAACGGCCCTCAACCCGATACCCAAGTCCCTCCAAGCAGGCCGCCAGAAGCTTTGTCCGTAACGCCGCTCGAACAAGGAGTGATCTGCCGACCAGGAGCAGTGGCGTACCGCGATGCGGTCGGCAAAACTCGCACGGTGACCGCCATGCCACCAAGGACGCTGTACCACCGATGGGTGGGCTGGCATGCCCTTGCGCTACGGCGAGCCGTCATCGTGGCCGGCATCGGGCTGATCGTGGCGGTTGTGCTCCTGTGGTTCGTGCCCTGGGAGCTGGCCGTTGTCGCCGGCTGGGACGCCGCCGCGATCGCCTTCCTCGCGATCATCTGGCCGATGATCACCCGAGCGGACGGCTCGCACGTCGAGCAGTTGGCGACCCGCGAGGACGAGACCCGCGGCTCCGCCAGGGTGCTGCTGCTCTGGGCGAGCGTGGCCAGCCTTCTTGGCGCCGGCTTCGCCCTCACTCTTGCGGAGCGGGAGAGCGGCCCACCGCGGGTGCTGCTCACCGGCTTCGCGGTGTTGACGGTTGCGCTGTCGTGGACGGTGGTCAACACGGTCTACACCCTGCGCTATGCCGACCTGCACTTCCGATCGAGGGCGGTGGGCATCGCCTTCGGCGACGCGGCCGGGCAGGAGCGGCCCACCTACCGTGACTTCGCCTACGTCGCCTTCACCATCGGCATGTGCTACCAGGTGTCCGACATGACGGTGCGCGATCCCCGGATCCGGCGCACCGTCCTCTCCCACGCCTTCCTGTCGTACCTGTTCGGCGTGGTTATCGTCGGCGGTTCCGTCAACATCATCGCCGGACTGATCTTCTGAACCCATCTCCGCCGCCTCCGCTGACCAGCGGCCCGGGCTCACGTCCCGAGGGCGATGAAGGAGTACGCCGTCGAACGGGCCACGGAATCGGCGCTCACGGCGTGCCGGGCGAGTGTCAGGGCCTCGGCGAGGCCATACCCGCCTCGCAGGTGGTCGTGAAGGGCGAGCATGAGTGGGACGGTGGCGGGGTCGTTGACGGGGACGACGCTGGCCACCACCCCGGCGGAGCCGAGGGAGATCAGGGAGCTGACCAGTCCCAGGAGCTCATCGGCGCCGACCGCTTCGCCGACAGCCGAATTGCAGCTGGACAGGACGACACGGTACGGGGCTTGCCGCAGCCGCTCCAGGTCGTACACCGTCAGCGGCCCGTCGTCGAGCTCGAGAGCGGAGAACAGCGGGCTGTCAGCCCGGAACCGGCCGTGCGCCGCCATGTGCACCAGCCACGCGCCGTCCATGGCGGCCATCACCCGCTCCGCCACTGCGCCGCCATCGGCGAGGACGACCGCGTCCGGATACTGTGCGGCCAGATGCCGGACCTCCTCGGCGCCCGTGGCCAGCCTCGGGCCGCCGACCAGGACGACCCTGGGTGTCGTCGGCCGGGTGGCGCGGCTCGCTCGCAGCCACTCGTCAACGCCTTCCCAGAGGGGACCTACGAGACCAAAGAGCCCCCAACTGGGAAGCGCCGGCAGTTCGATGGGATGGCCCAGTGGAGCGGGACGTCGTTCTCCAGCCCCCATCGTCGCCGGGCTGATCGCGGCCCGGATATCCGCGACCGGGGAGAACGAGCGGCAGGCGGCGGATTCGTTGCTGCGGCTTGCCCGTAGCCAGGCGATCCCCGGCGTCGGCGCCGCTCTGTACCCCGGTCAGGCCTGCTGTGAGCCGTGCCACTGCCACCACCGGGTGGGCACCGGACAGGCGAGGCCTCCTTGCGGCTGCGGCGGGCAGACTCCCCTGCACGACTGACGATCTCGGTCTCGAACATGCGGGAGGGCTCCACAGGGGAGCCCTCCCGATGGGTACGGTATGGGTCAGCGGGCTGGTTGGCCGCAGGCGCCACAGAAACGGTCGTCCTCGTCAAGGTGGTTGCCGCAGCGGGTGCAGAACCGGGTCGCCGACGAGCCGAGCCGGCTCGGCTCGTCCTCCTCGGTGGCGATGGCCACCGAGGCGGGCGCCGGCTCCTCCCAGAGCTCGGTGTGCTGCCTCTCGTCTGGCTGGTCAAGGGGGTCGGCGCCTCCCGTCGGGATGGCCCGCAACACCTGCCCGTCACCGGTGGCCCGGCGCAGGTCGTCGGCGCGGCCGTTGCCGCTCAGATCGACCGTCGGCACCAGCGGCCGGGCCGTCGCGGCGGCACGGCGACGGCGGAACAGGACCAGCGCCACGAGCGCGACGACGGCCACCACCAGGGCCAGGCCGCCGAACAGGAGGAGATTGGAGCGCCCGCCGGCCGACTTGCCGGTCACAAGGGGCAGGTCATCGGCGGTACCGGCCTTCGCCTGGGCCTCGGCGAGGTACTTCCTGGCCTGCGGGTGCCCGTCGTAGAGGTTCAACACCTTCTGGTACAGCGGCAGCGCGGCGCTGTAGTGGCGGTTCCAGAAGTAGTCCATCGCCTGGCCGAACAGGGTGTCCACCTCACCGCGGGCCGCCTGGACGCCGCCGGCGGATCGGAGCGCCGCCCGGATGTCGTCGACCGTCCGCAGGTAGATCTGTGTGGGTCTGCCGTCGGTGGGGTCCAGGCGGGTGCTGGAGATGAGGCCGACCACCTTGCCATCGCTGTTGACGCCCGGGCCGCCGCTCATGCCGTGCGACAGGTTGGCGATGCTGGCCTCGACCACCTTGGTGGTCCCGTCCGACCGGACGTTGCTGACCCGGCCGAAGAGCTTGACCGGCTCGGTGAAGCCGCTTGGCAGGTCGGCGGCCGACCCGGGGAAGCCGGCAGCGGCGATCGACTGCCCGCTCTTGAGGTCGTCGGTGGTGGTGGCCAGGGGCACGGTCGGCATGTTGTTCCCGTCGACCTGCAGGACAGCCACGTCGGTGTTGTCGGCGCCGGTGGACTTCAGCACTCGGGCCGAGAGTGGCTTGGGCGCCGAGACCCCGGCGATCTGCACCGGCGTGTAGACCCGGACCGTCCGCTTGATGTCGAAGCGGCAGCTCACGCCGTCGTAGCACTGCTGGAGCAGGGTGCTCAGCCCGGAATCCGCGAGCTGGTGCCGGCCGAAGAGGTTGGCACCCTTGTCGAGGAATGGAGCGAAGAGCCTGTTGGCCGCGTAGTTGCGGACGGTCTCCCGCTCCGGGTCGACCACGTGGGCGGCGGTGACGATGAGGCCGTTCGGGTTCACCACGAACCCGCTCCCACTCCCGTAGTTGAAGCGGTAGGTCCCCGAGATGGTGGACTGGCCCGAGTACTGGGTGTAGTCGGAGTAGGAGAGCCGGACGAAGACCTTGACCGAGGTGTCGACGAACAGCACACCCGGGTCGACCAGGACGACGGTGCGCTCGTCGCTGGAGATGTCCTGCGCGCCGGCCGGCCCGGCCGACACGGCCAGGGCCACCAGCACGGCCAGGCCGGCGGTGAGGCAGACGCGGATGATCCGGCCCGCCGTTGAGATGAGCATCGCGGGCGCCATGGGAGCCCCCCTCCTTCGCTGCGGCGGACCGGAACGTTCGGTGGACCGGCCGGCCGCGATTGCGGTCGCCTACCAGAGGAACCGGCCGATGCGCGTGATACAGGATTTCAGCGCGGCCCGGTCGGCCTCGACGTATCAGGCGGCACCTGGCAGCCCTCATCTCCATGCGAAGGTCTGTCACGGGGGGTGATTGGCGATGGAGGGGGGGCGCAGCGCACTGATCGTCGCCAACGACCGCTACCAGGACCCGCAGCTTCGCCGCCTGCGCGCGCCCGCCCGTGACGCCGAGGCGCTGGCCCGCGTGCTCGGCGACCGGGAGATCGGTGACTTCCAGGTCAAGGTCGTGACCAACCAGCCGGAGCACCGGCTGCGCCGGGAGATCGCCGCGTTCTTCGCCGACCGGGGGCGCGACGACCTGGTCCTGGCCCACTTCTCCTGCCACGGGGTCAAGGACGACAGCGGGCAGCTCTACCTCGCCACCCCCGACACCGAGCTCCAGAACCTCGACGCGACCGCGGTCCCGGCCGACTTCATCAACCGGCACATGACCCGGAGCCGCTCCCGGCGGGCCGTGCTGCTGCTCGACTGCTGCTACAGCGGTGCGTTCGCGCGCGGCATGCTGCACCGGGCGGACCGGACCATCGACCTCGCCGAGCGGTTCGAGGGCCGCGGACGCATCGTGCTCACCGCCTCCAGCGCCATGGAGTACGCCTTCGAGGACGCCACGCTGTCCCAGGCGGAGGGGCAGCCGTCGGTCTTCACCCGCGCCCTCGTGCAGGGCCTCCAGACGGGCGACGCCGACCGCGACGGTGACGGGCACATCTCGGTGGATGAGCTCTACGACTACGTGTTCGACCAGGTTCGCACGGCCAACCCAAAGCAGACGCCCGGCAGGTGGGATTTCGACCTGCAGGGTGACTTCCTCATCGCCCACAGCCGGCACCCGCGACCGGTGGCGCTGCCGTCCGAGCTCCAGCAGGCCCTGGAGCACCCGGTCGCCGGGGTGCGCCTGGGGACCGTCGAGGAGCTGGCGGACCTGCTCCGGGGCAGCCATCCAGGCCTGGCGCTCGCCGCCCACCAGGCCTTGGAGCGCCTTCGGGACGACGACAGCCAGCGTGTGTCGGCGGCGGCCGCGGCCTCGCTGGCGCCGCCGCCGGCGCGGTCCGGCTCGAGCCGCCCCGGCGCGACGGGGACGCCCCGGGCCGGCCAGCCCCGGCCCCGCGGCCCGCCTCCCGCCGGCCACCGGCCGGGTCTCGGCCGCGTGATCCCCCGCCGGGACACCCTCGGCGCGTCCGGTGTCCGGCGGCTCGGTGACGACGCGACCTGGCACGCCGCCCCCGCCCGGCCCACCCCGGCCGAGCGCCGGGACGGCACCGGTTGCTCCCCGCCGGCCGCCACGAGCGATCCTCAGGCGCCCCCTCGTCCTGCTTCTGTCGGCGCTGTTGCTGGCCGGCGGGCTGCTGGTGGTGGTAGGCCTCCGCAGCGGCCAGGGCCTGGAGGTGCAGGCCGGTCAGCGGTTCCGGGCCACCGCGCCGTGGCGGCTCCAGGTGCGGGGTGAGGAGTGCGGGGTGTGGCTCACCGACGGTCACGGGAACCCGAGCGGCCAGGGATACGGCTCGAACTTCGTCCTCCAGATGCGGGCCAGCGGCGAATTCTCCCTGCGCGACCTGTCCGGCCACTGCCAGGCCACCGTGGTCCCGGGCGCAGGGAAGACGAGCGACCTGCCGGTCGCCCTGCCGGCCGGGCAGGGCGGCGACACCCCGCCCTTCCACTCCTCGGACGGCTTCCGGGTCACCGTCGCCGGGACGAGCTGCCGGACCGAGATCTACCGTGCGCGGGAGGGCTCCCAGGTCACGGAGTTCGCGGGCAGCGACACCTCCGAGTACGCCTTGCGGGGCGACTACTTCGTCCGCTCGGAGACGCGCTGCTCGACCACGGTCACCCCGGCCTGAGCCGCACCGGCCTGCCCGGCGCGACGGCAGTATGGCGCCGGCTTCAGAGCGGGACCCACTCGGTGACGACCGGTGGGCCCGAGGGGGTGGCGGCGAGTCGGCAGCGCAGGCTCACCGGACCGGAGCCGATCGCATCCGCGCGGAAGCGGCCGAGCTGGTCGGCCTGGATGGTGGTCGTGCCGGCGGCGTGGCGGACGTCGATATCGGCCGTCTGGGGCGGGACGAGCTGACCGATGAGCTGCCGCCGGCTCCCGAGGTTGGCCACCTCGACCTCGATGTCGAGGCCGGAGCTGGAGAAGGTCATCAGCCGTGGGCCTTCGCCGCCGCGCAGGGCCGTGACCGGCCGGTCGACCCCTGAGTCGAAGACGAGCGCCGCCAGCTCGGCATCGATGGTCCGCCACGTGAAGCTCGACCGGGCCGCCTCGACGACCGCGGGTGGCGGCGGGTCGAACTGGCTGGCGGCGCGGCGCAGCTCGTCCAGCAGCTGTGCGTCTTCAGGGTTGCCCATGTCGAACCCTTCGCTGGGATCAGTGGTCACGAGGGGGCCGTCTCCTGTCAAGTGGTTTCTTTAGGTTGTCTTTAGGAGTCCTCGACGTCGGCCTTGATACTGATATCGGTCATCCGGAAACGGAATTCCTCCAGGCATGCGGCCCTGGCGGCCGGGACGTCGGCGACCTTCAGGTCCAGGGCGGCCGCCAGCTCCTCGTGGTCGGGTGGCGGCACGGCGCTCAGGACGCGTAGCAGGCGTCGGCAGTGCTCGGGGAGGTCACGGAGGACCCGCCAGAGCAGGGCCTCGGGCTCCGGCGGGGTGGCCGTGGCGGCGGGTGGCGCCGCGGGCTCCTTCTGGGCCGGGTCGGCATGGTCCGCGACCCGTGTCCCCAGCAGGCGCAGGCTCTCCTGCCGGGCCGTCGACGCCAGCCACACCCCGATCCGGTCGTGCCCGTCCCGCAGGCGGCCGAGCTGCTCGGCAAGGCGCAGCCAGGTCGTCTGGGCGACGTCGGCTCCCTCGTCCGGGCTCAGGCCGTACCCGCGAGCGGTCGACCAGACCAGCGCACCGAATCGCTCCACGAGGCCGTCCCAACCGTGGGAATCCCCGGCGGCCGCCGCCTGGACGAGGTCATGTGCGTCGATCTGGGCACCCATGGATGCCTTCCTCGCCGGTGGGGTGGAGCGATCCACGCTACCACGCCGTCCGGGTTGTGCCTCCAGCATGGTCACGACCACGCGACGACCCCGGAGGGCGGGCGCGCCGGCGCGGCCACGCCCGCCGGCGGCGGGAGCTGGTCGCCGGCGAGCTGGGCGAGGTACCGGTAGGCCTGCTCGAGGTGCTGGCCGATCGCCTCGTCCTCGGCCGAGGTGCCCGCTCCCGCCCTGGTCGGCCGCTCGGCGACGCGCGCGTGCAGGATGGCCCGCCGCCACTTCGGCATGCCGCGATAGGTGGCCTCGTGCAGGATCCGGTGGCGGAAGGTGAAGCCGTCCTCGCCCCGCTCCCGCCCGGCGACCCGGAGCAGCCTCCGCCTGGCCAGGGCGAGCAGCAGCGAACCCACCTGTGGCCGGAGGTGCAAGGGGGCCAGCGCGGCCACCGACGCCCAGGTGAAGCTCTGTCCGACCATGCAGGCCAGCTCCAGGACCGTCCGCTCGCCGGCCGGGAGGCGGTCGAGCTCCGCGCCCACCAAGGCGTCGAGGATGGACGGGAACGGCGGCTCCTCGGGCCGCCGGGCGTCCACCGAGCCAGGGCCGTCACCGTCGCCCAGGAACCGCAGCAGTTCCTCGAGCACCAGCGGGTTGCCCTCGGCCCTGACGACCACGTGGTCACCGGTGCCGGCGTCGAGCCCGCCGGGCCCGCACAGGTGTGCGGCGAGCTCCGCGGCGTCGCTGGCCGGCAGCGGCTCCAGGTCCAAGGTGGCATCGGCGGCGCCAACCGTCCAGCAGGCCGGACGGTCAAGGAACTGCGGGCGGGCCGTGACGACCAGCAGCACCGCCGCATCACGGGTAAAGGTCCGCAGGTACTCGACCAGTTCGGCGATGGCCGGCTCGGCCCAGTGGAGGTCGTCGACCACCATCACCACGGGGCGGCGCCTGGCCAGCCCCTCCAGCATCGAGCGCATGCCCGAGAACACCGCCAGGGGGTCGGCCGGAAGCGTTCCGCCGGGCCAGGTCTCGGTCCCGGCCGCGGCCGTCCCCTGGTCGGCGAGCTGGCCGACGACCTGGGCGGCAGCCCCCGATCCGTAGGAGGGGCAGCGGCCGTAGAGGACCACCGCCCGCTGCCGGGCCCGTTCGCCGAACGCCCGGACCAGCCGCGACTTGCCCACCCCGGGGTCGCCGAGCAACGCGACCAGCTGGCATGCCTGGCCGGCGATCACGCGGTCCAGCATCCGGTCCAGCAGGGCCAGGTCACCGGCTCGGCCCACAAGCGGCGTGTCCTTCCGCCCGGCTGGGCCGGTCGCGTCCGGGGCGACCGTGAGGACGCGGTAGACGGCCACCGGCGTCGACTTGCCCCGGGGCACGAACGAGGCCACCGACTCGACGTCGGCCGCGTCAACGACGAGCCGGTAGGTCGCCTCCCCGAGCAGGACCTCACCCGGGCCGGCGGCCCGCTCCAGGCGGGCGGCCACGTTGACGGCGTCGCCGGCGACGAAGGGTTGCCCCTCGTCTTCGACACTGGCCAGCACCAGGCCGGTGTTCACGCCCGTGCGTACCGACAGGGTCACCTGGAGCTCCCGCTCCAGCTCCGCGTTCAGGGCGGCCATCGCGTCGCGCAGCTCGACCGCGGCCCGGACGGCACGCAGGGCGTCGTCCTCGTGGACACACGGGATCCCGTACACCGCCATGACGGCGTCGCCGATGAACTTCTCGACCACGCCGCCATGGCGTCCGTGCACCTGTCTTGCCACCTGGAAGTATCTCGTCAGTGCCCGGCTCAGTGACTCGGGATCGAGCTGCTCGGCCAGGGCGGTCGAGCCGGCCACGTCGGAGAAGACCACCGAGACGATCTTGCGGACCTCTCGTCGCATGCGAGCCTCGCGGGGTTGTGGCGATCCTCTTGGTGACAAGAGCGCCGCCGAGGCAAGCTGATACCTGGCCGGGTGCTCCGCCCTACAGGTCGGCGAGTCGGCGCAGGCGGTCGAGGCAGCGGCCCCGGGTCGGGCCGATGCTGCCGATCGGCATGTCCAGGGCGGCGGCGGCCTCCTGGTAGCTGGGCGGTGGGTCGGCCATCAGCACTCGCAGCAGCCGCTGGCAGGACGGGGGGAGGGCGGCGAACGCCTGCCAGAGGATGCTGTGCTGCTCGGAGGCCAAGGCCAACGTCTCCGGGGTCACCTGGACGGGGTCGGATGGCTCCAGCTCGGCGTCGTCGCCCACCGGAAGCTGTCGGCCGGCCACCCGGAGTGTCCGCAACGCCTCGTGCCTGGCGGTCGTGGCCAGCCAGGCCCCGACCCGCTCGGCGTCGCGGACGCGGTGCAGGTTCTCCACCAGGCGCAACCACGCCGTCTGGGCCACGTCGGCGGCGTCGGCCTCGCTCAGGCCGTACGCACGCGCCACCGACCAGACCAGCCCACTGAACCGCTCGACCAGGCCCTGCCAGGCCCGCTGGTCACCCTTGGCGGCGGCGCCGACCAGCTCGGACAAGCCCGTGTCGTTCATCGCCGGATAGTACGTGGGTGCCGAGGTGCGTGAGGAGTGGTCTGGGCCGCTCCCCGCCGACGTATGCTGACTGTCATGGGGCTGGCCATCGGGGTGGACATCGGCGGGACCAAGGTGGCCGCCGGCGTGGTCGACGCCGAGGGCCGCATCCTGGCCCGGCTGCGACGCGACACCCCGGCCCAGGACCCGGCCAAGACCCAGGACCTCATCGCCGACTGCATCCGCGAGCTGGCCGCCGACCACGAGGTCGAGGCGGCCGGCCTCGGGGCGGCCGGGTTCGTGGACGCCGCCCGCTCCACCGTGCTGTTCGCGCCCAACCTGGCCTGGCGCAACGAACCGCTGCGGGCCGCGATCGAGCAGCGCACCGGGCTCCCGGTGGTGGTCGAGAACGACGCCAACGCCGCCGCCTGGGCCGAGACCCGCTTCGGCGCCGGCCACGGCCAGCCCTTCACCGTCACCCTGACCGTCGGGACCGGCCTGGGCGGCGGGGTGGTCCTGGCAGGCGAGCTCATCCGGGGCGCGTTCGGGGCCGCCGCCGAGGTGGGCCACATGATCCTGGTCCCCGACGGACGACCTGCGGCTGTGGGCTGCGGGGCTGCTGGGAGCAGTACGCCAGCGGCCGCGCCCTGGTCACCGAGGCCCGCCAGCGAGCCAGCCGGGACCCCGAGGCCGGCCGAGCTGCTGCTGGAGCTCGGCGACGGGCGGCCAGGGTCCATCACCGGGCCGATGGTGACCATGGCCGCCGTCGCCGGCGATCCGGTGGCCCTGGAGTCCTTCCGGGCCGTCGGCGCCTGGCTCGGCCATGGCATGGCCGATCTCGCGGCAATCCTGGACCCGCGGGTGTTCATCATCGGCGGTGGCGTCTCCGAGGCCGGCGAGCTGCTGGTCGGCCCGGCCCGGGAGACCTTCCAGGCCATGCTGACCGCCCGCAGCCACCGGCCCACCGCCACGGTCCGCCTGGCCCAGCTGGGCCAGGACGCCGGCCTGATCGGCGCCGCCGACCTCGCCCGGAGGTAACCCTGCTACATGGGGCGGAGGGCCATCCAGACGGCCCTGGCCGGCTGGCGGCCCGGGTTTCGCCAGCGGTGGGGGCGGTCGGTGCGGAAGTGCAGGGAATCGCCGGGGGAGAGGCTGAAGGTCTCGCCGTCGATCTCGAACTCCAGCTTGCCTTCGAGCAGGTGGACGAGCTCCTCGCCGGGGTGCTCCATCGCCTTCCCGCCGCTGTGCGCCTCCGGGTCGATCCTGGCCGACGCTCCGGCCATGAAGAACCGGCCGTATGGGCCGGTGATGCTGTTGAGCTCCAGCCCCGCCTTGGAGGTGAACACGGGCCGGCGCTCCCCGGCCCCGATGAAGACGACCGGGTCGTCGGTGTTGGCGTCCTCGTCGACGAAGTAGGAGAGGGGCCGGTTGAGGGCGACGGCCAGCTTCATCAGGGTCGTGATGGTCGGGACCATCCCGTTGCGCTCGATCTTGTGGATCGCGGCGGCCGAGATGTCGGAACGCTCACCGAGCTGCTGCAACGAGAGGCCCTTGAGCTGGCGGAGCCGGCGGATCTTGGGCCCGATCGACTGGACGATCTGGCCGAGGTCATCCCGCTTGGCCGGGGTGGCGTCGTCCGCGTGCGCCCCGTCCATCCCTGCCCTGGCCCTTGCCAACGGTGCCGGCCTCCTGGCATGCCCCGGGGGTCGCCACCCCAGCTTGACGGTCAGCATACGCCTAGTAGTATAAGCGACGGCGCGTTCATCATCGTAAACCCTACTGGCAGAACCTCCGACCCCAGGGGGCAGGATGCCACCACGGATCGTCGTCGTCGGAGGCGGGGCCGCAGGGATCGGAGCGGCGGGGAGCGCGAGGCAGGTCGACCCCGACGCGCGCATCACCGTCTACACCGAGTACGAGGACGCCGCCTACAGCCCCTGCGGCATCCCCTACGTCCACGGCCGCGAGATCCCCGACTTCCAGTCCCTGTTCCTCCAGGGGAAGGAGGCCTACCGGCAGGCGGGCATCGACATCCACTACGAGCGGCGGGTGACCGGGATCGACCTCGGGGACCGCCTGGTCCACGTCGACGGCGAGGCCAGCGTCCCCTTCGACCGCCTGGTGGTGGCCAGCGGCTTCGAGTACGCCGATCCCGGCGTGCCCGGCACCGACCTGGAGGGCCTGTACTACGTCAAGAACATCCGCCGGGCGATCGAGTGGGACAAGGTCCTCGACGACGTCAGGGTCGCGGTCGTGCTCGACGCCTCGCCCCTCGGGCTGGAGATGGTCACCGCCCTCGCCCACCGGGGCATCGAGACCCACGTGGTCGACGCCCACCCGTGGGCGCTGGCCGAGGTCGCCGACCCCGACATCATGCAGCCGGTCGAGGAGTCGTGGGCCGAGCTCGGGGTGAAGACCCACTTCAACACCCGCGTCGAGGCGCTCGTGGGCGACGGGAAGGTGCGCGCGGTCCGCACCTCCGAGGGTGAGCTGCCGGCGAACATCGTGGTGGTCTGCACCCACAAGCAGCCGAACAACCGGCTGGCCAGGCAGGCCGGCCTGACGATCGGCTCCACCGGTGGGATCGTGGTGGACGAGCGGATGGCCACCTCGGCCGACGGCGTCTTCGCGGCGGGCGACTGCGTGGAGCTGCCCCACGGCGTCACCAACATCCCCGTGCAGGGGCTCTCCGGCAGCCACGCCTACGCCCAGGGCAAGGTGGCCGGCGCCAACGCCGCGGCCGGCGACCGTGCCTACCGGCCGGTGTACGTCCCGTGGGGGATGGTGGCCGGGAAGTGGATGATCGGCGGCGCCTCCTTCGGGGAGACGCTGGCCACGGCCCTCGGCATCCCGTTCGTGATGGGGTCCGCCGAGGGCATCTCCCGGGCGCGCTACTACCCGGGGGTCAAGAAGGTGCGCGTCAAGCTCCTGGCCGAGCCGGGCAGCCTCCGGCTCATCGGAGGGCAGCTGGTCGGGCAGGAGGGGATCAAGGAGCGGGCCGACTTCCTCGCCATGGCCATCAAGATGGGCGTGACGCTGGAGGACCTGGCCTGGATGGAGAACGTCTACTCGCCGCCCATCGGGGCGCTGAACGAACCGATCGCCGTGGCCGCCCAGAACGGCCTGGCCTCGGTCAGGGGGTGATGGTGACCTTTTCGCAGTGGCTCCGTGGCAACTCCGAGCGGTACCTGCTGGAGAGCGCGCAGGCCGAGATGGCCAGGCGGTACCTGAACCGTCCCGGCCCGCCGGCGGAACCGGGTCTGGGCCCGCTGTTCTGGCGGCGTGTGTTCGTCCCGGTCTACGGGCGACTTCCCTGGGGCCTGCGGCGCGCCGTCATCCAGGCGCTCCCTGGCAGCCACCGCCGCTCCTGGCGGGCCCGGGAGCCGAGCCGTCGTCCACCCGTCGTCTAGCGAACCGGATGACCCGAGGAGGAAGGGACACGATGCCCGACAAGACCATCGAAACGCCCCCCGCCGAAGAGGGAGCGTACCTCTACAACACCGACGAGAAGGTGTTCGAGGACATCAAGGCCCAGCCTGGCGAGAAGGCCTTCGTCTTCCTGCACACCGTCCCCTACGAGGGCTCCGTCGGACTGGTGAACCTCCTCACCGCCACCCGGCTCGTTCGCAAGGGGTTCGACGTCCATGTCGTCCTGTACGGCCCGGGCGTGCTGATGGCCTCGGCCACCAGGGGGTACCCGTCGGTCGGCAAGGAAGGCTTCCCCGGCAACCTGGCGATCAACAACCAGATCAAGACCCTCCTGAAGGAGGGTGCGCACGTCTACGCCTGCCGCTTCGCGATGGGGGCGCTGTACGGGTTCCGGGAGGACGACCTGATCGAAGGGGTCAAGGCCTTCAACCCGCTCGACGTGCTGGACTCGGCGCTGGCGGCCTGGCGTGCCGGGGCGTTCCAGCTCAACACCTGGACGGTCTGAGGAGGGAGCCGAGGCCGGCGCCCGCGACGGCGCCGGCCTCGGCTCATCCCAGACGCCCGTCCAGCGCCAGGAGCGCCTGGCGGAAGCAGTCGAGCGGCGCCTCCGCGATCCCGGCGCCGACCTGCCCGGCGCCGGCGCTGGCATGGAGGATGCCGGTGTTGATCGCCGGGGCCAGCTCCAGCTCCACCACCCGCCGGGCGTCGACCCCCAACGGCGTCCCCCGGAAGTCGAGCAGGGGCAGGGTGAAGCGGCTGCTCCGGCCGACGCAGATACGGTCCATGGCCTCGGTGGTCGCGACCGCGTCGGCCATCGTGCCGCCCAGGAAGGCGGCCACCGCCGGGGACGCCGCGGCCGCCGGGCCGCCGAGCCCGACCAGCTCCAGGACCGCGCTGTCGCCGATGTCGGGGGCGCCCGACTCGGGACCGAAGCCCGGGTGGTAGAGCGCCCGCCCGACCGGCGGGGCCGGGGCGACGAACCAGGTGTCGCCGGTGCCCGCGAGCCGGATCCCGAAGGTGGTGCCGTTGCGGGCCATGGCGACCACCACGCTCGAGCCCGGGACGGCGGCGGCCGACTCGGTGACCGCCTTGGCCGCGGCCATGGCCAGGTTGAGGAAGAACAGATGGTTGCCGGAGAGGAAGCGCGCCACCTCCACCAGGCCCGGCCTGTCGGCGGCGACGAGCGCCGGGAGCAGGTGGCGGAGGAACAGGTTGGTGGCCGCCTGGGTCCGCATGTGGACGTCGTCGCCCATCTGCAGCCCCTGGACCATGAACGGGAGCAGCGCCACCGGCCCGGCCGCGGCCAGGGTGGCCTCCAGCACCGGGGCGGCGACGTCGCGCAGCCACACCAGCCGGTCGACCGCCTCCCGGGTGTCCTGCCCGAACCAGGCGGTCGCCCCCGGACCCTGGTTGACTCCCGAGTAGGCTCGGCCGCCCGACTGCGGGTCCTCGACGACCAGCACCGGGGCCGACGGGCCGACCGTCGTCGCCATGGGCACGACCGCGCCGTGGTGGTTGGCCGGCTCCAGGCGCACCCGACCGGCCGCGACGAGCCGCTCCGCCTCCTCCGGCGAGTCGGCCCAGCCCTCGGCCACGACCGAGGCCCGGACCGAACGGCGCAGCGGGTCGCAGAAGTCCGCCCAGGCCAGGGGAGGTCCGCAGTGCAGGACGGTGTGGTCGTCCATCCCGGGGACCACCCGCAGCGCGGGGGCGACGCCGACGAGCGCCGGCGCGCCCCCGTCGAGCCGGCGCAGCACCTCCCGGTTGGCGGCGTCCACCCGCTCGGCGGCCACGCCGTACAGCCGCGCCAGGGCGGCGACCAGCTCCGGGCGACCCCCGGCGGGGATGCGCCAGTCCACCTCGACGGCCGCGGCGCCCTGGGCCCGGACCGCGTCGCCGAAGAGCGGCAGGCCGATGTTGACGACCCGCACCTCGGCCGGGAGCGGGGCCGGCGCCCGCCGCCGCCGGCGCTAGCGGTCATTGACGTGGAGGTGACGGCCCGCTGGGAGGGGGCGTACCGGTGCCGGGTCTCGGCGCGGCAGTTCGAGCTGCAGGTGGACGAGCCGCCGACGCACGCCGGCGGCACCGACACCGGGCCCCAGCCGACCGAGCTGCTGCTGGCGTCGATGGCGTCGTGCTTCGCCCTGGCGGTCGCCCACGCGGCCGCCAAGCGCGGGATCGTCCTGGCCGACCTTGCCGTGACCGCCACCGGCGAGTACGACGGGCTGCGCTTCGGGGCCATCCGGGTCGAGGTCCGCTCCAGCCATCCCCGCGGCGAGCTCGCGGTGCTGGTCGAGCGGGCCAAGCAGTTCTGCTACGTCTCGAACACCCTGCGCGGGCACCCGGAGCTCGAGTACCTGGTCGCGGAGCCCTCTAGCCATGAGCTACCTCCCTCGCCCGGTTGAGCAGGTCGTCCTCGGCCTCGCGGAAGGCCAGCGCCTGGCCGCCGGCGGCGGCTTCCAGCTCGGCGGCGGCCTGGGAGCAGGCGCCGGCCATCTGCCGGACCACCGCCGGCGCGGCGCCGCCTGACGCCGTCCGGGTGAGCACGATCGCCCGCGGGTCGAGGACCTCGCCGAGGTCGCGCCCGGCCAGCCCGAGCGTCCGGCCCAGGACCTCCCGCGCGGCCTCGTCCAGCATCGGGCCGGTGAGGTCGAGCCCGCGCAGACCCTGCCGCCCGGCCTCGCGCACCGCCCTGCCGACCACCAGGTAGGCCGAGCGGTAGTCCACCCCGGCGGTCTGCATGACGAACTCCGCCAGGTCGGTGGCCTGGGAGAACCCGTTGCACAGGCTCTCGAGCATCCGCTCGGCCCGCACGTCGAGGGTGGCCACCACCCCGGCCATGAGCCGGGTGACCTTGCCCGCGAGCTGGAGGGCGCGAGGGACCTCGCCGTAGGCGAAGATCATGTTGTCGCTGCGTGCCGACGGGCTCTTCACCACGGCCAGGAAGCCGGAGAGGCGGCCGATGAGGACCCCGGCCGCACCCCTGGTGATGGCCAGCGCGTACGGGTTGCGCTTCTGCGGCATGAGCACGCTGGAGCGGGTGTAGGGGCCGGCGAGGTCGACGAAGTCGAACTCCTGGCTGTCCCAGATCTCGAGGTCCTCGGCGAGCTTGCTCTGGTTGGTGACCAGGCTGACCGCGGTGGCCAGCAGGTCGATCAGCCCGTCGATCTGCCACATGGCGTCGCGCGTGTGCTCGATCACTCCCGGGAAGCCGAGCAGGCCGGCGACCCGCGCCCGGTTGTCGACCAGGCGGCTGCCGTTCACGCAGCCGGCGCCGCCGGGGCTGCGGTTCACCCAGTCCAGCCCGCGCAGCAGCCGCTCCCCGTCCCGCAGGGCCGGGTAGGCGAAGGCCAGCACGTAGTGGCCGAAGGTGGACGGCTGGGCCTGCTGGAGGTAGGTCTGGTCGGGCATGAGGCTCTCGGCGTGCGCCACCGCCTGCCCGGACACGGCGTCGGCGAACCTGGCCGCGTCCGCCGCCAGGTCGACGACCAGGCCGCGCAGCAGCAGCCGGAGCGCGACCCGGCCGGCCTCGCGGCGCGGCCGGCCGGCGTGGAGCCAGCCGGCGTCGTCGCCGAGGCGCTCGGCGAAGAACCGCTCCCGGCAGTTGTACGGGTCGCCGAAGGCCGGGTCGTAGGGGAACTGGTCGGCCGGCATCTCCGACACCGTGAGCAGCAGGTCGAGCAGGCGGCGGGCGGGCTCCTCCGGCAGCACCCCGCGGGCCCGCAGGTCGAGCACGTGGGCGAGGTCGGCCAGGTTCAGCCCGCCGTGGAGCAGCGGCGCGTCGGCCACCTCGAGGCCGAAGCCCGCCTCGACCAGCTCCGGCGCGGGCGCCGTCTCGATGGTCCAATGGGGCACCCCTGGGGTTCCCCAGACCCCTCCGATGGTCCGGTCATGGATCGCTGCACGGTCCACTCCCTTCCAGCTGCGCGAGGGCGGCGGGGACCCCGCCGGTGTGCCAGAACACGAGCGGGCCGCCGGCGCCCTCGGCGACCAGGCGGGCCAGCAGGCCGAGGGCCTTGGCCGAGAAGACGGGGTCGAGCAGCAGCCCCTCGGTGGCGGCGGCCAGGCCGGCCGCCCGCTCACCCTCGGCCGAGGCGATCCCGTAGCCGGGCCCACGGGCGTCGTGCACCTCGACGTGGCCGGCGGCCGGGGCGGGCAGGCCGAGGAGGGCGGCGGCCCCGCGGGCGAGCGCCAGCACCCTGGCGGCGCACTCGGTGACCGGCCGGCTGACCGACGCCCCCACCACCCGCCACCGGTGCCCTCCGGCCACCGTGCCGGCGACCAGGCCGGCCTGCGTGCCGCCGCTGCCGGTGGCGACCAGCAGCAGCTCGGGCGTGACCCGCTCCGCCTCCAGCTGGGCGGCCAGCTCGGCCACGGCGAGGGCGTACCCGGCCGCCCCGACCGCGGTCGCCCCGCCCCGCGGCACCAGGTAGGGCCGGCACCCCGCGGCCTCCAGCTCGGCGGCGGCCGCCTCCAGCGCCGGGTCGACCGACTCGCGCTCGGCACGGCCGGTGAACCGGACCTGGGCGCCGAAGGCACGGGCCAGCAGGAGATTGGTCGAGGGAGGCGACGGCTCGCGGCCGTAGAGCACGAGGAGGCAGCGAAGGCCGGCGACCCGGGCGGCGGCCGCCGCCGCCTGGCAGAAGTTCGATCCCGGCCCACCTCCGGTCACCAGGCTGTCGCAGCCGAGGGCGACCGCCTCCCCGAGCAGGAGCTCGAGCTGGCGCGCCTTGTTGCCGGCGAGGGCGAACCCGGTCAGGTCGTCACGCTTGAGGTACAGGGGCGGCGCCCCGAGCGCGCCCTCCAGACGCTCGGCCCGCTGCAGCGGCGTCGGGAGGGCGGCCAGCGGGACCCGGGGAGGCCGGCTCACGAGGGACCAGCCCGGAGGCGACCGACGACCTCGTCCACCATCGCGCCGGCCGAGCCGGTGTCGGCTCCCGCGAGCAGCGACCGGACCCTGCCCGCGTCCAGCTGGGCCAGCAGCTCGGGGCTGGCCAGCAGCGTCTCCTCGAGGCTCTGGCCCCTGGCCGCGCCCGGCCCCAGGGCCTCCTGGAGCAGCGCCTGGGCGCGGTGCTTGCCGATCGCCGGCGCGAGCGCGGCCAGCACCCGCTCGGAGGCGGTGTAGCCGCGGCTCGCGGCCAGGTTCCGGGCCATCGCCTCGGCGTCCACCTCGAGGCCGTCCAGCAGCCGGCCGGCGAGGGCGAGGGCGGCCCCGGTGAGCAGGCAGACCTCCGGGAACGCGGCCCACTCCGCCTTCCAGGCGCGCCCGTCGCGCTCGTGCTCGGCGACCATGCCCTCCAGCAGCAGGCCGGCCTGCACCCGCACGAGCCGGCCGAGCGTCACCAGGTGCTCGGACCCCTCCGGGTTCCGCTTGTGGGGCATGGTGATGCTGCCGACCACCTCCGGCCCGACCGCCTCGTGGAGCTCCCCGATCTCCGGTCGCTGGAGCTCGTAGACCTCGTTCCCGATCCGGGCCAGGGTGGCGGCGACCATCGCCAGCAGGTTGCCGAACTCGGCCAGCCGGTCCCGGGCGGTGAGCCAGGAGATGCCCGGGTCGGCGAGGCCGAGACGGGCGCAGAACCGGGCCCGCAGCTCCAGCCCGTGGTCCCCGAAGAAGGCCAGCGTGCCGACCGCCCCCCCGAGCTGGCCGACCAGCCACCGCGGGGCGCCCTGGCCCAGGCGGGCCAGGTGCCGGTCGACCTCGTCGGCCCAGGACGCCGCCTTGAGCCCGAAGGTGATGGGGGCCCCCGGCTGCCCGTGGGTCCGTCCCACCATGACCGTGTCCCGGTGGCGGGCGGCCAGCTCCACCAGCAGGCCCCGGACCCGGTCGAGGTCACGCCCCACGACCTCCCCGACGCTGCGCATGGCCAGCGCCGTCCACGTGTCGGTGACGTCCTGGACGGTCCCCCCGTAGTAGATGTGCTGGCGCGCCTCGGGCGGGAGCACCCGCTCGAGGCCGCGGATGAGGCCGAGGGTGGAATGGGAGGTGCGCCGGGTCTCGGCGGCCACGAAGCCCAGGTCGAGCCGGTCGACGGACGCGGCCGAGGCGATCGCGGCGGCCGCGTCGGCCGGGATGATCCCCAGCTCGGCCTGGGCCGCGGCCAGGGCGACGAGGATGTCGAGCCAGGACTGGAGCCGGCGCCGTTCCTCGAACACGGCCCGCAGCTCCTCGGTCCCCCAGAGGTGGGCGTACTGCTCGGAGTCGGTCAGGCGGGCGACCACGCGGGCTCCGCCGTCGCGGCAACGCGTTGCAGCCCTTCCCGCACCAGGTCGAGCGAGGCGCCCCAGGGGACCGTCACGGTGGTCCCGTCGCGCTCGATGTGCTCCTCGAGCAGGCAGCACTTGGTGAGCACCGGCTCGGCGGCGCCGGCGCGGGCGGCCACCCGCCGCGGGCAGAGGTCGACCGTTTCCGCCTCCTCCCGGTAGAACCAGCGGTGGAGCTCGCGGGAGCGGTCGCAGCCGAGCAGCACCCAGGGCTCCTTCTCGGGCCGCTCGTCCAGGAACCGCACCTCGGCCCCGTCCAGGTGGATGCCCGATCCCCGGCAGGGCAGGAGGTAGCGGGGCGCCCGGCGCCCGGCGGCCAGCTCGGTGAGGTCGACCAGGGCCGGCACGAGCTCGATGGGAGGGAGGTCCTCGGCGACCTCCAGCACCCGCCGGGCCTGGTCGAGGAGCTTCGGCGGCTCCGGCGGCACGACCTCGACCACCTGGACCCTGATGGGGGCTGGCTCGAGGATGAAGCTGATGTGCCGGTACAGCCCCTGCACGACCACGCAGCGGGCCGCCGGGGCCAGCGCACGCGCCGCGCGGGCGAGCTGGGTGGGCACGGCGGTGTCGATCTCGGGCGCGTCCACCAGGGAGCACTCGCCGGGCAGGGCCAGGACGCGGACGCCGGCGATCGGCGAGAACAGCGGCCCGTCCTCCGCCCTGGTGACCTCGACCACGGCGGTCTCGGAGCCGCGGCGAGCCACCACGTAGCGGGTGCGGCGGTAGGCCTCGCGGCCCAGGAAGTGCCGCTCCAGGCCCTCGGTCGTCAGGTCGCCGGGGACGCTGGCCACCGCCACCTCCCGGTAGCGGCGGGGAACGAGGTTCCTCACGGCCGGCTCACCGGGGCACCCCTACGGGGTTCCCCGGACCCCTCCGGGACCCGATCATGGCCGGTCCCCCGGCCCGGGACAGTCCGACCGTGTCGGCCCGCAGGCCGAGCCGCAGCGCCTCAAGGCCGAGCACCTCCACGGCGGCCACGTTGCCGAGGCCGACGTCGGAGCCGAAGCGCCGGATGAACCAGGCCTGCTGGTGCTTGTGGGGGGCCTCGAAGACGATCGACTCCTGGCCGACGCCGCCGACCACCGCCTCGACGACGTCCTCGCGGACCGAGCCGTCGGGCCGGTACAGGCCGACCGTGCCGCTCTCGCGGCCCTCGGCCACCGCCCAGGAGGCGCCGGCCTCCAGGTCGCCGGCCATCTCCGCCGCCCAGGCGGCGGCCGAGACCGGGACGGCCGGGTCCTTCGCGCCGACCTCGGCCAGGACCGTGAAGCGACGAGCCGCCTCCGCGATCAGCCGGCGCTTGTCGGCGACCGGCATGCCGACCGCGCCGTTGGACACCTCGACACACGGGAAGCCCAGCTCGCCGGCCCAGTCGAGGCAGGCCGCGGCCTTCCCCTGGGCCCACGCGACCTCCAGGAGGGTGCCGCCGACACAGGCCAGGACGTCATGGGCGGCCAGCATGGCGACCCTCTCGCCGACCCGGGGGTCGAGGTAGGCGGTGCCCCAGCCGAGCTTCCACACGTCGACGTACCGGCCGACCAGCTCCAGCGCCGGCTCCAGCTCGGCCAGGGGGAGGCCCTTGTCGAGCACGTGGGTCAGCCCCGCCCGTCGGGGCTTGACGCTCCGCGGCGGAAGGTCGAGGAAGCCGCTGCCAGCCATCATTTCGTATAGTAAACGGGCATTCGATCTTGCTCAACCGGGAGGGGCCCGGGGAACCCCGAGGGGGTGCCCCGGTCAGACAGGGAGGGATATGGCCGAGGCGACGCTGCTCCAGGAGGTGGTCGACCAGGCCCGCCGCCACCCAGGTCTGCTCGGCAAGGCGCCGATCGGCCTGGTCGCCGAGGCGTTCGGCCCGACCGACTGGCTCTCGGGCCCCGGCGACGACGGGGCGGTGATCCCGGACGGGACCGGTTCGCTCGTCGTCGGCGGGGAGGCGATGCTGCCCCGGTTCGTGGAGGCCGACCCGTTCAGCACCGGGGTCTCGGCCGTGCTCACCAACGTGAACGACCTGTGCGCCATGGGCGCCTGGCCCATGGCGATCGTCGACACCGTCGTCGTCCCCGGGCGGTGGCCCGCCGGGTGCTGGAAGGCCTGCGCCACGGCTCGGAGCTGTACCGGGTCCCGGTGGTCGGGGGCCATCTCACCGTCAGCGACGGGCCGGCGGCGGTCTCGGCGTTCGGCCTCGGGCGGGCCGGCGCGCTGCTGTCGGTGCGGGCGGCCGCCGCCGGGCAGGTCCTGCTGGTGGCCTGCTGCCTGGACGGGACGATGCGGCCGGACTTCCCGTTCTTCTCCTCGCTCGCTGCCCGGGGCAGCCTGGTCGCGGAGGACGTGCGCCTGCTGCAGCAGTCGCCGAGGCCGGCGCTGCGTGGCCTCCAAGGACATGAGCATGGCCAGCCTCTCGGCTCGCTGGCCATGCTGCTGGAGTACAGCCGGCTGGGAGCATGC
>CAVTCL010000026.1:0-107709 GCA_963733175.1 uncultured Actinomycetota bacterium
GTGGGCCGCTCCTCCTTGGTCAGCAGGCGCAGGAAGGTCGACTTGCCCGAACCGGACTCGGCCGACGACGAAGACGAACTCGCCCTTGCCGACCTCGACCGACACGTCGTCGAGGGCGATGACGTCGTTCCCGTACGACTTGCTGACATGGTCAAGCCTGATCACGGGGCGGGTATGGCCTTTCGCTCGTCGGGGCTGCACGGGCGAGGAGTTGGGGGCCTCCCCGGTGGCCGTCGGCCTGGACAACGCAAGACCATACCAGACCTGCTTGTGGAAATCAGGGACCCTTGCGCCGTCTGGTCCGCATCCGGCCGAGCACCGTCGGGGCCAGCAGGGCCCCGACCCCGGCCACCGTGAGCGCCTTGCCGGCAAGCTCCACGGGGGTGTCGCCGTAGCGCAGCCGCACCTCGGCCTGGGTCGGGACAACCACCCATCAGCCCGGGCGACAGCAGCCACGGGCCCTGCGCCCCCTCCACCTTCCAGTTGGGGAACCAGGAGACCTTGACGATGTGGGGCTCGCCGACCCGGTCGGTCCGGAAGCTGACCACGTCGCCGGTCCGGCTGGTGGTGGCGGCCAGCTCGCCCGGCCGCTCCAGCCGCTCCCTGGGCAGGGTGGTGAGCGGCAGCCGGCCGGGGTGGGCGAAGGCGGCGCTGGCCGCCCGGTCGACGGAGGAGGCGAACACCAGCGGCGTCTCCAGCCAGGCCGGGTTGGCGTACCAGGTGAGCCCGTTGGCCCGCCAGTCGGGGTGGTCGACCAGCACCGGCCGGAACCGCGGCACCTCGACCAGGTTCCCGGTCCCGACCTCGAAGATGGTGAAGCGGCCGCTGCGCTTACCACCGGCAGGCCGGCCGCGGTGGCCGCCTCCAGCTCCTTGTCCTGCTGGCCGAGCTCGGCGCAGGGCACCCACTTCTCCTGGGGGTCCTTGCAGGCGTCGTAGGCGACGTAGTAGCGGACGCCGAACAGCCGCAGGTGGGCCAGGCCGGCCGGGAAGTCCATCTGGTCGGGGTAGTCGATGCCGGGGACGGCCTGGGTCTGGGTCTCGGAGGTCTCGGCCTGGTTGATGAAGTGGAAGGGGGCGTTGATCGACGACTCGATCAGCAGCCCCTCCATGGTCGGCTGCCCGCCGAACACGGGCACGTTCTCCAGCGTCCTGGTGGTGCCGAAGCGCTCGTAGTCGCGGTTGAACTCCCACATGACCCGGCCCTGGGGCAGCGTGGCCAGGGTGTCGAACAGCGCCCTGGCCTCCGGCCAGCCCTCCTTGGCCTCGAAGCCGGTGTAGTTGTACCTGGCCCAGTCGGGCACGAAGCCCCGGTGGCCGCCAGGCGCCGACCACCGGCGTCACCACCATCACCGCGACCACGGCCAGCCAGGCGTAGCGCAGCGACACCCCGGTCCGCCGCTGCAGCCACCCGGCCACCCACCCGGCCACCACCGAGGCGCCGTAGGCGGCCAGCAGCAGCGAGAACAGGTACAGGAAGGGGAGCATGCGGGCGTTCCACAGCGCCGCCTCGGGCGCGACCCGGATGAGGGCGACGAACACGAACGCGACCGCCGCGGCCGGCCAGGCGAACAGCAGCACCCGCCGCTCCCCCCTGGCC
Source organism: uncultured Actinomycetota bacterium (assembly GCA_963733175.1). GTDB lineage: Bacteria > Actinomycetota > CALGFH01 > CALGFH01 > CALGFH01 > CALGFH01. The sequence continues at coordinate 1,600 of CAVTCL010000026.1, forward strand.
ACGGCCACCACCAGCCCGACCAGGGTCAGCAGGAGATAGGGCCGGATCTCGTTGGGGAGCAGCAGGCTGTAGTCGCCGAGCTGGCGCCAGCGGAAGTGCGCGGTGTACTGCACCCGCAGGATGAACGGCAGCCCCCAGAAGGCGGTCAGGCAGAAGGCGACCCCCATGACCAGGGCCAGGCGCCGGAACGAGGCCAGGGCGGTGGCCAGCGGCCGGCGCAGCACCAGCACGGCCACCCCGAGCACGAGCACGATGGTGGTCAGGATGTGGCTGAGCACCACCGCCGAGACCAGCAGGGCGGCGGCCCGCCAGCCCTTGCCGTCCTCGCAGACCCGCCAGAGCACGGCCAGGGCCAGCGGCAGCAGCGCGAACGAGATCGAGAAGGGGAACTCCCCGGCCATCGTGCTGGCGATGTTGCCGCCCCAGATCGTGAACTGCTCGGTCGGGGTGACCTGGTTCATGAACAGGAACACGATGGCCCGCAGGCCGCCAGCAGCGGGGCCGGCTCGCGCAGGCGCAGGATCCGGAACGCCGCCCAGCAGGTCACCGGGAGCAGGAACAGGCCGAGCACGGTCACCAGCTTGAACGCCACCTGGTCGCCCAGGGGCAGGGTGAGGGCGGCGATGAGCACGTACGGGAGCGGGAAGTAGAAGGTCAGCATGGGGATGCCGGCGAACCAGCCGGGCGCCCAGCCGCTCACCCGCCCCCTCGGCAGCAGCTCCTCGCGCAGGAACGTGGCCACGTAGTGGTGCGACCCCATGTCGCCGCCCGCAGCCGTCGTCTGGGTCAGGATAAGCTTCCAGTGCAGCGACTTGAGAAGGACGAGGTAGATGGCGCCAAAGGTCAGCAGGGCGAGACCGCGCTGCACCCAGACGGTTCGGGTGCGGGCTGCGGTCAGCCCCTCGCGGGCAAAGGCCGCGATCGTCGCCAGCGCTGCCTCCTCGGGTCGTGGTCGCCAGCAACCATGAAACCAGGATCGCCATGGTAATGCCGCGCCAGGTCCACGGGGCGGGACCGCCGTCGGCTCCATGAGCCCCCCGGACGCCCCGGTCCCCTCGGCGCGGCGCCCCGGTGGCAGGGGGGGTGGCTGCCCGCGGCCGACCTGCCGCTGGACGAGGAGCGGGCGGCGACCATCTCCTTCGACCGCCGGGGCCGCGGCCGCCTCACCCTGGCCCTCGACCGGCCCGCCACCGGCGCCGACGTGGCCGCCCTCGAGGAGGCGGCCGACGTCCTGCCCAACCTGCACCTGTTCGACCTGGACGACACGGCCGACTACCCCGAGCGCCACGCCGAGGCGTTCGGGCTTCCCGCGCCCCTGCCCCCCGACGTCTTCAACCACACCGCCGAGGTCGAGCTGCTGGCCCCGCCGGGCGGCCCGCCGCTGCCGCGGCGCCTCGGCCGCTTCGGCGTGCCCGGGTTGGCCCCCGGGTCGGGGGCTGTGGACGACCGCCGGCCCTCCTCCCCCGCAGTCAGCCAGGCTCCCCCACCGGGGGCCCGCCGCCGGTGGGGCTCGGGTCGAGCGTGCCCTGCTCGAGGCGGGGCGGCGGCTGGTCGCGGCCACCCGGATCTCGGCGTCGGGGCTGTGCGCGATCGCCCTTGGGCTGGCCGTGGCCGCCTTCGTGGCCGGGTTCGTCGGCGCCACCTGGACCGCCCACGCCCACTTCGGCACCTACGGGTTCGACCTGGGCATCTACGACCAGGGGACCTGGCTGCTGTCGCGGCCCCGGGCGCCGTTCGTGACCGTCCGCGGCCTCGACCTGCTCGGCCAGCAGGCCGCCTACATCATGGTCCTGGTCGCCCCCCTGTACCGGCTGTGGGCCGACCCGCGCCTGCTGCTGCTGCTCCAGGTGCTGTTCCTGGCCCTGCCGGCGCTGGTCCTGTACCGGCTCGGCGAGCCGCCACCTCGGCCACCCGGCCGCCGGGCTGGCCGTGGCCGTCGCCTACCTGGCCTACCCGGGGGTGCAGTGGGCGCTCAGCTGGCAGTTCCATCCCGAGACGATCGCCGCCGGCCTGCTCGCCCTGGCCGTGCTGGCCGCCGACCGCCGCCGGCACCGGGCCATGGCGCTGTGGCTGGCCCTGGCCGCGCTCTGCGGCGCGGAGCTGGGGCTGGTGGTGGCCGGGTTCGGGCTGCTGCTGGTCGTCGGTGGTCGTCGGGCGGTCGGCTGGCGCACCGCCGGGGCCGGCCTTGCCTGGTTCCTGGTCGCCACCTACGTGCTGGCGCCGCTGCACGCCGGCCGGGCCGCGCGGCTGTTCGAGACCGACTACGGCATCGCCGGGGGCGGGCCCCCGGCCCTGCTGGCGGCCCTGCCCACCATGGCCGGCCACGCCCTCCAGACCGGCCTGGCCAACGACGGCCTGTTCTACCTGCTGCTGGTGTTCCTGCCACTGCTCGGCCTGCCCCTGCTGGCCCCCAGGTGGCTGCTCCCGGTGGCCCCGCCGCTGCTGCTCAACCTGGCCGCGGTCCAGCCCGAGCACCACCAGCTCCGCTTCCACTACCTGGCCACGGCCGCGCCCCTGCTGGCCGCCGGGGCGGTGGCCGGGCTGGCCGCGGTCCGCTCGGCCCGCCGGCCGCTGCTCGCCCCGCTGCTGGTGCTGCTGGTGGTGGTGGCCTGCTTCACCAGCTGGCGCTACGGGCCGGCGCCGTGGGCCCGCGACCCGGTGGCCGTGGCCGCCGGGCCGGTCGACCAGGCCCGGCGGGACGCGCTGGCCCTGGTCGGCCCGGACGCGCCGGTCAGCGCCCAGTTCAACCTGGTCCCCCACCTCGGCCACCGGGCGGAGGTGTACGAGTTCCCCAACCCGTTCCGGGCGGTCAACTGGGGCGTGGCCGGCGACGAGCACCCGCCGGCGGCGCTGGAGCGGCTCCAGTTCGTGGTCGTCCAGCGCGAGCTGCTGGGCGAGCAGGACCGGGAGCTGCTGGACCGGCTCCAGGCCGACCCGGCCTGGGAGACCGCCTTCGACCGCCAGGGCGTGGTCGTGCTGCAACGCCAGGAGGCCGTCCCGTGACCGACCGGCCGCCGGCAGGGTCGAGCCTCTCGATCGTGCTGCCCTGCCTGGACGAGGCCGAGCGGCTGCCCGGCACCCTGGCCGCCTACCTGGCCCACTTCCCGCCCGGCCGGGCCGAGGTCGAGCTGCTGGTGGTCGACGACGGCTCGACCGACGGGACCACGGCCATCGCCGACCAGATCGCGGCCGCCGACCCGCGGGTCCGGGTGGTGCGGACCACCCGCAACCACGGCAAGGGCTACGCGGTCCGGACCGGCATCCAGGCCGCCCAGGGCGAGCTGGTGGTGTTCACCGACGCCGACGGCTCCTATGGGCCCGACCAGCTCGAGCTGGTGGTGGCCGCCCTGGCGCGGGCCCCGGTGGCCATCGGCGCCCGCCTGGGCAGCCAGGCCGGGGCCGGCTCGCCGCTGCGCCGGCTGGCCAGCCGGGTCTTCAACCGGGTCATGCGGCTGCTGCTCGGCCTGCCCTTCCACGACACCCAGTGCGGCCTCAAGGGCTTCCGCCGGGGCGCGGCCGATGACGTGTTCAGCCGGGCCCGGGTGGACGGGTTCGCCTTCGACGCCGAGGCGCTGCTGGTGGCCCGCCGCCTGGGCATCGAGGTGGTCGAGGTGCCGGTCAGGGCCGAGGAGCGCCAGGGCAGCAAGGTCCGCCTGGGCGGGGACGCGCTGCGGATGCTGGCCGACGTGTGGAAGGTCCGGCGGGCGGCCGCCAGGGGCGCCTACGACGAGATGCGGGTCCGCGACGTGGCCGGCTGAGCCGGGTCGTCGTCGACCTCGGCCACCGAGCCCTCGGCGATCGCCCGGGCGGCGGCCCGCTCCGGCGACAGGAACACGAACCGCTTGTAGGTCGTGAACCGGAAGATCATGCCAAGGACCAGCCCGGCCACCTTGGCGATGTTGAGCCACAGCGGCCCGGTCTGGTCGAGGACGCGCTCCACGAACAGGATGCAGCCGGTCGCGATCAGCAGCCCGACCCCGTTGAGCAGGAAGAACACGAGGTACTCGCGGCGCAGGTCGGTGCGGGCCCGGTGCCGGAAGGTCCAGTGCCGGTTCATGAAGAACGACGAGGTGGCGGCGACCGCCACCGAGGCCGTGTTGGCGCCCAGGGCCGTCCAGCCCAGCCCCACGTACAGCAGGTTGAAGAGGCCGAAGTCGAGGACGGTGTTGAAGGCGCCGACGATGCCGAACTTGGCCATCTCGTGGGCCAGGTGCCGCCAGCGCTGATAGAGGCCTGCGATGACGCTCAGGGACAGACTCCGGTTCTCGATGCGGGCACGGGCCGTCAAGCCTAGCGCATCCATGACGGTCCGGCCCGGCGGCCATGTCACGAATCGGCCTCGGGTCGCCAACCTTCCTAGCGGCGCTGGGCGACCACGATGCCGTCGGACGCGAACACCTTCCTGTACCCCCCCTGGGGGCCGACCAAGCGTTCGTACAGCGGCCGCTGGTCGCCCACCAGCCGCTCGTCGATCACCAGGTAGTCGACGGTCGCCGGGTCGGGCGGGTTCTCGCCATGGGCGCCCCAGTTGGTGACCCGCCAGGGGTTGGGGAACTCGTAGGCGAAGGTCCGGTGGGTCAGGTGCGGGATCAGGTTGTAGGAGGCCGACACCCCGGCGGTGGGCGGGACGACCCGCAGGGCCGCCTTGACGGTGGCGTGGCGGGGCTCGGCCCTGGCCCAGATGCCGTCGTCGTACTGGCGGCCCAGGGGCGACGGCGACCAGGCGACGTTGGCCGCCACCGAGGTGGCCACCAGCACCGCCACCAGCACCCGGCGGGCCGTCGCCCCGCGGGCCGCCCAGCCCATCGCCTCCACCGTTGCCAGGAACACCCCGGCCAGGACGATGGCGGTGTAGTGGAAGCGGAAGTCGTGGGTCAGGGCGTGGCCCGAGGTCACGTTGACCACCGTCTGGGGCACCGAGATGAGCAGGACCAGCGGGGCGGCCAGGGGGAAGAAGGCCACCGGGGCCAGGACCTTCCAGTAGTAGCTGAGCCGGTCCTCCAGCGTGGCCAGGTCGAGCAGCCGGCTCGGGTGGGCGGCCATGTTCCAGACGATCTCGCCGAGGGAGTCGCCGAAGCCGGGGAACAGCTCCTGGTAGAAGGGCCCGTCCCCGCCGCCGGCGGCCGGGATCACCACCCTGGTGGCGAGCAGGAACCAGCCGGCCCCGGCGGCGGCGGTGAGCAGTCCGGCCCGGCGCTCGCCCAGGACGGCCAGGGCCAGGCCGAGCATGACCACGGCCAGGGCCGCGTCCTCCTTGCAGGCCATGGCGACCGCCACCGCGACCGCGAACCAGCCCCAGCGGCGCCGGGCGGGCCAGCCACCAGGCGAACAGCAGCGGCGTGATCACCAGCGCGTCGGGGTGGAAGTGCCACCAGTTGATCCACTCCAGCGACGGGTACAGCAGGAAGCAGCCGGCCACGGCCACGGCCAGCCAGCCGCTGCGCAGCCGGTCGCGGGCCAGCAGGAACAGCGGCACCGCCCCCAGCGCCATCCAGACCGTCTCCACCAGGTACAGGAACTGGGGGCCGGCCCCCAGCCAGTAGGCGGGCACGAACAGCACCGTCACCAGGTTGACGTGGTGCTCGAAGTAGTCCAGCCCCCGGATGGTCACGAACGGGTCCTGGAACCGGGACAGCAGCCAGATCCCCTGGTCGTACAGGCCCATGTCGTAGCCGAAGGTCCCGAAGTTGGCGTGCTGGGCCCAGGTCAGCCACCCGAAGGTGGCGACGTAGACGGCGACCAGCAGGGCCAGGACGACCGCCGGCTGGCGCAGCCTGGCCACTAGGGTGTGGCGCGGCGGCGGAGCTCGGCGGCGACGAACTGGTCGAGGTCGCCGTCGAGGACCGCCTGGACGTTGCCGGTCTCCACGCTGGTCCGGTGGTCCTTGACCATCTGGTAGGGGTGGAGGACGTAGGAGCGGATCTGGCTGCCGAAGGCGATCTCGCCCCGGTCGCCGCGCAGGGCGGCGAGCTGGGCCTCGCGTTCCTTGCGGGCCCGCTCGGCCAGCCGGGCGGCCAGGATCTTGAGGGCGATCGTCTTGTTGGCGAGCTGGGAGCGCTCGTTCTGGACCGCGACCACGATCCCGGACGGGAGGTGGGTGACGCGCACCGCCGAGTCGGTGGTGTTGACGCCCTGGCCGCCCGGCCCCGAGGAGCGGAAGACGTCGACGCGCAGGTCGGCGTCGTCGATCTCGGGGGTGTCCTCGTCGTCCAGCACCGGGATGGCGTCGACGGCCGCGAACGAGGTGTGCCGCCGCTTGGCCTGGTCGTAGGGCGAGATCCGGACCAGCCGGTGGGTGCCGGCCTCGGCCGACACCAGCCCGTAGGCCCGCGGCCCCTCGATGGTCACGGTGACCGACTTGATGCCGGCCTCGTCACCCTCCTGGTAGTCGTTGACGGTGACCTTGAACCCGCGCCGCTCGGCCCAGCGGACCAGCATGCGCCAGAGCATCTCGGCCCAGTCCTGCGACTCGGTCCCCCCGCTCCCGGGTGGATGGTGACGATGGCGTCCCGGTCGTCGAACTCCCCGCCCAGCAGGGCCAGCACCTCGAGGTCCTCGACGGCCGCGGCCAGGCTGGCCAGCCCCTGGGTGAGCTCGGCGGCCACCGAGTCGTCGTCCTCCTCGAGGGCGAGCAGGTTCAGCGTCTCCAGGTCCTCGAGCTGTCCCTGGAGCCCGGCCACCGTCTCGAGGTCCCCCTCGACGGCGGCCAGCCGGCGCATCACCCGCCGGGCACGCTCCGGCTCGTCCCACAGGTTGGGCGCCGACGCCTGCTCCCGCAGCCCGGCCAGCTCCCGTTCCTTGCCCGCCAGGTCAAAGGAACTCCTTGGCGTCGGCGAGCCGCTTGCGCAGCCCCTCCAGCTCGGGTCCGTGGTCGGTGGGCATCGGCTCCGGGTCTCCTCCGTCTCCTAGGGCTCGGCGGTGCCCGGCAATGGTACCGACCCGGGGCGGGCCCGGGCGCCGTCGGAGCGCTCCCGCTCCAGGCGCAGAGGTTGCTCTGGAACTCGAGCACCCACTCGGCGGTCTCCTGCTGCCTGAGGGCGACCACGTCGTCGGAGAACACCCGCAGCAGGGCCAGGCGGTTCTGGACCTGCTTGGGGTCGACGGTGCGCGAGGCGCCGCGGGCGCACTCGGCGGCCCAGTCGTACTGGAGCTGCTCGAGGCGGCGCTCCAGGGACTGACGTCGCATACTTGTCAAAGTGGACTGCGTCCGGGGGAAGTAGTGGGAATCCGGCGCCGGCCGGCGGAGTTCCCCACCAGATCCGCTCGCGCCCCCCAGCGAGGTTCCATGTCCAAGCAGCGTCTCCCGTGGCTGATCGCCGGCCTGCTCGGCGTCGCCCTGGTCGGCACCGTCGGCTGGGCGATCACGACCCGCCGGTCGGCGCCGGCCAGCCAGGCCACGGCCGCGGCCGCCCCGGCCGCCGCCCACGACGCCGCCACCCACGCCCACGGCGGCACCGCCCAGAACACCCCGCCCATGGCGCCGCGCGACGGCGTCGTGGCCATGACCGTGCCCCGGCTGCCCAAGACGGCGGTGAACTTCATCTGGAACCCGGAGCACGTCCTGGTCGCGGCCGGGCAGAAGTTCACCATCAAGATCGCCAACGCCGACTACATGCAGCACAACTTCACCTTCAAGCCGGCCAAGGTGGCCAAGAACCTGCCGGTCGACGCCACCACCACCATCCAGCTCACCGCCCCCACCAAGCCGGGCACCTACATCTTCTACTGCAAGTACCACCTCCAGATGATGGAGGGCGCCGTCACGGTGCGGTGAGGGAGACGACCGACGCCATGCATCCGACCCACCCCCGCAGGCGGCCGTGGCCGACGGTGCTGCTGCTGGTCGTGACCGCGCTGCTGCTGGCCCTGTTCGCGGTGGTGCTGATCGCGCCCCCGGCGGGCGCGCACTCCCTCGGCGGGGTGGAGCCGGGCAACTACCGGACCCGGGTCCTGGCCGTGCGGCCGCCCGTGCCCGGGCTCTCGGTCGAGGTGGTCGACGCCGGCACCCGGCTGCGCCTGGTCAACACCGGCCCCAGCGACGTCGTCGTGCTCGGCTACCAGGCCGAGCCCTGGCTGCGGGTCGGGCCCCGGGGCGTGTTCGAGAACTCACGCTCGCCGACGGTGGCCATGGCCGGGCCGCGCCGGGCCGACAGCCCGGCCCCGGCCGCCGCCGACCCGGCCGCCCCGGCGAGCTGGCGCCAGGTCGACCCGGGCCGGTCGGTGGCCTGGCACGACCACCGCGCCCACTGGGAGGCCGACGAGCCGCCGGCCCAGGTGCGGCGGGCGCCCGGCTCGGCGCAGGTGGTCATCCCCAACTGGACCGTGAAGCTCCGCACCGGCGGGCGCCTCGTCGACGTGGTCGGCGAGGTCCGCTGGGTGCCGGGGCCGTCGCCGCTGCCATGGCTGGCCGGGGCCGCACTGCTGGCCATGGCGGTGGTGGCGGCCGGCCGGACCCGCCGCTGGAGCGAGGCCCTGGTGGCCGCGCTCGCCCTGGTGGTCGGCCTCGACCTGGTCCAGACGGCCGGGGCCTTGGCGGCCGCGCAGGCCCCGCTGGCCTCCATGCTGCCCTCGCTCGCCGCCTCGGCGGCCGGGTGGGTGCTGGCCGCGCTGGCCGTCCGGCAGCTGCTGCGGCGCCGGGTCGAGAGCGGGCTGTTCCAGCTCCTGCTGGCCGCCGGCCTGCTCACCGTCGTCGGCGGCCTCGGGGACCTCGGCTTCCTGCTCCGCTCCCAGCTGGCCACCGGCCTCCCCGACTGGATGGTCCGGCTCGCGGTCGCCGCCAAGATCGGCCTCGGCGTCGGCGCCCTGGCCGCCGCCGGCCTCCGCCTGCGGGTCACCGTGCGCGACTGGGACCCGGTCCCCCAGGACTGGGACCCGGCCGACCAGGATCGGGCCCGGTCGACCAGGACTGGGCCCCGGCCCGCCCCCCTGTGGACACCCACGAGCACCCCCGCCACGCGTCGGCTACGCTCCCCCTCCGGGGGGCCGAACCGCCGGGGGCGGGGTTCCAGCGTGCCCGCGAGTGCGAGACCGCCCGCGAGCGCGCGGCTGCCGGAGCGCGCGGCTGCCCGGCGAGCGGGAACCGGCCGCCGCGCATTCGACCCTGGCCACGGTGCTGCCGTGGCCGGGACCCCGACGTTCCGGCGACAACCTCGACGATCCCGACCTTCCAGGAGGCGCATGATGCAGGCCAGCGAGACCGAGCCCAACGGCGGCATCGTCGCCGCGACCATCGCCGCCGGGGCCGGCTGCGCGGCCCTCGGGCTGCTCACGGTGGGCGCGGCCGCCTCGACCGAGTTCGCCGACCTGCTGACCCTGTACGCCCCCTCGGGCCCGCTCACCGGCAAGGCGACGGTGGCCGCGATCATCTACCTGATCGTCTGGATCAACCTGCACTTCCGGCTGCGCGACCGCGAGCTCAGCCTCTCCAGGGGCTTCCTGCTGACCATGTTCCTGCTGGCGATCGGCATGGTCGGCACCTTCCCGCCCGTCTACCAGTTCTTCGAGCGGGCCAGCTGACAGCTCCCTCGGCGGCAACCGGAGGACGCCCGGGACCTCAGCCGGAGCGACCCGCTCCCGCGACCCTATCCGCTCGGGATGCGGCTGTCGCCCAAGCCCGCCTGGTACAGTCAGGCGCCGAGGGTGACGACCAGCACCGTCAGCAGCATGGCCAGCAGCAGCGCCGACAGGGCCGGGGTGGCGGCCAGCAGCTCCTCGCGGCGGCGCAGGGCCCGCAGGGCCTCGACCCGGGTCCGGGCCAGCCACGGCACCCCGAACGGCGCCTCCAGCAGGTAGAAGGCGACCCCGAGGAGGCCGCCGTAGACCAGGTGCCCGGCCAGGGCGGACATGGACCCGCCGGCCGCGGCCGCGGTCCACTCGGGGTCGCCGCCGAGCAGGGCCGGCAGCAGGGTCAGCGGGCCCAGGACCCACCACAGGAACCCGTACGACAGGCCCCAGCCGAGCGCGCAGGTGACGTCCTGGCCGAGCCGGCGGAACAGCAGCCCGTAGGACACGCCGATGGCCACCCCGATGCCCAGGTTGACGGCGATCCCGGCCAGCGGCCCGTTGGAGCCGGTGAGCCGCTCGGCGACCTCGGGCACGGCCCCGTGCAGCATGAGCTGGCTGATGACCGCCCCGCCGAGGAGCCCGGCCACCGCCCCCCGCAGGGCCGCGGCGAGCACGCCGCTGCCCGCGGTGGCGCCGTGGTAGGCGCGCAGGTGCTCGGAGGACAGCAGCGGGGCCAGGCGGTCGAGCACGGTGCGGGCCACCGCGGCCAGCGCGCCCAGCAGCAGCCAGCCGGGCAGGCCGGGGAAGCTCTCCCGCGCCTCCAGAAGCGACCAGCGCAGCCCCTGGTCGGCCAGCATGGGGAGCACGGTCAGCTCCCCCACCAGCCAGGCCACGAACCCGTAGGCCTGGCCGCGGACCACCGCGGCCCCGATCCCCTGGTCGGACCGGGGCGACAGGAGCGCCTGGGCGAGCCCGAGGGCCGCCCCGGCGGCCACCGCCGGGGCCCGGCCGCCCAGGACCGCGGCCAGCGCGACCGCGGCCAGCCCGCCGGCGGCCAGCCCCCGCAGCAGGGTCCCGGCGCCGGGCAGCTGCCTGGCCTGCCCCCGGTCGCCGGGGCCGTGCAGGACGACGAAGGCCAGCGCCGTCCCCACCCCGAACAGCAGGTGGCCGACCAGGCTGGGGAACTCCCGCTGGGCGGCGGCGACCTCCCAGGCCGGGGCCTTGCCGAGGGCCAGCGGCAGCAGCGTCAGCGGCCCGATGCACCACCACAGCGCCCCGTAGGCGGCGCCGAGGAACACCGTCTCGCTGGGGCCGCAGCGCTGGCGCCGGACCATCAGCCCGAAGCCGGCCCCGACCACCGCCGAGATGGCCATGTGGACGGCGAACCCGGCCCTGGACGAGCCGAGCCCGACCAGGGTGGCCACCGTCGGCAGCACGCCCAGCTGGGCCATGGCGGCGCCGAAGGCCAGCCCGCCGACGATCCCGGCCGGGGCGCCGGCGGCCACCGCCCGGGCGGCCGAGTGGTGACCGCCCCCCCTGGCGGTCGACACGGTGGCCACGCTCATTCGACGGCCTGGGGGGCGGGGTGCCGCTCGGAGGCGGTGAGGGCGATGTCTCTGGGGAAGAGCAGCTCGACGGTCCAGTCGACCAGGACCCGCAGCCGCTTCTGGGGCCCGGGCAGCTTCCACAGGTAGACGCCGCGCCACAGCAGCCAGGCGGGCAGGCCGGAGAAGCGCATCCCGCGCAGCTCGGCGGCGGCGCTCTGGCGGCCCAGCGGCACCAGGAACCCGAGGCCGCGGAAGCGGAACGGCTCGGGCGCGGCGCCGGTCAGGGCGGCGACCACGTTGTCGGCAACGGCCCGGCCCTGGCGGGCCGCGTGCTGGGCCGTGGGCGGGCAGGCGGCGCCCCGCCGGGACAGGTCGGGGACGCGGGCGCAGTCCCCCACCGCCCAGATGTCGTCGCTGCCCCGCACCCGCAGGGTCCGGTCGACCGGGACCGCCCCGACGCCGGGAGAGGGCCGCCGGAACGATCCTCCCGGCCCGCCGGCCAGCGGCACCGGGCTGGGAGTGGTCCCCGCGGCCCAGATCAGGGTGCGGGCCGCCACCCGCTCGCCGTCGCTGAGCTCGACCCCGTCGGGGTCGGCGCCGTCCACCGTCACCCCGAGGCGCAGCTCGATCCCGCGGGCGACCAGCTTGTCGCTGGCGTAGCCGGCCAGCCGGTCGCCCAGCTCGGGCAGGATGCGCTCGCGCGAGTGGACCAGCACGAAGCGGGGCTCGCCGGAGCGGACGTGGGGGAAGTAGCGGAGGACGCTGTGGACCAGGTCGAAGAGGCTGGCCACGGCCTCGGTGCCGGCGAAGCCGCCGCCGGCGACGACGAAGGTGAGCCAGCGGCGCCGCTCGGCCGGGTCGGGCTCGTGGTCGGCCTGCTCGAGCCGCCCGAGGACGTGGTCGCGCAGCCGCCGCGCGTCCTCGAGGGTGGACAGGGTGAGGGCGTTGGCGGCCACCCCGGGCAGGTCGCGGAAGTTGGGCACCGCCCCCATGGCCAGCACCAGCTGGTCGTACGGCAGGGTCTCCAGGGCGTCGCCGCGGCGCAGGTGGACGATCCGCCGGTCGGGGTCGACGCCGAGCACCTCGCCCCGGCGGAAGCGGGTCCGGGGGCAGGCCGCCCGCAGCGGCACCCCCACGTTGCCGGCCTCGACCGAGCCGGCCGCGACCTCGGCCAGCATCGGCGTGAACAGCAGGTAGTTGCGCTGGCTGACCAGGGTCACGTCCAGCCAGGGGGTCCAGGGGAGGAGCTGCTCGAAGCGGCGGGCGGCGCTGACGCCGCCGAACCCGCCGCCGAGGATCACGACCCGCTTGGGGCCGGGACCGGCCGCGGCGACCGCCGGCAGCCGCCTGGTCCGGCCGGCCCGCAGCGCCGCCTGGACGCCCGGGCCGACCACGCCGCCGGCGCAGAGGCAGAGCAGCAGGGTGGGGAACAGCGCCGCCATCGACACCTCCAGCGCCGGCAGCAGCGTGAGGACGAGAACCGCCCAGACCAGCGCACCGAGGAGCATCCCGTCGATGACACCGCTGGCCAGGGCGGATGGCGGCGGGAGGGGCAGGTCTCCCGTAGCCTGCCCCTCCCTGCCTGCCTGGCGGCCGGTGCGAGTGGCCCGCGTCCCCAGGTTCGCGTCGATGTTGCCGACGCCGCCTTCGGGCCTCCGGACTGTCCGCTCCCTCCTCGACGGACGGCCGTCCACCGGATCGCCAAGATGGTGCATGTTGTCGGTTGTCAGTTGGAGTCGGTCAGTGGCGTGGACGGTGGTAGGCCACCCGGCGGCGCTGGCCAACCGCCAGCAGCGTCGAGCCGGCCGCGATGATGCACAGGCCGAGGAGCATCAGGCCCTTGGACATGGGACCGCCGGTGAAGGCCAGCTGGTCGCCGTTGCCGCTCACGAGCGCGGTCTGCCCACGGATGGCGCCCTTGGGGAACTCGGGCGAGTGCAGGTTGACGTAGTAGTTGGCCGGGTTGGTGGCCAGCCCCTTGACCACGGCGGCCTTGGCCTGGACGCAGCCGGACTTGCTGCTGGCGTCCAGCGGGCTCTCGTTGGCGAAGAAGTTGACCACCACGTCGCCGTTGGCGCCGGCGGCGCCCTTGTGGATGTGGGCCATGGTGACGTCGACCCCGGTCCACTTCAGGTCGTAGCAGACCTCGGTGCCGCGCGTCTTGACCGCCGCGGTGCCGCTGCCGTCGGGGTCTCCCCCGCCGACCTCGTTGTCGCCGGACAGCTTGGCGCTGAACTTGGTCCAGGCGCCGCCCGTCTGGCCGGCGGACCCGGTGGCAGCCTCGGTCTCGGTGCTGCCCTCGGTGCCGCCGTAGACGTCGTCACCGTACTCGACCTGGGTGGTGCTGTAGTCGTCCTGGGCGAGGGCGGCCGGCGCAGCCATCGCGGCGGCCACGACGGCGACCAGCGCCGCCATCGTCACTCTCCTGAGCATGAAGGGTGCTCCTCCTGAGTCGTCGTGTCGGGGACTGACTGACGGGTGGACGTCCTACTGGTTGGCGTTGGCCTGACTGCGGAGCTGGCGGAAGTCCATGGCCAGCACGCGCACGCAGTCCATCGGCCCGCCGCGCTGGGCGAAGGCCCGGGCGGCCGGGTAGTGGTTCTCGGCGGCCGCGTCGGCGCAGAAGCGGTAGCGGCCCGGCTGGGTCAGGGGCGGCATGATGCCGGTGAGGATGTCGGTGTCGCCCTCCCGCTGGAGGACCACGAACGAGTCGCAGGTCTCGGCGGGCACGCTGCCGTTGCGGGCGATCCGCTGGAAGCAGCCGTGGTTGTGGCCCTGGAGGTTGCCGTCGCCGTTGAGTCGCTGGGTCCCGACGCCGTACTCCGCCTTCGGGTCGGAGAAGAAGCCCGGCTCGAAGTTGGCGAAGCGCACCCGGACGGTGAGCTCCCGGTTGAGCGGGACGATGCGGCCGCTGCCCGGACGCTGGACCAGCACCTGCGGGGTGTTGCCGGGGACCTCGCCGTAGGGCGTGGGGTTGAACACCGTGCCGGTCTGGACCCCGCTGTTGAGGGGCAGGTTGTTGACGTTGCCGTTGGGGTCGGCGGCCGGCGTCCTCGCCGTCGTCGGCGGCCGCGGTGTCGGTGGTGGCGGTGTCGTCGGCCGCCCGGTGGTGTCGGTGGTGGTGTCGTCGGTGGCGTCGCCGCCGGTGGTGTCGGTGGTGGTATCGCCGGTGGTGTCACCGGTGTCCGGTGGTGTCGGCGGGCGCATCCGCGCTGGTGGCGGTCTCGGCGGCGGCGTCCGGTGCCTCCTGGGCGCCGGCGGCGGCGCCCGCGCCGGCCAGGGCCGCGGCGATCAGCACCGCGAGCACGCCGGAGACCCACGGAGCCCGCCAGCCGGAACGGCGTGGGGGACGGAACGAGGACACGATGGCTCCCTCCTTGTCAGGAGTCGTCGAGGGTGCGGGGATGCCGGGGGGGTTGCCGGCGGACGGCTAGGTGACCGTCAGCCAGCCCTGCATCTCCTGCTGGTGGTATTTGCAATAGAACCGGTAGCGACCCGGTTTGGGTGCCGTGAAGCGGATCAGGGTGCTCGTGTCGGGGGGGATGTTCTTGGAGATCTCGAGGTCACCGAGGGTGAAGTTGTGCTGGGTGGGGTCGGCGTTGGAGACGTCCAGCACCACCTTGGCGCCGGTGGCGGTCACGTAGGTGGCCGGCGTCCACGAGGCGTCGCTGCTCTTCAGCTCCTCCTTGGCCCCGCTGCGCAGCTCCACCGGGGGCGGCGGCGCGGCCTTGCGGGCGGTCTGGTTGGACGGGCCGTAGCCTCCGCCGTCCTTGGTGGTCGGGATGGTGCAGCCGGTGAGGGCAAGCGCCACCGCGACCAGGCTCGAGACGGTCAGCAGGAGACGGCGTCGCGGCATCGCGGTCCTTCCCTGGTCCGAGAATTTCCATTGCCAACGGGGAACTCTTGGCTGTGTCATCGGATTCCCAATATCTCTCAAGAATTCTGGGCGGGCAGGGGGACGACGGTGCGGGCCCGGCCGAACTCCGACAGAAGCAGTCGGCGGAGGCGCTCCCGGGCCCGGAACAATCGCGAGAGCACGGTGCCCTTGGGGGTGCCCATGACCGCCGCCGCCTCCTCGCAGGAGAGGCCCTGGAGCTCGACCAGGGTTACCGCCACCCGGTAGGGCTCGGGCAGCTTGGAAATTGCCCGCCGGAGCGCCTCCCGGTCGAGCTGGCGCAGCGCCTCCTCCTCCGGGTTGGGCACGTCGGCCCGGAACTGGGCCAGCACGTCGACGTCGTCGTCGGCCGCGGTCCGGTAGGTGATGCGCTTGCGTCCCCGGTAGTCGCGGCAGAACAGGTTGTGGGAGATCTGCAGCATCCAGGCGCGGCAGTTGGTGCCGGCCTGGAAGGAGTCGAAGGCGCGGAACGCTCGGAGATACGTCTCCTGGGTGAGGTCCTGGGCCATCACCGGGTCGCCGGTCATCCGGAGGTTCGCCCGGTAGATCGAGTCGTGCAGCGGCAGCGCCGTGGCCTCGAACCGCTCGTTGATCGAGGCGGCGGTCTCCGTCGTGGTTGGCATCGAGGTCACCTCCCGACCATTCGGACGCGCATTGGCGTGGGCGCCGCCGGTGACCGGGCTGGCGCCCGGCCCCGGTTCCAGGCGGTCAACGGGACCGCCGGCGGCCACATCAGCAGGGCCAGCGACAGCCCGGACAGCGATGCCCAGACCACCGAGCCCAGCCAGATCTCCAGCTCCCAGGTCACCCCGTAGCCGGCCTTGAGCAGAGCGAAATGCGAGGTCCAATAGACGGCCGGGGCGATCACGGCCACCGCCCGGGCCGCCCAGCGCCGCTCCGGCGACGGCCGCAGCAGGTTCACGGCCACGTCCGCCGCGGCCCCGCCCAGCACCGCGGCCCCGACCAGCCCGACCAGCCCGAGCTCGGTCTGGGTGGCCAGCAGCAGGGCCACCGTCCCGCTCATCACCGTGAAGGTCCCCAGCGGCGTCTGCCAGCGCAGCAGGAGCAGGCACACAGGGGCCAGGAAGAGGAGATTGTGGACCAGCAGGCCGAGCAGCTCGTACACCTGCACCGTCTCGGCGAAGGGGGAGCCGGCCGGGAGGGCGGCCAGCGCCGGCCGCCGCCAGGCCACCACCGGCGACACGTACTGGAAGAAGAACGCCGTCATGGCCACCACCAGCGTGGTCGACAGCACCACCGGCCAGAACGCCCGCAGGCTCGGCACCCGCGCCGAGGTCGGCCCCGACCAGGCCGCGCGCAGCGCCGAGCTGACCAGCAGGCACGCCCCAGAGAACAGCACCAGGTGGAACGGGGAGATCAGCCGGGCCAGGCCCTGCTCCTCGCCGTACAGCGTGTGCCAGACGGCGTCGCCGGCCAGGGCCACCATGGCCAGCCCCATCCCGACCAGGGCCAGCCGGTAGCCCGGGGGCACGGCCCGCAGCGACCAGGCGCCGCGGCGCTGGTGCCGGGTCAGGATCCAGGCCGCGGTGGCCGCGAACCCCGCGTACAGCACTCCGTGCCAGGGCGTCAGGAACGGCCCCAGCCCGTCGTCCAGCAGGTTGATGTGGTTCCAGCCGTCCAGGTACAGGCCGAGGACCAGCAGCAGCGAGCACCAGCCGGTCATCACGTCCTCGCGCCAGCTCGCCCGCCGACTCCGCGGCGTCCCGGCGAGGTGCCGCGGCGGGCCGGTTCGGCCGCCCGGGGCCGCCCGGCCCTCGAGCCGTACCCGTACCCGGCCCGCGCGCCTTCCCCAGAACCGCCGCCGTCCCGGCCCCGGCCACCGACCGGAGCGCGGGGGCGGGCCCGCCGCTCCTGGGGCGCTGGGCGCCGGCGACCTGCTCGGCCCAGCGCTCCCGGGCCCGGGCGGCGACCCGCTCGGTCCCCTCGGCCCACCACTCCCGGGCCTGCCCGGCGAACCGCCCGGCCCGCTCGGCCCAGACCGCCCACCCGGGGCGCGCCGCATGGCGCGAGCGCGCGACCCGGGTCGCGCGGCGGGACGGGGTGGCGTGGTGCCCGGAGACCTCGACCAGGTGCGGGCGGCGTTCGTGCCGTCCAATGGCCTGCCCTTCGTGTGCCGCCACGGCAGCGCGTCCTGCTCGATCGCGCATCAGCTCATCACCGTCTCTCTCGTAGCGGCCGTCAGGGGCTCCAGCCCCGGTGCATGAAGTCGTTCGGCGCGGTCACGTTGACCACCGCGCCCAGCCCCGCCGCGACCAGCGCGCCGGCGAAGGCGAGCAGCAGCATGATCGTCATGACCTTGCGGACCAGCCGGTCGGCGACCAGCCGGCGCCGGTAGCGCAGCGCGGTGAAGGCCACCGCCGTCGCCAGGAAGGGCGTGGTCCAACCGATGTGGACCTTCCACTCCATGGCGAAGGTCTCCCAGAACGCGAGCTGCGGGCTGTTGAGCAGGTACTCGCGCGGGTACATGGTGATGTCGCCGCCGGGGGGCACCTTGGCCCGGTAGCCGGCGTACCCGAACCAGGTCCCGATCCCCGAGGCCAGCCAGGCCACCACCGCCAGCGCGGCCGTCGAGAGCTTGCGGATCCGGTCCTTCATCCGCGAGTCGCCGCTGGTGAGCAGGGTCCCCAGCCCGCCGCCGAAGGCGTGGACGATGATGATCCCGAAGATCGAGTGGGTGAGGAAGAACAGCTGGCGGGTGGTCAGCAGCCGGGCCGAGAGGATCCAGACCGACAGCCCGGCCGCGGCCAGGGCCCCGACCGCGAACAGCAGGATGGTGGAGGCGTTCAGCAGCGTGCTCGTCCGCCGCAGCCCCGCCCGGCCCGCCGTGGACCGCGACCGGCGGGCCCCGCGGGCCCGTGGCTCGGAGTCGAGCTCCTCCTCTTCCTCGTCCAGGTCGTCGAACCCGTCGGCCTCGTCGTCCCAGCCCTCCTCGGACTCCGACTCCCAGGACGCCGGGGCGTCCACCCACCGGTAGCGGCTGTCGTCGTCCTCGAAGGCGGTGGCGCCGGCGGCTTCCCAGCGGCCGGAGTCGTCGGCGGCCCAGCCGCCGGTGTCGGTGTCGCGCGCCCACTCGTTGGTGTCGTCGCGGTGCAGGTAGGCGCTGCGGAGCTGCTCGAACAGCGGCTCCCCGCCGTCCGGCGCCGCCGGCGCGGCAGCCTGCAGGCCGTCGCCGTCCCAGGGGTCCCGGGCGTCCCACTCGCCGGCGCCGTCCTCGACCTCGGGCACGGGCTCGAGCCGACCGGCGTACCAGGCGTTGTCCACGTCGTCCACGTCGTCGTGGAGCTGCGTCACGAGGGCCCCCCCTCCATAGCAGTCGTCACGGGCAGGCAAGCAGCGCGGAAGCCTTCGGGAAGGCACAGGGAGAACCAGGCCGCCATTGCAGCCACCTCATTTATTTCATAGCGCGGCCAACCGGCCACGCGGCCGACGGGGGGATCACAACTCGCCGGGAATTACCTGGCCATTCCTGGAAAGCCGTGCGTCAGTCGTGCCACTCGGAATTCACGAATCCGCGGCAAGCGCTGGGGGTGCGCCTCGAGCAGTCCCTGTCGTGGGGGCGACAGGAAAGGGGAAGCTCGGACCGATCCGCGAACAGCGAATTCAGAGCGATGCTTCTGGATGTCGCTGAGCCTGGGGGGAGGCTCTTTGGTGCAGTGCCATGGGGGTAGCGCGACGGACTGTACGGCACCACCCGGTTGGAGTCAAATCGTATACACGTCGATATCATCCTGTGATCTACGTAGATGTCCGGCTCCAGATCGTGGGAATCCGCCGGACATCCTGGGAGTTCCCTCACAAACTGTAGCTTGCCGGAGCGTGCAACCGTTCTCCGCCGGCCCCGCCACCCAGGCGGGCCGGCCCGACCGGAACAGGGAGGAGGTGATCTCTGCAACCTGCCATGGGAGCGCCCCGGTCTCCTGACCGAGGCGTTAGCGCGTAGCGAACGAGCGGCCGGGCGGAGGACCCTCCCCCGCCCGGCCGCTCGGTTCATGCCCGGGGCCGATCGCGCACCTCCCGCCCATCGCTAGCCGAGCGGTTCGGCGCCGACCAGCCGGGCCGCCGCCCGGCGGGCCCGTTTGGCGGCGTCGCGGTCGTCCTCGACCAGGGCGGTGACGATGGCGCCCTCGCTCAGCAGCATCCACTGGTCGGACACGTCGTCGGGGTCGTCGACTCCGGCCGCCACGGCCAGCTCGCGGAAGTAGTCGCGGCTGCGGCGCTTGTGCGACATCACCGCCTCGTAGGCGGGATGGCTCGAGTCGGCGAGCTCGACGGTGGCGTTGATGAAGGCGCACCCCCGGAACGACTCGCGCTGGAACCAGTGGTCGAGGACGTCGAACACGGCCAGCAGGCGCTCGCCCGGATCCTGGCTGCGGCCCTCCACCTCGTGCACGAACCAGCTGAAGAACCGGTCGTCCAGCATGTGCAGGCAGGAGGCGACCAGGCTGTCCTTGGACCGGAAGTACTTGTAGAGGGTGACCTTGGTGAGGCTCGCCTCCTGGGCGACGGTGTCCACGTTCACCGCCCGGATCCCCCGCTGGTAGAACAGGCGCGCCGCCGCCTCCAGGATCCGCTCCCTGGTCAGCCGGACCGGCGCGTCCGCGACGTACGGGTCCCCGGCAACCGCCACCGAGCCGTCGCCCCCCATCCTCGACCCCCTCCGCGGCGTCTTGACTGCCGTTCCGCCGCTCTCCATAGTTTACTAACCAGTTAGTTTACCAGGGCGGCATGGGAGGCAGCATGCGGGTCGAAGCGGGTGCACTGGTCCGGACGACGGCGGCGCGGTTCGGCTCCCGCCCCGCGCTCACCTCGGCGGCCGGCTCGATGAGCTTCACCGAGCTCAACCAGGCCGCCAACCAGGTCGGGTCGGCCCTCCACGACCTCGGCGTGCAGCGGGGAGACCGGGTGGGCGTGCTCGCCTACAACACCCCCGAGGTCGTCACCGCCTGGCTCGGCTTCGAGAAGCACAACCTGGTCCGCGCCGTGCTCCACAGCCACTTCACCATGGACGCCCACGTCGCCTCGCTGAACCACATCGAGGCGTCGGCCATGGTGTTCGACACCCGCTTCACCGACCAGGTCGAGGCCGCCCGCCCCCAGCTCACCACCGTGCGGCACTTCGTCGCCATCGGCCCCGACACCCCCGCATGGGCCCAGCCCTTCGCCGAGCTCCAGGCCGCCGGCCGCCCCGACGACCCCTACCTGGACGTCGACGAGGACGCACCCTGCTTCCTCCAGCTCACCTCCGGGACCACCGGCCACCCCAAGGCCTGGGTCAAGACCTACCGCTCCTGGGCCGCCGTCATCGACCACAACCTGCACCACCTCGACACCTTCGGCCCCGGCGTCCCGCCCGTCGGCGCCGACGACGTCAACCTCCACTTCCACGCCATCCAGTGGGCCAGCGGCTTCCAGACCCTCTACCCGTACCTGCTGCGCGGCGCCGGGTCGGTGCTGCTGGACGACGAGGCCTTCGACCCCGACCAGCTGCTCGACGCGATCGCCGCCCACGAGGCCACCGGCATCTTCATGCCCGGCCCGCTGCTCACCCCCGTGCTGGACGCGGTCGAACGGCGGGGCGGCTTCGAGCACCGCCTGCGGCGCATGGTGATCTTCTTCGGCACCCCCGAGCTCCTGGAGCGGACCACCAAGCTCCTGGGACCGATCTGGGCCCATGGGTTCGGGTCGACCGAGCAGGGCGCCGTCACCACCCGCCTGCTCCCCCAGGAGGCCGCCGAGCGGCCCGAGCGGCTCAACAGCGTCGGCCGCCCCGGCGGCCCGTTCCTGGAGATCGCCATCGTCGACGAGAACGGCAACCGCCTCGCCCCCCGCCAGGTCGGCGAGATCGTCGTCCGCAGCGCCATGTCCGTCGGCGAGTACTGGGGCCTGCCCGCCAAGACCGCCGAGGCCTTCTTCCCCGGCGACTGGTTCCGCCCCTACGACGTCGGCTACCTGGACGAGGACGGGTTCCTCTACTACGCCGACCGCGCCGGCGACAAGATCACCAGCCCCGCCGGCGCCGTCTTCCCCCACCTGATCGAGGCCGCCCTCCTGCGCCACCCCGCCGTCGCCAACTGCGGCGTCGTCGGCCTCGGCCACCCCGGGTCCCAGACCGTCGTCGCCGCCATCCTGCTCAAGCCCGACCACGCCCCCGCCCAAGGCCTCGACGACGAGATCCTCGCCCAGACCGCCGACCTCCCCGACCACGAACGCCCCACCGAGCTGGTCTTCGTCACCGACCTCCCCACCGTCCTCGGCGGCGCCAAGGTCCAACGCCAAGCCCTCCGCGACCAACTCGAATCCCGTCCGTGACCGCCACCCGCCAGCGCGGGCCCGACCGGTCCCGCCCGTGAGCGCCGCTCGCCCGACCGGGTCCCGGCCGGCCATCCTGGCCGGGGCCGGCTCCCGGGCCGCGCTCCGCCTGGCCGCCGACCGCGTCCTGGTCACCGATGCCGCCGGTGCGGTCCGCACCGGCGGTTCGCTCGGGGACCGGACCGAGGCCCTGGCCCACAGCCTCACCGCCCTCGGCCTCAGCGGCCGGCGGGTCGGCCTGTGGTACTGGAACTCGGTCGCCGCCATCGAGGCCCACCTGGCCGTGGAGTGGATCGGCGCCACCAAGGTCCCCGTCGACCCCGGCGCCCCCACCGCCGAAGCCGGCGCCGTGTTCGAGGCCGCCGCCGTCGACGCCGTCCTCACCGACGCCGCCCACCAGGCCCTGCCCGGCGCCCACCTCCACGACACCGACCAACCCCTCGCCACCCCCGGTCCCGCCCGCACCCCAGGCACCCTCGAGGAGGTCCGGGTCCCAGCCGACCGCACCGCCGTCCTCTATCCCCGCATGACCACCGCCGCCGGCCTGTTCGCCGTGCCCATCTCCTACCGCAACTGGGAGGCGGGGATCAGGAACAACGTCGCCCTGTACCGGTCCGGCACCTACGGACCCGGGTTCGACAGCGACGAGGTCTTCGTCACCGCCCAGCAGCTCCCCCACGGCACCGGCCTCATCGGGACCTTCCCGTTCCTGCACATGGGCCTGCCCCAGGTCCTGCTGCAACGCTTCGACGCCGACGCCTTCGTGGAGGCTGTGCACCGCCACAAGGCCACCGCCAGCTTCTTCGTCCCCGGCATGGTGACCCGCCTCGCCGACACCTTGCACCGCTCGGGCCGGACGGTCGCCCCACCGCTGCGCCGCCTCCTCTACGGCGGCGCCCCCATCTCCGCCGAGGAGATCACCCAGGCCCACGACCGCATCGGCCCGGTCCTGGTCCAGCTCTACGGCCGGTTCGAGGGCGGCTGGCCCCTGTCGGTGCTGAGCATCGACGACCACCGCCGCATCGCCCGAGGCGACACGGACCTGGCCCGCAGCTGCGGCCGGCCCGTCGCCGGCACCAACCTCCGCATCCGACCCGTCCCCGGCCAGCCACCGGACCGCGGCGAGCTCTGCGTCCGCGGCGACACCGTGGTCCCCGGCCACGCCGACCCCGACGGCTGGTACGCCCTCGGCGACATCTGCCGGCTCGACGACAACGGCTACCTCTACCTCGGCGGCCGCCTCGACGGCATGATCAACACCGGCTCCTACCACGTCTACCCCGGCGAGGTCGAAGAAGCCATCACCGCCGCCCCCGGCGTCAAGGCCACCCTCGTCCGCGGCGAACCCGACCCCACCTGGGGCCAGACCGTCACCGCCTACGTCGTCCCCACCGACCCCGCCGCCGCCACCACCCTCCCCACCACCCTCCGCCCCCTTCTCGAACAACGCCTCGCCCGCTACAAGCTCCCCAGACGCATCCACCTCATCCCATCCCTGGACGCCATCCCACCCCACCCCGACCCCCCCCCACCCGGATAGCACGGCCCATCCCGCCCCGCCGGCCGGCTACGGTGGAACCAGGCGGGCCGTGGCCGCCGCCCGGCCCTCCATGTCCGGTGGGACCAGGCGCAGCAGCCGAAGCAGCCCGACCCGCGCCGGGGCGCCGACCCGGACCGTCACCTCCGGCCCTCCCTCACCCGAGACGACCTGGACCGACCGCAACCGCACCCCGGCCACCCCCGAGTCCCCCGCCGACCCGGCCAGGTAGCCCTCCACCGTCGCCCGGGCCCGCTCCTCGGCAACCCGGACACTCCGCCCACCACTCCGGTACCAGATCCTGGTGTCCACGTCATTGGCCGCCGCCACCGCCGCCCCATCCGCCAGGTTCCCGAGCGCCCGATGCCCCAGGAACCAGTTGGACGTGTCCCACCCCAGCGCCAGCACCATCAACACCAGCACCACCAACCCGATCAGCAACACCAGCGCCTGCCCCTCCTCCCTCCCGCGCGGGCGGGTCCCCTCCACCCCGCCGGCGCGCGGCGGCCGAGGACTCATCGGCCCAGCCCGCGGTAGCGGTCGACCCGAGTGTGATGGGTCGCCCCGATCGTCACCCCGGGTCCGGCGACCTCACCCAGGAACGGCAGCCGGGCCACCGGGACCCGATAGGTGACGACCACCTGGACCTCCGCCCCGGGCCCGAACCCACCGACACACCCCGACCCCACCCCGTCCGGGCACCCCACCCGCAACCGCATCGAAGCCTTCGGGTCCCCGGCGCGCATCCCATAGGTGCCCAGCACCTCCCGGTACGCCAGCGCCGCCCGCCGCTCCGCCGCCGACCGATCCGACCCGGTCACATACACCCGACCGGCCTCCCGGGCCGCGCTGGAGGTCGCCAGCAACGCCCGCTGCACGTCGGCCATCACCACCATCACATAGACCAGCGGCACCAACAGCGTCAGGAACACGACCAACAACTCCACCACCGCCGCCCCCCGCTCCCCCGTCCCCGGCCCTCCCGGTCCCGGGTCTCCCGGCAGCCCCGCGCCCGACCGGCGGTCGGGGGCGTGCCCGGCCACGTCGATCACAGGGCCTCCTCCTCGTGCATCCGGGCGGTCATCCGGACCGGCAGGCCGGGCACGCCGGGAACGAACGACGGCAGCGTGCCCTCGGCACGCAGCACCACCAGCCCGTCGGCCTCGACGCCGTCGATCGGCACCGCGTCAGCGACCCGGCCGCCGGCCGACCGCCGCAGCAGCTCGGCCGCCACCCGCCGCCCGTCGGCCACCGTCCGTCCCTCGGCCGCCGCCACTCTCGCCCCCTCGGACAGCGACCCCATCAGCGCGTTCCGCTCCCACAGGAACAGCCCGAGCTGCGCGACCGACATGGCCAGCACCAGCGCGACGACCGACACCAGGACGAACTCCACCACCGCCGCCCCGGCCTCGGCGGCTCCCCCGCCTGCCGGCGGCTCATTCAAAGCGCACCTCGTCGAGGAAGCCGGTGATGATCTCGCGCAGGGCCTCGCTGGCCACTCCCCAGACCAGCATCACCATGGTGAATGCCGGTAACGGATGGAGATGCGGCACGGCTGCCTACCTGGTTGGCTGCTCGATCGGTAGGACGCTAGCGAGCCGCCGGTCATGGGTCGGTAACGGACCAGGCTTGGGCTGGATGCTCGGCCAGGTGGCCGTCGCCCGCTCGACCGCTGCACGCCCGGGCCCGTTCGTTCGCGCCGCCCGTCCGGCAGGGGTGGATGCGACCAGGTCGGCGGCACCTCGATCCCTCCGGAGGAGACGGATTGGCAAGCTGGCTGGAGCCTGCACCAGTCCCGTGCCTGTTTGAAGGGGGTGGGAGCGATCTGTGGATGAATCGCCCGCCCGAGCGCTGTGCGGCTACGCCAGGAGCAGCCACGCCAGCGCGGCAAGGCTCTTGTCGACGTACCTGTCCCGCCCGGTCTGGAGGCCGTAGGCCAGGTCCTCGAAGACGCTGCACCTGGCATAGAAGCGGGCGCGCTCCTCGAGGGCCACGAGATCGTTGGCCTCGGTTCGATACCTGCCCATGGCGGCGTGGGCGGCGGCCGGGCCCAGGTCTCGATACAGCAGGCCGAAGTCAACGGCCGGGTCCACGATCGCGGCGTCGCTCCAGTCGATGACGCCGGTCACTGTCCAGGTGCCGGGATCGACCAGGACATGCTCGATCCCGAGATCGTTGTGGGAGAAAACCGGTACCCACCCGCCGGCTGGAGGTGGGGAGTCCAGGAACGCCTCCACGGGCCGGCGGTACACCACGGGCACCTTCCCGGCGACCGTCGCATAGGCCTGGGCGGCCTCGCGCTGCCACTGAACCAGCGGCTGGTCGTCGACGCCCACCAGCGTGGCCATGTGCTCCACGGGCGCCGCATGCAGCGAGGTGAGCAGCTCACCGAGCGTGGCGGCGATCGAGCTGTCGTGGGCCGACCGCGGCGGCTGGGGCACATCCAGCAGTGGCACGCCTGGGAGCTTGCGGTATGCCAGGCAGCCCTGCTCGGGGATTGTGAAGCTCGGCGCAGGGACGGGCAGCGGCGCGATGCCCGCCACGGCGACAAGCAGGCGAGCCTCACGGTCGACGTCTTCGGCCCGGGCCGCCGAGTCGGGCTCCTTGCTGCACCGCACGATCAGCTCACCGTTGACCTCGTAGGTGAAGTTGTCGGTGCCCCCGCCGACCTGCACCACAGTGTGGACCTGGTGGTCGGGTAGCTGAGCGGCCACCATCTTGCGGATGGCCGCGACGCTGTCGCGGCTGCGGCTCCCCATGCTCCAAGCCTAGCCACTCATGCGCTGGCAACGCGCTCAGGCACGAGCTGAGGACTCGGCGAGGAGCTGCTGCAGGCGACGCGACTGGGTGACCAGATGGCTGGAGCCGCCGCGGCCGGTGATGGCGGTCAGCTCCGGGATGGGCTGGCCGCCGCCGACGGCGCCGGCGACCTCGGCGGCGAGGGCGAGCAGGTCGGGAACCCCTCGCGGCGGCCGCGGGACCGCGGGTGGGACCAGCCCGGGGATGGCGGCGGCGGTGATCGCCCAGACCTCGGCGGGAGCCCCAGCCCGGGCGACATCCCGCAGCGCCGGGACGACCCGGGCGACCTGGAGCAGGCTGAGGGATGTCAGGGCCGCGAGCTCGACGCCGAGGGCGGGCCCCTCCAGCTGGTGGCGGCCGGCCAGGACGAGCAGGGCGTCGACCGCGGCCGCCCGGTCCACCGGGTCGCGGGCCCCGAGCCCGTAGGCCAGGGCTAGGGTCAGTCCTGGCCCGACCGGCCCGTCGGCCTCGGCCAAGGCCGGCAGCACCTGCCCGATGCCGCGGACGCCGGCGGATCGGTTGGCCAGCCATGGCAGCAGCTGGGCGGCGAGCGCGTCGCGGTGGGAAGGCAGCAGAGCCGGCCAGCAGTGCTGCCATCCGCCGAGGTGCCAGCGTTCCCAGCGTTCGGGTTCGGGAAGCTGGCACAGCAGGGCGGCCAAGGGGGGTGGGCGTCGGGGTAGGAGGCGGCGGGCGGCGGCCGGCAGCGACGCCGGGAGCGCCTCGGGCCAGGCGGGGTTACCGGGTGGGGCCACGGTGGCGAACACCCCGACGACCTCGTCGGCCAGCTGCCGCGAGGCGTCGGGTGACCACCGTGGCCGGCCCCGCATCGTCCGGACCACTCTGGTCACCTGGGGGTCGGCCATCCCGCCGTCACCCAGCCAGGCGAACAGTCGCTGGCCGGCCGGGGTCGGGAGCCGCCGGGCGCGGGCGGTGGCCGCCGGGTCGGGGGCGCGGGGCAGGCGCAGCAGGGCCTGTTGCAGGTCGTGCTCCCAGGGTTCCCAGCCGGCGGCCGCGGCCTGCTCCAGCCTGGCCACCAGCTCGGCAGGGTCCAGCTGGCCACTGCCGGTGGTGGGGGTGGCCACCAGCAGCGGCGGCGAGGAGCGCTGCCCGAGCCCGACGGCGATCTCGTGCAACCGGTACAGCAATGCGAGCCGCGGCCCGGGGGCCACCAGCCAACCAGGACGCCAGCGGCGTTCGCTGGCCCCCCAGACGGCCTTCATGAACCCCCGGAGCAGGGGCCGCCGGGTGGGCGGGGCCACCGCGGCCAGGACAGCCCAGCTCAGCTGCTGGTACTCGTTCAGGAAGCTGACAGCTGGGGCGGGGTCGGTGGGCAGCCAGGACTGGATGCGGTAGCGGGCGAGCACCGGGTCGAGGCCGTCGGCCAGGGCGGCCCGGTCGCGTCGGGCGAAGGCGACCAGGGCGGCCAGCAGCCGTTCCAGCGCCACCGGTTCGACCGTCGGGTGGCCCTCCAACAGCGCCGCCAGCTCCTCGGCCAGTTCGGCGGGCGTGCCGATCGGGGGTGGCAGCTCCCGCGGCGTCGGCGCCAGCAGGGCCGGCGGTGGCGTCGGCCGATGGACCGGCAGCTGGCTGCCCAGAGCCGAGGCGACCCGCTGGGCCAGGTCGGCGGGGAGTGTGGCGGCCGCATCCAGCAGCTCGGCCCTGGCCGCCTCGTCGGCATGGCGGGCGTGGCGCAGCACCACCGACAGCGCCCGGGTCTGCAGCTCGGCCGATTCCTGGGCGAAGCCGACCGCGACGGCGTCCAGCACCTGACCGGCGCACTGCGGCTGGCGGCGGGCCGCGGCGTCCAGCCAGGACAGCTGGGCGCGGACGAGCTGCTTCTCGGGGCGGAACAACACCGCCCGACTCACCTCCACCAGCCGGTCCGGCTCCAGCCGACCCGCGTCGTCCAGGCGCCGCAGCGCCCGCTGGGCGGCCTCTGCGACCCGGGGGGGCCCGTCGGCCAGGAGCCGGGTGTAGTCGCCTGTCCGGGCCGCCACCTGCTCCAGGGTCGGGTCCAGGGCCTCGTGCAGCAGCAGGAACCCGCGCAGCTCCGCAGCCGGCCCTCCTTGGAACAACCGCCCCAGACAGCGGTCCAGCAGCCGTTCCCGCTCCAGCCGGCCTGACGCGGCCAGGGCAGCCAGGGCCAGCGGCCAGCCGGACTCCGGACGCATCCAGGTGGAGGCGGACGAGGCGAACAGCCCACCGATCCCGTCCACCTCGAGCAGGTGCGGGGCCAGGGCATCGAAGAAGGGGTCGGCGGCCAAGGTGTCGGCGAGCCGCCCGTCGGGTCGCTGCGACCGCGCCCAGCCCAGCACGAACCCGTCGCTGGTCGGCAGCTCGACCTCCTGGAGCCCGGTCCCTTTCACCAGTTCGGCGACCAGCCGCCACTGGGGTTCGTCCCATCGGTCGCTGGGGAGCCGGGCGGCCAGCCGGCGGGTCAGCTCGGGCAGCCAGGGCACCTGCCGGGCCCGCAACACCCGCAGGACCTCGGTCGTGCTGCGCCACTCCTCCCCGGTTTGTAGATCTTGGCGGGTGAGCCAGCGGGCCACGGCGTCGGCCCCGGACAGGCAACCGGCCCCGGCGACCCGGAGGGCGGCGATGCGGCCGCGGCGCAGGTGCCAGCCGCCCTTCGCGACGTCGTTGGCGAGCGGTCGTGCGTAGGCCCGGACCGCCGCGGCAAGAGTGCGGCGCTGCCCCTCGTCCAGGGGCTCCACGGCCGCCGCGGCCAAGCGGGCCTGCCCAGTGTCGATCACCGCGCGCAGCGCCGGCCAATCGGGTGGGCTCACCGCCCACCCGCCGGGGTGGCCGCCACCGGATCGTCCTGGCCGGGCCAAGGCAACGGTTGGCGTGGTGGCCGAGCGGGTCGGCAAGCCGGGCCCCGGAGGTGACGCCGCCTACTACTGGAGCCTGCCCGGTGAGCAACCTACCCCTGGTGAGCAAGCTACCAAGGAGGATGTTTCCGCTGGTCAGACGCCTGACGGCTGGCCCGAGCCAGGTAGGTTGTTCAAGGGCACCAAGGGTGAGCAGGCTGAACAACCTGCCCACCTACTCGACCCGGGAAGGTGGGCACGATGACCGCGCGCGGGGGCCGCGGCGGCAAGCGCGTCGAGGCCACGATGGCCGAACAACGGCCCAGCGAACGACGAGCAGCCAAGCACGCCAAACGCCAAGCCCGCCGGGCGGCCAAGCGACACACCGGCCAGGAAGGAACCGGCCATGCCAAGCCGGCCAGGTGACCCCCGCAACACCGCCCACTACCGCAGGCTGAGGGCCGCGTACCTGATGATGGCCCGAGCAGCCGGCATGCCTTGCGGCATCTGCAACAAGGCCGACCCACCACCCGACCAGGTCCACCACACCATCCCCATCTCGTGGAGGAGAGGAGACCCGTTCGACACGAGCACCTGGCAGCCGAGTCACGGGGTGTGCAACAACCGGCAACAGGACAAGCCAAACCTCAACCTAGACCTGGGGTCCGCATTGAACACATCGCGGCAGTGGTGAATGCAACGCGCTGACCTGCAGGCATGCCGTTCTTTAGCGGTGCATCGCGGCAGGAAACAGTGGCATCTGTTGCGATTCCCTCTCCCCCGCGTACGGAGGTGCAGACCGTGACCGTGCAGGCAATCAGCGATCCACCGACACACTGGACCAAGGACTATCGCCGCTGGACTCGCACCATCGCCCGCGTGACCGCTGACCTGGGGGCGATCAGGAACCACGCAGTGGCCGTGGGCATCCCCGCCGACGCCCACCCGTTTGCGCAGGTCCAGGCGTTGCTTGATCGGGCCGAGCAATGGAAGCGGGCGGCCAGG
This sequence comes from uncultured Actinomycetota bacterium, assembly GCA_963733175.1. Lineage (GTDB taxonomy): Bacteria > Actinomycetota > CALGFH01 > CALGFH01 > CALGFH01 > CALGFH01. The sequence continues at coordinate 31,027 of CAVTCL010000026.1, forward strand.
GAGGGCGGGGCGGCGGTTGGCCAGGAGGTGGAGGCGGCCCGGGTCAGGGCGCTGGCCTCCCCGGACGTCACGGTCGAGGTCCTGAACACCTACATCGGGGTGATCGAGCGGGCCCGGCCGTGGTGGGATGAGGTGCCCATGAACGTCGAGGCCGCGCTGCCGGGGCGGAAGGCGGCGGCCGCGCTGGCGGCCGACAAGCTGTACGAGGCCGAGCGCTGGAAGGCCGGCCAGGTGCTCAATGAGGCCACGGGCCCGCTGTACAAGATGTTCGCTCGGCAGGCAGCCGCCGCTGTCGCGCAGGTGGCCGCGGTGCTGCCGCTGCCGGCTCAGGTGTGGTCGGCGCCGAAGCCGGTCAACGTGCTGGCGGCCGCCGCCCGCGAAACACTCCAGGAGGCCGAGCGGGTGTTCAACGCCTGCCACTACATGGCGTTGTGGCTGCGGTCCATGGGTGTGGCGGACACCGATGACCAGCTCCTCGGGGACGAGCCGATCGAAGGATTGACCTTTTGCCGCTGGGCCGACTTCAACGAGCACCGTCACGAGCTGGGCCCGCTCCACGATCCGCTGAAGTTGGCCTATGCGGTCGAGCATGGTTGGGAGCCGGGGTTGTGGCTGGCTTCCGAGCTGCGCGGCGTCGACCAGGGGCCGGCCCGCCGCCGGTTCTCGCCATCAGTCCTGCTCCGCAGGGGGTGAAGGTTCGGGCGTCAACGTCACTTCGGATGCCCAAGGGCTGGTACTGGGGGCCCAGTTGGCAGGAACCTGCCTTCACTTCCCCACCGCATTGGGTTGCGCGCAGCGAATCGCATTTAGAATCGGCCGCGTTGTGCTACCCGAGCAAGGAGGCGGAAATGGCTGACTTCGGGCTTTTCATCGGCTTTGGGCCGCCGGTACGAGGTCGGGAACGGCAGGGCCTCGCGGTGTTCAACGAGGTGCTGGAGTACTTGACAGGCCTCCAGCAGCAGGGCGAGATCGAGAGCTTCGAGACGGTCCTTCTCGAGCTACACGGCGGGGATCTCAATGGCTTCGTCCTGGTGCGCGGCGACCAAGACAAGCTGGTGAGCCTCCGCACCAGTGACGAGTTCGTGCGGCGGGTCATACGGGGCGGGCTCGTCGCCGAGGGATTTGGTGTCGTGGGCGCCTTTCTCGGCGAGCGGCTTGGCAACGTGATGGGGGTCTACAACGAGCAACTGGACGAATTGACCTGACGTTTGGGCCGCGGAGGTCCTTGCAGTCGAGCACGTGGGCCGCGACGGGACACCCCTCGGGAAGTAGCGCGGCGACCAGGGGGTCCGGCGGCGCCGGGCAAGCAGTCAGGCCACACAGCGGGGGCGGCGGGAGAACCATGACCCGCCGCCCCCGCCTGCGCTATCGGCTCAGCAGGTCACCGAGGAGACGGAGCACGTCGTGGGTGACGATCAGCGTCCAGGTGACAAGCTCCATCAGCCGTCGCCGACGCTCCGCCTCGTCCTTCTTCCGCTTGGGCTCGCCCATGAGGGCGGTCCTTTCTCCCGCAACGAACTACAGCCCAAAGGCCAATCTGGGGTCTTGGGTCGTTGCGGGATTGGGCGGCCCAAGCCAGGACTCGCCTTTCGGCGACCGTCCCGAGCCATGCCCTAAACGGAGCCGGTTCCGGTGACGAGGCGGTTACCGGGCCGCGCGGTCGATGCCGCGGAGACAGCCTAGCAGGGGCCGACGACGGAGCTGGAGCTGCCAGCGGGCTACCGGGGCTCGTTCAGCGCCCGCTGCTGCCGCCAGAAGTCCTCATCGGTGGGCGGGCGAGCGCTGTCACGGTTGGCGGCCAGCGTGCGCCGGATTGTGCACCACTCCGATACCCACCCAGAGAGAGAACACTTGCGGGCCGTCACCTGGCCGCCGTTGCGAGGCCACTGAAGCGGCCCTGTCCCCCCAGGGGTCTCCCTCCGTGCGATCGGGCTTATCTCCGCCTTACGGACTAGCTCGTACTGTTTAGTCACACCCGGGCGCAATCCGCAGCCCGGGCGAGCATCAATAGCACCTGCCACCCGATCCTGCCCGGCCGCGCTGTAGGCCGGCCTGCTGTCGCACGCCGACAGCGGCGCCCTGGCCGTAACGCTGCCTGGCGCGGCAGGCCGCCAACGCCGAGGAACGGTGACCGCCCTGGTCGTCACCCACCCGATGCGGTGAGGCCGACCTGGAGCGACACGTGGCCTGGTTCTCGCACCTGCTCGACGCCTACGACCCTGGGCGCCCCGGCGACCCCTGCCCGCCCACAACCACACCAGACCAGCACCACCCACACCCGCAGAACCCATCTGCACAACCCACAGGGGAGCCTCAACTACATGACCCGCCGTACCGTCCGCACCATCAAGCGCGTTGGCGTTCTCGCCGCAGTCGGCGTTGTCCTCCTGTCCGTTGCCTACGTTGCCACCAACACGGACAGCGCGGCTCAGCCCCCGGCCCCGAACCCTCCTGTTCTGGAGAAGAACGAGCACCAGATGGAGCGCGCCACCAAGGTGCGGGCCGCCAAGCAGCTGAAGGCAGCGAAAGCCAAGTGGGCTCACCTAGCCAGAGTGAAGGCAGAGAAGGCCCGTAAGGCGGAGCTAGCCCGGCAGGAAGCGATTGCCCGTCAGGAAGCGATCGACCGGGAAGCCGCTCGCCAGGTCGCTCCACCTACTTGCCCCGCGGGAACGAACTACGTCCCATACGCCGGCAAGTGTGTTGACGGGGACTGGTAATGACTCTGACCCCGGCCGAAATAGCCGCCGTTCAGGCCGCCAACGCCAGATGGAGGCGGAGTGAGCGCCGGACGTCCTGGCTCTATGTGGCCAGGAACATCCTGGTCGCGCTAGTCCTCGCCTGGCTGGCGTGGACCGCCCACACCGCCCCCGATGCACCACTCGCGTCGGGCGGCACCAGCCAGGAGTCCTGCCGGGGTGGCAACCGCATGGACCCCGGAGACTGCTGAAACGTGGCGGGGTGGGCGCGAAGGGGAAGCGCGCCCGCCCCGCCCCGACCCACCACCATCCCCAAAGGGAGCCCTAGACGCCCGCTAACCCGTCCCTGTCCCCGACCCTGCCCACCTCGACCCAACACCCCCGCATGCATCGACGCTGCGGACATCACCTAAGGGAACACCCTTGAACCGAACCTTCCGCCGCGGCCTCACCGTCGTGGCCCTCGCCGGGGCGCTGTCCGCGTCCCTGATCACCATGGCCTCCGCGGCCACCACCGACATCCACGGGCGCAACGCCGTTGGCAACATCAGCGGCTCCGCCAAGTGGCTCTCCTCCGCCGAGGGGAACACCATCGACAACAACAGCCTTCGCGGCCGTGGCGGCGTTCAGGAGAACGTCAACGGCAACCTCAAGCGGGTCCGCATCTACGACGTCAAGACCCAGCAGCTCCGCAACGGGAGCTGGGTCACCGTCCAGCACAACCCCACCGACAAGGTGAACGAGTCGGCCCGCGCCTACACCGTGTCGGGGACCTCGCCCACCTCCTACTGCTTCGCCGACCCGGGTCTGATGCGCACCTACCGGGTGGTCAACGCCTACGGGGTCCGCAAGAGCTACGCCCCCTATGAGGTGGTCAACAAGACGGTCATCTCCAACACCTTCCAGGCGCGGGCGCTCATCACCGACCCCGCCTGTGTGGCCCCGCCTGCACCGCCGGCCCCGCCGACGGCGAACCTGCAGATCGACGTGCAGGGTTCGAGCCAGCTGCTCCACGAGGAGAACCAGGACATCGACGTTCGGGTTCGCAACCTCGGCCCGAGCACCGCAGGCAACACCAACGCCGTCGTGGACTTCGACGACAATGCTGGCCTCGTCGTGGACTCCAACGACCCACGCGCTCAGCTGCGGACCAGCACCAGCGACCCTAACGACTACGTGATCGCCCTCGGGCCGTTCCACTACGGGGACGACGAGACGATCCGCTTCAACGTCGATGGTGACCTGGTCGGCTCGACCACCGTCGCGGCGTTCGTGGACGGCAGCACCGACATCGCCCCACGCCCGCACGACGACGACAGCCTGACCGTCAACGTCGTCAAGGCCGCCGACCTGTCGCTCGCCAAGAGCGTCGACACCGGCTACATCCACAGCGGTGACAGCGTGACCTACACCTTCGCCGTCCACAACGCCGGCCCGGACGTGGCCCGCGAGGTGGTCATCGACGACAACTGGCCGGCCGCGCTGGCCTCCAACCTGCAGGTCACCGGCGCCGTCAACTGGTCGCTGACCGCCGACGACCGCCTCGTCATCAACCTGGGCAACATCGCCAGCGGTGGCACCGACGTGGTCACCGTGACCGCCTCGGCATCGTCGGACACCCCAACCACGGTCCGGAACGTGGCCAGCATCACCGACAGCGCCGACGTGTACGACCGCGACAGCGCCGACCGGACCGACGACGCCACCTTCGACATCGGCGTGGCGGCCGAGTCCACCCCGGTGGACGAGAGCCCGTCGGTTCCTTCTGATGAGCCCGTCAAGCCCGAGGCCAAGCAGGCCCCGGTGATGTAACGGGGAAGCCCGACCCGGCCGGAACTGTCAGCGCGACTCCCGACCGGGCCGGGCCCATCCAATGTTGTGGGACCGCCCGCAGCGGCCCCCGAGGGGAACCTCGGGGGCCGCTGGTGCGTTAGGGCTATTCGCCCCAGGTCTCGGCCAGGTAGGTCTGGATCTGCTCGCGCATGGCCAGGCGCTTGCCCAGGTCCTGCTCGGCGAGCAGCCGGATGGTCCGGATAGCCATGGCCGCCACCAGCGCGCCGAGCGGCGGTTGGCCGAGCGCGTCGCGCAGCATGACCAGCAGGCCACGTAGGTCGCTGGGCGAGGTATCGTCTGGCTTGGCCAAGGGATTCCTCCTTGGTCCGGGCCCGGGGTGTCGCAAGCACCGCCGGGCCGCTCAATAGGTACGCCGCTAGGTAACCACGGGGATCCCGGAGTTGAAGGCGATGAGGAGATCCAGGCACTCCTCCTGGCGGACCTCGCCGACCAGCAGGCGGTCGGGCCGCATGCGCAGCGCCTCCTTGATGAGGCGGCGCTGGCGGATCTCACCCTCGCCCTCGAGGTTGGGCTGCCGGGTCTGCATGGCCACGGTGTCGGGCAGGCCCACCTGGAGCTCGAAGACCTCCTCGCAGGTGATCACCCGCTCGCGGGGCGGGATGGCCGCGGCCAGGCAGTTGAGGGTGGTGGTCTTGCCGGACTGGGTGGCCCCGGCGACGACGATGTTGAGCCCGGTGACCACCGCCGCCTCGAGGAACCTGGCGCACTGGGCGCTCATCGTGCCCAGCCGGACCAGCTCGGCGAGCGAGTGGGCGCGGACCACGAACCGCCGGATGTTGACCACCCAGTGGCGCCGGGTGATGTCGGGGATGACGACGTGGAGCCGGGAGCCGTCGCCGAGGGTGGCGTCGACGAACGGGCTGGACAGGTCGACCCGCCGCCCGCTGGCCCTGAGCATCAGCTCGACCAGGTCGTGGACGTGCTCCTCGCTGAGCACGGTGGTGGTCAGCTGGGGCCGCCCGGCCTTGGCCACGAACACCTTGCCCGGCTCGTTGATCCAGATCTCCTCGACGTCCGGGTCGTCGAAGAAGGGCTGGAGCGGGCCCATGCCGATCACCCGGTCGGCCACCGCCTTGGCCACCTGCCCGGCGTCGGGGAGCGGCGGCATGGCGGCCACCAGCCGCCGTTCGGCGTAGTCGGCGACCACCTCGTCGATGAGCTGGCGGACGGCCACCGCGTCGCCGTGGCCCGGGTCGAGCCCCCGCCGCCGGACCAGCTCGCGGACCTCGTCCTCCACGATCTGGTCGGCGGCCTGCTGCCCCGTCGCCGTCATGGTCGCGATCCCCTGGCGGCGGTCGTCCCGGTCCCCGTCATGGTCGCGCCCCGGTGGTGGCGGTTGGGTGACCGGTCGCGCGTGACCGGCGGCGGGTGCGGCGAGGCTCGACCGGCTGGGCCGGGAACAGGAGCGCGGCCAGCCTGGCCAGCGCGATCTGGGAGGGGCAGCCGGGCCGCGCCTCCCGGAGGGCCTGCCCGGCGAGGAGCCCGGCGTCGACACCTTGCCGGTCGTAGGGCACCACCGCGGCCGGCTCGATGCCGACATAGCGGCCGAGGGCGGCCCGGACCTGCTCGGCCGGGTTGTTGCCGCCGAACATGCCAGGCCGGAGCTGGTTGACCACCACCCGGACCCGGCTGGCCGGGACGCCGAGGTCGCGCAGCTCCTGGTAGCCGCGGATGAAGGCGTGCAGCCCGACCGGGTCGGCCCTGGCCACGGCCACCACCAGGTCGGCGCGCTGCACGGCCAGGCGGGTCACGGCGTTGCGGCGGAGGCGGACCTGGTCGTAGAGGAGCTCCTCGTCCTCCTCCAGGCAGAAGCCGGCGTCGACCACGGTGACCGGGAAGGCGACCCGGAACAGCTCCAGCAGCGCCTCCCAGGTGCCGGGGCGGACCTCGGTCCACAGCTCGGCCCGGGGCAGGCCGGGCAGCACCCGGGGGCCGCCGGGCGCGGCCCGCCGGACCGACTGCCAGAGCCGGAGGGCGTCCAGCTCGCCCCGCCCGGCCAGCCGGGCCGCCCAGGCCAGGCCGGGGGCGTCGTCCAGGAAGCCCAGGGTCTGGGCGACCGCGCCACCGTAGGTGTCGGCGTCGACGAGCAGGACCTCACCACCCGCCGCGGCCGCCTCGAAGGCGAGGTTGACGGCGACCGTGGTGCGGCCCGGCCCGCCCTTCGGCCCCCACACGGCGGCCAGGACCCGCCGGGTGTCGCCGTCGGCCGGGGGCGGGACGTCCGGCTCCGGGGGGGCGTCGTCGAGGTCGGGTTCGGCCAGGGCGGCGCGGGCCTGGTCGACGAGCGCCTCCGGCGGGTCGGCGTCGGAGGCGACGTGCAGGAGCCCGAGCTGGCGGAGCCGGCGCTCGCCGTCCTCGTCACCGGCCGCGGTCACGCCGACCACCGCGAGCCCGGCGGCGGCCAGCCGGGCCAGGGCGTCGCGGTCCAGCCACCTGGTGCCCGCGGCGACGACGGCCACCTCGGCCTGGCCGGCGGCGGCCACGGCGAGCAGGTCGCCCAGGTCGTAGCAGCGGTGCAGCACCCGGGCCGCGACCTGTCCGGCCTGGCAGGCCTGCACGAGCGCCGCCTCCCAGGCCGCCCCGACCCCCGCGGTCACCATCCGCACCTTCACGACGCCACCACCGAGGTGTCGGGCGGGGACTCCGCCGGGTCGCGGTAGGGCGGAGGCTCCGGGGGCTCGCCGGGTGGTGTCCCGGTGGCGGCCGTGCCGGTGCTGGGGCCTGGGGTCTTGACGACGAAGATCCGGGCGGTGGCGATGGCGGCGGCCACGACGGGCGCGCGGTCGCTGGGCATGCGGAGCTGGACACCTCGTTCCTGGCCGGTGCCGGTGAGGCCGGTGGGATCCTGGAGGACCTGGACGACCTCGGCGGCCGGCAACAGCACGGCCGCCCGGCCCCGGCGGGCGCCGTCGGTGTAGGCGGCCAGCACCTGGACGGTGTCGCCGGGCCGCAGCCCCTGGGCCATGTCGCCCGGCTCGACCTGGAGCGGCAGCTCGACCAGGCCCGCGTCCCGGCTGGAGGCGAGGACGAGCCCGGCCGGGACGAGCGCGTCGCGCCGGACCGGTGCGGTCAGGACCCGGCCGGACACCCGGCGGCCGGGTCCCGGCTGCAGGTAGTGGCGGAGCGAGGTGGCCGGAAGCCGGACCCGGACGACCATGAGATCCCCGTCCTTGAGGAACGCGCCGGCGGGCAGGTCATGGGCGGCCGCGTACACCGGGACCAGCCGCTGGGAACGGTCCAGGAAGAGCGCGCCGGCCAGGACCGCGAGCAGGACGAGACACGCGCCGAGCGCGGTGCGGCCGTTGATCCAGGTGGCCGCGCGCAGGCGGTGGGCTGGGGCCGCCGGTGGCGGCTGGGGGTTCAGGCTGGACAGGGTCGACGCTCCGTGGGGGATGGAGCAGCGTCGGCAGAAGATGCCTGATCCGGGCGTATCCGATCAAGGGTGTGATTAGCGACACGTTAGCCTCCCTGCTGGTGGCGTATCTGGGCCATCAGCATGGAGATGGAAGCACTTGGAGGCAAACAGGAGTTCTGATATTGTGGATAACTCAACGACGAGCGGTCGCAGGCGGCCGGAGTCGGCCGGCGACCTGGGAATCCATCGCGACCAGGAGGACGGCATGCCCACGCCCGGCGTCGAGCCCAGGTTCTACACGCTGGAGGATGTGGCCACGATCCTCAACGTCCGGGTGGCCCAGGTCTATGCGCTGGTCCGCAGCGGCGAGCTCCCGGCCGTCAAGCTCGGCGGGCGGGGCGTCTGGCGGGTGGACCGCGTGCAGCTCGATGCCTACATCGAGCGCATGCACGAGGAGACGGCCGACTGGGCGCGCAAGCACCCGCTCATCGGCGCTCCGGAGGAATCGTGACGGCCACGACCGCTTCGAACCCGACGAACCGGCGTGCCCGCACCGCCACGCGGCGGCGCGCCTCGCCCAGTTCGTGCTCGGCGATCTCCAGGTAGTCGCTGCCGACCGCCTCGATGGTGCCGTCGCACCTGGTCAGGTCGACCAGCTCCACCCTGACCGGCTCCCGCCGTCGGGCGAGCTCGCGAAGGGCGAGGGCGAGCTGGTACCGGCGGGTCGCCGCGGTCGGCGTCGGTCGCAGCGCCGGCGGTTCGGCGGGCAGCGCGACCGAGACCGCCGGCCCGTAGCGGATCAGGTGCTCGGTCCCGTCGGCGGCGCGCAGGACCAGGAACTCCGGGTAGCTGGCGACGGCGGTGCCACGGAAGGCGCGGGCGCCGGCGAGCACGGTCGTCTCGCCGCCGAGACGGCGGGCGAGCTGTTCCCAGAGCACGGTGGCGCCGAGCTCGGTGCGCACCGCGGCCACGGCCTCCTGCTCGGCCTCCCGGCGGAGCCCGGCCTCGAACTCCGCCTCCAGCTCGTCGAAGACGCGTCGCATCGCCGGCGGGGTTGACTCGTCCGGTTCCTCCGATTCGTACATGCGCGGCAGCCTAGTTCCCGGTCGGCCTTTCCACAACCTGGGTCCGGGGTTCTTGTCGTCGTCTAGCGTGGATGGTAGGAAACGAGCGCAAACATGATGGATTCGAAGTCTACCGGAGGATGATCGTCCAGATGCGGCGAGAGGGCAGGCCCATGGTCCGGCTGGCCCGGCCGGTTTCGGTCGGCGCGGTTGCCGGCGGTGGCCGCCGTCCTGGTCGTGGTCGAGCGCGCGCTGGTCGGCGAGGTGGGCTCGCCGACGACGCTGCTGCGGGCGCTGCCTGGTCACGGCGACGCCTGGGCCGATCCGGTGGTGCCGTTGCTCGCGCTCATGGCGTTGGTCGCCGAGACGCTGATCGGCTACGTCCTGGTGGTCCTGGTGCTCCGGTGGTCATGCGGGTTGCCCGGCGCCCTGGGGCGGGTCGCCGGCCGGGCGGAGCTCCTGCTCACGCCGGCGATGACCCGACGGGCGCTCGACCTGCTCGTCGGTGGCACCCTGCTCGCGCAGTCGACCCTGGCGGCCACCCCGGGCCCGCCAGGCGGCCACCGGTCGGATGCCCCGGGTCCGGCGATGGCCGTGTCCGCGACCCTCCACGGTTCCGTTCGGTCCCGCCGTCGGGAGCGACGCCAACCCGGCCGAGGCGGTCCTGGAGCCGGCACGGCACCGCCGGCCGGCGGACGTGCGAGCGCCGGGCCCGGCGCGGCCCACCCCCCGCCGGTCAGCGGCGCCACTGCCGCCCTGGCTGGGGGGCGGGCCGTCCAACGCGGCGGCCGGGTACACCGTGGTGGCGGGCGACACGCTGTGGGACATCGCGGCCGCCCACCTCCCCCCGCCCGAGCGGTCGGTGGGACGCGTGCACCACTACTGGCAGCAGGTGTACCGGGCCAACCGGCGCGTCGTCGGCGCCGACCCCGACCTGATCCATCCCGGGACGCGCCTGGACGTCCGCCCGTTCCGGTCCGGCCGGTGAGGGACCGGTCCGGCGCTCCGCCCCCAGCCCCCGCGCCGTTCCCCGAATCGGGGAACCCGTCCGGGGTTCCGCCACCGCCAGCGGTCCCGTTCCCTGAGCTGTGGAGCTCGTCCGACGCTCCGACCTCGGCCGCCGTGCCGTTCCCCGAATCGTGGGACTCCGCCGATGCTCCGCCCTCGACGGGTGTGGCATTCCCCGAGCTGCGGGGCTCGTCCGGTGCTCCACCCTCGGCCGCCGAGGCGTTCCCCGAGCTGCGTGGGGCGCCCGAACCGGCACCGCCGGCCCACTCGCGGGCGTCGCGGCTGCTCAGGATGGTGGCCCGGGTCGTCCTGTGGTCGCTCATCGCGGTCGGCGCTCTCCGGGGTCTCCTGCCGGCCACCGACGGCCTGACCCTGTGGGCGGCCGTCCCTGGGGAGGGTCGCCAGGCGGCGACGCAAGGCGGTTCCCAGGACGATCGCCCGGCCGGGGCAGCAGGCGGCTCCGAAGCACGAGCGCCGTGCGGCGGCCTCGGGCGACCCGCGGGACGGCAACCCGGGAGCCGCGTCGGGCGACCCACGGGACGATCCCCGGGCGGCGGCGGTGGCGGTGGCGTTCCTGCGCGAGTACCTCACCGTCGGTGACGGCGACGACCAGGCGGCGCGGGCCGAGCGACTCGGTCGGTACAGCGTGGCCGGCGCCGACCTGCGAGGGTCGGTCGCCGTTCCCGCCGGTGTCTCCCAGTACGCCGACCTCGTCGTGGCGGCTGGCAGCAGGTCGGTCGCGGGGGGAGTCGAGATCACCGTGCTCGCCCATGTCCTGCAGCTCCGCTCGGGCGCCTACCGCGACGGGGGGACACTGGCGTTCGTCGTGCCGCTGGTCGTCCGGCAGGAAGGGATCGCGGTCACGGGCCGGCCGCGTCCCAGCTCCCTGCCGGTCGGTTCCGGGTTGTCGGTCCCCCGCCCTCGGACGGCGCCGGCGCACCTGTCGCCGGCAGCCGGCCGACTGGCCCGACAGGCCGTGGTCGCCGTCCTCGACGGGGACCGCGCCACCCTCGCCCGCCTCGGAGGTGGCCGGGTGCCGGCGACCCGCCCCCTTCCCAGCGGATGGCGCACGCTGAGCATCGGCACCGCCGGGGCGGCGGGTCCCCCCGCCGCACTCGCGGCCACCTCGGTGGCCGGTTCACCAGGAGCGGTCGCGGCGATGGTCCCGGTCCGTGTCCGACCGCCGACCGGCCCTGTCAGCTACCTCATGCCGGTACTGGTCCGCCTCGACACCGGTCCTGGAGGCCTCACCGTCCGCCAGGTCGATGCCGGCGGGTCATCGTGAGCCTGGCCGACCTGGGTCCGGAGCCGGACCAGCCCCCCGCCGACCCGACCCGCGGGGCCGCCGCGACGGCCTGGTGTCACCCGACCCGGTGCCGCCCGACCACACGCGAAGTGGGCGGCTCGGTGCCGCTCGGGCCCAGCTCCTCGGACCAGGGGCAGCAGGCACTCCGCGGCAACGTCCCGGCTGGTACGCCTACCAGGTCGCTGGACCGGCCGAGGTGCCCCCGTGGGCGGCCGAGATCGCGCTCACGATCGAGCGACCAGCGAACCCCGGAGGGCCGGCGCAGGCGCTGGTGCTGTTCAGAGCTCCCGGTCGGGCGAGGTGGCTGGCGGAGATCGCCGAGGCGGCGATGCAGGTTGAGGCGGCGGTGGGGATCCGACCCGTCGCCGGGGTCGACGCGTTGACGGGGGTTCGGGCGGGGATCGGGTCGCGCCTGCTGCCGGGACCGGCGGCGCCTGGTCTTGTGCCGGTCGCGCCCGCCGTCGTGCGGGCAGGCCTGGGCGTTGCCGGGACGCGCGGGCTTCCCGCTCCGATGCGGCGCTGGCGGCCGGCGGTCGGTGGGATGGACCTGCTGTGGCGGCCGACGGCCGGATCGGTCGTGACCTGCGAGGGGCCGTGTGGGATCTCCGCCCAGGCGGTGGTCGCCCTCCGTGGCCTGGGGAACGTGGCGGCGCTCGCTCCCCCGCCCGGCGGTGCGCTGGTGCTGCGGGCATGGCGGGCCAGGGGCACCTGGGGCGCGGCGCTCGGGCTGGTGCTCGGCGCGGCCGAGACGCTCGGACTGGGACGCGAAGCCGGACGCGTCGCCGCCCGGGCTCGAAACGAAGGATGGGATGCGGTCGTCCTCGCCGGCTCGGCCGCGCTGGACCTGACCCGAGCCGGTAGCCCTGGCCAGGCGGCGCCGGTGGCCGCAGCCCAGGCCGCCTCTGGCGCACGGGTGGCGGCCCTCTTCGAGGCCTGCCTCGCCGCCGGAGGCCTTGGCGGCGCCGCCGGGCCGCCGTGGTCGCTCGCCGTCACTCCCTGACCGGAGTTCTGACGGCGCGATCGCGGCCCTCTTGGCCCTGGATGGGTCCCTGTGGATCTCGAGGTGCAATCTGCTATCGCAAGATAGTAGAGTCAAACGAAGGCAAACCGATGTAAACAGAGGAGAGCCCTCCATGACAACGTCCGCGCCGCAGTGGCCAGGTCAGGAAGGCATCCACGAGCCTCGCGAAGAGGACCGGCACCCACGGGGTCGCCAGGCGCCGGGACAGCCATCGCCGGTGCGAGAGCTGCCCGGCCGGAACGCCGCAGCCGGGCCGTCTCCCGCCCAGGACCGTCAGCCCACCTCCCGGCGGTCGCCGCTGCGGGCAGTCCCGGACGGCACCGTCCGTCCCCTTCAGCCGCTCCCGATCCCATCCGCGGACGCGTCACTGGCTCCGCCCGCAGCTCCGTCTCCTGCACCGCCCGTGGCTCCGTTGCGGCGGCAGACGCAGCGGCGGTCCGCGGGGCGACGTGGCCCGTTCGTGGTCGTGCGGGACCCGAAGGAGCGGGAGCTGCGGGTGGCGCGGCGGCGGGCCAGAGCCAACCTGCCGTCACCGGCGGCGGTGACGCGGGACATCGCCCTGGCGCTGCTGGAGGTGGAGGCGGGATGCCGGAGCGCGGCCCAGCTGGAACGGGTCGTGAGCCCCCAGCTGTGGGAGACCCTGGAACGGTGCATCGGCCGGCGAGGCGGACCGCTTCCGAGCGGCCGGTCGGTCATGTCGGTCCATTGCCAGGAGAACACGCCTGGTCTGGCGGACACCGTGGCGGTGGTGCGCAAGGGCGACATCGTGCGTCCGATTGCCCTCCGCCTGGACGCCGGTGGCGGCCGGTGGGTCGTGACCGAGCTGCGGTGGTGGCGTAACGAGACCGACACGGCCACGACACCCGGCCGAGACGGCGGATCGTCATGATGAACCGGATCGGACTCCGCAACGAAGAATGGGTAAGCTCACCGGAACCGTGGGTCCGGGGACCGCAAGGCGGTGGTCCCGGTCCCGGCACAAGGAGCAGCGGTCCGGGCGGTACGAAGGTTCGGGGGTCGGGATGGCGGAGCGCTACTGGAAGGAGCTACGGCCGTCGCAGGCTGGCCGGTTCCGGCTGGACGCGAGCATCCGCCCCGCCCGCGAGGAATCCGAGCGCGACCTGCGTCGCCCTCGCCCCCACGCCCGCCCCAAGCTCCGCACCACCTCCCGGTAGGGCCCGACCGGCCGGTCGAGGCCAACCGGCCCGGTCCCGCCGGATACCTCCCCGCCCATCGGGTCAGGGGCGGGGGGTGGCGGCGCCGTGGCAGAGCTTGTACTTCTTGCCTGAGCCGCAGGGGCAGGGTTGGTTGCGGCCGACCTTCTTGACGCCTTCGCGTTGGGACTGGGCGGGGGCGGCGCGTTCTTCGGCTTCGGTGACGGCGGAGGAGAGCTGGGTTGGCTGGGGGGCGGGGGCCTGGCGGCGTTCTGCTTCCTCGTCGATGACCTGGACGGAGGCGTTGAAGACGTAGGCGACGGCCTCGCGCTTGATGGAGTCCTGCATGGCCACGAACATGTCGAAGCCTTCGCGCTGGTACTCGACCAGGGGGTCGCGCTGGCCGATGGCGCGCAGGCCGATGCCCTCCTGGAGGTAGTCCATCTCGTAGAGGTGCTCGCGCCAGTGCCGGTCGAGGACGGTCAGGAGCACCCGGCGCTCGAGGGCGTGGAGCAGGTCGGTGCCGAACTCGGCCTCGCGGTCCTTGTAGGCCCGCTCGGCGTCGTCGAGCAGCATGTTCTCGAACTCGGCGTGGTCGAGGCTGTCCAGCTCGAGGCTGTCGGGGTCCACCTGGGACGGGTAGAGCTGGCTGATCGCCTTGAACAGGCCCTCGATGTCCCATTCCTCGGGGTAGACGCCCTGGGGGCAGTACTCGGCGACCAGGCCGGCGACCGCGTCGCCGAGGAAGACGAGGGTCTGGTCGCGCAGCTCGTCCCCGCCCTCGAGGATGCGCCGGCGGGTGTCGTAGATCACCTGGCGCTGCTTGTTCATGACCTCGTCGTACTTGAGGACGTTCTTGCGGCGCTCGAAGTTCTGCGACTCGACCTGGCGCTGGGCGTTGGCGATGGCCCTGGTCACCAGCCTGTGGGTGATGGGCACGTCGTCGGGCAGCGACAGCCGCTCCATCAGGTTCCCGACGGTCTTGGTGGCGAACATGCGCATCAGGTCGTCCTCGAGGGACAGGTAGAAGCGCGACTCGCCCGGGTCGCCCTGGCGGCCGGAGCGGCCGCGGAGCTGGTTGTCGATCCGGCGGGACTCGTGGCGCTCGGTGCCGAGCACGGCCAGCCCGCCCCGGTCGACGACCTTCTGGTGCTCGTCGGCCACCTGGCGGGTCTTGTCCTCGATGGCCGCCTGCCTGGCCGCGTTCCACTCCTCGGGCGGGGTCTCCAGCGGGTCCATGCCCTTGGCCCGCAGCGACTCCTCGGCCAGGTACTCCACGTTGCCGCCGAGCATGATGTCGACCCCGCGCCCGGCCATGTTGGTGGCCACGGTGACCGCGCCGAGCCGGCCGGCCTGGGCGATGATGTGGGCCTCACGCTCGTGGTGCTTGGCGTTGAGGATCTCGGCCTTGATCCCCCGCTTCTCCAGCAGGCGGTTGACCCGCTCCGACTTCTCGATGGACACGGTGCCGACCAGCATCGGCTGGCCGCGCTCGTGGCGCTCGGCGATCTCGTCCACCAGGGCCTCGAACTTGGCCTGCTCGGACTTGTAGATGACGTCCCCGTGGTCCTGGCGGATCATCGGCTTGTTGGTCGGGACCTCGACCACGCCCAGCTTGTAGATGTGGTTGAACTCGGCCGCCTCGGTCTTGGCCGTGCCCGTCATCCCCGCGATCTTGTCGTACATCCGGAAGTAGTTCTGCAGGGTGATGGTGGCGTAGGTCTGGTTCTCCTCCTTGATGGGGACCGACTCCTTGGCCTCGATGGCCTGGTGCAGCCCCTCGGAGTAGCGCCGGCCCTCCAGCACCCGGCCGGTGAACTCGTCCACGATCAGGACCTCGCCGTCGCGCACGATGTACTCGTCGTCGCGCTTGTACAGCTCCTTGGCCCGGATGGCGTTCTGCAGGTGGTGGACGAGGGGGGTGTTGATCGCGTCGTAGAGGTTCTCGATCTGGAGCAGCTCCTCCACCTTGGCGATCCCGGCCTCGCTGATGGCCACGGTGTGCTTGCCCTCGTCCACCTCGTAGTGGACGTCGCGCTGGAGCCGCGGCGCCAGGCGGGCGAACTGCTGGTACCAGCGGTGGCCCTGCTCGGTCGCCCCGGAGATGATCAGCGGGGTGCGGGCCTCGTCGACCAGGATCGAGTCGACCTCGTCCACGATGGCGTAGGCATGGCCGCGCTGGACCAGGTCCTCGGTGAACACGGCCATGTTGTCGCGCAGGTAGTCGAAGCCGAACTCGTTGTTGGTGCCGTGGGTGATGTCGGCGTCGTAGGCCGGCCGGCGCTCCTGGGGCTGCATGGTGGCCAGGACGACCCCGACATTCAGCCCGAGGAAGCGGTGGATGACCCCCATCCACTCGGCGTCGCGCCTGGCCAGGTAGTCGTTCACGGTGACGATGTGCACGCCCTCGCCGGTGAGGGCGTTGAGGTAGGCGGGCAGGGTGGAGGTCAGCGTCTTGCCTTCACCGGTCTTCATCTCGGCGATGTGGCCGCCGTGCAGGGCGACGCCGCCGACCAGCTGGACGTCGAAGTGGCGCTTGCCGAGGGTGCGGACGCTGGCCTCCCTGACCGTCGCGAACGCCTCGGGCAGCAGGTCGTCGAGGCTCTCGCCGTCGGCCAGCCGCTTGCGGAAGATGTCGGTGAGCTGGCGCAGCTCGGCGTCGGAACGCGCCTGCATCGCCGGTTCGAACGCGTTGATCTCGGGCACCATCGCCTGACAGCGACGCAGCTCCCTACCCTCGCCGAAGCTCAGGACCTTGGACAGCACCACGGGTCGGATTCCTCCTCAGACCGGTGGGCCGACCATCACCCGCCGGAGTTCAGTTCGCAGCCAACGTACCCATTCTAGTGACCTGGGGCCGGGTCGGGGTCCCAGCCGTAGCGATCGGGCACCAACACGAAGGCGGCCGCGCCGAGCAGGCCGGCCGCCTCGCCGAGCTGGCCGGGGACGACCCGGCAGACGGCGGCGAACGGGAAGCCGGCATGGGCGGCGAAGGCCTGCTGGAGCGGCTCCCAGAAGGGCGGGCCGGACTGGGAGAAGCCGCCGACGATGGCCGCCACCTCGAGATCGAGCAGGTTGGCGCAGGAGGCGATGGCCGTCCCCACGGCCCTGCCCGCCCTGGCCACGTTGCGCAGGGCGACGGCGTCGCCGGCCGCGGCCGCCGCGGCCAGCGCGACCCCGTCGGCGACGACACCGGGCCCGGGGCGCCAGCCGTCGTCGAGGGCGTGGCGCACGGTGTTGGGCCCCGAGGCGATCGCCTCCAGGCAGCCGCGCCCCCCGCAGGCGCAGGACGGCCCGTCGGGCTCGACCACGACGTGGCCGACGTGGCCGGCGTTGCCGCTGTAGCCGTGGTACAGGCGGCCGTCCAGGATGAGCCCGCCACCGACCCCGGTGGAGACGGTCATGCCGAGCAGGTTGGACGTGCCGGTCCCGGCGCCCTTCCAGTGCTCGCCGACGGTGAGCCCGATGGCGTCGTTGTGGATCAGCACCCGGTCGGCGCCGAACTCCTCGGCCAGGCGCTTGCGGAGCGGGAAGCCGCGCCAGGCGGGCATGTTGAGCGGGGAGACCTCGCCCGATGGCCACACCATGGGCCCAGGGGCGGCAACGCCGATCCCGTCCAGGTCGGCCGGCTGGACGTCGGCGCCCCGCAGCGACGCGGCCGCGCAGGCCAGCAGGGCCTCGTACAGCGGTTCCGGGTCGGTGCCGGTCGGCGAGGGCACCCGGCCACGACCGAGGATCCGCCCGGTGTCGTCCACCACCGCGGCGGCCAGCTTCGTGCCGCCGATGTCGAGGGCGAGCACGACGGCCATCGGCGGCCCTACCGACCTTCGCTAGAACAGCGGTCGAGTATCCGGCGCCGCATGCAGCGCCGAACCATCCGTGCAGCGTTGGAGCTTGCGCGCCGCCCCCGGCGGCCACCCAAACACCTCAAACCCGGATACTCGATCGGTGTTCTAGGGAGCGCCATGGCGCTACTTGATCTCGAGCAGCTTCTCGCGAACCGCGTACACCACCGCCTCCATCCGCGAGTGCAGGTGCAGCTTCTCGAGGATGTTGCGGATGTGGTTCTTGACGGTGTTCTCGGAGATGTAGAGCTCTTTGGCGATGTCGCGGTTGTTGTGGCCCTTGGCGACGAGCTTGAGGACCTCCATCTCGCGCTCGGTGAGCCGAGGGGTGGGGACCTGCTGCTTCTCGTCGGCGCGCTTGACCATGGTCGCGAACTCGTTGAGGAGCTTGGAGGCCATGGAGGGCGAGATCAGCGACTGGCCCTGGGCGACCGAGCGGATCGCGTTGGCGACCTCCTCGATCGAGATCTCCTTGAGCAGGTAGCCGTTGGCGCCGGCCTTGATGGCGTCGTACAGGTCGGCTTCCTCGTCGGAGATGGTCAGCATCAGGATCTTGACGTGCGGGATGAGGTCCTTGATGGTCTGGGTCGCCTCGATGCCGCTGCGCCGCGGCATGCGGACGTCCATCAGCACCACGTCGGGCATGAGCTCCTGGGCCTTCTCGATGGCCTCGGCGCCGTCGCCCGCCTCCCCCACGACCTCGACGTCGTCCTCCTGCTCGAGCACCATCTCGAGGCCACGGCGGAACAACGCGTGGTCGTCCACGATCAGCACGCGGATGGCATCACCTGCCCCCCGCGGTCGCGCCTGCCGGTCGTCGGCCACGCTCTCCCCTCACTCCCTGATCCCGCCGGGGGCGGCCGGCTGCGGCATGAGCCCCCGGACCCCCCTGGCTCCTTGCTGACTGCTCACGGTTCCGGCTCGTCGGGCCCGGTGTCGCCGTCAGGGCGACGGTACACGACGTTGGCCTGGTCAGTCTCGTTGTCGTCCACAGGGCCGTCCGCATCCTGCCCGGTCCGCCCGGGTGCCCCGACCGCCTCCTCGAGCGGTTCCGGGGGCAGCGTCGGGATCGCCTTGACCCCGTCGGCGTGCTGGGTGCGGTCGACCCGGCGGCCCTTGCGCTTCTTCACCTGACGCTCGAGGCGGTCGACGACCTGGTCGACGGCGGCGGCCGGGTCGGTGGCGTTGGCATGCGCCCGGACGAGTCCGGACCTGGTGGTCAGGGTGACCTCGACGCGGTGCGGGTCGGCGACGCGCGGGTTGCGCTCCTCGGAGAACTCGACGTCCATCGCCAGGATGCGGTCGTCGAACCGCAGGAGCTTGGCCAGCTTGCGCTCCGCCCGCGCCCGGACCTTCTCGGGCACTCCTGTGTTCTTCCCCTTCACCGTCACCTGCATGGGCAACTCCTGATCCGGTAGCCGACACGATCGCGAGTCGGTCATACCCCCCCATCGACCCTTGCAACCCGAACAGGACGCATAGCTCTGCCTGCCACATCACCTCGGCATGCGGGCCATCCTCCTTCACAGCCCGCTGGTCGTATTGGCCGGATTCTACACACGAAAACGGGTCACAACCACACAATGCGACCGGCGTGAGCAGGGCAGATCCCGGTCATACGACCACCTCACGACACCCCGGCCAGGGACCCACCCGGCTGCGGTCAGGGCGGTGGCGGGCACGGGGACGGGGCGCGCGGAACCGGGAACGACCCGCGGGCTGGGCGCGACCCGGCAGGGCGGCCGGTTGGGGCGGTGGCGAGGACGGCGGCTTCGACGTGGCGGGCGCCGGCGTGGCGGAGGGTGGCGGCGGCGCCGGCGAGGGTGCCGCCGGTGGTGGCCAGGTCGTCGACCAGCAGGACCCGGCCGCCGGCCAGGCGGTACCGGGCCGTTGGCGGTGGGCGGGACGGGGGCCCGCGGTCGGGACGGGCGGTGCCACGGGCACCGGCCAGGTCACGGGCGCGCGGCGGGCAGGGCGGCGCGGCGGGCACGGCCGAGGTCGCGGCCGCCGGAGGGGGCGAGCAGGCCGACCATGGGGAGGTCGAGGGCGGCGGCGACGCCGATGGCGATCCGTTCGGCGTGGTCCCTGGGCAGGCCGGCGACCCGGCCGGCGGCCACGTAGGTGACCAGGTCGGCGCCGACCCCGGCGACGGCCAGGGCGCCACCGAGGCGCCGGCCGAGCTCGGTCAGGGCGGCCGGCTGGTCGTCGAGCTTGCCGGCCAGCACCGCGGCCCGCAGGGCGTCGCGGTAGGGGCCGAGCGCCCACAGCGCCACCTCCGGGTCGGCGGCCAGCGGCCACGGCCCGACGTCGCCCGGTGTCGGCGGCAGGCAGCGGGCGCAGCACGGCCATGCCCCCGGCGCGCCACAGGCCAGGCAGCGGGCGGGCCGCAGCAACCCACCCAGCACGTCCGAGAGGAACATGCCCGCAGGCTAGCCGTGCCGCCCGACCCTCGCCCCGCCCCATCCACAGCCCCCGACCTCAGGGCCGCGGCTGTGGGTCCACCCTTGGGAACAGCCCGGCCGCCCGGCGCCCCACGCACCGTCGGTGGGTCAGTGGCTGGCGAAGCTGGGGTCGCCGTCGAAGGCGTTGGCGGTGGGGAGGGTGAGGTAGTCGACCGACTTCTTGAGGCGGTTGACCATCCAGAGCGAGGAGCCGTTGGTGGTGCGGGCGGTGACGACGAACGACCTGCCGGTGGGGTCGACCGCGAGGTGGTTGCCGATGTCGCCGATGGGGATGTCGGAGTCGTTGAAGACGGCGGTGGGGTCCCAGCCGTCGGACTTGATGGTCCAGAGCTTGCCCAGGTCGTCCTTGTTGCTGGTCTCGGCGATGAAGGCGACCGTGACCGGGTCGACCCAGACCGGGCTGAAGACGCGGCCCAGGCCAGGGGCGATCGGCCGTTCCGACCAGTCGATGACGCCGTCCGGGCCGAACTGGCCGAGGAACAGCTGGCCGCCCGGGACGGGCTCGGCGTCCTGGACCGGGCCGCTGGGCGCGGTCGGCCACGGCGAGCACGAACGCCCCGTCGGGGCTGACGGCGACGCTGGCGAGCTGGACGCCGGAGGGCAGCGGGGGGAGCTCGAGGGTGCGGACCTCCAGGGTGCCGCGGGTGACCTCCACCAGCCGGGCGCCGGCGTCGCTCCTGCTCACCACGTAGATCAGTTTGGAGTCGGGGCTCCAGGACGGGGCCGAGAGCTTGCCCGACAGCCCCTCGACCCTGTCGGCGGCGCCACTGGGCTGCAGCACCCAGAGATCCTGGGTGAGGCCGCTGCCCGTCAGGAAGGCCATGTAGCGGTGGTCCGGCGACCAGGTCGGCGCCGACTTGGGGCTCTGGGCGGTCACCTCGACCAGCTTGGGCTGCTGGCCGGGCTCCGGCGCGATCGTGAAGATCTCACCCCGCCGCACGAACAGGACCGAGTCGCCCTCGTGCTCCTGGGAGCGTTGCGGCCACATCCCGGCCAGCGGCGGGTCCCTGCGCCGCCACCGCCGGCCGGTCGGGAACAGGTCGTCGCCAACGGTCCTGACCGCGCGGCCCTCGACCAGGAGCCGGACCGACGCGGTCGGGAGCAGGCGGTTCACCGTCCAGACGACCTGCCCGACGCGGAGCTGCCCGGAGCCGTCGGGCTGGGTGAACCTGCGCGAGAGGTCGACGGTTGCCACGTCCTTGGCGTACCGGAACCCGCGCACCTTGGTCCCGGACGGGATGGCCGTCTCCAGGTTGGCGTAGCGGGCCCGCGGGCCGGCCAGCAGCAGCTCGAGGGCCCGCCTGACCCGGATCTCGGCGGCGTCCGGGTCCCCTTCGGCGCCCTTGGGGACGAAGACCGGCGCGGGCGCCACCTGCGGCGTCGGGTCGTTCCGGTCGGGGGTCATGTACACCTCGGCCGGGGTGTAGAGCATGCTGAAGCTGACGTCCCGCATCCACATGACCAGGCCGGGGTTGGCCACCCGGGCGTCGGCCCCGTCCCTGCCCACCTCGATCTTGAGGATGCGGTCGCCGGTGGCCGGGTACCAGTCGCGGCCCCCCCGGAGCTCGCCGACCTGCTTGACCCTGATCGGGACGACCCGCTTGCCATCGTCGTCGTAGGGATAGCCCGGGTCGAAGACGCTGTAGACCTGGACGGTGGTGGTCTCCTTGGACCAGGCGGCGACCTGCTCGCGGGCTCCGGGCATCACCCACCGCTGGATCCTGGAGACCTCGCCGCTGTTCATGGCGTTCATGTAGCCGACCGCCACGTCGCTCTCGGACTGCCCGGGGAACGGGCCGCCGAGGTCCTGGGGGGTCTCGGGGTCCACCGGCGACGGCGTCGAGGTGACCGGGCTGTAGGTCACCACCTCGCCCGTCTGCGGCACGCCGGCCGTGCAGGCCGCCAGCCCGAGCAGCACCGCCAGGGCGACGGCGGGACGGAGGAGGCGGACGGAGCGGCTACCCACCGACGGCGACCTCCGGGGCGGCGGCTGGCACGGCCTGCGGCTCGGCCACCTGGCCGTCCTCCGGCTCGGGCTTGGGGTCGATGGCCGGCAGGGTGACGGTGAAGGTCGAGCCGTTGCCGACCTCGCTCTGCACGTCGATCGAGCCCCGGTGCAGGTTCACGTTCTCCAGCGCGATGGCCAGCCCGAGCCCGGTGCCGCCGAGGGTCCTGGCCCGGTGGACGTCGGCCCGGTAGAAGCGCTCGAAGATGTGGGGCAGGTCCTCGGCCGGGATGCCCTCGCCCTCGTCGGCGACGGTGACGACCACGTCGCGGTCCCGCCGGCCGACCCAGATGCGGACGCCGCCCTCCTCGGTGTGCTCGATCGCGTTCTTGACCAGGTTGGAGAAGACGCGGTCGAGCCGGCGTGGGTCGGCGGCGACCAGCGGCTGGCCCTGCCTGCGGTCCACCTCGAGGGCGACGTCGACCTTGCGCCCGTGGGCGATCGGGTCGAGGGCGTCCACCACCTCGTCGAGCAGCCCGCTGAGGTCGACCTCGACCGGCTCCAGGTTGATCACGCCGGCGTCGAAGCGGCTGATCTCCAGCAGGTCCTCGAGCAGGTTCTCGAACCGCTCCAGCTCGCGTTCCAGCAGCACGGCGGCCCGCTGGGCGTCCGGGGGCAGGCCGGTGCGGGCG
Source organism: uncultured Actinomycetota bacterium (assembly GCA_963733175.1). Lineage (GTDB taxonomy): Bacteria > Actinomycetota > CALGFH01 > CALGFH01 > CALGFH01 > CALGFH01. The sequence goes on from CAVTCL010000026.1 coordinate 53,429, forward strand.
GCGTGGATGTAGTCGGCGGCCATCCGCACCGTGGCCAGGGGGGTTCGCAGCTCGTGGCTGACGTCGGAGACGAACCGGGCCTGGAGGCTGCCGACGTGCTCCAGCTCGCCGATCTTCTGGGCCAGGTTGTCGGTCATCCGGTTGAACGACTCGGCCAGCTTGCCGAAGTCGTCCTGGCTGGTCGCCTGGGGGATGCGCGCGGCCAGGTTGCCGGCCGCGATCTCCTCGGCCACGTCCCTGGCCCGCTGGATCGGTTTGAGCACCCGCCCGATCGAGATCGCGGCCAGGATGACCACGGCCGCGAGCAGGCCGGCGCCCACGATCAGCAGGAAGTTGGAGAGCTTGGCCAGCGTCTCCTCCTGGAAGTTCAGGGGGTAGAAGAAGTACGCCTGCTGCACGCCGACGTCGCTCTGGTCGATGCGGATCGGGGCGCCGACGACCAGCATGCGGCCGTCCACGACGGGCGACCGGATGTACACGTAGGCCAGCTCGCTGTGCCGGGCGACCCGCTCGGCCAGCTCCGGGGGGACGTGCTCGAAGCGGAAGGCGTCCTTGGAGCGGGTCTCGGTCCCGTCCGAGCCCTTCAGGACCAGGGCCTCGAAGTTCGGCTGGCCGCCGAACCCGCTGATGAGCTTGGTCTGGAGCCGCGTCTGGACCTGCCTGGTGTCGAAGCCGGTGATGTCACCGAGCTCGTTCTGGCGGGTGAGGAGCCGGACCTGCTGGAGGGCGTCGGTGCTCTGCTGGGTGTACAGCGACTTGGCCAGCAGCGCGTGCAGGGCGGCGCCGAGCAGCAGCAGCGCCCCGACCACGATCGCTGACGTGAACAGCACCACCCTGGCCCGCAGGTCGAGCCGGGCGAGGCTGAAGCGGCCCAGTCTTATCCCTGATCACCCGCCTGCGCCGAGGAGTCGACGGCGCCACCCTCCGGTCCGATCCGGTAGCCGACGCCTCTGACAGTCTGCACCACCCGGGGGTTCTCCGGGTCGTCCTCGATCTTGGCCCGGAGCCGCTGGACGTGCACGTTCACCAGGCGGGTGTCGCCGGCGTAGCGGTAGCCCCAGACCTGCTCGAGCAGCACCTCGCGGGTGAACACCTGCCGCGGCCGCCTGGCCAGGGTGGCCAGCAGCTCGAACTCGAGCGGGGTCAGGTTGACCGACTTGCTGTTCTTGGTGACCTGGTGGGCCATGACGTCCATCTCGATGTCGTGGAACCGCAGGGTCTCGGCGCCGTCGGTGTCGCGGCGGCGCAGCCGGGCCCGGATGCGGGCCACCAGCTCCTTGGCCGAGAACGGCTTGGTGATGTAGTCGTCGGCCCCGGACTCCAGGCCGAGGACCACGTCCACGGTGTCGGTCTTGGCGGTCAGCATCACGATGGGCACGCCCGACTCCAGGCGCAGCTCGCGGCAGATCTCCAGGCCGTCCTTGCCGGGCAGCATGAGATCGAGCAGGACCAGGTCGGGCTTGGCCTGGTGGAAGGCGGCGATGGCCTGGTCGCCCGAGCGGACGAACACCGGCTCGAAGCCCTCCTGACGCAGGACGATCCCGAGCATCTCGCCGAGCGACGGGTCGTCGTCGACGACCAGAACCCTGCCTTTCACGCGATACCGCCCCCTTCCCACCACCGACAATCGGCCAAGGATGTCATGTCGGCGCCCAACAGTGGAGTATCAACCTTTTTCCACAGACGTCGCGGACGGCGTTGACCGGCCCGTGCGGCCTCGTGACAATGCGCGCGAGCGCCGACGAGAGGAAGGTCGTGACCAACCCACCGCCCCCCTGGGAGCCGCCGGGCCAGCCGCCCGCCCAGCCCGGCCCACCCCCACCGGCGCCGCCGGGCGCCGCGGTCCGGCCGGTGGGGGACCGCCGCCCGGTGGGCCGGGGTGCGCCGGGTGGGGGCCGCCGCCGGGGGCGGGAGGGCCGGGGTGGGGGCCGCCGTCGCCGTACCCGCCGCTGCCGAAGGCCGGGTCGGCGCGGACGGGCCCGCTGCCGCTGCACCCGATGATGTTCAGCGACCTCCTGGACGGCTCGTTCCGGCTGCTCAAGGCCAACCTGGGCACGATCGTCCTGGTCGCGGCCGTGTTCCTGATCCCGGTCAACCTGGTCGCGGCCTTCTTCCAGCGCGACCTGCTCGGCGGCTACGGCTTCCTCGAGTTCGCCCAGGACCCGTCCCTGCTCGAGGAGGCGGCCGACCCCGCGGCCTCCAACGCCCCCCTGGTCGGAGGCCTGATCGCCACCTTCGCCACCATCCTCGTCACCCCGTTCATCGGCGGGGCCACCTCCATGATCGTCGCCGCCAGCTACCTCGGCGGCGAGCTGCGTGCCGGCCCGGCCATGCGGGCGACCGGACGGCGCTTCCTCGTCCTGCTGGCCGTGTTCTTCCTGACCCTGCTGCTGAAGCTCGGCGGGCTGCTGCTGTGCCTGGTCGGGGCCCTGATCCCGATGGCCTTCTTCCTGGTGGCCACGCCGGTGGTGATGGTCGAGGAGTCCGGGCCGATCCAGTCCATGGCCCGGTCGGTGACCCTGGTCCGCCCGCGGTTCTGGCCGGTCATGGCCATCGGGATCGGGAGCGGGCTCCTGGCCTCGTTGCTCGGGAACATCCTGGCCACCCCGTTCTCGATCGCGGCCCTGGCCGTCGGCTACCGCTGGGGATGGATCCTGGCCGCCATCGGCGCCATCCTGCCCGCCCTGATCACGACGCCGTTCGTGTCGATCCTGGCCACCCTGGTCTACTTCGACCTCCGGATCAGGAACGAGGGCTTCGACCTGCAGATGATCGCCGCCGAGCTGGCCCGCGGTGCCCCGTCCCGCTGACCTGACCGCCCTGCTCCCGGCCCTCCTCCCCGCCGCCGGGCTGGCCCTGGCGCAGCAGCCGGGGGGCGAGCTGCGGGTGCCGACCTGGGACCCGGACCAGGTGCGGGAGGTGACCCATGAGGTCCTGTCCAGGCCCGAGTTCCGGCCGCCCGAACGGTCGCTGCTGGAGCAGGTGGTCGACTGGGTGCTGGAGCTGATCGGGCGGCTGCTGGCGGCGCTCGGGGGGAGCGGGGCCGGCGGGATCGTCGGGTTGGTGCTGCTGGCGCTGGTGCTGGCCGGGGTGGGGGTGCTCGCGGCCCGGTTCTCGCGGGGGCTGACGCCCAGTCCCGAGGTCGCCGCGGCGGTGCCGGGCGGCCGGCGGCGGTCGGCGGCCGAGTGGCGCGCCGAGGCCGAGGCCCAGGAGCGGGCCGGCGCCTGGCGGGAGGCGGTCCGTTCCCGCTACCGGGCCCTGGTCGCCGACCTCGCCTCGCGCGGCCTGGTCGAGGAGGTGCCCGGCCGCACCGCCGGCGAGTACCGGCGCGAGGTCGGCCAGGCCCTGCCCGGCGCCGCCACCGACTTCGCCGGCGCCACCGAGCTGTTCGAGGTCGCCTGGTACGGCCGCTCCGCCACCGGCCCCCAGGAGGCGGCCCACCTCCGCGACCTGTCCGACCGCGTCCTCCAGCGGGCCCGGCCATGACCGCCGCACCGGGGACGCGCGCCCGGGTCCGGCGGGTGCTGCCGTGGGTGGCGGTGGTGGTCGGGGTGGCGCTGGTGGTGGTGGTCGCCGGGCGGGGGGAGGAGGAGGGGAACCCGCTGGACCCGGCGTCGCCGGGGCCGCTGGGGACCAAGGGGCTGGTGGAGGTGCTGCGGGAGCTGGGCGGGGAGGTACGCGTCTCCGGCGAGCCACCAGGGGCCGGCACCGAGACCGCGCTGCTGCTGAGCGACGACCTGAGCCCCGGACGGCGCCAGGGGCTGCTCGACTGGGTCCGGCGGGGCGGGACCCTGGTGGTGGCCGACCCCAGCTCCGGCGTGACCGCGGTGGAGCAGGCCGGCTCCACCCGGATCGGCCTGCTGGACGCCGAGATCGAACGGCGCTGCGACGTGGCCGCCCTGGCCGGCGTCGGGCGGGTGGCGGCGCCGGGCGGGATCGTGTTCGAGGTCCCCGAGGGCCAGGGAGGTCCGGGGGCTGGGCCGGGGAACCCCGGTGGTCCACCGGGCGGCGGCACGCGCGCCTGCTTCCCGCGGAACGACGGCGCCTGGCTGCTGGTCCAGCCGGTCGGCGGCGGCACCGTGGTCCGCCTCGGCGGGGCCAGCGTGCTGGTCAACCGGGAGCTGGGCGAGGCCGACAACGCCGTGCTGCTGGCCAGCCTGCTCGTCCCGGTCGAGGGGACCACCGTCCAGGTGCTCCAGCCGCCCCTGCCCGGCGGGGGCGACGCCGGGCTGACCGACCTGATCGCCCCCCGGGTGCGGCTGGCGTTGTGGCAGCTCGTCGTCGCCTTCGTCCTGCTCGCCCTGTGGCGGGCGCGCAGGCTGGGGCGGCCCGTGGCCGAGCCGCAGCCCGTCCAGCTCCCCGGCGCCGAGCTGGTGGTGGCCGTCGGCAACCTGCTCCAGCGGGCCAAGGGCCGCGGCCAGGCGGCCGGGCTGCTCACCGACGACCTGCGCCGTTCCCTGGCCGAGCGGCTGGGCCTGCCGCCCTCCACCCCGGCCGACCAGGTGGCCGACACCGTCGCCGCCCGCACCGGCATCCCGCGCGAGCGGGTGCTGCGTACCCTCACCCGGTCCACACCCCGCGACGAGGCCGAGCTCGTCGCCCTCAGCCAAGCCATCGACACCGTCCGCCGGGAGGTCACCCGTGTTCAGTAGGGAGCTGCGCGCTTTCCCCCACCGTCGCCGCCTCGACGAGGCGGGGCGGTGAGCGAGACGAGCGCGGACCCGCGGACGCCGGCGGCGCCGCGGGCGCCCCGGGAGGCGGTGCTGCGGGTCCGCGACGAGATCGCCAAGGCGGTCGTCGGGCAGGACGGGGCGGTGTCGGGGCTGGTCGCGGCCCTGCTCGTCCGCGGCCACGTGCTCCTGGAGGGCGTGCCCGGGGTGGCCAAGACGCTGCTGGTCAAGACCCTGGCCCGCACCCTCGACCTCGAGTTCAAGCGGGTCCAGTTCACCCCCGACCTGATGCCGTCGGACGTGACCGGGCAGGTGATCTTCGAGCAGCGCGACGGGTCGTTCCGCTTCCGCCAGGGGCCGGTGTTCACCAACCTGCTGCTGGCCGACGAGATCAACCGCACCCCGCCCAAGACCCAGGCGTCGCTGCTGGAGGCGATGGAGGAACGCCAGGTGTCGGTCGAGGGCCAGGCCCACCCGCTGCCCGACCCGTTCCTGGTGGTGGCCACCCAGAACCCGGTCGAGTACGAGGGCACCTATCCCCTGCCCGAGGCCCAGCTCGACCGGTTCCTGTTCAAGCTGTCGGTCGGCTATCCCTCGGCCGAGCAGGAGCAGGCCGTGCTGGCCCGCCACGACGCGGGCATGGACCCGCACGACCTGGCCACCCTCGGGGTGACGGCGGTGGCCGGCCGGCAGGACCTGGAGGCGGGCCGCAAGGAGGTGGCGGCGATCCCGGTGGAGGCGCGGGTCCAGGCCTACATCGTGGCCATCGCGCGGGCCACCCGGGAGTCGCCGTCGCTGGAGCTGGGCGTCTCGCCGCGGGGCGCCACCATGCTGCTGCACGCCTCCAAGGCGTGGGCCTGGCTGGCCGGCAAGCAGTACGTCACCCCCGACGAGGTCAAGGCCGTCGCCAAGCCGACCCTGCGCCACCGGGTCGAGCTGCGGCCCGAGGTCGAGCTCGAGGGCGTCACCGCCGACGGCGTCCTCGACGGCGTCCTCGCCGCCGTCCCCGTGCCCCGGTGACCCCGGAGGCGGGGTGATGACGTCGCCGGACCCCGGTCCCGGGAGCGCGGGCCGGCGGTGGGGATGGCCGGTGCCCACCTGGCGGCTGGTGGTGGGGGCGGCGGTGGGGTCGCTGGTCGTGCTGGTGCTGCCGGTCCCGCCGCCGGCCGGGCTGTGGGTGGTGAACGGGGCGCTGCTGGTGGCCGCCGTCGTGGACTGGCTGCTGGCGGTGCGGCCCGACGAGCTGGAGGTCGAGCGGGAGCTGCCCGGGATCGTGCCCCTCGGGGCCGAGGCCCGGGTCGTCTGGCGGGTCGCCCACCGCGCCGGCCCGGGCCGGGGAGCGTCGGGGGGCGGGGGGTGCGGGTGCGGCTGGCGGACGAGCTGGCGCCGTCGCTGGGGGCGGTGACCAGGCGGGTGCGGGTGGTGGTGCCGGCCAGGGGGAGGGCGGTGGCGGCGACCACGCTGCGGCCGGGGCGGCGGGGGCGGTTCACGCCGACCGAGGTGGTGCTGCGGGTCGAGGGGCCGCTGGGGCTGGTGGCCAGGCAGGGGCGGCGGCGGCTGCCCGGGGTGCTGCGGGTGTACCCGCCGTTCGACTCGCGGGACGAGGCCGAGCTGCGGGTGAACAAGGCGCGCATCCTCGAGGTCGGGCTCCGGTCGGCCCAGGGCCGCGGCGGCGGGACCGAGTTCGACTCGCTGCGCGAGTACGGCGTCGACGACGAGTTCCGCCGGATCGACTGGGCGGCCACCGCCCGCTCCGGCAAGCCGATCGTGCGCACCTACCGGGCCGAGCGGAACCAGACGGTGCTGCTGCTGCTGGACAGCGGCCGGACGATGGCCGGCCGGGTCGCGGACGTGCCCCGCCTCGACCACGCCATGGACGCCGTGATGCTGCTGACCTCGCTGGCCACCCGCCTCGGGGACCGGGCCGGGCTGGTCGCCTTCGACCGCGAGGTCCGGGCCGTTGTCGCCCCCGGGCACGCCCGGGACCAGCTCTCGCGGGTCACCGAGGCCATGTACCAGCTCCAGCCGCTGCTGGCCGAGAGCGACTACCGGGGCGCCTTCGCCGAGACCCTGGCCCGGTTCCGGCGCCGGGCCATGCTGGTCGTCCTCACCGAGCTGGCCGAGCAGGCCGTGTCCGAGACCCTCCTGCCGGCGCTCCCCCTGATCGCCCGCGACCACCTGGTCGTGGTGGCCAGCGTGGCCGACCCCGAGGTCCGCGGCTGGGCGCTGGCCACCCCGACCGAACCGGGCGCGGCCTACCGCAAGGCGGCGGCCGTGGCCACCCTGGCCGACCGCCGGCGCACCGTGGCCCGCCTCCGCGGGCTCGGCGCGGTGGTGGTGGACGCCCCTCCCGGCCGCCTCGCCCCCGACCTGGCCGACGCCTACCTGCGGGTCAAGGCCACCGGGCGGCTCTGACGGGGCCCGCGACGGAGGTTTGCGGAGCCGGCAGGGCGAGCATCCAGCATCACGGTGCACCGATGAGCGCGAACAGGGCTGGCGACCACGCACGCCAGGGGCGGTGGCCCTGGCGGTCGCGCTCCTGGCCGTGCTGGCCGCCGGCTGCGGGATCCCGAGGGACCCTGAGGGCACGCTGGACGGGTCCGTGGGGGCACGCTGCGGGCCGGCATCACGGCCAGCGAGCCCTGGACGACCCTGGAGGGTGGCCGCCGGGCGGGGTCGAGGTCGAGCTGGTCGAGCGGTTCGCCGCCGAGCTCGGGGCCAGGGTCGAATGGGTGGACGGCTCGGAGGCCGACCTGATGGCGGCGCTCGAGGTGCGGGAGCTGGACCTGGTCGTCGGCGGCCTCACCGCCGAGACGCCCTGGCAGGCCAGGCGGCCATCACCCGGTCCTATGCCACCACCAGGGTGGTGGTCGCGGTCCCGGCCTCCCAGCCGCCGCCCGGCGACATCGCCGGGGTCCGGGTCGCGGTCGAGGCCGGGAGCGACGCGGCCGGGATCCTGGAGGACAAGACCGACGCCATCCCGGTGCGGGTGGCCGACGTCACCAGGTCAAGGGGTCGGCGGTGGCCATCGACGAGTGGCGGCTGGCCGACCTCGACCTGCGCGACACCGGCGTCCACCTGAGCAAGGCCAGGCACGTCATGGCCACCCCGATGGGCGAGAACGCCTTCCTGGTCCGGCTGGAGCGGTTCCTGATCGCCCACCAGGGCGAGGTGCCCGCCCTGCTGGACGCGGAGGCCCGCCGGTGAGCGCCCACCACGAGCTGCCGCCGGACAAGCACGAGAAGCTCCTCAAGGCCGTGCGGCTGGAGTGGATCTCGATCCTCTACCTGCTGTCGGCGATCGTGGTGCTGTACTTCACCCTCGGCAGCTCGCAGGCGATGAAGGCGGCCTGGGTCGAGGACATCCTCGGGCTCACGCCGCCGTCGCGTTCCTGGTCGCCTCGCGGGTCCGCAACCGCAGGCCCAACGACCGCTTCCCCTACGGCTACCACCGGGCCACCGCCATCGCCTACCTGTGCGCTCGGTGGCCCTGCTCGCCCTGGGCGCGTTCATCCTCTACGACTCGGTGAGCAAGCTGCTCCGGTTCGAGCACCCGCCGATCGACCTGGTCAAGCCGTTCGGGGACCGGCCGGTCTGGCTCGGCTGGCTGATGCTGGCCGCGCTCGCCTACAGCGCCGTGCCCCAGGTGTTCCTCGGGCGGCGCAAGCTGCCGCTGGCCAAGGAGCTCAACGACAAGGTGCTGTACGCGGACGCCGAGATGAACCGGGCCGACTGGATGACCGCGGGCGCGGCCATGCTCGGGGTGGTCGGGATCGGGTTCGGGCTGTGGTGGGCCGACTCGGTGGCGGCCAGCGTCATCTCGATCGACATCATCCGCGACGGCCACAGGAACCTGAAGATGGCCGTTGACGACCTGATGGACAAGGAGCCGACGGTGGTCGACGGCTCCAGGGCCGACCCGCTGCCGCTGTGGATCAAGAACGAGCTGCTGCTGCTGGACTGGGTCAAGGACGCCGAGGTGCGGCTGCGCGAGCACGGCCACGTGTTCGTCGGCGAGGCGTTCGTGGTCCCGGTCGACGACGAGGACCTGGTTGGCAGGTTCGAGCGGGCCAACCAGCACCTGCTCGACCTCGACTGGCGCCTGCACGAGCTGGTGATCGCCCCGGTCCCCGAGATCGAGCGCCCGGAGCCGGCCGGCCAGGACGGCTGACCCGGCGCCCTGGCTCAGGCGCTCCCGGCGGCCTTGAGGGCGGTCATGGTGAACAGGGGGCGCAGCTCGACCCCGATCTCGGCCAGGTTGGCCGGGCCGCCGGCCTCGCGGTCGATCACGCAGACGGCCACGGCGACCTCGGCCCCCTCGGACCGCAGGGCGCGGCAGGAGTCGACCACCGCCCCGCCGGAGGTGACCACGTCCTCGACCACCACCAGCCGGCGGCCGGCGACCTCCAGGCCCTCGGCCAGGCGGCGGGTGCCGTACGGCTTGGCCTGCTTGCGCACGAACCCGGCCGGCAGGCCGGTGACCTGGGACAGGACGGTGGCCAGGGGCACCCCGCCGAGCTCCAGCCCGGCCAGGCCGTCGGCCCCATCGGGCAGCAGCCCGGCCATGGCCTGGGCGAGCTCCCGCAGCAGCCCGGGGTCGGACTCGAAGCGGTACTTGTCGAAGTACTCGCTGCTGGTCGCGCCCGACCGGAGCACGAAGCTGCCGGTGAGATGGGACGTCTGGTAGACCCGCCGGGCCAGGTCGAGGGTGGCTTCTGTGGGCATCGGCCGGGCTCCTAGGCGCGGCCGTAGACGGGGATGGCGGCGCCGCTCGTGGGGGCCGAGTCGTCGCTGCACAGGAACCGGATCACGGCGGCGACCTGCTCGGGCGGGACCCACCTGGAGATGTCGGCGTCGGGCTGGTCGGCCCGGTTGGCCGGGGTGTCGATGACGCTGGGCAGGACGGCGTTGCAGCGGACGCCGGCCGCCCGGTACTCGACGGCGACCGCCTGGCTGAAGGCCAGGACGGCGGCCTTGGCGCTGACGTAGCCGCCGGCGCCGCGGAAGGGGGCGACCGCCGCCCGGGCCGACACGCAGACCACGGCCCCGCCCCCGCCCTCGACCAGGTGGGGCAGCACCGCCTGGGTGACCAGGTAGGTCGGGCGCAGGTTGAGGGTGAGCTGGCGCTCGAACTGCTCCACCGGCGTCTCGTGGACCAGGCCGCCCGCGGCGTAGCCGCCGACCAGGTTGACCAGGGCCCGCAGGGGGGCGCCGGGCCCGGTCGGCGGCGGCCACCGTCACCGCCTCGGCCACGTCCGCCGGCTCGAACAGGTCGGTGGCCACCGACTCGAGGCGGTCGGCGCCGACCAGGTCCTGGGGCGGCCGCCCGGAGCGGGAGGTGGCCACCACCCGCCAGCCGTCGTCCAGGAACGCCGCCACCACCGCCGGCCCCAGCCCCCCGGTGGCCCCGGTGACCAGCACGGTCGCCTCCCGCGTCGGTCGACAGGGTCACCGGGGGCGGGGAGGCGGTCGCGTTCGGTCAGCCAGCCGCCGGCGTCCTCCTCGCCGAGGGCGCCGGTCAGGCCCCGGGCGGCGGCCCGGCGGCCGAGGACGACCACGTAGGCGAGGAAGGCGGCCTCGGCGACCACCCCGATCCCGACCCGCAGCCAGGTCGGCCAGGGCCGGCCGGTGACGAACCCCTCGATGGTGCCGGCGACCAGGAAGGCGGCGACCAGGCCGAGCACGATCACCACGGCCCGCCGGCCCTCGGCGGCCAGGGCGGCCAGGCGCGGCCGGTCGCCCGGGTCGATCAGCGTCCAGCCGAGCCGCAGCCCGGCCGCGCCGGCCACGAACACGCTGGTCAGCTCCAGCAGCCCGTGGGGCAGGATCAGGCCCCAGAACTTCGGCTGCTGGCCGACGGCCGCGAACAGCCCGGCGGCCACCCCCAGCAGGGCGCCGTTCTGCACCAGCACGAACAGGGTCCCGACGCAGAAGAAGATGCCGAGGGCGAAGGCCTGGAAGGCGACCATGACGTTGTTGGAGAACACCTGGGAGGCGAACTGGGCCGCCGGGGCCGAGGAGTAGTAGGCCTCGAAGTCGCGGTTGACGTAGGCCTCGCGGACGGCCGGCGGGGCCGCCGCCTCCACCGCGGTGGGCGAGTTGGCCAGCCACAGCCCGAACCCGAGCGCGGGCAGCACGGTGGCCAGGGCGGCCACGACCACGAACCAGCGGGCGTGCCACACCGCCGCCGGGAAGCTGACGGTGAAGAAGCGCCCGAAGGCCCGCAGGGTCCGGGGGCGGGTGCCGTACACCACCGACCCGGCCCGGGCCACCAGCCCGCTCAGCTTGGCCGTCAGGGCCGGGTCGCGGTAGTAGGTCTGGGCGTAGGAGAGGTGGCCGGCGACCCGCTGGTAGAGCCGGACCAGCTCCTCGAGCTCGGCGGCCTCCAGGCGGCCGACGCCCCGCTGCGCCCTGCCGGTGAGCTCGGCCAGGCGGGTCCAGACGGGGCCGTTGGTCGCGATGTAGCGGTCGATATCCACCGAACCCGAACGACCCTCCGCGACGCGCACCTAGCCCCTGAGCTGCGACGTTGCCTGCTTCGGGCGGAGCCTACCACGGAGCGGCCGCCGACCCGGGGAGGGGTTGCCTGAGGTCGATTACACTACACGGAATGTAAAGATCCTTGACACCGGGAGCCGACGTGCTCGACGCCATCGAGAACCCGCAGAACGCCCGGAGCCGCCGGACCCGGGCCGCGCTGCTCGACGCCGCCCGCTCCCTGCTCGAGGAGCAGGGGACCGAGGCGCTGACCATGGCCGCGGTCGCCGAGCGGGCCGGGGTGTCGCGCCGTGCCGTGTACCTCCACTTCGCCTCCCGCGCCGAGCTGGTGACCGAGCTGTTCGGCCACGTCAGCGAGCAGGAGGGCCTCGCCGCCTCGCTCCAGCCGGTGTGGGACGCCCCCGACGCCGCCGCCGCCCTCCGGGAATGGGCCGGCCACCTGGCCCGCTTCCACCCGCGCATCCTCGCCGTGGCCCGCGCCATCCAGCGGGTCCGCCGCAGCGACCCCGACGCCGCCGGGCACTGGCGGCTGGTCATGGCCGACCAGCAGGCCTGCTGCCGCCGGCTGGCCAGATGGCTGGCCCGCGAGCGGCGGCTGGCCCGGCCGTGGACGGTGCCGGCCGCGACCGACATGCTGTGGGCGCTGATGTCCTTCGAGCTGCTCGAGGAGCTCCTGGTCGACCGCGGCTGGTCGCCCGCGCGCTACCGCACCCACATGGCCGCGCTGCTGGCCTCGACCTTCCTCAGCCCCTGACCGGCGGCCGTGCAGAGATCTTCTCACTGCGTGTAGTTTGGATACTGCACACGATGGTACGTTCCACCCGCCCGTCACCGCCCGAGGAGGGATCATGACGGTCTACACCGAAGCCGAGCTGGCCTACCTCCAGGGCGAACGCCGCCTCGCCCACGTCGCCACCGTCGGCAAGGACGGCACGCCCCACGTCACCCCGGTCGGCATGTGGAGCGTCGACCCCGGCAGCGGGGTCGTGGAGGTCACCGGCCACAGCTTCGCCGCCACCAAGAAGTTCCGCGACGTGGCCCGCAGCGGCCGCGCCGCCATCGTGGTCGACGACGTGCTGCCACCCTGGCAGCCGCGCGGGGTCGAGGTCCGCGGCCACGCCGAGGCTGTCGACGGCCCCCAGCCGTCCATCCGCATCCGCCCCACCCGCATCGTCGCCTGGGGCCTGGACGACACCGGAGGCGCCCGCAACGCCCGCGACGTCCCCTGAGGGTGCGGCGCCGAGCTCAGGCCCGCGGGGTCCTCCGGCGCTGCGAGCTGGAGGTAGGCGAAGCCCGCACCGAGGAGCAGGTTGAGCACCACCGCGATCCAGCCGAGGGCGTTGAAGGGGCCGGCGAGCGTCCCCCACAGGGCGAGGACCACCCCGATCCCGTAGCTGACGCTGAGGGCCCGGGCGATCGCCAGGCCCCCGGCGGAGGAGGCGGCGTCCCGGGCCAGCCAGGTCGTCAGGCCGATGGCCAGCAGGCCATGTAGACCCCTTCGGGGTTGGGGGTGATGCCGTAGACATCCAGGATCGGGCCTGGGCCAGGAGCAGGGCGAGGCCGTGCGGTCGATGGTCCGGGCGACCGTCGGCGGCTCGATGGCCACCGTGCGGCTCAGCTCGCGCTGGGTCCGGCCGTCGTCGGCGTACAGGAACAGCAGGATGGCCCACTGGGCCAGGGTGACGCCGTGGCGCTCGAGCCGCCGCGAGAACATCTGCCCCATCAGCCGGGCCGCCCGGTTGACCAGGTAGCCGAGGTTGTCGTCGATCGCGTAGGCGACCTGGCCGGCATCCTACTGGTTGGTGACAGGGCGTTGCCCAGCCGGCGGCGGGTCGCCGCGAGGAGGGCGGCGCCGACCGCCGACCCGGCCAGGCAGAGGGTGGTGAAGCCGCCCAGGGCGACCAGGATCCCGGCGGCCGGCGCCCCGGCGGCGGCGGCCAGGCCCATGGAGGCCTCGCCGATGGCCTCGGAGCGGGGGCGGAGGGCCGGGGGGACCGAGGCGGCGAGCAGCGCGCTCCCGCCGACCACGCCGCAGTTCCAGCCGAGGCCGAGCACGATCAGCAGGGCGACCATGTCGTGGCCGTGATGGTGGCCGAGGCCGCCCATGCCGGCCAGGATGAGCAGGACGGCGCCGGCCGCGGCCACGGCGGCGGCGCCGAACCGGTCGGCCAGCCATCCCGTCGCCGGGGAGGGCGCGAACATGGCCAGGACGTGGACGCTGACGGCCAGCCCGACGAAGCCGAGGTCGTGCCCGTGGGCCATCAGCCGCACCGGGGCCACCGCCATGATCGCCACCATGACCAGGTTGGTCCCGCCGAGGACCAGCAGGGCGGCCCGCACCGGGGCCGGACGGAGCGCCGCGGCCAGCTGGCCTCGCGTGATCGGTCGCCGGTCCTCGTCCGCCCGGGTGACCCGGGCGCCGCGGCCCAGCTCGGGGAGGCGGCGCGACAGGGCGGCGACCGCCAGGCCGGCGGCCGCGAAGGCGGCCACCGAGACCAGGTAGAGCCCGGCCAGCCGGGGCAGCCCCAGCGCCTGGGCCAGGCGGCCGGTCGGGACCAGCAGGACCGGGCCGGCGACCGTGCCCAGCGCGGTCGCGAACAGGACGGTCCCCAGCGCCCGCCCTCGCGTGTCCGGGCCGGCGAGGTCGGCCGCCGCATAGCGCGACAGGAAGATGGCGGCGTTGGCGCCGCCCAGCAGCAGGCTGCCGGCGAGCATGACCGGGAAGCTGTCCCCGAGCGCGGCCGCGACCACGACCAGCGCGCCGAGCACGCCGATGCCGTAGCCGAGGACCAGCCCGGCGCCGCGCCCGGCCCGGCCGGTGACGCGGGCCACCAGCAGCGAGGCCGCGGCCTGTCCGGCGGCGAGGGCGCCGAGGGGGAGGCCGGCGGCGGCCTCGCGGCCCGTCATCTCCACCGCCAGCAGGGCCGCCGCGGTCCCGCCGGAGGCCAGGCCGAGGCCGCCGATCGCGGTGGCGGCGGCCAGCAGGGACAGGGCCCACCGGGTCGGGGCCGTGGGGCGGGTCGGGGCCGGAGGGTCAACGCATTGCATACTCATGGGCATCATGCTAGACAGGCGGAACCGCAAGGAGAATACTCAGGACAAGGCGTTGCGGGCGCTGCGCCCTCGGGATGAAAGGAGTTCTGCGTCGATGGCTTCACGAACCGAAAGATCGCTGGACGCCACCGACTGGCGGATCCTGGAGGAGCTGCAGACGGACGGGCGGCTGTCCTACAACGAGCTCGGGCGCCGGGTCAGCCTGTCGCCGCCGGCGGTGGCCGAGCGTGTCCGGCGGCTGGAGGAGCTGGGGGTCATCACCGGCTACCAGGCCCGCGTCGACCCGGCGCGGGCCGGCCTGCCGCTGACCGCGTTCGTGCAGATGCGCTGCCGGCTGGACCGCTGCCTGCTCAAGACCAGCCAGGCCAGCGACTACCCCGAGATCGTGGAGATCCACAAGCTCACCGGCGACTACTGCTCGATGCTGAAGGTGCGGGCGGCGTCCATGGAGCACTTCGAGGGGCTGCTGGAGCGCGTCGGCCAGCACGGCGAGATGCGCACCTCGATGGTGCTGTCGACCCAGTACGAGGGCCGCCCGGTCCAGCCCCAGTCCGACGAGTTCCTCCACGCCACCCAGTCCCAGGGCTGGAGCCAGCCCCAGCGACCGTGACCGCCAGTCGGGTCGAGTCGGCCCGGATGGTCACGCCGGAGGCGGTGGCGCTCGAGTTCCGGACGGCCAACCTGGGGTCGCGGATCCTCGCCTACCTGATCGACATGGTGGTGGTGGTCGCCGGGATCGTGGCCGCGCTGTTCGCGGTGGCCCTGCTCGGGCAGGCCAGCGACGTGGTCGTGCCCGACTGGGTGG
This sequence comes from uncultured Actinomycetota bacterium, assembly GCA_963733175.1. Taxonomy (GTDB): domain Bacteria; phylum Actinomycetota; class CALGFH01; order CALGFH01; family CALGFH01; genus CALGFH01. The sequence continues at coordinate 68,455 of CAVTCL010000026.1, forward strand.
CCCTGACGATCGTGCTGGTGCTGCTGCCGGCGTGGTGGCTCGGCTACTTCATCGCCTTCGAGACCCTGTGGCGGGGGCGGACCCTGGGCAAGGCCGCCCTCGGGCTGCGGGTGGTGACCAAGGAGGGGGCGCCGGTCCGGTTCCGCCACGCGGCCGTCCGGGGGCTGTTCGGGCTGGTCGACTTCCTGATCCTGGGCGGCTTCTTCGCGGTCGTGTTCATCCTGTTCAGCCGGGACAACCAGCGGCTCGGGTGACATGGTGGCCGGGACCCTGGTGCTGCGCGAGCGCAGCGCCCTGGCCACGCCGGCGCCGGTCAGCTTCGCGCCGCCGCCGGGGCTGGAGCACTACACCGCCACCCTGGACCCGAGCGGGGTCGGCACCGAGGAGTACCAGGCGGTCCGGACGTTCCTGCTCCGGGCGGCCAGCCTGCCCCCAGGGCCCCGGTCGGCCCTGGCCCTCCAGCTCGCCAACCCGCTCGCGGCCCGGCTGCGCCCGCCGCCCCCGGCCGGCAGTCTCCCCCGAGCTCTACCTCCACTGCGTGGCCGCCGCCTACCAGCAGCGCCAGCGCCTGGCCGCCTCCCCGACCCCCCCGTGTGGACAACCGCGGGCACCACGCCTCCGGGTCGGCTACGCTCCCCCACCGGGGGCCTGAGCCCGGAGCCGGGTCGCCGGAGGCCGCCCCGGCCCCGGAGCCTCGGGAACGGTCCGGGGAGGGCGCGCGGCCCTCCCCGGTGGTGGAGCAGGGCGGGTTCGCCCCGCCGGGTTGAGCTCCGATCAGGTGCCCTCGGTCCAGGAGTGCAGGTAGCTCTCCTGGGCGGCGGTCAGGGTGTCGATCTCGATGTCCATGGTGGCGAGCTTGACCCTGGCCACCTCGATGTCGATCTCGGCCGGGACGTCGTGGACCCGGACCTCCAGGTCCTGCTGGCGCGACAGCCACTCCAGCGACAGCGACTGGTCGGCGAAGGACATGTCCATGACCGCGGCCGGGTGCCCCTCGGCGGCGCCCAGGTTGACCAGGCGGCCCTCGGCGACCAGGTTGAGGCGCCGGCCGTCCTCCAGGGTGAACTCCTCGACGTTCTCGCGGACCCGGACCACCGAGGTGGCCAGGTCGGCCAGGGCGGCCTTGTCGATCTCGACGTCGAAGTGGCCGGAGTTGGCCAGCACGACCCCGTCCTTCATGACCTCGAAGTGCTCGCGCCGCATCACGTCGCGGTCGCCGGTGACCGACACGATCACGTCGGCCTCGCGGGCCGCCTGGGCCATGGGCGCGACCTTGAAGCCCTCCATCGCCGCCTCCAGGGCGCGGACCGGGTCGACCTCGGTGACGACGACCTTGGCCCCGAGGCCGCGGGCGCGCATGGCCAGGCCCTTGCCGCAGTAGCCGTACCCGGCGACCACGAAGGTGGTGCCGGCCAGGAGCAGGTTGGTGGCCCGCAGGATGCCGTCGATGGTCGACTGGCCGGTGCCGTAGCGGTTGTCGAACAGGTGCTTGGTCGGGGTGTCGTTGACGGCGATGATCGGGTAGGCGAGGGCGCCCTCGCGCTCCATCTGGCGCAGCCGGATGACCCCGGTGGTGGTCTCCTCGGTGCCGGCCCGGACCTCGGCGAGCTGGTCGCGGCGCTTGGTGTGCAGCACGGTGACCAGGTCGCAGCCGTCGTCCATGGTGATGCTGGGCCGGGTGTCGAGGGCCGCCTCCAGGTGGGCGTAGTACCCGTCGGTGTCGACCCCGCGGCGGGCGAAGGTGTCGATGCCGTAGTGCTCGACCAGCGCGGCCGCGGTGTCGTCCTGGGTCGACAGCGGGTTGGAGGCGCACAGCACCACGCTGGCGCCGCCGGCCTTGAGGGTGCGCATCAGGTTGGCGGTCTCGGTGGTCACGTGCAGGCAGGCCGCGACCTTGAGGCCCTCGAGGGGCCGCTCCTTCTCGAAGCGGGCGCGGATGTCGCGCAGCACCGGCATGTGCCGGTCGGCCCACTCGATGCGCAGGCGCCCCTCGTCGGCCAGGGCGAGGTCGGTCACGTCGTACGGCAAAGCTCCTCCTCCGGTTGGGTGCCGCGTAAGGCTACCGGATCAGGCGGCGGCGGCAGGAAGCAGCGACAGCACCAGCTCCCGGAACCGGGGCCGGACAAGGGCCGCGACCTCGAGGACCTCGGCGTGGCTGGTCGGGGTGCCGCCGGGCCGGTGCACGTTGGTGATGGCCGAGATGGCGGCCACCCGCAGCCCGTGGGCGCGGGCGGCGATCACCTCGGGCACGGTCGACATGCCGACCGCGTCGGCGCCCCAGGCGCGGAACATGGCGATCTCGGCCGGGGTCTCGTAGGAGGGACCGGCGGCGGCCAGGTACACCCCCTGGCGCACGGGCACGCCCTTGGCCTCCCCCGCCTCGACCGCCGCCGCCCGCAGGGCCGGGTCGTAGGCGCCGGCCAGGTCGACGAAGTCGGGGGCGCCGCGCAGCGGGTTGTCGAACAGGAAGCTGATGTGGTCGGTGAGGACCATCAGGTCGGCCGGGTCGAAGTCGAGGTTGAGGCCGCCGGCGGCGTTGGTCGCGACCAGGGCCCGGCAGCCGACCTGGGCCGCGACCCGGGTCGCGAACGCGACCTCGGCCGCGCTGTAGCCCTCGTAGGTGTGGACCCGGCCGGCCAGGACGAGCACGGGCACCCCGGCCAGCCGTCCCGCCACCACCGCCCCGGAATGCCCGGGGACCCTGGGCACCGGCATCCCGGGCAGCTCGGCCGCCGGGATCCGGGTCGCCTCCTCGACCTCGTCGGCCAGCCCCCCCAGCCCCGACCCCAGCACCAGCGCCACCACCGGCCGCTCGGCCAGCCGCGGTTCCAGGACCTCGGCGGCCACCCGCACCGCCTCGGGCACCGGGGGGCTGTGGACAACCGGCGCCGCTCCCTCCGCCGCTGGGCTACCCTCCCGTTCGGGGGCCCCAACCCCCGGATGGTGGGGTTCCGGCGTGCCCGCGGGACCGGATGGTGGGGTTCCGGCGTGCCCGCGGGAACCGGGGGGGCGTCGGTCACCTGGAGGCCTCGGGATCGGCCGACAGGGCGGCCTTGACCTGGTCGAGGGTGCGGATGGGGGTCGGGTCGACGCCTCGGGCGATGCCGAGGTAGGTGGAGGTGAAGTCGGCGAAGGCGGTCAGGCGGGCCAGGCGGGCCAGGGCCGGGCCCTTGGCGGCGGGGCGGACGATGGGGTCGGTGGCGCCGATGGCGGCCAGGACGGCCTGGATGCGGCGGCCGTCGCGGTCGTGCTCGCCGGCCTCGTCGCGGAGCAGGACCAGCTCGCGGCCTGGGCCGAGGCCGCCCTCCAGGCCCATGACGTCGTTGTGGTTGGCTTCCGGGAGGGGGGCGGACACGACCGAGACCTTGGCGTTCTCGTTGCACTGGGTGCGGAAGCGGGTGGCCGCGACCGCCCCCAGGGGACCGCTGCCCCAGACGACCGGCAGCCGGTCTCCCAGCCGCAGCGCGGCCTGCTTGGCCGGGTTGGCGGCCGTCTCCACCGCCGGGCCGAGGGCGGCGGCCTCCTCGTCGAGGACCTCGGCGGCCGCGAAGACCTGGTCGGTCAGCGGCGGCAGGACCCCGGCCGCCTCGGCCGCCATGCAGACCGGGACCACCAGCGACCACAGGGCCGCCCTGGGCATGCGGCCGCCCTCGACGGCGACCAGGGGGGCGCCGCGGGACTGGGCCAGCTCGGCCAGGGCGCCGCCCGAGGTGACCCCGACCAGCCGGGCCCCGGCGGCCAGCCCCTGCTCGACCGCGGACAGGGTCTCGGCGGTGTTGCCCGAGTAGGAGACGGCCACCAGCAGCGTGCCCGGCCCCACGAACGCGGGGAGCCGGTCGCCCTTGACGGTGAGCACGGGCACCCCGGACTCCGCGAAGGCGAGCGCGGCCAGCACGTCGCCGGCGATCCCGGAGCCGCCCATGCCGGCCACGACCACGACCTCGGGCAGCGGCCCGACCAGCGTCGCCGCCTGGGCGGCGCGCAGGGCGACCCGCGCCTGCCCGCCGGCGCCGGCGACCTCGCCCAGCATGGCGCCAGGGTCGCGCCGGGCCAGCTCGGCCGGGTCGTCGAGCAGCGGCGGAGGGCCGGGCGCGCTCACGCCGGCGCCGTCCCCGGCTTCTCGGCCTCCTCGATCAGCATGACCGGGATGTCGTCGCGGACCGGGTACCGGTAGTGGCACTCCCGGCACTCGATGACCTGCTCGGCCTCCTTGTAGTCGACCTCGCCGCGGCAGTTCGGGCAGGCCAGGATCTCCAGCAGCTTGCTGTCAAGGGCCATCGTCGGTTCCTCTCCTCGGGCCGTTCAGGCCGGCTCGCCGCCGACCGCCTCCAGCACCTCGTCCCGCACCCTGGCCATCTCGGCCTCGGTGGCGGCCTCGACGTTGAGCCGGAGCAGCGGCTCGGTGTTGCTCGGTCGCAGATTGAACCACCAATCGCCGCCCTCGACGGTCAGCCCGTCGGCGAAATCGGACGCATCCGCCGGGTAGCGCGCGGCCACCTCTCCGATGACCTTGCCCGGGTCGTCGACGCGGCGGTTGATCTCCCCCGAGGCGGCGTAGCGGCGGTAGGGGGCGAGCACCTCCGACAGCGGCCTGCCCGCCCGCGAGAGGGCGTCCAGGGCGACCAGGGCGGCGATCAGCCCCGAGTCGGCCCGGTAGTTGTCGCGGAAGTAGTAGTGCCCGGAGTGCTCGCAGCCGAAGACGGCCCCCGTCTCGGCCATGACGCCCTTGATGAAGGAGTGCCCGACCCGGGTCCGGACCGGGACCCCGCCGGCCTCGCGGATCGTCTCGGGCACGACCCGCGAGCAGATCAGGTTGTAGAGGACGGTCGCGCCCGGCTCGCGCTCGCACATCAGCCGGGCCACCAGCGCCCCGACCAGGCTCGAGGGGACGGTCGCGCCCCGCTCGTCGACCAGGAACACCCGGTCGGCGTCGCCGTCGAAGGCCAGCCCGACGTCGGCGCCCTCGGCCACCACCCTGGCCTGGAGCTCGCGCAGGTTGTCGGGGTTCAGCGGGTCGGCCGGGTGGTTGGGGAAGCTGCCGTCCAGCTCGAAGTACATCGACACCAGCGCGAACGGCAGGCCGGCGAAGACGGCCGGGACCACATGGCCGGCCATGCCGTTGCCGGCGTCGGCGACCACCTTGAGGGGCCGCAGCGCGGCCCAGGTCGGCGAAGCTCCTGACGTGGGCGGCGTAGCGTTCCAGCAGGTCGTCGGCCTGCCGTTCGCGCCCCCGGTGGCCGGCGGCGGCGGCCGGCTCGCCGGCGGCGACCATCCGCTTGATGTCGGCCAGGCCCGACTCCTCCCCCACCGGCACCGCGCCGGCCCGGCACAGCTTGAGGCCGTTGTAGCGGGCCGGGTTGTGGGAGGCGGTCAGCATCACCCCGGCGACGTCGAGGGCGCCGGAGACGTAGTACAGCATGTCGGTCGAGCAGAGCCCGACCCGGAGCACGTCGGCCCCCTGGGCCATCGCCCCTTCGGCCAGGGCGTCGGCCATCGGCTTGGACGACGGCCGCATGTCCTGCCCGATGGCCAGGGTCCCCGCCCCGGTGAGGGCCACGAACGCCCGCCCGACCCGCTCGGCCAGCTCCTCGTCCAGCTGGTCGGGGTAGACCCCGCGGACGTCGTAGGCCTTGAACACCTGGTCGAGGGCGGCGGGCACGGCGGCTCCTTGGGCGGTGGCTCGGACGCCCGCGATTCTAGCCCGGGTCGGTCCCGACCCGCCCCAATCCCCTCAGAACCGGCGTTCGCTGGCCAGGGACAGCACCTGGCCAGGGGACGTCGGCGCCCTCCTTGAACCAGCCCTTCCACCCGAACGGGCTAGCACGTTCGCGACGCCCGCGGTAACTGTCAGGTCTCCCCTACCGGTTCCCGTGGGCGCCGGGGCGAACGTACGACGGGCGGCGCTGCCGGTCAAGCATGTCGGCGCTATGGTTTGCGCTGCGGTTCCACCAGCGAGCCACGAACCAGGAAGGAGCGCCGCCCTGCCCCGCGCCCGTCACGGCCGCCGCCCGCCGCGGCCCCGCCTGCGCCTGCCGACGGTGCAGCCGCCCGGGACCGGCCGGGAGGCGTTCATGCGCCTGGTCGAGGAGGCCGTCGAGTCGATCCCCGAGCAGTTCCGGGACCGGCTGGCCAACGTCGACTTCGTCATCGAGGAGACCCCGCGGGGCGACGAGGTGGAGGGCGGCGAGCTGCTGCTCGGCCTCTACCAGGGCGTCCCCCTGACCGAGCGGGGCGCCGGCTACTTCGGGGTCCTGCCCGACCGGATCGTGCTGTTCCGCCGCCCCATCGAGGCCAGGGCCCGCTCCGACGCCGACCTGGCCGAGCTGGTCCGCGAGGTCGTGATCCACGAGGTCGCCCACTACTTCGGCATCGACGACGACCGCCTGGACGAGCTCGGCTGGTAGCGACGCGCCCCGGGTCAGGGGGCGGCGGCGGGGCCGGGGACGATCGGGCCGCCGGCGGGGAGGCCGCCGATGGCGGAGCCGGGGACGATCGGGCCGCCGTTGAGGGGGGACGCCACCAGGCCGGCCGAGCCGGCCTGGACGATCAGGTTGTCGATCCCGTCGGGGACCTCCTGGACCTTGACCCGGCCGGGGGGGACCTTCACCGGCTCGCCGGTGCCGCCGCCGGCGGTGAGGTCGCCCAGGCGGGCCTCCAGCTCGTCGGAGGACAGGTTGGCCAGGACGAGCTTGCCGCCCTCGGGCGTGCCCGGGACCAGCCAGCCGCTCTCGGCCTGGCCGGTGCCGAGGTCGATGCGCGAGGTGGTCTGGTTGCCGTCCCCCTCGGTGACCCGCAGGGCGGCCACGAAGGGGGCCCCGTTGACCGAGCGGACCTGGACGGCGAACGGCCCCTTGACGTCGAGGGTGGGGATGGCCAGCTCGGCGGTGCCGCCGTTGGCGATCGGCTCGCCGAACTCCCCGGGGGGCCGGAAGGTGGCCTTGGAGGTGGTCACCTGCACGTCCACCTGGAGCGGGGTCGGGTTGGGGTTGGTGACCAGCACCTGGGCCTGGCGGCCGCCGCCGCTGTCCCCGCCCGCGAACGCCCAGGCCGGCTTGGCCGCGCCCTGGGCCGGCAGGAGGGTCGGCGTCCTGCCGCCGCTGCTCACGGCCGCCCCGGCCACCACCCGCCCGGCCCGGGCGACCACCTCGATCGACGGCTTGAGCCCGGCCGGGGCGTCGTCGCCGAGGGTCCGGACGACCGCCTCGCCCGGCTGGACGTAGACCTCGCGGTCGTCGGACCGGATCGAGCCGGAGGTCAGGTGGGGCACCAGGTCGACCACGGCCGGCTGGCTGTCGGGGTTGGCGATGATCACCTTGGTCTCGGTGCCGAAGCGGGTGTCGGAGGCCGGCAGCCACCAGCGGTTGCCGGGGCCGGGGGCGCAGCCGAGGCCGGGGGCGCTGACCACCACCGGCGCGCTGAACGCCTCCACCTGCACGAAGCCTTCCCTGGCCGGCTTCAGGGTCAGCAGCTCGGTCTTCCCGCCGGCCAGGTCCTTGGTGGTCGGCGCCGACTTCTTGCCCTTCTCGCGGATGGTGGTGCGCAGCGAGGCGGTCGCGTCCCCGACGTTGGCGATGGTCACCGCGGTCGTCTGGCCACCCAGCAGCGGGCAGACCCAGCGGGCCGAGTAGGGGTCGCGGGTGACCGGGGCGGCCGGCGGCCTGAGCCCCGGCAGGGCGTTGGCCGCGACGACCAGCACGGCCACCACGGCGACCACGGCCCCGGCCAGGCCGAGGCTGGAGCCGCGCAGGTCGCCGACCTTGGGGGCGCGCAGCTGGGGGGCCTTGAGCGCCGGACGGCGCCTCGGCTCCTCCGGCGCCTCCGGCGCCTCGGCCGGCGGGTCGGGCACCGGCCGGACCGGCGGCCCCTGCCGGGCCCAGGAGGGCGGGGACGGCGGCTCCGGCCCGGTGCGGGCGGGCGGCTCCTCCGGCGGGGCCTGCGGGGGCGGCGCCGGGGACGGCGGGGCGGAGCGGCCGCGGAACAGGCGGCTGCTCTTCTTCTGGTGGCGGGCGGCGCGGCTGGGGATCAGCGCGGCCGGGCGGTCCTCCTCCGGGCCGCCGGGGCCGCCGGCCGGGGGCAGCTGGTCGCTCACCGGGCGACACCTCCCCGGGCCAGCCCGGCCAGGCGGAGGTCGCCGCCGGAGGTGGTGTCGTCGACGCTGGCGCTCGGGGCGACCGGCGGGGCGACCCGGGTCGGCCGGGCCATGGTGGCCACCGCGGCCAGCACCAGCAGCGCCTCGACCAGCAGCAGGGTCAGGCGCCGGTCCTGCCCGGTGCGCTCGACCTCGAGGTTGCCGGCGGTGCCGGCGGGCAGCTTGAAGCCCTGGGCCCAGCCGAGGGCGGTGGTCGGCTCCAGCTGGGCCCCGCCGACGGTCGCCCGCCACACCCCGGCCTCGGGGACCAGCAGCACGACCGTGCCCGGCCCGTCGGCCTGGACCTGCCCGGTGGCGGGGTCGGGGATCGGGTCGGGCTGCTCGGGGACGGTCAGCATGCCCTGGACCTCGGCCGGCGGGGTCTCGCCGGGGATGACCCAGGCGGTCTGGGGCACGCCCGGGCCCTGGAACAGCCCGGCCTGCTCGGTCGGCCGGGCGTCCAGGTCCTGCTGGCGGGCCACCAGGTCGACCAGCCGGTCGGCCTCGGCCCCGGGCCGCACGACCACATAGCCGATGCCGAACATGCGCAGCATCGACCCGGCCCGGTGGGTGCGCGCCTGGACGATGTCGGTCACCACCCCGCCGAGGTCGTCGGCGGCCACGGCCGGCGGCCGGCCCGGGTCGAGCAGGGTCCGGCCGTTGGGCCCGGTGACGGCGAAGTCGACCCCGTGGTCGGGCCGCCCGGCCAGCCACAGCACCCGGGCCTGGCTGCGGGTGACGGTGGCCGGCAGGGCCGGGCTGTCGATCGCCTGCATCGGCGACCAGTCGCCACGGACCAGGTGGCCGGCCACCAACAGGCTGGAGACGGCGCCGAACAGGACCAGGAAGGCGGCGGTGACGCGGCGGAGGGTGAAGCGGAGCTGCAGCCGGCCGAGGGCCTGGGCGATGCCGACCAGGCCCAGCCCGACGGCCGCGGCCCAGGCCACCGCCCCGGGCACCAGCAGCCCGGCCGGCCAGTCGGTGATCCGCGGGGCCAGCCCCTTGGCCTGCCAGGCGGCGGCCAGGGCGGCCACCACGAACCCCCCGAGCAGCCACAAGGTCTGCTTGCGGCGGTCGGCGGGGACGAACAGCAGCGCCGCGACGGCCAGCGCCAGGTAGACGGGCCCGACCAGCGGGCCGGGCATCCCGCCGCCGCCCGGCCGGAGCTGGAGCAGGTCGGCCAGCCCGGGCGTGGCCAGGGGCCGGCCCAGGCCGGCGAAGGCGGCCCCGGTGAGCAGCCGGCCGCTCCAGGGCAGCAGAAGCAGCAGGGCCAGCCCGAACCCCAGGGCCAGCAGCAGCGACTGGCGGGCCGCGGCCCGCCTCCCGTCCGCGCCCGCCCTGACCAGGGCGGCGGCGATGGCGGCGACGACCACCAGCCCGAGGGTGACGGCCGCGGCCGGGGCCATGGCGATGGCCACGGCGGCCAGCAGGGCGAAGCGCAGCGCCGGCCGCCACGGCTCGCGCGGCTGCTCGGCCCGGAAGGCCAGGACCACCTGGGCCAGGGCCGGCGGGGCGACCACCAGCAGGACCAGCTCGCCGATGCGGCCCTGGGCGAGGGCGCCGGTGGCCAGGGGCGAGGACGCGTACAGCAGCCCGGCCACCACCCGGGCCCACAGCTCGGGAACCACCACCCGCAGGGCCCGGGTGCAGGTGGCCGCGGCCAGCGGCAGGGCCAGCCAGAGCAGCAGCTTCTCGGCCACCAGGGCCTTGCCGAAGGTCAGCACCGACAGCCCGCCGAGCAGGGCCAGCGACGGGGGCGCGGACGCGGTCGAGCCCATCTGGGCCTGGTGGAAGCTGGAGACGAACTCGCGCAGCAGCTCGGTGGCGGTGGCCGGGAAGACCCCGAGGCTGATGCTGGCGATGGCCGGCGCGACCAGCACCGAGCGCAGCGACACGGCCATGACCAGGGCGAAGCCGGCGACCATGAACGCGACCGGGTGGCTGGCGACCACCCGCAGCACCGAGGTGCCGGTCGAGGGCATGTCCACCTCCTCGCCGCTCTCGTCGGTGCGCTGGGCCACATGGGCCCCGACCTCGGCCCCGTAGACCAGCTCGAGGGTGCCGCGGAGCATCGACCGGAGATGCTGGCCGCCGGGGGCGCGGAGGGGGGCCAGGGCGCTGTCGTCGACCTTGCGCTGCTTCTGGAGGCGGCGGCGGTGGACGATCGTGACCGGGAGCTCCTTGATGTTCCAGCCCCAGGCCCAGAGCACGGCCAGGGCGTCGGCCGGCCTGCCCGTCAGGGCGAGGCTGGCCGAGCGGACCAGCGCCCCCACCAGGGCCAGCAGCAGGGCCAGGGGCAGCTTGCGCAGGCTGGTCGCCTTGAGCATGGCCGCGGTGGTGTGGCGCTCGATCAGGTAGCGGGGATGGCCGACGGCCCGGGTGCGGCGGCTGCGGGAGGAGGCGGCGGCGAAATGGCGGACCCTGGCCTGGGGCACGACCAGCACCCGCCCGCCGGTCAGGTGGGTGCGCCAGCACAGGTCGAGGTCGTCGCGGAAGGCGGGCATGCGCTCGTCGAAGCCGCCGACGTTCAGCAGGGCGCCCCGGCGGACCAGCATGCCGGCGGTGTTGACGTAGAACACGTCGCGGATCTGGTCGTGCTGGCCCTGGTCGATCTCGTCGTCCTCGATCGGGGACACCGCCCGGCCCGTCCGGTCGATCGAGAACCCGATCTCCTGGAGCCGGTCGGGGTTGGTCCAGGAGACGAGCTTGGGGCCGAGGATGGAGGCGCTGGGCCGGGACTCGGCCTCGGCCAGCAGCCGCTCCAGGGCCTCCGGCTCGGGGGCGCAGTCGTCGTGCAGCAGCCACAGCCAGTCCATCCCCGAGGTCCGGGGGTCGCGCAGGGCCGACATCACCGCCCGGCCGAACTGCCCCCTGACCGCCATGACGGCGTCGTCGCCGAGGCGCGAGCGGGCCCAGTCGGCGCTGCCGTCGGTCGAGCCGGTGTCCACCACCAGGACGTCGTCGATCGGGCGGGTCTGGGCGGCGAGGCCGCGGAAGGTGTCGCGAAGGAACGCCCGCCCGTTGTGGTTGACGACGATCGCGATGACCCGGGGCTGACTCGCTGGCACAACCTTCCTCTCGAGGCCTCGCCGGCCGGGGGTAGCCGGGGGTGTATCGAAAGGCCCGTAGGGTTCACACCTCCCCCACGGGCACCCGGGAATGCTAGCACGGGACCGCCGACCGCCCCTAAAGCAACCCGCAAAAGACGCGAATCGGGCAGCGCTCTATTTCGTCAGGAGGCGCGGCGCTTGAGGCGGCGGCGCTCGCGCTCCGACAGGCCGCCCCAGATCCCGAACCGCTCGTCGTTGGCCAGCGCATACTCCAGGCACTCGGTCTGGACCGTGCAGGTCTGACAGATGCGCTTGGCGGCGCGGGTGGAGCCGCCCTTCTCCGGGAAGAAGCAGTCGGCGTCCTTGTCCAGGCAGGCCGCCCGCTCATACCAGGGCTGGATCTCGACGGGGATGGGGCCCATCCATTGCCTCCTCAACCGGTGCAGCGAGGCGTCCGGGTCGCACGTGTACGGGTGATTGGAACATCACGATCGTAATTACATCGGTGGCATTCTGCGGCGGCTTGAGTGGCAATTTCAAGCGGAAGGTTTTTCTGTGGACGAGTCGCCGAGCCGCGCATGATCCGGATGTCTGGCCGGTGGCCGGTCCATGGGATAGCCTCACCGGCGGACGAGGTGCACCCGGGGGGTTGCGTCGGGGGGTGGAGTGCTCGGGTTCGGGGGAGAGCGGGAGGCGGTGTCCAAGGTCGGGCTGACCGCGACGGACCTGGCCGACGCGCGACGCCGTGAGCCGGCCGCCGTGACCCGCATCTACACCGCCTACGCCCCCGCCCTGTTCCGTTTCTTCATGGCCGCGGTCTCCGACCGCCACCTGGCCGAGGACCTCACCGGCACCGCCTTCGTCAGCGCCATCGAGGCCCTGCCCCGCTTCCGCGGCCCGATCGAGGCCCTGGGGGGCTGGCTGTTCCAGATCGCCCGTCACGACCTGTACGACTACCGGCGCAAGCAGGCCCGCTCGCGGATCGAACCGCTGGAGGACAACCTCAACGAGGCCGCCCTGGCCGACGGGGGCGTCGACCCCGAGGAGCTGGCCATCGAGCGGCTGGAGGGCACCCGCGTGCTGGCCGCCCTGCGCGAGCTCTCCCCCGACCAGCGTGAGGTGCTGCTGCTGCGCATGGCCGCGGGGCTGACCGCCCCCGAGGTGGCCGCGATCCTCGGCAAGACCACCGGCGCGGTCAAGGCCCTCCAGCACCGTGGCCTGGCCAGTCTGGCCAGGGTATTGGGCCTACGTAGCCCGCACGAGTCGCAGGAACGCCCGTATCCATCACCCGACCCCGGTCGCCTGACTAGTCAGGAGGAAGAGGAAGGGTGAGGATGCCTCGGCCAAAGCCAAACAAGCTCCACGACGAGCTCGACGCCCTGCTGGACGGGCGTCCTGTCGAGCTCACCGACGAGCTTGCCCCGCTGGTGGAGGCGGCCGACGCCCTCCGGGCCGAGCTGGCCGCCCTGGAGCTGGACCCGGCGGTGGCCGACCGGCACCTGGAGCGGGTCCTGCAGGGCTCGGCCACGGTGGTCCAGCTGCCCCCGCGGCGGCAGGCCAGCGGCTGGGACCTGCGCCGCCGCGTGGCCGCGGTGGCCCTCGCCGCCGCCCTGGTCCTCGCCCCCGCCACCATCGCGTCGGCGGCGGCCCTGCCCGGCCAGGCCATGTACCCCTTCAAGCTGGCCATCGAGCAGCTCCGCATCGCCTCGGTCCAGTGGTCGCCGTCCCGCGAGGCGGGCGAGCGGACCCGGGTCGCCGACGAGCGCCTGGGCGAGGTCCAGGACCTGATCGAGCCTGAAGATGTTCAACCAGCTCCCCAACGCCCTCACCGCCCTCTCCAAGGCCGTGGTCGCCGCCCAGGTGGCCGTCGAGGAGGCGGCCAGGGAAGGCGAGCCCGTCTCCGGGGTGGCCGCCAGGCTGAGCGTGGTCGAGGCCGTCGGCGGCCAGGTGGTCCAGCGGGTCGCCGTCGCCGCCGAGAACGGGTCGGTCGCCCTTCCCGAGGGCACCCGCGAGGCCATCCAGGCCGCCGTGGCGCAGACCCAGGACGTGCTGCCGCCGCCGGACCGGACCCCCGGCGCGGGGACCCCGACCCCCACCACCTCGGCCGGCCCGCCCGACCCCGGGCCGGACCCGACCAGCGCCACGCCACCGCCCGCCGTCGACCCCGGAGCCGCAGCCGCCCACCACCGAGCGCGCCGCCGCCCACCACGACGACGCCGCCGACCACCGATCCGCCCACCACCGACCCGCCGCCGACCACCGAGAGCACGGCCACGCCGGGGTCGGCCGGCGGCGGCGACACCGGGGCGGCCGAGCGGACACCGGCCGAGGACGTCCCGCCGACGACCCCCGAGGTCCCGGCCCCCTGACCCAGGGCTTCTGACCCAGGGCTGCCCCTGCTCCACGGCCTGGGGCTCCCCGGCCGCTGGTCCGGGGCCGCGCGGCGCTATCCTGGGGCCGCTCCCGGCCCCGATCGAGGGAAGGCCATGCTGGTCGCGCTCGCCGGCGGCGTCGGCGCCGCCAAGTTCCTGCGTGGGCTGCTGCGCGTGCACGACCCCGCCGACCTGGTGGTGGTCGGCAACACCGGCGATGATCTAAGAATGCACGGGCTGGCGGTCTCGCCCGACCTGGACTCGGTCGCCTACACCCTGGCCGGGCTGGCCGACGAGGAACGCGGCTGGGGCCTGGCCGGCGAGACCTGGAACGTCCGCGAGGCCCTGGTCCGCCTGGGCGAGCCCGGCTGGTTCGCCCTCGGCGACCGCGACATCGCCACCCACCTGCTGCGCACCCGGATGCTGCACCAAGGGGCCAGCCTGTCGGCGGCGACCGCCGAGCTGTGCCGGCGCCTGGGCGTGCCCGTGCCGCTGCTGCCCATGAGCGACCAGCGGGTCGAGACCCGGGTCGAGGTCGACGGCCCGGACGGCCCCCTCGACCTCGGCTTCCAGGAGTACTGGGTGGGGCGGCAGGCCCGCGACCCGGTGCGGGCGGTCCGCTTCCAGGGGATCGAGGACGCCCGCCCCGCCCCCGGGGTCCTGGAGGCGCTGGCCGGGGCCGGCGGGGTCCTTCTCTGCCCGTCCAACCCGGTGGTGTCGATCGCCCCCATCCTGGCCGTGCCCGGGATCCGGGACGCGGTGGCCGCGGCGCGCCTGCCGGGTGGTCGCCGTGACCCCGATCGTCGGCGGGGCGCCGGTCCGGGGCATGGCCGACAAGCTGCTGCCCGCCTGGGGGGCCGAGGTGTCGGCCCGCGGGGTGGCCGGGCTGTACGCCGGCCTGGCCGACGCCTTCGTGCTCGACACCGTCGACGCCGAGCAGGCCGCCGACGTGGCCGCCCTGGGCCTGGAGCCGGTGGTGGCGAACACCCTGATGCGGACCGTCGAGGACGCCGCCGCGCTCGGCAAGGTGGCCTTGGACGCTCTCCGGAGGTGAACTAGGGTGTCGCTGGTGGTGGTGCCGCTGGCCGGGATGCCGGAGGTGCGGCCCGGGGACGACCTGGCCCGGCTGCTGCTGGAGGCGGTCCGCCGGGCCGGGCTGGAGCTGGCCGACGGGGACGTGCTGGCGGTCACCTCCAAGGTGGTGGCCAAGGCCGAGGGGCGCCTGGTCCCCCTCCCCGACGACCCGGCCGGGCGCGAGCGCGCCCTCCGGGAGGCGGTGGCGGCCGAGACGGCCCGGGTGGTGGCCAGGCGCGGCCGCCTGGTCATCGCCGAGACCCGCCACGGCCTGGTCGGGGCCAACGCCCTGGTCGACGCGTCCAACGCCGGCGGCGACCGGCTGGTGCTGCTGCCCGACGACCCCGACGCCTCGGCGGCCCGGCTGCGGGCGGCGCTGGAGGCCCTGGACGGCCACGACGTCGCCGTGGTGGTCACCGACACCCTGGGCCGGCCCTGGCGCCTCGGCCAGACCGACGTGGCCGTCGGCCTGGCCGGCATGGGCGCCCTGGACGACTGGCGCGGGCGGGCCGACGGCGACGGCCGCCCGCTGGAGGTCACCGAGGTCGCGGTGGCCGACGAGGTCGCCGCCGCCGCCGACCTGGTCAAGGGCAAGGCGTCGCGGGTCCCGGCGGCCCTGCTGCGCGGGGTCCCCCGCCCCAAGGGCGACGGCCGCGCCCGCGACCTGGTCCGCCCGCCCGCCGACGACCTGTTCCGGACCGCCGGCACGGCCGAGGACCTGCTGGCGTTCCTGGAGGGCGGGCCGCCCCCGGCCGCGTTCCGGCCCGACCCGGTCGAGGAGGCCACCCTCGCAGCGGGCGGCCGCCGCCGCCGGCGCCGTCCCGCTCCCGGGCGGCCGCCGGTTCCAGGCCGTCCCCGTGCCCGCCGCGGCCCGCGCCGCCTGCCTGGCCGCCCTCTCGCCGGCTGTGGACAACGCTCGGCGCCCTCCGCCCGGGCCGGCTACGCTCCCCCTCCGGGGGGCTGAGCCCGGGGCCGGGTCGTTGCCGGCCGCCCCGACCCTGCTGGCCTGCTGCCTCGGCCCGCCCGACCCCGCCGGACCCGCGGCCGTGGCCGGGGTCGAACTGGCCGCCGGTGGGTCGGTGCGGACCCTCGTGCTCGCCCTCCACGCCCTGGGGGTCGCCGCCGGGGTCCACCCGGTCGACCCGGCCGCCCGGCCGGCCCTGGCGGCGGCGCTGGGCCTCGACCCCGGCTGGCTGCCGCTCGGCCTCCTGGCCGCCGGCCACCCCGGCTAGCCCGACCGGCGCTGCCGGTCGGGGTCCGTTGATCGTCGGCCGCCGGCCGACTCCACGCTGTCGTGGGCCAGGCGGCTGTTGCGGTAGCCGTAGAGGAAGTAGACGGCGAAGCCGAGGGCCATCCAGAGCAGGAACCGCCACCAGGTCAGGGTGCCGAGGTTGAGCATCAGGAACACGCAGGCGATCACGGCCAGGATCGGGACCAGCGGGACCGCCGGCGTCCGGAAGGCCCGCGGCAGCTCGGGCTGGGTGCGGCGCAGCACCAGCACCCCGATCGACACCAGCACGAAGGCGAACAGGGTGCCGATGTTGACCATGTCGGCCAGGGTCGACAGGGGCACGAAGGTGGCGATCAGGGCCACGACCACGCCGGTGACCAGCGAGATCACCCAGGGCGTGCCGTAGCGGGGGTGGATGGCCGCCAGCCGGCCGGGCAGCAGCCGGTCGCGGCTCATGGCGAACAGGACCCGGCTCTGGCCCATCATCAGGATGAGGATGACCGTGGTCAGCCCGGCCAGCGCCCCCAGCGAGACCAGGCTGGCGATCCAGTCGTAGCCGACCGCCTTGAGGGCGTCGGCCATGGGGGCGGCGCTGTTCAGCTCCGTGTACTTGACCATCCCGGTCAGCACCAGCGACACGACCACGTACAGCACGGTGCAGATGGCCAGCGACCCGAGGATGCCGATGGGCATGTCCCGCTGGGGCTTGCGGGTCTCCTCGGCGGTGGTGGCGACCACGTCGAAGCCGATGAAGGCGAAGAACACGATCGCCGCCCCGAAGCCGATGCCGAGCCAGCCGTAGGCCAGCGGCTCGATGCCGAACAGGACCTGGATGAGCGGGGAGCCGGTCTCCACCGCGTTGGCCGCCTCGGGCGCCTCGGCCGGGGGCGGGATGAACGGGCTCCAGTTGGAGGCGGTGATCTTGACCGCGCCGGCACCGATGAACAGGAACACCACGGCCAGCTTGATGGCCACCATGACGGCGTTGAAGCGGGAGCTGAGCTTCACCCCGAGGATCGTCACCGCGGTGAGCAGCAGCACGATCGCCCCGGCGGCCAGGTTGACCGAGCCCTCGCCGGAGATCGACTCGGGGATGGGGAACACCGAGGCGAAGTACTGGGCCCAGCCGACCGCCACCGCGGCCGACCCGAGGGCGAACTCGAGCACCAGGTCCCAGCCGATGATCCAGGCGATCAGCTCGCCCAGGGAGGCGTAGGAGAAGGTGTAGGCGCTGCCGGCCACCGGCACGGTGCTGGCGAACTCGGCGTAGCAGAGGGCGGCCAGGGCGCAGGCCACCCCGGCGAGCACGAACGACAGCGACACGGCCGGGCCGGCCTTGGTGGCGGCGGCGATGCCGGTGAGCACGAAGATGCCGGTCCCGATGATGACCCCGATGCCGAAGACGGTGAGGTCCATGGCCGACAGGTCCTTCTTGAGCCGGTGCTCGGACTCCTCGGTGTCCCGGATCGACCGCTCGATCGACTTGGTGCGCAGCACGCCCATGGTTTCCATCGCCTCCTCGCCGTTCGCGCCCGCCGCCCGACCTGTACCCCGCTAGAATCTCCGGATACCGCCTTCCCGCAGCGATCCCGGAGCGCACCGATGGCCCAGACCCGCAAGCCCAAGCCGAAGCAGGGACCGACCGGCAAGAACCAGCCCGGCCGGGGCTCGGGCACGGCCGCCAAGTCCCGCCAGCCCGACAAGGGCAAGCTGGCCAGGGGCGCGGCGGCCCGACGGCTGGAGGAGAAGAAGCGCCGCCAGCGCACCCTGCTCTGGACCGGCGTGGCCGTGGGCACGCTGGTCGCCCTGGTGGCGCTGATCGTGTTCATGGGCCGCGAGGAGCCGCAGGCCGAGAACCAGCCCGTGGCCGCCGAGGCCCTGGCCGCGGGCCGGGCCGCCGCCGGCTCCGAGGGCGTCAAGACCTTCCCCATGGCCGGCCAGGACCACATCGGCCCCGAGGAGCAGCCCGACAACTGGAACTCGAACCCGCCGACCTCCGGCGACCACCTGGCCAGCCCCCTCCCGCCCGGCGTCTACGACAACGAGCAGGACATGCGGGCCCTGGTCCACAACCAGGAGCACGGCTACGTGGTCATCCTCTACAAGGGCATCCCCGCCGACCAGGTCGACCAGCTGCGCCAGTTCGTCGAGGCCCGCGACCGGTCCAAGCTCGTCCTGGCCCCCTGGTCGGGCCTGGAGCAGAACGGGGTGACCCTGACCGCCTGGCAGAACCTCGAGACCCTCCAGCGGGTGAACATGGACGTCGTCCAGGCGTTCGTCAACGACTACATGGTCCCCGGGGCCACCAAGTCGACCGCCCCGGAGCCGAGAGCGGCCTGACGGAGGCCAATCCAGGGCAGGTGGCTCAAGGGAGCATGATCAGGCGGGCGTCGGTCCGCCGCCGACCACCGCTTCGAAGACCTGCGGGAACGACGCCGCGTCGGGGGCGCGGTCCGGCAGCAGCGAGGAGCGGCGCCGGCGCCGCTCCGTGCTCGTCGGGCCTGCGGAGGAGAGGAGCTCGAGCGCCGCGCCGGCCAGCTCGCCGGCGTCGCCGGGAGTGACCAACCGGCCGGCGGCGGAGCCGAGCTCCCCCAGGAACTCCTGGGGACCCCCGGCGGCCGTGGCGACCACCGGAACTCCCGACGTCAGGGCCTCGCTCACAACCAGGCCGAAGGGCTCCGGCTGGGTCGAGGGCAGCACGAAGACGTCGAGGTCCGCCAGCAGCTCCGCAACGTCGCTCCGCTGCCCGAGCCAGTGGACGCCGGGCATGCCGGCCGCCCGCTTCTCCAGCAGTTCGGCATGGTCCTCCTTGCCCGGGACGGTCGGGCCGGCGATGGCGACCTGGAGCGCCGGCTGGGCCGCCTGCATGGCGGGGACGGCGTCCAACAGGACATCGAGGCCCTTCCAGGTATCGATCCGGCCAACCGAGCCAACCAACGGAGCCATATCGGGGACCTCGGCCCTGGCCCGGAACGCCCCGGCCTGTCCGGGCGAGAACTCCGTCGGGTCCGCCTGGTCACGCACGATCACCAGGTTGCGGGCGTCCAGCTGGGCCGCGACCGCGCCTGAGATGGCGATCACCCGTGCCGCGAAGCGCTTCGCCAGCCACCGCTCCAGGCGCAGCGCGGCGGTGGACTGGACCACGATCTCCCTGGCGTGCCAGACGTGGGGCTTGCCGAGGAGCGCCGCGACCGCCCAGCCGTACCAGGAGTGCAGCGAATTGCTGTGGATCACGTCGGGCCGGATCCGGCGGCAGAGGCGGACGATGCGGACCACCGCCACCGGCCAGCCGGCCACGTAGCCGACCCAGCGTAGCGGCGAGCCGCTGGTGGTGATGCGCCGCATCGGCACGACGTGCAGCGTGGCGCCGGCAGCGGCAAACTTCTCGGGCATCGGCGACGGCGCTGGCAGGACGACGTGACACTCCCAGCCCGCGCCGGCCAGGCTGCGCACCAACCAGACCAGGGCCTGGTCGGAACCGCCCCGCTCCGCAACCGGCTGGATTGAGAGGATCCGTCTGCTGCGGGTAGGACTCAACGTCGAGCAGCTCCTCTACCGGGCACCTGGGGGCATCGATCGTAACGTTCGCGGCTCGCCACAGCGACCACGAGACCGGCCAGCCCCGCCCAGCGGGTTGCCTGACAGGCTTCAGAAGCGGATCGCGCCCAGGGTCAGGCGGACGTTGGGGGCGACCCGGACGCCGCCGGCGAGGATGTTGCCGGCTTCGATCTCGACGTTGTCGCCGACCACGGCGCCGTCGCGGACCACCGCGCCGTCGCCCACGACCACGCCGCGGCCGATGATCGAGTCCGACACCTTGGCCCCGCGCTCGACCCGCGCGCCCTCCAGCAGCACCGAGCGCTCCAGACGGGCCCCGCCGGCGACCACCGTGTTGGGGCCGAGCACGGTCGGGCCGAACACCCGGCCCTCGCCCTCGACGACCGCGCCCTGGCCGACCAGGATGGGGCCGCGGAGCACGGCGCCCTCGTCGACCCGGGTGTCGTCGGCGAACCACTGGCTGCGGCCCCGCTCGGTGGCGTTGATGGGCAGGTGCAGGCGCCCCTCGAGCAGGTCGAACTGGGCGGCCAGGTAGGCGATCGGGGTGCCCAGGTCGCGCCAGTAGCCGTGCAGCTCGTAGCCGAACACGTGCGCGCCCGAGGCCAGCAGCGACGGGAACAGGTTGCGCTCGAACGACGACGGCTGGCCGGCCGGGACGTGGTCCAGCACCGACGGCTCGAGCACGTACACGCCGGCGTTGATCAGGTCGGTGACCCAGGAGTCCTCGAGGTCGCCGGGCTTCTCCAGGAAGGCGGTGACGCGGTCGTCGTCGTCCACCGGGACCAGGCCGAAGGCGCTCGGGTCGGGGACCCGGACCAGGGCCAGGGTGGCGGCGGCCTGGCGCTCGCGGTGCAGCGCCACCAGGCGCTGGAAGTCGATGTCGACCAGCACGTCGCCGTTGAGCACCAGGAAGGTGCCGTCCAGCAGGTGGGACAGCCGCTTGACCGCCCCCGAGGTCCCCATCGGGGTGTCCTCGGAGGACAGCACGACCTCGACCCCGGCCTTGCGGGCCTCGGGCAGCAGCTGGTCGAAGGCCTCGGGCAGGTACATGGTCGAGAGCACGACCTCGGTGAAGCCGCCGGCGGCGAGCTGGCGCAGGGTGTGGAGCAGGAACGGCTCGTTGGCGAACGGGATCAGCGGCTTGGGCCGGGTGCTGGTCAGCGGGCGCAGTCGGGTGCCGAACCCTCCGGCGAGAATGACGGCTTGCACGTGGGTGATCTCCTGACGCGACGGAAGCGGGCCGGGACAGCGGCCAGGGGTGACGCGAAGTCTACGGCGCGGACCCGACGGTCCGGAAGGCCGCGTTCCGGCGCCGGCGCCACCACCACAGCCCGGCCAGGCCCAGGACGGTCGCCGCGGCGATGACCAGGCCGGCCCGCAGGGCCCGGTCCTGGTAGCGGAACACCACCCGGTGGGTGCCGGCGGGCACCCGGACCCCGCGGAAGGCGTGGTCGACCCGGAGCAGCTCGGCCGGCCGTCCGTCGACCTCGACCCGCCACTGCGGGTACCAGGGGTCGGCGAGCACCAGCAGCCCGTCGGCGTCGCCGTCGACCGACACCTCGACCCGGGTGTGGTCGCGCCTCGTGACCTGCACCTGGGCCGGCCGCGCCGGCCGGGCCAGCCCGGGCAGCGGCCGCTCGACCAGGGCCCGCTCCCCCAGTGGGTAGCCGGCCTCCAGGCTGGACAGGCGCCCGGCCGGGTCGGCGACCACGTCGACCCGGTGGACCATGCGGGCCAGCGGCGGCGCCGGCCGCTCCCACAGCAGGAAGAACGCCTCGCGCTGGACGACCCGGAAGCCGTGGCCCTCCATCACCCGGATCTCGCCCGGGGGCAGCCCGTTGGTGACGAACCAGCGCACCCCGAGCAGGTCGAGGGCGGGCCAGCCCCACTTCGACGGCGCCTGGGTGGTGACCCCGGCGGTCAGGCGGCCCTCGGGGTTGACCGCGGCGGCGAAGAACTCCTGGTAGGTGCGGAGCGGCAGCAGCCCGCCGTCGCGGCCGGAGATGGTCTCGGCGTTGGTGGCGTACTCCCAGGCCGGCCGGGCGGCCAGCCGCCGCGGCCACGCCTCCCGGTAGTAGCGGCGCATGCGGGCGTCGTAGCCGGCCGGGGCGGCGACCGAGCGGCGCTCCTCGGCCGTGGTCGGCCGGTCCCAGGCGATCGTCACGTAGCGGCCGCGCTCGCGGCCCAGCCGCTCCATCACCGGGCCGGGGTCGTCGTAGGCGACGTCGGGGACGAGCTGGTGGTACTCGGCCGCCGGGCGGGCCTGCTGCAGCTCCACGCCGGTGACGCCCAGCAGGACCAGGGCGACCAACACCCTCGGCACGGCCCGGAACCCGGCCGCCAGCCAGGCCAGCGCCCCGGCGGCCGCGGCCAGGGCCCACCACCGCCGGCTCTCGACCCAGTCGCTGTGCCCGCCCACGAGCAGGGCGAAGCCGAGCACCAGGCCGACGACGGCCAGCCCGCCGAGCCCCTGGCGGGCCCGGGCGCCCAGCCGGCCCAGGTCGCGCCCCAGCAGGGCGTCGGCGCCCAGGGCGGCCGCCGCGGCCAGCGGGAAGTAGGCCAGCAGCAGGTAGCGGGCGGGCACGCGGAACTCGGCCACCAGGTCGAGGTTGCCGGCGATCAGCCGGTAGAGGGCGTTCTGGTCGCCGAGGGCCATCACGATCCCGAACAGGGAGATGGCCACCGCCCAGCCCCGCATCCAGGTCAGCCGGGCCGGGCCGGCCCAGACCCCGAGGCCGGCCAGTCCCAGGGCGACCAGCCCGATGAAGCCGACGTTCTCGCCGAACAGGGTGTTGCCGTAGTCGGGCAGCAGGGCGTTGAAGGCCAGCCGGGCCGGCAGCTCGTACTGCTCGTCGAAGCTGGGCGCGGTCCGCCAGCCCTGGCGCTGCAGCAGCAGGGTCGGGCAGCAGCTGCCAGGCGAACAGCAGCCCAAGGGCGACCATGGCCCCGCCGAGCCGCAGGGCGGCGGCCAGGGCCCGGCGGGGCCAGTCGCGCGGGGGGGAGGCCATGGTCCAGGCGAGCCCGTAGGTGGCCAGGGCGAACAGGGTGTAGACCCATTCCTCGGGGTGGCCGGCCAGCAGCTGGAGCCCGGCCGCGACCCCGGTCAGGACCACCCAGCGCAGCCGCCCCCGCTCCAGGGCCAGGTGGCCGAACAGCAGCACCAGCGGCATCCAGGCGATCACCTGGAGCTGGTTGAGCAGGATGATGTGCTGGAGGGTGACCGAGCCGAAGCCGAACGCGAGCCCGGCCAGGGCGGCCCCGGCCCAGCCGGTGCGCAGGGCGACCCGGCAGTAGGCCCACATGCCGACCCCGGCCAGGGCGACGTGGAGGGCGGCCACCGCCTCCAGGGCGGTGGAGGTGGGCAGGAACCAGAAGGGCAGGTTGCCCGGGTAGAGCACGGCGTGCTGGAGGTTGGCCAGGAACGGCTCGCCGCCGTACTGGTTGTCGAGCCAGGTGGGCAGGAACCCGTCCCGCAGCAGCCTGGCCAGGCCGTGCTTCTCGGGGCCGAAGAAGCCGAGCAGCACGTCGTCGTAGAAGCTCTCCCTGGCCGACCGCAGCGCCGGCAGGAACGCCACCGTGAGCGCCTGCAGCACCAGGTAGACGACCAGGCCCTCCAGGGCCAGGGCCCGGCCCGGGCGGGAGGGTGGCGCGGGCGGCCCGGACGCCGGCCCTTCCGGGGCGGTCCCGGCCGGCCGGCTGGTCACCTCATGCTGCATGCGACGACTCCAGCGCGTTCACCGTCGCCGGGCGGCGCTCGGGCTGGCGGGGCCCGGTCCGGGCCAGGGCGAGCCCGAGGAGGCCGAGGGCGGCCAGGAGCAGCGTGCCGGCCACGACCAGCAGCAGCCAGGCCAAGGGCAGCGGCATCCCGGCGGCCCCGAGCAGGTCGGCGACCGCCCTGGCCAGGTCGGCCGGGCCGTCGGGCCGGCGGCCGCGCAGGGCGGCCACGAACCCCGCCCAGGCCGCGGCCGTCAGGGCGAGCTGGGTCGACGGCCAGGCCGAGGACCCACAGGCCGCGGCGGCCGCCGAGCCGGTCGAGGCCGAGGGCGCCGACCACCGCCAGCACAGCCAGCCCGGGGAACAGGTAGCGGGGATGCAGGTGGCCGCCGTTGCCGTCGTAGGAGGCGACCATCGCGTACACCCCGGCCAGCCAGGCCAGGACCAGCCCCCATGCGGCCACCGCCGGCGCCTCGGGGCGGGCCGCCGGGCGGTCCCGGAGGCGGCCGGCGGCGGCCACGGCCAGGCCGGCCAGGACGAGCACCCCGACCACCCTGGGGACGGCGACCAGCGCCGCCGGGGTCGGCACACGGGGCAGGTTGAAGCGGGTCCAGACCCACAGGCCGTCGTACAGCCGCAGCGCATAGGACGGCGACACCAGCAGGTCGAGGGTGTTGTCCTGGGGCTGGAAGCGGAACAGCTCCTGGTTGTAGGCGGCGCCGGTGAGCGAGCCGTACAGCGACCGGTTGCGCAGGTAGAACCCGATGGCCGAACCGCCGGCGACGGCCCCGACCAGGGCGCCGGCCCCGGCCGCGGCCAGGGCCCGCCGGGCCGGCGGCCGGCGCCGGTGCAGCAGGACGCCCGCGGCGGCGGCCACGGCGGCCAGCGCGACCAGACCGAGCCCGGGGGCCCGGGTCAGGGCGGCCGCGGCCGCGGCCGCGGTCAGCCAGGCCAGGCGCGGGAGGGTGGGACCGAGGCGGACGACCACGGCGGCCGCGGCCAGGGTGGCGCCGGCGGCCAGGAACCCGAGCCCGTCGTTGTAGACGAAGGCGGCGACGTGCGGGAGGCTCGGCAGCAGCGCCACCAGCCAGGCCGCGCCGACCGCGACCCGTGGCCGCCCCGGGACCAGCGTCAGGGCCAGCACGGCCACCATCACCAGGCCGGCGGCGGCCAGCGCGGCCGACAGCAGCCTGGCCGCCAGGAACCCGGCCCGCGGCGAGTCGAGCCACTCCCCCAGCCCGAGGGGCAGGGCGGTGACGGCGTAGAACAGGGGCGGGTGGTTGGCGACGTACACCCGCCGGGGCCGGCCGTCGTCCGGCGCCAGCGGCACCCGGTCGGCGGGCAGCGGCGTGGTCAGGGCCGGCAGCCGCCCGTCCAGGACCGTGGCCGCGTACCCGACGTGGTAGAGCTCGTCGGGCGGCAGATAGGGACGGATGGCCACCGCCTGCACCATGGTGAGGGCGAGGAAGGCGAGCACCGCCCCGGCCACACCCAGCCGGACCGCGCGCCGCTCCCGGGGGTCGAGGTTGCTGTGCACCGCCGCAGCCTACGGCCGCCCCACCCCGGCGCCGCGTCTCCGTCGACCGCCTCGCCCGGTTTCGGAACCGGGTTCACCGACCCTTCACGGGAGCTTCGGCTCGGCGCAAGCCGGCGCTCAGCCGCCGGCCGGGTGCCATAGGCGACCGTGGTGAGCCGTCAACCTGGAAGCACTGAGGAGCGCAGCATGCCCCCCGGACGCCCGTCCTGGCTGGCACGGCGGATCGGCCGTGCTCTCTCCCGCCATCTCCTGCGCCGTTCCGTGGCGGTGCAGGGGATCGCCGGGGAGGCGACGCTGGCCACGGTCGTCTCGACCCGCAGGAGAGCCGGACATGAACCCGCCAGAAGTGGCCACCGTGAGCCCTGACGTCACCGTCGTGCTGCCCTGCTACAACGAGCGCGACCACATCGAGCTGGAGATCAAGCGCATCAAGGCGACCCTGGAGGACGCCGGCCTGCGCTACGAGCTGATCTGCGTCGACGACGGGTCCAGCGACGGCACCCGCGAGATCCTCGAGCTGACCCAGGGGGTGCGGACCATCCTGCTGCCCCGCAACCAGGGGGCCGGCACGGCCAGGCGGATCGGGACCCAGGCGGCCTCCGGGCGGGTGGTGGTCTGGACCGACGCCGACATGACCTACCCCAACGACCGCATCCCCGAGCTGGTGGCCCAGCTGGACGAGACCTACGACCAGGTGGTCGGGGCCCGCCGGACCGAGGCCGGCACCTACAAGCTGGCCCGGGTCCCGGCCAAGTGGGCCATCCGCAAGCTGGCCTCGTTCCTCACCAACACCGACATCCCCGACCTGAACTCGGGGCTGCGGGCCTTCAAGCGGTCGGTGGCCGAGCCGTACCTCCGCCTGCTCCCGTCGGGGTTCTCGTGTGTGACCACCATCACCCTGGCCTTCCTGTCCAACGGGCACCCGGTCAAGTACGTGCCCATCGACTACTTCAAGCGGGCCGGGCGGTCCAAGTTCCACCCCGTCAAGGACGCCTACAACTACATCATCCAGGTGCTGCGGATGGTGATGTACTTCAACCCGCTGCGGGTGCTGATGCCGGTCGCCCTGACCCTGCTGGCGGCGACCTTCGCCAAGGCCGGGATCGACCTGGTCGTCCACGACCTGCGGGTGGCCGGCTCGACGGTGCTGGTCGGGCTGGCCGCGTTCAACATCATGGCCATCGCCCTGCTCGCCGACCTGGTCGTGCGGCGCACGGCCACCGACTGATGGAGGCCCCCGAGACGGTCGGGGTGGTCATCGGCAACCACACCCAGAAGTACACCGCCCGCAACCCGGCCATCCGCCTGCTCACCGAGCGATGGGTGGCCAACCTGGACCGGGTGTTCGGCCAGGTCGGGGGCGACCCGGTCGACCGGGCGCTGGAGGTCGGCTGCGGGGAGGGCGTGATCGCGGACAAGCTGAACCGCCGCTTCGGCGAGGTCGTCGCCCTCGACCTGCCCGACGCCGGGCTCCGGGCCGACTGGCGCCGGTATGACGGCCCCCGGTTCCTGCACGCCAGCGCGCACGAGCTGCCGTTCGCCGACGACCGGTTCGACGTGGTGGTGGCGGCCGAGGTCCTGGAGCACCTGCCCGACCCGGTCAAGGGCCTCCAGGAGATGGCCAGGGTGGGCCGGCGCCACCTGGTGCTGTCGGTGCCCCGCGAGCCGGTCTTCCGCTCCTGCAACCTGGTCGCCGGGCGCTACCTCCGCGACCTGGGCAACACCCCCGGGCACCTCAACCACTGGTCCAAGCGTGGCTTCGTCCGCTTCGTCTCCCAGGTCGCCGAGGTCAGGGACGTGACCAGCCCGTTCCCGTGGACGACCGTCTGGGCGACCCTGCCGGCACGCTGACTCCGGCAACGGGGTCTACCGCCGGCTTGCCTGGGTATGAGCGCCCTGCCCACGACTGTCCCCAGAGGAGGCGATATGGCGGAGCGGATGCGCGACGGTGGGGGGACCAGGGTCGACCAGGCCGAGCGGAACGAGCAGGCCGACCCGGCCGAGCAGGAACGGAGCAAGCCGGTCGAGGCGGAGCGGCGGCCGACCTACAAGACCCTCGACGAGCAGCAGGGGCGCCTCACCGAGGCCGAGGAGCGGTTCGAGCGAGGGCGGCGATGTGCTCGGGCTGGTCGTGGTCTGGTGGATCACCGAGGCGATCCCGATCGACTGGGCCAAGCGCCGCTTCACCCTCAACTGGAACCAGGCCTCGCGGATCGACTGGGGCACGATCCTCCTGTTCGGCGCCGGCATCGCCCTCGGGGGGCTGATGCGCGAGACCGGCCTGGCCAAGACCATCGGGGAGGGCCTGGCCGACGCCCTCAACGTCTCCAACCTGGTGTCGATCACCATCGTCTCGGTGATCATCGCGGTGATCATCTCCGAGACGACCAGCAACACGGCCAGCGCCGCCATCGTCGTCCCGATCGCCATCGCCATCTCCGCCGCCGTCCAGGTCGACCCGGTGATCCCGGCCCTGGCCGCCATCTTCGGGGCCAACTACGGCTTCATGCTGCCGGTGTCGACCCCGCCCAACGCCATCGTCTACAGCTCGGGCATGCTCCCCATCACCCGCATGGTCAAGACCGGCGCCGTGTTCGACGTCATCGGCGCCATCCTCTGCGTGGTCGGGGTCGCGATCATGGCCAACGTGGTCGGCCTGGTCTAGCCGCCCATCTCGGCCAGGAGCCGCTGGTCCTGCTCGACCATCCGCTGGAGCAGGACCAGCAGCTCCTGCTTGGCCCTGACGAAGCGCTGGAAGGCGTCGGCGACCTCGGGGGAGGACATGGTCTGGGTGTCGTGGCGGCCCATGGGCAGGTCGCGGGCGGCGGCCATGTCGCCGGCGATGGCGCGCAGGCGGCCGGCGGCCTGGCGCTGCTCCTCGGCCAGGCGCAGGTAGACGGCGTGCTCCTCGCGGGCGGGCTCGTCGTCCAGCTCCAGCGCCTGCATGTGCACCTGGAGGTTGCCGGCCATGGCCTCGGTCACATCGGCGAGCTGGGCCGGCAGCACCGCATGCTCGGCCAGGCCGCGTCCACACGTCTGCTCCTCCAAGTTCCGGCTCCTCTCGATGGGCGCAAGGTCACAGTATGGTTCACCCATGCTGTTCGAGCAGCGGCTCTGGCCCGGGCTGGCCGACGGGACGGTCACCGTGACCTTCCGGCGCTGGCGGCGGCCCCGGGCCAGGGCGGGAGGGCGGCACATCACCCCCGCCGGGGTGCTGGCCGTGGACGCCGTGGCCGAGGTCGACCCGGCGGCCATCACCGAGGACGACGCCCGGGCGGCCGGGTTCGGGAGCCTGGCCGAGCTGCTGGGCCGGCTCGACCGGCACGGCGACGGGCCCGTCTACCGGGTCGACTTCCACCATGCCGGGGCCGACCCCCGGGAGGCGCTGCGCCAGGCCGACGCGCTCTCCGAGGAGGAGCTGGCCGGGCTGCGGGCGCGGCTGGACCGGCTCGACCGGGCCGCCCGCGACGGCCCCTGGACGGTCGCCACCCTGCGGCTGATCGGCGACCGGCCCGGGGTGCGGGCGGCCGACCTGGCCGGCCTGCGCGGCCAGGAGCGGCACCCGTTCAAGACCGACGTGCGCAAGCTCAAGGAGCTGGGGCTGACCGAGAGCCTGGAGGTCGGCTACCGGCTGTCGCCGCGGGGCCGGGCGCTGCTGGAGCAGCTCGGGGAGCCGAGGGCGCGGGAGTAGGCGGCGGCGGTCCACCACCACCCGCGGGTGGGTCACCGTGCGCGCTCCGCGACCTCGCGGTAGGTGGCCCAGGTGGCGGCGGCGGTGGCCCGCCAGCTGAAGCCGGCGGCGCGGCGCCGGCCGGCCTCGGTCAGGCGGTCGCGCAGGGCGGCGTCGCCGACCAGGCGGACCAGGCCGGCGGCGATCGCCGCCCGGTCGAGCGGGTCGACCAGCAGCGCGGCCCCGCCGGCGACCTCGGGCAGGCTGGAGCAGTCGCTGGTCAGCACCGGGGTGCCGTTGGCCATGGCCTCCAGCACCGGCAGCCCGAAGCCCTCGTACAGGCTCGGGTAGGCCAGGCCGTCGGCGGCCTGGTAGAGGGCGTGCAGGACCCCGTCGCCGACCCGGCCGGCCAGCTTGACCCGGACCAAGTCCCAGGTCGGGCGCAGCCGCGGCCCCCAGCCGACCGGACCCACCACCACCAGCCAATGGTCGGGCAGGTCGTCTGTCACCTCGCCGAAGGCGGCCAGCAGCCGGGGAAGGTTCTTGCGCGGCTCCAGGGTGCCCACGGCCAGCAGGAACGGGCCGCGCACGCCCAGCTCGCCCAGCAGCCGCCGGGCGCCGGCGTGGTCGGGCTCGTCGGACAGCCCCACCCCCAGGG
Source organism: uncultured Actinomycetota bacterium (assembly GCA_963733175.1). Classification (GTDB taxonomy): domain Bacteria; phylum Actinomycetota; class CALGFH01; order CALGFH01; family CALGFH01; genus CALGFH01. Next base: position 97,447 of record CAVTCL010000026.1, read on the forward strand.
GGGTGATGGTCACCCGGCCCCGGTCGACGCCGTACAGCTCGGCCAGGTCGCGGGCGGTCGCCTCCGAGGGGACCAGGACCCTGGCCGCCTCGGCCGCGACGATCCGGGCCGACCGGTCGTGGTAGCGGCGCCCGGCCGCCGGATAGGCCTCCGGGTAGTGCCGGAAGGCCAGGTCGTGGACGGTTGCGACCAGCGGCCGGCCCCGGGTCGGGGGCACGGCGGCGCTGGTCGCATGGACCAGGTCGAGCCGCTCCAGCAGCCCGGCGGGCAGGGCCGGGCGCCGCAGCGTCACCCAGGCCCGGGTGAGCAGCCGCCCCGGCCAGGCCAGGCGCCGGGTCGAGGCCGCCGGAGACCCGGGGGGCTCGGGCCCGGGCCCCCGGTCGGTCGGGAGCCCGGCCGCGGCCAGGAGGCCGGGCGGATGGCGGGCGACCAGGAACTCGACCGCGCCCCGGTCGACGGCCGCCTCGGTGGGCAGGTGGGTGGCCAGGGCGTGGACGTAGCGCCCCACCCCGCCGGGGACGGGCCGCAGGAGCTGCTCGGCGACCACCCCGACCCGGGGGCCGCCGTGGCCGGGCGGCCGCTCCCCCGGCGCCGCCGCCGGCTCCCCGCCGGTCGCGGTCACCGGCCCGCCTCCATCGCCAGGCGGTAGGCGGCGAGCGTCGCCTGGGCGCAGGTCTCCCAGGTGAACCCGGCCGCCCTGGTCCGCCGGGCGGCGCGGGCGGCCTCGCCGCCCGGGTCCTCCAGCACCCGGCCCAGGGCGGCGGCCAGGGCGCCCGGGTCGCTGGGAGGGACCAGCTCGGCCTGGTCGCCCAGCACCTCCCGGTGGGCCGGCAGGTCGGCCGCCACCACCGGCGTCCCGCAGGCCAGCGCCTCCAGGGCCGGCAGCCCGAACCCCTCGTACCAGGAGGGCACGACCACCGCGGCCGCCCCGGCGACGACCCCCGCCAGGTCGGGCTCGGGCAGGTAGCCGAGGGTCCGGACGGCGTCGGGGGGCAGCCCGGCGGTGTCGAGGGCCTCGCCCCAGCCGGGGGGGCCGGCCAGGACAAGGGGCGGGACGCCGGGGCCGGCCGGGGCCGTGGTCGCCGGCGGGGCCGTGGTCGTCCCGGCCCCCTCACCCACCGTCGGGCCAGTTCCAGCCACGATCGCCCGGGTCTCGGGGGCCCCCCCGACCACCCGGGTCTCGAGGGCCTCGGCCTCGGCGGCCCGCCCTGGCGCCGGGGACGAGGCGGCCGCTCCCCCCTTGTCTCCCAGCAGGTCGCGGTAGGCGGTCAGCAACGTCCCCAGGTTCTTGCGGGGTTCGCGGCTGCCCACGAACAGCAGGTAGTGGGCCGGCAGGCCCTGGGCGGCCCGCCAGCCCGGGTCGGGCGGGGCGGCGTGGCGCCAGAGGTCGGCGACGCCGAGGGGTGTGACGACCATGCGGTCGGGCGGGAGGCCGTACTCGTCGGCGACCTCGGCGGCGACGGCGGCGGTGGGGGTGCAGACGATCGCGCCCCGCTGGAGGGCGCGGGGGACCAGGTCGCGGTAGCGGGCCGATGCGGCGGTCACCATCTCGGGGTAGCGCAGGTAGGTGAGGTCGTGGATGGTGACGACGACCGCGGCCCGGCGGGTCGGGGGGGCGACGAAGTTGGTGGCGTGGAAGACCTCGACCGGGCCGGAGAGCCACTCGACCGGGGGCCAGGGCAGGCGGGCCCAGGCGGCCTGGAGGAGGCGGGCCGGGGCCCGGCGGCGGCCGTGGCGGACCCGTGGGCCCTGGGGGGCGGCGGCGGGCAGGTCGCGGGTGCCCCGCCAGCTGAAGGGGATCAGGGCGATCTCCTCCGGCTCCGGCCCGGCCAGGCCGGCCAGGGCCCCGGCCAGCCCGGCCACATACCGCCCGACGCCCGTGCGGAGCCCGAGCAACGGGGTTGCGTCGAGCCCGACCCTCACCGCAGCACCAGCCAGCGTTCGAGGCGTTTGCGGTCGACGGCGGCCCGGGCGGCGATGCGGCGGCGGCGGACCAGCATCGTCGGGAGCAGCCGCAGGTAGGAGCCGAGGACCCGCAGGCGCAGCAGGGTGGGGCGGACCGGGGGGCGGCGGCGGGTGTGGCGGGACCGGGCGACCTCGCGCAGGGCCAGGGAGGCGGTGGTCAGCGGGTAGCGCAGGACCTCGCGGGCGGCCAGGCCGGCCCGGGCGTTCTTGGTCAGCATGAGCAGTCGGTTTCGGTCGGTGTGGAACACGAACAGCGGCGACCACTCGACCGAGGATGCCGAGTGGATGTGGCGGGCCACCGCCGCCGGCTGGTAGCGGATGCGCCAGCCCAGCGCCCGCAGCCGCCACGACAGGTCGGTGTCCTCGTAGTAGAGGAAGAAGTCGTCGTCGAACACCCCGGCCTGGGCCAGCGCCTCGGTGCGGAAGCAGACCGCCCCCCCGCAGAAGGCGAACACCTCCTCGGGCCGCTGGTACTGGCCTCGGTCCAGCTCCTGGTAGGCCCGGTCGGCCCCGTAGCCGTCGCGGAACACCATGCTGCCGGCGTTGTTGAGCACGTCGACCAGCCGCACCCCGGCCGGGACCTCGACCTCCAGGTCGACCGGCTCGGGCTCGGCCTTGCCGACCCCCGACCCATCCGCCCAGGTCAGCTCCACCGGCTTGGTCGTCTCGGCCGCGACCCGCAACCCCAGACGGAGCGGCCCGGTGTCATCGGCCCGCGCGTCCACAGGGATCAAGAGCATCCCCGCCGGGCGGGTCCAGCGGAAGCGGGCCGGGCCGTCGCCCTCCGGCCCGTAGGCGACCCGGTCCCACAGCACCCGCTCGGTGACGTCGGTCCCGTCGACCGTGACCCGGTACACCCGCACCCCCAGCTCCCTGGTGTCGAGGGTGCCGGGCACGAACCCGGGGGTGGCCAGCTCGACGGCCAGGAACCGGGGCAGGAACACCAGCTTGGCCGAGACCGCCCCCAGCCGTTCCGCCCCCGGCTCCGCGAACGGCTCCAGCAGCCGGCGCAGCCAGTCCGGCTCGGGCCGGGCGTCGTTGTTGATCAGGGCCACGAACGGCGTCGCGACCTCGCGCAGGGCGACGTTGTTGCCCCCGGCGAAGCCGTCGTTGCTCGGGTTGGCGATCGCCCGCACCCAGGGAAACTCGCGGGCCAGCAGCTCCAGCGACCCGTCGGTGGAGGCGTTGTCGACCACCCAGACCGCCACCTGCCCCTCGGGCAGGTCCTGGGCGGCCAGCTCGCGCAGGCAGTCGGCCAGCAGGTGGGCGCCGTTCCAGTTCAGCACCACCACGGTCACCAGCGGCTCGGCCACGCGAGGGCTCTCCTAACGCTCGACTTGCTCAGCGGTCCAGACGACCTCGAGGACGCCGGTGTCGGTGTCGCCGACGGCCAGGAAGGCCTCGCTGAACCGACGGGCATCGTAGGTCACCTTGGTGGCGGGGTCACGGACGGCCACCGCGAAGGCGTAGATGCCCTTGATCTGGGGGAGCTCCTTGACGGTGAAGCGGACGGTGGCCGTGCCGTCGGGGCCGGGGTGGAGCGGGTCGGAGTCCATCACCCACAGGGGGACGTCGGCCGGGCCGGTCACGGCCATGCGGACCGCCACCGGGGCCGAGCCGGGCGGGGCGGTGATGTCGAACTCGACCGCCATTGCCTCCCCGCCGCGGAAGTGGCCCTTCTCGCCGCCGCCGGCCGGGTCGAACAGCCGCACGGCGGCGACCCGCGGCCGGTCGCGCCGCGCGCCGGCGCCGCCGCCGGACTGGTCGGCGCCGGTGCCGAGCAGGCTGCGCAGGCGCTCGGCCGCCTCCACCGGGTCGCCGTCGTGCAGCACCCGGCCGTGGTCGAGGACCACCCCGCGGCTGCAGATCCGCGGGATCAGGTCCAGGGCGTGGGTCACGAACAGGATCGTGCAGCCGCGCTGCTGGAACTCGCCGATCTTGTCCAGGCACTTGCGCTGGAACGACTCGTCGCCGACGGCCAGGACCTCGTCGACCAGCAGGATGTCGGGGCTGACGTGGACGGCCACGGCGAAGCCGAGGCGCACGTACTGGCCGGAGCTGTAGTGCTTCACCTGGTTGTCGATGAAGGGCTCCAGCTCGGCGAAGGCGACGATGTCGTCGAAGTAGCGCTCGGTCTCGCGCCGGGTGAGGCCGAGGATGGCCGCGTTGAGGTAGACGTTCTCGCGGCCGGTGAGCTCGCCGTTGAACCCGGCCCCCAGCTCCAGCAGCGACGCGATCCGCCCCCGGACGGTGACCGTGCCGGTGGTCGGGGCGAGGATGCCCGACAGCACCTTCAGCAGCGTCGACTTGCCTGAGCCGTTGGGGCCGATCAGCCCGACGGTCTGGCCGGACCCGATCTCGAGGTCGACGTCGCGCAGGGCCCAGAACTCCTCGGAGCTGGACTGGCGGTGCAGCAGCAGCCGCTCCTTGACGCTGGTGGCGCGCTTGTGGTGGAGCAGGAAGCGCTTGCCGACCCCGGCGGCCAGGATCGTCGGGGAGGCCACTACAGCTCCTCGGCGAAGTCGGCCTGGAGGCGGCGGAAGGTCCACACCCCGACCACCAGCAGCACCGCCGAGATGGCGGCGGCCACGGCCAGCCACTGGAGGTAGAAGCCGTAGCCGCCGGCCGGCAGGACCTGGACGAGGTCGCCGTCGTTGCCGGTCACCACCGGGTGGACGTAGATGGCCCGCTGGGCGGCCACCACCACCGAGGTCATGGGGTTGGCCATGTAGAACTTGAACATCCAGAGCAGCCCGGCGTCGGCCAGCTTCTCGCGGACCACCGTCACTGGGTAGACGATCGGGGTCAGCCAGAACCAGGCCAGCAGGGAGATCTCCAGCAGGTGCTGGACGTCGCGGTAGCGCACGTTGAGGGACGAGGCCAGCAGCGACATGGCCACGGTGAAGACGACGGCCACGGCCAGGGCCGGGGCCAGCAGCCACAGCTGGGGCCCGAACGCGTCCGGGTAGAACGGGACCAGGAACAGGAAGAACACCAGGAGCTGGAGGACGAAGTGGACGCCGGCGAAGCCGACCGAGGCCAGCGGCAGCACGACCCGGGGGAAGCGGACCTTGCGGACCAGGTTGGCGTTGCCGACGACCGCGCCGGTGGCGTCGAGGCTGGCCGAGTTGAAGAAGCTCCAGATCAGGTACCCGGACATGAACAGCACCGCGAACCAGGGCACGTTGCCCTGCAGGAAGAAGCTGAACACCAGGGTGAACACGGCCAGGTAGAGCAGCGGGTTGGCCAGCGACCAGACGAACCCGAGGGCCGAGTTCTTGTACTTGACCTTGAGGTCCTTGCGGATCAGCTCGGTCAGGAGCTCGAGGCGCACGCGCGACTGGGCCGCCGCCCGGGCGTCCGCCGCCTGCTGCACCTGTGCCATCGGCTTACCTGTTCCTGTCTCCGGCCTTCTGCCGGTGAAGCTTAGCGGGCCGGGCCGCCTCGGCCCCGGCGACGGCCACGAACCGCAGCCGCCAGTAGTCGGCGGTCCAGCGGCCGTCGCGGTACAGCCGCGGCGCGGCCAGCTCGCCCGCCCGGGCCAGGACCTGGCCCAGCCGGGCCGCCGGCACGGCCGCGGTCAGCGACCCGCCGAACATCGCCACCCAGTCGGCCAGACCGTCGGGGCCGCCGGCCAGCGGCGTCGGCCTGGGGAAGTGCTCCATCCGGGCCACCCGGAAGCCGCCGGCCTCCAGCAGGGTGGCGTGCTGGGCCGGGGTCGGGAAGTACCAGGGGCACTCGGGCGCGGGCAGGCCGGCCTCGGCCATGGCCGCCCCCAGCGCCTCGAGGATGGCGGCGATGTTGCCGGCCCCGCCCAGCTCGGCCACGAACCGCCCGCCGGGGCGCAGGGCGGCATGGACCCGGGCGGTCACCTCGGCCGGCCGGGGCATCCAGTGCAGGGCGGCGTTGGAGAAGACGGCGTCGACCGGCTCGGGCAGGGTGAAGGCGTGCCCGTCGGCCAGCAGGACGCGGTCGTCGCCGAGGCGGCGCCGGGCCGCCGCGACCATGGCCGGGTCGCTGTCCAGGGCCAGCACCCGGGCCCCGCTGGCGGCGATCGCCGCCGCCAGCTCGCCGGTGCCGCAGCCCAGGTCGAGCACGGTCTCCCCCGGCGCCGGGTCGAGCAGCTCCAGGACGTCGCCGCCCATGGCGGAGACGAAGCCGAACTGCCGCTGGTAGCGGTCGGCGTCCCACCCGGCGGCCACCCGGCGCCTCCTAGCGGAGGCCGAGGCCGGCCGCGATCTCCCACCAGCGGCTGGCAAAGGCCTCCTCGGAGAAGGTGGCCGCCCGCTCGACGGCGTTGGCGGCCAGCCGGGCCCGGAGCGGCTCGTCGCCGGCGACCGCACGGGTCAGGACCTCCAGCTCGGCCAGGGTCGTCCAGCGGTAGCCGTCGGTGCCGGGGCGGACGATCTCGCGCTGGCCGGCCTTGTCGATCACCACCGGGACGCAGCCGGCGGCCATGGCCTCCACCGTGGTGATGCCGAAGTGCTCGAACAGCCAGGGCGCGGCCTCCTCGTCCTCGCCCAGCCCGGTGGCCGCCCAGAAGATGGAGCTGGTGGCGAGCAGCTCCTCGACCAGGGCCCGGGGGGCGTTGGCGTGGATGCTGACCGGCAGGCCGGCGGCGGCCCGCTCGACCTCGGCCAGGTACGGCCGGTGGGCCGGCTCGCAGCCCCCGACCAGGTGCAGCTCCCAGCCGTCGAGCCCGCCGCCGCGGACCATCTGGCCGAACGCCTGGACCTGCTCGAGCTGCTTCTTGGAGTGGCCGAACCCGGGGGCGATGAACCGGCCGACGGTCAGGATGCGCCTGGCCTTGGCCCCGGGGTGCAGGTCCCGGGTCCGGACCGGCGGGAACAGCACGTCCGAGTCGACCCCCCAGAGCCGCCGGATCCAGTGCCGGGTGTACTGGGAGTTGGCCAGAACCCGCTCGTAGGAGTCGAGGAACTCCAGGTCGGTAGGGTCGCGCAGCAGCCACGGGAAGCGCTCGCCGGCCCAGCGGCGGGGCTCCCAGGTGGTGTCGGCCATCCGCAGCCGGCTCACCGCCACCCCAAGGGTGCGCCGGTCGCTGGGACCGGGCACGAAGGTGTCGCTCTCGAAGGTGACCTCGCGGTCGCCCTCGCTGGGGGGCAGGTCGAGCTGGTGGCGGCGGAAGCCGGCCGGGGAGGCCTCCAGCCGGGCCAGGACCCGACCGCCCTCGTGGCTGACCACCACATCGGCCGGGCCGGGGGCGCCGGGTCGGCCGAGGTCGAACACCACCCGCTTGGCCGGGCCGCCGGCCAGCTGGAGGCCGGCCCGGCCGCTGGTCCAGACCGAGGTCCGGCGCCGGCCCCTATCGGGCGGGTACCAGCCCAGCCCCCACTCGACCACCCCGGGCTTGGCCTGGCGGACGTGGGGGCCGAGGACCTGGACCAGGCGCCGCCGCCAGCCGGCCAGGTCGTGGTCGAAGGGGGTGGGGAAGTAGCAGAGGTAGAGGTTGCGGGGGGCCTGGGCCTTGACCCGGCTCATGTAGGAGGCGTTGACGAACAGCTCGTAGGAGGCCGACAGGTCGGCCACCTCGGGTTCGCCCCGGTCGGGCACGATCCGGAGGTTGACCTTCCCCAGGTTGAGGCCGAGGTGGTCGGCCAGGAGGTCCTTGCCGACGTCGGTGTGGCCGACCAGGTCGACCTCGTGGCCGTCGTCGGCCAGGATCTGGGCGAGCATGCCGCTGTGGCGCTCTCCCCCACCCATCGACTGCAGGAACCGGTTGTAGACCGCCACCTTCAAGACGCGCTAGCTCCCTGGATCTCCGGGCCCGGGGTCAGCCCCGGGCGACGACGTAGGTCTCGTTGCTCTGGTACAGCCCCCACACCAGCTTGTCGTGGGCCCGGCGGACCTCCCGCAGGGTCTCGGTCGTTTCCTGGAGCCGGCCGGCCAGCACCTTGACCAGGTGGGCCAGCTCGTAGGCCCAGTCCGGGTCGTGGGGCTCGGCGGCCCGGCCGTTGTGGTTGCGGTGCTCGAGCCCGGCCTTGAGCTTGCCCATGGCCCGCTCGACCAGGTCGTCCAGGGGAGGGTGGACGACCGGGTCGGGCCCAAGGTACTCCGGCGGCGGCCCTGGGTGGTTGGCCGGGTTGGTCCCGGTGTCCTCGACCTCGAGCCCGGCCTGGCGGCACAGGAACTCGAGCAGGGGCAGGTCGTAGAAGCGCACGTGGGTCGGGTCGCGCCAGAAGTCGTGGCTGAGGACCGCGTAGCAGGCCGGGTTCGGGGTCACGGCCACGAACCGGCCGCCGGGGGCGAGCACCCGCCGGACCCCGGCCAGCAGCTCGCGGACCTGGGCGGGGGTGAGGTGCTCGACGAAGTGGGCGCAGAACACCCCCTGGTAGGGCCCGGGGGCTGGCTCGCCGTTGAGGAAGGCCACGGCGTCGCCGCGGACCACGTCCGAGGCCCTTGGCCACGGCCGCCTCGACCATGCCCTCGTCAGAGTCGACCCCCTCGGCCTTGACGCCCTTCTCGTCCAGCAGGCCGAGGAACTCGCCCCGGCCGCAGCCCAGTTCCAGCACTGGGCTCTTGTCCTCGAACATGGGCACGTAGTGCCGCAGCACCTCGCGGGTGTGCTCGGGGTCGAAGTCCATGTACGAGTAGTAGTCGCTCTCCAACCGGGTCACCGTTCCGACCTCCGCTGGCCTGGGCGCCTGCGATGACGCTTGCGCTGGCATGCTACTTCGGCGGCTCACGACCCGGCCACGACCCGACATCTCGGGGTTCGACAACCTGGCGGCTCACGACCCGGCCACGAGCTGGGCTGCGACGCGACACCTCGGGGTCCGACAACCTGGCGGCTCACGACCCGGCCACGACCTGGCAACGACCCGGCGGCGGCGTTCTATGCTCTTGGGGTGGAGACCACGAGGAGGTTCACGCGATGAGCGGCTGGTCCGACGAGGGCGCCGGCGACCGGCCCGGACGAGCCGGCACGGCCGGTGAGCGGCCCCAGAAGCCGCTGCCGCCGGGCTGGAGCGTCCGCCCCCGTGGCACGAGCCAGCGGGCGCCCCGGGCGCCCCGCGACCTGGACGTCCGCGACGTCCGGCCCCGCGAGCAGCGCCAGCGGCCGCCGCGGGACCCGGGCGGGGGACGGCCCCCGAAGGCCCGGCGGCAGCGCCGCTGGGGCCGCCGCATCGGCGTGCTCCTGCTGGTCCTGGTGGTGGCGCTGGTCGGGCTGGGCGTCTGGGTCGACTCCCGGCTCAACCGGGTGGACGCCCTCGCCGACTACGAGGGCCGGCCCGCGGCCACCCCGGGGGCCGACTGGCTGATCGTCGGGTCCGACAGCCGCCAGGGCCTCGACGAGGCCCGCCGCCGCGAGCTCGGCACCGGCCAGGCCGCCGGTCGGCGCGCCGACACCATGATGCTGCTCCACATCCCCCGCGGCGGAGGCAAGCCGGTGCTGGTCAGCCTGCCCCGCGACTCGTATGTGCCGATCCCGGGCCGGGGCCGCAACAAGCTCAACGCGGCCTACGCCTTCGGCGGCCCCCAGCTGCTCGCCCGCACCGTCGAGCAGGTCACCGGCATCCGCCTCGACCGCTACATGGAGGTCGGCTTCGACGGCTTCGCCAGCGTGGTCGACGCCGTCGGGGGCGTCCAGATCTGCCCCGACCGGGCGATGCGCGACCCCATGGCCGGGCTCAACGTCAAGGCCGGCTGCCAGGTCGTGGGTAGCAAGCAGGCCCTGGCCTACGTCCGCACCCGGGCCGGCGGCCGCGGCGACTTGGACCGGGTCGAGCGCCAGCAGGAGTTCCTCGGCTCCCTGATCGGCAAGTCCACCAGCCCCGGGGTCCTCCTCAACCCCTTCCGCAGCGTCCCGCTGCTGCTCAGAGGCACCGAGGCGGTCGCCGTGGACCAGGCAGCCCACGTCTGGAACCTGATCCGGTTCCCCTTCGCCATGCGCGCCATCGCCAACGGCGGCGGGGTCGCCACCACCGTCCCGGTGGCCGGCACGGCCACCATCAGCGGCGCAGGCTCAGTCGTCCAGTGGGACCGCGAACGAGCCCTGGCCCTGTTCGAAGCCCTCCAGCGCGACCAACCGGTCGAGGGCCTGGTCGATAAGGCCTAGCGTCCACCAGCGGTGGATTGGGTCGCCGAGTCGGGTCGGTTCAGGCGGCGGGTGCTCGCTGGGGTTTTCGATGTGGTGGGGTGGCGGTCAGCCGGCCGTCGGGGTCGCGGGTGAGCCGCCAGCCGCCCTCATGGACCGCCCGATGGTGGGCTCGGCACAGCAACGCGAGGTTGTCTAGGTCGGTGGGGCCGCCATGCAGCCAATGGCGGAGATGGTGGGCT
>CAVTCL010000027.1:0-92722 GCA_963733175.1 uncultured Actinomycetota bacterium
TCGACACCCGGGGCCGGGTCCACGCCTGGGGTCCAGGCCGCGCCGAGGTTCCGGGGGAGCATCGTGGCCGGGCGGGGGGCGGTGCGGGAACGGGTGCGGTACTCGTGGCGGCGGGGGTGTCCGGTGGGGCCGGTGGAGCTGCGGCTGCTCCGGGTGGACCACTGGGGGCTGGACGGGCGGGTCCATCGGGGCGAGCTGATCGTCCACCGCGACCATGCCCGCCGCATCCTGGTCGTGCTGGAGAAGCTGTTCAAGGCCCGCTACCCGATCCAGCGCCTGCGCCTGGTCGACGCCTACCGGGCCGACGACGACCGGTCGATGGCCGCCAACAACACCTCGGGGTTCAACTGCCGCCGGGTGTCGGGGTCGAGCCGCTGGTCGGAGCACGCCTTCGGTCGCGCGATCGACCTCAACCCGCTGCGCAACCCGTACGTGACCCGGGGCGGGCGGGTGTCGCCGCCGGCCGGGCGGCCGTACGCCGACCGGGCCCGCCGGGCCGCCGGCATGATCCACGGCGGCGACGCGGTCGTGCGGGCGTTCGCCGCCGCCGGCTGGCGCTGGGGCGGCTACTGGTCCGGGTCCCGCGACTACCAGCACTTCTCCTCCACCGGCCGCTGACCCCGGAACCCGGGGGTGCGGGGCCGGCGGGCTTCGGCGCAGAATGGCCGGGCAAGCGCGACGTGCGAGGAGCCGACGATGCCAAGCACCGAGACCCGCCCGGTCGAGTCCGACGCCGACACCGGCGAGGACGACGGCTACGCCCACTACGCCCGCAAGGAAGAGATCGCCCGGGCGGCCGTGCTCGGCGGCACCATCACCGCCCTGTGCGGGCACCGCTTCTCGCCGGTGCGGGACCCGCAGCGGTTCCCGGTGTGCCCGAGGTGCAAGGAGCTGGCGGGCATGCTGTGGGGCTCCGACTAGGGACCCGCGATGGCCCGGGCTCCGGCGACGACGCCCCGCCGTAGGGCCGACGAAGCCCCGGCCGTCGAGCTGACCCTGTTGTCGCGGGTGGCCTACCGCGACCAGGAGATCACCGGCCCGCGGCTGCGCGGCCTCCTGGCCCTGCTCGCCGGCGACCTGCGCACGGGCTGCAGCACCGCCCGGCTGGTGGAAGGGCTCTGGCCGGACGAGCTGCCCGAGCACCCGGCCAAGGCGCTCCAGATCATTGTCTCCCGCGCCCGGGCCCAGCTCGGCGCCGACGTCATCGCCAGCACCCCCACCGGCTACCGCCTCGCCCTGACCGAGGACCAGGTCGACACCTCGGCCGTCCTGCGCAGCGCGTCGGCGAGCGCCGCTCGCGCCCGGGCCGGCGACCACGCGGCGGCGCTCGCGCACGCCGAGGCGGGTCTGGCGCTGTGGGAGGGGGCCGAGGGCGGCGACACCGGCCTGGACGACCCGGTGGCCGCGCTGCGCGCGGAACGGGCGTCGACCTACCGGTCGCTGGTGCGGGCCCGGGCGCTGGCGCTGTCGCGGCTGGGTCGCCACGCCGAGGCGGCCGACGAGCTGGCCAGGCTGGTCCGCGAGCGTCCGCGGGACGAGGAGGTGCTGGCCGAGCTGCTGCGCTGCGAGGCGGCGACGGTGGGACCGTCGGCGGCGCTGGACCGCTACGAGGCCTACCGCCGCTCGCTGCGTGACGAGCTCGGCACCGACCCCGGCCCCGCCCTCCAGGCCGTCCACCAGCAGCTGCTCCAGGGCACGGCGCCGGTCGTCCGCCACGGGGTGGCGTACGAGCCCAACCCGCTGCTCGGCCGCGACGACGACATCGCCGCGGTGGCGGACCTGCTGCGCTCGGCCCGGGTCACCTCGATCGTCGGGCCCGGCGGCCTCGGCAAGACCCGTCTCGCGCAGGTGGTGAGCCGTCAGGCGGAGCAGCGGATCGTGCACTTCGTCCCGCTCGCCGGTGTCGCCTCCGACGACGACGTGGCCGGCGAGGTCGCGGCGGCTCTGGGCGCCGGCGGGCCCGGACGCACCCCGAGCCAGCGCGCCGTCCCCACCGGCGTCGTCGCCGGCATCGCGGCCGTGCTCGGTCCCGGCCCGGCGTTGCTGGTGCTGGACAACTGCGAGCACGTCCTGCGCGGCGCCGCCGAGCTGGTGCGCGCCCTGGTGTCGATGACCAAGGACCTGCGGGTGCTCACCACCAGCCGGGCCCCGTTGGGCCTCTCGTCGGAATCGGTGTACCTGCTGCCGGAGCTGTCACTGCCGACGACGGTCGAGCTGTTCGGGCAGCGCGCCAGGGCGGCCCGCCCCGGCGCCGACCTGCCCGCCGACGCGGTGGAGGAGGTCTGCCGCCACCTGGACGGGTTGCCGCTGGCGGTGGAGCTGGCGGCGGCGCGGGTCCGGGTGATGTCGGTCGCCGAGATCGCCCGTGGCCTGGAGGACCGCTTCGGCCTGCTCCGGGGCGGCCCGCGCGACGCCCCGGAGCGGCACCAGACCCTGCGGGCGGTGGTCGACTGGAGCTGGAACCTGCTCGACCCGGCCGGGCAGGCGGCGATGCGGGCGTTGTCGGTCTTCCCCGCCGGGTTCACCGCGGACGCCGCGCGGCGGGTGCTCGGCGACGGCGACGCCTCCGACGTCGCCCAGGACCTGGAGCACCTGGTCGACCAGTCCCTGCTCCAGGTGGCCGACACCCCCACAGGCACCCGGTTCCGGATGCTGGAGACGGTGCGGGAGTTCAGCACGGCGCACCGGGAGGCGGCCGGCGAGACCGATCAGGTGGTCGACCGGTTCCTGGCCTGGGCACGCGACTTCGGGGTGGCGCACCACGATGCGGCCTTCGGGGCCGACCCCTTCGCGCCGGTGGAGCGGATCCGGGCCGAGCAGGACAACCTCGCCCAGGCGCTCCGGTACGGCCTCGCCAAGGCGGACGGCGGCACGGTCGCGGCCACGTCGGCCGTGCTCGGGAGCCTGTGGATCATCGAGTCCAACTTCCAGCGCCTGATGAAGCTGGCCGAGGAGACCGCCCGGGTGCTGTCGCACTTCCGGCCCGGGCCCGACCTCCTCGAGGCCACCCGGACGGCGCTCGCGCTGTGCGCCATCTACACGTTCCTCATCGAGGGGCCCCGCGCGGTGCGCTCGCTGGTCGCCCTGCAACGGCTGCCCCCGGCCCCGCCGGACACCCTGATCCGAGCCGCGGCGGTCGTGCTCGGCGCCGCATCCAAGGATCGCTCGGCCCTGTACGCGCTGTGCGACAGCGACGAGCCGCTGGTGGCCGGTGCCGCCAACGGCGTCGTCAGCTACTTCTTCGAGAACGTGGGCGACCTGGACAGCGCGCTGAAAGCCGCCAGGCGGACGCTGGAAGCGTTCGAGCAGCGGAAGCTTCCGTACCTGCAGGCGGGCGCCCACGCCCGGATCAGCGAGCTGTGTCTGCAGGTGGAGCGGGGCGAGGAGGCACGGCGCCACCTCCTGGCGGCGCTGCCGGTGCTGGAGCGGCTGGGGAACTGGTCCGCCCTGGTCGGCATCCAGTGGTGGCTGGTGCTCGCCAGCCTGCAGGTCGGCGACGTCGACGAGGCGGAGCACTGGCTGGAGCAGACGGCGCCGCCGCAGGCGGACGAGCCGATCGGCACGCTCACCTACGGCCTCGGCGTCCGGGCCGAGATCCTGCTCGCGCGCGGTGAGGTCGAGGCCGGCCTGCGCCTGTGGCGGCGCGCCGTCGACCTGCTGGTACACGCCGAGGGCCCGATCTTCGGCGTCGACACGGATCCCAGCGAGGACCAGTGGACCCTGGAGGCCGAGGCCGTCACCGTGGTGGCCCACGCCCAGCATGGCCGGCTCGACCTCGTCGAGGCGCTCACCGGCGAACTGCCGCACCGGCTGTCGACGTTGCTCGCCAACCCCGTCGCCAACCCGCCGCCCTACCTGATGGAGCTGCCGACCTGCGGTGGGCTCCTGCTGGCGCTGGCCACGGTGGACCTCGACCGCGGCGCACGGACCGGCGACCAGCGGGCCACCAGGTCAGGGGCGCGGATGATCGCCCTGGCCGAGCGCTTCCGGTTCCTGCGGAACTTCCAGCCGACCATGTCCGCCGCCCGGGCCCGCCGGGCGGCCGAGCAGGCCGACAGGCCGGCGTACGAGGACGCGGTGTCGTCGTACGCCGGCCTGGGGCACGAGGAGCTGCGAGCCGCCGCCCTGGTGGCGCTGCGGGAGCGGGAGCAGCACTGACGGCGGATTACCGGGCGGGGTCGGGGTCGCGGTTGTACAGCTTCCTGGCCCACAGGTAGCTGGCCAGGGTGATGGCGACGCACCAGGCGACGGCGAGGGTGGCGCTGTTGCCGATCGCGGTGCCCAGCAGCAGCCCCCGCACGGTGTCGATGAACGGCGTGAACGGCTGGTACTCGGCGAACCAGCGCAGCCCGGTCGGCATCGACTCGGTGGGCACGAACCCGCTGCCGAGGAAGGGCAGGAACACCAGGGGCTGGGGGAGGTTGCTGGCGGCCTCGACGGTCTTGGCCACCAGGCCGAACGCGACGCAGAGCCAGGTCAGCGCGAAGGTGATCATCGCCAGGACACCGGCCGCGGCGACCCACTCGACCGGAGTGGCGCTGGGCCGGAACCCGATGAGCAGGGCGACACCGGTGACGACGGCAAGGCTCAGCATGGTCTGGACCATGCTGCCGACCGACGTGCCCGGTCAGCACCGAGGGACGGAAGATGGCCATGGTGCGGAACCGGGCGATGATGCCCTCGGTCATGTCCATGGCCACCGAGATCGCCGTCCCGATGGCCCCGATGGCCACGCCGATCAGCAGGATCCCGGGGACGACGAAGTCGAGGTACTCGGCCCGGCCGCCCGATGGGCCGCCGAGCCCGGCGCCCAGCGTGCCCCCGAAGACGTAGACGAACAGCAGCAGGAGGACGATGGGCATGCCGATCAGCATCAGCGTCATGGACGCGTAGCGGAGCATGTGGCGGAGCTGGCGGCGCAGCATCGTCGCCGAGTCGGCCACGGCGTAGGTCAGGGTGCTCATGCGACTGGCTCCTTCTCCTTCTCGTTGTCGGGTTGGCCGGTGAGGGCGAGGAAGACGTCGTCCAGGTCGGGGGTGTGGACCGAGAGGCTGCCGACCTCGACCGAGGCGTGGTCGAGCCGGTCGAGCAGGGCCCGCAGCGAGGTGACGCTGCCGTCGCTGGGGATCTGCAGGCTGAGCGCCTCGTCGTCGCGGGTCGCCTCCCCAAGGGTGCGGGCGGCCGCGTCGAGCCCGTCGGCGGAGGCGAACTCCAGGCGGATGTGGCCGCCGGGGATGCGGCGCTTGAGCTCGTCCGAGGTGCCCTCGGCGACCAGCCGGCCGTGGTCGAGCAGCGCGATCCGGTCGGCGAGCTCGTCCGCCTCCTCCAGGTACTGGGTGGTCAGCAGGATCGTGACCCCGCCGGCGACCAGCTCGCGGATGATCTGCCACATGCCGCGGCGGCTGCGCGGGTCCAGCCCGGCGGTCGGCTCGTCCAGGAAGATGATCCGCGGGTCGCCGACCAGGCCCATGGCCAGGTCGAGCCGCCGCTTCATGCCGCCGGAGTAGGTGGCGGCCGGCTTGCTGGCCGCCTCGACCAGGTCGAACTGCTCCAGCAGCTCGGCGGCCCGCCGCCGGCCCTCCCGCCGGCCCAGGTGGCGCAGGTCCGCCATCAGGGTCAGGTTCTCCTCGCCGGTGAGCAGGTTGTCCACGGCCGAGAACTGGCCGGTGACACCGATCACGGCCCGGACCGCGTCCGGGTCCTGGGCCACGTCGTGGCCGGCGACGACGCCTGGCCGGCGTCGGCGCCGATGAGCGTGGACAGGATCTGGATGGTGGTGGTCTTGCCGGCGCCGTTGGGGCCGAGCAGCGCGAAGACCGTTCCCTGGGGAACGGCCAGGTCGATGCCGTCCAGCACCAGCTTGTCGCCGAACGACTTGCGCAGGCCGGTCGCCGTGATCGCCGAGTGGGATGAGGTGATGGTCATGCTCCCCTCGTCTCGTCGGTGTGGCCCTGGTGGCCACGACCTCGCCGAGGATGCGCGCCGCCGGGTTCAGCGCGGTTTCAGCGCGGCTTCAGTCGGCCGTTCCCGAGGACGAGGTAGTGGCGCAGTGCTGCGCCCCCACCGGTAGCCGGCGGCGAGCAGGGCGGTCCTAGAGCCCGTAGGTCTCCAGCAGGCGCAGCCAGACCTCGCTGACGGTCGGGAACGACGGCACGGCGTGCCACAGCCGCTCCAGGGGGACCTGGCCGGCCACGGCCACCGTGGCCGAGTGGAGCAGCTCCTGGGTGCCGGGGCCGGTGAAGGTGGCGCCGACCACCACCCGGCGGCCCTGGTCGACCAGGAGCTGGCTGGTGCCGGCGATCCCGTTGCCGAGGGTGTAGGCGCCGGCCACCCCGCCGGTGTCGGTCCTGACCACGCGGACGTCCAGGCCGGCCCGCCTGGCCTCGGCCTCGGTCGGCCCGACCGCGCAGACCTGCGGGTCGGTGAAGGTGACCCTCGGGACCACGCCGTGGTCGGCCAGGTCCTCGGCGTCGCGGCCCAGGATCACGTCGCCGGCCAGCCGGCCCTGGTACTTGCCCATGTGGGTGAAGGGGGCGAGCCCGTTGCAGTCCCCGACCGCGAACAGCCAGCCGTCCCCGACCCCCTCGGCCCGCAGCCGCCGGTCGACCCGGACCGGGCCGCCCCCCTCCAGCCCCACCGTGTCCAGGCCGACGTCGCCGGTGCGGGGCCGGCGGCCGGCCGCCACCAGCAGCTCGTCGCCGGCCAGCTCCCCGCCGCCGTCCAGGGCCACCGTCACCGGCCCGCCGGGGCGCTGGCGGCGCACCGACGCGACCTCGGTCCGGGTGCGCACGGCGATGCCCTCGGCCTCGAAGGCGGCCGCCACCTCCTGGCCGGCGAACGGCTCCTCGCGGGCCAGCAGGCGCCCGCCCCGCACCACCACCGTCACCTCCTCGCTGCCCAGGCGCCGGAACGCCTGGGCCAGCTCGCAGCCGACCGGGCCGCCGCCGAGCACCACCAGCCGGCCGGGCACCTCGCTGGCCCCGGTCGCCCCGCGGTTGTCCCAGGGCCGGGCCTCGGCCAGGCCCGGCACCGGCGGGATCGTGGGGGCGCTGCCGGTGGCCAGCACCACCGCCCGCCTGGCGGTCAGGGTCCGCTGGCCGCCGCCGGCCAGCTCGACCTGGACGCGTCCGCTCCCCGGCCAGCCGGCCGGTGCCCCTGACCAGCTCGATCCCCTCCTGCTCGACCCAGTCCAGCGCCCCTTCGTCGTTCCAGCTCGAGGTCATGTAGTCGCGCTGGGCGAAGGCGGCGGCGGCGTCGAGCCGGCCGGTGACCGCCTCGGCCGCGCCCGGGACCCGCCTGGCCGCGGCCAGCACGTCGCCGGGCCGGATGAGGGTCTTGGAGGGGATGCAGGCCCAGTAGGAGCACTCGCCCCCCACCAGCTCCCGCTCCACCAGGGCGACGGCCAGGCCGCCGTCGGCGCAGCGCCCGGCGGCCACCTCCCCGGGTGGGCCGGCGCCGATCACGATCACGTCGAACTGGTCCGCCATGGTCCCCGCTTTCTCGAAGTTGCGGCCGCCGCGTAGCATCCTGGCGCAGCCCGAATCGAAGGAGCAACGCCATGCAGCTTGGCATGATCGGCCTCGGCCGGATGGGCGCCAACCTGGTCCGGCGGCTGCTGCGCGCCGGCCACACGTGCGTCGTGTTCGACCAGAACCAGGCCGCCGTCACCCAGCTCGAGGGCGAGGGGGCGGTCGGCGCCGCCTCCCTGGAGGAGCTGGTGGCCAGGCTGGAGGCGCCCCGGGCGGCCTGGGTGATGGTGCCGGCCGGGGTCGCCGGCCGGGTGGTGGAGGAGCTCGGCGGGCTGATGGACGCCGGCGACGTGGTGATCGACGGCGGCAACTCCTACTACCGCGACGACGTGCACCGGGCCGAGGCGCTCGAGCGCCAGGGGCGTGCACTACCTGGACGTCGGCACCAGCGGCGGCGTGTTCGGGCTGGAGCGGGGCTACTGCCTGATGATCGGCGGCGAGGCCGAGGTGGTGGCCCGGCTGGAGCCGCTGTTCGGGGCCCTGGCCCCCGGGCTGGAGGCGGCCGAGCGGACCCCCGGGCGCGAGGGCGACCCGGCGCCCGAGGAGCTCGGCTACCTCCACTGCGGCCCCGCCGGGGCCGGCCATTTCGTGAAGATGATCCACAACGGGATCGAGTACGGGCTCATGGCCGCCTACGCCGAGGGCCTGAACATCCTCCACAAGGCCAACGTCGGCAACCGCGCAGGAGCAGGCCAGCGCCGAGGCGGCGCCGCTGCGCGACCCCGGCTTCTACCGCTACGACTTCGACGTCGCCGCCGTGGCCGAGGTGTGGCGCCGGGGCAGCGTGATCGGGTCCTGGCTGCTCGACCTGACCGCCCACGCCCTGCTCGGCGACCCCAAGGTGGCCGGGTTCACCGGGCGGGTGTCGGACTCGGGCGAGGGCCGCTGGACGGTGGCGGCCGCGGTCGAGGTGGGCGTGCCCGCCCACGTGCTCACCACCGCCCTGTACGAACGGTTCTCCTCCCGCGGGGAGGCGGACTTCGCCGAGAAGCTCCTGTCGGCCATGCGCAAGGAGTTCGGCGGTCACGAGGAGCTCCCGACCGGTGAGTGACCTCCACGAGCCGACGCTGCGGGTCGGGGCGGTCGACGGGGAGACGGCGGTGACCCTGGCCGCCGGGGAGCTGGAGGCCACCTTCCTGCCCGGGCTGGGGCTGCTCGGGACCAGCCTGCGCCACCGCGGCGAGGAGCTGCTGGCCCTGCCCGGCGGGGTCGCCGGCTACCGGGACCGGAACGTCACCGGCCTGCCCATCCTCGCCCCCTGGGCCAACCGGCTGCCCTCCTGGCGCTACCGCGCCGCCGGGGTCGAGGTCGACCTGGACGGCCTCGACCTGGCCACCGACCCGGCCGGGCTGCCGATCCACGGCACCCTGACCGCGCACCGCGGCTGGCGGCTGGAGCGGCTGGCCGCCGAGGCCGGCCGGGCGGTGCTGGAGGCGGCCTTCGACTACGCGCCTGGCCGGAGCTCCTGGCCGCGTTCCCGTTCCCGCACCGCCTCACCGTGACCGCCGCCGTCCAGGGGGCGTCGCTCGAGGTGACCACCACCCTGGAGGCGACCGGCGACCGGCCGGTGCCGGTCGCCTTCGGCTGGCACCCCTACCTCCGCCTCCCCGGCGCCCCCAGGTCGGCCTGGCGGCTGCTGCTCCCCGACCGCACCCACCTGGAGCTGGACGGCGGCCTGCCCACCGGCAAGGCGGCCGACGAGCCCGCCGAGGCCGACCCGGTCGGCGACCGCACCTTCGACGACCTCTATCGGCTGGCCGACGACCCGGCCACCCACCGGCTCGGCCTGGAGGCGGCCGGCCGGCGCCTGCTGGTCGGCTACGGCGACGGCTACGGCCACGCCCAGGTGTTCGCCCCCCCGGGGACCGAGTTCGTCTGCCTGGAGCCGATGACCGGCCCCACCGCCGCCCTGGCCGCCGGCACCACCCCCCTGGTCGAGCCCGGCGCCAGCTTCGCCGCCACCTTCACCATCCGGGTCGAGGACGCCTGATCCGCCGCCGGCAGGCATTGATTCCTCGGCGCCGCCATGTACTATGTGACACATGGTACCTGCTAAGCGCGAGTCGCTGATCACCCAGATGCGGCGCGGCACCCTCGAGTACTGCGTGCTCGCCCTGCTCCGCGACCAGCCGCGCTACGGCTTCGACCTGGTCCGCACGCTCGGGGGGGCCGACGGCCTGGTCACCAGCGAGGGCACCATCTATCCCCTGCTCAGCCGCCTGCGGCGCGACGGCCTGGTCACCACCACCTGGCACGAGTCGCCCAGCGGCCCGCCCCGGCGCTACTACCAGCTCACCGACCAGGGCCAGCAGGCGCTGGCCCTGTTCGCCACCGAGTGGGACCGCTTCACCGACGCGGTCGACCGCCTGCTGCGGCATGGAGGCAGCCCATGACCACCGAAGCCGACGCCCTGATCCTCCGCTACCTCCAGGAGCTGGAGGCCGAGCTCCACGACCTGCCCGCCAACCGCCGCCAGGAGCTCCTGGACGAGGTCGGCGAGCACATCGCCGCCGCCCGGGCCGAGCTCGATCCCGAGACCGAGGCCGGCGTCCGCACCATGCTGGAACGCCTCGGCGACCCGGCCGACATCGCCGCCGAGGCCCGCGAGCGCTTCGGCGTCCAGCCGCGGCCCGCCCGGCCGCGCCACCCCCTGGCTCGAGGTGGTCGCCCTCGTCGTGCTGGTGATCCCGTTCCTTGGCTGGGTCGTGGGGGTGGTCCTGGTGTGGCTGTCGCGGCTGTGGACCACGCGCGACAAGCTCATCGGCACGATCGGCGGGCTGGGCTGGATCGTCGCCGGGCTGGGGACCGTCATGGCCCCGATCGCCAGCGGCCTCGTGCCCAGGCCGGGCTCCGACCCGTCGGCCGGGTTGGAGCCGCTGGGCCGACCGCGCTCGGCCCGATCGAGGCGTCCTGTTCGTCGTGCCGTTCGTCCTGCCGGTGGCCGCCGCCATCTACCTCGGGATCCGGCTGCGCTCGCGCACCGCCGCGGTCCGCGGCGAGCCGTCCTCCTAGCGGACGACCCGGGCGGCGCGGAGGTCGGGGCCAGCGGACAGGAAGCGCTCGGCGGCGTCGAGGACGGCCACGGTGTCGCGGCCCAGGCGGACGTCGCAGGGGTGGGTGGTGGCGCCGGCCGCGACCATGGCCGCGAACTGGCGGATGGCCTCGTCCAGGGCGACCAGGTGGGCGAGCTCGAAGGGCGGGACCGCCGAGCGGCCCTGGGGCCCGTAGAGCTGGAAGCTGTGCCCTTCCGCGGCCGGGGGGACGGTCTGGCTGAGGGTCAGGGTGCTGGAGGCGCCGCCCTCGTGGCCGAGGACCAGGTGGACGGTGTCGCCGAGGCCGGTCCCGGCGGTCACCCGCTCGACCGGGCCGAGGGTGGGGATGGTCAGGGCGAGCAGGTGGGGGCCGAGGTCCCAGAGGGCGCCCTTGCGCCGCCGCCAGGGCGAGCCGGCGAAGGGGCTGCCCGGCTCCAGGGCCGTGCCCAGCCAGGCGCCGTCGCCGCCGTGCCAGCCCCCGGCGCCGCCGGTCTCCTCCATCCAGGCGGCCACCTCGGGCAGGAAGCGCAGGGTGAAGAAGACCAGCGAGGCGACCCCGCCGGCGGCCACCGCCCCGGCCACCTTGTCGGCGCCGTCCAGGGACAGGGCCAGGGGCTTGTCGAGCAGCAGGTGCCGTCCGGCGGCCGCGGCCCGCACGGCCAGCTCGGCCTGGACGTCGGGGGGGACGGCCATGGCCACCGCGTCGACCTCGGCCAGCAGCAGGTCCAGGTCGGTGAAGCCGGCGATGCCGAAGCGCGCGGCCGCCGCCTCGGTCTTGGCCGGGTCGCGGCCCCACACGCCGACCAGGTCGGCGTCGTCGTGGGCGGCCAGCGCGGTCCCGTGCGCCTCCTGGGCCCAGTAGCCGGTGCCGACCAGCCCGAAACGCAGCGGCGCCATCAGCCGGGGATCCGGGCCTGCTCGTCGAGCTGGAGCCAGGCCAGCCCGCGCAGGTCCAGCCACCAGCGGCCCTGGCCGCGGGCGATGCGGAGCAGGTACTGGCCGCAGCCGGGGCAGCAGGCCACCGCGCCCATGCCGTGGGCGTAGACGAGCAGGGCGCCGAGCTGGTTGGTGGCCCCGCAGCCGGCGCAGCCGCCCCACTCGACGGTCATGTCGAAGCCGAACACCTCGGCCAGCATGCCGGCGACGGCGTTGCCGTCGAGGCGAAGGTCGCTCTCGTCCATGTCAGGGCACCCCCGTTGGTCCGAACCGTTCCGTCCTGACCCGGCCAGGGTCGTGGCCGAGCGCCACCAGGTGGCCGGCGACGGCCTCGACCAGCCGGGTCGGCCCGCACACATAGGCCAGCGGGCGCTCGCCGGGCCGCCAGCCCACCTCCTCCAGCATGACCGCGTCGATCCGCCGGGCGTAGCCGGACCAGCCGGGCGGCTGGGCCCTGGTCAGGGCATGGGTCACGGTCAGCCCGTCCCCGGCCGCCTCCAGCCGTTCCAGCTCCTGGCGGTAGATCACGTCCTCCAGGGTGCGCGAGGAGTACAGCAGCCGGGCCGGGACCTGGCCGCCGGCGGCCGCGCGCCGGCGCAGCATGGCCATCAGCGGCACCACCCCCGACCCGCCGGCGACCAGCAGCAGCGGCCCGCCCCGGTCCGGCTCCCAGACGAAGTAGCCGCCGACGGGCCCGCGCAGCTCGAGCTGGTCGCCCTTGCGGAGCTCGCCGGCCAGGTACGGCGAGACCTCGCCGTCCTCCAGGCGCTCGACGGTCAGCTCGACCCGCGTCCCGTCGGGGGCCGAGGCGATCGAGTAGGCCCGCTCGGCCTGGTAGCCGTCCTCGGCGGTGAGGCGGACGTCGACGTGCTGGCCGGGCAGGTGCCCGTCCCAGCCGGGCACCTGCAGGACCAGGGTGACGACCCGGGCGTTCTCGGGCCGGACATCGGCGACCTCGGCCAGCCGCCAGCTCAGTCGCCCCAATAGCGTTCCTCCCGCCACGGGTCGCCGCGGTTGTGGTAGCTAACTCTCCCACGAGGATGCCTAGGCGGCGAACTTCACGATCACCCTGTCGGGGTTGAAGGTGCCCCCCATGGCACCCTTCTTGCCCCCACCATGCCCAGGATCTGGCGCTACCTCGATGCATTCGGTCACGAGATGCAAGATGGCTCTACGCCACTCCAGTGGTTGGGCAAGCCAGCTCTCTTCGGTCCAAGTCCGCTTCATGACTGCCTTGAGTGGCTGTACTTCTCGGCTCACCGCACGCATGCGCTGGAGCTGGTCCTGCTCTTGATCTATCTGCGTGCGCAGCTCCCAATACCGCTCCCGAGGGAGGCGACTTACGCCCGCAGGTGGATTGAATGCCGCTTCCTCCAAGACCATCTTGTTGTCCTGAAGCTCGGCATACCTTGCGTCAAGGGCGTCTCTTTCGGGCCCACTGAGCCTGTGTTGTTCCAACAGCGCCTCGACACGTCGCCTGTCGTTCAGGAATACAACGACCTCTTCGTTGACCCGAGCCTCGGCCCTGGCCGCCGTGACATTGATGCCCCCGCAAGCCCCTGGCTCGGCTGGACGCTTCTTACAAACGTAGGTCCGGGTGTCTCTGTCGCTGTCGACGTCGCCGATCAGCGTGAAACCACAGATGCCGCACACTGCAATGTTGGAGAGCAGGCGAGACTCCCTGCGCCCTGCCCTCCGACGCTTGGGAGCTAGCTTCTCGCAGACCTGTTGCCACAGTTGCCCGGGCAATATCGCGGGCACGTCAGGAAGGTCAATCAGCGTGCCGTTATACTCTCGCTTCCCCACCAGACGAGCGGAACGTAGAATGTACGTCAGTTTGTCGTTCCGCCAGAAGGTCACACCTGTCGTGGTGCTGATGCCCCTCCTTGTCCAATCCCTACAGATGGCGTGGATGGAATCTCCTGCCACCACACGCTCTGCCGCTTCTCGTATCAATTGGACCTCATGCGGCACCAGGTTGCACCAGTCAGGAGTGTGGCCGAAGGGACGCTTGGACCCAGGCTGATGCAGACCCTTGCGGGCACGATGCTTGGCCATCAACTTCATACGTTGTGAGGTTCGCGTAGCCTCTCGTTCCGCCCGTTCCACAAGCTGCTGGAGCTTCAGCTCGGCGCTGCCATCTGGATCGTCGTCTCCGGTGTCTAGGTTGTCCTCAAGGGAGAAGAGCCTGCCCCCCATCTCCTCTAAAGCATTGAGGATGGGACGAACCTGATCCTTGCGCCTGGTCAATCGGTCGATGTTGAGCACGGCGATGCCGTCAATCATTCCCGATGCCAGATCCACCAGACGCGTGCTTGAACCTGGGACGCGGGACGCCTGGTTTCCATCCTGAGGCGATGTCCTTGTAGCTCTGAACGATGACGCCCATGTCGTTGTCTCGGATGTAATGGACGATCTCGTATTCCTGGCGATCAGTGGACTCTTCAGTTCCATCAGGGTCCAGCTTCGACCGCCTGAGGACAACGCCCCATCGAAAATCGGGTCCGGGTGCTGCCATGGGCCATACTCCCCGCTCCCCTAACGAACAAGTGTTCGAGCGTCGCTGCGAGTGTAGCTCCTGGCTATGGCTTCTGCACCTCTCAGTCGCCCCAATACCTCTGTTCTCTCCAGGGATCGCCTACATTGTGGTAGCCGAGACTCTCCCAGAACCCCGGCGCGTCGTGGTCGAGCAGGCGCAGCCCGGACAGCCACTTGGCGCTCTTCCACAGGTACAGGTGGGGCACGAGCAGCCGCGCCGGGCCGCCGTGCTCGGCCGGCAGGGGCGCGCCCTCGTGCTCCCACACCACCCACGCCTTGCCGCCCTGGAGGTCGTCAAGGGGCAGGTTGGTGGTGTAGCCGCCGTAGCAGGAGGCGACCACGTGGCTGGCCGCCGGGAGCGGCTCGACCGCCTCGAGGAGGGTGTCGACCGAGACCCCGGCGAAGCTGGTGCCGAGCTTGCTCCAGCGGGTCACGCAGTGGATGTCGCCCTCGTAGCTGGACCCGGGCAGCGCCTGGATCTCCTCCCAGGTCCAGGACCGGGGCCTGGCCACCAGCCCCTCGACCGTCAGGCGCCAGTCGGCCAGGTCGATCCGGGGCGTCGGCCCGGCGGTCAGCACCGGGAACCCCGGCTCGGCGTACTGGCCAGGGGGCAGCTTGGCGGCCTGCTCGGCCCCACCCCGGCGCCGGCGCTTGAACCCTCGCGACACGAACCCGCCCACTGCGCACCTCCTCGTCACCAACCCTGGCATGCTCCACGGCAACGGTCCAGCCGTCCGTCCGGGCCGTTACGCCCGCGACGGCTGCGGTAGCCTGTGGCCATGGCCGAGCTGCACGTGCTGCGGGTGTTCGTCGCCCCCGACGGGACCGGCGGGAACCCGCTGGGGGTGTTCCTGGACGGCGCCGCCGTGCCCGAGGGCCGACGCCAGGCGGTCGCCGCCGACCTCGGCTTCAGCGAGACCGTGTTCGTTGACGACCCGCGGGCGGGCCGGGTGCGGATCTTCACCCCGGCGGCCGAGCTGCCCTTCGCCGGCCACCCGCTGGTCGGGACGAGCTGGCTGCTGGCCCGGGAGCGGACCGCGGTGGCGGTGCTGCGGCCGCCCGCCGGCGAGGTGCCGACCTTCCTCGACGGCGACGGGGTGACCTGGATCCGCGGGCGGGCCGAGTGGGCCCCGGAGATGGACTTCCGCCAGCTCGAGGGGCCCGGGCAGGTGGACACCCTTGCCGGCGCCCCCGACGGCCTCGGCTTCGTCGACTGCTGGGCCTGGGAGGACGAGGCCGCCGGGCGCATCCGGTCCAGGGTGTTCGCGCCCCGGTACGGCATCGCCGAGGACGAGGCCACCGGCGCGGCCGCGGTCCGCCTGGTCAGCCTCCTCGGCCGGCCGGTGACGATCCGCCAGGGGGCCGGGTCGCTGCTGCGCGCCCGCCCCGGCCCGGACGGCGCCGCCGAGGTCGGGGGCGAGGTCGCCCTCGACCAGGTCCGCGACTACCGCCTCTGAGCCGGCGGTCCCTGCCCGGCCGGCCGCTCCCCCGCCTCCCCCTCGGCGTCGGCCTCGGCGCCGGGCTCGTCGCCGCCGAAGCTGACCTCGACCCGCTGGTCGGGCAGCCGCTCCTCCTGCCTGGCCAGGCCCTCGAGGGCCCGCTCGTCGGGCCGGCCGAGGGGCGGCGGGGCCAGGCTGCGGGGCCACAGCCGCCGGGTCCGGACCACGTTCAGCTCGGCCGCCAGCAGGGTCACCGCCGAGGCCAGGTACAGCCACGACAGCAGGCCGATGACCAGGGCGAAGGTGCCGTAGGTGGCGCTGGCCCGGCCGAGCTGGCGGGCCACGTACCAGCCGCCCAGCCACTGCAGCAGCGCCCAGGCGATGGCGGCCACCACCGCCCCGGGCAGCAGCGACCGCAGCGACACGTTGCGGACCGTCAGCACCCGGAAGCCGACCAGGAACAGCAGCATGTTCACGGCGGTCGAGGCGGCCACCGCCGCCGGCCCCGACCAGGCCGTGTCGGCGGCGGCCGCGAACCCCGAGACCACGCTGGCCAGCAGCAGCCCACCCCCGAGGATGACCAGCCAGGCCAGCCCGCGCAGGCGGCGCAGGAGGAAGTTCGGGTAGCGCCGCCGGGGGACGTTCCAGATGCCGTTCATCGCCGCCTGGGCGGCCTCGGCCACCCCGAGCCCGCCCCACAGGGCCAGCCCCACGCCGACGGCCAGGGCCAGCCCGCTGCCCCGGAGCCTGCTCTGGCTCAGGCTCCGGCCGATCTCGTCCCCGATGACCGGGAACTGGGCCACCGCCGAGTCGACGATCCGCTGGCCCAGGTCGGAGCGGCCCTGGAGCACGAACCCGAGCACGGTCACCGCCACCAGCAGCAGCGGGAACAGCGAGAAGAACCCGTAGTAGGCCAGCAGCGCGGCCCGGTGGCCGGCCTGGTCCTCCCCGAACTTCTTCGCCACGGCCACCGGGAAGGCCAGCCACCGGTGGCGCTGCTGGAAGTCGTCGGCCGCCTGCACGAGGCGCTTGATTCGGTCCATCGCAGCTGGGTGTACCCACGCGATAACGTGATAGTGCCCCTTCAAGCAACGCTCCCTATTGCGTCGCGTCACTTGATCCTCGTCGGACAGCGAGCAAGCTCGTGCCCGACGAGCGACATCCAAACGAATGGCCTTGCTCGTCCGGAGGGCCCGAGGCCAGGCAGGATCGACGCCTCCGGCGATCATGGAGGTGGCGACGCCGATCACGCCGTGCCGGCATCGTGCCGGCCCGACGGTGCTCAATGAGCGCAGGCAGCGTCGCGCTCGTCTCTCCGCCACCGACCCTGGTGGCGATGTTGGCGGCACCCACCAGATCGCGGTGCCCTTGAAACCTGCAGTGGGGACACAGAAAGCGGCGCCCCGATGGCTTGGGAACTCGCCGCCGGCAGGTTGGACACGTGGACGAGGTGCCGCGCTCGTCCACAAGCCGGAGGACGATTCCCGCCTCCGCGGCCTTATCGCGTAAGGCTCCCACCAGGTGCGTGCGTCGCCACTGCCGCAACCGGAGGTTGTGGACTCGGCCCATGTTCCGCTCGGTGATGCCTCTGGGGTCTCCGACGACCAGAACGCCAACTCTCCACCGTAGGGCAAAGTCGATGACCTGTTTGGCAGCCTCGTGCTGGGCTTGATGGACGCGGCGACGATGTTTGGCCTCGGCTTGCCGTCTCCTCGCCCGGTGACGGCGCCATCGGCGCGAGCCCTGCTGCCCAGGCTTGGGGCGGCGGCGCGCCGCCCTGACCTCACGCGCTTGGTGATCGCGCAGATGCAGGTAGTTCTCGGCACGAATCGCACGGCCGGAGATCAGCAGTGCCGCTTGCTCGCCGACGACCGCATAGGGGTGGATTACGCCGAGGTCAACCCCTGCCACTCGATTGGGGTCAAGGTCATGCTGCTGAACGTGGATGGCGGCGGTAACCGCCAGCCACAGCTGACCTCCCTCGGCGAATAGTGTGACCGCCCGGATCTGCTCAGCCGGATAGGGCAGCGGCCGGGCCAGCCTCACCCACAGCGCCGGGCAGCCAGCTGCGACAGGAAGCCGCACGCGCCGTTGACCGTCGAGCTTGAACCTGCCGTTGTAGAACCTGATCGGCATGAGCGCGCGCTTACGGCGCGGGAACCCTCCCGCCGTCCCTGCTCTGCGGCGCCTCTCCGCCTCAAACCAGGCAACCGAGTAACGCTGGACGACCGATCGCGCCCCCGCCACCGAGAGTTCCCCAAGGCCGCTCATGCCCGTGAGCTCCCGGCACAGTGCCTGGTAGCCGACGACTGGCGCGGTATTCTGCTGCCGGCGCTGCCGGTTGCAGTCGATGAGCCAGGCCCACAGATCGCCCGCCGCATGGAGGAGCGCGTAGCACCGATCGGCTTGGTGGCGGGTGAGACGCAGGCGAATGCAGGCGGTGCGATGCACCGTCCGAGGAGAAGAAGCCATGTCGACCATCTCGAACTGATGTTCGATTCTGAGATGACGCAAGTCAAGCGCAGCATGGCCTTCTGTGGATAGGCGAGCCGCAACATTCCGTCATAACCCGACCGAGGAGCCGAGCGCGATGGCCGAGCCTCCCGTCCGTATCGACCAGACCCCCGAGTGGCAGGCGCTCGGTCGGCACCACCAGGAGCTGGAGGGGGTGCACCTGCGGGAGCTGTTCGCCGCCGACCCGGGGCGGGGCGAGGCGATGACGTGCGAGGCCGGCGACCTGTACCTGGACTGGTCCAAGCACCGGGTGACCGGCGAGACGGTGGCGCTGCTGGTCGCCCTGGCCGACCGGGCCGGGCTGCGGCGGCGGATCGACGCCATGTTCGCCGGGGAGCGGATCAACGTCACCGAGGACCGGGCGGTGCTGCACACCGCCCTGCGCGCCCCCGAGGGCAGCCATGTCCTGGTCGACGGCCACGACGTCGTGCCCGAGGTCCACGAGGTGCTGGCCCGGATGCGCGGCTTCGCCGACGAGGTCCGCTCGGGCCGCTGGCTGGGCCACACCGGCCGGCCGATCCGCAACGTCGTCAACCTCGGCATCGGCGGCTCCGACCTGGGCCCGGCCATGGCGTATGAGGCGCTGCTGCCCTACAGCGACCGGTCACGGACCTTCCGGTTCGTCTCCAACGTCGACGGGGCCGACATCGCCGAGGCGACCCGCGACCTGGACCCGGCCGAGACCCTGTTCGTGGTCTGCTCCAAGACCTTCACCACCATCGAGACCCTGACCAACGCCCGCACCGCGCGGGCCTGGCTGCTGGACGCCCTCGGCGACGAGGCCGCCGTGTCCCGGCACTTCGTGGCCGTGTCCACCAACGCCGAGAAGGTGGCCGAGTTCGGCATCGACCCGGCCAACATGTTCGGCTTCTGGGACTGGGTCGGGGGCCGCTACTCCTACCCGTCGGCGATCGGGCTGTCGCTGATGGTGGCCATCGGGCCGGACCGCTTCGAGGAGCTGCTGGCCGGCTTCCACCTGGTCGACGAGCACTTCCGCACCACCCCGTTCGAGCGCAACCTGCCGGTGCTGCTGGGGCTGCTCGGGGTCTGGTACATCAACTTCTTCGGGGCCGAGACCCACGCCGTGCTCCCCTACAGCCAGTACCTCCAGCGGTTCCCGGCCTACCTCCAGCAGCTCGACATGGAGTCCAACGGCAAGTCGGTCACCCTGGACGGCGCGCCGGTCGGGGTGGACACCGGGCCGGTGGTCTGGGGCCAGCCAGGCACCAACGGCCAGCACGCCTTCTACCAGCTCATCCACCAGGGGACCCGGCTGATCCCCTGCGACTTCATCGGGATCTGCCGGCCGGCCGAGGTCGTCGGGGACCACCACGACCTGCTGATGGCCAACTTCCTCGCCCAGACCGAGGCCCTGGCCTTCGGCAAGACCACCGCCGAGGTCGAGGCCGAGGGCGTCCCCCCCGACCTCGCCCCCCACCGGACCTTCCCCGGCAACCGGCCCACCAGCACCATCCTCGTCCCCGAGCTGACCCCGTCGGTGCTGGGCCAGCTCACCGCCCTGTACGAGCACAAGGTGTTCACCCAGGGGGTGGTCTGGGACATCAACTCCTTCGACCAGTGGGGTGTCGAGCTGGGCAAGGTCCTGGCCACCCGGATCGCCGCCGAGCTCGCCCCGGCCGCCGGCGACGACCTGGGCCACGACAGCTCCACCAACGCCCTCATCCGCCGCTACCGCCGCCTCCGCGACCGATAGCGCACCGGTCGGGTATCCGGGGTTGAGGGGAATCGGATGGCCGGCGTCGGGTCGGGCCGGGGCCGTCGGGCGTCGGGCGGTTGGGTGGCGGTGGGTCGGGTCCGGGGGCGGTCGGGGCTGCGCGGTAGGTGGGAGGGTGGGTCGGGCCTGGGGTCGATCGGGCCCCATGCAGTTGCCTGGCACGGGGGTTGGCCTGGACCCGGCGGGCACGCTGCGACGACCCGGCTCGGTGGGAGAAGTTGTCCCCAGATGTGGTGGTGGTGCTTGTGTTCGGGTGGGGGGTTGATAGGTTCCCGCCATGGACTCGAACACACATTCGACCAGCCGCGGCCGGACACCGGCCTGGCGGCGCTGGTGGCCGAGCTCCAGGAGCTGGCCGCCCAGGACCCCGACCGGCTGGCCGACGGCGCCCTGGCCGAACGGGTCCTGGTGTTGCGGCGGCTGGCCGACCGCCTGGAAGGCCACTGGCTGGCCGAGCTGGCCGCGGTGGATGCCCGGGGGCCGCCGGCGCCGAGCAGGGCGTCCAGGCCGGCTCCACCGCCGCCTGGCTGCGCAGCCGGCTGCGCATGAGCGCCGGCACCGCCGCCAGCTGGTCCGGACCGCCCGGCCCTGTACCGCGGCCCAATGGATCATCCAGTTAATTTACGGGCCCTGTTCCGCGGCCCCCTGACCGCCACCGGCCAGGCCCTGGCCGAGGGCGACCATCTCCCCGGCCCACGCCCAGGTGCTCGCCCACGGCACCCAGGACCTCCCCGACCACCTCACCGCCGAGGCCGAACCGGTGCTGCTGGAGGCGGCCCGGCGGCTGGACCCACCCCGGCTGCGGCGGGTCGTCGCCCATCTGCGGCTGGTCGCCGACCCCGACGGCGCCGACGCCCAGGCCGAACGGCGCCACCAGCGGCGGGGGCTGTGGCTGTCGCCGACCTGGGAGGGCATGGTCGCGGTCAACGGGCTGCTGGACCCCGAGGCCGGCCAGACCCTGCTGGCCGCCCTGGAGCCGCTGGCCCGCCCCACCAACGCCGACGACACCCGCTCGCGGTGGCCAGCGCCGGGCCGATGCCCTCACCGAGCTGGCCCGCCGCACCCTCGAGAGCCGGCCAGCTCCCCCAGAGCGGTGGGGTCCGGCCCCAGCTGCTGGTGACCGTGGACCTGGACAGCCTCCTCGGCCCCGGTGGCGCTGGGCGGTGAGGCCGGCGGGCCCTGGCCGCTGGACCCCGAGACCTGCCGGCGGCTGGCCTGCGACGGCGCCGTCACCCGGGTCCTGGTCACCCGCCACCCGACCCACCACCACGACGGCCCGGCGGCGATGGGCGGCCTGGCCGCCCGGCTCCAGGCGGCGGCGACCCGGCTCCCCCCGGCCCTTGGCGGCGCCCCCACCCAGCCGCTGGAGGTGGGCCGGACCAGCCGGGTCGTCACCGCCGCCCAACGCGCCGCCCTGGTCGTCCGCGACGGCGGCTGTGTGGTGGCCGGCTGCGACCGGCCCCCGGCCTGGTGCGAGGCCCACCATCTCCGCCACTGGCTCCATGGCGGCCCCACCGACCTGGCCAACCTGGCCCTGCTGTGCCGGGCCCACCATCGGGCGGTCCACGAGGGCGGCTGGCGGCTGACCCGCGACCCCGATGGCCGGCTGGCCGCCACCCCACCGCATCGAAGACCCCAGCCAGCACCCGCCGCCGCCTGACCCGGCCAGAGCCGGCGACCCAATCCACCGCCGGCTCGACGCCGGCGACCCTGACCCGCGCACCAGGCCCCACGACCCGCCGGCCGTGCCCGTCACCGGGCGCCGCTCGACCCACGCCCACGACCGACCGGGGCTCCGCCTGGCGACCCTCACGGCTTCGTCGGGTCGAGATCCCGCAGGGGCCGCACCTCGATCAGGCCCAGCTCGGCCTCTGGGAGCCGCGCGGCGATCTCGACGGCGCGGTCGTGGCTCTCGCAGTCGAGCAGGAAGAAGCCGGCCAGCAGCTCCTTGGACTCGGCGTAGGGGCCGTCGCTGGTGACCACCTGGCCGTCGCGCACCGACACCCGGGTCGTCAGCGACGGGTCGGCGAGGGCCTCGGTGACGATCAGCTCGCCCGACGCGGCGAGCTCCTCGCCGAAGGCGGCGTACCAGCGGAACCCTTCGGCGCGCTGGTCGTCGGAGAACCCCTCCCAGATCTCCCGGGATGCCGGGTTGCTGTAGATCAGGATCAGGTACTTCACCGTGCCTCCACCGGTCGAGAATTCCCACCCTGGCATGTCGAGACTAGCTCGGCAGCTTCGACCTTCCCATGAGCGGCGACCACGCCGGCACCGGCACGAGGAGGATGCGATGCGCAGGACCACCCAGATCACCGCGGTGGGATCGGTTGGCGTTCCCGTCACCGACCAGGACCGGGCCCTCGAGTTCTACGTCGGCCAGCTCGGCTTCGAGAAGCGCCGGGACCTGCCCTTCGGGGACGGGCGCTGGATCGAGGTGGCGCCGCCCGGGGCGGCGACGACCATCGCGCTCGTTCCCGCCGGGATCCCGGCCGGCATCCGCCTCTTCACCCAGGACGCCGGCACCGACCACGCCACCCTCCAGGCCGGCGGCGCCGACGTGGACCCCGAGGTGACGCGCATGGAGATCGCGCCGCCCATGTTCGCCCTGCGTGACCCGGACGGCAACAGCCTCATCCTGGTCGAGGGCGCCTGAGCCTCAGCCGGGCCGGCCCGCCTCGGCGAGGAGCTCGTCCAGGCGGGACCGGACCGGGTCGAAGGCGGCGGCGTGGGCGGCCATGCCCGCCCACGGGTCGGGCTTGCGGGCCAGGCGGCGGCGCAGGTTGGTCACGGTGTAGCCGCGGGGCTCGACCCGGCCGAGCTCGGACCAGTCGATCGGGGTGGCGACCGGCGCCTCCGGTTTGGGCCGGACCGAGTAGGGGGCGACCAGCGTCTGGGCGTAGCTGTTGCGGGCGGTGTCCAGCAGCAGCCGGCCGTCCCGCTTGGCCTTGCGCCACTCGACGCTGAGCCGGTCGGGGTCGCGGGCGGCGACCAGCAGGGCCAGCTCGGCGGCGAAGTCCCTGACCACCTCGACGTCGGGCCCGGGCTGCAGCGGCATGACCACGTGGTAGCCGCGGGAGCCGGAGGTCTGGATGAAGGGGGCCAGCCCGACCTCCTCGCAGGCCGCCCTGACCGACCTGGCCGCCGCCCGGACCACCTCGAGGTCCTGGTCGGGGTCGGGGTCGAGGTCGATGACGACGAGGTCAGGGCGGGCCAGGTGCTCGACGGTCGAGGTCCAGGCGTGGAAGGTCACCGTGGCCAGGTTGGCCAGGTAGACGATGGTGGCGGCGTCGTCGCAGACGACGTGGTCGACGGTCCCGCCGCGGCCCCGGCGCTCCACGGTGACGGTCCGGACCCAGTCGGGGAAGTGGCCGGACGCGCCCTGCTGCCAGAACCCCTTGCCGTTGACCCCGTTGGGGAACCGCTGGAGGTTGAGCGGCCGGCCCCGGAGGTGCGGGAGCATGACCTCGGCCACGTCGCGGTAGTAGGCGAGCAGGTCGCCCTTGACCAGGCCGGCGTCGGGGAAGAACGGCTTGGCGACGCTGGACACCTGGACGGTCCGCCCGCCGACCTGCAGCGACCCGTCCTTCACGGGGCGAGGCATGGGATCAGCCTACGCCCCGTGAAGGACAGCGTCGCCGGTCGCTCAGTCGGCCAGCATCCGCCGGAGCATCGGCGGGATCAGGGCGGCCTTGCTGGACGCCCCGGTGGCCTGCAGGGCCTGGGCGGTCGCGGCCGGCTCGGCGAACGGCACCACGTCCGGCTCGCAGACCGTGCCCCTTGGCGGCACCCGCGTGGTCAGGAAGTAGGTGCTGACGTGGGCGTCGATGCAGGCGGAGATGAACAGCGAGGTGTGCCCCCAGCCGGCCAGGGTGAGCAGCCGCGAGCGCGGCAGCAGCCGGTCGACGGTGACCGCCCCGTGGTAGGGGGTGGCCGGGTCGAACAGGTTGCCGACGACCAGCACCGGGTTGGCGGTGGTGCGGTTCCAGGGGCCGTCGTAGTGGTCGTCGTCCCAGCCCGGCCAGGGCTCGCAGATGCTGGTGAACCAGGTCCAGGGCCGGCCGAAGTAGGGGAACTGGCGGTCCTGGGCCCGGGCCGCCCTCGACCAGGCGCCGACGTTGGACGGGTTGTGGGTCTCGGAGCAGGCGACCCCGGGGAAGCCCTCGATGAAGTTGGGGTAGTCCTCCTGCTGGAACGGTCCCGCGAGCCGGGCCCGCAGGGCCTGCAGGCTGGCCGCGGCCGCCTCGGGGCTGGTGAGCTCGCCACAGCTGCTGGAGGACCTCGGCCCACTCGGGCCAGGAGACCGGGTCGTAGAGCACGCCGAGGGTGGCGCCGATCAGCTCGTTGTAGGTGACCAGGAAGGTGCCGCCCTCGCCGTCGGGGAACTCGACGGGCTCGCGCAGCAGCCGCTTGGCCAGCCGGTCGAAGCGGCGGGCGGGGTTGCCCTCGGAGAAGGCGCAGTTGGGGCCGCCGGCGTCGCACAGCCGGAGGAACTCCTGCAGGGTCTGGTAGGCGCCCTTGGCGCTGCGCAGCCG
The DNA here is from genome assembly GCA_963733175.1 of uncultured Actinomycetota bacterium. Classification (GTDB taxonomy): domain Bacteria; phylum Actinomycetota; class CALGFH01; order CALGFH01; family CALGFH01; genus CALGFH01. The sequence continues at coordinate 24,256 of CAVTCL010000027.1, forward strand.
GGTCGAGAACGGCAGGGTGCGGGCCTGGTCGCCGCGGCCGGTGGACCAGGCGATCGGGTCGAGGACGCCGTCCACGACCAGGGCCCGGACCTTGCCCGGGAACAGGTTGGCGTAGGTGGAGCCCAGGTAGGAGCCGTAGGAGTAGCCGGCGTAGGTCAGCTTGGCGTCGCCGACGGCCCGGCGCAGCAGGTCCAGGTCGCGGGCCACGTTGGCGGTCGACATGTGGTTCAGGATCGGGCCGCCGCGCTCGGCGCAGGCCCGGGCGATGGCCCGGTCGGAGCGGATCCAGATCCGCTCCTCCTCCCTGGTCACCGGGAACGGGAAGGGCGTCAGAAGTCGGCCAGGGCCTCGTCGAGGGTGTCGTAGCAGCGCAGCGGGGTGCTGCGCGATGATGCCGCGGGGGTCGAAGCCGACCAGGTCGAAGCGGGCCCTGACCTCGTCGGAGTAGAGGAACGGGCCGGCGCCCTGGACGAAGTCGACCCCGGAGCCGCCCGGTCCGCCGGGGTTGAGGAACAGCGACCCGATCCGGCGGCCGGGGTCGCTGGCCGGGAGCCGGGCCAGGGCGAGGGTGATCTGCTTGCCCTTGGGCCGGTCGTAGTCGAGCGGCACCACCGCGGTGGCGCACTGGAAGGCCTCGAGCCTGGCCCTCGCCCGCGCAGCTGCCCCAGTCCAGCTCGGGGCACGGCCGCGGACCCGGTGCCCGAGGAGGACGGCGCGGTGGCGCCGGCCGGTGCGATGGTGAACAGCGTTGCCGCCAGCACGGCCACCAGGGCCGCGAGCACGGTCCGGCGGAGCCGGTGCCGCGGGTTCGAGGACTGTGCCAAGACTGGACCCCCCTCGGGCATGCACCGGCCGCCCCGGACGGCACCGGCGATCGGCCGGATGCTACCTGGTTCCCCCGGTTCGGGATCAAGACCCGAGTTGGGGAATCTGGCGTACGTACGCGACCTACTGCGGATGCGTGCTGCGCAGGCCACATCGGCGAAAACGGGGCGAAATGGGGATTGACCGAGACCGGGCGGTCTGGCAGAGTCCGGATCGACGGCACGGTGGCCTCTTCTATGTCACCGTGCTGTTGAACGGTAGGTCTGGCGGCCACGCCGGGCCGGGCGGCCTGGTCTCTTCCCGTGACTGGGACGCGTGCCGGCCCACCCCCCGCGGTGGGTCGGTGATGGAGGTGCCGTTCGGGGGATGGAAGGCCCCGAGGAGAACCGCGGGCCCCGTGCCCGAGGCCTACTCGGGGCTTTCCTCTGCCCCTCCCACGATGTCGAGGCTGCCCCCCGGTCGTTGGTGGGTGACGGCCATCACCTCGGCCAGGATCGACAGCGCGATCTCGGGTGGCCGGCGGGCGCCCAGGTCGAGGCCGGTCGGGCTGTGCAGGGCGGTGAGGTCGAGGCCGGCCTGGCGCAGGCGCGACACGAACCCCGGGGTGTGGCGCCGGCTGCCCATCACCCCGACGTAGCCGGCCCGCCCGCCGAGCACGCCGATGAGGGCCGGCACCAGGGCCGGGTCGTCGTGGTCGACGAACACCACGGCGTCGGCCGGGCCCAGGCCCCGGGTGGCCTCCTCGAAGCCGGCCGAGCCGGGCGGCTCGGCCCGCACGGCCAGGCCCACCACCCCGCCGATGGTGGCCAGGGCCTCGGCCACCGGGCCGCCACCCCCGACGACCAGCCGCGGCGGGCCGGCGAAGGCCTCGAGGAACACCTCGACCACGCCCTCGCCGGGCTCGCCCTCGAAGCTGGTGTAGGCGCGGATGCCCGACCGCTCCCCCGCCGCCACCAGCCCGGCCCCGTCCCGGCCGGCCTGGCGGTCGAGGCCGTTGCAGCCGATCGTCCCGGCCAGCAGCGCCCCGTCGGGCGAGAACAGGGCCCGGTTCCCGGGGGCGGACGGCGGGTCACCCTCGGTCTTCACCGTGGTCCCCATCACCACCGTGCGGCCGTCCCGCCGGGCCGCCTCCATCGCCGCGAACACGTCAGCGCTCATCTGCTCTCCTCCCGCTCGCGGAGCTGGTTGAGGACGCCGCCGGCCAGGGCGACCTCGCGCTCGCGCGGGGACAGGTCGATCCCGGCGGTGAAGCCGTCCTTGCCCTCGACCTGCACCTCGACCTGCTCCGCCCCGCCCTCGACGGCCTCGCGGAGCTCCGCGATGGCCAGCTCGTCCCCGACCTCGAGCCGGTCGTGGGCCTGCTGGTCGATGGTGAGCGGGAGCAGGCCCTGGGCGATCAGGTTGCGCCGGTGGATGCGGGCGAAGCCCTGGGCGAGGACGCAGCGCACCCCGAGGGAGAGGGGGGCCAGGGCGGCGTGCTCGCGGCTGGAGCCCTGGCCGTAGTTCTCCCCGGCGACGATGAACCCGCCCCCCCACTCCTTGGCCCGCCGCACGAACTCCGGGTCCTCCTTCATGAAGGTGTACTCGGCGATCGCGGACACGTTCGAGCGGTCGGCCATGACGATCGCCCCGTCGGGGGCCATCGAGCCGGTCGAGATGTTGTCCCCGAGCACGATCAGCACCCGCCCGTCGGCCGAGGAGGGCAGCGGCGGCGGGATCGGCGGCGGCTTGATGTTGGGGCCGCGGATGATCTCGATCCGCTCGGCCTCGGCGGGCGGCGGGGGCGCCAGCAGCATGGCGTCGTCGACCACCGGGTCGGGGTCGCTGACCTCGGGCGGGTCGCCGAGGGTGCGGGGGTCGGTGATCCTGCCGTGCAGCCCGGTGGCCGCGGCGGTGGCCGGGGAGGCCAGGTAGACCTGGTCGTCGACGGTGCCCGAGCGGCCCTTGAAGTTCCGGTTGAAGGTCCGGACGCTGGCCTTGCCGGTCGGCGGGGCCTGGCCGATGCCGACGCAGGGCCCGCAGGCCGGCTCCAGGATCCGCAGGCCGGCCCGCTCCAGGTCCTCCAGCACCCCCGAGGTGGTGATGGTGGTGAGGATCTGGCGGCTGCCCGGGGACACGGTGCCGACCGTGGTCGGCGGCAGGTGCCGACCCCGGAACATGGCCGCGGGGATGGCCAGGTCCTCGTACCAGGAGTTCACGCTCGACCCGAAGCACACCTGGAACACCGGGGTGCCGGCCACCTCGGCGACCGGGACCACGTTGTCGGGCTGGTGCGGCCGGGCGATCAGGGGCTCGAGGCTGGCCAGGTCGAGGTGGACCTCCTCGTCGTAGGTGGCGTCGGTGTCCGGGCCGAGCTCGACCCACTGGTCCTCGCGCCGCTGGCGGGCCAGGAACCGGCGGGTCTGGTCGTCGGAGGGGAAGATGGCGGTGGTGCCGCCGAGCTCGGTGATCATGTTGCACACGGTGGCCCGCCGGGTGACGGGCAGGCTGGCCACGCCGGGGCCGGTGAACTCGAAGATGCGGTTGAGGCCGCCCTTGACCGTGTACTCGCGGATCAGCCACAGGATCAGGTCCTTGGAGGCGACCCAGGGCGGCAGCTCCCCCTCCAGGTGCACGCCGACCACGATCGGGGTCGGGGTCTGGAACGGGAGGCCGGCCATGGCCAGGGCGACCTCGAGCCCGCCGGCGCCGATGGCGATCGACCCGCAGGCGCCCGAGGTCGGGGTGTGCGAGTCGGCGCCGAGCAGGGTCGCGCCGGGGCGGGCGAACCGCTCGGTGTGGACCTGGTGGCAGATGCCGTTGCCGGCCCGCGAGTAGTGGAGGCCGTAGCGGGCGGCGCAGCCCTGGAGGAACAGGTGGTCGTCGGCGTTGCGGTGGTCGAAGCCGAGCATGTTGTGGTCGACGTACTGGACGGCCAGGTCGACCCGGACCCGGTCCAGCCCCAGGGCCTCGAACTCCATGCAGGCCATCGTCCCGGTGGCGTCCTGGAGCAGCGTCTGGTCGATCCGCAGGGCGATCTCCTCCCCCGGCTCGAGCCGCCCGGAGACGAGGTGGTCCTCGAGGATCTTCCCGGTCATCGTCCCGCGCATGGGGTGATCCTAGCTGAGCCGGGCCACCGGGGAGCCGGTCGGTGGGCAGGTGGACCGGCTGGTCGCGGACCTCGGCCAGCAGGTCGAGGAACTCGGCCCTCGGCAGGTCGCGGGCGCCGAGGCTGGCCAGATGGGGGGTGACCATCTGGACGTCGATCAGGCGGCCGCCGGCCCCGGCCAGGCGGTCGGCCAGGTCGACCAGGGCGACCTTGGAGGCGTCGGTGGCCAGGTGGAACATGGACTCGCCGGTGAACACCCCGCCGACCGCGACCCCGTACAGGCCCCCGACCAGCGCGCCGCCCGCCCACACCTCCAGGCTGTGGGCGTGGCCGAGGTCGTGCAGGCGCTGGTAGGCGGCCCGCATCGGCGCCGTGATCCAGGTCCCGCCCTCGCGCACCGGCCCCGGGCGATCGCTGCAGCCGGCGAGCACGGCCGCGAAGGCGCGGTCGACGGTGGTCTCCCAGCCCGAGCGGCGCAGCCGGGCCCGCAGCGACCGCGCACAGCGCACCCCGTCCAGCGGGATCACACCCCGCGGGTCGGGCGAGAACCAGGGCAGCGGCGCCCCCGGGTGCGGCCAGGGGAAGATCCCCCGGCGGTAGGCGTCGACCAGGGTCGCCGGCTCCAGGTCGGCGCCGATCCCGACCAGCCCGTCCTCCCCGGCGGTGGCCGGGTCGGGGAACCGCCATCGCGACGGGCCGGAGATGGGCACGGCGCAAGCCTATCGGGGCAGGTCACGGCGGCGCCGGGCCCGGCCGGCCGGGATGTCCAGGTTGGCGCGCTTGCTTGACCCGATCCGTTGTGCTCACGATAGGGGCCGCATGCGGCGCCGCTCCGCGCATCCCCCCGCCTGCTCCGGAGGGTTCATTGCCTCGGTTGCGTCCCCTGTTGGCCGGCATGGCGCTGGTGTTGCTGGCGTGCCTGGGGACCGGGGCGGCGGGGGCGGCCACCGCCCCGCCCGGCTGGACCGAGGAGCCGGCCATGGCCGCGGGGGCGTTCGTGGACAGCGTCGGCGTGAACGCGGCCCCCGGGGACGCCGCCGCCGGCTGGGCGCTGGCCGACCGGCTGGAGGCGGCCGGCATCCGCCACGTCCGGGCCCCGGCGGCCACCGCCGCCGACGACCCCGCCCTGGCCGGGCTGCGGGCCCTGGCCGGCGGCGAGCTCCAGCTCGACCTGGTCGTGGCGGCCGAGGCCGACCCGGAGGCGGCGGTGGAGGCGGCGGCGTCGCTGGGCGCGGCCGTGGCCGCGCTCGAGGCCCCGGCCGGCCAGAAGGCGGCGCCGCTGCGCCGCGCCGTCGCCGGCCACCCCCGCCTGCCGGCGGTGGCGGTGCTGGGCAGCGGCCCCGGCGTCGACTACCAGGTGATCCGCCAGGAGCTGGGCGGGCGCTGCCCGGGCTGCGTGGCCGACCGAGCTCGGCTCCGGCGACGCGGCCGTGCAGGTCACCGAGGCCGACCTCGGCGCCGGCGTGCCCGGCGCGGTGGCGGCCAGGTACCTGCCCCGGCTGCTGCTGGCCAACGCCGGGCTGGCCGTCCGGACCTACGTGGAGGGCCGGGGCGGCGACGCCGGGCCCGGCCTGCTCGACCCGGCCGGCGCCCCCACCGCCGCCTACCATGCCCTGGCCAGCCTGCTCGCCCTGCTGGACGACGGCGGCAGGCAGCTCGAGCCGGGCCACCTGCGCTTCCGGCTGACCGGCGACACCACCGACGTCCGGCACCGCCTGCTCCAGAAGGCCGACGGCCACTTCTGGCTGGCGCTCTGGGTGGAGCGGCCCGGCTGGGACCCGGCCACCGGACAGGAGCTGGCCGTCGCCGGCCAGCAGGTCAGGGTCGCGCTCGACGCCCCGGTGGCCGGGGCGCGGGCGTTCGTGCCCGCGCTCGGGACCACCGCCCAGCGCCGCTTCACCGACCCGCCCGGGGCCGGGCGGGCCCTCGACGCCGTCGACCTGGAGGTGACCGACCAGGTCCAGCTGCTCGAGCTGCTCCCCCTGCGGGCGAACGGGGCCGCCTCGCGCGCCACCACGCCACCGGAGGCGCCGGCCCAGGACACCGCGACCACCCAGGCCCCGGTGGTCAGGGGGGCCGGCCAGCCGGCGACCCCGACCACCACCGCCGCCGCCGACCCCGCCCAGGCGGCCGCGGCCGCTGAGGGGACGGCGGCGCTCGACCCGGCCAGCCAGTCTCCGCTCGCCTTCACCGGCTCGGCCGCCCTGTCCATGCTGGTCGCCAGCGCCCTGCTCCTGCTGGTGGGCGTGGCCGCCCTGTTCGCCTCACGCCGCCGCTACCAGCACCGCCACTGAGCCCGGCTCACCGGCCGGCCGGGGCGGCCGGGGGCCGCAGCCACAGCGACGCCCGGGTCGGCTGCATCGTCTGGTCGGCCACGGCCAGCACCTCGGCGGTCAGGGTGTCCAGGTCGACCTGGTCGCGGAGGCGGGCGCCGAACCCCTCGATGATCCGGGCCGCGTCGTGGCGGCGGCGGTTGAAGCGCCGGTCGACCGCCGCCTGGACCCGCCGGCGGGCCGGCTGGAACACCGCCGCCACGGCCAGGGTGGCGCCGGCCACGGCCAGGCTGGAGTCGCGGCCCAGGAGCTGGCCGAGCACCGAGGACGACGGCGGCGTAGCCGCCGCCGAGCAGCAGGGTGAGCAGCCCGTAGGCGAGGGTGCGGCTGATGATGCGGTCCAGGTCGTACAGCCGGTAGCGCAGGATCGCCGCCCCGGCGGCCAGGGGCAGGAAGACCGCACCGAACACGCTCGCCCAGGCGGCCGAGGGTCACCTCGCCCACGGCGATCAGGACCGCGGTGGCCAGGATGGCCAGCCCGGTCAGGATGGCGGCCAGGGCAACCCAGGGAGCTGCTGGCGCTCGACGCCGTGGGCGTGCCGGAACCGCGTCACCAGCGACGCGGCGCCGGCCGAGGATGATGAGGATGGCGGCCGAGCAGGGCGAGCTGGTTGGCGACCCGCAGGGCGCCGCCGAAGGCCGGGGGCCGACCGGGCCCTCGACGAACAGGGTGAGCGGGTCCAGCGACCCCGGGGCGACCGTGGCCGCCACCAGGAGCAGCGCCATGACGACGGCGCCGGGACCCGGCCCACCGGCGCCAGCGGGCCGACGGCGCCGACCCGGTGGGGGTGAGCAGCAGGACGAAGCCGAGCGCGGCCAGCGCGGCGTCGGCGGACGGCGGGTAGATCCGGGCGAGCGAGGTCGGCGGCGGGCAGCGCCCCGGGGCGGACGATCAGCGCGTAGGGCAGGTAGCCGGCGGTCACGCCGCGCTGAAGGCCATGACCAGACCGAGCGCGAGCAGCAGCCAGCCGACCGGGTGCCGGGGGCGGCGGCTGGCCAGCACCGCCCCGACGGTGCTGGCCGTCAGCGCCGCCAGCGTCGGCGGGATCCACGAACGGGGCCAGCAGGGCCAGGTCGGGCCGGCCGGCGTCGCGGACCAGGCGGTCGAGCCACGGGAAGGTGGCGAACAGGAGCAGCACCAGCGCGTACAGCGCCCAGGCGAGCACGGCCGGCCACGGCCGGGGCGGTCGCCGGCCGCGGCCGTGGCCGTGCCGCCCGGCCCCCCCGGTCCGCGTCCTGCGTCGCCGGCACCCCGTCTCCGATCCCGCCGCCGTGCTCCCCTGGGTCGGGCGCCAGTATCCAGGGCCTCCGTGACGGGGCCGTTACGGGATCAGCGGCGCACGGTGCCGGGGCGGGCGCCGAGGGCGGCCAGCTCGTCGCGGGTGGGGAGGCCCTCCCAGTCGCCGGGGACGGTGACGGCGAAGGCGCCGCAGGCGGCGGCGGTGGCCAGGCGCTCGGGGACCGGGCGGCCGGCCAGGGTCTCGGCCAGGTAGCCGGCGACGAAGGCGTCCCCGGCGCCGACCGGGTCGACGGCCTGGACCGGGACCGGCTCGACGGTGTGGACCTGGCCGTCGACGGCGGCCACGGCGCCCCGCTCGCCCAGCTTGACCACGGCGTGGCCGGCGGCCAGGTCGGCCAGGCCGCGGGCCAGGTCGGCCGGGTCGCCGGCCAGGCCGAGCAGCTCGGCCTCGTCGTCGCCGGCGAACACCAGGTCGGCCCGGGCGGCCAGGTCGCGGAAGACGGCGGCCGCCTGGTCGGGGGGCCACAGGGCGGAGCGGTAGTTGAGGTCGAACGACACCGGGACCCCGGCCGCCCGGGCCAGCTCGACGGCGTGGTCGACGGTCGCCCTGGCCGAGTCGCCCAGGGCCGGGGTGATGCCGGTCACGTGCAGCACCCCGGCCGCGGCGACCTGGGCCGGGTCGAGGTCGCCGGGTTGCAGGCGGGCGCCGGGGCCGTGGCGGCGGTAGTAGAGGACCCGGACCATGGCGGCGGTGCGGCGCTCCTTGAGCATCAGGCTGGTCGGGGCCTGCGGGTCGCGCACCACCCCGGTCACGTCGACGCCCTCGGCCCGGATCCGGGACACGACCAGCTCCCCCAGCTCGTCGTCCCCCACCCGCCCCACCCAGGCGGCCGGGCAGCCGAGCCGCCGCGCCCCGATGGCCACGTTCGACTCCGCCCCCGCCACCCCCAGGGTGAGCGAGCTGGCATGGCGCAGCCGCCCCACCTCGGCCGCGGTCAGCAGCGCCATGGTCTCGCCCATGGCCAGCAGCGGGCCTGCGATCATCGGGGCGGCTCGGGCTCCCCGGGCCCCCCGGCGGACGGCCCCGGTGGCGGCGGCGACGGCCCGGCGGGCCCGGGCGGCCAGGGCGGCGAGGTCGCCGCCGGGGCCGCCGGCGTCGCCGAGCAGGGGCGAGCCGACCCCGACGGCGGCCGCGCCGGCGGCCAGGTAGGCGCCGATGTCGTCGATCCCGACCCCGCCGGTGGGCATCAGCGGCACCTCGGGCAGCGGCGCCCGGATGGCCCTGACGTAGGCGGGCCCGCCCACGGCCGACACCGGGAACACCTTGACCGCGGTCGCCCCGGCCGCCCACGCGGCCGCGACCTCGGTCGGCGTGAGGGCCCCGGGGACCACCGGCAGCTCCCGCTCCACCGCCCAGGCGACCACGTCGGCCCGGAGGTCGGGCGCGATCAGGTAGGTCGCCCCGGCCCCGGCGGCCCGCTCGGCGTCGCCCACCGACCGCACCGTCCCGACCCCGAGCAGGGCGTCCCCCGGCAGCTCCTCCCGCAGCCGCGCGAACGCCTCCAGCGCCCCCTGCCGAGGTCAGGGTCACCTCGACCGCCCGCACCCCGCCCTCGTACAGCACCCGCCCGACCTCGAGGAACCGCCCGGCGTCGGCCGCCCGCAGGATCGCCACCACCGGGACGGCCGCCACCCGCTCGAGGAAGCGACCCGCGCGGTCCGCAGCCGCCGGCCGGGGAGGGGTCATGGGCGGGCCGCCGGCGTGTTGACCGGGGAGCGGGGGGCGCCGCCCTCCAGCACGCGCAGCGCCTCGCGGGCCACCTCGGACTTGAGGGTGTGGAAGGCCTCCTCCGAGTACCAGGCGGCGTGGGGGGTGGCCACGACCCGGGGGTGGCGGGCCAGCTTCCAGCCCAGCTCGCCGGGGGGCTCGTGCTCCAGGACGTCGAGGGCGGCCCCGGCCAGCGCCCCGGCGTCGAGGGCGGCCAGCAGGGCGGCCTCCTCGACCAGCCCGCCGCGGGCCGTGTTGACCAGGTGGGCGGTCGGCCGCATCCGGGCCAGGGCCGCCGCCCCGACCAGGTGGCGGGTGTCGGGGGTGAGGGCGGCGTGCAGGGAGACCAGGTCCGCCTCCTCCAGCAGCTCCTCCAGCGGCACCCGCTCGATCGGCGCCTCCGAGCGGCACCGTGGGGAGGTCGTGGCCGAGGACGCGCATGCCCAGCCCGGCGGCCCGGCGGGCGACCGCGGTGCCGATGGCCCCGCAGCCGACCACCCCCCAGGTCAAGGTGGCCAGGCGGCGCAGCGGCCGGGCCGGCTCCAGGTCCCAGGTGCCGTCGCGGACCGAGCGGTCCAGCGCCACCACCCCCCGGAGCAGGGCCAGGGCCAGGGCCAGGGTGTGGTCGGCGACCTCGTCGCGGCCGTAGTCGGGCACGTTGGCGACCCACACGCCGCGTTCGGTGGCCGCCTCGGAGGTCGACGTTGTCGACCCCGACCCCGTAGCGGACGACCAGCCGGCAGCGGGGCAGGTCGTCCAGCACCGCCGCGGTGATCGGCACGTACTGGTTGATGAGGACGTCGGCGTCGCCGGCCTGGGCGGCCACCTCCTCCGGGGTCCGGCAGGCCAGCACCCGGAGCTCGACGTCGTGGCCGTCCAGCACCGCCCGCTCCGGGTCGACGTCGCCGTGGTCGCAGTCGGTGATCACCACCACGCCGGCCACGGCTCACCCGCCGCTGGTCTCGAAGTGGTCCCGGCAGCCGGTCGAGCAGAAGTACCACGCGACCCCGTCGCGGACCGTCGTGGGGGCGCCGGCCACGGCCACGGTCATGCCGCAGACCGGGTCGACCGCCTCGGCCGGCGCCGGGGCCGCGCGCCGGCCCGGGCGCCGCCGCGACCGGGGCGGCCAGGCCGTGGCGCCAGTCGACCAGCTCGGCCAGGATGGCCACGGCGATCTCCTCCTGGGTCGAGGGGCCGAGGTCGCGGCCGGCCGGGCTGCGCACCCGGGCCAGCTCGCTCGGGGGCCACCCCCTGCTCGCGGAGGGCGTCAAGGACGACCGCGGCCCGCCGGGCGCTGGCCACCAGGCCCACGTAGCCGACCCCGGCCTTCAGGGCCGAGGCGAGCGCGTCCTCGTCGCCGTGGCCCATGGTGGCCACCACCACCGCGTCGGGCCCGGCGTCGGGGTCGAGCTGGTCGGTGACCCGCCAGCCGATGATGCGGGCCAGCTGGACCAGCGTCCGCCCGGCCACCCCCTCGCCGAGCACGGCCAGCAGCGGCCCCGGAAGCTCCGGTTCGATCAGGACCTCGACCACCCCCTCGGAGGCGCAGCGGCTCTCGGCCACGACCACGTCGTCGGGCGCGCCCGCGCCCGCCCCGGCCGGGCCGATCCGGACAAGGCGGGGCTCGCCGTCGGCCAGGGCCCGCAGCGCCTCGCGGACCACGATCGGCTCCGAGCAGGCCCCGCCGACCCACCCGGCCAGGGCCCCGTCGGGGGTGACCAGGGCCCGGTCCCCCCGCCGGGTCGAGGCCGGCCGGACCACCCTGACCACCGTGGCCAGCGCGTACGGCTTGCCCTCGGCGGCCAGCCGCCCGGCCTCGACCAGCACCTGCGCCCGACCACCGGACCACTGCCGGCTGGGCCATTGTCATCTACTCCGCGAGGCCCGCCTCGACCAGCGCCTGCCAGACCTTGTCGGGACCGATCGGCATCTGCAGCTCGCGCACGCCGGCGTGGGCCAGGGCGTCCACGACCGCGTTGACGAACGCCGCCGGGGAGCCGACCGTGGCCGACTCGCCGACGCCCTTGGCCCCGATCGGGTGGTGGGGCGAGGGGGTGGTGGTCTCCCCCAGCTCGAACTTGGGCGTCTCCCATGAGGTCGGGATCAGGTAGTCGGAGAAGTTGGACCCGATGCAGTTGCCCAGCTCGTCGAAGGTGATCAGCTCCATGGCGGCCATGGCGAACCCCTCGGTGAGCCCGCCCATGATCTGGCCCTCGACGATCATCGGGTTGATCCGGACCCCGCAGTCGTCGACCGCCACCATCCGCTTGACCTTCCACTGGCCGGTGCCCCGGTCGACCTCGACCGCGACCGCGTAGGCCCCGAACGGATAGGTCATGTTGGGCGGGTCGTAGTAGGTGACGCCCTCCAGGCCCGCCTCCATCCCCTGGGGGTGGTTGGTGTAGGCGGCGAAGGCGGCCTCCTGGATGGTGGTCTGGCGGTCGGGGGCGCCGCGGACCTGGAACCGGTCGCCGACCCACTCCAGGTCCTCGGGGGCGACCTCCAGCAGGTGGGCGGCCAGCTGCCTGGCCTTGTCGCGCAGCTTGCGCGAGACCATGGCCGTGGCCGCCCCGGCCGTCGGGGTGCTCCGGGAGGCGTAGGTGCCCAGCCCGTAGGGGGTGTTGTCGGTGTCGCCGTGCTGGACCAGGATGTCGGAGGGCGGGATGCCGAGCTCGTTGGCGACGATCTGGGCGAAGGTCGTCTCGTGGCCCTGGCCCTGGGTCTGGACGCCGATCTTGAGGATCGCCTTGCCGGTCGGGTGGACCCGCAGCTCGGCCGAGTCGAACATCTTCAGGCCGAGGATGTCGTAGTCCTTGCTCGGCCCGGCCCCGACCACCTCGGTGAAGGTGGCCAGCCCGATCCCGATCAGCTTGCCCTCGTCGCGGGCCCTGGCCTGCTCGGCCTTGAGGTCCTCGTAGCCGAGCATCTCCAGGGCCTTGTCCATGGCCGCCCTCGTAGTTGCCCGAGTCGTACACGAAGCCCGGTGGCCGAGGTGTAGGGGAACTGCTCGGGCTGGATGAAGTTCCTGCCGGCGCAGCTCGGCCGGGTCGACCCCGAGCTCGTAGGCGGCCGTCTGGACGAGCCGCTCGATGAAGAACGAGGCCTCGGTGACCCGGAACGAGCAGCGGTAGGCGACCCCGCCGGGCGCCTTGTTGGTGTAGGCGCCGTCGGTGACCACGTGGGCCGCTGGGATGTCGTAGGAGCCGGTGACGATGTGGAACAGGCCAGCCTTGAGCTTGCTCGGCTGGGCGTCGGCGAAGGCGTAGCCCTGGTCGGACAGCATGTTGACCCGCAGGCCGAGCATCTTGCCGTCCTCGCGCAGGGCCAGCTCGCCCTTCATGTAGAAGTCGCGGGCGAACCCGGTGGAGATCAGGTTGCCGGTGCGGTCCTCGATCCACTTGACCGGCCGCCCCAGCAGCAGCGAGGCCGCGGTGGCGACCACATAGCCGGGGTAGACGGGGACCTTGTTGCCGAAGCCGCCGCCGATGTCGGGCGAGATGATCTGGATCTGGTGCTCGGGCAGGCCGGCCACCAGCGCGAACACCGTCCGGTGGGCGTGGGGGGCCTGGGAGGTCATGTAGATGGTGGCCTTGCCGGTGACCGGGTTGACGTCGGCCACGCAGCCGCAGGTCTCCATCGGGGCCGGGTGGCAGCGGGGGTAGAAGGTGTCGAGGCTGACCACCCGGTCGGCCTCGGCGAAGGCCCGGTCGGTGGCCTCGGCGTCGCCGGCCTCCCAGTGGTAGACGCGGTTGTCCTGCTTGTCTTCCTTGTCGTCGCGGATCACCGGGGCGCCCGGCTCCAGGCTCTGCTGGGGGGTGATGACCACCGGCAGCGGGTCGTAGTCGACCTCGATCAGCTCGAGGGCGTCGTGGGCGACATAGGGGTCCTCGGCGATCACGCAGGCGACCTCCTGGCCCTGCATGCGCACCTTGTCGGTGGCCAGCACGGCCTGGGTGTCGCCGGAAAGGGTCGGCATCCAGGCCAGGTTGTGCTGGGCCAGCAGCTCGCCGGTGACCACCGCCACCACCCCGGGCAGGGCCGCGGCGGCCGAGGTGTCGATCGAGTTGATCCGGGCGTGGGCCACCGGGCTGCGCAGGATCGACATGTGCAGCATGCCCGGGCAGGTTGATGTCGTCGACGTAGTTGCCCTTGCCCTGGAGGAAGCGGTCGTCCTCCTTGCGCTTGACGCTCCTGCCCAGCCAGTGCTCGGCCGTGTGTCCCTCGGTCATCTCGGCCTCCTAGCTGGCGCCGGTGGCGGCGCTGTCGGACTGGATCTTCTTCGCCGTCCACTGCACCGCGTTGACGATGTTCTGGTAGCCCGTGCAGCGGCAGAGGTTGCCGGACAGGGCCCAGCGGATGTCCTCCTCGCTGGGGTCGGGGTTCTCCTCCAGCAGGGCCTTGGAGGCGAGCAGCATCCCCGGGGTGCAGAAGCCGCACTGCAGCCCGTGCTCCTCCTTGAACCCCTCCTGGATGGGGTGGAGCTTGCCGTTGGCGGCCAGCCCCTCGACCGTGGTCACCTCGCGGCCCTCGGCCTGGACGGCGAACATCGTGCACGACTTGACCGGGGTCCCGTCCAGCAGCACCGTGCAGGCCCCGCAGCTGGTGGTGTCGCAGCCGATGTGGGTCCCGGTGAGGCGCAGCCGCTCCCGCAGCAGGTGCACCAGCAGCAGCCTCGGCTCGACCTCGGCCGAGCGCTCCTGCCCGTTGACGACCACGTTGACCTTCACCGCGCACCCCCGTCCGGTCCGCCCGGCTTCTCCTCGAGCTCCTCCATCACCCCGGCCAGCGTGCCCTCGCCGCTGAAGTAGTCCTGGCGCCGGGTGGCCTCCAGGGACGCCTCGCTGGTGACCGGCCCCGGCGGACCGGCCTGGACCGGCGCCCCGAGCGACGTGGCGACCGACCGCAGGCCCCGCTCGGTGAACACCTGGACCACCTGCCGCTTGTAGTCGGCGCTGCCCCGGGTGTCGCTGTAGGGGTGCGCGGCCTCGGGCGGCCAGCCGGCCGCCTCGACGATCACCTCGTCGGTCAGCTCCGAACCGGCCAGCGCCTCCTCGGCGGCGGTGGCCCGCAGGTTGGTGGGGCCGACGGCGGTCAGGGCGATCCCGGCCCTGCCGACCCTGCCGTCGGCCATGGACAGGTGGACGGCCACCCCGACGGTGGCGAAGTCGCCGACCTTGCGCTCCAGCTTGAGGTAGGTCCCGCCGGCCGACGGGCCGGGGTCGGGCACGCGGACCTCGGTGATGATCTCGGTCGGGGCCAGCGAGGTCATGAACGGCCCCTCGAACAGCTCGCCGAGGGGGATGGTGCGGGTGCCGTCGGGGCCCCGGGCGACCACCTCGGCGTCCATGGCCAGCAGGGCCGAGCCCCAGTCGCCCTGGGGGTCGGCGTGGGCCAGCGACCCGCAGACGGTGCCGAGGTTGCGGATGATCGGGTCCGAGATCAGCGGGGCGGCGGCGCCCAGGGTCCCCCAGCGGCCGCCCAGCAGCTCCGACCGCTCGCAGGTCTTGTGGCGGACCAGGGCGCCGATGCGCAGCCCGCCGTCCTCGGTGGCCAGGGTGTCGAGGCCGGGCAGGCGGTTGATGTCGACCACCGCCCGCGGGGCGGCGAGCCGCAGCTTCATGAGCGGGATGAGGCTCTGCCCGCCGGCGAGGACCTTGGCGTCGTCCCCGTACCGACCGAGGGTGTCGAGCGCCTCCTCCAACGTCGCCGGCGCGACGTAGTCGAAGCTGGCCGGATACATAGGCGACCGCCTTTCCGTTCCCAACGATGGGCAACACCAGCCCAAGCAGCATAGCCGACAGAGCGGGTCAGGAGGACCGCCGAACCCGGAGGTACTCGCAGGCCCATGCCACCTCGACGACCTCGGCGTACTTGGCCGCCAGGTCGAACAGGCTGGCCTGGTGCGGGCGGGGGTCGCGGTCGCCGACGGCGTCGCCGACGACCAGGGGGACGAAGCCGTGCTGGAGGGCGTCGACCGCCGTCGCCCGGACACAGCCGCTGGTGGTGAGGCCGCAGATCACGCAGGTGTCGACCTGCCACGCGGTCAGGCTGGCGGCCAGGGAGGTGCCGAAGAAGGCGCTGGCGTACTGCTTGGTGACCACCAGCTCCCCCGGCCCGGGGGCCAGGACCTCGGGGAGCTCCCCCAGCGGCGACCCGGCCTGGAACACCTCCAGGGCGGGGACCTTGCGGTAGAACAGCCCGCCGTCGGCCCCGCCCGCCTGGTACCGGACCGTGGTGAACACCACCGGCACGCCGCCCGCCCTGGCCGCCTCCAGCACCCGGGCGGCCGACGCCAGCACCGCCTCGACCCCGGCGTACAGCGGCGAGGCCCGGTCCAGGTAGGCCCTGACGAAGTCGACCACCAGCAGGGCCGGGCGGTCCCCCGGCTCCAGCCGGCCCCCGAACCCGGCCCGCCGGTAGTCCTCGACGCTCACCGGAACACGGGCGGCTGGGGCGCGGGCAGGCCGGTCTCGGCCTCGCAGGCGGCCCGCAGCGTGTCCAGGTCGGGCCCGAAGTCGAACATCCGGGTGTCGCCCCGCTCGGCCCGCAGCCGTTCCCTGGCCGCCTTGGTGGCCTCCTCGTCGACGGCGCCGGCGTCGGTCAGGACCACGCCGTAGCGCAGCGCCCCCTCCGCGCGACACCAGGCCGCGGTCGACCTCCAGCGCGACCAGGGCCGGGTCGCGGTCGAAGGGGTCGCCCCAGCCGCCCCCGCCCCAGGTCACGTACTGGAGGGTGTCGCCGACGCCGACCTTGACGTGGTCGCACTTGGAGGGCAGGACCTCGCTCGGTGCCGTCGGTGCGGCGCAGCAGCTTGCGGCTGCGGGCGCCGGGGAGGCCGCCGTTGACCCCGAACGGGTAGGTGAACCAGCGGTCGTCGTGGATCGACACCTCGCCCGGCTCCAGGAACCGGTAGGTGATGTCGATGCCGTTGCCGCCCCGGAAGAAGCCCGGGCCGCCGGAGTCCGCCACCGTCTGGTAGCGCTCGATGACCAGCGGGAAGTAGCTCTCCAGGAACTCGTTGGGGACGTTGGTGAACGACGGCCACAGCGAATGGCCGTCGGGCCCGTCGCCGAAGGGCCGGCCCGGGATGCCGCCGAAGCCGATCTGGTAGAGCTGGAACCACTCGCCGTTGCGGTCGACCCCCGAGTACATCAGGTGCGGGGACGAGGAGAAGCCGGCCGCGCACAGGAACTCGGGCGCCCGCTGGCCGAGCAGCCCGCCCATGACGTCGAAGATCCGGCCCAGCGCGTGGGTCCGGCACGACAGGGCCGCCGGGTAGCGGGGCTTGAGCAGCGACCCCTCGGGGATGTTGACCTCGACCAGCGGGTAGAAGCCGTCGTTCCAGAGGATCTGGGGGTCGAAGACCATGATCATGTAGATGCCGAAGAACATCTTCAGCATGTTCTCGTTCAGGTAGAAGTTGATCGAGCCCTCGGCCTGCGGGTCGGTGCCGGCGAAGTCGAGCACCACCTTGTCCCCGACCCGCTGCATGGAGCAGTGGATCTTGTAGGGCCCGAAGCCGCGGCCGTCGTCGCAGACGTAGTCGGTGAACTCGAGCCGCTCGGTGGGGACGGCGGTCCGGATGAGCTGGGCCATGGCCCGGTAGTTGCGGTCCAGCAGGGCGTCGAGGGTCGACAGGTAGGTCTCGGTGCCGAAGCGGTCGCACAGCTCCAGGACCCGGCGGGCGGCGGTCCGGCAGGCGGCCACGATGGCGTTGAGGTCGCTGCGGTTCCAGGTCTTCATGCGGACCTGGTTGAGGACCAGCTCCAGGGCCTCGGTGGCCAGCTCCCCCCGGCGGTACAGCTTGGTCGGGGGGACGACCACGCCCTCCTCGTAGATGGAGGTGGCGTCGGTGGGCAGGCTGCCCGGGACCTTGCCGCCGACGTCGGTCATGTGGCCGAACATGGCCGCCCAGCCGACCAGCGCCCCCTCCCGGTAGATGGGCAGCAGGACCAGCCAGTCGTTGGCGTGGCTGATGGCGCCGTCGCAGGCGTACGGGTCGGAGGTGAGGAAGACGTCGCCCTCGTCGATCTCGCCCTGGTAGGTGGTGAGGAAGCCGTCGATGAAGCTGCCGAACTGGCCGACGACCATGCGGCCGGCGCGGTCGGCGATGATCGGGAACTCGTCGTGCTGCTCGCGGATGCCGGGCGACATGGCCGTGCGGAACAGCACCGCGTCCATCTCGTAGCGGGTGTTGCGCAGGGCGTTCTCGATGATGTCGACGGTGACCGGGTCGACGTCGACCGGGTCGAACCGGCGCGGGTTGGTCTCGATGACGGTGGCCATGTCTAGCTCCCTTCGCGCGGGCGCCGGGCGGAGCAGCAGGTTGCCGTAGCGGTCGACCTCGCCGGCGTGGTCGGGAAGGATCAGCGTGGTCGAGTCCATCTCGGTGACGACGGCCGGGCCCTGGACGCGGTTGCCGGCCTCGAGCGGGCCCGGTCGTAGACGGTGGCCTGGCGCTCGCCGTCGGAGACCCAGATGGTGGTGGTGCCGGTGGCCGCGGCGGCGGGGTCGGGGCCGCCGGCCGGGACCTCCTCGGCCCGGACCCGGGTGGCCCGGCCCTGGACCACCGCCCGGAGGTTCACCAGCTCGTGGTCGGTGTCGAGGGCGAAGGTGAACAGCCGGGTGTGCTCGGCGTCGAACACCTGGCCGACGTGCTCCAGCCCGCCGTCGCGGAAGCGCTCCAGGTCGACGTCGACCGGGACCTCGAACCCCTGGCCGTGGTAGCGGACGTCGACCTGGTACAGCACCGACTGCTGGTCGTGGCCGACCCCGTCGCCGTCGAGGGCGGCCGCCGCCTCGGTGGCCAGCTCGGCCAGCAGCCGCTCCACCTCCTCGTTGGAGGTCTCGGAGAAGCGGCGGATGAAGGTCCTGGCCGACTCGTTGCGGACCCGGGTGGTGGCGTCGCCGTAGGCGCACAGCACCCCGGGCGACGGCGGGATGATGACCGGCCACGACCCGAGCAGGCGGCCGAGGGCGTTGGCGTGCAGCGGCCCGGCCCCGCCGAAGGCGACCAGGGCGAACTCGCGCGGGTCGTAGCCCTGCTGGACCGAGACCAGGCGCAGGGCGCCGAACATGTTCTCGTTGACGATGTCGACGATCCCGGCCGCGGCCCGCCGGGTCTCCAGGCCCATGGCGTCGGCCACCTTGGCCACGGCCGCGGTGGCCGCGGCCGCGTCCAGGCCCATCTCGCCGCCCAGCAGCGACGGCGGCAGGTAGCCGAGGACGACGTTGGCGTCGGTGACGGTCGGCTCGGCGCCGCCGCGGCCGTAGGCGGCCGGGCCGGGCTCGGCCCCGGCGCTCTGGGGGCCGACCCGCAGGGCCCTGGTCAGCTCGGGCACGTGGGCGATGGAGCCGCCGCCGGCGCCGACGGTGCGGACGTCGACCGAGGAGGCGCGGACGTTCAGGTCGCCGACGGCCGTCTCGCGCCCCACCCGGGGCCGGCCCTGCTGGACCAGGGCCACGTCGGTCGAGGTGCCGCCCATGTCGAAGGTGAGCAGGTTGTCGTAGCCGGCCTTCTCGGCGATCCACAGGGCGCCGGTGACGCCGCCGGCCGGGCCGCTCATCAGCATGTTGACCGGGGCCTGCTTGGCCGCCTCGACGCTCATCAGCCCGCCGTCGGAGCGCAGCACGTGCAGCCTGGCCCCGACCTTGCGGTCGCCCAGCTCCCGCTCCAGGTTGCCCAGGTAGCGGGAGACGACCGGGCGGACATAGGAGTTGGCCACCGTGGTCAGGGTCCGCTCGTACTCGCGGATCTCGGGCAGGATGTCGGAGGACAGCGAGACCGGGACGCCGGGCAGCTCGGCGGCGGCCAGCTCCAGGATGCGCCGCTCGTGGGCGGGGTTGGCGAAGGAGTTGACCAGCGACACGGTGAGGGCCTCGACCTGGCGCCGGCGCAGCTCGGCCAGGGCGGCCCGGACGCTGTCCTCGTCCAGCGGGCGCAGCACCTCGCCGCGGGCCCCGACCCGCTCGGCCACCTCGACGGTGTGCTCGAGGGCGGCCAGCGGCTCCGGCTTGGGCCAGATGATCCAGCCGGCCAGGCCGCCGGGGACGAACGACCGGGCCACCTGGAGGACCTGCCGGTAGCCCTCGGTGACGACCAGGCCGACCCGGGCGCCCTTGCCCTCCAGGATCGCGTTGGTGGCCACCGTGGTCCCGTGCATCAGGTGGCTGATGGCGCCGGGGTCGACCGCGGCCGTCTGGCAGACCTTGTCCAGGCCGGCCAGCACCCCGATCGACGGGTCGGCGGGGGTCGAGGGCGTCTTGGCCCGCCAGGTCTCGCCGGTGTCCTCGTCGATCATCAGCAGGTCGGTGAACGTGCCCCCCACGTCCACGCCGAGCCGGTAGGGCATCTGCGCCTCCTCATCGCGGCGCCCGGGTTCGCGGGCGCTAGATCACCGCCTGGTCAGCGAGGCGCTCGACCTCCTCGTCGGGCAGGCCGAGCAGTCCCTGGTACACCTCCCGGTTGTGCTGGCCGAGGGCCGGCCCCGGCCAGGCGACCCGGCCCGGGGTGGCCGACAGGCGCGGGGCCACGTTCTGCATGGCGATCTCCCCCAGCTCCGGGTCGGCCAGGCGGACGATCGCCTGGCGGGCCAGGTAGTGGGGGTCGGCGAGCATGTCGGCGGCCCGGTAGATCCGCCCCGCCGGCACGCCGGCCTCCTCCAGCGCCGCCAGGAGCCGGTCGGCGTCCAGGGTGGCCGTCCAGCCGGCGATCAGCCCGTCCAGCTCGACCTGGTGCTCGCCGCGGGCCGAGTGGCTGGCGTAGCGGGGGTCGTCGGCCAGCTCGGGCCGGGCCATCACCGCGGCCAGGCGCCGGAACACGGTGTCCTGGTTGGCGGCGACCAGCACGAGCTGGCCGTCGGCGGTCGGGTACACGTTGGAGGGGGCGACGTTGGGCAGGATGGCCCCGGTCCGCTCGCGGGTGTACCCGGCCACCTGGTACTCGGTGACCAGCGACTCCATCATGGCCAGGACGGCCTCGTAGATGGCCGAGTCGACCACCTGGCCGCGGCCGGTGCGGGCGCGGGCGTGCAGGGCCAGCAGGGCCCCGAGGGCGGCGAAGGTCCCGGCCAGGGAGTCGCCGATCGAGATCCCGGAGCGGCTGGGCGGCGTCGAGGGGTCGCCGGTGACATAGCGCAGCCCGCCCATGGCCTCGCCGATGGAGCCGTACCCGGCCCGGGGGGCGTACGGCCCGTCCTGGCCGAACCCGGTCACCCGGACCAGCACCAGCCCGGGGTTCCGCTCGGCCAGGGCGTCGTAGCCGAGCCCCCACCGCTCCAGGGTCCCGGGCCGGAAGTTCTCGACCAGGACGTCGGCGGCGCCGAGCAGCCGGCGGGCCAGGGACTGGCCCTCGGGGTGGCGCAGGTTCAGGGTCACCGACTTCTTGTTGCGGGCGATCACCGGCCACCACAGCGACAGGCCGTGCGGCTTCTCCCGGCCCCACTGGCGCATCGGGTCGCCCCGGGCCGGGTCCTCGAGCTTGATCACCTCGGCCCCGAAGTCGGCCAGCAGCTGGCCGCAGAACGGCCCGGCCAGGAGCTGGCCCATCTCGACCACCCGGACGTCGGCCAGGGGGCCGGCCGCCGGCGGCGCGGCCGGCCCGGTCACCGCAGCACCGCCCGGGCGGCCAGGACGTGGGAGCGCATCACCGAGGCCGCCCACTCGGGGTCGCCGGCGGCCAGGGCGGCCAGCAGCTCCCGGTGGTGGGCGTGGCTGCGGGCCAGGGCCTCGGGCGAGTAGCGGTGGAAGGTCCGCCGGACCAGCGACACCACCACCACGCCCGACAGCAGCCCGACCAGGCGCTGGTTGCCCGAGGCGGCCAGCACACCGGCGTGGAAGCGGTTGTTGAGCTCGGCCACCTCGTCGAGCTGGCCGCGGCCGCTGGCCCGCTCCATGCCGTCGGCCAGGCCGGCCAGCTCGGCCAGGGCCTCGGGGCCGATCCGGGTCGCGGCCAGCGAGGCCCCGTAGCTCTCCAGCACCGAGCGCAGCCCGAAGATCTCGTCCAGGTCCTGGTCGCTCCAGGAGGCCACCTGGGCGCCCCGGTGGGGCGAGAACTCGACCAGCCCCTCGGCGTCGAGGCGCCGCAGCGCCTCCCGCACCGGCGTCCGGCTCACCCCGATGCTGCCGGCCAGCTCCTCCTCGCGCAGCCGCCTCCCGACCGGGAACCCCCCGCCGACGATCCCGTCCCGGATGGCCTCGTACGCCTTCTCCGCCGCGCTCGACATACGGGTTGTATACAACAGGACCCCGCGGAGGCCAAGCCCTCGGCCTCCGGAGGGCGCGCTGTATACAACCTAGGGCCGGGCCCGGTCGCGGTGGGCGCGGTCCAGCGCGAGCGGGACCAGGGCGGCCAGCACCAGGGCGGCGGTGGCGGCGAACGCCGCCGGGTAGCCGGTCCGGGCCGCGACCACCCCGAAGCCGAAGGCGCCGGCGCCGATCCCGGCGTCGAAGGCCAGGTTCCAGATGGCGCTCACCGTGCCGTACCCCGAGGGCGCCACCCGGTTCAGCATCAGGGTCATGCTGGCGTTCTGGGTGACCCCGAAGCCGGACCCGAACAGCACCATGCCGGCCACCACCGCCGCCGGGCGGTCGATCAGGACCAGGGCCAGCATGCCGGCGGCGGTGGCCACCACCCCGGGGACGAGCAGGACCGCGGGCCCGTGCCGGTCGCCGAACCGCCCGGCCCACCAGCGGCTGAGCCGTGGCCGCCACCGCCTGGACGAACAGCCCCACCGCGGCCAGGTTCTGTGGCCCCCCGGTCACGGCCAGGGGCAGGAAGGTGACCACCACCCCGGCCGCCATGGCCGCGGCCGAGAACGTGACCGCCGGCCGGACCAGGGCCGGGGTGCGCAGCCCGGCCAGGACCCCGACGGGCGCCTCGGAGGCCGGCTCCCGCCCGGGCAGCCCAGCGGACCACGGCCAGCCCGGCCAGCGCCGCCACCGCCCCGGCGACGAACACCGGCGGATAGCCCGTCCACCCCACCAGCCAGACCCCGAGCGGCAGCGCCGCCACCCCGGGCACCCCGACCACGATCCCGAACAGCCCCAGCCCCTCCCCGCGGCGCTCGGGCGGCACCAGCGTGGCCACCAGCGCCCCGCCGACCACCACACAGATCGCGAAGCCCAGCCCCCGGACGAGGGTGACCAGCAGGATCGCGGCCATGGTGGCCGAGGCGGGCAGGGCAAGGGCCGGCGCCCCGAGCAGCACCAGCCCGGCCGCCAGCAGCACCCGGTACCCGAACCTGGCCAGCAGCCGGGGGACGGCCAGCTCGCCGGCGACCGTGGCCGCCATCAGCGCCCCCGTGACCAGCCCCGCCCCGACCCCGCCGGCACCGACCGACTCGGCGTACAGCGGGACCACCGACAGCAGCAGGTAGAAGCCGGTCATGGCCCCGAACGAGGCCACGAACACCAGCAGCAGCGGGCGGGTCATGATCGGCGGCCGCGGCGCGCCGCCCATCAGCGGTCTCCCGGGTGATCGACCCCGGCTGAGCGTCGGGCGACGCCTACGGCCGCGCCGCCCGCTGGTCGGCGACCCAGGCGCCCAGCAGCCCCCGGTAGTGGGCGACGAACTGCTCGTGCTCATGGGGTGGGAAGGCCCGCTGGATGGTGGCGACCAGGTGGGCGTCGAACTCCGGGCTCTCGATGTAGTCGGCCATGCAGTCGTCGGCGTGGGCCAGGTGGGTGTCGCAGAACTCGCGGAAGCGGTCGGTCTCGTAGTAGTCGTCGACCAGGCCCCGGTAGGCGGCCAGCTTCTCCTCCCAGGACGCGGGCCGGGTCGTCGGCCACGGCGTACCAGCGGGCCATCTCGGTGTCCAGGCGCATCGCCCGGCCCGTGACCGCGCAGTACAGCGACCACTTGGCCAGGGCCGCGACCGCCCACGGGAAGTAGTAGTGCAGCGAGATGATGGCCATGTCCGGGGTGGCGTTGGCGAAGTCGATCGGGTAGCACTGGCCGTCGCGGACGATCACCTCGAAGGAGTTGAACTCCCAGCGGAAGAACGCCCCAACGGTCAGGCCGAAGGTGACGATCTGCTGGCCCAGCTCCGGGGTCAGGAACCCGTGGTCGACCTGGTAGCGCAGGTGCAGGGGCTTGGTCGGGTCGTAGTGGGTGACCATCGTCTGGGGGCCGATGGCCAGCCCGCGGGTGAAGATGTCGTAGCCCTCGACCCCGGCCTGGACGTGCATCAGCTCCCGGCCCGAGGCGTCGTAGGCGGCCCGGAGCTGCCCGGGGTCCCCGATGCGGTAGACGTTGACCCAGCCGCCGCCGTGGAACGGCTTCATGTACATCGGGTAGCCGACCCGCTCCCCCACCGCCAGCAGGTCGAAGGCCCGGTTGTAGCGCGAGGCGGTGGGGGCGAAGCGCTCGTTCTCGGGCGGGACCTTGTGGGGCAGCAGCCAGGTCGCGGGCACGTCGAAGCCCAGCCGGATGGCCGCGCAGTACCCGGCGTGCTTCTCCATCGCCTGGAAGGTGAACGGGTTGTTGAGCAGGTAGGCCCGGTCCATCAGGGCGATCTTCTTGAGCCACTCCCTGGGGTGGTCGTACCAGTAGGCCAGGCGGTCGATGACCAGGGCGTGGCGGACGGGCTGGCGCAGGTCGAACGGCTCGATGGTGACCCGTTCGGTGGCCACCTCGTGGGTCTCGCCGCCGAACTCGATGCGCGGGGCGAGCCGGCGCAGGTACTGCTCGAACGCGGTCGGCCAGTCGTCCTCGGTCCCGAGCAGCAGGCCGATCAGGTGGGTGACCAAGGCGAGCCTCCGTCCGCAGTTCGCCGCCGGTTCCGCAGCGATGTGCGAGCTGGCGGCCGTAGGGTATCGGTTGGGCTGATGGTATCCATCGGATCGGCTCCGATGTCGAGAGACCGGGGCTGGCGGTGTCGGTGTAGGTGAGGATTGTTCGCGATACCGACTGGGGAGGCCCGTGGCATGGAGTTCCTGATGAGCATGCTGACACCCGCGGACCGGCTGGGGGAGGGCGCGCCGGCCGAGGTGGTGGCGGCGGTGGCTGCGTACGCGATGCGGCTGGCCGCGGAGGGCAAGCTGCGCGACGGCCGCCAGCTCCGCGACGGGGGATTCCGGATCGAACCCGCCGAGGGTCCCGGCCGGGCCGTCGACGGGCCGTTCACCGAGGCCAAGGAGCTGATCGGCGGCTACTTCGTGATCGAGTGCGACTCGGTCGAGGAAGCCCGGGAGCTGGCCATGGCCAACCCGCACCTGCGGATGGGGCCGGTGGTGGTGCAGCCGGTGCTGCCCCACGCCACCTGAGCAGATGCTCGACCCGCAGGCCGCGGCCCGACTGGTGCGCCAGGAGTGGAGCAAGGTGGTGGCCGTGGCCATGCGGATCCTCGGTGACCTGGACGAGGCTGAGGACATGGCGCAGGAGGCGCTGGTGGAGGCGACCCGGCGGTGGCCGGTCGACGGGGTGCCCGCCAACCCCGGCGCCTGGTTGACCACGGTCGCCCGCAACCGTGCCCTGAACCGGCTCCGCGACCAGCGCCGGCGGGGCGGGCCGCCGTTGCTGCTGGAGGACGGGCTGGACGCGGCGACCACCGGCGACGTCGCCGAGCACGCCGACCTGGACGGGTTCGGCGACGACCGGCTGCGGCTGGTGGTGTTGTGCTGTCACCCCAGCCTGGGTCGCGACGCCCAGGTCGCCCTGACGCTCCGGCTGGTCGGCGGCCTCACCGCCCGCGAGATCGCCAACGCCTTCGTCCAGCGCGAGGCCACCGTCGCCCAGCGGATCTCCCGGGCCAAGAGCAGCCTTCGAACCCAGCGAGCCCGCTTCGAGCTCCCGCCGGTCGCCGAGCTCCCGGCTCGCCTGGGGGCCGTGCTGGAGGTCGTCTACCTCGTCTTCAACGAGGGCTACGGCCCCCACAGCCCCGACGGCCGGCGGCGGTCCCTGTGCCAGGAGGCGTCGATGCTGGCCGACCAGCTCACCGAGATCGCCCCCATGGTCCCTGAGGTCTGGGGGCTGGCGGCGTTGCTCCACTTCCAGTCCTCACGCTTCGACGCCCGCCTCGCCCCCGGCGGCGCGCTGGTCCCGCTCGACGAGCAGGACCGACGCCGTTGGGACCGCCGGCAGATCCGACTCGGCGAGGGATGCCTGGCCGCCGGCCACAACGCCGCCGGGCCTGGCCGCCCCGTCGGGCCCTATCTGCTCCAGGCTGAGATCGCCGCCCGACACGCCCGCGCCCCCAGCTTCGCCGACACCGACTGGGACGCCATCCAGCGGCTGTACGCGGCGCTGGTGGAGATCACCGGCAACCCGGTCGTCAGGTTGAACTGGGCCATCGCCCGCTACTTCACCCATGGCCTCCCCGAAGCGCTCGGCATCCTCGACCGGCTCGGCGACGCCCTGGGCGACTACCACCTGCTGGCCGCGACCCGAGCCGACCTGCTGCGCCGTGGCGGACGAACCGGTGAGGCGGCCGAGCTGTTCCGGGCCCTCGCCGCCGACGCCCCGACCGAGCAGCAGCGGCACCTGTACCGGCGACGCCTGACCGAGTGCGCCGGCTCCTGAGCGCGCGATCGGGCTTGTGGTGCGAGCGATGATGGGCTCACGGCGCGCCCAGCTGCGACTGGAGCGCCGCCAGTGCCGCCACCGTCGACTTGCGCATCTCTCTGGTCACCACCGGCGCCAGCAACCGGCGCAGCCCGCGGCCTTCGACGCCGGCTGTCATGGTCACCCGCGTCCCGGCCCCGCTTGGTTCCACGGCGAAGTCCATGGTGGTGTCCACGCCGAACACCGACCCGGTGACCACATGTCGCCGGGGACGATCATGGCGGGTGACCTCGAAGAAGAGATCGAACTCCCGCTTGTTCCGCTTGCGATGCTGGCGAAGCTTGGAGCCGACCTCGACCCGCCCGCCACCAACGACCTCGGCCCACTGCACGTGGTCGTTCCATTCCCCTAGCGGTCCTGATCGGTGATGTACGCGAAGGTATCCTCCACCGTTGCGCGCACGTCGGCGGACTCGCTGAATCGACCCACAGCACCTCCTCGTCAGGCCGCGCTTCCATCCGGTACGACACCCGCCGGCAAGGATTCTCGACGGCGCCGCGGGTGCTGGTCGCCGGCCTCGTCACGGTGCCGAGGCTTCGGCGGCTTGCCGTAGGCCGTCGGCGTAGGCGCTGAAGCCCGGCTGGAGATGGGGATGCGGAACAGGCGGGCGAACAGTCCGGTGAACGCTCTGTGATCACGAAGCGGCTTCCGGAACCGTCAGCGGTGATCACGTGGCTCTGGGTGCCGAAGAGCCCGAGTGGCATGCCGCCGACGAGGACCAGTCGCGTCGGTGGCTGCCATTCGACGACGTGCAGGTTGAACTTCCGGATCGGCTCGCCGGGTCGTCGGGTGTACAGGGTGATGGCGCCGCCTTAGGCGATTGCGGCCGTGGGTTGGGCCAGCCGGCCCAATCGGCCAGGGGAGAGGACGTGCGGCGGCCGCGAGTGGGGACGCTGTGAAGGACCTCATCGTTCCCGCCCTGCCCTCTGGAGGGCAATGGTCATGGCGCCCCTTCTCTCAGACGAACCGCGGCAGGTGGTGGGCGAGCTGGGCCCGCCAGGACGGCCAGTCGTGGGGGACGTCGTGGCCCCACAGGTCGGTCTCGTGGCGGATGCCCTTCTCGCCGAGCAGGCGGTCGAAGGCCTTGGTCGACTCGAGCGCGCCGGTGGTGTCCTCCCACTGGCCCTGGCCGCAGACCAGCAGCAGCGACAGCCGGCCCCGCAGCCAGTCGAGGTGGTCGCCTCCGAGGTTGGCCACGTAGTCCATCGGGTTGTTGAAGTAGACGGCGTCGCCGCGCTCCCCCCAGCCCATCTGGCCGGCGTCGTAGACGCCGCTCTGGCAGATGGCCATGGGGAACAGGTCGGCCCGGCGGAAGGCGAAGTTGGCCGCGTGGAAGGCGCCGAAGCTGGCCCCGGTGACCATGATGTCGAGCGGGCCCCCGCAGTCGTCGTGGATGAAGGGGACCACCTGGTTGAGGATCCAGTCCTCGAACTTGCCGTGCTGGGCGGCGCGGGCCTCCAGGGGCAGGTTGGGGTCGCACCAGCTGGCCGCGTCGTAGCTGTCGACCGAGTAGAGCTTGACCCGGCCGGCCTCGATCAGGCCGGCGACGGCGTCGATCATGCCGCGGTCCTCGTAGTCGGAGCAGCGGCCCTGCTCGGACTGGAAGACGAGCAGGGGGCGGCCGTGGTGGCCGTAGGCGAGCAGCCCGCCCTCGGCCCCGATCGCGGGCGACCACAGCCCCACGTAGTCGCGTCTCATGGTCAACCCCACAGCTCCTGCAGCAACCCGGCCAGCCAGGGATCAAAGGTATCGCGCCAGGCCACCCAGTTGTGGGCGTCGCGATGCTCGGCCAGCTCAACCTGCCAGCCGCGGGCGGCCAGGGCGTCGCGGACGACCCGGTTGCCGTGGAGGTTCTCCTCGACCGTGCCGCAGGTCAGGACGGCCGAGGCCGGCTCGGCGGCGCCGCCGCCGGCGGCCAGGTCGTCGACGAAGCGGGTGATCCGCCGGAACCGGGGGAGGTGGTCGCGCTCGTGGGCGTCGGCGACGGGCCGGAAGAAGCTGCCCGACTGCAGGAACAGGCCGCCGAAGCTGGCCGGGGCGGTGCGGGCGGCGGCCAGGGTGGCCAGGGCGCCGAGGCTGGCCCCCATCCCGACCAGCCAGCGGCGCCCCGGCGGGGTCGGGGCGAGCGCCTGGAGGGCGGGCAGGACCTCGCTGACCAGCGTGCGCGACCAGGCCGGGGAGGCCGAGTAGTGCTCGTTGCGGTCGACCGGGGCCAGCAGGGCGGCCCGCATCGGGGGCAGGCGCCCGTCGGCGGTGGCGGCGGTGAGGAAGTCGAGCAGGGCGGCGTAGCGGGCGTACTCGGGGCCGTCGTGGACGACCAGCATGGGGAGCGGGTCGCCGGGCCGGCGGCGGCGCCCACCGGGGCTGCGCCACAGCTCGACCGGGACCCGGGCCCCGAGGACCCGGCTGGGCACGGCCAGGCCGGTGGTGGCCGGGGTCCGGGACCGCCGGGGGTCCCGGTGATCGGGCCGGCGGCCCTGGCCAGCCAGGCCGGGGGGTGGTAGCCGGGGAACTCGACCACCGACTTCTCACCGAACGGGCCGTCGGCCCGGAGCGGGTTGGCCGGGTCGGGGAGCAGCACCGGGCCGGCGCCCGGGTAGCGCAGGGCGAGCTGGTACTCCATCCGGTCGACGGCGGGCCGGGGGAAGTCCAGCTCCCAGGTGGCCGTGCCCTCGACCCTGGTGAAGGCCGGCCCGACCCGGGGCCGCCGCACCTCCTGGTACAGCCGGACGTCCTGGAGGGCGGCGTCCGGGTCGGGCACGCGGAAGGTCACCCGGGCCGCGGTGACCTCCGGGCCGGCGCCGGCCGCCTGGCTGGCCGGGTTCATCGGTGGAGCATAGCGCCAGGGTGGGGGCGGCTCGTGGCCGGTGCAGCCGTCCCGAGACGCCTCGGGGATTCGTCTGGCTGGCCGTCGGGCTGCTGGAGGCACGCCCTGGACCTGCGCGGTTGACAGCCCTCGGAGCGTCTTCGCTGATCGCCGGGGCCGGCATCGAGGTCTCGGCCCAGAAGGTCCTCACCGCCAGCGAGCGACGGCCAGGACCAGCCAGCCGCCTGACGGTCCGGTCGCCGCCGCCGGCGCGCGCGCCGGCGGTGCCCGGGCGTCCTCTATAGTCGGAGCGGTCCCTGTCCGGCTCGTTGGGTGCTACGGAAGCAGGTGGAACCATGGCCAATCCGGATGTGTTCGCGATGGTCCTGGCCGGCGGTGAGGGCAAGCGGCTGGCGCCGCTCACGGCCGACCGGGCCAAGCCGGCGGTGCCGTTCGGGGGGGACTACCGGCTGGTCGACTTCGTGCTGTCGAACCTGGTCAACGGCGGGTACATGCGGATCGCGGTGCTGACCCAGTACAAGAGCCACAGCCTGGACCGGCACGTCACCACCACCTGGCGGCTGTCGCCGCTGCTGGGGAACTACGTGACCCCGGTGCCGGCGCAGATGCGGCGGGGGCCGCACTGGTACGCGGGGTCGGCGGACGCGATCTTCCAGAGCCTCAACCTGGTGTACGACGAGCGGCCCGAGTACGTGATCGTGTTCGGGGCCGACCACGTCTACCGGATGGACCCGCGGCAGATGGTGGAGCAGCACATCGCCGCCGGGACCGGGGTGACGGTGGCCGGGATCCGGGTGCCGATCTCCGACGCCAACCAGTTCGGGGTCATCGAGACCGCCGAGGACGGCCGCCGCATCAGCGCGTTCCGGGAGAAGCCGAGCGACCCTCATGGCCTGCCGGACGCGCCCGACCAGGTGTTCGCGTCCATGGGCAACTACGTGTTCCGCACCGACACCCTGATCGAGGCGGTGTCGCTGGACGCCAAGGACGAGGACTCCAAGCACGACCTCGGCGGCAACATCATCCCCATGATGGTGGAGCGGGGCGAGGCCGAGGTCTACGACTTCGCCGACAACGACGTGCCCGGGGCCACCGACCGGGACCGTGGCTACTGGCGGGACGTCGGCACCCTCGACGCCTACTACGACGCCCACATGGACCTGATCTCGGTCCACCCGGTGTTCAACCTCTACAACCGCAAGTGGCCCATCCTGACCTGGCACGAGCCGCTGCCCCCGGCCAAGTTCGTGTTCGAGAAGGGCGAAGGGCGGACCGGGCACGCGCTCGACTCGATGGTCTCGGCCGGGGTGGTGGTGTCGGGCGGCACGGTGCGGCGCTCGATCCTGTCGCCAGGGATCCGGGTCCACTCCGGCGCCCTGGTCGAGGGGTCGGTGCTGATGCACGACGTCGACGTGGGCCGGGGCGCGGTGGTCCGCAACGCCATCGTCGACAAGAACGTGCAGGTCCCCGAGGGCGCCCAGATCGGCGTCGACCTGGACCGGGACCGGGAGCGGTTCGTGGTCTCCGCCGGCGGCGTGGTCGTCATCGGGAAGGGCCAGAAGATCGACGCCTGACCGCGGCGCCGGGCAGCGGGCCCACCGGCGGGGCGACCCGGCGGGCCAGGTCGTCCCAGAGGGTGGGGTGGTCGCCCAGCTCCTCGCGGGTGGTGCGGGTGAGGGCGGCCGGGGTGGTGGCGGCCAGGGCGGCGGCCAGCGGCTCGCGCCCAAGGGTGTCGGCGGCGCCGGCCACGGCGCGGTCGGGGCCGAACCGCACGGCCAGGCTGATGAGCAGCTCGGCCAGGTCGGCCTGGCGCAGGCGCTCGGGGGCGACCGCGGTGGCGTGGTCGAAGTCGACCAGCCAGGGCCGCCCGTCGGCGTCGACGACCACGCTGTGGCGGCCCAGGTCGCCGTGGGCGATGCCCGCCTGGTGGAGGCGGGCCACCTCCTCCCAGGCGGCCTTGAGGGTGGCGTCGCCGACGGCCGCCGGGTCGGCCTCCTCCAGCGAGCCGCCGGGGATCAGCTGCTGCACCAGCAGCCCCGACCCGTTGCCGTACGGCCCGGCCAGGACCACCCGCGGGGTGCTGACCCCGGCCGCGGCGGCCAGCAGGCCCAGGTAGGCTTCGCGCTCGACCTGCTGGAGGGGCGGGCCGCTGCCGCGGCGCCCCGGCTCGGCCCGGCGCCGCACCAGCATCCGCCACATCCGGTAGAGGAGGTCCTCGTCGCGCCGTTCCCTGGGGATGAGCTTGGCGAACAGCTGCCGGCCATCGGGCCCGACGGCCTGGAAGCGGGCCGAGCGGCGGGCGTCGCGCCCGCCAAGGGGCGTCACCCCGGTCACCTCCAGCCCCTGCTCGCGCAGGGCCTTGGCCGCCGTCTCGGGCGACGGCCGGCCCCCGGGGGCGCCCAGCAGCAGGTGGATCAGCGACCCGGCCGCCCAGCCGAGGGCGGCCCCGCCGACCACGTCCAGCGGCAGGTGCGCGCCGACGTACAGGCGCGAGACGCAGACCAGCGCCGCCACCACCAGCGCGACCCAGCGGGCCCGCCGGCCCAGGTAGGGGACGATCAGGGTGGCGATGGCCACGGCCACGGCGGCGTGCCCGGACACGAACCCGAGGCCGCTGTCGTGGTGGCCGCGGAGGTGGACGTCGTCGAGCAGCGCCGCCGGCCGCCCGCGGCCCACCTGGTCCTTGATCCACCTGGCGGCCAGCCACACCCCGATGCCGGTGATGGCCAGGTTGGCGGCCAGCCAGAACCGGCGGGTGGCCGCGACCACCGCGGCCGCCACCCCGACGGCGAGCACGTTGCCGGCCTGCATGACCACCCAGAACGCCGGGAACAGGGCGGTCGGGAGGTCGTTGGCCAGCCGGAACAGGTCCTCCTCGAGCACCCCGACGTCGTCGGGGCGGACGGTGGCGATGCAGCCGAGCAGGATGGCCAGCCCGGCCACCAGCCGGAGCATGTCGCCGGGGTGGCGCGGCAGCGTCCGGACCTTGCCCAGCGGGCGGGCCCAGCTCACGAGCCCGACCCCGGGGGCGGGTCGAGCGGGACCCGGCCGTCGGTGTAGTCCTCGACCGTCTGGCGCAGGGCGTCCCTGGTCACGAAGCCGAGGGCCAGGCTGACCTCGCCCAGCGGCCGGGCCTGCTCGTCGCTGCGGAAGTCGAGCCGGTAGGTGACGCAGCCGCCATCGAACAGGTAGTGGACCGCCCCCTGGTAGCGCTGGCCCGGCTCGATCGAGATGACCTCCTGGTAGCGGTCGGTCCCGGGGTGGTCCGAGGGCACCTTGGTGGACCTGGCCGATGTCGCAGGACTCCTCCAGCACCACCTCGACCGCCCTCCGGCCGACCCGGTCGGAGTCGAGGGCGAAGCGGGCCCGCCCGTTGCGCACGAACACGTCGCTCACCGTCCAGCCGGGCGGCTTCAGCTCGACGCAGGGCAGCTGGCTGGCCGTCGGCACCGCCTGGGCCATGAGGACGACCAGGGCCGTCCCCTGCCGCCCCTGGTAGGTGCAGGTCGGCTCGTGGCCCTCGAGGAAGCTGGACCCGGCCTGCGGTCCCACGGCGCAGCCGGCCAGCACCAGGCAGGCCACGGCCAGCGGCAGCAGGCGCCTCATAGCAGCCCCGCCGCCCCGAAGCTGCTCAGCGCGGTCAGCAACGCCAGCAGGGCGAGCAGCGCGACCCCGATCATCAGCCCGACCCGGCGGATGCTCCAGCGCTGGATGGCGATCGGGGGCGGCCACTCGGGCAGCAGGCGGAGGAACTCGGCGTGCAGGTCGCGGCCCTGGTCGCGCATGTCCTGGCGGAGCTGGGAGGGCATGGTGATGCCGCTGGTGGCGGCGAAGGCCTCGGCGATCTCGTCGTCGTTGAACTGGAGCCGGGCCCGCCGGTAGACCTGCTCGGGGCTGGAGCGGGTGGCCAGGACCAGCATCATGTTGGCCAGGTCGACCGCCTGGCGCCAGGGGCTGGGGCGGACCTCGGCGAAGAACACGTCGATCAGGTGGACCCGGCCGTCGCGGACCAGCAGGTTGGCCGGCTTGATGTCGCGGTGGGCCAGGCCGGCGTCCCAGAGGCGGCGGATGATGCGCAGGCCGTCGTCGATGATCCCGTCGTCGACCTGGTCGAGGTCGCCGAGCTCCTGGGCGTCGTCGAAGAACTCGGTGACCACCAGGTACTCGCGCTCGGGGGTGATCTCCACGATCCCGAACGGCTCGGGGCTGCGGACCCCGGCCGTGTGCATCAGCCGCAGGGCGTAGTCCTCCTGCTGGACCAGCCGCCGGACGGTGTTGAACGGCTTCTCGTCCTCCAGCCGCCCGTACAGCAGGGTCCGGCCCAGCTTGTACCACCGGTCCGAGCGCAGGTGGCTGCCGGCGTACAGCTTGGCGAACAGCCACGTCTCGGGGTCGCCCTTGACCCTGACCCGCATGGGGGTGGAGCCGGCCGACCCCGAGAGGCCGAACGGCTTGATCTCGGCCACCTGGACCCCGAGCTGGTCCTCGAGGGCCCGGTGGATGGCCTCGCCGCGGCGGCCGCCGATGTCCAGGTGGGCCGAGCTGCCGCGGTGGTAGGTGACCGGGAACACCTCGTTGGGGGTGATCATCCGGAAGGCCACCAGGGGGATGGTGACCCCGATGACGGCGGCGATGAGCACGTCGCTGGGCGTGTTCACGCCCAGGTAGATGAGGGCCAGCGACAGGGCCGTGACCAGGGCGGCGATGACCGGCTTGCCCAGGCGGCGCAGCCGTCCCTCGGGGGCCAGGGAGTAGAGCATGCCCATCAGGACCGCGGTCAGGGCGGCCACCGAACGCGACGGGTGGGCGTAGCCGCTCCAGTCGCCGAGGATCACCACGCCCAGAGGCCGGGGGAAGGCGAACAGGTAGGCGAACAGGCCGGTGAGGGCGGTCACGGTCAGGGTGGCGCCGAGGAACACGAACAGGTGCCGGAACCGGCGCAGCACGACCAGCGCCACCACCGTCGACCAGAACAGGGCCCGGATCGTCCAGCGCGAGCCGAGCGCGTGCACCGTCTGCATGACGTCGGTGAGCAGGGCGGTGCGCATCCCGGCGAACCACTCGACCACCCTGTGGTCGATGTCGAGGACCAGGACGAAGGTGCGCTGGTTGGTGACGATCCCCGCCCACAGCAGCAGGACGGCCCCGGCGGCGGTCAGCCACAGCCGGCCGCTGCGGTTCAGGGCGCGCGGCAGCGGCGGGGCCTCGCCCGACGGTCGCCGGCGCTGGCCCGCTCGCGACACCCGCTGGGGCCGGCCGGCCGCCGGCTCGCCCACGCCCAGGGGCGGCCGCCCCGCCGTCGGTTCCATGAACAGGAGGGTAACCTGTGAGAACACCTCGCAACAGGAGCACCAGGCATGCGCCGAGCCCTCCCGGGAGCCGCCGCCCGGACGATCCTGGCTCTGACCATGCTTGCCCTGCTGGTCGCCGGCTGCGACCGCGGACCCGGCGCCGCCGCCGCCCGAGGACCCTCGGCGGCCCACCATCCAGCTCGCCTCCTTCGACTTCCCCGAGAGCGAGATCCTGGGCGAGCTGTACGGCCAGGCCCTGCGCCAGCACGGCTTCCCGGTCGAGCTGGTGGTCCAGCTCGGGGCCCGCGAGGTGGTGGCGCCCGCCCTCGAGCAGGGCAAGGTCGACATGGTGCCCGAGTACCTGGGGTCGGCGCTGAACTTCCTCAACGACCGCGACCGGGTGGCCACCGCCGATCCCGGCCTGACCCACGCCCGGCTCGAGCAGGCCTTCGCCCCCCGCGGGGTCAGCGTGCTCGCCTACGCCCCCGCCGTCGACCGCAACGGCTTCGTGGTCACCGGCGACCTGGCCCGCCGCCGCGGCCTGGAGAAGATCAGCGACCTGGCCCCGATCGCCAACCAGCTGGTCATCGGCGGGCCGCCCGAGTGCCCCCAGCGGCCCCTGTGCCTCAAGGGCCTCCAGGACGTCTACAAGCTGGAGTTCGAGCGCTTCGAGGCGAAGCCGTCGCGGGATGTCACGGCGGCGGAGCTGAAGACGGGCGAGATCGACGTCGGCATGATCGACACCACCAACCCCAACCTGGTCAAGCCAGGCAACGACCTGGTCCAGCTCGAGGACGACCGGCAGCTCCAGCCGGCCGACAACGTCGTCCCGGTGGTCCGCCGCGAGGTCCTGGACGCCTACGGCCCGGCGCTGGTGCGGCTGCTCAACGCGGTCTCCGCCCAGCTCACCACCAAGGAGCTGACCGGGCTCAACCTCCAGGTGGCCGACGGCCAGCCGGCCGCCGACGCCGCCGCCCGGCTGGCTGCGCGCCCACACCATCATCGGCTAGCCCGAAAGGCTCGCGGCCTGGCACAGGCGCCCTTGGGGGCGGGGACCCACATGGATCGGCCGAGGTGGTCGGCCAGGATCGAACGCGCTAGGGGGCGGAGGACGCCGGCGTCGGTGACGAAGGCGGTGATGAGGGCGGCCGGGGTGACGTCGAAGGCCGGGTTCCAGACGCCGGCCGCCTCGGGGGCCACCCGGGCGCCGGCGAGCGTGCTGACCTCGGCGGCCGGGCGCTGCTCGATCTCGATGGCGGCGCCGTCGGCGGCCTCGGGGTCGAACGACGACAGCGGCCCGACCACGTAGAAGGGGATGCGGTTGGCGCCGGCCAGGACGGCCAGGGTGTAGGTGCCGATCTTGTTGGCGGTGTCGCCGTTGGCGGCCACCCGGTCGCAGCCGACCAGGACGGCGTCGACCAGGCCGCCGGCCATGGCGGCGCCGGCGGCGGTGTCGGCGACCACGGTGACCGGGATGCCGGCGGTGACCAGCTCCCAGGCGGTGAGCCGGGCCCCCTGGAGCAGCGGGCGGGTCTCGGAGGCGAGCACCTGGACCGGCTCCCCCGCCGCCGCCTTGGCGTAGACGACCCCCAGGGCGGTGCCGAGCCCGGCGGTGGCCAGCCGCCCGGTGTTGCAGTGGGTGAGCAGCCGGTGGCGGGCGGCCAGCTCGGCCCGGCCGGCCTCGGCCATGCGGGCGCAGGCGGCCCGGTCCTCCTCCAGGATCCGCACGGCCTCGGCCAGGGCGAGGCGGCGCAGCTCGGCGGCGTCGGCGGCCCGCGCCGCGGCGGCGGCCACCCGGCGGACCGCCCAGCGCAGGTTGACCGCGGTCGGCCGGGCCACCTCGAGCATGCCGGCGACGCGTTCCAGGTCGGCCCGGGCGGCGGCCAGCCCGTCGGGCCCGGGGCGGGGCGGGCCGCCCTCGCCCAGGCCGAGCACCACCCCGAACGCGCCCGCGACCCCGATGGCGGGCGCCCCCCGCACGGCCAGGCGGCCGAGGGCGTCCACGACCTCGGCCGCGGTGGTCGGGGCGAGCACGACCAGGCGGTCGGGGAGGAGGGTCTGGTCGACGATCTCGAGCCGGCCGTCCCGCCAGTCGACGGCGCTGCGTAGCAGGTCAAGGTCCATGCGGGGATGGTACGGGCTGGTTCGCGCCGCTGCGCGCATGGTGGGATCATGCGTGCAACCACCAGTTGCCGGGACTGGGAAGGGAACGGTTGACCATGCCCGTGCGGTCGAGCTGGGCCCGCTTGCTGCTTGCCGCCCTGGCCGTGCTCGCGGTGGCCTGCTCCGAACGGGGCGCCACCCTGCCCAACGCGCCCGCCACCACCGTCGCCGCGACGGCCGGCGGGGCGCTTCCCGAGGGCTGCCCCGGCGACGCCCCCTCCCCCACCGCCGCCCCGGTGACCTTCGTGGCCGAGGGCCGGGCCTGGGCGACCACCCCCGACGGCCTGCGCCTGTGGTGCCTGTTCGAGGTGCGCCGGCCGGGGCCGTTCCTGTGGGGGCCCCGCGGCGACCGGGTGGTGCTGGACGGGCTGGAGGTCCGCGGGGTCGGCACCCCGGTGTGGCGGCCGGCCCGCGGGATCGACACCGTGTCGCTGGCCTGGCTGGGCGCCAACGGGAACGCGCTCGCCTTCGTCATGCCGGGCGGCCTCAACCTGGCCTCGGCCGACCTCGGCTCCATCGACCTGCGCGAGCTCACCCCGTTCCGGGGCGGCTCCACCTACCTGGCGGTGGCCGGCCACCCGTCGGGGGAGGCGCTGGCCTTCGTGCTCCGGCGCGAGGGCGCCTCGGAGATCTGGATGGCCAGCAACGCCGGCAGCGGCGCGGTCCGACTGGTCGGCCCGACCCGGGCCCGGCTGGGGCCGCTGGCCTTCTCGGCCGGCGGCAAGGCCCTGTACTACGGGGCCAGGCAGCCGGACGGCAGCCGCCGGCTCGAGGTCTACTCGCTGGCCGAGGGCAGGCGCCTCGCCCCGGCCTGGACGGGTGAGCGGGACATCCTGGCCGTCGTCAGCCGGCGCGACCCGGCCGCCACCCAGATCGCGGTCGACACCGGCAGCGGCTGCGGCGACCGACGGGCCGACCTGTCGGGGCTGGACGGCGGGCCGGGCCGGCCGCTGCTGCCGTCGGCGTCCCGGCCGACCGGCGCCGTCGGCTGGGTCAACACCCGCCAGGTGCTGGTGGTCGAGGGCGGCTGCGACGGGCCGTTCGACCTGTGGCGGGTGGACGTGAACGGCGGCGAGCCGAAGCCGGTGGCCCGCGGGATCGACCGGGCGGCGCTGCGCTGGCCCGACCCCCGCCCCGCCCCGGCCCCCCCGGACCTGGCCGCGCTGGGCCGGCAGCGCGGCTAGCAAATCCCCCTGCCGGGGGAGGCCGCCGGGGCCGGGCTGCGGCATCCTGGCGCCATGCTGGATCGATTGATGGAGTGGCTGCGGGCCCGCCCGCTGCTGGCCGACGGGCTGCTGGCCGTGCTGCTGGCCGCGGTGTCGCTGGTCGCGCTCGTCTACGCCTGGCGGGAATGCGACCGGGACTGCGACCCGGGCGGCGCCGCCGTGGTCCTGGTGCTGGCCACGACGCTGCCGCTGGTGTGGCGCCGGCGGCGCCCGCTGGCCGTCGCCTTGACCACCGGCCTGGCCACCGCCGCCTACGGGTTCGCCCACTATCCCGACCTGGCCATGCCGATCGCCATCGGCGGCGTGGTCGGCATGTACTCGGTGGCCGCCTGGGGCGGCCGGCGGGCGGCCCTGCTCGCCGGCGGGGTCGCGGCCGTGGTGGTGGCGGTCGTCATGACCCTGCCCCGGGCCGACGCCGACGTGGTCGACGCCGCCTTCGTCTCGCTCTCCCTGGCCGGCGCGTGGGTGCTGGGCGACCGGGCCCGGGTGCAGCGGGCGCTGACCGCCGAGCTCCAGGAGCGGGCCGCGCGGCTGGAGCGGGACCGGGCCGAGGACGCCCGCCGGGCGGTGGCCTCCGAGCGCGCCCGGATCGCCCGCGAGCTGCACGACGTGGTCGCCCACCACGTCAGCATGATGGTGGTGCAGGCCGAGGCCGGCCCGGTGGCGGTGGCGACCGAACCGGCCCGGGCGGCCGGCGCCTTCGAGGCGATCGCGGCCACCGGGCGCCAGGCCCTGGTCGAGATGCGCCGGCTGCTCGGGGTGCTGCGGGGCGACGGGGACCAGGCCCCCAGCCTCGCCCCCCAGCCCGGCCTGGCCGAGGTGCCGTCGCTGGTCGAGCAGGTCGGGCGGGCCGGGCTCCGGGTCGAGCTGGTGGTCGAGGGCACGGAGGCGGCCCTGCCGCCAGGGATCGACCTGTCGGCCTACCGGATCGTCCAGGAGGCGCTCACCAACGCCGTCAAGCACTCGGGCTCGGGCCGGGCCCGGGTGCTGGTCCGCTACGGCCAGGACGACCTGATCCTGCAGGTCCACAACGAGGCGGCCGACCCGCCGGCCGCCAGGAACGGCGTGGAGCCGCCTTCGGCGGCGGCTGGTCCATTCCGACCGGCAGACTCGCCGGTCGGCGACCGGCAGGTTCGCCGGTCGGGGCTGGTCGGCATGCGCGAGCGGGTGCACCTGTTCGGGGGAGAGTTCCACGCCGGCCCCGGCCCGGGCGGCGGCTTCACCGTCGACGCCCGGATCCCCATCGGGACCGTGGGGCCGTGAGCGGCCCCATCCGTGTCCTGGTGGTCGACGACCAGGGGCTGGTCCGGGCCGGGTTCCGGATGATCCTGGAGGCCCAGCCGGACATCGAGGTGGTCGGCGAGGCCGCCGACGGCCTGGACGCGGTCGACGCGGCCAGGCGGCTCCGGCCCGACGTGGTCCTGATGGACATCCGCATGCCCCGGCTGGACGGGCTGGAGGCGACCCGGCGGCTGGCCGGGCCGGGCGCGGCCGACCCGGTCCGGGTGCTGATCCTGACCACCTTCGACCTGGACGAGTACGTGTTCGAGGCCCTGCGCGCCGGGGCCAGCGGGTTCCTGCTCAAGGACCTGCCCCGCGAGGACCTGGTGGCGGCCGTGCGGGTGGTCGCGGCCGGCGAGGCCCTGCTCGCCCCCCGGGTCACCCGCCGCCTGATCGAGGAGTTCGCCCGCCGCCCCGCCGGGGCCGACCCCGACCCGGCCGCCCTTGCCCGCCTCACCGCCCGCGAGCGCGAGGCCCTGGAGCTGATGGCCAGGGGGCTGTCCAACGCCGAGATGGCCGCGTCGCTGTACGTCAGCGAGCACACCGTCAAGACCCACGTCGGCAACGTGCTGGCCAAGCTCGGCCTGCGCGACCGCATCCAGGCGGTGATCCTGGCCTACGAGGTCGGGGTGGTGCAGCCGGGCCAGGGCTGAGCCGTCACTCGGACGCCGGGCCGGTGAACCTGGCCGGGCGCTTCTCCCGGAACGCCGCCACCCCCTCGCGCACGTCGGGGCCGCCGAAGCCGAGGAACTCCAGCGCCAGGGAGGTGTCGAAGGTCGGCCCGGCCATGCGCAGCCAGTTGTTGAGGGCGTACTTGGTCCAGCGGACGGCGCTCTGGGAGCCGCCGGCCAGCCTGACCGCCACCTCCAGGGCGACGTCGTGCAGCTCGGCGTCGTCCACGCACCGCGACACCAGCCCGATCCGCTCGGCCTCCTCGCCCGACACCGGCTCGCACAGCAGCAGGTGGTACTTGGCCTTGGCCATGCCGCACAGCAGCGGCCAGACGATGGCGGCGTGGTCGCCGGCCGCCACCCCCAGGCGGGTGTGGCCGTCGATGATCCGGGCCGAGCGGGCGGCGATCGAGATGTCGGCCAGCAGGCCGATGACCAGCCCGGCCCCGACCGCCGGGCCGGCCATGGCCGAGACCACCGGCTTGGAGCAGTTGATGAGGTTGTAGACCAGGTCGCGGGCCTCGCGGAGGACGCGGACGCGGACCTCGAAGTCGTCGGCCATGTCGGCGACCAGGTCGATGTCGCCGCCGGAGGAGAACGCGTCCCCGGCCCCGCGGACCACCACCGCGCGGACCTCGGGGTCGCGGTCGATCTCGGTCCAGATGCCGGCCAGGTCGCGGTGCATCTGGTGCCCGGCCGCGTTCAGCCGTCCGGGGGCGGCCATCACCACCCGGAGCACCCCGTCGGCGGGCCGTTCCAGCTCGAGGCTCGGGTAGGCGGCGTAGCGGTCGGGCATCGCTGCTCCTCGGGTCGTCGGCGTGGCGCCAATGGTGGCAGGCGGGCGCCGTGAACGGCAGGTTACCGGCCGGTAACAACTGCCGCCGGGAGCTGGACGGCGAGCCTCGGCGGCCCCGATACTCGCGGTGGAAGCAACGGAGACGCTGGCAGGGATGACCAGCGCGCTGGCGGGGATGACCAGCGGGAGCGGCCAAGGAGGTCGCCGTATGGACACATGGGGCATCAGCGGTCCCCAGTTCCTTCTTCTCTACGTGGCGCTGTTCGCCGTCACCGTGCTGGTGCGTGGTCCTGGCCAGGCGGCGGGCCTGGGCGGCCCGCCCAGGGGGCGGCCGTCCCGGCCCGGCTCGACCCGCTACGAGGCCGCCTACCTCAACGGCGGCTGCGAGCTCGTCGCCACCACCGCCGTCTCCAGCCTGCTCCGGGACGGCCTCCTGACCAGCCCAGCCCGCCGCCGGCGGCGGGTCCGGCTGGCCGGCGGGACCGCCCCGCCGGCCGGGGCCCACCCGGTCGAGTGGGCCACCTACCAACTGGTCGCCGCCCGCCGGACCACCGGCGCTGGGCCCTGGGAGGCGAGCTGTGCTCGGGCACCGGCCATGGCCGCCGTCCGCGAGCGGCTGCGCCTGGGCGGCCTGGCGCCCACGCCCGAGCAGCGGGCCAGGTACCGGGCGACCGGGCTGTGGTTCGTGCCCCTGCTGGCGCTGGGGGTGGCCCGGGTGGCCGCCGGGTCGGCCAACGGGCGGCCGGTCGGGTTCCTGGTCGCGCTGCTGGCCGCGACCCTGGTGGCCGCCGCCGTGCTCAGCCTGCGGGTGCCCGCCGCCACCGCGCTGGGCCGGCGCACCCTGCGGCGGCTCCGGGCCGAGACCCGCCGGCCGACCGGTCGGGGCCTCCCCGGCCGAGCTGGGCATGGCCACGGCGCTGTTCGGGGCCGGGGTCCTGTGGGCGGCCGACGTCGAGACGGCCCTCGCCCTGCGGGTCCCCCGCGAGCACGGCGTCCACCTCGGCGGCGTCGGCGGCGAGGGCGGCGGCGGCAGCAGCTGCGGCGGTGGCGGGTGCGGCGGTGGCTGCGGCGGCGGGTGCGGCGGATGACCCCCCCAGGCCACCGGTCCCCTCGCCGGGGTCGGCATCGGGTGGCGGGAGGAGCTGGCCGGGTTCGTGGGCCGGCGCGACGGGCTGGGGTTCGTCGAGGTGGTGG
Source organism: uncultured Actinomycetota bacterium (assembly GCA_963733175.1). GTDB lineage: Bacteria > Actinomycetota > CALGFH01 > CALGFH01 > CALGFH01 > CALGFH01. The sequence continues at coordinate 65,520 of CAVTCL010000027.1, forward strand.
CCGAGAGCATCCACGACGACCAGCCGCTGCCGGCCGGGCTGGAGGAGCTGGCGCGGCGGGGGGTGCCGGTGGTGCCCCACGGGGTCCGGCTGTCGCTGGGGTCGGCCGGCGAGCCCGACCCGGCACGGGTCGGGCACCTGGCGGGGCTGGCCGAGCGGCTGGGGGCGCCGCTGGTCAGCGAGCACGTGGCCTTCGTGCGGGGCGGCGGGCTGGAGGCCGGCCACCTGCTGCCGGTGCCAAGGACCCGCGCGGCCCTCGGCGTCCTGGCCGCCAACGTGCGCCTGGCCCAGGCCGAGCTGGGTGTCCCCCTGGCCCTCGAGCACGTGGCCGCCCTGCTGGAGTGGCCGGCGCCCGAGCTGGACGAGGCCGCCTTCCTGACCGAGCTGCTGGAGCGGACCGGCGCGCTGCTGCTGCTGGACCTGGCCAACCTGTACGCCAACGCCCGCAACCACGGCGGCGACCCGCTCGACCTGCTCGACGCCCTGCCCCTGGAGCGGATCGCCTACGTCCATGTGGCCGGCGGGGTCGAACGCGACGGCCTGTACCACGACACCCACGCCCACCCCACCCCGCCCGGCGTCCTCGACCTGGTCGCCGAGCTGTGCGGCCGGCGCGACCCGCCGGGGATCATGCTGGAACGCGACGACGCCTACCCGCCCGAGCCGGAGCTGGCCGCGGAGCTGGACGCCATCGCCGCGGCAACTCGCGTCGCCGGCCGACCCAACGCGGCCGCATCCCGCGCCGGGGCGGCCCGCCGGTGAGCGTGGATCGGGAGCGGCTGGCCGCCGAGCAGGCGGCCCTGGTCAGGGCGCTGGTCGACGGCGGCCCGGTCCCCGGCGGGTTCGACCCGGACCGGGTCCAGGCCACCGCGGCCGCGCTCGCCCGCAAGCGGGCCCGCGAGGTCGCCAGGGCCTGGCCGGCGCTGGCCGCCGAGCTGGGCGACGACTTCACCGAGCGGTTCCTGGCCGACGCGGCCCGGCGGCCGCCCCCGGCCAGGGGCGGCGCGCTGGCCGACGGCCTCGCCTTCGCCGGCGCCCTGGCCCGCACGCGGCGCCTGTCCGGCAACGCCCGGGTCGAGGCCATGCTGGCCGCGGCCCGCCTCTCCACCCGCCCGGCCCGGCTGGCCGCGACCGTGGCCGGGCCGCCCCGGCGCCTGGTCGTGACCGTCCGCGCCCCCGGCCTGGGCGAACACTGGCTGTCGGTCCCCCTCGGCTAGGGACCGCACCCCGTGCCGGCTGGGCCGTTGTGGTTTGATAGCGGACGTCGGAAGCAGTTCGACCCGAGGGTGACGGTGGGAGGCCCGGGGAGATGGCGGCAGGTTCCCCCCTGCTCCAGATGGAGCGGGTGAACAAGTTCTTCGGTGACCTGCACGTGCTCCAGGACGTGGACCTCGAGGTGGACCCGGGCGAGGTGGTGATCGTGGTCGGCCCGTCGGGGTCCGGGCAAGTCGACCCTGTGCCGGACCGTCAACCGGCTGGAGCCGATCGACGGCGGCACCATCCGCCTCGAGGGCCAGCCGCTGCCCAGCGAGGGCCGGGCCCTGGCCCGGCTCCGGTCCGACGTCGGCATGGTCTTCCAGCAGTTCAACCTGTTCGCGCACAAGAGCGTGCTCGACAACGTCACCCTCGGCCCGATCAAGGTCCGCGGCCAGTCGCGCAAGGAGGCCGAGCGGCGGGCCCGGGAGCTGCTGGCCCGGGTCGGGGTCGAGGACCAGGCCCACAAGCTGCCCGCCCAGCTGTCGGGCGGCCAGCAGCAGCGGGTGGCGATCGCCCGCGCCCTGGCCATGGACCCCAAGCTGCTGCTGTTCGACGAGCCGACCTCGGCCCTGGACCCGGAGATGATCAACGAGGTCCTCGACGTCATGCGCGACCTGGCCGCGGCCGGCATGACCATGATCGTGATCAGCCACGAGATGGGGTTCGCCCGGTCGGCGGCCAACCGGGTCGTGTTCATGGACGGCGGCCGGATCCTGGAGGCGGCCCCGCCCGAGGAGTTCTTCGCCAACCCGCGGACCGAGCGGGCCAAGGACTTCCTGTCCAAGATCATCAGTCACTGACGGGCGGCCCGAACCGCCCAGGCAAGGAGGGAGCACCATGCGGGTACGACGCTCGACCGGGCTGTTGGGGATCGCGCCTGGCCCTGACCCTGGCGTTGGCCGCCTGCGGCGGCGACGACGAGGGCGGCGACGGCGGGCCAGACCAACGAGGGGGCCAGCTTCGCCGAGGGCACCACCATGGCCCGGCTCAAGGAGGCCGGGCACGGTCACGGTCGGGACCAAGTTCGACCAGCCCCTGTTCGGCCTCAAGAACCTGGAAGGCAAGCCCGAGGGCTTCGACGTCGAGATCGCCAAGCTGATCGCCGGCGAGATGGGCATCGCCGCCGACAAGGTCAACTTCATCGAGTCGGTCTCGGCCAACCGGGAGCCGTTCATCCAGCAGGACAAGGTCGACTTCGTCGTCGCCACCTACACCATCAACGACAAGCGCAAGGAAGTGGTCGACTTCGCCGGCCCCTACTATGTGGCCGGCCAGGACATCATGGTCGCCAAGGGCAACCCCGAGGCCATCGCCGGCCCCGACGACCTGGCCGGCAAGAAGGTGTGCTCGGTCACCGGCTCGACCCCGGCCGAGAACATCCGCACCAACTACCCCGACGCCGAGCTGACCGAGTTCGACGTCTACTCCAAGTGCGCCGAGGCCCTCAAGAACGGCCAGGTCCAGGCGGTCACCACCGACAACGTCATCCTGCTCGGGCTGATCAACCAGGACCCGGAGGCCTTCGAGCTGGTCGGCAAGCCGTTCACCGAGGAGCCCTACGGCATCGGGCTCAAGAAGGGCGACACCGAGTTCCGCAACTTCATCAACGACACCCTGGAGAAGCTCTACCAGGACGGCCGCTGGAAGGCCGCCTGGGACGCCACCGCCGGCAAGGTCGCCACCGAGACCCCGACCCCACCCACCGTCGACCGCTACTGAACCCGAGCCGGCCGGAGGGCCGGGACGTGGACGCCGTCCTCGACAACCTGGACGCCTTCCGTGAGGGCTTCGTCGCCACGGTCGCCCTGACGGTGGTGTCGTCGCTGCTCGCGCTGCTGCTGGGCACGCTGCTGGCGGCCATGCGGGTGTCCCCCGTCCCGACCCTCCGCGCCGCCGGCGCGACCTACGTCGAGATGGTCCGCAACACCCCACTCACCCTGGTGTTCTTCTTCGCCGTGTTCGTCCTGCCCCAGCTCGACATCCGCCTGTCGTTCTTCGTGTTCGCGGTCATCGCGGTGACCGTCTACCACGCCGCCTTCTTCTGCGAGGCGGTGCGGTCGGGCATCAACGCGGTCGGGGTGGGCCAGGCCGAGGCGGCCCGCTCCATCGGCCTCACCTTCACCCAGTCGCTGCGGCTGGTGGTCCTCCCCCAGGCCTTCCGGACGGTGATCCCGCCCCTGATCAACGTCGTCATCGCCCTGACCAAGAACACCTCGATCGCGGCCGCCTTCGGGGTGGCCGAGCTGACCGCCGTCACCACCCGGCTGGCCAACGCCAACAGCGACGCGGTGATCGCCATCTTCGTCGGCGGCGCCATCGGCTACCTGGTCCTGACCCTGCCGTCGGGGTGGCTGGCCGGCCAGCTCGAGCGCCGGGTGGCGGTCCTCCGATGAGGCAGCGCCAGTGACCGAGGCCGTCCTCTACGACGCCGCCGGCCCGCGGGGGCGGCGGCGCATCCTGGTCGGCAGCATCGCCGGGGTGCTGCTGGTGGCGCTGGTGGTGGGGCGGCGGTGGCCCGGCTGGCCGCCAAGGGCAGCTTCGAGGCCGAGCTGTGGCGGGTCCTCACCCAGGGCGACCTGCAGCGGCTGCTGGGCCGCGGCCTGGCCGCGACCCTGCGGGCCGCGCTGCTGGCGATGACCCTGGCCATGGCCGTTGGCGGGCTGCTGGCGGTGGCGCGGCTGTCGCGGCGGCGCTGGGTGTCCATGCCGGCCGGGGCCTGGGTGGAGCTGTTCCGGGGCCTGCCGCTGCTGCTGCTGATCCTGTTCCTGTTCCTCGGGCTGCCCGCGGTCGGCGTGACCATCTCGATGTTCTGGGCCCTGGTCGGCGGGCTCACCCTCTACAACAGCGCCGTGATCGGCGAGATCTTCCGGGCCGGGATCCTGTCGCTGCCCAAGGGCCAGACCGAGGCCGCCTACTCGATCGGCCTGCGCCGCGGCCAGACCCTGCAGCCTGATCCTGCTCCCCCAGGCGGTCCGGCTCATGCTCCCGGCGCTCATCAGCCAGCTGGTCACGCTGCTCAAGGACACCTCGCTGGGGTTCGTGATCGCCTACGCCGAGCTGCTGCGCACCGGCCGCAACGCGGTCGAGTTCCTCGGCGGCCGCTACTCGATCCCGGTCTACACGGCCATCGCCGTCATCTACATCGCCGTCAACGCCTCGCTGTCGTTCCTGGCCCGCTGGCTGGACCGCCGCACCCGGCGCAAGCTCGGCCGGACCGTCCAGCCGAGCGTGGCCGACGAGGCGGCCTGAGCCGCCTCGAGGCCAGCTCCAGCAGGGTGAAGCGCAGCGGCGACTCCGGCCGGGCGCTGTGGCAGGTGAGCGGGCCGGGGGTCGGCGGTCCGGCCGGCGCGGAGCAGCACCCGCACGGCGCCGCCGCCGGCCACGGCGGAACCGGACCGCCTCCACCCCGGTCCTCCAGCCGCTCGCGGCCGAGCAGGTCGAGGTCGCCGGTGCCGAGCAGGCCGGTGGCGCGGCGCGCGAACCACTCGGCGGCCTGGACGGCCGGCGGGTCGATGCAGCAGCCCCGGTAGTGGTCGAGGTCGATGGTCCCCTTGCGGTGCAGGCCGAGCACCCGCTCGGCCTCGGCGGGCCCGACCCGGCCGAAGTAGTGGCCCGACGGGCAGGCAGACCAGGTTGCCGGCGAACCGGTCGCCGCCGACGTGGGAGCTCTCCCAGACCAGGTCCCCGTGGCGCTCGGCCAGGGCCAGGGCCAGCGGGCGCCCGTAGGTGGCGCAGCAGCGGTCGTGGCGGCCGTTGGTGCAGACCAGGTAGACGGGCTCGCCGACCGGGTCGCCGAAGCCGGGACGCTCGCCGGCCGCCACCTTGGCCATGTCCAGCTCCAGCAGCTCGGCCGGGTCGTCCAGGCGCCGCCGCTCCAGCCAGCGGTCGCGGCGGCTGGTGTGGGCGAGGAAGCAGGTGGTGGGCTGGCCCGGCCGCCGGCGGCCCGGCCGGCGGATCAGCAGCAGGCGGACGTGGGCGGCGCTCGGCCGCCCGGTGCAGGGCGCGGGCCAGGTCGCGGTCGAGCCGGCTCTCGAGGACCGCCTCCCGGCCCCACGGCCCGGGCTGCTCCAGCAGCACCCAGCCCCGGACCCGGGACGCGGTCCCGAACTGCGGCTCCTCGAGCGCCCGCGACAGGGTCGCGCAGGGGAGCGCCTCAGCCAACGGCGGTCGGCTGCAGCAGCCCCTCGCGGACCAGCCGGCGGACCAGCACCAGCCGGCTGGGCCCGTCCAGCTCCCCGGCCAGGTCGGCGGGGGTGCAGCGGTCGGCGTCCAGGAGCCGGCGCACGGCCGGCTCCAGGCGGGCCGGCATGGTCAGGGTGCGGTCGCCCAGCAGGACCTCCAGCCGGTCGCCGGTGACGCGCAGCCGGCAGGTGGCGCCGGGGCGGCGCCGGACCTCGCTGTCGTCGCCCAGCTCCTCGAGGGAGAGCAGGGCGTGCAGCTGGCCCCGGAGCGGCGGCGGCCGGCCAGACCAGAAGCGGCGGGCGGCCCGGTCGGCGACCTGGCCCAGGTCGACCTTGTCGAGGAAGCGGCGCAGCTCGGCCACCCGGTCGGCCAGGCTGGCCTCCAGGGCGGCCGGGTCGGCGGCGTACCCGACCGGCAGGCCCTCCCGGAACCATTCCTCCTCGGTGGCCAGCTCGACCACCTCGCGCAGCAGGTCGTTCCAGTTGCGGGTGAGCATGCCGACGGTCAGGTGCAGCGAGGCCGTCTCGGCGGTCCTGGCCGCGTGCCGGAACCCGCGGGGCACGTACAGGCAGTCGCCACCGACGAGCTCGGCGTCGACCTGGGGCGCCTCGGTGGGCGACTCGGCCCCGGGGGGCAGCGCCTTCTGGTGGCCGAGGGGGAACGGCACGGCCGCGTCCCAGACCTGCCACAGCTTGCGGCCGTGGACCTGGAGGACGAACACGTCGTGGGTGTCGTGGTGGACGCCGAGCCCGCGGGCCGCCGGCGGGGTCAGGTAGGCGTTGACCTGCACCGGGTGGGTGAGGAACAGCTCCAGCTCGCGGGAGAAGGCGGTCAGCGGCGCCCAGGAGCGCTGCAGGCTCTGGAGCACGATGGTGGCGCCGTCGTGGAACAGCTCGAAGATCCGGCCGGGGTCGGCCAGGTCCGACAGCGGCACCGAGCCCATCCGGCCCGACCTGGTGTAGGCCGACGGCGGCAGCGCCTTGCCGTCCTTGACCATCCGGAACGACGGGGTCCTGGGCGAGGTGGTCGACAGGATGCGGTCGACGTCGTCCAGCGAGAGCAGGTCGTCGAACCCGTCGGGCCCGGCCCCGCGCCGCAGCAGCGGGGCCTTGGCCCAGTGGTCGCGGACGAACGCCGCCGGGTCCCCGGCGCAACGCTCGATCGCGGGAAGGCTACTGGTCGACGCTGTCGCCATCGGTGCCGTCGGTGCCGTCGGCGTCGCCGTCGCCGCTGTCGCCATCGGTCCCGTCGGTGCCGTCCCCGTCGGTCCCGTCGGCGCTGTCGCCGTCGGTGCCGTCGGCGTCCTGGGGGTCGGCCACGGTGGCCGTCGGCGCCGAGCCGGGGCCCTTGGCGTCCTCACGCCAGGTGGTGACGATGTCCTCGTCCTCGACGCGGGTCGTGCCCTCGGTCATGGCCGTCCTCCTCGGGGTCGGCTGCTGGGACAGCTACGCTAGCACCGGAGGGCGGTGGCCAGACAACCGGGCTCAGGCGAGCGCCGCGACCACCTCGCGGTAGCGCTGCCTGGCCTCCTCCTCGGTGTCCCCGATGCAGGTCACGCCCATCTTGCCGTACTCGCGCAGCGCCCCCAGCAGGTGCAGGGTGGTCCCGGTGCGGCGGCGGTGGTCGTAGGCCAGGCCGAGGCGGGCGACCCGGTCGATCACCTCATGGGGCTCGCAGCCGATCAGCGACGCCGACTTGAGGTTGTCGGTGGCCAGGTACGACTTGGTCCGGCCGTCGGCGACCAGGTGGCCGGCGTCGGCGTCGTAGCGGCCGTCGGTCACCAGCGAGGCCATGCCGAACGGGTGGGTGGTCCCGCCGACCCGGAGGTTGATCTCGGAGAGGTAGACCTCCTCCCGGCCGCCGGAGGGGACCACGAAGAAGTCGATCCCGAAGTAGCCGATGACCCCGCGGGCGGCCAGGACCCGGCCCACCCGCTCGGCCGCGGCCCGGATCTGGCCGCGGTAGGCCGGGTCGGCCGGGAAGCGGCAGCCCAGGTAGACCTGGCGGTTGGGGCCGCCGAGGACCTGGCTGTGGGTCGAGAGGACCTGGGGGACCCCGCCGGGCAGGACGCGCAGCTGCACGCTCGGGGAGACCATGCCGGGGACGTCCAGCAGCTCCTCCACGACCGCGCCGCCCTGGACGATCTTGGCCGCGAACGTCGGCCACGACTCCTCCTCGGCGCAGAACACCACCGGGGAGTCGAGCAGCGAGCCGTTCAGCCCGGCCAGGTCGACCACGGCGTTGCCCTGGCCGGAGAAGCCGTCGTTGAGCTTGATGACGACCGCGCCGACCGGCGGGGTGGGCCGGCCGCGCAGCCGCCGGGCCGCCTCCTCCACCGCCTCGACCGAGCGCAGGTCCTCGGCCCCGTCCAGCACCGGCACCCCGGCCAGCCGGGCGACCCGCCGCGAGCCGGTCTTGGAGCCGAGGCCGGCCAGCTCAGCCGGCGGCCCGTACAGGGGCAGGCCGAGCCGCTCGGACAGCTCCTGCTCGCTGGGGGTGACGTTGAACGGCTGGACGAACGCCCCGCCGGGGCCCTCGCACAGCTCCCGCACCCGGTCCAGCAGCTCGGGGCGGTCCAGCAGCTTGGCCGTGAGCGACCGGGGCGCCGGGTCGCCGGCGGCCAGCATGTGCAGCCGCGACCGCGCCCCGGCCGGGTCGGGCAGGAAGCCGAGGTAGTAGTCGACCACCGCCTCCTCGACCGGCATCGAGGTCAGGTAGACGACCTTGACCCGCGGCCGGCGCAGCAGCAGCAGCAGGAACAGCAGCCGTTCCTCGTAGTAGCCGATGCCGACGATCTTGCGGAGCTCGGCCGTGGGGAAGCTCAGCGACGGCAGCACCACCACCGTCCCTTCCCCGAGGTCGAGCGGATCGCTCGCCGGGTACCGGACGGCGAAGGTGCGCTGCAGCTCCTCGAAGGGAACCAACGGGGGGGCAGACCACATAGCTAAAGATAACCAGTCCTCGGTGGTGCGCGCATCCCCCGAATTCTCCGAATCGTCAATTTCAGCGAGATTTCCGGGGACCGCGGCCGGGGCGGCGGCGGGACCGGCATCATAGGGGCATGACCCAGGCCATGACCTACTACGACGCGGTCGGCGGCGAGCCCACCTTCCGGCGGCTGGTCGCCGGCTTCTACCGCCGGGTGGCCACCGACCCGGTCCTGCGCCCCCTGTACCCCGAGGAGGACCTCTCCGGGGCCGAGGAGCGGCTGCGCCTGTTCCTCATGCAGTACTGGGGCGGCCCCCACACCTACAGCGAACGCCGCGGCCACCCGGCCCTCCGGATGCGCCACGCGCCGTTCGCCATCGGCCCGGCCGAGCGCGACGCCTGGCTGCGCCACATGACCGCCGCCGTCGAGGACCTGGAGCTGCCCGGCGAGCTGGCCGCTCCCCTGCTCGAGTACCTCACCATGGCGGCCACGGCCCTGGCCAACCGGACCTGATCCGGCTCAGCAGCAGTGGCGGGCGACCGCGTCGGCCAGCATGCGCAGGCCGGCCTGGAGACCGGCCACGGGGACGCGCTCGTCGTCGCCGTGGAACATGGCGGCGAAGTCGGGGTCGGTGGGCTCCAGGCGGACCGGGGCGAAGCCGTAGCAGGCGGCGCCGAGGTCGGACCAGAACTTGGCGTCGGTGAACCCGGGGGTGACCGCCGGCACGGCCACCGCGCCCGGGTGGTGCTCGGCCACCACCGTGGCCAGGAGGTCGAACAGCGGGTCGCCGGGCGGGGTCACCGTCGGCGGCCGGCTCGGCCCGAGCAGCTCCAGCTCGATGCCGGGGCCGGCCAGGGCGCGCAGCTCGGCCAGCAGCTCGGCCTCGCTGGAGCCGACGGCGATGCGGCCGTCCAGCTCGGCGGTGGCCCGGCCGGGGATCACGTTGACCTTGCTGCCGGCGTGGACCACCGTCGGGCTGGCCGTGTTGCGCAGCAGCGCGCTGAGCAGGCGGGCCATCCCCGGGTCGCGGACCCCGCGCCGCAGGACCAGCTCCGACAGCCGGGGCCGGAGCAGCAGCGGGAGCGCGGCCCGGCCGGCCCGGCCCTGGACGGCCCCAGCGCCTCCAGGAACCGCCTGACCTCCGGCGAGGGGTGCATGGGCAGCTTGCGCCGCCCGACCCGGGCCAGGAACTCCGACAGCCGGACCACGGCGTTGTCGTCGCGGGGGATGCTGCCGTGCCCGGTCGCCCCCGAGGCGGTGGCCCGCAGCCAGGCGATGCCCTTCTCGGCCACCTGGACCGGGTAGAAGGGCCGCCCGCCCAGGTAGAAGGTGGCCCCGCCGACCTCCCCGAGGGCGTGGCCGGCCCGGACCTTGTCCGGGTGGTGGTCGACCAGCCAGGCGCTGCCGGCGGCGCAGCCGGCCTCCTCGTCGGCCACCGCGGCCAGCTTGAGGTCGCGCCGCAGCGGCACCCCGAGGCGGGCCAGCAGCCCGACGACGGCCACGCTCATGGCCACCATGTGCTTCATGTCGACCGCGCCCCGGCCCCAGACGGCGCCGTCGTGGACCTCGCCGGCGAACGGCGGGTGCCGCCAGCGCCCGGCCTCGGCCGGGACCACGTCGACGTGGCCGTTGAGCAGCAGCGGGGCCGCTCCCCCGTCGCCGCCGGGCAGGCGGGCGACCAGGTTGGCCCGGCCAGGGGCCGGCGACAGCACCTCCGGCTCGACCCCGGCCCCGCGCAGGGTGTCGGCCAGGAAGGCCACGCACTCGGCCTCGTTGCCGGGCGGGTTGGTGGTGTCGAAGCGCAGCAGCGCCCGCAGCAGCTCCACCACCGCCTCGCCTTCCTTCTCCCAGTCGACCTGCTCCAGCGCCGGGTGCATCGCGTCCTCCTGAGGTTGTTGGCCGCCGGCTCGTAGAATGCCCGGCGTGACCAAGTACATCTACGTGATGCAGCGGGTGCGCAAGGCGCACCAGGACAAGCTCATCCTCGACGACGTGACCCTGGCCTTCCTGCCCGGGGCCAAGATCGGCGTGGTCGGCCCCAACGGCGCCGGCAAGTCGACGGTGCTCGAGATCATGGCCGGGCTGGAGACCATCTCCAACGGCGAGGCCGCCCTGGCCCCCGGGGCCAGCGTCGGCATCCTGCTCCAGGAGCCGGTCCTTGACCCGGACAAGGACGTGCTCGGCAACGTCGAGGAGGGCGTGGCCGGCACCCGGGCCCTGCTGGCCCGGTTCGAGGAGCTGAGCGTCGCCCTCGGCGAGGCCGGTCCCGACGACATGGACCGGCTGCTGGACGAGTACGCCAGGGTGCAGGACGCCATCGAGGCGGCCAACGCCTGGGACCTGGACGCCCAGCTGGAGATGGCCATGGACGCCCTGCGGCTGCCGCCGGGGGACGCCGAGGTCGCCACCCTGTCGGGCGGGGAGCGGCGCCGGGTCGCCCTCTGCCGGCTGCTGCTGTCCCGGCCCGACCTGCTCCTGCTCGACGAGCCCACCAACCACCTGGACGCCGAGAGCGTGCAGTGGCTGGAGCAGCACCTGGCCGCCTACCCGGGCACGGTGCTGGCCGTCACCCACGACCGCTACTTCCTCGACAACGTGGCCGGCTGGATCCTGGAGCTGGACCGGGGCCGCGCCTACCCGTACGAGGGCAACTACTCGACGTACCTGGAGACCAAGGCGGCCCGGCTGGCCGCCGAGGCCAGGGCCTCGGCCGGCCGCAGGCGGGTCCTGGAGCGGGAGCTGGAGTGGGTCAGGGCCGGCACCAAGGGCCGCCACGACAAGGGCCGGGCCCGGCTGCGGCGCTACGAGGAGCTGGCCGTCGGCGGCCGAGCGCGACCGGCCGGTCGACTTCGACGAGATCCAGGTCCCGCCCGGTCCCCGCCTCGGCGACGTGGTCGTGGAGGCGTCCGGGCTGACCAAGGGCTACGGCGACCGGCTGCTGATCGACGAGCTGTCGTTCAGCCTGCCCCGCGGCGGCATCGTCGGGGTCATCGGGGCCAACGGCGCCGGCAAGACCACCCTGTTCAAGCTGGTCACCGGCACCGAGCGGCCCGACGCGGGCGAGCTGCGGCTGGGCCCGACCGTCCAGCTGGCCTACGTCGACCAGGACCGGGCCCGGCTCGACCCGTCCCAGACGGTGTTCGAGGCCATCTCCGGCGGCCTGGACCACTTCCGGGTCGGCGGCCGGGAGATGCCCACCCGGGCCTACACCGCCACCTTCGGCTTCAAGGGCCCCGACCAGCAGAAGCCGGTGGGTGCCCTGTCGGGCGGCGAGCGCAACCGGCTGAACCTCGCCCTGACCCTGCGCGAGGGCGGCAACCTCCTGCTGCTGGACGAGCCGACCAACGACCTGGACGTCGACACCCTGCGCTCCCTGGAGAGCGCCCTGCTCGACTTCCCCGGCTGCGTGGTCGTGATCAGCCACGACCGCTGGTTCCTGGACCGGATCGCCACCCACATGCTCGCCTTCGAAGGCGACAGCCGCGTCACCTGGTTCGAGGGCAACTTCGCCGACTACCAGGCCGACAAGGTCCACCGCCTCGGCCCCGAAGCGACCCGCCCCCACCGCTACACCTACCGCAAACTGGTCCGCGACTAGCCCCGACCGGCTCCGCCGGCCGCCAGCGCAGCCCGGCCAGGTGCTAGCGTGCCTGCTATCGTCCGCCGCATGCGCGAACGCAGCGGCGGCCAGATCGTCGCCGACACCTTGCAGGCCAACCGGATCGACGCGGCCTTCTGCGTCCCCGGGGAGAGCTTCCTGGCCGTGCTGGACGCGCTCTATGACGGCAGGACCCGGCTGATCACCTGCCGGCACGAGGCCGGGGCGGCCAACATGGCCGTGGCCTACGGCAAGCTCACCGGGCGGCCCGGCGTCTGCCTGGTCACCAGGGGCCCGGGGGCGACCCAGGCCAGCGTCGGGGTCCACACCGCCGCCCAGGACTCGGCCCCCATGCTGCTGCTGGTCGGGCAGGTGAGCCGGGCCGTGCGCGGCCGCGAGGCCTTCCAGGAGCTGGACGTGCCGGCGGTGTTCGGGCCGATGGCCAAGTGGGCGGCCGAGGCCGACGACCCCGCCCGGCTGCCCGAGCTGCTGGCCAGGGCGGTGCAGGTGGCGACCTCGGGCCGGCCGGGGCCGGTGGTGCTGGCCCTGCCCGAGGACGTGCTGACCGCGACCGCCAGGGTGGCCGACGCCCGCCCGGTCCGACCCGTCGCCCGCGGGGTCGCGCCCGCCGACCTGGCCCGCCTGCGCGAGCTGCTCGGCGGGGCCAGGCGGCCGCTGGTGGTGGCCGGCGGGCCCGGCTGGACCGAGGCCGCCGCGGCCGACCTGCGCGCCGTGGCCGAGGCCAGCCGGCTGCCGGTGGCGGTCTCGTTCCGCTCCCAGGACGTGCTCGACAACCGCTCCCCGAGCTATGTCGGCGACCTCGGGGTGAGCCCCAACCCGGCCCTGGCCGAGCGGGTCCGGGCGGCCGACCTGGTGATGGCCGTCGGCCCGCGCCTCGGGGAGATCACCACCGGCGGCTACCGGCTGCTGGGGGCGCCGGTCCCCCGCCAGCGCCTCGTCCACGTCCACCCCGGCCTGGCCGAGCTGGGCCGGCTGTACCAGCCGGACCTGGCCGTCAACGCGGCCGTGGCCCCGTTCCTGGCCGCCTGGCGCTCGGTCCCGCCGGTCACCGGCGACGCCTGGTCGGCCTGGACGGAGGCGGCCAGGACCAACTACCTGGCCTGGGTGCGGCCCTGGCCGTCGCCGGGGAAGGTCGACCTCGGCCAGGCGATGGCCGTGCTGCGCGAGCGGCTGCCCGACGACGCCGTCGTGGCCAGCGGGGCCGGGAACTACACCGGCTGGGTCCACCGCTTCTTCCAGTTCCGGCGCCACGGCACCCAGGTGGCGCCCAAGAGCGGCGCCATGGGCTTCGGCCTCCCGGCCGGGCTGGCCGCCAAGGTCGTCCATCCCAAGCGGACGGTGGTGGCGGTGGCCGGCGACGGCGACTTCCTGATGACCGGCCAGGAGCTGGCCACGGCCGTCCAGCACCGCCTGGACGTGGTCGTGCTGGTGGTCAACAACGGCATGTACGGCACCATCCGCATGCACCAGGAGCGGGCCTACCCGGGGCGGGTGATCGCCACCGACCTGGACAACCCCGACTTCTGTGCGCTGGCCGAGGCCTACGGCGCCCTGGGCGAGACGGTCACCGACACCGAGGCGTTCGGCGACGCCCTCGACCGGGCGCTGAAGGCCGGGCGCCCGGCCCTGCTCGACCTCCGCGTGGACCCGGACGCGATCGCCCCGGGCCTGACCCTGGGGGCGCTGCGCCGCCGGTGAGCTTGTCCTCTTGCCGGGTAGTGGGCGGCGCCTGCCAGGATCGGCTGATGGGACGCCTGGACGAGCTCGACCTGACCCTGAGGCTGAGCCGCGAGGAGGAGGCGGCGCGGCTGGAGGCGGCCTCCAACCGCCTGCTGGAGCTGCGGCTCACCCTCGGCGGGCTGCTCGGCGACGGGCGGCTCGGCCCGCCGGTGTGCGTGCTGTTCGAGGGCTGGGACGCCTCCGGCAAGGGCGGCGCCATCCGCCGGCTGGTCACCCCCATGGACCCGCGCCACGTCCGGGTGGCCAGCTTCGCCGCCCCGACCTACGACGAGAAGCGCCACCACTTCCTGTGGCGGTTCTGGTCGAGCCTGCCCGGCTGGGGCGGCATGGCCGTGCTCGACCGCTCCTGGTACGGCCGGGTGCTGGTCGAGCGGGTCGAGGGGTTCGCCACCGTCGAGCAGTGGACCCGCGGCTACGACGAGATCGTCGAGTTCGAGAAGTCGCTGGTCATGGAGGGCATGATCCTGCTCAAGTTCTGGATGCACATCTCCGACGAGGAGCAGCTCCGCCGGTTCAAGCGGCGCGAGCGCGAGCCCCTGAAGACCTGGAAGCTGACCGCCGAGGACTGGCGCAACCGCGAGAAGCGGACCGCCTACGAGCAGGCCATCGAGGACATGCTGGAGCGGACCGACCACCCGCTGGCCCCCTGGCACCTGGTCGAGGCCGACTCCAAGCGCTACGCCAGGGTGGCGGTCGTCGAGCAGGCGATCGCCGAGATCGAGCGGGGGATGCGCGACCGCGGCTTCGAGCCTCCGGACCCCCGGCCCCGGCCCCCCGGCAAGACCAGCAAGGCCAAGGGCAAGTCCAAGCCCAAGGACGGGTCCCGGCGCGCTTGAGCCGGTAGCGCTCGAACGGCGCGAACCTTCCGGACTGGAGACGGGTCGCTTCCCTACGGTCCGCCGCGCCGGGCGACCGGAGTGACTAGTTCGATCAGCGGATTCCGGCTACGTCGGCCCGTGTCACCGGAAGCTACGCCAAAGCGGGCCTGACCAGGCGAAGTTCGGCAGATCCCCGCATTGCGGCGGTCTTGACATGGACGATAGCGTCCATGAGCCTTCCTCTCCCGCCGTACGCAAGGTTGATCGTAGATGTTCCGCAACGCGCCGATCCGGACCAAGCTCATCGTCGCCCTCCTCGGCCCCCTGCTGCTGCTGGCCGTCCTCGCCCTGGTCGGCATCCGCCAGAACCTGGCCGAGAGCGACCGGGCCGAACGCAGCACCGCCTTCGCCCGGCTGGCCGCCGGCCTCGCCCCCCTCATCCACCAGCTCCAGGCCGAACGCAGCCTCTCGATCAGCTACATCGACAGCGGTCGCAGGCAGTGGGGCCCCGAGCTGCTCGAGCAGCGGCGCGTCGTCGACCAGGCGGCCGCCACCTACCGGGCCGAGGCCCAGCGCCTCGGCGCCGGCGACGAGCTGCTGGCCGAGAAGATCGAGTACGGCCTGAGCGAGCTGGGCCGCCTCGGCGAGCAGCGGCAGACGATCGACGACGCCAAGATCGTCGCCAGCGAGCTGAAGGTCGAGCCCGGCATCGAGCTGCACGAGGAGGAGGGCGAGGAGGAGCTCGAGCACGCCACCGAGGAGGGCCACGGCCCGCTGGACACTCCGGGCAAGGCGCTCGACCAGTACACCGACACCGTCAGCGACCTGCTGGACATCAACGGCGAGATCGCCCCCCGCTCCAACAACGCCGAGCTGCTCAAGGGGGTCGCCGCCTCGGTCGCCCTGGCCAGGGCCAAGGACTTCGCCGACGCCCAGCGCAGCCTGCTCCAGAACGTCTACGCCGCGGACCGCTTCGGCGAGAACGAGCACGGCAAGCTCGCTGCCCTGGTCGCCGCCGAGGACCTCTACACGGCCCAGTTCGACTCCAACGCCACCGAGGCCCAGCACGAGTTCCGCGAGGAGACCGTCGCCGGGGCGGAGGTCGAGCAGGTCGACGAGTTCGTCGAGGAGGCCCTGGGAGAGCGCCACGCGCCGCAAGGCTCGACGCCGACCCCCAGGCCTGGTTCGGCGCCATGACCGTGAAGCTGGACCGGATGCGCGAGGTCGAGCAGCGCCTCAGCGCCGACGTGATCGCCACCAGCTCGGCCGTCAAGCAGGCCGCCGAACGCCGGGCCTGGCTGTACAGCCTGCTGCTGGTGGCCGCCCTGGTGCTGGCCGTGGTGCTGGCCCTCGTCACCGCCCGCTCGCTGATCCGGCCCATGCGCCGGCTGGAGACGGCGGCCGAGGAGACGGCCGAGCATCGGCTGCCCAGCGTCGTGCAGCGGCTCCAGGACGGCGAGCAGGTCGACCTCGAGGCCGAGTCGGCGGCGCCGATCGAGGTCCGTTCCAGGGACGAGATCGGCCACCTGGCCGAGGCCTTCAACTCGGTCCACCGGGTCGCGGTCCGGGTCGCCGGCCGCGAGGCGGTCCTGCGCCGCAGCGTCGGCGACATGTTCCTCAACCTGGCCCGGCGCAGCCAGAGCCTGATCGAGCGCCAGCTCGAGGTGATCGACGAGCTCGAGGTCAGCGGCTCCGCGACCGAGGTGCGGACCGGGCTCGGCGAGCTGGACCACCTGGCCACCCGGATGCGGCGCAACGCCGAGAACCTGATCATCCTGTCCGGGTCGGAGCCGGCCCGGCGCTGGCGGGGCCCGATCGAGCTCACCGAGGTCGTGCAGGCGGCGGTCGAGGAGGTCAAGGAGCACACCCGGGTCGAGCTCCTCCCCCTCGACCAGGTGCGGCTCGCCGGCCATGCCGCCGCCGACGTCATGCACCTGCTGGCCGAGCTGATCGAGAACGCCGTCACCTTCTCGGCGCCCGGCACCAAGGCCCTGGTGGCCGGCCAGCCGCTGCCCGCCGGCTACCTGATCGAGATCGAGGACCAGGGCCTTGGCATGAGCGACGAGCAGCTGGTCAAGGTCAACCAGCGCCTGGCCAAGCCGCCCGACATCGACTTCGCCCTGGCCAAGATGCTCGGGTTCTTCGTGGTCACCCAGCTCGCCTCCAAGCACGGCATCAAGGTCCAGCTCCGCCACTCCTGGTACGGCGGCATCACCGCCCTGGTGCTGGTGCCGCGGCGGCTCATCGTGCAGCCGACCGAGCTGGCGCCGCTGGCCGACGGCGAGGCCGCCCGGCGCCGGGGCAGGTCGCCGGTGGCGGCCGTGGCCGACCATCCCCCGGCCCCCGGCGACGGCCGCGAGCCGTCGGCCGACCCCGACCTGGACTGGATCGACAGCCGGGTGCCGATGGTCCACGTGCCGCTCCGCCGTCCCCAGGCGCCGGTCCAGCCGGGCGGCTACTAGGGGCTGGCGGCGCCGACCAGCTTGCAGCCGACCTTGTAGCGGGCGCAGCGGTACAGGGCCAGGAACGCGTACGCGTCGAAGCTGGTCTCGCTGTCGGTCGGCCGCAGGCCCAGGTACTCGGGCGGCATGTTGAAGCGGTCGGCGACCGCCTGGACGATGCCGCTCGGCTTGAGGTAGCGGCGGTCGCGGTTCCAGTAGGAGAGGAACCCGCCCCGCAGCGCCGGGCGGTAGGCGACGCGGTCGGCGGCCCGGACGACGCCGTCGTCGCCGACCTGGACCCGGAGGGCGAGGTTGGCCACGGCGTCGGCGTACTGGCGGCGGCCGACCTGCCCGCTGCTGTAGCCGAGCACCGTCTCCAGCATGCCGAAGGTGAAGGTCCGCAGGGCGCTGGCCCGCTCGCGGTCGCAGCTCAGCGGGGTGCAGCGCGGGATCCCGAACCCGAGCCGGTCGAAGCGCTCCTCCAGCTCGTCGGCGGTCCGGCCGGCCGAGGTGGTGACCATGGGCAGCAGCGCCGACCGGTCCCGGTAGGCGCTGTCGGGCGCCTCGCCGCGGTTCAGCGCCTGCAGGGCCTCGATGGCCGGGAGCAGGGTGTCGTACCGGGCCGCCAGCAGGTACGGCTGCACGTTGCCCAGGCAGGCCTTGGACCGGTAGGGGTAGGCCATCGGGCTGGCCGGCGGTTCCAGCTGGCAGTCGCCGTAGGCGTCGACGAACGGCTCGTGGCGGTAGCTGAAGTCCCGCGGGGCGTCGCGGCCACGCCCGAAGATGGCCGCCCGCAGGTCCTGGCCGGGCACGAACCCGGCGGTCAGCATGAACCGGGCCAGGGCGGCCGTGCGGGGCTCGTCCTCCCGGCTGACCGCGTGCAGCCAGGCCAGCTGGGTCGCGTGGCGGATGGTGAACCGGAAGCTGCGCAGGTGGTCGACCTGGCGGGCCGGGAAGCTGCGGCGCAGGGCCGGCTGCCGGGCGGCCAGCGGTCCCGGCTGGAAGCTGCCAAGGCGCTGGTCGTCCAGCCAGACCTCGGCGGCCGTGGCCGGGTCGTCGAAGGCCAGCGCGGCCACGCTCACCCGGTACCGGCCCCCGCCGGCGGCCCAGTCGACCTCGGCCCGCAGCCGCAGGCCCTCCGGGGTGGTCGGGGTGGCGAAGGTGAGCTCGTAGGCCTCGGTGTCGTAGGTCGACTCGAGGCTGCGGATCCGGGTCGGGGGCGGGCAGTCGGTGGCCGGGCAGCCGACGGGGTCGGCCTGGCCCAGCAGCACCCAGCGCCGGTGGCCGGGGAACCACACCCGGATCGGCAGGCCGTAGTACTCGGACTGGACCGCCCCGGCCGCGCCGAGCGGCTTGTAGAGCCCGTCCAGGAAGGACTCGCCGCGGGCGATGGCCGCGTTGAGGGTGGCCAGGCTCGGGGCCGCGACCGGTCCGGGCCGCGGCGGGGTCGACGCCCCCAGGCGGTCGACCACGGCCACCACCGAGCCCGCCACCATGGTCGTGGCCAGGGTCCCGGCGACCAGCAGCAGCGCCACCGAACGGCGCCACCGCGCCGGGGCCGGCCGGCGGCGCGGGCCGCGCGCTCCCCGGGGTCGTGAACAGGGCGCCGGGCGCGACCGCGGCCGGGGCCTCGCCAGGGCGCGGGGTCGGGGCCTTGGGCGGGGTCGGGGCCTTGCGCGGGGTGGGGGCCTTGCGCGGGGTCGGGAGAGGCTCGGGCCGGGGCTCCCCGACCCACACGCCGAACGGGGGCGGGTGATCCGGGACCCCGCTGGCAGGCGACCACAACCGCGACATGACCCTCCCCCGACCCGGCTGACCTGCCCAGGTTGCCGGGATTGTCGTCAGGGGGGTGCACGCCGCCCATCGAGAGACCTACATAGTGCCACCAGGGCACCGGGCCGGGCCCACGACCAGGGCGGGTGATGGCCCGTAGCGGCCGGCGCAGCAGGTCACGGCCACCCCGCCCGCCGGCCCGCCCGCCGCGGGGACCACGGCCGCGGCCGGGGACCGGACCCGCCCGCGCCAGGTTACAAACCGGTCACGGCGCCGGGCGGCAGGCGGGAGCCCGACCGCGTCGTTTCGTAGGTTTCTCCGTTTGGAGTCGAACAGGCGTATCCATTAGTATTCGGCCGACCGATCGAGGGGGGCTGCGATGAGGCGGGTCAGGGTCCTGGTGGTCGACGACCACCAGATGCTGCAAGAAGCGCTGGTCGGGATGCTGGAGTTGTCGGGGTTCGAGGTGGTCGGCGCGGTCGCCGACGGCGCCGACGCCACCTCCATGGCCGCCGAGCTGGCCCCCGACGTGGTCCTGATGGACCTGTCGCTGCCCATCATGAACGGCCTCGACGCGACCCGGCTGCTGCGCGAGGTCGCGCCCGACACGGCGATCGTGATGTTCAGCGCCTTCGACAGCCCGGAGCTGAAGCGCCAGGCGTTCGCCGCCGGCGCGGTCGCCTACCTGTCCAAGGGCTGCAGCAACGAACGGCTGCGGGCGACCCTGGAGGCCGCCGTCACCGTCGCCAGCGGCAACTTCCACCGGGCCTGACCGCGCCCGGCCCGGGCGGTCGTCGGCCTGCAGCGGAAACCGGCCCCGGAGGCCCGCCGCTGTGGCACGGTTGCTCATGGAGGACCGGCGCACCGGTGGAACGCACGTCGCTGGAGGCAGCATGTCGAATCTCGTACCCGTCGTCGTCGAGCAGACCAGCCGGGGCGAGCGGTCGTTCGACCTCTACTCGCGGCTGCTGAGCGGCCGGATCGTGTTCCTCGGCACCCCGGTCGACGACACCAGCGCCAACCTGATCATGGCCCAGCTCATCCACCTGGAGAGCGAGGACCCCGACAAGGACATCCAGCTCTACATCAACTCGCCCGGCGGGTCGGTCACGGCCCTGCTCGGCATCTACGACACGATGCGCTACATCCGCTGCGACGTCGCCACCACCTGCCTCGGCTGGGCGGCGTCGGCCGCGGCCGTCATCCTGGCCGCCGGGGCCCCCGGCAAGCGGTACGCCCTCCCCCACTCGACCGTCCTGCTCCACCAGCCGCACGGCGGCGCCCAGGGCCAGTCGGTCGACATCGACATCCAGGCCCGCGAGATCCTGCGCCAGCGGGCCCTGGTCGACCAGATCCTGGCCAGCCACACCGGCCAGGACGTGGAGAAGATCGCCCGCGACACCGACCGCGACTTCATCCTCAGCGCCGAGCAGGCCCTGGAGTACGGGCTGGTCGACGAGATCCTCACCGGCCACCGGGCCGCCCCCGAGCTCGAACCGGCCGCCGCCCGAGGGTGACCGGCATGCTCCCCGACCGGCCGCGCACGCCCGACCGGCCACGGATGCCGGCCCTGACCGACGCCGAGTGCTCGGTCGTCGACCACTACCTGGCCGTGGTCGACCTGATGGCCCGCATCAACCCGGCCCGCAGCTCCGGCCACACCTACGCCGGCCTGCGGGCCGCCCAGTCCCTCGCCACCGAGGCCAGGGCGCTGCTGGCCGCGCTCGAGCTGATGTGGGAACGGGGCGAACGCGAGCTCCACGTCCCCACCCTCACCCAGGCCCTGCGCGCCCTGGACGGCGAACGCCGCGCCATGCGGGTCACCATCCCCTCCTGACCCGGCCGGACCCAGGTCCGTAACGCTGCCGGGACGGGGGCCGGCCACAGTGGCCGCCAGCCGACGCGACCTGGGGAGGTGGGGATGGCGGCAACGGGTCCTGGGCGGCGGCCGTGGCGATGAGCGCCGCGGCCGGGAAGGCGCGGCCGCGGTCGTGGCCGGCCGGGCTGGCCTGGGCGCTGTGGGCGCTGACCCTCCTCGGCCTCGCCGCGACCTTCTGGCTGGACGAGCTGCTGCGCCAGGCCGGGTATCCCGAGCTGGCGCTGCTGGGCGGTGGCAACGGCACCCTGGCCGTGGGGGCGGTGAGCGCGGCGACGGTCGGGGCGGTGGTGGCCAGCCGCCGGCCCCGCCACAAGGTCGGCTGGCTGCTGGTCGCTCTCGGGCTCTCCAACTCGGCCGCCGGCTTCGCCTTCTCCTACACCCGCTACGGGCTGGTGGCGCGGCCGGGAGCGCTCACGGCCGCCGACTACCTGGCCGGGTTCGCCAACAGCGGTGTCTTCCTCTACCTCTCCTGCGCCGGCTTCATCCTGCTGCTCACCCCCACCGGGTCGTTGCCGTCGGCCCGCTGGCGCTGGTGGGCCAGGATCGAGGTGGCGGCCCTGGCGGTCACCTTCGTGTCCTCGGCGCTGCACCCGATGCCGCTGTACCCGGAGTACCCGGAGGTCGGGAACCCGGTCGGCGTCCCGGCCCTGGCCGACGGGCCCCTGGAGGCCGCCTTCCCGCTCGGCGCGGTGCTCATCCTGGCCGGGCTGCCGGTCGGGGCCGTGTCGCTGCTGCTGCGGTTCCGCCGCGCCCGCGGCCTGGAACGGCTCCAGCTGCGCTGGCTGGCGGTCGGGGGCGTGCTGGCCGCGGTGGCGCTGGTGGTCTCCCTCATCGCCCTGGTCGTCGAATCCGACGACGGCCCCGTGTTCCAGACGGCCCTCGGTGTCTCCATCCTGATCCTCCCGCTGGCGACCGGGGCGGCGATCCTGCGCTACCGGCTGTACGACCTGGACCGGATCATCAGCCGCACGGTCGCCTACGGGCTGCTCACGATCCTGCTCGGCCTGGCCTACGCCGCCGTGGCCCTGGTCCTCGGCCAGCTCCTCGGCCGCGACTCCAGCCTGGTCGTGGCCGCCGCCACCCTGGCCGTGGCCGCCGTGTTCCAGCCGGCCCGCCGCCGGGTCCAGGCGGCGGTCGACCGCCGCTTCAACCGCCGCCGCCACGACGCCGCCCGCATCATCGAAGGGTTCGGCACCCGCCTCCGCGACCAGGTCGACCTGGACGCCCTGACCGGCGAGCTGCTGGCCGTGGCCGAGGAGACGATGCACCCGACCAAGGCGTCGCTCTGGCTGCGGCCGCAACGTAGGTCGCCATCGTCGACGGGCTAGTCGTCCCGCTTCCAGTGGCTGCGGCCGAACGTGCGACCGAACCAGTCGTGCAGTGAGGCGCCGGTGTGCTCGGACGGGTCGGCGTGGTAGACCGCCGGCCCCTGTGGTCGTCCCAGCCGTTCGGCCTCCTCGGCCGGCAGGTTCAGCACCACGTACCGGTCGGTGATGTCGGCAACCTGGTCGGCATCGGCGAAGCGAAGACCATCCGCTGTCTCGAGGACGATGCCGTCGAAGACGTCCAGGTCCGGGACCTGCAGCACGTGTTCGACCGTGCCGATCTCCTCACCGCCCCGGGCTCGGACCGGGACGCCCTTGCGGAGGGCCTGATACGAGATCCTCCTCGCGTCGCCCTCCATGTCCTGCACCTCTCCTCGTCGGTCGCTCATGTGGCAGATCGCGGCTGGTGCCAGCCTACGCGGTCACCTGCCTGATGAAATCACCTGGAACGGGTGAGGTGCGCCCGGTTCCCCGATCGCAGCATGAGCCGACGAGGGGCAGGACGAGCGAATCGAGGGGGTCCTCGGGTGGGACGGCCGGAACAGGAGCAACCCGCGGCGGGACCGGGTCCGCCCGCACCAGCTCGCCGGAGTCCCTGGCGCATCGTGGTCTCGTCGGCGGTCACCGTTGCCGTGCTGGTGGTGGTCTTCGTCGGCATCTTCCCCAAGGTCGCCGACTACTCCGACGCATGGTCGTCGATCCAGCAGATGCCCACCGCCTATGTCGTCGCCCTGGTCGTGGCCACGGTGGTCAACGTCGCCGTCTACGTCTGGCCGCTGCAGGCGGCCCTGCCCGGGCTGGGCTATGGACCTGGCTTCGTGGTGCGCCAGACCTCGTTTGCCATCAGCAACGCCGTGCCGGCCGGCGGCGCGGTCGGGCTGGGCGTGCAGTACGGCATGCTCGACTCCTACGGGTTCGGCGCCGGAGCGGCCGCCAGCGCCATCGCGATCGTGAGCGTCTTCAACGTCTTCGCGACCCTGGTCATGCCGGTCCTCGGGGTCTTGGCGCTGTTGGCCAGCGGCGTGGTCGAGGGGACCTACCTGCTGATGGCGGCCATCGGGATGCTCGCCATCGGGGTTGCGGTGGTCGCCTTCACGGTGGTGCTGCGCAGCGAGGGCGGCGCCCGCACGGTCGGGCGCTGGGCGGATCGCCTCATCAACCCGCTCACGCGGCGCCTGGCGCACGGCCGTTCGGTCGACCTCACCGGGAAGATCCTGGACTTCCGGTCGAGCGTCGTCGACGTCATGCGGACCCGGTGGGTCCAGGTCACGTTGTCGACCCTGCTGCTGCAGCTCACCTCCTGGGCGATCCTGGTCCTGGCCCTGCGCGGACTGGAGGCCGGGACCGGAGCGGTCAAGGTGACCTGGACCGAGGCGCTGGCGGCGTTCTCGTTCGCGCGGGTCGCCTCGTTCATCCCCCTCACCCCCGGCGGCCTCGGGACCGTGGATGCCGCCCTGGCGGCCCTGCTCACCGGCTACGGCGCAACCAGCAGCGAGGCCCTGGCCGCCGACCTGGTGTGGCGCGCGGCGACCTACGTCCCCCAGGTGCTGCTGGGGGCTCTGACGTTCCTCTGGTGGCGGGTCACGACCGCCCGCCGTCGGCAGCGGGCCACCGAGCGCAGCCCGAGCGGCTAGAGGCGCGCGGCGGTCGAGTCGTGCCGACGATCGGGGAGCTGGCGCCTCCAACCGTAACGCTGCCGAAACGCAAGCAGGCCACACTGGCACCCGGTTCACGATGCTGAAGGGCGGCGAGGCCGGAGGTGAGCTGGGTGCGGCGAGGATCATGGCGGTGAGCCGCGGCACCCGCGCCGCCGGCCCGGGCCGGTGGACGCCAGCGCTGGCGTGGCTGCTGTGGGTGCTGACCCAATCGGGGCTTGCCGCCGTCCTGTGGCTGGACCACCTGCTGCGTCAAGCGGGCCGCCCCGAGCTGACGATCCGCGCCCACGAGCTGCTCTACGTCGCGGCGGTGGTCGGCATGGCGACGGTCGGGGCGGTGCTGGCCAGCCGCCGGCCGCGGCATCCCGTCGGTTGGCTGATGCTGGCCCTGGGGCTGTCGGTGACCGTCGACGGACTGACCGACGGCTACGCCCGGTACGGGCTCCTGGCCAGCCCGGGGGCGGTCCCGGCCGTCGGCCACGTTCGTGCGCTCGGCGACACCTTCGCCCTCTGGCCGGCCTGCATCGGCTTCATCCTGCTGCTCACACCGACCGGCTCGCTGCCGTCCCCGCGCTGGCGATGGTGGGCCGGGATCGCCGTCGTCGCGCCGCTGGCATGGACGGCGGCGGTCGTCCTCGGGACCGCGACGATGGGATTCCCGCCCTTCTACTCGATCCAGAACCCGTACTTCGTCCCCGCCCTGGCGTCTCTGGCCATCGTGGTCGCACTGCCCGCGCTCGTGATCACGCTGCTCAGCGTGGTGGTGGGCGGCGCCTCGCTGGTGGTGCGCTTCCGCCGTGCCAGGGGCGTGGAACGCCAGCAGCTGCGCTGGGTGGCGTCCGCGGCGGTGGTGGCGGCGGTCGGTATCCCGGTCGCCATGGCGGGCATCTCCATCGAAAGTGCCGCCGTGGTCGGCGTGGCCGTGCTCGGCTCCGCGGCGGTCCTCTGCCTGGCCATCGCCGCGGCGATCCTCCGCTATCGGCTGTACGACCTGGACCGCGTCATCAGCCGCACGATCGCTTATGGGCTGCTGACGCTGTCGCTGGGACTGAGCTATGCCGCGAGTGGTCCTGGCGCTCGGCCAGCTCCTCGGCCAGGACTCCAGCCTGGCCGTGGCCGGCGCGACCTTGGCCGTGGCCGCCCTCTTCCAGCCGGCCCGCCACCGCATCCAGGCCCTCGTGGACCGCCGCTTCAACCGCCGCCGCCACGACGCCGCCCAGACCATCGCCGCCTTCGGCACCCGCCTGCGTGACCAGGTCGACCTGGACACCCTGACCGGCGAGCTGCTGGTCGCGGTGAACCAGACCATGCAGCCGACCCAGGCATCGCTGTGGCTGCGGCCGTCGGGACCAGGTGCCAGGTCCGCTGTGGGCCAGTTGGCCGCGGTGGAATGACCGGCACCGCGCCTGGTGCACATGATTGAGGGTGTCCGTGATGCCCGGTGCGCCAGCGCCCAGGGCGTGGTGGTGTCCACGATCCACGGCGACCTGCTGTGGTCGGCGGCTGGCGACGACCCGCCAGCACTGGCGTGCCCAGACCCGGGACCGGCGGACCGTAGCCCCGGGACACGTCAGCCGGGCTCCGGATCGTCGAGCGTGAAGGAGAAGCCGCTGGAGGTGCGGGTGTCCAAGCGGGTCGACGACCGGATCCTGCCGTCGGCCCGGAGCCGCTCCGCCGCGGCACGCGAGATCCCCAGGCCGTCGGCGACGAGCCTGAGCGGTCGCACGGGGATGGCGGCGACCAGTTCCACACGGACGGTGACGGGCCGGCCGGGCCAACCAGGGATCGGGTCGGCGTCGAGGACCCACGCGCCTTCCCAGTCCACGGTGAGCCGGTTTCGTTGATGGAGCGGCGCGGCGAGGAGGACCTCGGCGACGAGTGCTGGGTCGTTGTCGTGGTAGCGGCGGAGCAGCGCTGGGTCGATCGAGCGCACCGGCGACCGTTTGACGACGGTCACCTTTCGTGCCTGGCCGCAGCCCTGGCAGCGAAGCAGCAGCCAGACGTCGATGGTCTTGCCGTTGGCGTTGACCCGGAACCTGCCGGTCGGGTCGAGAGTGGACGCCGCCGCGCACGCGACGCAACGGCCGCGGAGACGTGGCAGCCTGGTTTGGCGCAGTCGCCACGTCACCGCCGAAAGCGGGATGGCCATGCGAGCGGAGCTTCCTGACGCCCTGAGGCGCCACCGGCGCCAGGCGTGCGAGAACGCGGCAGCCTGGTCGCGACTGGTGGATGACGTCAGAACGCAGGGCGCCGTTCACCGGCCCATCACCAATCCCGATAGCCGGTCGCGGATCGCCGACCGAGGCCGAGGCGGCCCGGGGAATCCAAGCGACCGGGAGCATCTCCGGGTCGTGCCGGTCGTCGACGCTCCTGCGTCAGCTCCGCGCGGGAGGCAAAGCGCAGCTTCCTTCCGAAGGTCCGAGCCAGGCTGTCGCCCGACGTGGTCGTGCACAGCGTCGCAGCCCCCGGACGCCACCGTCGAGCCAATTTGGCTAGATGCTCCATCGAGCGCCAGGCCTGACACTGACGATCGGCCGTCGTCAGGCCTTCATCGATCGCGGTGAGCCGCCAGGCCTGGCACGTCATTCAGGGTGTCTGTGATGCTCCTCAGGTGGGTATTCGATGGAGCCATCGGTACAGCAGGCCACGCCAGCGGCGCAGCGACCAGGCGCCGGCCAGATGCCCGATCGACTGCTCCACCAGGGCGCACAGGCCGGCCTGGTCGCGGTTGTGGGTGCGTTCAGCGTCGGTCAGCCGATCCTCGGTCCGCCGGTCCCGGTCGGGCATGCCAGTGCTGGCGGGTCGTGGCCAGCCGACGTCACACCACAGCAGGTCGCCGTGGATCGTGGACACCACCACGCCCTGGGCGGTGTGGGTGTGGCGCTTGGCGTCCTACAGCACCTTCTGGTTGGCCCAGGACCGGGGCCGTTGCACCCGGGTGGCAAGCCCGTCGATGCACACCGCCTCACCGGTGGCGGCCATCTCCACCAGCCGATCGCGCAGATCAGCCAGGCTGGTCACGAACGTGCCATCGGGCTGGCACACCCCGAGCGCGGCCAGTTCGCCCAGCAGCAGGGCGATGCTGTCGCCGACCTCGGGCTTGGAGATCCCCACCATCCGGCCGGCCCGCCGGTACGACAGCCCGTCCAGCACGACCGCACCGACCGCGTCCAAACGGACCTCCAACGCCAGCGGCGGGGTCCCTCCCCGACCCGGCGGCCGGGGTGGGAGCAGGTAGGCCAGCCGACCGGTCAGCTAGGTCAGCACCTAGACCGGCAACGACGAGCGCGGGCTGTATGGCAAGGGGCCAGACCTCCGGGCAGGCGTGAGAACCTTGCCTATGGTCTGGGCCCTTGCCTCCTAGCGCCTGAGCATCACGGACACCTTCATTCACCCCGCCGGGGTGAGGACTGGCAGGGCTACCACTTGATGCCCGAGGCCCTCTTCTTATCCGCCGACGAGACCTTCGACCTCGGCAACGAGTTCGGTTCACCCGCCACCACCGACTACGGCCAGCGCAAGTTCAGCGGCAAGGTCAACTGGGTCGAGATCGATGTCGGCCTGGACGACCACAACCACCTGATCA
>CAVTCL010000028.1:0-107242 GCA_963733175.1 uncultured Actinomycetota bacterium
TCGGCTACTTCGGCCACCTGGACGTGCTGCTGGCCTGCCTGCTGGCCAGGCGCAAGCGGCGGGTCCTGGACATGTTCCTCTCGGTCTACGACACGGTCGTCCTGGACCGGCAGGTCGCTCGACCCATCCAGCGTCCAGGCTCGGCTGGCCAGGCTGCTGGACCTGCTGGCCGTGCGGCCAGCCGATCTGGCCCTGCTCGACGCCGGTCGAGCAGGTCGCCTTCGCCACCGGTGAGTTGGGACTCCCGGCGCGGAAGCTCGCTGCCGTGCCGGTCGGGTGCGGATCCATGGCATTTCCCGACTGTCCGCCGCCAGAGGGCGGCCCCTGAAGGTACTGTTCTACAGCACCTTTATCCCCCTGCACGGCGCCTAGACGGTGGCCAGGACGATCAGTCAGCTCCAGGGCGGCGACATCACCTTCACCGTCGTCGGTCGGGGGCAGGACCGGGCCGCCTTCGACCAGGAGGTGGCCGGGCTCGACGGGGTCGAGGTCCATGACTCGGTGACCTCCGAGCGCCTCGGGAAGCTGGTGGCCGGCCGCCACGTCGTGCTCGGCCTGTTCGGCGACAGCGGCAAGGCCGAGGTCGTGCCGGGCAAGGTCTACCAGGCGGCCTGTGCCGGCCGGGCGATCGTCACCGCCGACACGCCGGCCATGCGCTCCGCCTTCGACCCCGACGAGGTCGTGCTCGTGTCGCGCGGCGAGCCGGACGCCCTGGCCACCGCGCTCCGCGAGCTGATCAAGGACCGGGCGAGAGGGTCGAGCCGGACTCGGTCGGGGCCCGCGGCCCGGTACGAGCGTGACTACAGCCCGCGGCCATCGGGCCGCCGGATCGGTGGACCGAGTCGGCCGACGGCCAAGCTCGCGGACCGCCCGATTGGGTGCGCCCTCCGGTTCCTGCTCCGGTTGGACCTGGTCCGGCGGCTGCTGCCCGGTTGTCCAAGGACAGGGACCGGCCTCGAGGTCGGGTTCGGGGCCGGCGCGATGCTGGAGGAGCTCGCCGCCCAGCGGGTTCGGCAGGGTCGTCGGGATCGACTTCTCTGCGTCTGCGGCCGCCTGGCCGCTGGTCGGCTGGCGCGGCTTGCCGGCCCGGCGAGTCGTCCGGAGATCCTGCGGGGCACGCCTGAATGCGCTCGACCCGACAAGGGCGCGGTTCGGCGTCGTCTTCGCCTTCGAGGTGCTGGAGCATGTCGAGGACGACCGCGGCCTCCTCGCGCGGGCGTACGATCTGCTCGTCCCCGGCGGGCGCATGCTTGCCTCGGTGCCGGCGCACCGCCCGCTTCTCGGCTGGTCGACGAACTCGTCGGGCACGTGCGCCGCTACGAACGTGAGCAGCTGGCGGTCCCACTTCGCCGAAGCCGGCTTCCAGGTCGAGGAGCTGTGGTGCTACGGCTATCCGCTGGCCAATCTCCTGGCCCGCATCCGGCAGCGCCGTGACCGGCCCGCCGAGCCTGGCGGCGCCGAGGCCCTGCGTCTGCGATCGGCCGAGAGCGGCAACCTGGTCCCCGCCCGCGGCCTGGTCAAGCTGCTGGTACGTCCGGTGACCATGGCGCCCTTCCTGCTCGCCCAACGGCTCTTCCTCGGCACCGACCGCGGCGACGGCTACATCGTGCTGGCCCGCAAGCCACCGGCCGGCAGGTGAGCGCGACCCCCGGGGCCCGCTTCCCCACCGGCCGTCCGTGAGGGCGGCGGCCGGAGCTGGCGGACCTGGGCCCGCCTCGGCGTCATCGGCCTGTTCCTGGGCTTCCTCGCCGTGATGCTGGCCGACCAGTGGGGCCGGGTGCGGCCGCTGCTCGGCAGCCTGTCGGTCTGGACCCTGGCCGCCGCGACCGGGGCCGTGCTGGCCGGGCATCTTGCCACCCTCCTGTCGTGGCGTGCCTGCTCAACGACCTGGGCTCGCCCCTGCCGCCGGCCGGCAGCCTCCGGGTCTTCTTCCTCGGCCAGCTCGGCAAGTACGTGCCCGGCTCCGTCTGGCCGGCGGTCGCCCAGATGGAGCTGGGCCGCGACTACGGGTGCCACAGCGTGTCTCGGGCGCCGCCGTGGCCGCCACCCTGCTGATCTCGGTCGGCGCGGGCTGCTGACCGCGGTCGTGCTGGTCCCCCTGGCCGGCCTGGACGCGCTCGGCCGCTACTGGTGGGTGGTGCTGGCGCTCCCGCTGGTGGCCCTGGCCGCCAGCCCGCCGGTGCTGAACCGGCTGCTCGCTCTCGCCCTTCGTCTCGCCCGGCGCGAACCGCTGCCACGACCCCTGTCGCTGACCGGGGCGGCACGCTCGATCGGGTGGGCGCTGGCCGCCTGGCTCTGCTACGGCGTGCAGGTGTGGTTGCTGGCCCGCCGGCTGGGCGTGCCCGGCGACCTTCGGCTGCTGCTCCACTCGACCGGCGCCTTCGCCGGCGCCTGGTGCGTCGGGTTCCTGCTGGTGATCGCCCCGGCCGGCGCCGGCGTCCGCGAGGCCGCGCTGATCCTGCTGCTCGGGTCGACCATGTCGCGACCCCAGGCCACCGTGGTGGCGGTGGTGTCCCGGCTGCTGTTCACCCTGGCCGACCTCGGCTGGGGCGGGGTGGCCGGCCTGGCCGGCCGCTACGGCCGGCTCACTCGGCCGAGGTCCGGCGGACGACCAGGTCGGCGAGCAGGGCGATGGCCATGATGTTGAAGGCGGCCAGCCCGACCAGGACGGTCGAGCCGGTGACCCGGAAGTGGTGGACGACCAGGTCGAAGACCAGCTTGGCGGTGGTGGCGGCCATCAGGGTAGCCCGACCGGCATCAGCACCCGGAGCGGGTTGAAGTACATCACCATCCGCAGCACCTGGATGATGTAGTTGTAGGCGTCCTTGACGGGGTGGAACTTGGACCGGCCGGCCCGCTTGACGTAGTCGATGGGACGTACTTGACGGGTGCCCGTTGGACAGGAAGGCCAGCGTGATGGTGGTGACACAGGAGAACCCGGACGGGAGCAGGCGCAGGTAGGGCTTGGCGACCTCCGCCGGAAGGCCCGCAGGCCGGAGTTGAGGTCGGGGATGTCGGTGTTGGTCAGCCAGCAGGCCAGCTTGCGGATGGCCCACTTGGCCGGCACCCGGACCAGCTTGTAGGTGCCCGGCCTCGGTGCGCCGGGCCCCGACGACCTGGTCGTAGGTGTCGTCCAGGTGGCGCGACCAGCTCGGGGATGCGCTCGTTGGGGTAGGTCATGTCGGCGTCGGTCCAGACCACGACCTGGCCGCGGGCCTGCTGGGTGCCGATCCGCCGGGCGGTGCCCGAGCCCTGGTTGCGGGGCAGCAGGATGGTGCGGATGCCGCCCAGGCGCTGGAGGACCTCGCGGGTGCCGTCGGTGGAGCCGTCGTCGACGCAGATCAGCTCATAGCGCATCCCGGCCGCCTCCAGTGCCGCCCGGATGCGCTTGACCTCCAGCTCGACATGGTCCCGCTCGTTGAAGCACGGCAGGACCACGCTGACCTCGACAGGGTCGCCGGCGGCGGTCGGGGAGGCGCTCATCGTTGCAGCCTAACAAACCAGCACCCTCGGACAGTCGCCGCGGGGTCTGGCTAGGGGCGCAGGCGCCGCAGGCCGTTGCGGACCAGGCGCCCGATGCGGACCACCGGGTGGCGCCGGATGCGCTCCAGCCCCTCCTCCAGCTCCAGGACCCGCTGCTCGAGGTGGCGGTTGCGCTCGTTGAGCTGGCGGTCGCGCTCGTTGACCTGCCGGAACCGTTCCCGCAGGCCGATCAGGGTGTCGCCTTCCAGCAGCGAGAGGTCGTCGCGTTCGGCGATCGCCGGCGCGACACCCGCCTGCTCGCGCTTGCGCGCCTGGACCACGATGCCCCCGTCGAGCTCCTCGACCCAGAAGCCGGCCTTGGTCGCCAGCTGGACGATCTCGGCCGGGGAGTAGAAGTGCATCGGGTAGGGATGGTGCACGAAATACGGCTGGGTGAAGTACCGGAAGGCGTCGAACTGCTCGTTGCGCAGGATGTTGGGGACCTGGAAGCGGAACACGCCTTCCGGCTTCAGGGTCCGGTAGGTCTCGACCAGGTAGTTGTAGACGGTGGTCTTGGGCATGTGCTGGAACACCAGGCCGCAGTGGACGAGGTCGAAGCTGTCGTCGTCGAAGAGCTCCAGGTCGTAGCCGTTGCCGTGCCAGAAGCGGACGTTGGGAAGGTGCCGCAGGCGCTCCTCGCCCTGCTTGACCATCTCCGCGGAGATGTCGACGCCGTGCACCTCGCGGCACATCGGCGCCACGTGCTGGAGCACGCGGCCGATCCCGCAGCCGATCTCCAGGAACACCGAATCGGGCGAGAGGAGGGGACGCATGGGCTCGGCGGCGGCGATGCCCGAGGTCTCGAAGCTCTCCTCGTCGTCCTGGTCGGCGATGGCGCGGATCGCGTCGACCTCGGCCGATCGGTCCCAGAAC
Organism: uncultured Actinomycetota bacterium; assembly: GCA_963733175.1. Taxonomy (GTDB): domain Bacteria; phylum Actinomycetota; class CALGFH01; order CALGFH01; family CALGFH01; genus CALGFH01. The sequence continues at coordinate 4,396 of CAVTCL010000028.1, forward strand.
GCCTGGTGCGAGGCGAGGTCCTGGCCCTCAAGGCCAAGGCGGCCAAGGGCGGTCTCCGGCTCCCAATGGGCGTCGGACAGCTTCATGGACGCACCTCTCGCTGGGTCGACTAGCTGGTGAGGGTCAGGGGGCGCAGGCGCCGCGTGCCGCTCGTCGGTGTCCACCAGGAACAGCTCGAGCTTGTTCTCGCCCGGGCGCATGAGGGAGTCCGACACCATCGTGCTGAACCAGGTCGTCGGGTCGTCGCCGGAGGGGAAGGTCTCGCTCATGCCGCCGATCACGCCGTTGAGCGCGACCGCGACGGCTGGTCGTGCCGGAAGGCCGGCGGCGACGCTGGTGAGCTGTCCGCCGACCTGGGCCGGGACCAGGCCGGTGGAGGGGTCGATCCGGCGGTAGTCGTCGAGCCCGATGACACGGGCCTTCCCGCCGCCGCCGCCCACGGCGAGGTCGCGGACCCGCCGGCCGACCAGGTCGGCGTCGGGCCCCAGCTTGAACCAGTCCAGGTAGTCGTCGCCGACGTGGACGACCTGGTCCGAGGCCCTTGAAGGCGATGGCGCGGTTGCCGGGCCCCTCGAGCACGGCCCGGTTCCCCGGTCGCTGGTAGAACCACTTCTCGGTACGCTCGCGCATGGGCTTGGACGGGTCGGCCCACGAGACGCCCTCGATCGCCCAGGGGACCTTCAGCCCAACCATCTCGCTGATGGTCGGCAGGAGGTCGACGTGCTCGATGTTGACGTCGTTGACCGACGCATCCTGCTGGCCTGGCTGCTTGATGAACAGCGGCACCCACATCACGTCCGGGGCGGTGCCCGGGGTGACGCTGGCGCGGCCCTGTTCGCCGGGGTGAAGGCGAGGCCATGGTCGGCGGTGACGACCAGACAGCGAGCGGTCGTACAGGCCCGTCTTGCGCATCTGCTTGACGATGGTGCCGAGCAGCTGGTCGGTGTAGTTGGCCTGCATCAGGTGGCGCTGGTGGGTGCTCGTGACCGGCCAGGGCTCGGTCGTCCAGCGGCCGCCTCTGAGCGGTCCCTGGCCGACCGAGCGCTCCGGGTACTTGAGCCCCGACGGCAGGTACTTCCACGGCTGGTGGGGGAGCAGGATGTGAAGGAAGTGCGCCGACGGCCCGCCGGTGGGGCGCAGGGCCGACAGGAAGCCGTCCAGCGACGCCGGCCTCCTGACCCAGGTGGGGTCCTTCTTGGCATCGGGTGCCGAGACGGCCGCCTGGTCGTTGGGGTCGACCGTGTCCTCTTCGAGGGTGGCGGTGGGGTCGACGGTCGAGTCCTGGGGCGAGCTGATCTCGGTCCACAGCTCGGCCGAGTCGCGGGCGACCCGGCGGAAGCCGCCCTGGCCGCCACCGGTCGTGGTCCTCTGGATGGCGCAGGTCCCCGGCGGGCAGAGCTGGGAGATGCCCTCGAACACGCGCATGTCGTAGCCAGGACCCGCCCAGCAGCGTGAACAGGTTGTTGGGGTAGCGGGAGGCGATCGGCGCCATGTCCTTGGCCGGGTACCGGCCGGTGAACATCGCCGGCATCGCCCATCTGGTCATGCCGGCCACCCCGGTGGCGTTGCGGTACCAGGTGGACTGGCCGGCCAGCTTGGCGAAGTTCGGGTACAGGCGCCGGTCGATCTGGCCGGTGTGGTCGAGCAGCGACCGCGTGGGCAGCTCGTCCAGCAGGATGAAGACGACCGGGTCGGCCGCCGGCGCTCTGGGCGGCGCCCGCGGGCTGGGCGGCACTGGTCGGGCCGGCCGGATAAGCTCGGCCGCCGGTGACGCCAGCAGGAAGACGAGCAGGAACACGATCGGGGCCGGTGAGGCGTAGCGGAGCCACAACCGGAACGCCGAGGCCCTGGCGTACAGCACGGCCGCCCCGAGCCCGACCAGCGCCCCGACGGCGACCAGCGCCGGGCCGCGCAGCGGGGTCAGCTTCTTGGCGACCTCGAGCCCGAGCACCGCCATCAGCCCGCCGACCAGCGCCAGGTGGACGGCCTGCTGGACCCGCCGGCCGGCCACCCCGGCCAGCAGCTCCACGCCCCACAGGACCAGCGCCGGCAGGAAGGTGATGGTGAACGCCAGCAGGGCGATGTCCCTGGCGTCGGCCTGGCGGAACAGCAGGAAGTCCGGGCTGCGGCCGATGACGTCCAGCAGTGGCTGGGCGATGGCGAAGCCGGTCAGCACGAACAGCTCCAGCAGGGGCCAGAGCTGGCGCTTGGCGGTCGACCAGAGGCGGGCCCGAGGCCGCGGCGCCTCCGGAGGGTTGGTGTCGATCTGGGTCGTGCTAGCCACGTGGCGTCCTGGTCATGGCGAGGTCTTCTCGAGGGGGATTGGCGGGCTCGATACTACCCTGACAATGGACGTCGAGGAGCGGGCCCGGTTGGCCGAGCCCGTCGTGTGATACCAATGACGCCCGTTCGCCGTCTTCTGCCCGGATAACCCAAGGAGCATTGCCGTCGAGGCGCAGGCCACCGAGACCGTGACCCGGGAGCCGGTCGGGGTCGGGACGCAAGCCGAGGCAGAGGACCGGCCCAGCCGTCGCTGGCTTCGCCGCCTCTGGCCGCCGCCCGTCCAACCGCTGTTCCTGCTGGTGTTCCTCGGCTTGGCGGTGTGGGTGTTCCTGCCGGCCTGGTCGTCGCCGGCCACCAGGACCATGCGGGGCGGCGCCGGCGACCCGGGGATCTTCATCTTCTTCCTGCGCTGGGTGCCGTTCGCCCTCGAGCACGGGCACGACCTGCTGGTGACCCGCCACCTGAACTACCCGGACGGCGTGAACCTGATGTGGAACACCACCCTGCCCCTGCCCGGGCTGGTGCTCGGCCCGGTCACCACGGCCCTGGGACCGGTGCTGAGCTTCAACCTGGTGCTGGTGCTGGGCTATGGGCTCTCGGCCTGGTGCGCGTACCTGGCCATCCGGCGCTTCGTCCCCGGGCACCTGGCGGCGGCGGTCGGGCGGGCTGGTCTACGGCTTCTCCCCGGCGATCCTCGGCGAGGCGGGCCATCCGCACATGACGCTGGCCTTCCTGGTCCCGCTGATGCTGCTGGCCCTGCACGAGCTCCTGGTCCGCCAGCAGCGCTCGCCCTGGCTGGTCGGGGCCGGCCTCGGCCTGATGGCGGGCTGCCAGCTGCTGATCGGCGAGGAGCTGCTGGCCATGACGGGCCTGCTCGGGTTCGCCATGTTCCTGCTCGTGGTGGCCGGCAACCTGCGGCGACTGCGGGGCCGGGTCGCCCATGTCCTGAAGGGGTTCCTTGCCGCGGCGGTGGTCTTCGCGGCCATCGCCGCCTGGCCGCTGTCGGTGCAGCTGACCGGTCCGCAGCGGGTCGAGGGGGACATTCAGCAACGCAACCGCTCCAATGACCTGCAGGGCTTCGTGGTCCCCAGCTCGCGCCAGGCGATCGCCCCCGCGGCCGCGGTCGAACAGACCCGCAAGTTCGTCGCCGGCAACGCGGCCTACCTCGGCCTGCCCCTGCTGCTGGTGCTGGGGGCGATCGGCGTCCGCAGGTGGTCGAACCCGGTGGTCAGGGTGGCGCTGGCGCTGGTGGTGGTGTCGGCGCTGCTGTCGCTCGGGCCGACGCTGCTCGTCGGTGGCCGCGACACCGGGGTCTGGCTGCCGTGGGCGCTCTTCGAGCAGCTGCCCCTGCTCCCCAGCCTCGTTCCGGGCCGCCTGGCGCAGATGACGGCGCTGTTCGCCGGCCTGCTGCTGGCCCTGTTCCTGCACGCCATGTGGCGCGGGGGCGGCTGGCGGCGCCCGGCCGCCGCCGCCGTCGGCCTGCTCGTGCTCGTGCCGCTCTGGCCGTCGGGCACCGTCCCGGCCCAGGAGGTCGAGACCCCGGCCTTCTTCACCGGCCCGGCCGTGCGCGAGCTGCCCCGGGACGGCGTCGCCCTGGTGCTGCCGTTCCCCAACAGTGCGGTCTCGCAGCCGATGACCTGGCAGGCCGAGGCCGACCTGTGGTTCCGGATGCCGGGCGGCTACTTCATCGGCCCCCGCCCGGACGGACGGCCCCGCTTCAACGCCAATCCCAGCCGGGGCTCCATCATCCTCTACCGGATCTACCAGGGGAGGCCGCCACCCCGTCTGACCGCCGGGCGGCGGCGGGAGCTGGCCGGCGACTTCGTGCGCTGGCGGGTCGGCAGCGTGGTCGTCGGGCCGATGCCGAACCAGGCCGCCATGGTCGGGTTCCTGACCGAGCTGCTCGGTCGGCAGCCCCAGGCGGTCGATGGTGTCTATCTGTGGCGTGACCCGGTCGTGGCCCGTCCCTAGGCTCGCTCAGCGCATGAGGCGGTGGGCCAGGGCGGCCGAGGCGCGGCGGGGGAGGAGGCGGTTGGCCCAGACGCTGGCCGCGTTGAGGCGTCCCGGGACCAGGCTGGGGCGGCCCTTGAGCAGGGCGTCGACGCCGAGGCGGGCCACCGTCGGGCTGTCCATCACGGCCATCCGCTGGTACCGGGTGGCCCGCTGGCCGGCGACCTGGAGGAACTCGGTGGCCACGATCCCGGGGGAGAGCGCCGTGGCCACCACCCCGCTGCCCCGCAGCTCGTAGCTGAGGGCCTCGGTGAAGTTGAGGATGAAGCTCTTGGCGGCCGAGTAGCTGGCGTACAGGGGCGACGGCTGGTAGGCGCCGATCGAGGCGATGTTGAGGACCCAGCCCGCGCGGCGGTCCAGCATGCCCGGCAGGAACAGCTTGGTCAGGTGCACGGGCACGATCATGTCCAGCTCGAGCATGGCCCGCTCGCGCTCCCAGTCCAGCTCGCTGAACGGGCCGTAGAGCCCGAACCCGGCGCTGTTGACCAGCACGTCCACCGGCCGGCCGTCCGCCTCGGCGCCGGCCGCGAGCCGGTCGGGGGCGCCGGGGTCGTTCAGGTCGAGGGCGACCACCCGGACGTCGGCGCCGGCGGCGGCCAGCTCCCGCTGGAGGGCCCGCAGCCGGTCCTCCCGCCGGGCCACCAGGGTGAGGCCGGCGCCGCGCCCGGCCAGCTCGCGGGCGAAGTCGGCCCCGAGGCCGCTGGAGGCCCCGGTGACCAGCGCGTGACGGCCCGACAGGGCGGTCGTGGTGCTGCGATCGGGTGGGCATGATGCGCATAAGGTACGCCGTCGCCGGGTACCTCGTTCTGCGCTCGCACTGGTGCCGACGCGCCCGACGGGGGGCTCAGCAGGATGGCCATGGCGAACGACCATCGCGAACCGTCGAGGTCGATATCCACCGGCCGGATGTCGAGGGAGGAGGCGGTCACCGCCACCGAAGCCGTCGGCAAGGACCCGGAGATGGTCGAGCTGGAGCGCCGCCACTCGCGCTTCGTCTGGCCGGCCACCGCCTTCTTCCTGATCTACTACCTGAGCCTCAACGTCCTCGCCGGCACCTCGCCGGAGCTGATGGGGACCAAGCTGTTCGGGCAGTTCACCTTCGGCTACCTGTTCGCCCTCTCGCAGTTCCTGATGGCGTTCGTGGTCGCCTGGGTGTACTCGCGCTGGGCCGCCACCCGGATGGACCCGCTGGCCGCCGACCTGCGCGAGAAGCTGCGGCACGAGCAGATCAGGAGAAGGAGGTGGCCGAGTGAGCGACCAGGCCCTCTCCCTGACCCTGTTCGTGGTCTTCGTCGTCATCACCCTGGGCATCACCCTCTGGGCGTCGCGGCAGACCAAGACCGCGGCCGACTTCTACTCGGCCGGGCGCCGCATCACCGGCTGGCAGAACGGCGTCGCCATCTCCGGCGACTACATGTCGGCGGCCAGCTTCCTCGGCATCGCCGGGCTGATCTCGCTGTTCGGCTACGACGGCTTCCTCTACTCGGTGGGCTGGCTGGTCGCCTACCTGACCGTGCTGATCCTGATCGCCGAGCTGCTGCGCAACTCGGGCAAGTACACCATGGCCGACGTGCTCGCCTACCGGATGCGGCAGCGGCCGGTGCGCTCGGCGGCCGCGCTGTCCACGGTCGGGGTCTCGATCGTCTACCTGATCGCCCAGATGGTCGGGGCCGGCGCCCTGGTCAAGCTGCTGCTCGGCCTGGAGGGGGAGGCGGCGTCGATCCTGGCCATCGCCGGGGTCGGGGTGCTGATGATCGTGTACGTCACCTTCGGGGGGATGATCGGGACCACCTGGGTCCAGATCGTCAAGGCGGTCCTGCTGATGGCCGGGACCGTCGCTGCTGTCGTTCCTGGTGCTGACCAAGTTCGGCTTCTCGATGAACAAGATGTTCGCCGACGCGGCCACGGCCAGCGGCAAGGGCGACGCCTTCCTGGCCCCCGGGCTCCGCTTCACCAGCACCATCGAGCTGGTGTCGCTGGGGCTGGCGCTGGTGCTGGGCACGGCCGGGCTGCCCCACATCCTGATCCGGTTCTACACCGTGCCCACCGCCAAGGCGGCCCGCAGGAGCGTCATCTGGGCCATCGGCATCATCGGCAGCTTCTACATCCTGACCACCTTCCTCGGCTTCGGCGCGGCCGCGCTGGTCGGCGCCGACCGGATCAAGGAGGCGGACGCGGCCGGCAACATGGCCGGGCCGCTGCTGGCCCAGACGATCGGCGGTGGGGAGGGGAGCATCGGCGGCGACCTGTTCCTGGCCTTCATCGCGGCCGTGGCCTTCGCCACCATCCTGGCCGTGGTGGCCGGGCTGACGATCACCGCGTCCTCCAGCTTCGCCCACGACTTCTACGCCAACGTGATGCGCCGCGGCCAGGAGCGGGACGAGGCGGCCGAGGTCCGGGTGGCCCGCATCGCCGCCCTGGTCATCGGGGCCATCGCGATCGTGCTGGCCTCCTTCGCCCGCGGGCAGAACGTGGCCTTCCTGGTCGGGCTGGCCTTCGCCGTGGCCGCCAGCGCCAACCTGCCCACCATCCTGTTCTCGCTCTACTGGAAGCGGTTCACCACCAGCGGAGCGGTCACCGGCATCCTGGTCGGGCTGTTCGGCTCGCTGCTGCTGGTGGTGATCGGCCCCAACGTGATGGGCCCCAAGGGCGTGATCTTCACCGGCTCCGAGCCGCTGTTCCCGCTGGAGAACCCGGGCATCGTCTCGATCCCGCTCGGCTTCGCGGCCGCCTGGCTCGGCACCATGCTGTCCAGGGAGCCGGCCTCGGAGGAGATGTACGAGGAGCTGCGGGTGCGGGCCCTCACCGGCCTCGGCGCCGAGGAGGCCGAGGCGGCCCCGGCCAGGACCGGCGCTACTCGCTCGACAAGCTGATCGGCACCAGGCGCGGCTCGCCGCCGCTCCGGTCTACGACGTAGACCTGGAGCTGGCGGCGGCCGTCGCCAGCCTTCCAGAGGAAGTCGGGGGTGATCACGGCGAACTTGGCCGCCGGCTCGTTCGGGCGCTCCGGGAACAGCTTGGACTCGCCGCCGATCTTGCCGTTGACGGCCACCAGGACGGTGCTGGTGGCCGGGGGCAGCGGCGAGGTGAGCTTGCCCGAGACCAGCGCCGGGACCTCACCCGACTTGGGCTTGATCTGGGTGTACCGCTTGAAGTCGTCCAGGACGGCGGTGGCCTCCTGGTCGGCGGTGATGGGGCCGACCGAGGCCGGGTCGCGGTAGACCAGGTCGGCGAAGCCGCCGTAGCGGTACAGGCCGCGCACGCCCTCGGAGGCCCGGACCAGGGTGTCGGTCTCGCCGGCCAGCGACCTGGGCCCAGTTGGACGGCCCGTCGCGGACCTCCCGGTGGCCGGGGATGTCGAACCACCACTTCTCGGTGCGGGTCCGGGTCGGCTTGCCGGTCTGGGAGGCGCCCTCCATCTTCCAGGGCACCTGGATGCCGGCCAGGTCGGCGACGGTCGGGAGCAGGTCGACCTGCTCCCAGTTGCGGTCGTCGACGGTGCCGGTGTCCTGGCCGGGCGCCTTGACGAACTGGGGCACCCACATCAGGTCGGGGGCGTTGGTCTTGCCGAGGCTGCGCGGCTTCTCGCCCGGGACCCAGCCCTCGCCGTGGTCGGCCCCCATCACCACCAGCGACTTGTCCCACATGCCCTCGGCCTTGAGCTTGTCGATGACCTGCCCGACCAGCCCGTCGGTGTAGGCGAGCTGGAGCAGGTGCCGCTGGTGGGCCAGCTCGACCACCGGGGCGGGGGTCTGGTCGCTCTTGAAGGCGCGCCCGAAGGTCTTGAAGTTGTACTCGTTGCCGGACGGCAGGTAGCGCCAGGGCGCGTGGGGCAGCAGCAGGTGCAGGAAGTGCATGGTGGGCCGGCCGCTGGTGTCCTCCAGGCCGGCCAGGAAGTCGTTGAAGCGGGACGGCTGGTTGAGCCGGAGCTGGTTGAAGCGGAACTGCGGGTCCAGCGGCTTGCCGTCCGTGGCGGTCTCCTCGGCGGCGGTCTGGTCGATGAAGGAGGCCGGGTCGACGGCGGCGTCGTACGGCGAGACGATCTCCTTGAAGACCCGGGCCGAGTCGCCGAGGACGGCCCGCAGCCCCACCCGGTCGAGGTTGCCGGCGGTGGAGCGGCAGCGGCTCGGCGGGCAGAGCTGGCTGATGGTCTCGTACACCTTCAGGTCGTAGTAGCGGCCGAACAGGGTGAGCATGTTGTCGGGGTACTCGGTGTAGCTGGGCGCCTTGACCTTGGCCGGGTAGTTGCCGGTGAGCATCGACGGCATGGCCCAGGGGGTGTAGCCGGCCACGCCGGTGGCGTTGCGGTACCAGGTCGACTGGTCGGCCAGCTCGGCGAAGTTCGGGTAGACGCGCCGGTCGATCTGGCCCTTGGAGTCGAGCAGGGAGCTGAGCGGGAACTCGTCGAACAGGATCATCACCAGCGGCGGCTGCTTGCCGGTGGCCGCGGCCACCGGCGCCTGGCCGCCCGAGTCCTCGGCCTGGGCCGGCAGCACCAGCTTGGAGGCCGGCGACATCAGCAGGAAGACCAGGGCGAAGACCAGCGGCGCGGGCGCCAGGTAGCGCAGCCAGAGCCGCAGCCACGACTGCCTGACGTACACCACGACCGCCAGCAGGCCGGCGGCCAGGGCGATGGCGACCAGCACCGGCCCGCGCAGGTCGGTCAGCTTCTTGGCCACCTCGATGGCCAGCAGGGTGAACAGCCCGGCGATGGCGGCCAGGTGCAGGAAGCGCCTGACCGTCTCCGAGACCAGCCCCACCACGACCTCGAGCGGCCCAGACGACCAGGGCGGGCAGCAGCAGCACCCCGAGGACCAGGGCCACGATGTCGAACCGGTCGGCCCGGCGGAACAGGAAGAAGTCCGGGCTCTTGCCGGTGACGTCGAGCAGCGGCTGGGCGATGGCGAAGCCGCTCAGCACGAACAGCTCGACCAGCGCCCACAGGTGGAAGCGGTCCGCCCAGCCTCCTGGCCGGTCGGCCGCCGCCTCCGGCGCCGGCCCCCCGGGGCCGGCTTCGCCTCGTCGATGTCGCTGGCCACGCGCGTCCTCTCAGCTCACCGTGAGCGGCCGCAGCCGGACCTGGCCGCCCGAGTCGTCGATCACGAACAGCTCCAGCCGGTTGTCGCCCTTCTTGAACAGGGTATCCAGGGCCATGGCGGAGAACTTGTCCGGCGGGCCGGTCGGCTGGCTGCCCTGGGCGTCCCGCTCCTCGCGGAACGTCTCCGACACCCCGGCGATCACCCCGTTGAGGGCCACCGCCACCGCCGGCCGGGCACCGACACCCTCGGCCAGGTCGAGCTGCCCGCTGACCTGGGCCGGGACCAGGCCGCTGCCCGGGTCGACCTTGCCGTACTCGGCCAGCTTCTCGACCTTGGCGCTGCCCGCGCCGGCCTGGTCGACCCCGACCTGGCTGGTGCGCCGGCCGACCAGGTCGCCGTGGGGCCCGAACTGGAACCAGCCCTTGTAGCCGTTGCCGGCCTCGACCATCTCGTCGGTGACGCCGCGCAGCGCCTTGGCCATGTTCTCCGGGCCGGGGAACACCTGGCGCTCGCCCGGTTTGGAGAAGAACCACTTCTCGGTGCGGGTCCGTGGCTCCTCGGCGCCGGCCTGGGAGACCCCGTCCATCTCCCACGGCACCTTGATGCCGAGCATGTCGGCCACGGTGGGGACCAGGTCGACGTGCTCCCAGTTGCGCTCGTTGGCCTGGCCCTCGGTCTGGCCGGGAGCCTTGATGAACAGCGGCACCCAGAGGACCTGGTCGACGTTGCCCTCGGTGGCCTGGCGGCGGCCGAACTCCGAGGGCTTGAAGCTCATGCCGTGGTCGGCGGTGACCACGAACAGGGTGTCGTCGTACATGCCCTGCTCCTGCAGCCGCCGCATGACCTGGCCGATCAGCCGGTCGGTCTCGGCGGTCTGCATGAGGTGGCGCTGGCGCGACAGCTGGGGCGGCCAGGGCTCGCTGGTCCAGCCGTTGGCGTTGCGGCCGTCGCCCCGGTCGGTGTACTTGCGCCCGTCGGGCAGGTAGTGCCAGGGCTGGTGGGGCAGCAGCAGGTGCAGGAAGTAGAAGGTCGGCTTGTCGGAGCCCTCGATCGACTGCACGAAGTTGTAGTACTGGCGCGGCTCGTTGCCCCGCTCGATCTCCTCGAGGATGGGCGACACCGGGCCGTTGCCGGGCTTGGGGGCCGGCTTGGCCTCGGCCTCGGGGTCGGCGGTGAGCCAGGCCCCGGTCGGGTTCTCGTCGACGTCGCGCGGCCACACGATCCGCTTGAAGACCCGGGCCGAGTCGCGCAGGGTCGTCTTCAGGCCGGCCCCGCTGCGGGGCCGAGTCCCTGGTCGCCTTGCACACCTCGGCCGGGCAGAGCTGGGTGACGACCTGGAACTGCTCGACGTCATACGACCTGCCCAGCAAGGTGAACAGGTTGTCGGGGTACTGGGCGGCCGTCGGCGAGGCGTCCTTCTGCGCCGCGGTCGGGTAGCGCCCCGACAGCATCGCCGGCACCGCCCACTGGGTCAGCCCCGACACCGCGGTGGCGTTGCGGTACCAGGTGGACTGGCCGGCCAGCTTGGCGAAGTTCGGGTACAGCCGGGCGTCGATCTGGCCCTTGGAGTCCAGCAGCGAGGTGGTCGGGAACTCGTCCAGCAGGATCATCACCACCGGGTGCTCGGGGTTGATGCGCACGCCGGGCGAGTTGGCGTCGACGGTGCCGCCCGGCTGGGGCAGCATCAGCTTGGACACCGGCGAGACGAGCAGGAACACCAGGGCGAACACCAGCGGCGCCGGGGCCAGGTAGCGGAGCCACAGCTTCAGGCCCGGCCATCTGGCGTACAGCAGCCCTCCGGCCAGCCCGCCGGCCACGCCGATGGCGACCAGGGCGGGCCCGCGGACCGAGGTCAGGTTCTTGCCGATCTCCAGGGAGAGCACGGCCAGCAGGCCGGCGACCATCAGCAGGTGCACCGCCCTGCGGGCCCGGTCGCCGGCCAGCCCGGCGGCCAGCTCGGCCAGCCACAGGCCGAGCGCCGGCAGCACGGTCACGGCCAGGACCAGGAGCAGGATCTCGGCCCGGCCGGCCCGCCGGAACAGGAAGAAGTCCGGCGCCTTGCCGAGGACGTCGAGGGTCGGCTGGGCCACGACGAACCCGACCAGCGCGAACAGCTCGAAGAAGGCCCAGAGCCGCTCGCGGCGGGCAGAGGGCCGCCCTTCCTGGTCCATCGGCGGTTGCTAGGCCTTGTCGTTCTGGCGGCCGCGGAACGGGGCGGAGATCCGCCGCCAGCCGAGCTTGAAGAACACCGCCGCGCCGGCGGCTCCGGCCACGATCGCCTGCACGATCAGGCTTCCCGAGGCGGCATCGAGGTAGGCTAGGTTCATCGCGTTCGTTCTCCTTGAAAGCGGGCGCATCCCAGCGCGGATGGAGCACGGTCGGGGGATTCCGTGGCCCCAGCTGGCGGGATGTCACGGTCAAGCAGAGGACGATATCACGCTCTGTCGGGTTCTGTTCGTGCGCCGTTCACCTGAACGGTCCGGTCCGGCGCGGAAAACCACGGTGTGCGCGGCTGGCGTTTCCAGTACAACGGACCCATGGACATCGACATCCGGCCGATCACGCCCGAGCAGGGCGACCAGTTCAGCGAGGTCATGGCGACCGTCTTCGGCGAGACGTTCACCGCCGAGGAGCTGGCCGACCACGACCGCTGGTTCGAGTACGACCGGAGCATCGCCGCCTTCGACGGCGACCGCATGGTCGGCACCGGCGGGGCCTTCTCGATGGACCTGACGCTGCCCGGGCTCACCACCATCCCGATCGGCGGCCTGACCGCCATCTCGGTGCTCCCGACCCACCGCCGGCGGGGCATCCTGCGGTCGATGATCGCCTACCACTTCGAGGAGGTCGAGGCCCGCGGCGAGCTGGTCTCGGCCCTGGGGGCGTCCGAGTCGGTCATCTACGGCCGCTTCGGCTACGGCCTGGCCACCACCTTCGCCGACTACGAGATCGACCCAAGGCACGGGCAGTTCCTGCGCCAGCCGGCCGGGCGGGGGCGGGTGCGCCTGCTCGACCCGGAGGAGACGGCCAAGATCGTGCCGCCGCTCTACGACCGGTACCGCCGCGGCCAGCCGGGCGAGCTGTCCCGTCCCCAGGCGTGGTGGGACGTGTACGCCCGCGACCCCGAGTGGACCCGGCAGGGGGCCAGCCGCCACTACGACGTGGTCTACGAGTCGGCCCCGGGCCGGGTCGACGGCTGGGTCAGCTACCGGGTCGAGAACCGCTGGCCCCACGGCCTGGCCGCCAACATCATCAAGGTGCGGATGCTGGTCGGGCTCACCCCCGAGGCCGAGGCCGCCCTGTGGCGCTACATCCTCGACCTGGACCTGGCCGGCAGCCGTGAAGCTGCACGGCCGGCCGGTCGACGACCCGATCCGCTGGCGGCTGGCCGACCCCAGGCGGCTGCGGGTCACCGACGTCGGCGACCATCTCTGGGTGCGGCTGCTCGACCTGCCGGGCGCGCTCGCCGCCCGGCGCTACGCGGTCTCCGGGGCGCTGGTGCTCGAGGTGACCGACGCCCAGCGGCCCCGCAACCAGGGTCGCTTCCGGCTCGAGGGCGGCCCCGACGGCGCCGCCTGCGAGCCGACCACGGCCGACCCCGACCTGGCCCTCGACGTCGCCGACCTCGGCGCCGCCTACCTCGGCGGCGCCAGCCTGGCCACCCTCTCCCGGGCCGAACGGGTCGCCGAGCTCACCCCCGGCGCCCTCCTGCGGGCCGACCGCATGTTCGCGGCCTCGCCGCCTCCCGTCTGCACCACGCACTTCTAGCCGGCGCCCACCGCTGCAACCGCTTGCAACTGCATTGCTAGACTGTGGCCATGGGAGGCAACGGGGACGGGACCGGGGACGCGGTCGAGCTCCTGCGCGGGCAGGGCATGCGGATGACGCCCCAGCGGCTGGCCATCGTCGACGAGATCATGTCGACCTCCGGCTACGTCATCCCGGTCACGGTGATCGAGCGGGTGCAGGCCAGGGTCCCGGGGGTCAGCCCCTCGACCGTGTACCGCACCCTGGAACGGCTCGAGCAGGTCGGTGTCCTGACCCACGTCCACCTCGAGTCGGGGGTCGGCTACCACCGGCTGGAGGAGGTCCAGCACGCCCACCTGACCTGCTCGCGCTGCGGCGCCGACCTCGAGCTGCCCCGCAGCTCGCTGCGCAGCCTCGAGCGGCTGGTCGAGCGCGACCACGGGTTCCGGCCCGACTTCACCCACCACGCCATCGCCGGGGTCTGCGCCGACTGCCACCAGGCGGCCGAGCGGCCGCGCTGACCACGCTCAGCAGCGGGCCTGGCACTCGGGCACCTCGCGGCCGGCCTCGGCCCTGGCCGCCCGGACCGCCCTGGCCGGGGACAGGTCGCCGCCGGTCCGCCAGGAGTCCAGGTAGCGCGCGGGCGGGACCATGCCCCGCCGCACCCACCAGATGCCCGGCCGGGTCGGCCAGGAGATCCCGAAGTGCAGGTGGACGGGGGTGACCCTGGCCGAGCCGGAGTTGCCGATCCGGCCGAGCGGCTGCCCGGCCCGCACCCTTGTCCCGGGGGCGATCCCGGGGGCGATCGCCTCCAGGTGGGAGCCGTAGTAGCGGACGCCGTCGACCCCGACCAGCGACACCGAGCGGCCGCCCCGGTCGGCGCCGCGGTCGCTGGCCTGGCTCCAGTTGTCGGTCCGGGCGACCTCGTCGACCCGGCCGTCCACCGGGGCGACGAAGGCGCAGCCCCGGGCCGTGAACATGTCGGCCGCCGGGTAGTCGTGGTGGCTGCCGCCGTAGCGGGCCTGGCAGCCGGCCACCGGGAAGCGGTAGCGGACCGGCGCCGGGGGCCGTGCCGTCGTGGCCGTCCCGGCGGGCTCGGAGGTCGCCGGGGGCGCGGTGGCCGGGGCCGCGGTGGCCGGGGCCGCGGTGCCGCCGGCCGCCGGCGGGTCGCCGCCGCCCGAGCAGCCGCCGGCCACCAGGACGGCGACCAGGACCGGCGAGCAGGACCCAGTTGCGGCGGTTCATGAGCGTTCCCCCTGTCGCCGGAAGATGCTACCGGCCGTTGCGCTTGTCGGGGGTCGCTCGTACAGTTGCAAACTGGCTATAGATGCAACCAGCTCGCAACTGATCGGCCGAGACCACGCGGCCGAGAGGGAGGGCACGTGCACATACCCGACGGCTTCATCAACGCCCCGACGTCGCTGGCCACCGGGGCGGTGGCCGTCGGCGGGGTCGGGGTCAGCCTGCGCCGCGCCGCCCAGACGCTCCAGGAGCGGCAGGCGCCCCTGGCCGGGCTGGTCGCCGCCTACATCTTCGCCGTGCAGATGCTGAACTTCCCGGTGGCCGCCGGGACCAGCGGGCACCTGCTCGGCGGCGTCCTGGCCGCGGTGCTGGTCGGGCCATGGGCCGGCTGCGTCTGCGTGGCCGTGGTCCTGGTCGTCCAGAGCCTGCTGTTCGCCGACGGCGGGCTGACGGCGCTCGGGCTCAACATCACCAACATGGCCATCGTCGGCGTGTTCGGCGGCTGGGCGGTCTTCCTCGCTGCTGCGCCGGGCCCTGCCCGCGACCAAGACCTCGGTGGTGGTCTCCTCCGGGATCGCCGCCGGCATCTCGGTGGTGCTGGCCGCCTCCGCCTTCGTGCTCGAGTACGCCGTCGGCGGCACGCGGCGGCGCCCCGGTCGGGACGGTGTTCGCGGCCATGGTCGGCGTCCACACCCTGATCGGCATCGGCGAGGGCATCATCACCGCCCTCACCGTCGGCGTGGTCCTCGGCGTCCGGCCCGACCTCGTCTACGGCGCCCAGGACCTCCAGGCCCCGCTGACGCTCGGGACCAAGCCCGAGCCGGCCGCGGGGGAGGTGAGCTGACCGTGCGCTCCTCGAACCTGCGCCTGTTCCTGATCGCCGGGCTGCTGGTGGCCGTCGGGCTCGCCCTGGTCGTCAGCGGCTTCGCCTCCAGCTCGCCCGACGGGCTGGAGAAGGTGGCCGAGGACAAGGGCTTCCTGGAGACCGCCCAGGACCACCTGTTCGCCGACGGCCCGCTGGCCGACTACGCGGTCAAGGGCGTCGACAACGAGCGGCTCAGCACCGGCCTCTCCGGGCTGGTCGGGGTGCTGATCACCTTCGGGGTCGGGCTGGCGCTGTTCGCGCTGCTCAGGACCATGCGGTCGGGCTCGGGGGCGGCGCCGCGAGCTCTGGCACCGGCGAGGACGCCGGGCCCACCCGGGCGCCCTGACCGGTGGGGGCCGGCCACAGCCACGCGCTCTACCTCCCCGGGACGAGCCCGCTGCACCGCGCCCGGCCCCAGTGCAAGCTGGCCGCCGCCTTCCTGTTCGTCCTGGCCGTGGTGGCCACCCCCCGCGAGGCCTTCTGGGCCTTCGGGGTCTACGCCGTGGCGCTGGCCGTCCTGGCCACGGTGGCCGGGCTGCCCCTGGCGACCCTGGCCCGGCGCCTCGTCATCGAGCTGCCGTTCCTGCTCTTCGCCGTGTTCCTGCCGCTGGTCGGGCAGGGCGAGCGGGTCGAGGTGCTGGGGGTGGCGCTGTCGGTCGAGGGGCTCTGGGCGGCCTGGAACATCGTGGCCAAGGGCACCCTCGGGGTGGCCACCTCGGTCGATCCTGGCCGCCACCACGCCCGTGCCCGAGCTGCTGCGCGGGCTGGAGCGGCTGCGCCTGCCGGCGGCCTTCACCACCATCGCCGGGTTCATGGTCCGCTACCTCGACGTGATCGCCGACGAGGTCCGGCGCATGCGGATCGCCCGCGTCTCCCGCGGCCACGACCCCCGCTGGATCTGGCAGGCCAGGGCCGTGGCCGCCTCGGCCGGGACGCTGTTCATCCGCTCCTACGAGCGGGGCGAGCGGGTGTACCTGGCCATGGTGTCGCGCGGCTACGCCGGGTCGATGCCGGTGCTCCAGGACCTGGCCGCGAGCCGCGGCCAGTGGCTGGCCGCCCTGGCCCTGCCGGCCGCCGCCGCCCTGGTCGCCGCCACCGCCTGGGGGCTCCGCCCATGACGCCGGCCCTGCCGCGCTCGAGGTCGACGGCGTCGCCTACGCCTACCCCGACGGGCACCAGGCGCTGTTCGGGGTCAGCTTCCAGGTCCAGCGAGGCGAGCGGGTGGCCCTGCTCGGGCCCAACGGGGCGGGCAAGACCACCCTGGTGCTCCAGTGCAACGGCGTGCTCCTGCCGGGCGCGGGCAGGGTCGCGGTGGCCGGCCTGCCGGTCGCCGCCGAGCACCTCAAGGAGATCCGGCGCCGGGTCGGGATCGTGTTCCAGGACCCCGACGACCAGCTGTTCATGCCGACGGTGGCCGAGGACGTGGCCTTCGGGCCGGCCAACCTGGGCCTGCGCGGGCACGAGCTGGAGGCAAGGGTGAAGGCCGCCCTGGCCGCGGTCGGCATGGAGGAGCACGCCGACCGCCCGCCCCACCACCTGTCGTTCGGCCAGCGGCGCCGGGTCGCGGTGGCCACCGTGCTGGCCATGGAGCCGGAGATCCTGATCCTGGACGAGCCGTCCTCCAACCTGGACCCGGCCAGCCGCCGCGAGCTGGCCGAGATCGTCACCGGCCTGGACATCACCATCCTGATGGTCACCCACGACCTGCCCTACGCCCTCCAGCTCTGCCCCAGGGCCCTGATCATGAACGGCGGCGTGATCAGCGCCGACGGCCCCACGGCCGAGCCTGCTGGCCGACACCGACCTGCTGGCCGCCAACCGCCTGGAGCTGCCCTTCGGCTTCGACCCGGCCGCCCTGCGCCGGCCGCTGACCAGCCAGGCCCGATCAGGCCCCGGCGGGCGCCTCCGGCAGCGGGAAGTGGCGCTGCATCCAGGCCCGCCAGGCCGGCTCGTCGCTGGCCGCCGCCTCGGCGGCCCCGTCGCCGAACAGGTAGGCGTAGACGCTGGCGTAGGCCGTGCCGTCGGCGGCCGGCTCGGCGACCACGAAGGCGACGCCGGGCGCCGGCTTCTCCAGCAGCAGGGTGAGCATGCCGTCGGCGGCCCGCTCGACCACCCCGGCGAGCGGCGGCGCGCCGGGGGCGGTCGCCGCCACCCGGTCGCCCTTCCCGGCCCCGGCGGGCAGGCCGAGGGTCGCCGGCGAGCTCGCCGAAGGCCCGGGTCGACCGGCCCGGCGGCGCTTGCCGTTGACCAGGACCGAGGCGCAGGGCTGGCCGGGGAAGTGGGTCAGGTACAGGCGCAGGTTGTACAGGAACAGCCGCCAGCCGGCCTCGGTGGCGTCGTACTCGGCGTCCCACTCGGCGCCGCTGCCGAAGCCGCTGTTGATCAGCCGGACCACGCAGGTGCCGCCGTCGCGGGCCTCGACCAGCCACTCGGCGGCGAAGGCGGGCCGGCCCTCGCCGGCCACCTCGGCCACGAACCGGCGGGGCGGGTCCCAGGCCGTGATCCGTGGCCGTCTCGGTCCCGTAGGCCGGGACCGAAGTCGAGCTCGACCGTCCCGCCCACGCGGCCGTCCACCTTGGCCGGGACGAACCAGGCGGTGATCCCGGGCCCGCTGGCCACCGCCTCCCAGACCTCCTCGGGGGTCCCGGGAACCTCGACGTCCAGCTCGATCGCCCGGGTCCCGGGGGTGTCGTCGTGCTCGCTGCTCATGGTGTCTCCTCGGGGTCGGGTCTGGGGGCCGGCCGGCAGGGGATGGGCCACCACCACCAGGCGGTGGGAGCGCCCGCCGGGGGCGCCGGCGTCGTGGTAGCGCGACACCAGGGTGGTGACGGCGTCGGCCAGGTCGCTGGTGAAGGCGGCCCGTTCGGCCGCCGAGCGGAAGCGGATCTCGGTGTCGAGGGCCAGGGTGGGGAGCCGCTTGCCGGCCTGCTCGGCCCGGCGGACCAGGGCCGGCGACCTCGCGCACGGCCCGGGCGGCCAGGGCGATCAGGTAGCGGGCGGACAGGCGGTCGGCGATCCGGTCGGGGTCGCCGGCGGCCTCGCCGAGGGCGCCGGGGGAGACGACGTAGGCGGCCGCCGTCGCGTGCAGCACCCGCTCGGTCAGGCCGCCCCAGCGGCGCTGGCCGACCTCGGTGACCAGCCCATGCTCCTCGAGGATGCGCAGGTGGTAGTTGACCTTCTGGCGGGGGAGGTCGACCCGCTCGGCCAGCGCCGAGGCCGAGGCCGGCTCGGCCAGCCCGGCCAGCAGGCGGGCCCGGAGCGGGTCGAGGGCCACCACCGCGGCGGCCGGGTCGTCGATCACCTCCAAGTCCAGCATGCGGGCCACTTCACCATTGAACAGAAAATTTGTCAAGAGGTTGAACCGCCGATGGCCAGGCCGCGTATGCTTTGACGATGGAGTTGCGTGGATTGGCCCGCCGGCTCCCGCTGGCCGGCGCGGCCGTCGCCGGAGCGGTGGTCGGGCACGGGCTCGCCTACGCCCTGGCCGTGCCCGAGCCGGGCCGCCGCCTGGCCGTGCTGGCCGGCAGCGGCCACGCCTACTGGTCGGCGGCCATCGCCGCCGCCATCGTGCTCGGCCTGGTGTCGCTCGGGGCCACCCTGGCCCGCCACTTCCGGGCCGGCCTCCGCACCGGGGACCGGCCGGCCGGCGAGCCGCTGGGACGCCTGGCCGTCCGCCTGGCCCTGCTCCAGGTCACCATCTACCTGGTCCAGGAGCTGATCGAGCGGGCCGCGGCCGGGGTCCCGCTCGGCGGCCCGGTCGACGGCCGCCTGCTCCTCACCGGCATCGCCGTCCAGCTCCTGGTCGCGGCCGTCCTGGCCCTCGGCCTGGCCTGGGCCGGCCGGGTCGCCGAGGTCGCCGGCCGCGCCCTGCGCCGCCGTGCGCCTGCGCCGCCCCGACCCGCGCCCGGCCCGCCTCCGCCCCACCGGCTGGGTCCGCCCGGCCAGCCTCCTCGCCGCCGGCCTGGGCGGCCGCGCACCGCCGGCCCTCGGCGCCTGATCGGAGAGATCGCCGGGAGACTGCACCGCTGCTGCAGTCCCTGCTCCATTTGGCATCGGGAGGACACATGAACAGGAGAACCGCCTTCGCCGCGGCCGTCATGGCCGTGCTGCTGGTGCCGCTGCTGGCGGTGCCGGCCTCCGCCCACGGCGAGCACAAGGTCGCCAACTACACCTTCGTGGTCGGGTTCGGGACCGAGCCGGCGTACGCCGGCACGACCAACAGCGTCCAGCTCATCATCAGCAACAACGGCAAGCCGGTGACCAACGCCAAGGGCCTCAAGGCGGCGGTCAGCACCGGCGACGCCGAGCCGAAGGAGATGGCCCTCGAGCCGTACTTCGGCGAGGGCTGGGGCGAGCAGGGCGACTACCGCGCCTTCTTCATCCCGACCGCGCCCGGCGCCTACACCTTCAAGATCACCGGCACCCTCGGCGGCAAGAAGATCGACAAGAGCTACACCTCCGGCAAGGACGGCTTCGACGAGATCACCGACCCGGCCGAGGTCCAGTACCCGGCCGTCGAGCCGTCCGGGTCGCAGCTCACCACCCGGCTGGACCGGGAGACGGCCCGCCTCAACGCCGCCCTGGCCGCCGAGCGGGAGGCGGCCGACGACGAGGTCGCGGACGCCCGCCAGCTGGCCACGATCGGCCTGGTCGTCGGGGCCCTCGGCCTGCTCGCGGCCGTGGGGGTCGGCGTGGTCGCCCTCCGCCGGAGGTCCTGACGGCGGTGCAGCACCCGATCGAGTCCCAGGCCCCGGGCGGCCCCACGGCGGGCGGTGGCTGGGCCGGGTCGGGCTGGCCACCGTCCTGGCCGGGCTGTTGCTGCTGGCCGCCGTGGGGCCGGCGGGCGCGCACGCCCTGCTGCGCGAGTCCGACCCGGCCGCCGGGTCGTCCCTCGAGCGGGCGCCGGGCCGGGTCGTGCTCACCTTCACCGAGCGCCCCGAGCCGGGCCTGTCCAGCATCAGCGTGCTCGACACCAGCGGCGAGCCGGTCGAGCGCGGCCAGGCGGCCCCGGTGGACGGGGCGCCCCTGCAGTTCGCGGTCGGCCTCGGCGACCTGGCCGACGGCACCTACACGGTGAGCTGGCGGGTCGTCTCCAAGGACGACGGCCACGTCACCGCCGGGTCCTACGCCTTCGGGGTCGGCGTCCCGGCGCCGACGGCCACCCCGCAGGCCCAGGCCGCCCCCAGGGGGGAGACCCCGTCGCCGTCGGCGCCGGCCACCGCCGCCCGCCTGGCCCTCTACGCCGGGCTGACCCTGCTGCTCGGGGTGGCCGTCACCGGCCTGGCCGTGTTCCGGTCGGGTCCTCCCCCCGGGCGCCCGGCCCCTGCTGGCCGTGGCCGCCGTCCTCACCGTCGCCGGCGGTGTGACCCGGTTCCTGGCCGAGCAGGCCCGGATCGACGCCCCCCTCGGCACCCTCCTCGCCTCCTCCACCGGCCAGGGCCTCCTCCGCCTGGCCGCCGGGGTCGTGGCGACCGCGGCCGCCACCTGGTTCCTCGCCGCCGGCCTGCGCCGCCCGTCCCCCCCGGAGCCCACCCCGACCCGGCCCACCCTGGAGCCCACCCCGGACCCTGGCCACGCCGGCCCGGGGCCGACCCCGACCCCGGACGCCACCGCCCCGACCCCGGCCCGACCCCGGCCACGCCGGAGCCCCACCTGCCGGTGCCTGGTCCCCCGGTGGGGGACGGTACCCCAACGCCGGGGAGGGTGCTGGGAGTTGTCCACACCCCAAGGCCGGAAGGGGTGACGGCCGCCCCCGACCCCGGGCGCCCCCGACCCCGGGACCGTCCCACGCCCCCGACCCTGCGACCGTCCCCGACCCCGCGACCGGCCGCGACCCCGGGGGTGCCCGCGAGCCGGTGGCGGTCGACGCCTGGCGGCTGGTGCTGGTCGGGGTCGCGGCCGGGGTCACGATGCTGCTGCACGTGCTGGTGGGGCACGCGGCCGGGCCGTCGCCGCTGCGGAGCGTCAACCTGTTCGTGCAGTGGCTCCACCTGCTGGCCGTGGGGGCCTGGATCGGCGGGCTGGCCTGGCTGCTGGCCGGGCTGCGCGGCAAGGAACGGCCCGAGCAGCTCGCCTCGGCCGTGCGCTTCTCCAAGCTGGCCGCCCCGGTGCTCGGCCTGGTGGCGGTCACCGGCCTGTCCCGGGCCCTGCACCTGGCGGGAGGCTGGCAGGGCCTGCTCGACTCCGGGTACGGCCGCTTCCTCGACCTCAAGGTGGCGCTGTTCCTGGGACTGGTGGCGCTGGGGGCGCTGAACCGCTACCGGGTCCTGCCCGCCCTGGTCAGCGGCGCCCGGCGCCTCGACGCCCTGCGGCGCAACGTGCGCGGCGAGGTCGTCCTGGCGGTGTGCATCCTCGCCGTCACCGCCGTCCTGAGCCAGCTCCCGCCGGGCAAGTTCGTCGTCGAGCAGGCCGCCGCCAAGCCGCCGGCCCCGCCCAGCGTCCAGGTCGAGGGCAGCGACTTCGCCACCTCGGTGCGGATCGCCCTCACCGTGTCGCCGGGCAGGCCGGGCCCCAACACCTTCACCGCCAAGGTGACCGACTACGACTCGGGCGAGGACTGGCCCGCGGACCGGGTCGCCCTGCGGTTCACGGCCAAGGGCCGGCCCGAGATCGGCGCCTCCACCCTCGAGCTGGCCAGGGCCGGCGACGGGTCGTGGGGCGGCCAGGGCAGCCAGCTCTCGATCGCCGGGACCTGGGCGGTGGTCGGCCTGGTCGAGGGGTCGGGCCCGGCGGTCACGGTGCCCATGGAGCTGGAGGCCCGCGCCGCCCCCCAGCCGGTCAAGGTGTCCGAGGCGCCCGGGCAGCCGACCCTCTACACCATCACCCTGGCCGCCGGCGGCACCCTGCAGGGCTACATCGACCCTGGCCAGCCGGGTCCCAACACCGTCCACTTCACCTTCTTCAGCCCGGCCGGGGACGAGCAGCCCACCGACAAGGCCCGCGCCAGGATGACCAGGCAGTCCGGCGCGACCGAGCCGCTGACGCTCATCCGCCTCGGTCCGGGGCATTTCGCCGCCAACGTCGACCTCGAACCGGGCCGCGTCGCGTT
The DNA here is from genome assembly GCA_963733175.1 of uncultured Actinomycetota bacterium. Classification (GTDB taxonomy): domain Bacteria; phylum Actinomycetota; class CALGFH01; order CALGFH01; family CALGFH01; genus CALGFH01. The sequence goes on from CAVTCL010000028.1 coordinate 26,629, forward strand.
CGCGATCGACGCGACCACCGGCAAGACCCAGCGCGAGGGCCGGTTCGAGCAGCTCATCGAGTAGAGGAACGACCAATGATGCGACGCCTTCCCCGAACCCGGCGGGCCCGTGCCGCCGTCCTGCTCGCCGCCCTGGCCCTCGCCGTCACCGCCTGCTCGGGCGGGGACGGCGGATCGGCCCCGCCGGCCGCCGCCACGACCGCCGCCACCGCCCCCAGGCCCAGCAGCCCGGCCAAGCTCACCATCATGGCGCCCCGCAACGGCGAGACCGTCCGCCAGGACCGCCCCGAGGTGCGCCTCGAACTGGTCGGGGGCAAGATCATCAGCCAGACCACCAACCGCATCCAGGGCGACGAGGGGCACATCCACCTCCTCGTCGACGGCAAGCTGGTCGACATGAACTACGGGCTCCGCCAGCGCCTCCCCCAGCTCCCCCCCGGCCAGCACGTCCTCCAGGTGGAGTTCGTCGCCGCCGACCACGCCCCCTTCGACCCCCGGGTCCTCACCCAGGCCGCCTTCCAGGTCCCCGGATGACCAACCCCCCTCCAGCAACCACCCACCCGGAGCCGGGCCGCGCCCTCGACCCTGAGCCACGCGTCACCCACCCGGTCCCGGGCCGGGTCCCCCGGTGGGGGACCGTAACCGATCCCAGCAGGGGGGGCTCGGCCTTGTCCACAGCCTCCCGGACCCGCCGCCTCCGGACCCGCCGCCCTCTGGGGCTGGGTGGTGGTGGCCGGGGGGATCGCCTTCCTGCTCGTCCGACCCGCCCTCGGGGGGACGGCGGTGGCGGTCCCGCTGCTCGCCGCCGGCTACCTGGTGCTGGGGGCGGCGGCGCTGGCGGTGGGCACGACCGGGGGTGACCGCGGGGCGGGGGCGCCGCTGGGGTGGATGGTGGTGCTGGGGATCGGGCTGGCCGGGGTGGCCGGGGCGGTGGTGGTGGGGGGGCCGGTGGCCGACCGGCGGGTCGGGGTGGTGGCTGGTGGGCTGGCGCTGGTGGCGGCGGTTGCCGAGGAGGCGTTGTTCCGGCGGGTGCTGTACGACCGGCTGCTCCGGTTCGGGGTGGTGGGCGCCGTGGTCGGCAGTGCGGTGGTGTTCGCCCTGGTGCATCTGCCCGCGTACGGGGTGGCGGCGATGCCCGTCGACCTGGGGGCCGCGCTTCTGTTGTCCTGGCAGCGGTACGCTTCCGGCCGCTGGACGGTCCCGGCCGTCACCCATGCCGTAGCCAACCTCCTGGCGGTGACCTAGACGATGCGCCTGCTGCGCCCCCTCGCCCTCCTCCTCGTCCTGCCGCTGCTCGCCTCCTGCACCGCCGACCCGCCCGAGCCGGTCCGGGTCGGCGCCATCTACCCCCTGAGCGGCACCCAGGGCATGGGCGGGATCGACGAGTACCACGGGGTCCGGGTCGCGGCCGAGCTGGTCAACGCCGACGGCGGCATCGGTGGCCGCCCGGTCGTGCTCGACCAGGTCGACGTGCCCGAGGCCGACGCCGCCCCCGGCGCCATCAAGGCCCTGGCCGACCGGGGCGTCGACCTGGTCCTGGGCAGCTACGGCAGCACCATCTCGAGCCCGGCGGCCGCGGCCGCCGCCGGCCGCGGCTCGCTGTTCTGGGAGACCGGGGCGGTCGGCAAGCTGGCCGGGCCGGGCGAGGGCGACCTCGTGTTCCGGGTCGCCCCCACCGGCGGCCTGCTCGGCCGGGGCGCCATCCGCTTCGTCGCCGACCAGCTCGCCCCCAAGCTCGGCCGGCCGGCGTCCTCGCTGCGCTTCGCCATCGCCGCCGTGGACGACGTCTACGGCCACGCGGTCGCCGACGGGGCCAGGGCCGAGCTGCGCGACCGCGGGCTGGAGGTCTCGGCCGACGTGGCCTACGACCCGCGCCGCTACGACCCGGCCAAGGTGGTCGCGGAGGTCGCGGCCGCCCGGCCCGACGTGCTGTTCGTGGTCGCCTACCTGGAGGACGGGGTCGCCCTCCGGCGCGAGCAGGTCCGCCAGCACCTGCCCCTGCTGGCCAGCATCGGCACCTCCTCCAGCTACTGCATGCCGGAGTTCGGGGCGCTGCTCGGCCGCGACGCCGTCGGCCTGTTCGCCTCCGACAAGCCCGACACCCACGGGATCAACCCCTCCGGGCTCGCCCCCGACGCCCGCGCCCTGCTCGACCGGGCCGACGCCGCCTACCAGAAGGCCAACGGCCACTCGATGAGCGCCGCCGCCCTGGCCGGCTTCTCCGGCGCCTGGGCCCTGTTCCGCCACGTGCTCCCGGAGGCCGGCTCGCTCGACCCGGCCGACGTGGCCGCGGCGGCCCGCCGGGCCAGGGTCCCGGCCGGCGGCCTGCCCAACGGCAGCGGCCTCGAGTTCGCCCCGCCCGGGAGCGCCGACGCCGGCGCCAACCTCCGCGCGGCCAGCGTCATCTGGGAGTGGACCGAGGTCAACCGGCGCGAGGTGACCTGGCCGCCCCAGTTCGCCACCGCCCCCATCGCCACCATCCGCCCGACGCGATGAACGAGCACGGCAAACGTCATCCTCGCGCGCGGCTGGCGCTGCTCGCCGGGGTCGGGATCGTGGTGCTGTACCTGGCCGGGGCCGCCGTCAGCGGGCGGGCCAGCATCCTGGCCAGGCGGCCGCTGCTGGACGGGCTCGCCCCGCCGACGCCCTACCGATGGGTCAACCCGCCCCCGGACCTGGCCGCCAGCAACAAGCCGCCGGCCTCGACCCGCTTCACGCTCGAGCTCACCCCCGACGGGTCCCGGCTCGGCGCCTTCTCGACCAGCGACGGGCAGATCAACCTGGTCCTGAGCGAGGGCGCGGTGCCGGCCCGCCCCGGCCAGACCGGGGTGGAGGTGGCGGTCGACCCCGTCGACCCGGCCACCCTCGGGCCCGTCCCCCCCGGGCTGGTGAGCGCCGGGAACGCCTACCGCATCCAGGCCAGCTACCAGCCGTCGGGCCCAGAGGTCGAGACCCTCGGCGGCCAGTCCAGCGTCGGCCTGGTCTACCCGCTGCTGGCCACCGCCGTGGCCGACCCGGGCGGCCACGTGGTGCTGTCGTCGGCCGACGGGCGCGCCTGGGAGGCCCTCGAGAGCACCGACACCCCCGGGACCCACCAGGTGAGCGCCAGGCTGACCAGGACCGGGTACGTCCTGGTCGGGGTGCCGCCGTCAGCGGGCGGGTCGGGCGACGACGCCCGCAACCGGATCCTGCTGCTCGGCACCGGGATCGCGGTCGTGATCGTGGCCGCCGCCCTGGTGCTGCGGCTCCGCGAGCGGTCGCGGCCGGCGCCGGCCAAGCCGAGGCGCCGGCGATGACCACCCGCCGGGTCCGCCGCGCCCGCCGCGCCGCCCTGGCCGCCGGGCTGGCCCTGCTGCTGGTCGGGGTGGCGGCCGGGCCGGCGGCCGCGCACGCCATCGGGACCGGGGCGGAGGCGAGCAACTACCGGACCACCGTGCACGGCATCGACAAGGGCACCCCGGGCATCTCGGTGCGCGCCGTCGCCGGCGGGCAGCTGGAGCTCACCAACCGGTCCGGCCAGGAGGTGCTGGTGCGCGGCTACCGCCTCGAGCCCTACCTGCGCGTCGGGCCGGACGGGGTGTTCGAGAACCAGCGGGCGCCCAGCGCCTACACCAACCGCTTCCGCACCGCCCCGGCCTCGATCCCGTCCGACTTCGACCCGGACGCCGCCCCCGAGTGGCGGCGGATCGGCGACGGGCCGTCGGCGGTCTGGCACGACCACCGGGCCCACTGGACCGGTCCCGACCCGCCGGCCGTGACCGACAGCCCGGGGACCATGCACGTGGTCGTGCCCAGCTGGCTGGTCCCGCTGCGCCAGGGCGACCGGGACATGGTCGTCCGGGGCGACATCACCTGGGTGCCCGGCCCGTCGCCCTGGCCGTGGGTGCTGGTCGCGGTGGCCCTGTTCGCCGCCGCCCTGGCCGCCGCCGGCGGATACCGCCGCCCGCGGGTCCTCGGCGTGGTCGCGCTGCTGGCCGTGGCCGCCGACATGGTCCACACCGCCGGGGCGCTGCTCGCCTCCACCGCCCCGCTCGCGACCGAGCTGTACGGGACCGTCACCTCGGCCGTCGGCTGGGTGGTGGCCGGGCTGGCCGCCTACCGGCTGCTCCGCGGGCGCACCGACGCCAGCCTGATCTACCTGCTGCTCGGCGGGGTGTTCCTGACCCTGGCCGGGGCCCTGCCCGACCTGCCGGCCCTGGCCCGCTCCCAGCTCGACTCCGGCGTCGGCCCGGTCGTCACCCGGGTGGCCATCACCGTCACCCTCGGCCTCGGAGCGGCCATGGTGGTGGCGGGCCTGGCCGGGCTCCGGGCGCCGCGACGGCCGGAACCCGCCGGCGTAAGCTGAGCTCGTGGTGTGGTTCCGTAGGCTCGGGCGCCGGGTGGTGGCCGCCGGCGTCCTCGCGCTGGCCGGCCTGACCGTCACGGGCGCGGGCGTCGCCCTGGCCGGCCCGGCGGCCGGCTCGCGGGTGCCGGCCCCGACCACGGGCCGGCTGCTGCTCGCCTGGTCGTTCAACCCCCTGGTCACCGTGGGGCTGCTGGCCGCGGCCATCGCCTACCTCCAGGCCAGGCGCCACCTGGTCGCCGGCGGGGTGGCCTGGCCGGCCCAGCGGACCGGCTGCTTCCTCGCCGGGATCGGCGTCCTCGCCGTGGCCCTGCTGTCGCCGATCGAGGCCTACGACACGGTGCTGTTCTCGGTCCACGTCGTCCAGCACATGCTGCTCACCATGCTCGCCGCCCCGCTGCTGGCCCTGGGCGCGCCCATCACCCTGGCCCTGCGGGTGGCCAGGGGCAGGACCCGGCGGCGCATGGTCCGGGTGCTGCACAGCCCGCCGATGCGGGTCATCGGCAACCCGCTGGTCGCCTGGGTGCTGTTCACCCTCACCCTGTACGGGCTCTACTTCTCGCCGCTGTTCGACCTGACCCTGCGCGAGCCGCTGGTGCACGACGCGGTCCACGTGCACTTCCTCGCCGTCGGGCTGCTGTTCTGGTGGCCGCTGGTCGGCCTCGACCCGTCCCGCTGGCGCCTGCCCCACATCGCCCGGCTGCTGTTCGTGTTCCTGATGGTCCCGTTCCACGCCTTCCTCGGGGTCGCGATCATGAACAGCGGGCGGGTGCTGGCCCCGACCCTGGAGAGCTTCCAGCGCTCCTGGGGGCCGACCCCGCTGGCCGACCAGCAGGTGGGCGGGGCCATCCTCTGGGGCGCCGGCGACCTCATCGCGATCAGCGCGGTGCTGGGCATCCTCATCTCCTGGGCCAACTACGAGGAGAAGGTGGTCGCCGTCCGCGAGGACCGCCGCCTGGCCCGCGAGCGCGCCGCCGGCCGTCCCGCCCGGCCCGTCACCCGCCCGCCCGTCCCGTGAGCGACCCGACCCACCGGCCGGACCTCACCGGGCGGGTCCGCGACTGGTGGGACGCGGACGCCGCCACCTACGACGACTCCAGCGACCACGGCTGGGCCGCCGCCTCGCCCGCGCTGCGGGCCGCCTGGAACGCCGCCCTGCACCGGCTGCTCCCGGGCCAGGGGTGCCGGGTGCTGGACGTCGGCGCCGGGACCGGGTTCCTGTCGCTGGCCGCGGCCAGGCTGGGCCACCGGGTCACCGCCCTCGACCTGTCCGGGGGGATGCTGGCGCGCCTGCGGGAGCACGCCGCCCGCGACGGCCTGGAGGTCGAGACGGTCGAGGCGGCCGCCGAGACGCCGCCGGCCGGGCCGTTCGACGCCGTGATCGAGCGGCACCTGCTGTGGACGCTGCCCGACCCGGGGGCCGCCCTGGCCGCCTGGCGGGGGGTGGCGCCCGACGGGCGGCTGGTGCTGTTCGAGGGGCTGTGGGGCGGGGCCGACCCGGTCGAGCAGCTGCGCGGGCAGGCCAGGGAGGGCCTGCGGAAGCTGCGCGGGGACCCCGACCATCACCACGACCGCTACGACCCGTCGGTGCTGGAGGAGCTGCCGCTGGCCGGTGGCACCCACCCCGACCGGGTGGTCGAGCTGGTCGAGGCGGCCGGCTGGGGCCCGGCCCGGCTGGAGCGGCTGCGCGACGTCGAGTGGGCCCAGCTCCTGACGGTTCCCCCGAGCGCCCGCCTGCTCGGGACCACCCCCCGGTTCGCGGTGGTCGCCGGCTCGACCTAGACTCGACCCGCGACCCGCAAGGAGGCGATCCCAATGGCAACCGACCTCGTCTGCCCCAAGTGCCAGGGCCACATGCGCGCCTACGAGCGCAGCGGCGTCACCGTCGACCAGTGCGGCGACTGCCGCGGCATCTTCCTGGACCGGGGCGAGCTCGAGCACCTGGTCGACGCCGAGCAGGGCTGGCAGCGCAGCCACTCGGCCCCGGCCCCCAGCGACCGCTACGAGCGCGACCGGGACCGCTACGACGACGACGACCACCGGCGCTACAGCCAGAGCTCCCAGAAGAAGCGCAAGAAGAGCTTCTTCGACGAGTTGTTTGACTAGCCGCGACCGCCGCCTTCCGCGGCGGCTCGTGCAGCTCTACGCCGGCCTGGTGCTGTACGGGGTGTCGATGGCGCTGATGGTGCGCTCCTCGCTCGGGGTGATGCCCTGGGACGTCCTGCACCAGGGGCTGTCGCGGCAGCTCGGCTGGTCGCTCGGGCTGGTCACCATCGTGCTGGGCGCCGTGGTGCTGCTGGCCTGGATCCCCCTGCGCGAGCGGCCGGGCCTCGGCACGCTGAGCAACGTGGTCGTGGTCGGGCTGGCGGTCGACGCGGCCCTGGCCGTGCTGCCGGCGCCGGGCGGGCTGGCGGGCCGGGTGGCGTTCGGGGCCTCGGGCATCCTGCTCAACGGTGTGGCCACCGCCGCCTACATCGGGGTCGACCTCGGGCCCGGGCCGCGCGATGGGCTCATGACCGGGCTGGTGCGGCGCACCGGCGGCCCGGTGGGCCTGATCCGGACGGCCATCGAGGTCGTGGTGGTCGCGACCGGCTGGCTGCTGGGCGGCACCCTTGGGGTCGTGACCGTGCTGTACGCGCTCACCATCGGGCCGCTGGTCCACGTGCTGCTGCCGCGGTTCGCGGTCGCCGCCGACGACGCGGCCGCTTAGCCGGCGAGCTCGGCCTCGGGGTCGGGCTGGAGGTCGCGGGCGGCCTCGAGGGCCTCGCGGACGGCGCGGCCGTAGACGGTGCCGAGGAAGGCGTAGCCGGCGCTGGAGGGGTGGAACCTGTCGGCGCTGAACATCTCCCGCTTGCCGTGGAAGGCCGACTTGGTCAGCTTGGCGATGTCGAACACCGCGATGCCGTGCGGGGCCAGCTCGTGCCGGTACAGGCGGGTGAACAGCAGGGCGCGGAACCCGATCAGGTCGCGCAGGGGCCGGTGGAAGGCGACCGCGGTCTCGGCCGGGGGCAGCCCCGACACGATCACCTTGGCGTCGGGGGCGACCTCGGCCAGGCCGTCGACCAGGAGCCGCAGCTGGCGCCTGGCCTCGCGGAGGGTGGTGCCGTGGGTGACGTCGTTGGTGCCGACGCAGACCAGCACCATGTCCGGGTCCAGGCCGTCCACCTGGGGGAGCTGCCGGGTGACCACGTCGGCCAGCCGCGAGCCGGAGACGCCGAGGGCGTGCAGGCTGACCCGGTACTGGTCGCTCAGCGCCTTGGCCACCCCGTAGGTGAGGGTGTCCTCGACGGCGTCGGCGCCGACCCCGGCGACCGAGCTGTCGCCGAGGACGACCAGCGTAAGTGGTTCGCCGTCCTCCGGGCCGATCGTGCCGCTGATCTCCAGCGGCGGCTCAGAGGGAACAAACCGGTGGCGCCGGGCCGCCATGACTTCGGCGGCCAGCGCGGTTGCCAGAGCGCCTGCTCCGAGCAGGGTCGCCCGACCGATATGCCGGACAGCGATGCCCAACAGCGCCTCCTCGTACGAGGTCCAGCGTACGGTCTGCTGACCGTTTTGTGAAGCCTGCAACCACCGTACGCGGCGCTATGTCGCTGGCCGTCACCGCACGATCTGGGCGGATCGCGCAGTTCCAGTGGGTTCGGTGGCCGATCCTCGGCGATGACGCTTACCATCCCGCCATGCCAGCCTCCCCGAGTGGTGCCGCGCCCCGGCGCCGGCGCGAGTCCAAGGCCGCCAAGCTGGCCCGGACGGCCGAGATCCGGGACCGGCTGGCCGCCCGCTACCCCCAGGTCACCACCGCCCTCGACTACCGCTCGGCCTGGGAGCTGCTGGTCGCGACCATCCTGTCGGCCCAGTCGACCGACGTGGTCGTCAACCAGGTCACCCCCGAGCTGTTCCGGCGCTACCCGACCGTGGCCGACCTGGCCGCCGCCGACCGCGCCGAGGTGGAGGTGGCCATCCACGCCACCGGCTTCTTCCGCAACAAGGCCAGGTCGATCCAGGGCGCGGCCGCCTACCTGCTCGAGCACCACGGCGGCGAGGTCCCCGAGACCATCGACGAGCTGGTCGAGCTGCCAGGGGTCGGCCGCAAGACGGCCAACGTGGTGCTGGGCACCTACTTCTCCCGCAACGAGGGGGTGGTGGTCGACACCCACGTCGGGCGGCTCTCGCGGCGCCTCGGCCTGACCACCAACACCGACCCGGTGAAGGTCGAGCGCGACCTGATGGCCCTGGTGCCGATGGAGGAGTGGACCATCTTCTCCCACCGCCTCATCTGGTTCGGGCGCGAGGTGTGCACGGCCAAGGACCCGCGCTGCGACCGCTGCGAGCTGGCCGACCTGTGCCCCTCGGCGTTCAAGGTCGGCCGCTTCGCCAAGGCGGCCACCCGTGCTCGTCGCTGACGCCATGACGGCGCGGCCGGTGACGGTGGCGCCGGACGCCACCGTCAGCCGCCGCCCGCTCGGCCATGCGGCGGGGACGGTTCCGGCACCTGCCGGTGGTGGCAGGGGCCGAGCTGGTCGGGGTGGTCGCCCAGAGCGACCTGGAGGCCCCGCCGGGCGCGCCCGTCGAGGTGGCCGAGTCGCTCGGCGAACGCCCGCTGACCGAGGTCATGTCCACCGAGCCGGTCACCGTCTGGCCCGACGAGCCGGTCGAGGTGGCCGCCCGGCTGCTGGTCGACCACGCCATCGGCTGCCTGCCGGTGGTGGCCGACGACGGGCTGGTCGGCATCCTCACCGAGTCCGACCTGTTCTCGGTGCTCCTGCGGCTGCTCGGGGGCGGCGAACCGTCGAGCCGGATCACCGTGGTCCTGCCCGACATGCCCGGCGCCCTGGGCCGGGCCATGACCGTGGTCGGCGAGCTCGGGGTCAACCTGCTCACCGTGGTCACCGAGCCCGGCCCGGAGCCCGGCACCCGCGGGGTCGTCCTGCGGGCCGGCACCATCAACGCCGCCCCGGTGGTGGCCGCCCTGGTGGCCGCCGGCTTCCCGGCCACCGGCCCCGGCCGGCCCGAACCGGCCGGCCGGTGAGCGGCGCCTGCGCGCTCGCCGCCGACGAGCGGCTGGCCGCCTACGACTTCGGCCCCGGGCACCCCTTCCAGGCCGGCCGGCTGGAGGCGGGCCTGTCGCTGCTGCGGGCGGCCGGGGTGGTGGAGGAGACCGACCTGCTGGGCTTCGGGCCGGCCGCCGACGCCGACCTGGAGCTGGTCCACGACCGCGACTACCTGGAGGCGCTGGCCCGCTTCTCGGCTCCCGGGCCGGTGCCGGCGGACCCGGGGGAGGCGACCCGGTTCGGGCTGGTCGGCGACAACCGGCCGTTCCCGGGCATGGACGAGGCGGCCCGGCTGGTCGCGGGGGCCACCATGGCCGCCCTGGACGCGGTCGCGGCCGGCGACCTGGCCCACGTGTTCGCGCCCGTGGCCGGGCTGCACCACGCCCAGCGGCGCCGCGCGGTCGGGTTCTGCGTGGTCAACGACGTCGCCGTGGCCATCGCCCGCTGCACCAGGTCCTGGCCGCTGCGGGTGCTCTACGTGGACCTGGACGCCCACCACGGCGACGGCGTGCAGGCCGCCTTCTACGACGACCCGCGGGTGTGCACCGTCAGCCTGCACGAGACCGGCCGGTACCTGTTCCCCGGGTCGGGCGAGGTCCACGAGCTGGGCCGCCCGCCCGGGGTGGGGCGCAGCGTCAACCTGCCCCTGGAGCCGCGGACCGGCGACGACGGCTTCCTGGCCGCCTTCGACGCGGTGGTCGAGCCGCTGGCCGCCGCCTTCCGGCCCGACCTGCTGGTCACCCAGAACGGCTGCGACGGCCACGCCGACGACCCGCTCAGCGACCTGACCCTGAGCCTGCGCGGCTACCGGGCGCTGGCCAGGCGGCTGCACCGGCTCGCCCACCGCCACTGCCAGGGCCGCTGGGTGGCCACCGGGGGCGGCGGCTACGACCTGGACCGGGTCGTCCCCAGGGCGTGGGCGCTGCTGTGGTCGGAGCTGAGCGGCCGCCGGCTGCCGGCCAGGGTCCCGTCCGCCTGGCTGGCCTCCCGCCCCGAGCCGGCCAGGGAGGCGCCCGCCGGGTGGATGGAGCGGCGGCGGCGCCGTCAGGCCGCCGGGACCGGGGAACGGGAGCTGGAGGCGCGCAACCAGCGGACGGTCCGGGCGGTGCGGCGGCTGGTGCTGCCGCCGTCGGTGCGGGTCGTCTACCCGCTGGCCGGCCGGGCCGCCCGGGCGGAGCCGCTGCCGGGGTGGGAGCCGCGTGCGGGCGAGTACCTCGCCCCCGGCGGCCCGCTGGTGCTGCGCGACCGCAGCCCGGCCTCGCTGCTGCGCCGCCTGGAGGTCGACCCCGGCATCCACGCCTTCGTCCGCGACCCCGCCCAGGAGCGCGAGGTGCTGGCCCGGATCGCCGAGGAGCCGGCCGGCGAGGTGGCGGTCGCCCACACCCCCGACGGGGTGGTGGTCGGGTACGTGGCCGTGCTCGACCCCGAGCCCGGGACCCGCTTCGCCAGCCTCCCCTGGTGCCTGGAGGTCGGCGCGATCGAGGTGGCCACCGGCTGGCGCCGGGGCGGGGTGGCCAGCGCCCTGCTCCGCTTCGCCGTCGAGCCCGACCCGTTCGAGGACCGCATCCTGATCGCCTCCGGCCTGTCCTGGCACTGGGACCTGGACCAGAGCGGCCTCTCGGCCGTCGCCTACCGGCGGGTCCTCGGGCGGGTGTTCGAGGCCGCCGGGTTCGAGGTGCTCCGCACCGACGAGCCCGAGATCGCCTACGACCCGGCCAACCTGTTCGTGGCCCGCATCGGCAGCCGGGTGCCCCCCGCCCGCCGGGCCGCCTTCACCAGCCGCCTGGTCCGCGGCCACCACACCATGCCGTGAGCCCTTCGTCGGTCGTGGAGTGGCTCGAGGGGCTCCAGGGCCCGTGGCCGTACCTGGGGGTGCTGGTGGTGGCGTTCGCCGAGCATGCCCTGTTCGTGGGGACCTTCCTGCCCGGGGAGGTGATCCTGCCCCTCACCGGGGTGGCCGCCGCCACCGGAGTGGTGCCCTCCGACCGCCTAGCCGGTGGTATGGCGAGGATGCGCCCGGTTCAGCCCGGCCTTCAGGCGGACGATGCGGCCGGGCCGCTCGACGGTGCCTCTGGCGGTCTGGTCATGGCCCGCACGACCAGATCCTCGACGCAGATCAGGTCGAACCGGCGGGCCAGGTCGGTGCTCACCTCTCGGACCAGTCCCGGCGGCGGTCGGTCTCCCTGCGCCTTGAGCCGGGCGACGGCGAGCCTTGGCTCCGCCGCGGCGGCTGGACCCCCTGCGCTGGCGCGGCCTGGGGCGCGCTCAAGCAGCCGCGGTGGCGCCGTTCGGTCGGCCGCAGGCGCCGGGCTGGGCAGCTGCCCGGCCGACAGCGCCGCCGAGACCGTCCCGCCCCGGTCGGCCCCGACGCTTCGCCGGCCCAGGCCCGGGGATGGTGCGCGGGATCGCCGCGTAGGCGACGTGCCACCGGCCGGCTCGACCCTGGTCCTGGGGCGGATTGCGTGGGTACCGGGCGGGACCGCCGTACGTGACCCAGCCGAGCTGGGGCCGGCACTGCCCTACGGCCGGTTCGCCGTGCACGTCCTGAGTTCCGATCGCGACAACCGGAAGCCCTCGTCCACCCGCGCTTGCGCCACCGGTCTGGCCTGGCGGGTCGGGCCGCTCGTGCGGCGCGGTCCATGCGTAGCGGCGGCGCCACTCCCTGGCGCGGCGAATCACGTGGCCCAGGCGGCGTGGAAGTCCCGGTGCCTGCTGCTGCACGATCACGCTGCCCGCCGCCAGCCACGGGCGCGGTCCTGGCCTGGATGTTCCTGCTGGCTGGCGAGGCGATCGGCGGCCGAGCTGTCCCGCGCCGCCTCCCAGGGCGACGTACGCGACGCTTGACCGGTAGTTGAGGCAGAACCCCCCGAACCTGTTTCATACCCGGTCTGTGATGCGGACCGGAGAGGAAATGACGCCACCAGCTCAGACCACCAGGCGTCGGTCATGGGGCGTGGTCGTCCTGGCCGTCACGCTGCTCGCCGTCCTGGTCCTGGCCGGCGTGGGCGCGGCCGCCAGCCTCAGGGCCGGGGCCCGGGCCGAGCGGGTGCGGGGGCTGGTGCCCTTCGCCGGCGCCCTGACCACCCTGGTGGACGAGCTCCAGCGGGAGCGGAGCCTGTCCACCGCCCTGCCCGTCCCCGGGCCGGCCCTGGAGACGGCCCGGGACGCGGTCGACCGCGCCGCCGCCGCCTACCGCGACGCCGCCGTCCGGGTCGAGATCTCGGACCGGGACCGCGCGCTCCACCGGCGCCTCACCGACGGGCTGGCCCAGCTCGCCGGCCTGGCGGCGCTGCGCGCCTCGGTCGACGACGCCGGCGGGAGCGACCCGGCCGCCTCGGCCACGGTATTCCGCAGCTACACCCGGGTCGTCGGCGGGCTGCTCGGCGTCGGGACCGAGATCGGCCTGCAGGAGGCCGGCCAGGATGCCGGTCTGCTCCGGGCCGTGAGCGCCGCCTCCGCCTTCTCACGGGCCAAGGAGCTGGCCGACCGCGAGCGGGCGGCGGCCGCCGGCGCCGCCGACGGGCCGGACGGGGTCGACCCGGCCGAGCGCGTCCGGCTGGCCGCGCTCGGCGGCCGCCAGGACGCGCTCCTCGACCAGTTCGCCGCCATGGCCACCCCGGAGCAGCTGGCCTGGTACAGCCGGGCCTTCCCCGACGCCGAGGTCGAACGGGCGGCCGCCCTGCGCCGAGCCGCCCTCGAGGGTGGGTCGGGCCCGGGCCCCGGAGCCGACCTGGCCGGCTGGTCCGGCTCGGCGACGGCCAGGTTCGAGCGCATGCGCGAGGTCGAGCCCGCCCTCACCGCCGAGGTGGCCCACCAGGCCACCCTCACCGACCAGGCCGCCGACCGCCGGACCCTGGCCTACGCCGCCGCCTTCTTCCTCGCCGCCAGCACCCTGGTCGTCCTCCTGGTCCTGGCCCCCGGCCGTTCCCGCCGATCCCGCGCCGCGGCGTACGACCCGGCCCGCGCCCCGGCATACGACCCGGCCCGCGCCCCGGCCTGGGACCCGGCCGCGCCGAACCCGCAGCCGCCGCTGCCGGGTCCCCCGGTGGGGGAGCGTAGCCGACCCGGAGCGGGAGTGCCGGGGGTTGTCCACAGCCCCCCGGCGATGGCGAAGGGTGGTGCTCCGGCGGCCGCCCTTCCGGGCGCGGCTCGGGGGGCCGCCCTTCCGGGCGCGGCTCGGGGGGCCGGACCCGGGCTGGCGGACCTGGCCAGGCGCAGCCAGGAACTGGTCGACCAGCAGCTCGAGCTGCTGGACCGGGTCGGGCGCGACCAGGCCGACCCGCGGCTGCCGGGGCGACTGTTGCAGGTGGACCGGCTGGCGGTGCGGGCACGGCGCAACGCCCACAACTTGATCGTTCTAGCCGGCGGGGAGCCGAGCCGCCGCTGGGGTGGGCTGGCTCCGCTGGGCGAGGTGGCGGCCGTCGCGGTCCAGGACAACCCGGACGCGCACCGGGTCGACCTCGAGGTCGCCGACGGCCTGCTGGTGCCCGGAGCGGCATCCGATGACCTGGCCAACCTGCTGGCCGAGCTGGTGGACAACGCCACCGCCTTCTCCGCGCCGGAGACCAGGGTGCGGGTGGGCGGGCAGGAGGTCGGCTCCGGCTACGTCCTGGAGGTCGAGGACCAGGGCCTCGGCATGACCGACGGCGAGCTGGAGGCGGTCAACCGGCGCCTGGCCGGCGACCCGGCGGCCGGCGGCGACCCGGAGCAGGGGCTCGGCGCCTGGGTGGCCGGACGGCTGGCCGAGCGCCACGGCATCAGGGTCCAGCTCCGGCGCTCGCCCTACGGCGGGGTGACGGCCCTGGTGTTCCTGCCGGAGCGGCTGGTCGTGGCCTCCGAGGAGCCCGGCCCGGACGCCCACGGCGACCCGGCCACCCCGCCCCCCGAGGCGCCCCCGGCCGGCGACCAGCCCGAGGACGCCGCCCTGGTGGCCCGCATGCCGACCCGCCGGTACGTGCCCCAGGTCCCCGGTAACGGCCAGCAGCTGCCCAAGCGGGCCCCGCATGCCAGCCTCGCCCCCGACCTGGCCGCCGCCGGCCAGCCCGGCCAGCCCGGCGACCCCGGGAACCGCCCCGCCCGCTCGCCCGAGCAGGTCCGGAGCATGCTGACCAGGTACCGCTCGGGCCTGGAGCGCGGCCGCGCCGCCGCCGCCCGCGACCTGCCCGACGACCCCGACGACGACCCCTCGGACTGACCGCTCCCCTCGGGCGGCCGTCCCGCACCCCGGCGCGGCCGTTCGAGCAGTTCAAGGCCATCTTGCGGCGGGTTATGATGCTGCTGCCCCGGCACCCCGGGGCGTGGTGGGAGGTGGGCATGGCGCTGCTCGAGGTCAAGGACCTCAGGGTCCAGTTCGACACCGACGACGGTGTCGTCAAGGCGGTGGACGGGGTCAACTTCTCGCTCGACCCGGGCCAGACCCTCGGGATCGTCGGCGAGTCGGGCTCCGGCAAGAGCGTGACCAACCTGGCCATCATGGGCCTGGCCAGGGGCGGCCGGATCACCGGGGAGGTCCTGTTCGAGGGCAGGGACCTGCTCAAGATGCACATCAACGAGCTGCGGGCCATCCGCGGCAAGAAGATCGCCATGATCTTCCAGGACCCGCTGTCCAGCCTCCACCCGTACTACAAGGTCGGCTCCCAGATCGCCGAGATGATCCTGGCCCACGAGAAGGTCTCCAAGAAGGAGGCCCGCGACCGGGCCATCAACCTGCTCCGCCTGGTCGGCATCCCCAGGCCGGAGCGGCGGGTCGACGACTACCCGCACCAGTTCTCCGGCGGGATGCGCCAGCGGGCCATGATCGCCATGGCCCTGGCCCTCGACCCGGCGGTGCTGATCGCCGACGAGCCGACCACCGCCCTCGACGTCACCGTCCAGGCCCAGGTCCTCGACCTGATCGAGCGGCTCCAGGAGGAGTTCGGCACCGCCATCATCTGCATCACCCACGACCTCGGGGTGGTGGCCGACATGGCCGACGACGTCCTGGTCATGTACGGCGGCAAGCCGGTCGAGGTGGCCGACCGCCGGACCGCCTACTACAACCCCCACATGCCCTACACCTGGGGGCTGCTCCAGTCGCTGCCGCCGGTGGCGAGCGAGCACACCGGCGAGCGGCTCCAGCCGATCAAGGGCCAGCCGCCGAGCCTGATCAACCTGCCCAAGGGCTGCTCGTTCAGCCCCCGCTGCCCGTACGTCATGGAGGTCTGCACCAGGGTCGAGCCCGAGCTGGAGCCGGCCGACCCGGCCAAGCCCTCGCACCTGTCCGCCTGCCACCTGTCCCTGGAGGACAAGGAGCGCATCTGGCAGCAGGAGGTGGCACCCACACGATGAGCGAGCCACTGGTCAAGGTCACCGGGGTCAAGAAGTACTTCCCGATCACCCAGGGCATCATCTTCCAGCGCGAGGTCGGCCGGGTGCACGCCGTCGACGGCGTCGACCTGGAGGTGCAGCCGGGCGAGACCCTCGGCATCGTCGGCGAGACCGGCTGCGGCAAGTCCACCCTGGCCCGCCTGATCTGCCGGCTGCTGCCGGTCACCGAGGGCACGATCGAGTTCGACGGCCAGGACATCACCAACCTCAAGGGCAACCAGCTGCGCCAGCTCCGGCGCGAGATCCAGATGATCTTCCAGGACCCGTACTCGTCGCTGAACCCGCGCAAGCGGGTCGGGGCGATCATCGGCGACCCGTTCGAGATCCACGGCCTGGCCGACGGCAAGGAGCTGAAGAAGCGGGTCCAGGAGCTGATGGAGACCGTCGGCCTCAACCCCGAGCACTACAACCGGTTCCCGGCCGAGTTCTCCGGCGGCCAGCGCCAGCGCATCGGGGTGGCCCGCGCCCTGGCCCTGCGGCCCAAGCTGATCATCTGCGACGAGCCGGTGTCGGCCCTCGACGTCTCCATCCAGGCCCAGGTCATCAACCTGCTGGAGGACCTCCAGAACGAGTTCAAGCTGACCTACATCTTCATCGCCCACGACCTGTCGGTGGTGCGGTTCGTCTCCGACCGGGTCGGGGTGATGTACCTGGGCAAGGTGGTGGAGATGGCCGACGCCAGCCGGCTGTACGCCGAGCCCAAGCACCCCTACACCGGGGCGCTGCTGTCGGCGATCCCCGTCCCCGACCCGGACGCGGCCCAGCAGCAGGAGCGGGTGATCCTGCTCGGGGACGTGCCCTCGCCGATCGACCCGCCGTCGGGCTGCCGCTTCCACCCCCGCTGCCCCAAGGCCCAGGAGCGCTGCGTCAACGAGGAGCCGCCGCTGGAGCCCAAGGCCAGCGGCGACCTGGCCGCCTGCCACTTCCCCCTGGAGCCGGGCGAGAGCCTGGCCAGGGCCAAGGCGGGCATCGAGCAGGAGGTGGAGCTCGCCCAGCAGCTGCCCGAGCACCCCCTGCCCCCCGCCGGCCAGCTGGGCTAGGTGTAGCGCACCCGCGGGTCCAGGTAGGCGTAGACGATGTCGACGATCAGGTTCATCAGGGTGACCGCGATCGCCACCACCACCGTCACCGCCAGCACCACCGGCAGGTCGCCCTGGAACACCGAGGTGACCGCCCACTGGCCGACGCCCTGGAGGTTGAACACCGTCTCGGTGATCACCGCCCCGCCCAGCAGCGCCCCCAGGTCGAGGCCGATCAGGGTCACCACCGGGGTGAGGCTGGCCCGCAGGCCGTGCTTGAAGATCACCTTCGACTCCGACAGCCCCTTGACCCTGGCCGTGCGGATGTAGTCCTGGCCCATGGTCTCGATCAGGTTGCCGCGGACCATGCGGGCGTAGAAGGCGGCGTACAGCATGGCCAGCACGATCCAGGGCAGGATCATGTGGGACAGCCAGCCGGTGAAGCTGTCGCCCCAGGCGACGTACCCGGTCCCCGGCGACCAGCGCAGCTTGAACCAGAACAGCCACAGGCCCATCAGCCCCAGCCAGAACACCGGGGCGGCCACGAAGAACAGCGCGAACCCCATCGCCGCCCGGTCGGTGAAGGTCCGGCTCCTGATCGCCGAGATGATGCCGATGGGGATGCCGATGGCCAGCCAGATCAGGGCGGCCCCGAAGGCGAGCTGGACCGTGACCAGGACCCGGCCGAAGAACTGGTCCTTGACCGGCGAGCGGGTCGAGTAGGAGAACCCGAGGCCCGGCCAGCCGTACTCGTCACCCAGGAAGACGTTCTTGATGAAGGTCAGGTACTGGATCGGGACCGGCTTGTCGAGGCCGAACTGCTTGCGGACCTCCGCGATCTGCTCTTCCGTCGGGTTCTTGCCGGCGAAGGTCACGGCCGGGTCGGTGGAGGGCATCACGAAGAAGACGACGTAGGTGATGCTGGTCACGACCAGCAGCACGACCACGACCCACAGCAACCGTCGGACGATGTACCGCCACATGGTTCACCCAGCCGTTCGCTCGGAGGGAGGTGGCGGGGCCGGCCGCCGGGCCGGCCCCGCCACCGTCCGCTCTACTCGCGATCAGGAGACGGTCGCGTTGTTGTTCACGGCCATCTGCGTGTACGACAGGTAGCCGGAGAACTGGTCGAACTCGAACTTGGTCACGGTGCTCCCCGTCACCGTGATGTTGTTGGCCCACAGGTAGGGCACCCAGGGGACGGCCTCCTCCATCAGCTTCTTGTCGAGGTCGGCGTAGCACTGGTTGCGGTCGTCCGGCTTGTCGAGGGCGATCTCCTGGCAGGCGTCGATGTCGGCGTCGACGCTCGGGATGGTGACGCCCTCGGGGTACGCGATCCCGAGGTCGCTCGGCCTCGCTCGGTGGTCATGCCCGAGCAGCGGGTAGTTGTTGTTGCCGGTCGCCGATGATCGAGCGCGACGTCGAACAGCGGGCCCACGAAGGTGTAGGCGTCGGCGTAGTCCTTGCCCCAGCCGGCGTTCAGCGCGATCGGGATCTTGTTCTTGACGGTCTGGATGGTGGTGTAGGCGGCGCTGGAGGCCAGCTCGCGCGGCTTCACCTTGATGCCGATCTTCTCCAGGCTGGAGACGACGACCGCCTCGGAGTCGGTGAAGCGGGGTCACGTTGCGGTTGATCATGACCAGGTTGGAGCATTCCGTGGCGTCGCAGACCCCGTCCTTGTTGGTGTCGTACTTGGACTGCTTCATCTCCTCCTTGGCCTTGGCCTCGTCGCCGCGGTTGCCCTCGGAGGGGTACGGGTTGTACTCGCTGGCCGGCAGCTTGCCGCCGAGCACGATCGGCGGGATGTTGTGGGTGGCGATCTCGCCGAAGGTGGAGCCGCCCCAGGCCTGCAGGATGCCCGCCTTGTCCATGACCCAGTTGGCGGCCTTGCGGACGTGGATGTCGTCGAACGGCGGCACGGCCCAGTTCATGGTGATGTACCAGGTCCGGTCGCCGGAGTTGCTGTGCAGGAAGGGCTTCTTGGCCGGGTCGGTCAGGTACTGCTGCAGCACCGGCTTGGGCGGCTGGTCGCTGACCGAGGAGTCGAGGGTCCCGGCCTGGACCTGGCTGAAGATGTCGTCGACGTTGGTGTTGACCGACACGGTGATGCCGTCGACGTAGTTGGCCCGGGTGTCGTCGGTGGCCTGGTCGTAGTTGGGGTTGCGGACCAGGGTGATCGACTTGCTCGGGTCGAAGCCGGAGATCGGCTTCATGGTGTCGCAGGACGTGATGTCGAGCTGGTCGGAGCCCTGGATCATGTAGGACCCGTTGGACATCACGTAGCGGCCGTAGTCACCGGCCTTGGTGAAGCACTTGCCGACTTCCTCGGGGATCGGCGCGGCGGCCGGCATGTTGAGCCGGTACAGGAAGTCGCCGGTCGGCTTCTCGAGGTTGAAGATGATCGTCTGGTCGTCGGGCGTCTCGATGCCCGAGATCTTGGTCTCGGCCGACTTGGCCTTGCCGTCCATGCCCTTGACGACGCCGAAGTAGTAGAAGCCGTACTGGGCGACCAGCGGGGCCGCGTTGATCCGCTGGAAGGCGTAGGCGACGTCCGCGGAGGTGACGTCGCGGTCCAGCGGCGGCGCCCACTTGACGCCCGGCTTCAGCTTGAAGGTGTACGTCAGGCCGTCCGCGGAGATCTCCGGCGCGGCCGCGGCCAGGTCGGGGACGAGCTCGTTGCCGGGCGGGCCGGCGATGTGCTTGGTGCCCATCAGGGTCCGGTCCATCGCCCCGTAGAGGCCGATCGCGACGGCGACGTACTCGCCGGTCGGTGTCGAAGCCGTTGGTGAAGCCGAAGTCGCTGATGGCCGTGCGCAGCACGCCGCCCTTCTCGGCGGTCGCCTGCTGCTCGCCGCCGCCGCCTTCGTCGTCACCGCCACCACACGCCGCGGCCACCAGGGCCAGGGCGAGGGCAAGTCCCACCAAACGAACTTGCTGTCGTCTCTTGCCCATCAATCCTCCTTGCTGCTTGCGCTTGTCGTGATCCGTCACCTTCGTTGGTGCGAGAGGGTCGAGATGCTGCCTCCTTCCTGGCTACCGGCCTGCTCACCGCTGCGTGGGACCGAGTGCGTCCCG
Source organism: uncultured Actinomycetota bacterium (assembly GCA_963733175.1). Taxonomy (GTDB): domain Bacteria; phylum Actinomycetota; class CALGFH01; order CALGFH01; family CALGFH01; genus CALGFH01. The sequence continues at coordinate 46,479 of CAVTCL010000028.1, forward strand.
TAGGCCGTCACCCACGAGGTTGAACGACAGGGTGGTGGCGAGCAGGAACAGGCCGGGGAACAGCATCATCCACCAGGCCACGGTGAAGATCGACCCGGCGGCGGCGTCGGACAGCATCCGTCCCCAGGACGGCGTCGACTGGGGCACCCCGACCCCCAGGAACGACAGCGCCGCCTCGAACAGGATGTTGGCCGGGATCAGCAGGGTCGCGTAGACGACGATCGGCGCCAGCAGGTTGGGGAGCAGCTCCTTGAACATGATGCGAGGAGGGCGGGCGCCCAGCGAGCGGGCCGCCTCGACGAACTCCTTCTCGCGCAGGGTGAGCGCCTGGCCGCGGACCAGGCGGGCCATGTTGGGCCAGGTGAACAGGGCGATGATGCCGATCACCAGGGTCAGGCCGGGCTGGAGCAGGCCGCCCAGGCAGCCGTTGGCCGAGATCGAGCAGACGCTGGCCAGGCCGATGGCCAGCAGCAGGACCGGCATGGAGAGCACGATGTCGATCAGCCGCGAGATGAAGGTGTCGGTCTTGCCGCCCCGGTAGCCGGCGATCATGCCCAGCGAGATGCCCAGGAGCGCGGCCAGGCCGGTGGCCACCAGGGCCACCGTCAGCGAGGTCCGGGCCCCGTACAGGGTCCGGACGAACACGTCCCGGCCGACCGAGTCGCCGCCGAACCAGAACTGGGCGTTGGGGCCCTTGGGCAGGCCGATGTCGGCGGTGAGCATCTCGTCGGGGAACAGCTCGTTGGGGCCGTGGCCGAGTCAGCCGGGCGAACAGCGGCGCGGCCAGGGCCAGGACGACCAGGATGACCAGGATGACGGCCCCGGCCATGGCCGCCTTGTCCTGCCGGAAGCGGTGGCGGAACAGCTCCCAGGAGGAGCGGGCCCGGGCGGCCTCGACCGTGTCGCCCGCCCCGGGTTCGAACTGTTCCTCGAGAGCTGGTTGGCTCACGTGGCCCTCCCACCGAGCGCCGCTGCCTGACCCGCGAGGTGCAGGTTGCGCGGGTGATCATATCCTGCGCGTGCCGCCAGTTCCCTAAGACTTCCTCTCAGCTTCGGGCGGTTGCCTGGGTTGTCCCCTCCGAGAGGACCCCGGCGAGCCGCCGGACCCGGGGGTCGGCGGCCAGGTCGTCGAGCGGGACGGGCAGGGGCAGCGACCAGTTGGGGCGCTGGTCGATGGTGCCGGGCACGTTGGGCCGGTCGGGCGCCTCGACGGCGTCCTCGAGGGTGGCCGCGACCAGCATGGCACGGGGTCCGGGTGAGGAAGCCGTACAGGGCGGCCACGATCGCCTCGACCGACCGCTCGCCCGGCGCGAGCAGGCCTTCGTCCTCCAGCAGCCGGCAGAGGCTGGCCCGCTGCGCCTCCTGGTCGGCCTGCTCCTGGCCGCCGGGGGTGGCCACCCCGATGTCGCACAGGTGGTCCAGGTCGCTGCCGGTGAAGAACCCGGCCACCGTGGGCAGGTCGTGGGTGGTGGTGGCGGCCAGGGCGAGCCGGGGGTAGTCGGCCGGCCGCCGCCGCCCGCCGTCGGGGCCGTGCTCGAACCAGGCCAGCCGGTAGGAGAGCACCCCCTCGTCGGCCAGCCGCTCCCGGACCCCGGGCTCGACCGTGCCCAGGTCCTCGCCCACGACCAGGGCCTGGGCGGCCAGGCTCTCCAGGGCCAGGATCCCGAGCAGGTCGTCGGCCGGGTAGCGGACATAGGTGCCCTGGGCCGGCTCGGCCCCCTCGGGGATCCAGAACAGGCGGAACAGCCCCATCACGTGGTCGATGCGCAGGCCGGCGGCATGGGCCATGCCGGCCCGGATGGTCTGGGCGAACGGTCCGTAGCCGCCGGCGGCCAGCCGGTCGGGGACGAACGGCCGGCAGCCCCCAGTCCTGGCCGTGCGGCCCCAGGGGGTCGGGCGGGGCGCCGACCGACATGCCGGCGGCCAGCTCGTCCTGGAACGACCAGGCGTCGAAGCCGTCGGGGGCGAAGCCGATGGCCAGGTCGTTCACCACCCCGAGCTGCTTGTAGCCCGGCCGGGCGGCCGCCAGCTGCTGGTCGAGCAGCCACTGGAGCCAGGCGTGGTAGCCGACCTCGTCGCGGTGCTCGGTGCCGAAGGCGGCCACCTCGGGCCGGCTGGGATGGCGGTAGCTGGCCGGCCAGTCGCGCCAGTCGTTGCCGTGGACGTGCTGGAGGGCGCAGAAGGTGGCGTACCGCTCCAGGTTCTCGGTGGCGGCGGTGTAGGCGGCCAGCCCGTCCCGGCGGCCGGGGACCCGGTCCAGGGCGCCGTGGGCCAGGCGCAGGGCCTCGTCCTTGAGCCGGTAGACGGCCGGCCGGTCGATGCGGTCCTGGTCGAGCAGGCCGCGGCCGGCGGCGGCCAGCGCCCCGACCCGTTCCCGCTCCTCCGGGCCGAGGGCGGCCACCTCGGGCACGTCCTCGACCCGCAGGTACAGCGGGTTGCGGAACACCCGGCTGGACGGGTTGTAGGGGCTCGGCTCCCCCGGGAGGGCGGCGTGCAAGGGGTTGAGCAGGGCGAACCCCGCGCCCAGGGGCGCGCTGGCGGCCAGCAGCCCGGCCAGGTCGCGCAGGTCGCCGATGCCCCAGCTGGACCGCGAGCGGACCGCGTAGAGCTGGGCAGCCCAGCCCCAGGCGCGCCCGCCGCCGTCCAGCTCCGGCGGCAGGTGGCAGCGCCCGGGCGCGACCATCAGGGTGGTGGCGCCGGTCCGGCCCTCGACCCGGTGCCGGCCGGGGGGCAGGTCGCCGGGCAGCTCGGCCGGCAGGGGCCGTTCCTCGCCCCCCTCCAGCACCAGCGTGGCCGCCTCCGGCGCCCGCCAGCCGGCGGGCCGCCCGGTCCGGGTGACCACGACCGGCGGCCACGCCGCCGCGGCGCCGGCGCCGGGCCCATGGCGTCCAGCACCGCCTTCAGGGTGGCCTCCGAGACCTCGTACGTCGCGGTGGGCGGCGTCGGTGAACCGGGTGGCGATCCCGCGCGCTTCGGCGGTTCGGCGGAGCTCGTCGAGCGTCATGTCCGGAGGTTACGGCACACTGGCGCCAACCATGCCACTGCCCAGCAGCCGATGACGGCCGCTCCGGAGCCCGTGTGGCCAGGGCAGCCCCGTCCGCTGGGGGCGACCTGGGACGGCGAGGGCACCAACTTCGCCGTCTTCGCCGAGGGGGCCGACGCCGTCGACCTGGCCCTGTTCGACCAGACCGGGGTCGAGCGGCGTCTTCGCCTGCCCGAGGTCACCGCCCACACCTGGCACGGCTACGTGCCCGAGGTGGGCCCGGGCCAGCGCTACGGCTTCCGGGTCCACGGCGCCTACGACCCGGAGCGGGGAGAGCGCCGCAACCCGGCCAAGCTCCTGCTCGACCCGTATGCCCGGGCGGTCGAGGGGATGGTCGACTGGGACGACTCGGTGTTCGGCTACAAGGTGGGCGGCGACGACCTGCATCCCGACGAGCGCGACTCCAGCCCGCACGTGCCCAGGTCGGTGGTGGTCCACGACGACTTCCCGTGGGGGGACGACCGCCGCCCGAACGTGCCCTGGGCGGACACCATCATCTACGAGGCCCACCTGCGCGGCTTCACCATGCGCCACCCCGACGTGCCGCCCCACCAGCGGGGCAGCTTCGCGGCCATGGGCTCGGACCCGGTCATCGCCCACCTGCAGCGCCTGGGCGTGACCACCCTGGAGCTGCTGCCGGTCCACCACTTCGTGTCCGAGCACCACCTGGTCCAGATGGGCCTGACCAACTACTGGGGCTACAACTCGATCGGCTTCTTCGCCCCCGAGGCCCGCTACTCCTCCACCGGGACCAGGGGCCAGCAGGTGAGCGAGTTCAAGGCGATGGTCCGCAACCTGCACGCGGCCGGGATCGAGGTGATCCTGGACGTCGTCTACAACCACACCGCCGAGGGCAACCACATGGGCCCGACGCTGTCGTTCCGGGGCCTGGACAACAACTCCTACTACCGGACGGTCGACTCCAACCGGCGCTTCTACATGGACTACACCGGCACCGGCAACACCCTGAACGCCCGCCATCCCCAGGTGCTGGCCCTGATCATGGACTCGCTGCGCTACTGGGTCGAGGAGATGCACGTCGACGGGTTCCGCTTCGACCTGGCCAGCGCCCTGGCCCGCAGCTTCCACGAGGTCGACCGGCTGTCGGCCTTCTTCGACCTGATCCACCAGGACCCGGTGGTGAGCCGGGTCAAGCTGATCGCCGAGCCCTGGGACGTCGGCGAGGGCGGCTACCAGGTCGGCAACTTCCCGGTGCTGTGGACCGAGTGGAACGGCCGCTACCGCGACACCATGCGGGACTTCTGGCGCGGCGCCCGCACCGGGGTGGCCGACATCGCCTACCGGCTCACCGGGTCCAGCGACCTGTACCAGTCCGACGGCCGCCGGCCCTATGCCAGCATCAACTTCGTCACCTGCCACGACGGCTTCACCCTCAACGACCTGGTCAGCTACAACGACAAGCACAACGAGGCCAACGGCGAGGGCAACCGGGACGGCACCGAGCGACAACCGCTCCTGGAACTGCGGCGAGGAGGGCCCGACCGACGACCTCGAGGTCCGGCACCTGCGCGAGCGCCAGAAGCGGAACTTCCTGGCCAGCCTGCTGCTGTCGGCCGGGGTGCCGATGGTGCTGGCCGGCGACGAGCTCGGCCGCACCCAGCGGGGCAACAACAACGCCTACTGCCAGGACAACGAGATCTCCTGGGTCGACTGGGAGCTGGACGACGACCAGGAGGCGCTGATCGAGTTCACCAGGGCGGTCATCGCCCTGCGGCGCGACCACCCGGTGTTCCGGCGGCGCAAGTTCTTCCAGGGCCAGGCCATCCACGGCTCGGGGGTGAAGGACATCGGCTGGTTCACCCCCGACGGGCAGGAGATGGACGAGACCCACTGGCGGGCCCCTGACGTGTCCACCCTCGGGGTGTTCCTCAACGGCGAGGAGCTGCCCGACCTGGGCCCGCGCGGCCAGCGGCTGGTCGACGCCAGCTTCCTGCTGCTGTTCAACGGGGGCACCGAGCCGGCCCTGTTCACCCTCCCCGGCGACCCCTGGGCCAAGGAGTACGAGCTCGTCGCCGACACCGGCCTGGCCTACGTCCGCCCCCACGGCGCCGACGCCCCCAGCTACCTGGCCGGCGAGGAATTGTCGATGACCTCCCGCAGCCTGGCCGTCCTGCGCCGGCGCGCATGAGGCGGCTGGCCGTCCTGCTCCTCCTGGTGGCCGTGGCCGCCGGGTGCGGTGATGGCGGGGCGCCGCCGACCACCCCGACCACGCCCCCGACCAGCGGCGGCGGCGGGCGGGACCCCGGCGTCCAGGTCGAGGAGCGGGCCTTCGAGGCCGGCGGCGGGTCGGGGATCGTCGCCTCCAAGCGCTACCCGGGGGTGCTCTGGGCGATCAGGGACCGGGGCGGCCAGGACCGGCCGGGCAAGCCCCAGAACGCCCTCTACGCCTACAAGGTGACCGGCGGGCGGGTCGGCACGCTGGCCGGCGGGGCCACCTTCAAGGCGGTCCCCATGCCCGTGGAGGCCCGCGACTGGGAGGACATCGGCCGCGACAGCGAGGGCAACCTCTGGGTCGCCGACATCGGGAACAACGAGTGCGACCGCACCGACACCGCCCTGCTGAAGGTCCGCGAGCCCGACCCGAGGCAGACCCATCCGGCCAAGCTGCTGGCCAAACCTACCGCTACCGGTTCCCCGGCCCCGCTCGAGCGGCTGCCCGGCCGCAGGTAGCGCCGAGGCGATGGTCCTGGTCGACGACGTCCCGAGCGCTACCTGATCGACAAGGCCGAGCAGTCGACCCTGTACCGGTCGGCGCCGAGCAGGGCGACCGCCGAGGGCAGCCGATGACGCCGTGGAGACGAGGCGCCGACGCTGCCGGTCCGCTCCGACCGCCCAGCCGCCGGCCAGGGCGCCGAGCGGGATGGCCGACCAGGCGAGCACGCCGGCGATGCTGATGACCCGGCCCAGCAGGTGGTTGGGGACGATCTGCTGGCGCAGGCTGGCGGTGTTGATGTTGAAGAAGATGCCGAGGCCGGAGATGGCCGCCCACAGCGCCACCGCCACCCAGTACCAGCGGGTCGCGGCCAGCGCGACCGTCAGCAGCCCGTCGAGGAACAGGGCGCCGAGGGCGGCGACGCTGAACGACAGCCGCCGCCGCAGCGGCCCCGCCGCCAGCGACAGCAGCACCACGCCGGCGCTGCCGGCCGCATAGAGCAGGGCCACCTGGCTGTCGCTGGCGTCCAGCTGGCGCTTGGCGAAGACCACCAGCTGGGCGTACACGGTGGCCCCGACCAGGTTGATGAGCGCCATCATGATCGAGATGTTGCGCAGCACCGGATGGCCGAGGACATAGCGCAGTCCCTCGGCGACCTCCTGGCGGATCGCCCGCCGGGGCTCGGTGTCCCTCGGGGCGTTGAAGCCCGTGCCGATCAGCGCAGGGTGCCGGCCGAGACCAGGAACGAGGCTGCGTCGACCCACAGCACCTGCTGGACCGGCGCCACCGTGATGAGCAGCCCGGCCAGCAGCGGCCCGGCGATCTGGGCCGCCGAGCAGCTGGCCTGGACGCGGCCGTTGGCGGTCGACCAGGTCGTCGTCGGAGGGCACCAGGCTGGGGATGGCGGCGAACTGGGCGGCGTCGAAGGCGATGGTCAGCGTGGCGCTGGCGAAGGCGACCGCGTAGACCCAGCCGACCGTCAGCGCGTCGACGGCGGCCAGCAGCGGGATGGTGGCGATCACCGCCGCCCGGGCGAGGTCGGTGGCGATCATCAGGCGCTTGCGGTCGACCCGGTCGACCCACGCCCCGATGACCAGCCCGAACAGGAGGTAGGGGACGAACTCGGCGGCGGCGGCGATGCCCAGGCTGAGCGGCGAGCCGGTCAGGTTGAACACCAGCAGGGGCAGCGCGAAGAACGTGAAGGAGCTGCCGAGGTTGGAGATCGTCTGGCCCAGCCAGAAGCGGCCGAAGTCGCCCGACAGCCAGCGCCGCCGCCCGGTCGCGGTGGTCATGGGGCCATTCTGGCAGCCGGCTCAGGAGGACGCAGGGACCGGCTCCAGCGGGGCGTGGCGGGGCCAGGGGCGCAGCGTCTCGAGCTGGCGGGCCAGCGACAGCAGCAGCGCCTCGCCGCCGGGGGCCGCGGCCAGCTGGACGCCGAGGGGCAGGCCGTCGGCGGAGGTGCCGGCCGGGACCGAGGCGGCCGGGAAGCCGACCAGGTTGAAGGACGGGGTGAACGGCATGTAGCCGGTGAGGCCAAGGATCGTCCTGGCCAGGCCCTTGCCCTCGTAGGCGCCGACCCGCAGCGGGGGTGCGGCCAGGGTCGGGCTGAGGAGCACGTCGTGGTCCTCGAACCAGGCCTGGTAGCGGGCGAGCACGCGAGCCGGAGGGCCGTCCGGGACCGGCCGGGCCCGGCGCAGCGCACGGCCGGCGCGGGCCTCGGCACGGGTGCGCGGCTCCAGCGCCGCCTGGTCCAGCGGCGCGGCCTCCTCGGCCACGCCGACGAAGAACCGGTGCAGGAACGGTCCGGCGTCGCCGTTCCGCCACGGCGGGTCGGCGGCGACGACCTGGTGGCCGGCGTCCCGCAGCGTCTCGGCGGTGCGGTCCAGGGCGGCCCGGACCTCGGCGTCGACCTTGACGCCGACCGCGCCCGGCTTGGCGGTGACGCCGATCCGCAGCGGGCGGCCCGGAGGTGCGACCGACCGGTAGGCGCCGGTCCCGGCGAGCACGTCCAGCGTCAGCGCGAGGTCGGCAACGGTGGTGGCCAGAGGCCCGAACTCGCTCATCCCGCACAGGGCCGAGGGGCCGCCGGCGGGGAACGGCACCACGCCGAGCCCTGGCTTGATCCCGACCAGCCCGCAGTTGGAGGCCGGCATGCGGATCGAGCCGCCCCCGTCGGCGGCCAGGGCGACGGGGACCATGGCCGCCGCCACCGCGGCGGCGCTGCCGCCCGAGGAGCCGCCGGGGGTGTGCTCGAGGCTCCAGGGGTTGCGCGCGACCCCGAACGCCTCGCTCTCGGTGAACGGCCACAGGCCCAGCTCGGGCAGGCTGGTCTTGCCGACCAGCAGCGCCCCGGCCTCGCGCAGGCGCCGGACCGGCTCGGCGTCGGCGGCGGCCGGCTCCTGGCTGGTCGCCGCCGAGCCGCTGCGGGTCGGCGTCCCGGCCAGGTCGACGCTGTCCTTGATGGCCACCGGCACCCCGGCCAGGGGCAGCTCGCCCAGGTCGGGCCGGTCCGCCAGGGCCTTCGCCTCGGCCCTGACCTCCTCGGTCCTGACCAGCTGGAACGCCCCCAGCCGCGGGTCGAGGGCGGCGATGCGCTCCAGGTGCTCCTCCAGCACCTCGGCCGGCGTCACCCGGCCGGACCGGACCGCCGCCGCGATCCCGACCGCGGTGTCACCCACGAAGCGCCCGGCCATGGCGACCTCCCGCTAGGCTGTGCCGTCGATGGCAGGCTATCAATCCACCTACCGGGTGCAGCTCTCGGGGGCGTTCCCGTTCGCGGCCGCCCAGGCGGTCGTGCCCTACCTGGCCGACCTGGGCGTCTCGCACCTGTACACCTCGCCGATCCTGCGGGCCAGGAGCGGCTCGACCCACGGCTACGACGTGGTCGACCCGACCCAGGTCGCGCCCGAGCTGGGCGGCGAGGCCGGCCTGCGCGAGCTGGTGGCCGCCCTCCGGGCCAGCGGCATGGGCCTGGTCGTCGACCTGGTCCCCAACCACATGACCACCTCGACCGAGAACCCCTGGTGGGTCGAGACCCTCCGGCACGGCCAGGGCGCCGAGGCGGCCCGGGTGTTCGACATCGACTGGGAGGCCGGTGGCGGCAAGGTCCGCCTGCCGGTGCTCGGCGGCCCCCTCGACCAGGTCGCCGACCAGGTCCGGGTGGGCGGCGGCTGGGTCGTCTACCACGAGCACCGCTTCCCGCTGGCCCCGGGCACCGACCGGCTGGAGCAGCAGCACTACGAGCTGGTCGAGTGGCGCCGGGCCGCGGTCGACCTCAACTACCGCCGCTTCTTCACCGTCAACGACCTCATCGGGGTCCGCCAGGAGGACCCCGAGGTGTACCGGCTCACCCACGCGACCGTGCTCCGGCTGGTCGCCGAGGGCCTGGTCGACGGGGTCCGGGTCGACCACATCGACGGCCTGGCCGACCCGGCCGCCTACCTGGAGCGGCTGGCCGCCGGGGTGCCGTACGTGGTCGTCGAGAAGATCCTGGAGGAGGGCGAGCGCCTGCCCGGCTGGCCGGTCGCCGGCACCACCGGCTACGAGTTCCTGGCCGTGGCCGACGGGGTCCTGGTCGACCAGGCCGCCGCCGGCGCCTTCGCCGAGGGCTACCGCGACCTCACCGGCGCCGACCCCGACCCGGCCGCCCTGGCCCTGGCGGCCAAGCGGGAGCGGCTGGAGCGCGACTTCGGCTCCGAGGTCGCCGGGGTGGCCAGGCACCTGCCCGGCGACCAGGCGGCCAACCGGGCCGCGGTGGTCGAGCTGGCCGCCCGCCTGCCCGTCTACCGGACCTACGTGACCGACGTGGTCTCCGCCGCCGACCGGGCGGTGATTGGGCAGGCGGCCGCCGCCGCCAGCCCGGCCCTGGACGCGGCCGGGGCGGCGGGGCTCGACCGCCTGGTCGCGGCCCTGCTGCTGGAGGCGCCCGCGCCCGAGGCGGTCCGCCGTTTCCAGCAGCTCAGCGGCCCGGCCATGGCCAAGGGGGTCGAGGACACCGCCCTGTACCGCGACACCCGGCTGGTGTCCCGCAACGAGGTCGGCGGCAACCTGGCCGTCTTCGGCCGCCCGGTGGCCGAGCTCCACCAGGCCAACGCCGAGCGCGAGGCCCACTGGCCCCAGGGCATGCTCGCCACCTCGACCCACGACACCAAACGGGGCGAGGACGTGCGCTCCCGCCTGGCCGTCCTCAGCGAATGCCCGGACCGCTGGTGGCCCCTGGCCGCCCGCTGGACCACCCGCCTGGCCGCCGGGGTCGACCCCGCCGACGCCCTGCTGCTCTGGCAGACCATGGCCGGGGCGTGGCCGCTGGAGCAGGAACGCTGCCTCGCCTACATGGAGAAGGCGGTCCGCGAGGCCGGCCTCCACACCACCTGGACCGACCCCGACCCGGCCTACGAACGCGCGGTGGCCGGCCTGGTCGAGCGCGCCTACACCGACACCGCCCTCCTGGCCGAGCTGGAGGCCCTGGTCGCCGAGATCGCCCCCGCCGGCCGCATCAAGGCCGCCGGCCTGGCCCTCCTCCGCCTGACCAGCCCCGGCATCCCCGACACCTACCAGGGCACCGAGACCGAACAGCTGGTCCTGGTCGACCCCGACAACCGCCGCCCCGTCCCCTTCACCCCCGACACCTCCCTCAAGTTCCGGGTCACCCGCACCACCCTCCGCCTCCGCCGCCAGCGCCCGGACCTCTTCACCGGCTACCGCCCCCTCGACGCCCCCGCCCACCTGGTCGCCTACACCCGCGGCAACGACCACCTCGCCGTGGTCGTCACCCGCCTCACCGGCGGGACCCCGGCCCCGCCGGCTCCGTCGCCCTCCCGCCCGGCCCATGGCACGACCTGCTCTCCGGCACCGACCACCCCGGCGGCCCCACCCCGGCCGACCAGCTCCTCGCCCGCGAGCCCCACGCCCTGCTGGTTCGCCGCTGAGGCGATCGGGTGGGGGGTGTCAGTGGTTGTGGCCGAGCGGCCGCAAGCGGATACGGGCCGCGGCCCGCCGTCGGTGGCTTCTGGTAGACCTGAACGATGACGAACTTCGAACTGGTGCCCGCCGGGCCGTTCTCGTTGGGGGCGAGCGCGGACTTTCTAGAGGGGTTCTCGCCGGCCGCCCACCGGGGTACGGGGGACGGGCATCTGCACCTCGCGTTCGTCCCCGACGGGGAGGAGGAGGCGGCCGGGGTGTGCCTGCGGCAGCCGGGCGGGGTGGTCGTTGGGGAGGTGTTCGGCGGAGCCGACCCGGGCGGCGTGCGGGACCAGGTGGCCCGGATCCTGTCGCTGGACGTCGACGGGACGGGGTTCCCCGAGGTGGGCGCGCGCGACCCGGTGGTCGGCGGGCTGCAGGCGCGCTGGCCGGGACTGCGGCCGGTCGGGTTCTTCTCGCCGTACGAGGCCGCCGCCTGGGCGCTGATCGGGCACCGCACCCGGATCGTGCAGGCGACCCGGGTCAAGGAGCGGATGGCGGCCGAGCTGGGCCAGGCCATCGACATCCACGGCGACGTCCGCCACGCCTTCCCCGGCCCGGCCCGGCTGGCCGACCTCCAGGGGTTCGCGGGGCTGTTCGACCGCAAGGTGGAGAACCTCCGTGCCCTGGGCGTGGAGGCGATGGATGGACGGCTGGACGGGGCCTGGCTCCGGAGCCTCCCCAGAGCCCAGGCCCTCAAGGAGCTGAAGCAGCTCCAGGGGATCGGCGACTTCTCGGCCGAGCTGGTGCTGCTCCGCGGGGCCGGCGACCCCGACCACCTGCCCGAGCACGAGCCCCGCCTGTGCCGTGGGGCCGCCCTCGCCTACGGCCTCGACGAGCCCCCCGACCGCGCCTGGCTCGAGGAGCGGGCCCAGGCCTGGCGCCCCTACCGGACCTGGGTCGTGCTCCTGCTCCGGGTCCTGCTGGAGACCGAGACCGGCGAGATCGGCGGCACCCGCAAGGTCGGCGGCCGCGCCCGGACCTGACCGCGCGGACCGCGCCGCGCCCGCGCCCGGCCCCGGGTCAGGCCCAGGCGACCAGGCCGAGCTCGGAGGCGGTGGCGAGGCCGATGTGGCGGGGGACGACCCGGACGGTGTAGCCGAAGGCGCCCGGGGTGGCCAGGGGGACCTCGCCCTCGAAGGCCCAGCCGTCGGGGGTGCGCTGGCCGTCCTGCTTGAGGGTGGCCAGCTCGACCGCGGGGAGCTCGTCGGCGTCGTCGACCCGGCCGTAGGCGACCTGGACCTCGACCTCGCTGGGGTCGAGGTCGCCGAGCTCGACGAAGGCCCTGACCGTGATCCTGGCCCCGAGCAGGCGCTCCTTGACGCCGTTCTCGACCCGGCGGACGGCCACCCCCGGCCAGGCCGCGGCGGCCCGGCGCTTCCATTCGGCCAGCTCCCTGGAGGCGGCGAAGTCGTGGCCGGCCAGCCGCCGCGAGGTCGCGGCCGCGGGCAGGTAGTAGCCCTCGGTGTAGTCGCGGACCATCCGGCTGGCCAGGATCGCCGGGCCGAGGGAGACCAGGTTGTGCTTGATCATCGCGATCCAGCCCCTGGGCAGGCCGTCCGGCCGGTCGTAGAACATCGGCACGACCTCGTGCTCGAGCAGGTCGTAGATGGACGCCGCCTCGAGCTGGTCGCGGCGGTCGGGCTCGATGGTCGGGTCGTCGGCCGAGGGGATCGCCCAGCCGTTCTGGCCGTCGTAGAGCTCGTCCCACCAGCCGTCGCGGATCGACAGGTTCAGGCAGCCGTTGAGGGCCGCCTTCATGCCGCTGGTCCCGCAGGCCTCGTACGGCCGCAGCGGGTTGTTGAGCCACACGTCCGAGCCCGCGACCAGCGTCCTGGCCATGGCCATGTCGTAGTCGGGCAGGAACGCGACCCGGTGCCGGACCTTGGCCTGCGCGGCGAAGCGGGCGAAGTCCGCGATCAGCGACTTGCCGCCCTCGTCGGCCGGGTGGGCCTTGCCGGCGATCAGCAGCTGGATGGGTCGCTCGGTGTCCAGCAGCAGCCGGGTCAGCCGCTCCTCGTCCTCCAGCAGCAGGGTGAGGCGCTTGTAGGAGGGCACGCGGCGGGCGAAGCCGACGGTCAGCACGTCGGGGTCGAAGGCCCGGTCGATCCAGCCCAGCTGGCCTTCGCTCGATCCCCTGGCCAGCCAGGCCCGCTTGAGCCGGGCGCGCACGTCGTCGACCAGCCGCTCGCGGGCGATCCGCCGGACCCGCCAGATGTCCTCGTCCGGGGTGTCGGCCAGCGGCTCCCAGGAGCGGGCCGAGACGCGGAAGTCGCGCCCCAGGCGGTCCTCGAACAGCTCGGTGAACTCGCCGTTGATCCAGGTGCCGGCGTGGACCCCGTTGGTCACATGCCCGATCGGCACCTCGGCCTCCTCGAAGCCGGACCACAGGCCGCGGAACATGTCCCGCGACACCTGGCCGTGGAGGCGGCTGACGCCGTTGGCCCGCTGGGCCAGGCGCAGGCCCATGACGGCCATGTTGAACATCGCGTGGTCGCCGTCGGGCTCGGCCCCGAGCTGCATGATCTGCTCGACCCCGAGGCCGGTGTCGACCCCGTGGTCGCCGAAATAGCGCTCGATGAGCGACCGTGGGAAGCGGTCGATGCCGGCCGAGACCGGCGTGTGGGTGGTGAAGATGGTGCCGGCCCTGACCGTCTCGATGGCGGTGGCCGCGTCCAGGCCCTGGTCCTGGATCAGGCGGCGGATCCGCTCCAGGCCGAGGAACCCGGCGTGGCCCTCGTTGGTGTGGAACACCTCGGGCTCGATGCCGAGGGCGTGCAGGGCGCGGACCCCGCCGATGCCGAGCAGGATCTCCTGGCGCAGGCGGTGCTCGCCCCCGCCGCCGTACAGGCGGTCGGTGACCGCCCGCTCGGCCGGGCCGTTCTCGTCCACGTCGGAGTCCAGCAGCAGCAGCGGCGCCCGCCCGACCTCGGCCCGCCAGATCTGGGCGTGGAGCACGCCGTCGGGCAGGCGCACCGAGACCAGCAGCGGCTTGCGGCCGCCGTCCCGGACCAGCTCGAAGGGGAGCTCGTGGGGGTTGAAGGCGGGGTAGGACTCCTGCTGGCGGCCGTCGGCGGTCAGCGACTGGCGGAAGTAGCCCGAGCGGTAGAACAGGCCGACCCCGACCACGGGCACGCCGAGGTCGCTGGCCGCCTTGAGGTGGTCGCCGGCGAGCACGCCGAGGCCGCCCGAGTACTGGGGCAGGACCTCGCTGACGCCGAACTCGGGCGAGAAGTAGGCGATGCGGGAGGGGGCGTTGGCGAGGGTCTGGTACCAGCGGGGTTCGTTCAGGTAGGCCTGCAGGTTCTCGAGCAGGGCCTGCTGGCGGGCCAGGAAGTCGGGGTTGTCGGCGGCCTGCTCGAGCACGTGGGCGTCGATCTCGTTCAGCATCCGCAGCGGGTTGTGGCCGGAGGCCTCCCAGCCGGCGGGGTCGATGTCGCGGAACAGCTCCTGGGTGGCCGGGTGCCAGCTCCAGCGGAGGTTGTGGGCAAGGACGCGCAGCGGGTTGAGGGCGTCAGGCACGGTGGGCAGCACCGTGAATCGGTGTAGAGGTCTCATGGTTGAACGATCATACAAGCGCGATCCGATGGCCGGAGCGGGCGTCCACACCGATCAGGACGCGCTGTCACAACAGGCCAGTAACGGCCCGCACAATCGGGCGGTAACGAACCGCCGCCACCGGCGATGCATGGGGGGATGGCCGAGCTGACCCAGGTCGACGTGGAGGCGATGGTCCGGGACGCCCGGGCCGGTGACGCCCATGCGCTGGGCCGGCTCTACGACACCTACCGCGACCGGGTGGTCCGGTTCGCGACCGGCAGGCTGGGCGACGCGGAGAAGGCGGAGGACGTGACCAGCGAGACGTTCGAGTCGGTGCTGCGCAACCTCGGCTCCTACCGGGCCGGCACCGACTTCGAGGCGTGGCTGTTCACCATCGCCCGCCGGCGGGTCGCCGACCACTTCCGGCGCCGTTCGCGCCGGCGCGAGGTCGGGCTGGACGAGGCGGCCACCGTCCACCCGGAGGGCTCCCCGGTCCTCCCGGCCGTCGCGGGGCCCGAGGAGGCCGTGCTGGCCGCCGAGCGGCGGGCCGAGGTGGCCGGCGCCTTCCGGCGGCTCCGGGCCGACCAGCAGGAGGTCCTGGCCCTGCGGGTGCTCGGCGGCCTGTCCGCGGTCCAGGTCGCCGAGGTGCTCGGCAAGTCGGAGGGTGCGGTGCGGGTCGCCCAGCACCGGGCGCTGCGCTCGCTCCGCGAGCTGATGGGGGTGACGGCCGGATGACGGAGCCCCGAGGGAACGAGCCGATGGGCCCGGACGACAACCTGGCCGAGCTGGCCGGGCTCGACCTGGCCCTGGACGAGCTGGCCGCCGGGCGCGACGTCCCGGCCGAGCGGGCCGGCGGCGAGGCCGCCGCCCTGGCCACCCTGGCGGCCGAGCTGCGCGAGGCCGTGCCCGACCCGCCGCCCGGGGCGGCCGAGCGCGGCCGGGCGGCGTTCCTGGCCGCGGCCGCCGCCGGCCGTGACCGGGGGGCGAGGTGGCGGCGCCGCTCGCTGCCGGTGCGGCTGGCCGCCGTGGCCGCCGCGCTGGTCGTGCTGGTGGCCCTGCCGGCGGCGGCCAGGCAGGCCCGGCCGGGGGAGGCCCTGTGGCCGGTCCGCGAGCTCGGCCAGGCGGCGCGCGACCGCCTCGCCGACGACCCGGTCCACCGGGCCCACCTGCGGCTCAACACCGCGGCCGACTACATCCAGGCCGGGAAGGACGCCGGCGAGGAGGGCCGCGAGGACATGGCCGACCAGGCCGAGGAGCGCATCGAGGCCGCCCTGGAGGCCCTGGAGGGCGTCGCCGGACCGTCGGCCGCGGCCGAGCGGGCGCGGGCCAACCGGCTGCTGCTCCAGGTCGAGGCGCTGGAGCACCAGAAGGACGCCGACGACCGCTCGGGCTCGGGGTCCGGGTCCGAGCCCGGCGAGGACCGCTCCGGCTCCGGGGGCGGCGACGACCGCTCCGGCAGCGGTGGCGGCGACGACGACCCGTCGGGCGACGACCGTTCCGGCCGCGGCGGCGGCTCCGGGTCCGGCTCGGGCAGCGGCTCCTCCGGGTCGGGGTCGGGGTCGTCGGGGTCCAACCGGTCGGCGTCCGGCGATGACTGAGCCGGCTGCGGCCACCGAGGGCCGCCGCCTTGGCGGGCGCTACCGGATGGAGGCGCTGCTGGCCACCGGCGGGATGGGGGAGGTGTGGGCCGCCAGGGACCTGCTGCTGGACCGGGCGGTCGCGGTCAAGGTGCTCGGCGGGGCGCTGGCCGGCGACGGCCGGGCGGCGGAGCGGCTGCGCCGGGAGGCGCGGGCGGCGGCCCGGCTGGAGCACCCCAACATCGCCCGGGTGCTCGACCTGGGCGAGCAGGACGGGCGCCCCTACCTGGTCATGGAGCTGCTGGAGGGGGAGAGCCTGGCCGCGCGGATCGACCGCGCCGGCGCGATGGCGCCGCCGGAGGCGGCCCGGGTCGCGGCCGCGGTCGCGGACGCCCTGGAGGCCGCCCACCGGGCCGGGGTGGTCCACCGCGACGTCAAGCCGGGCAACGTGTTCCTGACCTCCGGCGGAGAGGTCAAGGTGCTCGACTTCGGCATCGCCTCCGCCGCCGGGGAGGCCGCCCTCACCACCGGCGAGATGCTCGGCACCCCCGCCTACCTGGCCCCCGAACGCGTCCTCGGCCACCCCGCCACCCCGGCCGCCGACATCTACGCCCTCGGGGTCGTCCTGTACGAGCTGCTGGCCGGCCGCCGCCCCTTCGACGACGGCTCCGACATCGAGCTGGCCATGGCCCACGTGCACGCCCAGCCCGCGCCCCTCGCCCTGGCCGCCCCCTCGGCGCCCCCGTCCATGGTCGCGGCCTGCGAGCAGGCCATGGCCAAGGACCCGTCGGCCCGCCCCCCGTCCGCCGCCGCCTTCGCCCAGCTCGTCCGCGCCCAGGCGCCCGGGTCCCGGCCGCCCCGCCACCCGCCCGCTCCCCCTCCCGGCCGCGGTGGCCTCGAACGTGCCGACCTTGCCGCCGGCGGCCGGGCGCCGCCGGTCCCGGTCCCGCCGGCGCGGGCTGCTGGTCGCCCTGCTGCTGGCCGGGGCGGTGCTGGCCGCCCTGCCGGTCCTCGGCGGCGGGTCGCTGCCGTGGGCCGGGGAGCGGCTCGAGACGCCGTTCGTCGTCCAGGTCCCCGGCGGCGTCACCCCGGCGGACGGCGACGCCGGCCAGGGCTCCACCGACCCCGGCGCCCAGCTCTCCGGCGAGGCCGACCCACCCGCCGTGGCGGACCCGGCGGGGGGCGACGACCTGCCCGCCGACGGTGGCGACGGGGACCGCGACCGGGACGACGACTCCAGCGGCTCCGGCCGGTCCGGCGGCGGCGACTCCGGCGGCGGCGACTCGGGCGGCGGCGGGTCGAGCGGTCCCGGCTGAGCCCAGACGCTGCTGGAGGTGCGGCCGCCGGTCAGGTGACCTCCTGGAGGGCGCCGCTGCGGACGTCGTAGATGAACCCGCGGACCGCGTCCTTGTGGGGCACGAACGGGCTGGCCTTGATGCGGGCGATCGACTGGCGGATGTCCCGTTCCAGGTCGGGGAACGCCTCGAGGGCGAAGTGGGGGCGGAGGCCGACGTCGGCCTCGATGTCGGCCTTCACCGCGTCGTCGGTGAAGGTCAGCATCCCGCAGTCGGTGTGGTGGACGAGGATCACCTCGCGGGTGCCGAGCAGGCGCTGGGAGATGACCAGCGAGCGGAGGACGTCGTCGCTGACCACGCCGCCGGCGTTGCGGATGACGTGGGCCTCGCCCTCGCGCAGACCGAGCAGGGCGTAGACGTTGAGGCGGGCGTCCATGCAGGCGACCACCGCCAGGTGCTTGCCAGGGGGCATCGGCAGGTCGCCGTTGCTGAAGGAGCCTGCGAACTCGGCGTTGTTGCGGAGCAGCTCGTCGGTGACCGTCATGGATCGCTCCTTGCGACTCGGAGGGGTCGAGGAGGAGGGGGGCCGGTGGGGCACCGGGCGACGGCAGACCCGGGAGCGGCGTTCCTCGACTACCTCGGCTCCCGGGTCCCCGGACAGCCGCAGGTGACCACACGCCCGTAGTCCAGGGCGTGGTTCCGGACGAGCATGAGGGAGAACATTCCGGCATCAGCCTGCCCGGCCTCGCCGGCTTGCGCAACCGGCTCGCTCAGGTCCGGAGGGCCTCGACCAGGGTGACGACCGCCAGCACGGCCAGGGCGGCACCGGTGAGGCGGCGGACCAGGCGGGTCGGGACGCGCTGGAGCAGGCTGCGCCCGACGGTGAGGGCGAGCGCCGCCACCGACCACAGGGCGAGCAGGGCGCCGATCCCGACGCTGAGCGGGTCGCGGTACCTGGCGGCCAGGTTGGCGGTGGTGATCTGGGTGATGTCCCCCCACTCGCCCAGGAAGACGACGCCGAAGGACGCCATGGCGACCCGGATCGGCCGCTGGTCGGCCATGGGCCGTGGCGGCTCGTCGGCGGCGCCCACCTCGTCCTCCCTGCCCAGCAGGAGCCAGGCCGAGCCGCCGGCGAACAGCGCCGCGACCACGAACAGGACCAGGCGCTGGGGGAGCAGGGCGAACACGCTGCCGATGCTCACGGCGATGACCACGTGGACGGCGAAGGCCGCGGCGACGCCACAGAACACCGGCAGGGGCCGAAACCGGGTCCCGAGCACGAGCGAGGCGAACATCGACTTGTCGGGTAGCTCGGCCGGGAAGATCACCACGAACGTGGTCAGGACGACGGCGAGGTCCACCGGGTCACTGTAACGAACCCACCCACCCCGCGATGGCAAGGACGTACCCGGCACCACCCGGAAAGGACCAGCCCCAGGTGCGGACCCGCCTCGCCACCCTCACCCTCGCCACCCTCCTCACCCTCCCTGCCTGGGCCGCCCCCGCCCTCGCCGACCAGGGCCCGGCCACCGGAACCGCCCCTCCGGCGGGTCCGTCGGGCCCGTCCGGCTTTCGGCGGGGCTCCGGGTCGGGTTCGGGCCGGGATCGGGGTCGGGGCCGGGGTCCGGCGGGTCGGGATCGGGGTCGGGGAGGTCCGGCTCAGGGTCAGGTGGACCCGGGTCCGACGACGGCCGTTCCGCCACCGGGACCTCGCGGCACCACTCGAACTCGTCCCAGCACCCGGATTCGCGACCCGGTCTCCGCGCCGGACCCGAGCCCGCATCCCAGGCCAGCGCCTCCGCGGCCGAGCCCGCACCTCCCGCCGCCACCTCCGCGGCCGAGCCCTCCACTCGGGCCCCGGCCTCCGCGGCTGCGTCTGCGCCCCTGGTGGGGAGCGTAGCGGACCGGCGGGAGGGGCTCCCGCGGCTGTCCACACCCCCCAGCCTCGCCGCCGTGGCCGGGGTCGCCGGAGGGGCCCTCCTGTTCGTGGCCATGGTCGCGGCGGGGTTCCGGGCCAGAGCCCGTCTGGGGAGACTCGGATGACCGCACCCAACATCATGACCCCACACCCGCCCCCCACCTCGACCCCGCCCCGCACCGACCCCGCCGCCCCGCGCCCGACCCCGCTGCCATCCTCCCGACCCACCGCATCCCAATCTCCCGACCCGGGCGGGGGCGGGCGCTGCGGGGGTTTCTGCGGCCGTACCGGGGGAGCCTTTCGTTGGCTTCGGGGTTGATTCTCGTGGAGACCCTG
The DNA here is from genome assembly GCA_963733175.1 of uncultured Actinomycetota bacterium. GTDB lineage: Bacteria > Actinomycetota > CALGFH01 > CALGFH01 > CALGFH01 > CALGFH01. The sequence continues at coordinate 65,821 of CAVTCL010000028.1, forward strand.
CTGGACCTGGCGCGGCCGTGGCCGCTGAAGCTGGCGGTGGACAACGCGATCGGCGGGCAGCCGCTGGGTGGGCCGCTGGCGGTGGTCGACGGGCTGGGGCCGGCCGGGGTGGCGGCGGTGGCCGCGGTGGCGGGGATCGGGCTGGTCGGGGTGGGGGCGCTGGTGGGCTACCTCATCACGTACCTGACCGCGGCCACGGCGGAGCGGGTCGGGGCCGACCTTCGGCAGGCGGTGTTCGGGCGGATGCTCCGGCTGGGGCTGCCGTTCCATGACCGGCACCGGTCGGGTGACCTGGTGACCCGGCTGACCGGGGACGTCTCGCGGGTCGAGGACTCGATGGTGGCGTGGTTCACGGTGCTGGTGCCCGAGGTGCTGACGCTGGCCGGGATGGTGGTGGTCGTGCTGGCCATGGACCTCACCCTTGGCCTGGCCGCGCTGGCCGTGGCGCCGCCGCTGGCGTTGGTGGTGGCGCTGCGGCGGCGGCGCATCCGCGCCGTGCAGCGGGCGTCCAGGGACGCCGACGCCGCGCTGGCCAGCGAGGCCACCGAGGTGCTGCGCAACGTCCGGGTGGTGCAGGCGTTCACCCGCGAGCGGGAGGCGGCCGGCGGCTTCTCCGGCAGGAGCCGCGGGGCCGTGCGGGCGGCGCTGGCCGCCATGGACCTGGAGGCGCGCTGGTCGCCGATCGCCGACCTGCTGCTGGCCGCCGGGGGCGGGCTGGTGCTGTGGCTGGGGGTGACCGCGGTGACCAGCGGCCGGATGACCCTGGGGACGCTGCTGGTGGTGCTGGCCTACCTGTCCAGCCTGTACGGCCCCATCCGGGCCCTGGCCCGGCTGGCCAGGACCCTGGCCAGGGGGGCGGCCAGTCGCGAGCGGATCCTCGAGGTGCTCGACTCGGGTGAGGTCGTGCCCGAGGCGGCCGACCCCCTCCCGGCCGGGCCACCCCGCCACGGGCTGGCCCTGCGCGGGGTGTGGTTCGCCTACACCGAGGGCAACCCGGTCCTGCGCCACCTGGACCTCGAGGTGGCCGCCGGCGAGCGGGTCTGCGTCGTCGGGCCCACCGGCGCCGGCAAGTCGACCCTGCTCGCCCTGCTGCAGCGGTTCTACGACCCCGACGCCGGCGCGATCGAGCTGGACGGGGTCGACCTGCGCCGTCTGGGGCTGGGCTCGCTCCGCAACCAGCTGGCGCTGGTGCCCCAGGACCCGTGGATGCTGGACGGGACCATCGCCGACAACATCGGCTTCGGGCGGCTCCGGCGCCAGCCAGGCCGAGCTGGAGGCCGCCGCCGCCCTCACCGGACTCGACGAGCTGCTCCCTCGCCTGCCGGACGGGTGGGCCACCCAGGTCGGCGAGGGTGGGGTGCGGCTGTCCGGGGGGCAGCGGCGGCGGGTCGCGCTGGCCAGGGCGATCCTGCGCGACGCCTCGGTGCTGCTGCTGGACGAGCCGACCAGCGGGCTGGACGCCGCCTCCGAGCAGGCCGTGCTCGACGCCCTCGACCGGGCCGCCGACGGGCGGACGGTCGTCTCGGTCTCGCACCGCCTCAGCCTGGCCGCCCGGGCCGACCGGGTGGTCGTCCTGGACGGCGGCCGCGTGGTCGAGCAGGGGCCGCCCGGCGAGCTGCTGGCCGCCGGCGGCGCCTACGCCCGCCTCTGGGCCCTCCAGCACCCCGACGAGCTTGCACTGACCGGCAGATCCGGAGAGGGGGTGAACCCATGAGCAGAGGACGTGGACGCGGTCGTCGCGTCCGAGGCGGCCACCGCGTGTTCTCGCACCGCGGCGGCCACAGCGCCTCGTCGATGTCCAGGTCGCGGACGCGCACGCGGACCCGTACCCGCACGCGCGGCTGACCCCGCAAGGTGAGGGGGCGCCCGGGCCATCCGGCGCCCCCTCACCCCGAACGAGAGGACCCACCGTGGAGCCAGAGCCTTCCTGGAGCTGGCCGCCCGGCCACGAGCTCGCCCCCGGGCTGCTGGCCTGGGCGCTGCTCGGCGACGGCCGGCGCTGCGAGACCTGGCTGGCCTGGGACCTGGGCCGCTGGTGCCCGGTGGTGGTGAAGCTTCCCCGGCCGGGCGGGCAGCGCGGCCGGGCGGTGGCCGGTCTCGCCCAGGAGGCGGAGGTCGCGGCGGCGACCGCCCACCCCGGGATCCGGCGGCTGCTCGAGCCCCGCCTCGACCAGCCCCTGCCACATCTCGTCTTCGAGTACGTCGAGGGCCCGACCCTGGACGACGCCCTGGCCGAGGACGGGCCCTTCCACCCGGTCGACGTGCTGCTGGTCGGCATGCAGCTGGCCGCCGCCCTCGGCCACCTGCACGGCCGTGGCCTGGTCCATCTGGACGTCAAGCCGGGCAACGTGGTGCTGCGCGAGGGCCGGCCGGTGCTGATCGACCTCGGCCTGGCCCGGCCGGCCGGCGAGGCGCCGGTGGGCGGCCACCGGCGCGGGTCGCCACCGTGGATGGCCCCCGAGCAGGTGCGCCGCCGCCCGGCCGCTCCGGGCATGGACCTGTTCGCGCTCGGGGCGGTCCTGTACGAGCTGGCCACCGGGACCCAGGCCTTCGACCCGGCCGACGACGGCCCGGCCGAGCGCCGCTGGCCCCAGCTCCTCGGCCCCCCGCCCCCGGCCAGCAGCCGCAACCCGGAGGTGCCGGCCGCCGTCGACCGGGCCGTGGCCGCCCTGCTGGCCCCCGACCCGGCCGGCCGCCCGGCCGCCTCCTCCCAGGTGCTCGCCCTGCTCGACGCGGCCATGCCGTCCGACGCACCCGAGGAGGACCGGCTCTGGCCCGACTGGGCCACGAAACGCTGGCGAGCCTCCACCATGGCGCGTCCCCCGCTCGTTCCACGGCCTGCGTAGGCATTGCAGGTGGCTCAGAGACCATCCTTGTCAGGATGGTTGCGACGGGAAAGACTCGGCCTCGCCCCGGGACCTGTCCCGGGGAGGCCCTCGTGGGAGCCAGGGGGGGCCGCGGGCGGGTGCGCGCGCTCACCCGGTGCCGGGCTCCCACGGGGGCGCTGAACCTCCCGATGCCCTGCTGAACCTTCCCGCGCTCTGGTGTAGCGTGCTCGACATGATCGGGCGCATCGTGATCGAGGACATCCGTCCCCAGGTCGACTGCGGGCAGTTCACCACCCGGGCGGTCGCCGGCGAGACGGTCCCGGTCTCCGCGACCATCTTCCGCGACGGCCACAACGAGGTCGTGGCCGCGGCCGTGCGCCTGACCGGGCCGGGCGACCGCCGGGGCCAGCTCCTCCCCCTGGTCGAGGTCAACCACGGCCTGCACCAGTGGCAGGGCGAGATCACCCTGCCCCGCACGGGCGCCTGGTCGTTCGTGATCGAGGCCTGGACCGACGAGGTCGCCACCTGGCGGGTCGGCACCCAGAAGAAGCTCGACGCCGGCCGCGACATCAGCCTGGAGCTGGAGGAGGGCGCCCGGCTGCTGGAGGCGGCCACGGCCTGGGTGCCGGCCACCGGCCGGGAGGTGCTGACCGCGGCCGCCGCCGGGCTGCGGAACGAGGGCGCCGACCAGGCCGAGCGCCTGGCCGCGGCCTACGACGCCACCGTGGTCGAGCTGCTGGAGCGGAACCCGCCCAAGGACGCCACCCGCTCCACGCGTCTCGGCATCTGGGTCGACCGCCCCCGGGCCCTGTACGGCTCCTGGTACGAGTTCTTCCCCCGCTCCGAGGGCGCGACGGCCACCACCAGCGGCACCCTCAAGCAGGCGGCCGAGCGGCTCCCGGCCATCGCCGCCATGGGCTTCGACGTGGTCTACCTGCCCCCGATCCACCCGATCGGCAACGCCCACCGCAAGGGCCCGAACAACACCCTGGACCCGGGCCCCGACGACCCGGGCAGCCCGTGGGCGATCGGCTCGGAGGCCGGCGGCCACGACGCCATCCACCCCGACCTCGGCACCATCGACGACTTCGACGCCTTCGTGGCCAGGGCCGGCGAGCTGGGCATGGAGGTCGCCCTCGACTACGCCCTGCAGTGCTCGCCCGACCACCCATGGGTCAGGGACCACCCGGACTGGTTCCGCATCCGGCCCGACGGCTCGATCGCCTACGCCGAGAACCCGCCCAAGGTCTACCAGGACATCTACCCGCTCAACTTCGACAGCCCGGACGCCCCCGCGCTGTACGAGGCCTGCAAGGGGGTGCTCGACCACTGGATCGCCCACGGGGTGCGGATCTTCCGGGTCGACAACCCCCACACCAAGCCGGTGCGGTTCTGGGAGTGGCTGATCGCGCAGGTCAAGGCCGAGCACCCGGACGTGGTCTTCCTGGCCGAGGCGTTCACCCGGCCGCCGATGATGCGCGTCCTGGCCAAGGTCGGCTTCACCCAGTCCTACACCTACTTCACCTGGCGCAACGGCAAGGCCGAGCTGGAGGAGTACCTCAACGAGCTCGCCCACTCGCCATCGGCCGAGTACATGCGGCCCAACTTCTTCGTCAACACCCCCGACATCCTCCACGCCTACCTCCAGTACGGGGGGCCGGCGGCGTTCAAGATCCGGGCCGTGCTGGCGTCGATGCTGTCGCCGTCCTGGGGCGTCTACTCCGGCTACGAGCTGTACGAGCACCAGGCGGTGCGCCCCGGCTCCGAGGAGTACCTGGACTCCGAGAAGTACCAGTACCGGCCCAGGAACTGGGCGCAGCCGTCGCTGGCCGGCTACCTGGGACGGCTCAACGAGACCCGCCGGGCGCATGTGGCCCTGCACTGGCTGCGCAACCTCCGCTTCCACCTGACCGACTCGCCCGACATCATCGCCTTCTCCAAGCAGACCGGCGAGGACGCGGTGCTGGTGCTGGTCAACCTGAACCCGCACGAGACCCGCGACACCTTCGTGCACCTGTGGATGCCGGCCGTCGGCCTCGACTGGGAGACGGGCGCCTTCGACGTCCACGACGAGCTCACCGGACAGACCTGGACCTGGCACGGGTCCTCCAACTGGGTCCGCCTCGATCCGCACTGGGAACCGGCCCACGTGCTCCACGTCCGACCCAGGTAGACACCGTGACGGAGCTGGAGGCGGCCCTCGCCGAGTTCCTGCCCTCCCAGCGCTGGTTCGCGGGCAAGGGACGGGCCGTGGCCGAGGTCAGGGTCGAGAGCTCGGTGCCGCTGCGCACCGCCCTGCCCAGCCTCTCGGCGGTGGTGGCGGCGGTCGCCTACGCCGACGGCGGGGTCGAGCGCTACCACGTGCCGGTCGGCCACGACCGCGGCCTCGAGGCCAGGCAGCTCACCGACCGGGCCCCCGACGCGGTGATCCACGAGACAAAAGGCCCGATGGGTGGGCCGTTCTACGACGCGGCCCGGGACGAGCGGCTGGGCGCGCTCTACCTCGACCTGCTGTCGCGGGCGGCGACCGTCGAGGAGCTGCGCTTCTACCGCATGCCGGAGTGGACCGAGACGCTGCGCGGGCCCGGCAAGCTGCTGGAGGGCGAGCAGTCCAACTCCTCCCTGGTCTTCGGCAACCGCCTGATCCTCAAGCTGTTCCGCCTGCTCGAGCCGGGCGAGAACCCGGAGCTGGAGGTGACCCGGGCGCTGGCCGGGGCCGGGTTCACGGCCTGCGCGGCCCCGCTCGGCTGGATCGAGGGGCTGGGCTCGACCCTCGGCATCCTCCAGCGGTACTACGCCGGCAGCGTGGACGGCTGGAAGCTGGCCACCGAGCGGGTCGCCGACCACTACGAGTCCAAGGAGGGCGAGCCGGACAACTTCGCCGAGGACGCCGGCGCCCTCGGCCGGCTCACCGCCGAGCTGCACGCGGCCCTGGCCGGCGCCCTGCCCAAGGTGGCCGAGGGCCAGCCCGACCTGGGCCGGCTCAGCGCCCGCCTGCTCGGCCAGCTCGCCCAGGTGGCCGCCCTGGTGCCCGAGCTGGCCGGCCAGCGCCAGGCCATCGAGGAGGTCTACACCAAGGCCGAGGCCGCCGGGGGCGGCAACCGCTACCTGCAGCGGATCCACGGCGACTACCACCTCGGCCAGGTGCTCAAGAGTCAGGGACCAGTGGATCGTGATCGACTTCGAGGGGGAGCCGGCCCGCAGCCTGGAGGAGCGGCGGCGGCTGGCCAGCCCGCTCCAGGACGTGGCCGGCATGCTCCGATCCTTCGACTACGCCGCCTTCCAGCCGCTGGTGCTGGGCGAGGACCCGGACACGCCGGGCCCGACCCGCGACGAGCTGGACCGGTTCGACGGGCCGGCCGCGGCCTGGATCGAGGCCAACCGCAACGCCTTCCTCGACGGCTACCTGGCCACGGCCGGCGACTCCGGCTGGCTCGCCGGCGACCACGAGCTGCTGCTGCGCGCGTTTGAGCTCGACAAAGCGGTCTATGAAGTGATGTACGAGGCCAGACACCGGCCGCCGTGGCTCCAGATCCCGCTCGGCGGCATCCGACGTCTGCTGGGAGCGAGCCCATGAAGAAGGACGAGGTCGAGCGGCTGGTCCGCGGGGAGCACCACGAGCCCCACCGCCTGCTCGGGGCCCACACCGAGGACGGCCGGGTGGTGCTCCGCGCCTTCCGCCCCGACGCCACCGCGGTGGTGGCGCTCGTGCCGGAGGGGTCCGGGGAACCCCAAGGGGGTGCCCCGGTGAATCGGGACGAGCGGGTCAAGCTCGACCAGGTCCACCCGGCCGGCCTGTTCGAGGGCACCCTGGACGGCACCACCCCGCCGGCGTCCTACCGGCTGGAGGTCACCTACGCCTCGGGCAGCTTCACCATCGACGACCCCTACCGGTTCTGGCCGACCATCGGCGAGCTCGACCAGTACCTGCTGGGCGAGGGCCGCCACGAGCGGCTGTGGCAGAAGCTCGGCGCCCACGAGATGACGGTCGACGGCGTGGCCGGGACCGCCTTCGCCGTCTGGGCCCCCAACGCCCGCGCGGTCCGGGTGGTCGGCGACTTCAACTCCTGGGACGGCCGGCTGCACCCGATGCGGGCGCTCGGCTCCTCGGGGATCTGGGAGCTGTTCGTGCCCGGGGTCGCCGGCGGGGCCAGGTACAAGTACGAGCTGGTCACCCCGTCGGGGGCCCTCACCCTCAAGGCCGACCCGGTCGCCTTCGCGGCCGAGCACCCGCCCAAGACGGCCAGCGTCGTCTACACCTCCGGCTACACCTGGGGCGACGACGCCTGGATGGCCGACCGCGAGCGGCGCGACCGCGATCACCGAGCCGATGTCGATCTACGAGATCCACCTCGGCTCCTGGCGCCACGGCCTGTCCTACCGGGAGCTGGCCGACCAGCTGCCCGACTACATCGCCGACCTCGGCTTCACCCACGTGGAGTTCATGCCGGTGGCCGAGCACCCCTACGCCCCGTCCTGGGGCTACCAGGTGTCGGCCTACTACGCGCCCACGGCCCGCTTCGGCACCCCCGACGACCTGCGCTACCTGATCGACAAGCTGCACCAGCGGGGCATCGGGGTGCTGGTCGACTGGGTGCCGGCGCACTTCCCCAAGGACGCCTTCGCCCTGGCCCGCTTCGACGGCACCGCCCTCTACGAGCACGAGGACCCGCGCCGGGGCGAGCACCCCGACTGGGGCTCGCTGGTGTTCAACTTCGGCCGCAACGAGGTGCGCAACTTCCTGACCGCCAACGCCCTGTACTGGCTGGAGGAGTTCCACGTCGACGGCCTGCGGGTGGACGCGGTCGCCTCCATGCTCTACCTGGACTACTCGCGCAACGAGGGCGAGTGGGTCCCCAACGAGTACGGCGGCAACGAGGACCTGGACGCGGTCCGGTTCCTCAAGGACTTCAACACCGTCACCTACCGGGAGCACCCGGGGGCGATGACGGTGGCCGAGGAGTCGACCGCCTGGCCGAGCGTGTCCCGCCCGGTCTACCTGGGCGGCCTCGGGTTCGGGTTCAAGTGGAACATGGGCTGGATGCACGACAGCCTCCAGTACATCTCCAAGGACCCGATCTACCGCCGCTTCCACCACCACCAGCTCACCTTCTCGCTCATCTACGCCTTCAGCGAGAACTTCATCCTGCCCATCAGCCACGACGAGGTCGTCCACGGCAAGGGCTCGCTGCTGGGCAAGATGCCCGGCGACGACTGGCGGCGGTTCGCCAACCTGCGCGCCTACCTCGGCTACATGTGGGCCCACCCGGGCAAGCAGCTGCTGTTCATGGGCTGCGAGCTGGGCCAGGAGGCCGAGTGGTCGCATGAGCGCTCGATCGACTGGGAGGCCCTGGCCGACCCGAACCACCAGGGCGTCCAGACCCTGGTCGGCGACCTCAACCGCGTCTACCGCGAGCACGAAGGCCCTGTGGCAGCAGGACGCCAAGCCGGAGGGGTTCTCCTGGATCGACCCCAACGACGTCGACGACAACGCGCTCAGCTTCGTCCGCTGGGCGGCCGACGGCCGGCCGCTGGTCTGCCTCTGCAACTTCTCGCCGGTGCCGCGCAGCGACTACCGGATCGGGCTGCCGACGGTGGGGCGCTGGGTCGAGGTCCTGAACACCGACTCGGAGTCCTACGGCGGCACCAACGTCGGCAACATGGGCGTGGTCGAGTCCGAGGCGATCGAGTGGGACGGCCAGCCGGCCTCGGCCCGGGTCACCCTGCCGCCCCTGGCCACGGTCTGGCTCGCCCCCGAGTGACCGGGGGCGGGACTTCCCGTTGGCCCCCGGCTGGTGGAGGGGGGCGCCGAGTTCGGGGTGTGGGCGCCCAACGTCCGCTCCCTGGCCGTGCGGGCCGGCGGCCGGACCGTGGAGCTGGAGGCGGGGGAGCGGGGGGTCTGGCGGGGGACGGTCGAGGGGGTGGGCGCCGGGGACGACTACCTGCTGGTCCTGGACGGCGAGCGGGAACGGCCCGACCCGCGGTCCCGCCACCAGCCCCACGGGGTCCACGGGCCCTCACGGCTGGTCGACCTGGGCCCGCCACCGGCCCCGTTCCCCACCCCGGCGTTGCGAGATCTGGTCTTCTACGAGCTGCACTGCGGCACCTTCACCCCCGAAGGCACCTTCGACGCGGCCATCGGGCGGCTCGGCCACCTGGCCGACCTGGGCGTGAACGCGGTCGAGGTCATGCCGGTGGCGGCGTTCCCGGGGTCGCGCGGCTGGGGCTACGACGGGGTGGCGCTGTACGCCGTCCACGAGGCCTACGGGGGCCCGGCCGCCTTCCGTCGCTTCGTCGACGCCTGCCACGCCGCCGGGCTGGCCGTGATCCTGGACGTCGTCTACAACCACCTCGGCCCCGACGGCAACTACCTGGCCGAGTTCGGCCCCTACTTCACCGACACGGCCACCACCGCCTGGGGGCCGGCGGTCAACCTGGACGGGCCCGGGTCGGACTTCGTGCGCGGGTTCGTGCTCGACAACGCCGAGCAGTGGGTCGCGGGCTACGGGGTCGACGGCCTGCGCCTGGACGCCGTGCAGGCCCTGTACGACCGCAGCTCGGTGCACATCCTGGAGGAGCTGTCGGCCAGGGTGCACGCCGCCCGGCCGGGCTCGGTGGTGGTCGCCGAGAGCGACCTGCACCAGCCCCTGCTGGTCACCGCCTACGGGATCGACGCCATGTGGGCCGACGACCTCCACCACGCCCTGCACGTCGCCCTCACCGGCGAGAGCTCCGGCTGGTACCGGGGCTTCCAGGACCTCCGGTCGCTGGCCAAGGCGCTCGAGACCGGCTGGGTGTTCACCGGCCAGTACAACCCGGACCTGGACCGCCGCCACGGCCGCGACCCGGCCGGGCTGGGCGGGGAGCGGTTCGTGGTCTGCTCCCAGAACCACGACCAGGTCGGCAACCGCCCCTTCGGCGACCGGCTGGCCGCCCTGGTCGGCCCCGACCTGGACGCCGTGGCCAGCGTGCTGGTCGCCTGCTCGCCGTTCCTGCCCCTGCTGTTCCAGGGCCAGGAGTGGGGCGAGACCCGCCCGTTCCTGTTCTTCACCGACCACCGGCCCGAGCTGGCCGAGTCGGTCCGGCGGGGCCGGCGGGCCGAGTTCGCCGCCTTCGACTGGGGCGCCCGGGTGCCCGACCCCAACGACCCGGCCACCTTCGAGCGGTCCAAGCTGGACTGGGACCGGGCCGGCGGGGAGACCCTGGAGCTGTGGCGGACGCTGCTGGCGCTGCGCCGCGAGGTCCCGGCGCTCGGCAACTGCCGCCGCGACCTGACCACCGCCCGGGTCGACCCGGAGCGGCGGCTGGTCGTGCTCGAGCGGGGCGACCCGTCGGGGTCGCGGGCGGTGGTCGCGGCCAACCTGGGCGAAAGGTCCCAGCAACTCCCCTTCGACCCAGGTAAGCTGCGGCTCCGGGTCGCGACCCGCCCGTGTTCGCCCAGCGGCGACCTTTCTGGCGCGAGCGCGGCGGTATGGACGACTTGACTGGTTTGACGGCGCCCTAGCGGGCCGGGGTACAACTGCCCTTCGTACGTGGGGGGGCGATCGGAAGGAGCGCGAGTGGCCAGAACGGAGATCGAGCGGCTGGGCCTCGGCCGGCTCGAGCGGCTGGACCTCAAGTCGTTCTGGGGCGAGCAGCTGCCCGACCTGACGCCCTGGTTCCTCCAGAACATCGACCTGCTCGGCGAGACCCTCGGGATCGACATCACGCCCCTGGAGCAGGAGGTCAACGTCGACACCGGCGCCTTCAACGTGCTCGGGGCCGACGCCACCGGCCGGCCCATCGTGATCGAGAACCGCCTGGAGGCCACCGACCACAACCAGCTCGGCCAGATGATCGTGCACGCCTCGGGGCTGGACGAGGCCGTGGTGATCTGGGTCGCGCCCCGGTTCCACGAGGAGTTCCGGCGCGGCCTGGACTGGCTCAACGACCGCACCGACCAGAAGGTCGACTTCTTCGGGGTGGAGATCGGCCTGGTCCGGATCGGCCGCTCCCTGCCCGCGCCCGTGCTCGACGTGGTCGTGCAGCCCCGCAACTGGCGCAAGAGCGGCCGCCGCCAGGTCCGCCTGCCGGTGGGCACCCCCCTCCCGGGCCCGGTGCCGCGCCGCGCCGCCGAACCCGCCGGGATGCCGCGCCACGCGGCCGGGCCCGAGGACGGCGACGGGCCGGCGTCGCACCTGCCGCCGCCGCCGCCCGCTGTACACCCCGGCGGCGCCGCCGCGGGGCCAGCACGAGCCGCCGCCCCCGATGCAGGACCCCGAGGTCCCGCTCCGGGACCAGCACGATCTCCCGCCCTCGCGTGAGCCACCGGACCCGATGGGCCCGGACACCCCTTCCCCTGTGGCCGGACCCACCCTGACCGCGGCCCCGCCGCCCCCTCCGCCGCTCGAGCCCGAGCCGAACGGGCGGCACCTGCCGGCCTCGCCGCCGCCGATGGCCTCCGAGCAGGCCGGCGGGCTCCAGCCGGTCGAGCTGCGGCACCGCTTCTTCGAGTCCATGTTCGACTCGGTGGCCATCCGCCGGCCCGGGTTCCGCGTCCCCAAGTTCGGCTACGAGAACTGGGTCGGGTTCGCGGCCGGGCCGTTCGGCTTCTACGACGTCGCCTTCACCGCCAACGGCGCCGTCCGGGCCGGGGTCTACCTGGACATGCAGGAGCGCACGGCCACCAAGCGGCTGTTCGACGACCTGTTCGCCGAGCGCCTGGCCGTCGAGACCGCGGTCGGCCGCATCCTGTCCTGGGAGCGGCTCGACGACCGGCGCGCCTCCCGCATCGTCGACTACCGCGAGGTCCGCGACCTGGACAACCTCCAGGAGCGGCGGGCGCTGGCCGACTGGGCCGCCGAGACCGTGGTCAAGCTGATGGAGGCCCTCGACGACCGGCTGCGCGCCACCGCCCAGGTGCTGCTGTCCAGGGTCCAGGGCGGCGTCTAGCGGCGCCCGGCGGTGACCGGCAACCGCGACCCGCTCGACCCGCTGGACCTGGACGCGCTCGAGGCCGCCGCCCGGGCCCGGCTGGAGGCCGGGGTCTACGACTACATCGCGGGCGGGGCCGACGCCGAGCGCACCGTGGCCGACAACCTGGCCGCCTGGTCGCGGCTGCGGCTGCGCCCGCGGGTGCTGCGCGACGTGACCGAGGTGGCGACGGCCACCACCCTGCTCGGCAGCCAGGTCCCGACCCCGCTGCTGGTCGCGCCCATGGCCTACCACCGCATGGCCCACCCCGACGGGGAGGCCGCCTCGGCCGCCGGGGCGGCCGCGGCCGGGGCCCTGTACGTGTGCTCGACCCAGGCCACCATGTCGGTCGAGGAGGTGGCGGCGGCCGCTCCCGACGCCGCCCGCTGGTTCCAGGTGTACGTGGTCCGCGACCGCGGCTGGACCGCCGAGCTGGTCGCGCGGGCGGCCGCGGCCGGCTACCGGGCGCTGGTCCTGACCGTGGACGTGCCCCTGCTCGGCAACCGCCTCCGCGACCTCCGCAACCAGTTCCGGCTGCCCACCGGCCTCAAGCCGGCCAACGCCCCGCCGGTCGGGGCCGCCCGCCAGCGTGAGCTGGCCGCCGACGTGTTCGCCCAGGCCGGCCAGTTCGACCCCGGCCTCACCCCGGAGACGATCGGCTGGCTGGCCGAGCGGTCCGGCCTGCCGGTGGTGGTCAAGGGCGTGCTGCGCGGCGACGACGCGGTCGCCTGCGTCGAGGCCGGCGCGGCCGGGGTGGTGGTGTCCAACCACGGCGGCCGCCAGCTCGACACCGTCGTGGCCACCGCCGACGCCCTCGCCGAGGTGGCCGCGGCGGTGGGGGACCGGGCCGAGGTGTACGTGGACGGCGGGGTCCGCCGGGGGACCGACGTGCTCAAGGCCCTGGCCCTGGGGGCGCGGGGCGTGCTGGTCGGCCGGCCGGTGCTGTGGGGGCTGGCGGTGGGCGGGGCGGCCGGGGTCGAGCGGGTGCTGTCGGGCCTGGCCGGCGAGCTCCGGCTGGCGATGGCGCTGTGCGGCGCGGTCGAGCCGGGGCAGCTCGTTCCCGACCTGGTCGCCGGGCCGCCGGGGCCCTAGGCCGGGTCGGGGGCCGGTGGCAGGGCCCGGCGCAGCCAGGTCGTGACCATGTCCATCAGGTCGGGGATCCGCGGGCCGCGCTCGTCCCCGCCGGTGGGGGGCAGGCGCAGGCCGTGGTCGGCGCCGGCCACCACCTCCAGGCGGAAGCTGCCGTTGCCGGCCCGGCCCAGGGCGGCCGCGAACCGCTCGGCGCTGGCGGCGACGGGCACGTAGATGTCCCGCGCCCCCCAGATGGCCAGCACCGGGCAGGTGACCCGCTCGAGGGCGGGGACGGGGTCGTAGTCGTAGATCCGGGCCATGAACGCCAGGTGCTCGACCACGCCGTCGTCGCCCAGAGCCGGGTACCAGGTCGCGTCCTGGTGGCGGAGCTGGTCGGCCAGGACCTCCTCCAGGTCGTCGCCGCGGCGCAGCCGGGTCGCCCGCTGGTGGAAGAAGGCCATGGCCTCGGCGACCTGGTCCTCGGCCACGCCGGCGTCCCGCAGCATGTGCTCGACCCGGTACGCCTCCTGCGCATACGGGCTGACCCCGGAGCCGGAGAGGCTGATCACGGCGGCCACCGTGGCCGACATGGAGGCGGCCAGGGGGCCGACCCAGCCGCCCTGGCTGGCCCCGAGCAGGGCGATGCGGCCCGGGTCGACGCCCTCCTGGCCGGCCAGGCAGTCGACGGCGGCGAGCGCCTCGGCGGCCCGGTCCTGGAGGCTCTGGTCGCGCCAGTCGCCGCCGGAGCCGCCGCAGCCCGGCTTGTCCCAGGCCAGGCTGGCGAAGCCGGCCCTGGCCAGGACGTCGGCCTCCTCGTCGAAGCTGTCCCGCTCGGCCGGGCCCGACCCGTCCACGAACGCCACCGCCGGATGCGGCCCGTCGCCCGCCGGCCGCCGGACGACGCCGGTGAGCTGGGTCCCGTGGTTCTCGAACTTCACCTCGATGGTCATGTCGCGCCTCCTCCGCTCGCATGGTAAAGTAAACCGTACGTACGGTTTTGTAAAGGGGAGGGTGGATGCCGAGGGTCAGCCAGGACTACCTCGAGGCCCAGCGGACCGAGATCCTCCAGGGGGCGCGGCGCTGCTTCGCCGGCTACGGCTACGAGGAGGCGACCGTCGTCCGGCTGGAGGAGGCGACCGGCCGGTCACGGGGGGCGATCTTCCACCACTTCCCGACCAAGCTGGACCTGTTCCTCGCCGTGCTGGAGCGGGACGCCGAGCGCGAGGCCGCCCGCTGGGAATCCGGGTCGGTGGCCGACGTCCTCACCGGCCTGGCCGCCGAGGACCCCGACTGGGCCACCGTCGTGATCGAGCAGAGCCGCCGCCGCCGCACCGACCCCACCTTCCGCGACCGCTGGCGCCGCCGCACCGACCTGGTCCGCGACGCCCTCCGCACCCTGGTCCACCGCGAGCGAACCGCCGGCCGGGTCGCCCCCACCATCCCCGACGAGGTCGCCGCCCGCTTCATCAGCGTCGTCGGCGACGGCCTCCTCCTCCAACAGGCCATCCTCGGCGAGGTCCCCCACGCCCGCGCCGTGATCGCCCTCGCCACCACCGCCCTCACCACCGCCCAGCCCCCACCCCACCCCGAGGTCTAGGCGCCTGGGCAGCCCTCACCCCGACCCGCCGGCGTCAGGGCCCCCGGAGGGGGAGAGTAGCCCAGGCCCAAGGGGAGGTGCGGGCCGTTGTCCACACCCCCGCGCCGCTGACCACTCGGCGGATTGTCATACCCCTCGGTTAGTCTGTCACCAGTGATCGATGTATGATGGTGTTCAACCCCAGGAGGCTTCGGTGCATCCACTCTTGCTCGACGAGCTGGCCGCCGCGCGGGTCGACGACCTCCTCCGGCAGGCGTCGCGGGAACGGCTGGCGCTCCCGCTGCTCCGTCCTTCCCCGGCCGGGCGGGTGGCGCGGCGCTCGCTGCGGGCGCTCGGGTTCCTGCTGGTCGGGGCCGGGCTGCGGCTGGCCACGGCCGGCGAGCGGGCGGGTGCGGCCGGCCGGGGCGTGGTGTGAGGCGGCTGACCGACGCCCATCCGCCCGAGCCAGGGCGGCGGACCTACCTGGACGGCGTGCGGGCGGCCGCCCCGATCGGGGTTGCCGCCCTCGCCTTCGGGGTCTCGTTCGGCGTGCTGGCCCGCGCCGCCGACATGGGGCGGGTCGCCCCGGTGGTGATGTCGGTCACCACCTTCGCCGGCTCGGCCCAGTTCGCCGTCGCCTCCATCCTGGGCGCCGGCGGGGGCCTGGTCACGGCGATCGTCGCCGCCGTCCTGCTCAACCTCCGCTACGGCCCGATCGGCCTGTCCGCGGCCTCCACCTTCGAGGGGCCCTGGTGGCGGCGGGTCCTCACCGCCCAGCTGATCGTCGACGAGTCGTGGGCCATCGCCCAGCAGGAGGACGGCCGCCTCGACCGGCACCTGCTCGTCGGGGCCGGCCTGCTGCTGCTCGTCTGCTGGACGACCGGCACGGCCATCGGCGCCTTCGCCGGCGACCTGGTCGCCGACCCCGAGTCGCTCGGCCTCGACGCCGCCTTCCCGGCCCTGTTCCTGGCCCTGCTCTGGTCGCAGGTCGGCGACCGCTCCCGCCTCCTGGCCGCCCTCGGCGGGGCCGCCATCGCCCTCGTCCTCATGCCCTTCACCGGCCCCGGGATCCCGATCGTCGCGGCCAGCCTGGCCTGCCTCGTCGGGGCGAGGCGCTCCCCATGAGCGCCGTCTGGATCAGCGTGGTGGTGGTCGGCCTGGCCACCATCGCCATCAAGGCCGCCGGCCCCCTCCTGCTCGCCAGGCGCACCCCGCCGCCCCGCGCCCAGGCCGCCCTCGAGCACCTCGCCCCGGCGCTGCTGGCCGCCCTGGTCGTCACCCAGGCCCTCGGCGGCGACAACGGCGGCTTCACCGTCGACGCCCGCCTCGCCGGCCTGGCCGCTGGCGCCGTCGCCCTCGTCCTGCGCGCCCCCCTCCTGGTGGTCATCACCGCCGCCGCCGTCACCGCCGCCCTGGTCCGCCTGGTCGCCTGACCGGCTTGCGGGGCGGGTGGGCCCGCTGGCAGCCTCCGTGACCTGAGGGGAAGGAGAAGCGATGGCGGGAGACGGTCGGCGGGCCGGGACGGCCAGCGGGTCTGCCTTCGATCAGGCCACGGGCGTGCGGGGTGGACCGGAGCGGTGGGCCGCCGAGGTCGACCCGGGATGGACGGTGGCCGGGCGGCCGAACGGCGGGTACCTGCTGGCGCTGGTCACCCGGGCCGCGCTGGAGGCGGTGGGGCAGCCCGACCCACTCGCCGTGAGCGCTCACTTCCTGGCCCCCGCCGACCCGGGGCCGGCCGAGGTGGAGGTGCGCGGGCTGCGGGCCGGGCGCAGCCTGTCCACGGCTCGGGCCACCCTGCTCCAGGAGGGCGCGCCGCGGCTGGAGGCGCTGGTCACCGCCGGGCGGATCGACCCGGACGCGGCGCCTGGGTGGCGGCGGGCGACCGGGCCGGCCGGGTTGCCGCCGGTGGACCAGTGCGTGCCCGGCCAACCGGAGATGCCCGGTGGCATGCGGGCCAACCTGCTCGACCATCTCGACCTGCGGGTGGACCCGGCCACCACCGGGTGGTTCGTCGGCCGTCCCGGCGGGCGGCTGGAGATGCGGGGGTGGGTGCGGTTCGCCGACGGGCGCGCCGCCGACCCGCTGGCCCTGCTCCAGGTGGTCGACGCGCTGCCCCCGACCAGCTTCGAGGTCGGCCCGCCGAGCTGGTCGCCGACGGTCGAGCTGACCGTCTACCTGCGCGGCGTCCCGGCGCCCGGCTGGCTGGCCGTTGTCGTGCGCGGCCAGCTCTGGCAGGGCGGCTGGTTCGACGAGGACGCCGAGGTCTGGGACTCGGCCGGCCGCCTGGTCGCCCAGTCCCGCCAGTTCGCCGGCCCCGTCCCGCCCGCCCGGCCGGCGACGCCGAGCCGCCACCATGACCGGCTGGTTCGCCGAGGAGCTGGCCGGCGAGCTCACCGAGGCCGGGTACCGCTGCCACCGGGCGTCCGGCACCCCGACCCCGGGATGGTGGGGCCCCTACCGGGAGGGTAGCCGACGGCGGGAAGGGGCGCGCGCGGCTGTCCACAGCCCCCGCTGTCCAAGCCCCTTCGGTCAGTTCTGGAGGTTCTCGAAGATGCCGGCGGCGCCCTGGCCGCCGCCGACGCACATGGTGACCATGCCGTAGCGGGCCTTGCGGCGGGCCAGCTCGGCCAGGAGCTGGACGGTCAGCTTGGTGCCGGTGGCGCCCATGGGGTGGCCGAGGGCGATGGCGCCGCCGTTGACGTTGACCTTGTCGAGGTCGAGGCCCAGCTCGCGGATGACGGCCAGGGTCTGGGAGGCGAAGGCCTCGTTCAGCTCGATCAGGTCGATGTCGTCCAGCCGCAGCCCGGTCAGCTCCAGCACCTTGGGGACGGCCACGGTGGGGCCGATGCCCATGACGTCGGGGGCGACCCCGCCGACGGCGTAGCCCACGAACCGGCCCAGCGGCTGGAGGCCCAGGCGCTCGGCCCGTTCCCGCTCCATGACCACGACCGCGGCCGCGCCGTCGCTGCGCTGGGAGGAGTTGCCGGCGGTGACGGTGCCGCCCTGCTTGAACACCGGCTTGAGCTTGGCCAGGGCGTCGGCCGAGGTGTCGCGGCGCGGGCCCTCGTCCCTGGCGAAGGTGCCCTCCCGCACGACCGGGCGCCCGTCGCCGTCCAGGGACTCCACGCGGACGGGCAGGGGGACGATCTCGGGGTCGAACCGGCCCGAGTCGACCGCCTCGGCCGCCCGCTGGTGGGAGCGGAGGGCGAAGGCGTCCTGGTCCTCGCGGCTGACCTTCCACCGCTCGGCCACCCGCTCGCCGGTCAGGCCCATGGCCATGTAGTACTCGGGGTGGCCGCGGACGACCTCGGGGTTGGGGGAGAAGGTCGGGGTGGGCGTCGGGGTCGAGGACATGTGCTCGGTCCCGCCGGCCACGACGGTGGTGGCGAACCCGGCCATGATCCGCTCGGCCGCGCTGGCGATCGTCTGCAGGCCCGAGGAGCAGAACCGGTTGACGGTCTGGCCGGGCACGGTGTCGGGCAGCCCGGCCCGCTGGGCGGCGATCCGGGCCACGTTCAGCCCCTGGCTGCCCTCGGTGATGGCGCAGCCCAGCAGGACGTCCTCGACCTCGGCCGGGTCGAGCCCCTCGGCCCGGCGCAGCGCCTCGGCGATGGCCGCCCCGGCCATGTCGTCGGGCCGGCTGGCCCGCAGGCTCCCCCTGGGCGCCCGGCCGACCGCGGTCCGGGCGCCCGACACGATCACAGCTTGCTTCATCTCGTCGATCCCCTCAGTTGCGCAGCACCTTGCCGGTCGTCAGGAAGGCCTGGATCCGTTCCATGGTCTTGGGCTCCCGGAGCAGGGCCAGGAAGGCGTCGCGCTCCAGGTCGAGGATGTGCTGCTCGGTGACCCACTGGCCGAGCGACAGCTCGCCGCCGCACAGGACCCGGGCCAGGTGGCGGGCGACCACGCCGTCGTGCTCGCCCGCCTGGCCGGCCCACTGGAGGGTCTGCACGCCCAGCTCCAGGGCGGCCAGCACGGGCAGGCCGGCGGCGTACACCGACGCCTCCCGGGCGGGCGGGGTGTAGGAGTCGGCCAGGTCGAGGACCTCCCGCTTGGCCGCGGCCAGCTGGTGGTCGGCGTTCAGCACGACCACGTCGTGCTCCTCCAGGAACCCGAGCTCGCGGGCCTCGAGCGCCGAGGCGGCCACCTTGGCCAGGCCGATGGTCTCGAACACCCGCTGCACGAACGGCAGCACGGGGGCGTCGGGGGCGGCCCGCACGGCCGGGGCGACGACCCGGCGCAGCAGCTCCTTGCAGCCGCCGCCGGCCGGGACGATGCCGACCCCGACCTCGACCAGCCCGATGTAGGTCTCCAGGGCGGCCACCACCCGGTCGGCGTGCAGGACGATCTCGGCCCCTCCGCCAAGGGTCTGGCCGTGGGGGGCGGCCACCACCGGCCGGGGCGCGTGGCGGAAGCCCATGAGGACGCGCTGGAGGCCCTTGACGGCCTCGCCCACCTGGTCGTAGAGGCCCTGGTAGGCGGCCATGCCGACCTCGCCGAGGTTGGCCCCGACGCAGAAGTTGCGGGCCTGGTTGGCGATCACCAGGCCGGCCCAGTCGCCGCTCTCCAGCTCCTGGAGCGCCCTGGCGCCCAGCTCGACCAGGGCGGCGTCGATGGCGCTGGCCGGGGGGTGCAGCTCGAAGCAGAGCACCCCGTCGCCCAGGTCGACCAGGCTGGCCGAGGCGTTCCCGGCGACCCGGCGGCCTTCGGCCTTGAGCCGGTCCAGGTCGATCACCTCCGGGTCGACCGGGACGGGCTGGTAGTCGCGGGTCAGGGGGCTGTAGACCTGGCCGTCGCGGTAGAAGGCCTGGTGCCCGGCGGCCAGCATCTCGGTCACCCAGGCGGGGACCTCGATGCCGAGGGCCTCCATGCGGGCGACCCCGTCGGCCACGCCGATGGCGTCCCAGGTCCGGAACGGGCCCAGCTGGTAGCCGAAGCCCCACTCGACGGCGTGGTCGACCTCGACCAGGGAGTCGGCGATCTCGGGCACCCGGCGGGCGGCGTAGGCCAGCGACGGCAGCAGGGTGTCGCGCACATAGCGGGCCCCGCGGTCCTCCTCGGCCTTGCCGAGCAGGAACCGCAGGCGGTCGCCCAGGTCGTCGTGGTCGCGGGCGGCGCCGACGATCGGCAGGTCCGGCCTGGCCGCCGGCCGGTACTCCAGGGTGTCCAGGTCGAGGACGTCGAACACCGTCTGGCCGTCGCGCCTGCCGCGGCGGTAGAAGCCGCCGCCGGTCTTGTTCCCCAGCCGGCCCGCCTCCAGCATCCGCCGCAGCGGCTCGGGGGCACCGAGGACGTCGCGGCTCTCGTCGGTGGGGGCGAGCTCGTGCAGGTTGCCGGCCACGGCGACCATGACGTCCAGCCCGACCTGGTCGAACAGCCGGAAGGTGGCCGTCTTGGGCCGGCCCACCAGCGGCCCGGTGAGGGCGTCGACCTCCTCGATCGAGTAGCCGTGCTCCAGGGCGTAGCGGACGTCGTGCATGCCGGCGAAGCTGCCCAGGCGGTTGGCGATGAAGTTGGGGGTGTCCTTGGCCACCACCGCGCCCTTGCCCAGCACCCGCTCCACGAACGCCCGCATGCCGCTCCAGCACCTCGGGGTCGGTGTCGGGGGTG
This sequence comes from uncultured Actinomycetota bacterium, assembly GCA_963733175.1. Lineage (GTDB taxonomy): Bacteria > Actinomycetota > CALGFH01 > CALGFH01 > CALGFH01 > CALGFH01. The sequence goes on from CAVTCL010000028.1 coordinate 85,858, forward strand.
GGGATGAGCTCGACCAGCTTGAGGTAGCGGGGCGGGTTGAAGAAGTGGGTGCCGAGGAACCGGCGCCGGAAGTCCTCCGAGCGTCCCTCGGCCACGGTGGCCAGCGGCAGCCCGGAGGTGTTGGAGCTGACCACCGCGTCCGGGGCGGCCACCTTCTCGACCCGGGCCAGCAGCTCCTGCTTGGGCTCCAGGCGCTCCACGATGGCCTCGACCACCCAGTCGGCGTCGGCGACCCGGTCGAAGTCCTCCTCGAAGGTCCCCAGGCGGATGCGCTCGGCCAGCCGGGGGCTGGCCAGGGCGGCCGGGCGGGCGGCCAGCATGCGCTCGAACCCGCCCTGCACCGCCTCGGCGTCGAGGTCCAGCAGGTCGACCGCCAGGCCGGCGTTGGCGGCGTGCGCGGCGATGGCGGCCCCCATGGTGCCGGCGCCGAGCACGGCGACGGAACGGATGTCGTGGGTCAAGGACACACCTCCAGGTGATCGGCCTTCCGAGGGTACCCTCGAAGCGGAGCGCACCCAGCGGAGGGACCCCGGCCATGAGCGAGCAACCCCCGGCGTCGACCGACTTCTACCGCATCGACGACCTCCTCACCGAGGCCGAGCGCGAGGTCCGCGACCGGGTCCGGGCCTTCTGCGACAAGGAGGTCACCCCGATCATCAACGACTACTGGGAGCGGGCCGAGTTCCCCTTCGAGCTGGTGCCCAAGCTGGCCGCCCTGAACCTGGCCGGCGGCACCATCGAGGGCTACGGCTGCCCCGGGCTGAGCACGGTCGCCGCCGGCCTGGTCGGCATGGAGCTGGGCCGGGGCGACGGCAGCATCTGCACCTTCTTCGGGGTCCACTCCGGGCTGGCCATGACCTCGATCGACCTGCTCGGCTCCGAGGAGCAGAAGCGGCGCTGGCTGCCGGCCATGGCCCGGATGGAGAAGATCGGGGCCTTCGGCCTGACCGAGCCCGAGCATGGCTCGGACGCGGTGGCGCTGGAGACCAGCGCCCGCCGCGACGGCGACCACTGGGTGCTGGACGGGGCCAAGCGCTGGATCGGCAACGCCTCCTTCGCCGACCTGGTGATCGTCTGGGCCCGCGACGACGACGGCAAGGTGGGCGGGTTCGTGGTCGAGAAGGGCACCCCCGGGTACGCGGCCAGCGTGATGTCGGGCAAGACGGCCAAGCGGGCGGTCTGGCAGGCCGAGATCACCCTGGACGGGGTCCGGGTCCCGGCCGCCAACCGCCTGGCCGACTCGCGCGGCTTCGGCGACACGGCCAGGGTCCTGACCGCCACCCGCTCCGGGGTCGCCTGGGAGGCGGCCGGCCACGCCCTGGCCGCCTACGAGGCCGCCGTCACCTACGTCACCGAGCGCGAGCAGTTCGGGGCCCCGCTGGCCAGCTTCCAGCTCGTCCAGAACCGGCTGGCCAAGATGCTGGCCGAGGTGACCACCATGCAGCTGCTCTGCCTGCGCCTGGCCCAGCTCACCGAGGCCGGCCAGATGACCGCGGGCATGGCCTCGCTGGCCAAGATGAACAACGCCGCCAAGGCCCGCCAGGTGGTGGCCGACGCCCGCGACGTCCTCGGCGGCAACGGCATCCTGCTCGAGAACCACGTCGCCCGCCACCACGCCGACATGGAGGCCGTCTACACCTACGAGGGCACCGACGCCATCCAGAGCCTGATCGTCGGGCGGGAGATCACCGGCGAGAGCGCCTTCACCAGCCGCTGACCCGCGGCCGAGACCGTTCCGTGATGGATCGGGGTTGCAACGGTGACCGGCAGCATGCCGGTTCGTTACCTACGGCGGCGAGACTACGCCCTGTCGATGCGCCGCAACCGACAGGCGGCGAGGGCGACGCGGGCTGGGGGGTCTCGCGTCGGAGCAGCAGGAGGGGGACAATGCAGCTCAAGGAACTCACCGTCTGGTGGCAGCAGCGCAGGATCGCCCGGGAGGGTCGTGCCGCTTTCGAGTCGGCCGCCACCCGCGAGCTCTACGAGGCGCTCGACGAGGCCTCGATGCTGGCGCCGAGGCGCTGACCGCGCAACGACCCTGACGGCCCGGGCGATCGCCCGGGCCGTTCGGTTGTGCTGTGGCAGAGTGACCACATGGCACACGACCACCACCACAGCGCCGCCGCCGCCCACCGCGGCCGGCTGGCGGCGGTGTTCGCCATCACCGTGGCCGTGCTCGTGGTCGAGGTCGCCGGGGCCGCCCTCAGCGGCAGCCTGGCCCTGCTCGCCGACGCCGGGCACGTGCTGGCCGACGGCGCCGGGGTCGGCCTGGCCCTGCTGGCGATCCGGTTCGCGGCCCGCCCGGCCACCCCGCAGCGGACCTTCGGCTACTACCGGCTGGAGATCCTGGCCGCCGTGGTCAACGCCGTGCTGCTGTTCGGCGTGGCCGGCTTCGTGCTGGTCGAGGCCTGGCGGCGCCTGACCGATCCGCCGGAGGTGGCCAGCGGGCTGATGCTGGCCGTGGCCGCCGTCGGGCTGGTCGCCAACGCCGTCTCGATGTGGCTGCTGCGCGACGGCCAGCGCCACAGCCTGAACCTGCGCGGCGCCTACCTGGAGGTCTGGGGCGACCTGCTGGGCTCGGTGGCGGTCCTGGCCGCGGCCGCGGTGATCGCCGTCACCGGCTTCCAGGCGGCCGACCCGATCGCCTCGGTCCTCATCGGCCTGGCCATCCTGCCCCGGACCTGGCGGCTGCTCCGCGAGGCGGTCGACGTCCTGCTGGAGGCCACCCCCAAGGGGGTCGACATGGACGAGGTGCGCCAGCACCTGGTCGAGACCCCGGGCGTGACCGAGGTCCACGACCTGCACGCCTGGACCATCACCAGCGGCCTGCCGGTGCTCTCGGCCCACGTGGTCCTGGAGCGCGGCGCCGACGCCGGCAAGGTCCTCGACGGGCTGGGCGCGTGCCTGGCCGGCCATTTCGACATCGAGCACTCCACCTTCCAGCTCGAGCAGCCCGAGCACCGAGGCCACGAAGGAGCGACCCACCGGTGACCACCATGCCCACCCGCCGGCTCGGCGGGCTCGAGGTCGGCGCCGTCGGCCTCGGCGAGATGCCGATGTCGCTGGCCGGCCGGCCCGACGAGGCCCGCGCGGTCCGGACCATCCACGCCGCCCTTGACGCCGGCGTGACCCTGATCGACACCGCCGACGCCTACTGCCGCGACGAGTCCGACTTCGGCCACGGCGAGCGCCTGGTGGCCAAGGCCCTGGCCGCCTGGTCGGGCGACCGCGACCGGGTGCTGGTGGCCACCAAGGGCGGCCACACCCGGCCCCGCGGCGACTGGGACCTGGACGGGCGGCCCGAGTACCTGCGCCAGGCCTGCGAGGCCAGCCTGCGCGCCCTCGGGGTCGAGGCCATCGGCCTGTACCAGTTCCACCGGCCCGACCCCAAGGTGCCGTTCGCCGAGTCGGTGGGGGCGATGGCCGAGCTCAAGGCGGCCGGCAAGGTCCGGCTGGTCGGCCTCTCCAACGTCAGCGTCGACCAGATCAGCCAGGCCCGCCAGCTGGTCGAGGTGGCCAGCGTCCAGAACGAGTTCTCGCCCCGCTTCCGCCGCTCCGAGGGCGAGCTGGCCTTCTGCGCCGCCCAGCGGATCGCCTTCCTGCCCTGGAGCCCGCTCGGCGGGATCGGCCGTGGCCGCGACCTGGGCGGCCGCCACCGCGCCTTCGCCGAGGTGGCCGAGGCCCACGGCGTCTCGCCCCAGCAGGTCGCCCTGGCCTGGGAGCTGGCCAAGGCCCCGGTGGTCATCCCCATCCCCGGGGCCAGCCGCCCCGAGACCATCACCGACAGCGCCGCCGCGGCCGGGCTGCGCCTCGGCGCCGACGAGCTGGCCCGCCTGGACCGGGTCTAGGCGGCCGCCGCCCCGGGGTGCTGGCCGGCCGGGTCCCCGCGGGCGTCCGGGAGCAGGAACACCAGCAGGAAGCAGGCCAGGAACACCGCGACCTCGAACAGCAGGGTGCGCTGGAAGGCCTCGGAGAAGTCCTGGCGGCGGGCGGTGTCGGCGGCGGCGGCCACGACCCGGCCGACCCCGTCCTGTCCCTGGGCCTGGGACTGGGCCTGGGCGCAGCTGGCCGGGACGGCCGAGGGGTCCTCGGCGTTGGCCCGGTCCTCGAAGCAGGTCCGGAAGCCGGCCGCCACCTGCTGGGTGGCCGCCGGCGGCAGGCCGGCGCCCTGGAGCTCGGCCCGCAGGCCGGGGAGCACGTCGTCGGCCACGCCGGCGGCCTGGCTGCCCAGCAGGCCGAAGAACACCACGCCGATCACGGCCACCCCGACGGCCCCGCCGATCTGCTGGACGGTGGTGAGCACGCCCGAGGCGGAGCCGGCGTCCTGGGCCCTGATGCCGGCCAGCACGACGTTGACCAGCGGGGCGACCACGCTGCCGAGCCCGAGGCCGCAGAGGAGCAGGGCCGGGAGCAGCTGCCAGGAGCTGACGGCGCCGCCGTAGCGGTCGACCGTCCACATGAGCGCGACCATGCCGGCGACCAGCAGCAGCGAGCCGGCGCTGAGGATCCGCCGGCCCAGGGTCGGGGCCAGGCGCACCGACGCGGCCGAGGCCAGGGCCGACCCGACCGCGAACGGGGCCCCGGTCAGGCCGGCGTGGAGCGCGCTGAACCCGAGGCCGATCTGGAGCCACAGCGAGAAGGTGAGGAAGAACGCCGGGATGCCCATGAAGAAGATGCCGGCCAGCAGCAGCCCGGGGACGAACGACCGCTGGCGGAACAGGTCCAGGTCGACCAGGGGCGACCCGTCGAGGGCCTTCTTGCGCCGCTCGTAGACGGCGAAGCCGGCCAGCACGGGCACGGCGGCGGCCATCGACAGGAACGTCCACGGGGGCCAGCCCAGCTCGCGGCCCTGGACCAGCGGGTAGACGAGCAGCAGCAGCCCGGCGGTGACGACGACGACGCCGACCGGGTCGAGCCGCAGCGCCCGCGGCGCCTTCGACTCGACCAGGAAGCGCGCGGCCACGGCCAGGGCGGCGATCCCGATGGGGAGGTTGACCAGGAAGATCGGGCGCCACTCGAGACCGAACAGGTCGGCCTCGATCAGCAGCCCGCCGACCAGCGGGCCGGTGATGGTGGCCAGCCCGATGGTGGCGCCGAACATGCCGAAGGCGGTGGCCCGCTCCTGGGGCGGGAAGGTGACCTGGATGACGGAGAGGATCTGGGGGAACATGATCGCCCCGATCAGCCCCTGGAGGACGCGCGAGGCGATCAGCATGTCCGGGGTCTGGGCCAGCCCGCAGAGGGCGGAGGCGAGGGTGAACCCGGCCATGCCGATCATGAACAGGCGCTTGCGCCCGAAGATGTCCCCAAGGCGCCCGCCGGTGATCAGCATGACCGCGAAGGCGAGCTGGTAGCCGGCCAGCACCCACTGGATCTCGGCGTAGGTGGCGTCCAGGTCGCGCTGGATCGAGGGGATGGCCACGTTGACGATGCTGATGTCGACCAGCTGCATGAAGCCGGCGATCAGCACGACGGCCAGGGCGACCCAGCGGCGGGGGTCGGCGCCGCCCGGCGCCCGGCCGGGCCCGGCGGTCGCGGTCGGGGTGCTCATGGGTGTCGCTCCATCTCGGTGGGGGCGGGGGAGAGGCCGGCCAGCAGGGTCGCCACCAGCTCGCCGGCCGGGTCCGGGCGGTCGCGGAAGGGGAGCGTCTCCGGTCCGGTCATCAGCTCCACGAACACGAGCTGCTGGCAGGCGCCGAGCAGCAGCAGCGCGGCCGCCGCCGGGTCGGCGTCCGCGGCCACCCGTCCCAGGGCCTGCTCGGCCCGGAGGTAGGCGACCACCGGCTCCCACGCCCGGTGGGGCCCGCCGCCGCGGTCGGCCAGCAGCACCCGGAAGCGCCGCAGCAGCTCGGGGTCGGCGAACAGCGACGACCCGAGGGGCAGGACGTCCCGGTAGAGCCGCAGGGCGCTGCGGGCCAGCTCGGTCAGGTTGCCGGCCACCGTCCCGGTGCCGGCCCGTTCGGGCAGGTGCCTGACCACCTCGATGAAGGCGGGCAGGAGCTTCTCGTGGACGGCCCGGACCAGGTCGAGCTTGTCGGCGAAGTGGAGGTACAGGGTGCCCTCGGCGTAGCCGGCCTCCCTGGCGATCTCCTTGGTGGTCGCCCTGGCCAGGCCCTTGGCCCGCAGCACCCGCTCGGCGGCGTCGACCAGCTGGGCCCGGGTCCCGGTCGGCGGCGAACTGAGTGAGTGCTCATTCATCGGCGGGAGCATATGAGTGGGCGCTCACTCATGTCAAGGGCCAGGAACGCGGAGCGGGGAGCCGGACGGCTCCCCGCTCGGATGCGGTGGTGGCTAGGTGTGGAGCACGGCGATGCCGTCGTGCTCGGCGGTGCCGCCCCGGCCGTTCACCTGGATGAGCAGGTGCCCGTGGAAGGACTGGTCCGGGTAGCGCCAGGAGACCGACCAGCTCTCGCCGTCGGCGTCGGCGCTGGTGTCGACCCCGAGCAGCTTGGCGTGGGAGCGGCCGTCGGTGCCGCTGGGCACCAGCAGGACGCGGACCTCGTCGGCGCCGAAGGCCTTGACCTTCACGCCCAGGGTCCCCGACCCGGTGAGGGTCACGAGCTTGGCCGAGCCGGACGCGGGCGGGTTGGTGCTGACGCCGAGGATCTGGGGCCGGTGGTCGCTGTTGACGAACCGGACGCGGACCGCGGTGGCCTCGATGATCCCGGTGCCGGCGCCGGTGTCGCCGCTGAAGACGACCCAGCCGGCGTCGACGCCGGGGGACGGGGTGGCGAAGTGATCGTCGCCCAGGAAGGGCGCCAGCTCGGTCCCGCCGCCGTTCACGAAGCCCTTGCCGAGCACGCGGTCGGCGCCGCGCCGGTCCTGGGTGACGGTGACGTGCACGGTGCCCTCGTAGGCCACCGACAGGCCGCTCACGGTGAGCGGCGAGAGGATGCGGGCGAAGGGCAGCGGCTGGGCGACCTCGATGGTGCGGCGGCCTTGGCCCCGGTGGGGACCCAGCCGTTGGTGTAGCGGTGGAGCTGGACGAGGGTGGTCACCTTCTCGAACAGGCGCCCGCCCTCGCCGGCCTCGGGGTGGAGGCCGACCTCGGCGGTGGCGGCGCCGGTCCCGCGGTAGGTCGCGGCCACCGGGTCGCGCATGCCGAGCTCGCGCAGGAAGGCGACGGCGGCGGCCTTGGCGGCCTGCTCGTCCCGGACGGGCGGGCGGGTCGTCGGGGTGGGCGCCGGGTCGGTGCGGTCGTTGGTGTCGGCGGGCTCGATGGCGGCGATGGTGGTCGGGGTCGGGGCGGCGGTGGGCTGGGCGGTCGTCGCGGGCGACCACGAAGGCGGTGGTGACCCCGATCGCGACGGCGAGCACGCCGGCGACGGCGACGAGGCGGATGTGGGTTGGACGCATTGCTGACCCCCCGGTCGACGCTCCCTGCTGGAGCGGTCGACTCCCAGGTTCGCCCTTACCGGTCACGAAACCCGGTCGGCGCCATCTCGGACGCGTCCCCGATCGGTCTCCATCCGGTCTCGGTCGAGTCTGGTTCCCGTTTGCCAATTGACCGGGTCAAGGAGCACGCTGCTGGTCGCCATGACTGCTTGAGCAACGGGGAACCTGGCGCCATGACCGAGAGCCGGCTCGCCCCCGAGGAGGTCCGGACGCGGACCTTCACCCGGGTCGTCCGCGGCTACCGCCGCAAGGAGGTGCGGCGGCTGCTGGAACGGGCCGCCGCCGACCTGGCCCGCCTGCGCAACGGCCTGCCAGCGTCCGGCCCGGACGACCTGCCACCCCTCACCCCCCAGGAGGTCGAGGAGGCCCGCTTCCAGCCGGCCCTCGGCGGCTACGAGATGGACGAGGTCGACGAGTTCCTCGACCAGCTCGTGGCCGAGCTCGAACGCGCCGCCCGCGACCCCCTCCGCCCCCCCTCCGCCCTCCCCGCCCCCACCAGCCAGGCGGCGTTCCCAGCCGCCGGTCCCGGACCTGCCTCCGGCCCCGTTCCTGCCCCGATCCCCGTCCGTCGTCCTCGGCCCCGTCCTCGCCGCCCGGCGCGGGCCCTGGTCCCGAGCCGCCGGGGTCGCAGCCCCGGGCCCGCGGAGCCCGTGGCCCCGCGGCCGGGCCGTCGCCCGCGGGCCGCCGACCCCGGGCCGCCGCCGCTGCCGGCCGCCGCCCCCGCCCGCGGCCCGCCGGGCCCCGTGCCCGCGGCCGGCCGCCCCGGCCGCCGGGCCCGCGGGCCCCCCTCCGCCGGCGGCCAGGAGCCGGGCCCCTGGGCCGCGCCGCCGGCGCGGGAACCGGCGCCGGACGAGGGGTTCTTCCCGCCGGCGTCGGTGCCGCCGTCGGCCGCCCCGGCGCCGCCGCCCCCCGCCCCGCCCCTGGCCGCGCGGCCGCAGGCCCCGACGCCGGCGCGGCCGCTGACCCCGTCGGAGGTGGAGACCCGCACCTTCGAGCGGGGCGCTCCCGGCTACCTGCCCAACCACGTCGACCTCTTCCTGGCCAAGGCGGCCCGGGCCCTCGCCGGGCGCGACGGGGAGACCCTGAGCAGGTGGGACGTGCTGCGCCAGCGGTTCCCGCTCGGCCCCCGCGGCTATGCCGCCAACGAGGTCGACGCCTTCCTGGTCCGGCTGGCCACCCAGTTCCCCGACCCCGACCCCGACGCCCAGCAGGAGATCCTGCGCAGGCTCGAGGACCGCTGACCGGCCGGGTCAGGCCCGGAGGTCGACCACCACCACCGGCTCGGAGGTCGGCCTGGCCGCCCCGCCGCGCCGCTCGACGGTCATGGCGACCTGCTCGGACCCGGTCACCCGCCCCTCCAGCAGCCGGGTGACCCGCCCCCCGCCGCCGGGCTCGACCAGCCCGGCCGGGCGCGGCCCCGACCGGTCCACCACCCAGAGCTGGTAGGTCCTGGCCGCCGGGACCTCCGGCAGCCCGCTGGCCTCGAACACCGCCTGGCCGCGCCGGCGCGAGACGACCACGGCGACCTGGCCGGTCGGGCCGGGCTTGGCGGCGATCCGCCGGGCGTCGGGGGCGGCCAGCACGGCCGCGACCAGGTCCACCGGCCCCTCCGAGCGGCCACCCTGGCCGGGCAGGCCCAGGTTGAGGGCGGCCACCGAGATGGCCGCCACCAGCAGCGCCGCGGCCGCCGCCAGGAGCGGCGGGAACCGGCGCCGGACACGACCCGACAACGGCGTGGGGCCGCCTTCGGCGGCGGCTCGTCCATTCCGACCGGCAGATCGCCGGTCGGCTCCGACCGGCGTTGCCGGTCGGCAGCTGGCGGGTGGCCGCGGCCTCGGCCCGCACCCGGTCCCAGAGGGCCGCCGGCGGCGGGACGGCCACGGCCGAGCCCAGCCTGGCCGCGGTCTCGGTGAGCTCGCGCACCTCCTGGGCGCAGGCCGGGCAGGCGTCCAGGTGCCGCTCGAAGGCCAGCCGCTCGGTCTCGGAGAGCGCGTCGGCGGCGTAGGCGCCGGTCAGGGTGTGCAGGTCGGCGCTCATGCGTCCACCCCCAGGTGGTCCCGGAGCCGGATCAGCCCGTCGCGCAGGCGCGTCTTGACCGTCCCCGACGGCACCCCGAGCAGCTCGGAGATCTCCCGGTGGGTGTAGCCGCCGTAGTAGGCGAGCACCACCGCCTCCCGCTGCAGCTCGGTGAGGGCGTCGAGGCCCCGGCGGACGTGCTCGCGCTCCAGGCTGGCCTCGACCTGCTCGACCACCTCGTCATAGGGGCGGCCCTGGTCGCGCCGGCCGGCCAGGTCGTCGCGCCTGGCCGCGCTCTCGGACGAGCGCACCCGGTCGACCGCCCGGCGGTGGGCGCAGGTCATGATCCAGGACCTGGCCGAGCCCCGCGCCGGGTCGAACCGCGACGCCGTCCGCCACAGCTCGACGAACACCTCCTGGGTCACCTCCTCCGACTGCGACGGGTTGCGGACCACCTTGCTGACCAGCCCGAACACCGCGGCCGCGACCCGCTGGTAGAGCTCGGCGAAGGCCTGCTCGTCGCCGCGGGCGACCATCGCCAGCAGCCGGTCCAGGGAGTCGTCGCCACCCGGTCGCGCCGCGGGGGCCTCGGCCTCGGCCGGCCGAGGCGGCGCTCGCGCCTCGTCCAGGTCAGTGCCACGCTCGCCCCTCGGTCGGTGTCATCCGGCTCACTGGGCATTCGTCCCGGCGGGGCCGGCGGATTGGCCGGCCCCCACCGGGTCGGGTGCTCAGCCCTTGGGCATGAGCACGTTGTCGATGATGTAGACGGTGGCGTTGGCGGTCTGGACGTTGCCGCAGACGACGCTGGACTGGCCGTTCACCTTGAAGTCCTCACCGGAGCCGGTGATCTCGATGGTGCCGCCCTGGAGCGTCTTGTGGGTCCCGGCGAGCATCTCCGGGCTCAGCTTGCCCTCGACCACGTGGTAGGCGAGCACGCTGGTGAGCAGGCCCTTGGGGTCGGCCATGGCCGCGTCGAGGGTCGCCTTGGGCAGCGCCGAGAAGGCGGCGTCGGTGGGCGCGAACACGGTGATCCCGTCCGCCGAGTTCAGGGTGTCGACCAGGCCGGCCTCCTTGACGGCGCCGACCAGCGAGGACAGCACCGGGTTGTTGGAGGCGGCGGTCGCCACCGGGTCCTGGGCCATGCCCATGAAGCTGCCGGCGCCGCTGGCGGGCACGGCCGAGCAGGCCGGGCCGAAGTTCATGCCGGCGGCGGCCGCGGGTGGCTGGGTGGCGGCCGGCGCCGCCGGCGCCGGGTCGCCGCCGCCGCTGCTACAGCCGGCGGCGAGCAGGGCCAGGCCGGCGAGGGTGCCGACCAGTACCTGGCGGGATGGACGCAGACGCATGCGCTGCTCCTTTCGATGGAGGGGGACGGGAGTGCCCCCTCGGGACCGGCCGGGCGGGCGCCCGGCGCGGGTGGTGCGGTCAGGCGACGCTGACCACCACCGAGTGCCAGCCGGTGGCGCCGTCCGGGAACGGCGGGGCCCGGTCCTCCGGCTGGGTGGCGCCCGTGCCGTCGGTGGCGCGGACCTCCAGGGTGTGGCGGCCGCTGGTGGCGTCCCACGGCCAGACCCACTGGCGCCAGGTGTCGGCGCTGTGCTCGGCGGCCAGCCGGGCCGGCCGCCAGGGGCCGCCGTCGACCCGGACCTCGACCCGGCGGATCCCGCGGTGCTGGGCCCACGCCACCCCGGCGACCGCGACCTGGCCGGCCGGCAGGCGGCGCAACGGCCGCGGGGTGTCGATGCGGGCCATGGTCTTGACCGGCGCCTGGCGGGCCCAGCCACGCCGCACCCAGTAGGGGTCGAACTCCTCGAAGCTGGTCAGCTCCAGGTCGACCAGCCACTTGGTGGCCGACACGTAGCCGTACAGGCCCGGGACCAGCATCCGGACCGGGAACCCGTGGGTGAGCGGCAGCGGCTCCCCGTTCATGGCCACGGCCAGCATGGCGTCGCGCCCGTCGAGCACGGCGGCGGTGGGGGTCCCGATGGTGAACCCGTCGGCCGACCGGGACACGAGCTGGTCGGCCCCTGGTCGCACCCCGGCCTCCTCGAGCAGGTCGCGCAGCGGCACCCCGACCCACCGGGCGGTCCCGACGTAGCGGCCGCCGACCTCGTTGGAGACGCACGACAGCGTGATGTCGCGCTCGATCAGGGGCCGGGCCAGGAGCTGGCTGAAGTCGAGCGCCAGCTCCCGCTCGACCCGACCGTGGACCCGCAGCCGCCAGTCCTCGGCGGCGATCCTCGGCACCACCAGCGCGGTGTCGACCCGGTAGAAGTCCCGGTTCGGGGTGAAGAAGCTGCTCAGCCCCGGCAGCTCGATCGCCGCCCCCTCGGCCAGCGGCCCCGCCGCGCTGGCCGGCCGCGGGATGGCGACCCCCGCCCGCGAAGCGCCGACGTCCGACCGCCCCCCGAGCACCCGCCCCCCGACCCCGGCAACCACGGCCCCCCCAGCCACCACCACCCCGGTGACCAGGAACCGCCGCCGATCCACCCCGACCCCGGTCTGTGGACAGCCCGGAGCGCTCCCCGCCGACGTCGGTTACGCTCCCCCACCGGGGGTCCGAGCGCGGAACCGGGTCGCTGAGCAGCGCGCCGGGTCAGGGCCGTGAGGGCCGACGGCTCCGGCCAGGGCGCCGGCCATCGACGGGAGGGCGTCGACGGGCGGCGGCGCCCGGGCGGGAGAGGGCGGCGGCGGCGCCGACGGCGCCGAACACGGCCACGCCGGCCAGACCCAGGCGGGGGCGGCGGGTGGCCAGGAGGCCGACGGCGACCGCGAACCCGGCCAGGACCGCGGCGATCCCGGCCAGCAGGACGAGCTTGTCGCGCTCGCCGAAGGTCCGGATGGCGAACTCCTTGAGCCACTCCGGGGTGGCGTCGATGGCCGACCCGCCCACCGCGACCAGGGGGGACGCCTGCGGGCCGACGACCCCGGCCGCCAGCTCGGCCACCCCGAGGGCGGCCCCGCAGGCCAGCAGCCCGGCGAGCGCGCCCAGACCACGCGGGGCACGGGATCCGGGTCGCGGGGAGGTGGCCGCCGGGACGGTCTCGGTTCGCATGCCCCTGGTTCGGAGCCGCGCGGGGCGGGTGATTGGTCTGGACCCGGCGCCCGTGGGGTAGGGTCTAGCGCATGCCACGCCCCGCGACCTTCGGCATCTGGACCGAGCTGCGACCCGGCTTCGGGCGCCAGCCCGACCCGGCCTTCTACGCCGAGCGCCTCGAGGAGGCGGTCCTGGCCGAGCAGCTCGGGCTGGCCGCCGTCTGGGGCAGCGAGCACCACGCCGTCGAGGACGGCCACCTCTCCCAGCAGCTCCCGTTCCTGGCCGCCGTCGCCGCCAGGACCTCGCGCATCCGGCTGGGGACGGGCGTGCTGCTGCTCCCCCTGTACCGGCCCCGGGAGGTCGCCGAGCAGGCCGGGGTGGTCGACCTGATCGCCGGCGGCCGGCTGGTGCTGGGGTTCGGCGGCGGCTGGGTGGAGCGCGAGTTCGACGCCTTCGAGGTCGACCGCTCCCGCCGCGGCCGGCTGCTGGAGGAGAAGCTGGGCGTGCTGCGCCGGGCGCTGGCCGACGGGGTGGCCGGCGACGGCCCCGGCGGCGACGACCTGCCCGTCGGCCCCCGCTCGCCCCAGCCGGGCGGCCCGCCCCTGTACCTCGGCGGGACCGCCCCCAAGGCGCTGGACCGGGTGGCCAGGCTGGCCGACGGCTGGTTCGCCCTGGCCCATTACCGCTGGCAGAAGACGGCCGAGGCCTGGCCGGTGCTGGCCGAGGCCCTGGAGCGCGCCGGCCGGCCGGCCGACGGCTTCCCGGTGGTGGTCGGCGTCCACCTGCGGGTCAGCGACGACCCCGAGCGCACCTGGGCGACCGAGCTGGCCCCGGCCGTCGCCTACCAGCTCGACCGCTACGGCGACTGGGCCACCGACCGCGACCAGCCCCGGCCCGACCCGATCGACCCTGGCCGCCTCAAGCGCTCGGCCGTGTTCTGCGACACCGCCGAGGGGGTGGTGGCCGCCCTGTCCCAGTTCCAGGAGCAGCTCCCCTTCACCCACGTGAGCCTGTGGAGCCGCCCGCCGGGCATCAGCCACGAGGCCGCCTGCGAGAACCTGGAGCGGGTGGCCAGGGAGGTCGCCCCCGCCTTCGCCGGCCCCGAGCCTCCCTGGCGGGCGCCGGCGGCCACGCCACCGGCCGGCTGACACCGGCCGCCGACCCAGGAGGAATGCCGTGCGGCTGGTCTCGTTCGAGGGGGGATTCGGGCGCGTCGAGGACGGCACGGTGGTGCCGATGGGGCCGTCGCTGGCCGACTGGCTGGCCTTCGGCACCCAGAGCGTGGCCACCGGCGCGCCGCGCCCGCTGGCCGAGCTGCGGCTGCTGGCCCCGGTGCCCCGGCCGGGCAAGATCGTCTGCGTCGGCCTCAACTACCGCGACCACGCCCGCGAGACCGGCCAGGAGCTCCCCAAGGAGCCGGTCCTGTTCCCGAAGTACCACAACTCGGTCGTCGGTCCCGGCGCCGACGTGCTCGTGCCCCCGGAGGCCGAGAAGATCGACTACGAGGCCGAGCTGGCCGTGGTCATCGGCAGGCGGGCCAGCCGGGTGGCCGAGGCCGCCGCCCTCGACCACGTCGCCGGCTACGCCTGCGCCAACGACGTGTCCGCGCGCTCGCTCCAGTTCCGCTCCGCCCAGTGGCTGCTGGGCAAGGCGATCGACACCTTCCTGCCCCTCGGCCCCTACCTGGTCACGGCCGACGAGGTGCCCGACCCGCAGGCCCTCGGCATCCGCTGCCTGGTCAACGACGAGCTGCGCCAGGACTCCGAACACCGGCGAGATGGTGTTCGGGGTGGCCGAGCTGGTCAGCTTCATCAGCCGGACCATCACCCTGGAGCCGGGCGACCTGGTCGTCACCGGCACCCCGTCGGGGGTCGGCATGGCCGCCGACCCGCCCCGGTTCCTGCGCCCGGGCGACCGCATGCGGGTCGAGATCGACGGGCTCGGCGAGCTCGACAACACGGTGCGCGCAAGCCGCTGACCTGGTTCTCGCAGCAGCGGCGTGGCTAATCCCGTGGCAATGTCGGAGGTCTCCCCTACACTCGACGGATGTCCGCAATCCAAGCAACAGACCTGGTCCGCCGGTTCGGCGAGGTCGAGGCTGTCCGCGGCGTCAGCCTCGAGGTCGCCGAGGGCGAGATCTACGGCTTCCTCGGCCCCAACGGGGCCGGCAAGTCGACCATCGTCCGCATCCTGACCACCCTTCTCCAACCGACCAGCGGGTCGGGCGCGGTGCTCGGCCACGACGTGGTCAAGGAGCCGACCACGGTGCGGCGCCTCATCGGGGTCGCCCTCCAGGAGGCCGGCCTCGACCCCAAGCAGACCGGCCGCGAGCTGCTCACCCTCCAGGGCAAGCTGTACGGCCTGAAGGGCAAGGTCCTGCCCGAGCAGGTCGCCGAGGTGACCGAGCTGGTCGGCCTGACCGACGCCATGGACCGGCGCATCCAGACCTACTCCGGCGGCATGAAGCGCCGCCTGGACCTGGCCTCGGCGCTGCTGCACCGGCCGCGGGTGCTGTTCCTCGACGAGCCCACCACCGGGCTCGACCCGCTGTCGCGGGCGCTCATCTGGGACCGCATCCGCGAGCTCCGCGAGCGGTTCGGGGCCACCATCTTCCTGACCACCCAGTACCTGGAGGAGGCCGACGAGCTGGCCGACCGGGTGGCGATCATCGACCACGGCCAGATCGTCCGCCAGGGCACCCCGGCGGCGCTCAAGGCCGAGATCGGCGCCGACGTGATCGACCTGGCCGTCGAGGAGCGCGAGACCGGCGCCGCCCGGGCCGCCATCTTCGAGCTCCAGGCCAACGGCGACCTGCCCGAGGGCGAGCTGCGCGGCACCCGCGACGGCTACACCCTGTTCGTGCCCGACGGGCCGCAGAACATCGCCGTCCTCATCCGGGGCCTGGACAAGGCCGGGGTCCGGTTCGGGGCGGTCAGCGTGTCCCGGCCCACCCTGGACGACGTGTTCCTGGCCGCCACCGGCGGCCGCATGGCCGCCGCCCACGAGGACGGCCAGGGTGAGGACGGCCAGGCGCGGGACAAGGAGCCGGCCGGCTCCGGAAGGAGGGCATCGTGAGCGCCGCCGCCCCCGATGCCGGACGCGCCCCCGGCGCGACCCGGACCGGCGAGCCGCAGACCCTGGCCGCCCCGGCCGGGCTGGTCTCCGACGTCCTGGCCATCACCGGCCGGGCGATCCGGGGGATCCTGCGCGAGCCCGAGCTGTTCATCTTCGCCCTGATCATCCCCGTGTTCTTCTTCGTGGTGCAGATCGGCGCCCTCGCCGACGTGGCCGAGCAGACGCTCGGGATCCCCAACTACGCCGCCTTCCAGCTGCCCATCTCGATCCTGTTCGCGGCCGCCAGCACGTCGGGCGGCAACGCCCTGGTGCTGGACATCGCCGGCGGCTACTGGGACAAGCTGTCGCTCACCCCGGCCCACCGGTCGTCGCTGGTGGTCGGCAACCTGTTCGGCGAGATGTTCGCGGTCCTCGGCTACAGCCTGGTCCTGCTGCTGTTCGGGTTCGCGATCGGGGTCCGGTTCGAAGAGCAACCCGATCGATCGGGTCGCTGGGGCTGCTCGCGCTGACGCTGCTGTTCGGGATCGGGTTCGCCTCGGTCAGCCTCGCCGTGGCCCTGGCCACCGGGTCGGTCCGGGCCACCCAGTCGACCTTCATCATCTTCTTCCCGCTGCTGTTCCTGACCCCCAGCGCGCTGCCGCGGGAGCTGATGACCGGCTGGTTCGAGACGGCGGTGAGCCTCAACCCCATGACCTACGTGGTCGAGGCGGCCCGCAGCTTCCTCGGCTACGGCGGGGGGGTCCTGATGGGCTTCGTCGCCGCGGCCACGTTCAGCGCCCTGATGTTCGGTCTCACCGCCCTGGCCTTCCGCCGCCGGGTCCGCATGGGCTAGCCGCCCAGGCGGGGGCTGGACGGCCACGATAGGCTTGTCCGCTTCGGGTCCAGAGCGGACCGGGAGGGCAGTGGATGGAGCGGCGGACGCTCGGGCCGGACGGGTTCGAGGTGCCGGTGGTCGGGATGGGCACCTCGCGGACCTTCGACGTTCGCGGGCGGGCCGCCGAGACGACCAGCCGCCGCATCGTGGAGGAGGCGCTCGGCGCCGGTGCCAACCTGTTCGACTCCTCACCCATGTACGGCGAGGCGGAGCGGGTCCTCGGGGTGGCCCTCGACGGGCGGCGGGACGAGGCCGTCATCGCCACCAAGGTGTGGACCGCCGACGACGCCCAGGCCGAGCGGCAGATCGAGACCTCGCTGCGTCACGCCCGCGGGCACATCGAGCTGTACCAGATCCACAACCTGGTCGCCTGGCCTGCCCGGCTGGAGCGGCTGGAACAGCTCCGCGACGACGGCCTGGTCGACGTCCTCGGGGCCACCCACATCGACCCGGCCGCCTTCGACGAGCTGATGACGGTGATGCGCAGCGGCCGCATCGGCTTCGTCCAGATCCCCTACAACCCCCTGGAACGCGACGTCGAGCGGGCCGTGCTCCCCCTGGCCGAGGAGCTGGGCCTCGGCGTCATGCTGATGCGCCCGTTCGGCCGCGGCTCGGTGCTCCGGCGCTGGCCTGCCCCGTCCGCCCTGGCCCCACTGGAGCCCTTCGGGGTCACCACCTGGCCGCAGGCCCTCCTCAAGTGGGGCCTGTCCGACCCCCGCTGCACCCTGTCGATCCCAGCCACCTCCCGCCCCGGCCGCATGACCGAGAACGCCGCCGCCGGCAACCCCCCCTGGTTCGGCCCAGACGAACGCGACCTGGTCACCCGCCTGGCCACCCGCTCGTAGTCCGACCGGCGAATCTGCGGCGAGCGTCGGCCGGTCGGCCGGCGACCGACTGCGCGTGCCCAGGTGGATGACCGGGGACCTGGAAGCCGGTACCCTGGGTGGTTCGGGCTCGCCTCGTTGGCGGCGAGCCGCCAGTCCTCGACCCCCGTTCCAAGGAGGACCGCTGCCGGGCTACGCGGCCGCCCTTTCCGGCCTCTCCGACGCCGAGCTGCACCGACTGCTCGAGCGCCGGCCTGACCTCACGAGCCCGCCGGCGCCGGCCTCGTTCCCGGAGCTGGCCGGCCGGGCGGGCACGCCGGCGTCGCTGGCCGCCGCCCTGCGCACCCTCGACCTTGGCGCTCTCCGGCTGGCCGAGCTCCTGGCCGTGGTCGGCCTGCCCACCACCGTGCCCGCCCTGGCCGAGGCCGCCGGCCCCGGGCTCGACCCGGCGCGCCTGCAGGACGGCCTGGCCGCCCTGGCCGAGCTGGGGATCGCCCTGCCCGGGCCGGACGGGACCATCTCCGGGCCGCCCGGGCTGGGGGCGCCGTTCGGCCGGCCGGGCGGCCTCGGCCCGCCCGTGGCCGAGCTGGCCAAGGTCGGGGTGAGCGCCGAGCGGCTCGAGCGCATCCTGGCCAACCTGGGCGCACCCCACCCGACGGGAACCGGCAAGGCGGCCCTCGTCCGGGCCGTGAGCGCGGCCCTGGCCGACCCGGCGACGGTGGCGCGGGTCGCGGCCGAGGCCGACCAGGACGCCCGCCGGCTGCTCGACGAGGCCCTGGCCTCGGCCGGGCCGATCACCGTCATGGGGGTCGGCTACGGCCGCTTCGCCGGCTACCCGGACGCCGAGCCGGCGAGCTGGCTGCTGGAGCGCGGGTTGCTGCTGCCCGTCACCTACAGCCAGCTGGTGGTGCCGAGGGAAGCCGCCCTCGGGCTGCGTGGCGGCCTGGTGTTCCCGGAATGGCCGCAGCCACCGGCCGTCCGAGCCCGTCGAACCGGTCCCCGACGGCCCGGCCCGGGCGGCCGCCGCCGCCACCCGAGCCGTGATCGCCGCCGAGGGCGT
The DNA here is from genome assembly GCA_963733175.1 of uncultured Actinomycetota bacterium. Classification (GTDB taxonomy): domain Bacteria; phylum Actinomycetota; class CALGFH01; order CALGFH01; family CALGFH01; genus CALGFH01. The sequence goes on from CAVTCL010000028.1 coordinate 104,136, forward strand.
CTGCGCCCGGCTCGACCGCGAGCCGCTGCCCCTGGTCCGCGCCGGCACCGTGGCCGTCCGCGACCTCGGCCGCCTGGCCCGTGACCTCGACCTGGCCGACCAGGAGCTCGCCCTGCTGGTCGACCTGCTCGTCGAGGCCGGGGTCCTGGCCGTCGGCGGCCCCTTCGGCCAGCGGTCGCTCGGCCTGCGCCCCGAGGCCGACGCCTGGCTGTCGGCCGCCCGTTCCCGCCGCTGGGCCGACCTCGCCGCCGCCTGGCGCTCCGCCGACCTCGCCGTCGAGGACCACCTCGTCGCCCGCGACCGCGCCCGCCCGCTCGCCGGCCGCCGCTTCGCCGCCGCCGCCGCCCGCCGCCGCGCCCTCCTCCAGGTGCTCGTCGACCCTCCCCCGACCCCGACGTGCCCGGGGCCGCCTCGCCAGGGTCCTCCGCCCGGAGCCACTGAGGTCGAAGGGCTGGCCCGGGTGCTTGCCTGGCGGGGGCCGATGGTGTGGCCGGACCCGGCGGGGAGTGGGCCGGACGAGCTGGAGGCGACGGTCGGGGCGATGCTGGACGCGGCCGCCTTCCTCGGGGTGGCGGTGGTCGAGGGGGGGCGGGCCCAGGCCGGGCTGGCCGCCGGGCGGTGGGTGGAGGGGGATGGGCCCGCGGGCCTGGCCGAGGACGCCGAGGCGGCGCTGCCCGACGGGCCGGACCGGTTCCTGCTGGCCGGCGATCTGACCGTGGTCGCGCCCGGTGGGCTCGCCCCCGGGGTCGAGACCCGGCTGGCCGGCCTGGCCGACCGTGAGGCGGCCGGGTCGGGCACGTGGCGCATCCACGACGCCAGCCTGCGCCGCGCCTTCGACGAGGGTCACACCGCCGAGGACGTGCTGGAGTTCCTGCGGCGGCACTCCTCGACCCCGCTGTCCCAGGCGCTCGAGTACCTGGTCGCCGACGTCGCCCGTCGCCACGGGCGGCTGCGGGTCGGCGGGGCCACCACCTACCTGCGCGGCGACCCGGCCATGGTCGCGGGCGCGGTCCGGTCGGCCGCCGGCCGGCGGCTGGGGCTGCGCGAGCTCGCCCCGGGCGTGGCCGTCACCGGTCGCAGCCAGCGCGAGCTGCTGGCCGCCCTGCGCAAGGCCGGGGAGGCCCCGCTGGCCGAGGAGCCCGACGGCAGCCCTCGCCCCGAGGGGGCCCGCCCCGTCCGCCACGTGCAGCGGGCCGCCCCCGACCGCCTTGGCCCGGCCGGGGCCGCCCCCAACGGCCACGCCACCGACCGGCCAGGGATGGACCCGGCCACCGCCGTCGACCGCCTCCGCGGCCGGCGCCCGGTCCCGGCCACCGGCACGGACCAGCGGGTGGCCCGTGGCTGACGGCGCCCTGATCGTCCAGAGCGACCGCAGCGTGCTGCTCGAGGTCGACCACCCCAGGGCCGACGCCGCCAGGGCGGCCATCGCGCCCTTCGCCGAGCTGGAGAAGAGCCCCGAGCACGTCCACACCTACCGGCTGACCCCCCTGGCCCTCTGGAACGCCAGGGCCGCCGGCCTGACCCCGGCACAGGTCACCGAGGCCCTGCGCGAGCACTCCCGCTACCCGGTGCCGCCGGGGCTGCTCACCGACCTGGTCGAGACCATGGGCCGCTACGGCCGCCTGGTCCTGCGGGCCGGCGGGGACGGCCTCGAGCTGACCACCTCCGACCCGGCCGTGCTCGAGGAGGTGGTCCGCTCCCGCAAGGTCGCGCCCCACCTCGGCGAGCGCCTCGGCCCCGACCGGGTCGCGGTGCCGCTGGCCGAGCGGGGCCGGCTCAAGCAGGCGCTGCTCGCCCTCGGCTGGCCCGCCGACGACCAGGCCGGCTACGTCGAGGGCGCGCCGCTGCCGATCGAGCTGCTGGCCGCCCACGCCGGCACCGGCGAGCCGTTCGGGCTCCGCCGCTACCAGCGCGAGTCGGTCGCCGCCTTCGCCGCCGCCGGGTCGGGCGTGATCGTGCTGCCCTGCGGGGCGGGCAAGACCCTCGTCGGCCTCGGCGCCATGGCCGCGGTCGGCGCCCGCACCCTCATCCTGGTCACCTCGACCCTGGCCGCCCGCCAGTGGCGCGAGGAGCTGCTGGCCCGCACCGGCCTCCAGCCGGCCCAGGTGGGGGAGTACTCGGGGGCGCGCAAGGAGGTGGCCCCGGTCACCATCGCCACCTACCAGGTCCTGGTGACCCGGCGCGGCGGCCTCCACCAGCACCTCGACCTGCTCGGGCGGGAGGACTGGGGCCTGATCGTCTACGACGAGGTCCACCTGCTGCCGGCCCCGGTGTTCCGCATGACGGCCGAGATCCAGGCCAGGCGGCGGCTCGGCCTGACCGCCACCCTGATCCGTGAGGACGGCCGCGAGGCCGACGTGTTCAGCCTGATCGGGCCCAAGCGCTACGACGTGCCCTGGCGCGACCTGGAGGCCCAGGGCTGGGTGGCGGCCGCCGACTGCGTCGAGGTCCGGGTCGACCTGACCGACGAGGAGCGGATGGACTACGCCCTGGCCGCGCCGGAGGAGCGCTACCGCCGGGCGGCCACCGCCCACTCCAAGCTCCCGGTGGTGGCCAGCCTGGCCGAGGCCCACCGCGCCGACCGGGTGCTGGTCATCGGCCAGTACCTCGACCAGCTCCGGACCCTCGGGGAGCTGCTCGAGGCCCCGGTGATCACCGGCGACACCCCCGTCAAGGACCGCGAGGAGCTGTTCGCCGCCTTCCGCACCGGCGAGCTCGGCCGCCTGGTCGTCTCCAAGGTGGCCAACTTCTCCATCGACCTGCCCGAGGCCAACGTCGCCATCCAGGTCTCCGGCACCTTCGGCAGCCGCCAGGAGGAGGCCCAGCGCCTCGGCCGCATCCTCCGCCCCAAGGCCGACGGCGGCCGCGCCCGCTTCTACACCGTGGTCAGCCGCGACACCAACGACACCGAGTACGCCCAGCGCCGCCAGCGCTTCCTGGCCGAGCAGGGCTACGCCTACCGGCTGATCGACGCCACCGAGGTCCTGGCCACCCGCACCTAGGGAGCCGACCGCCTGGCGGTCGTGGCGGATCTCCGCGGCGCCGGCCCCACCCCGGACACGCGAAGGGCCCCCGTCGTGGGGGCCCTTCGTCAGGGAAGGCTACCT
>CAVTCL010000029.1:0-78319 GCA_963733175.1 uncultured Actinomycetota bacterium
CCTCGCCTGGACCGACGAGGACCGCGCGGCCAGGTCCTGGTTCGAGGCCGAGGCCATCGCCCGCGGCCTCACCGTCGACCGGGACCCCGCCGGCAACCTCTGGGCCTGGTGGCCGGGTCCCGCCGCGGACCAGGGTGGGGTGGTGGCGGTCGGGAGCCACCTGGACACGGTCCGGGGGGAGGGGCCTACGACGGGGCCCTCGGGGTGGTCAGCGGGCTGGTGGCGGTGGGGGAGCTGATCGCCCGGGGGGTGGAGCCGGAGCGGCCGGTGGCGGTGGTGGCGTTCGCGGACGAGGAGGGCGGGCGGTTCGGGGTGCCGACCTTCGGGAGCCGGGTCCTGGCCGGGGCGCTCGACCCGCCGGACGTCCTCGGGCGCACCGACCAGGACGGGGTCACCGTCGCCGAGGCGATGGCGGCCGCCGGGGTCGACCCGGAGACGCTCGGGCCCGACCCGGCGCGGGTGGGGCGGCTGGGCGCGTTCGTCGAGCTGCACGTCGAGCAGGGCCGGGGCCTGGTCGACCTGGGCCAGCCGGTCGGGCTGGGGACCGGCATCTGGCCCCACGGGCGCTGGCGGCTCACCCTGACCGGCGAGGCCAACCACGCCGGGACGACCCGGCTGGCCGACCGGCGCGACCCGATGCTCGGGCTGGCCGCGGCCGTGCTCGCCGCCCGGGCGGCCGCCACCGAGCTGGACGCGGTCGCGACCGTCGGCCGGGTCGTGGTCTCGCCGAACTCGGCCAACTCGGTGCCCGGCCGGGTGTCGGCCTGGCTGGACGCGCGGGCCGAGGGGGACCAGACCCTCGACTGGCTGGTGGCCGCCTTCCAGGCCGCGGTCGAGGAGGCGGCGGACCGCAACGGGCTCACCGCCGCCCTGGACCGCGAGTCGCGCAGCCCGGCGGTCGAGCTCGACGGCGAGCTGACCGCCCGGGTGTACGCCTGCCTGCGCGACCGCGGCCTGGAGCCGGTGGGGCTGCCCACCGCCGCCGGCCACGACGCCGGCGCGCTGGCGGCCGCCGTCCCCACGGCCATGCTGTTCGTCCGCAACCCGACCGGGGCCAGCCACAGCCCGGCCGAGACGGCCGAGCTCGACGACTGCCTGGCCGGGGTCCAGGCCCTGGCCGCGGTGACCGAGGAGCTGGCGTGCCGCTGAGCCCCGGGGCCGGGACCCGCCCGCCCCTCCGCCGTTCCCGGCCCCCCCGGGCCCTGCCGTGAGGGCCTGGCACGCCGAGCTGGCCTGGCTGGGCCCCGAACGGGGGGTGGCCGAGCGGGTCCTGGTCGAGGTCGAGGGCGAGCGGATCGCGGCCGTGACCGAGGGGGTCGACCCGCCGGCCGGGGCGACCCGGCTCGCCGGGATCACCGTCCCCGGGCTGGCCAACGGCCACTCCCACGCCTTCCACCGGGCCCTGCGCGGCCGCACCCACCGCGGCCGGGGGGACTTCTGGAGCTGGCGGGACCTGATGTACCAGGTCGCCGCCGTCCTCGACCCGGACCGCTACCTGGAGCTGGCCACCGCCACCTACGCCGAGATGGCGCTGGCCGGGATCACCGCCGTGGGGGAGTTCCACTACCTGCACCACGACCCGGCCGGCCGGCCCTACGCCGACCCCAACCGGATGGGGGAGGCGCTGGCCGAGGCGGCCGGCCGGGCCGGGATCCGGCTCACCCTGCTCGACACCTGCTACCTGCGGGCCGGGCTCGACGGCCGGCCGCTGGCCGGCGTCCAGGTCCGCTTCGGCGACGGCGACGCCGACCGCTGGGCCGAGCGGGCCGGCGCCCTCCACGACCGGCCCGGGCTGCGGGTCGGGGCCGCCGTCCACAGCGTGCGGGCGGTCGACCCGGCGGCCATGGCGACCGTGGCCGCATGGTCCGCCGCCCGCGACGCCCCCCTGCACCTGCACCTGTCCGAGCAGCGGGCCGAGAACGAGGCCTGCCTGGCCGCCACCGGCCGCACCCCGGCCGCCCTGGCCTCCTCGGCCGGCGTGCTGGGCCCGCGCACCACCGCCGTGCACGCCACCCACCTCACCGGCGAGGACGTGGCCCGCCTCGGCGCCACCGGCACCACCGCCTGCTTCTGCCCGACCACCGAGCGCGACCTGGCCGACGGGATCGGGCCGGCCAGGGCGCTGGCCGACGCCGGCAGCCCGCTCTGCCTGGGCTCCGACAGCCATGCCGTGATCGACCTGTTCGAGGAGGCCAGAGCGGTCGAGCTGGACGAGCGGCTGGCCACCGAGCGGCGCGGCCACCACCGGCCGGCCGACCTGCTGGCCGCGGCCACCGGGTCGGGCATGGACGCCCTCGGCTGGGACGCCGGCCGCCTCGCCCCCGGCCGCCTGGCCGACCTGGTCACGGTCCGGCTCGACTCGGTGCGCCTGGCCGGCGCCCGCCCCGCCGACGCCGTCGACCACCTGGTGTTCGCGGCCACCGCCGCCGACGTCACCTCCGTCGTGGCCAGCGGCCGCCAGGTGGTCGCCGACGGCCACCACCTGCTGGTCGGCGACGTCGCCGCCGCCCTCGGCCGCGCCATCGCCGCCCTCGACCTCACGCCCTGACGGGGCGGCCCAGCACCACCTGGAGCAGGCTCTCGGCGGTGGGTTCGGCCTCGTCGTGGACCCGGGGGGTGGGGCCGCCGCCGGCGATGTCGACGTGGAGGGTGGCCAGGCCGGAGCGGCGCTGGAACGGGGAGGAGCGGACGCTGGCGCTCTGGGTCTTGGCGACCGGGACGACCGTGGTCACCCGGATCGCCACCCCGACCCTGGCGTACAGGAACCCCCGGGCGGCGGCGTGGCCGAGGCTCCGGTAGGCGGCCCGGCCGGCGACCACGGCCAGGGCGAGCACGGGCAGCACGGCCAGCGCGACGGCCGCCGGGAACTCCAGCACGCCCTCCGAGCGCAGCAGCCACAGCGGCAGGGCGATCACGGCCACGACCAGGGCGGCCCGGACGACGCTGCGGGTCACGGCCCGGCGCCGGGCCGCCGGCGGCGGGGCGAGCAGCCTCGGGACCGGGGCCGCCCCCGCCACCAGCTCCTCGAGGACCTGGTTGACCTGGACGCGGGGCAGGACCGGGATGGCCAGGCGGCCGGCCGTCTGGTCGCCGGCCCCGGTGCGGCCGGCGCTCTGGATGCGGATCGAGGCCAGGCCAAGGGCCCGGCGCAGCAGCGACTCCTCGATCCGGACCACCTGGAGCCGAGCCAGGGGCAGGACGGCCTCGCGGCGCTCCAGCAGCCCGCGCCGCACCACCAGGTCGTTCCCGACCCGGGCGAGGGTGAAGCCGTAGTCGGTCACGATGCTGGAGGCGGCGGCCAGGCCCAGCCATACGACCACGGCGAGCACGGCCACGGCCAGGAACGCGGCCGGGGTGGTGGGCGCGACCGCCTGCGGGTCGAACCGCTGGAACAGCCAGTCGTCCAGGCCCGGGAACCAGTCGGCGGCCTGGCTGAGCGGGCCGAGCACGACCAGGGCGGCGGCCGCCCGCGACCCGGTGATCCCGGCCAGCATCACCTCTCCGACCCTGAGCCGGAGCAGCACCCGCTCGGCCGGCGGCGCCGCGACCTCGGCCCCGGCGGCGCCGGTCTCGGCCGTCCCGGCGCCCGCCTGGCCGGCGGGGGCGGCCGTCAGCCGGGCCTTGGCCCGCAGCAGGCTCCCTCGCAGCGCCTGGGCCTCGGCCAGGGTGACCACGTCCAGGTCGACCTCGGCGGCCGTGCCGCCCCCGGCCGTCTCGACCCGGAGGGAGGCCACGCCGAGCAGGCGGTGCAGGGGCTTGCGGACCAGCTCGACCTGCTGGATCCGGTCGAAGGGGACCGCCCGGAGCTTGCGGGCCACCACGCCCTCCTCGACCCGCAGGGCTCCGCCCTCCAGCGCGTAGGTGTGGCGCCACCACTCGACGGTGCTCCAGGCCAGCAGCACCAGGGCCCCGAGGACGAGCAGCCAGAACTGCCGCCGGGCCGCCACCAGCAGGGCCAGCGGCCACAGCCGCCAGGCGTGCCGGGTGGCGAAGAACACCGGGCTGAGCACGTGCAGCCGCCGCGGCCCCCCGCCGTCGAGCGGGACCTCGGGGGCCTGGTCCGGCGGGCGTGGGCTCTCCGGGACCGTCCGGGGCGGCCGGGTCCGGCGGGGGCGGGCCCGGGTCCTCAGACCGCATCGCCGTGGCCGGCCCTGGCCAGGATGAGGTGGCGCAGGCCCTCGGCGTCGCCGGCGGCGATGCCGGGGATGGTGGCGTCGGTCCCGGCGGAGGCGGTGTGCAGGACCAGCCGGGACAGGCCGACGGCCCGCTCCACCGGGCCCTGGGCGACGTCGATGTGCTGGACCCGGAAGTAGGGGATGGCCGAGTGGATGCGGCGGACCACGCCGTGGCGCAGCTCCAGCGCGTCCGGGGCCACCTGGTAGCTCCAGTGGCGGTAGCGGGACCGCGGCCACCACCAGGCGGCCAGGCCGCCGGCGACCGCGACCAGCCCGGCGGCCAGCCCGGGTGGCCCGGGCACGTCCACGCCGGCCAGCCTGGCCCCGATGTCGAGGGCCAGCACCAGCAGGGTCAGCACCCCGTAGCCGATCGCGTCCTGCACGGTCCAGACGACCACGATGCGGCGGTCGAGCTCCCTGGCCTCGACCCAGCTCCCGGTTGCCTCGGTCAACCCGGTGCCGGCTCGTAGGTGGTGATCTCGACCAGGTAGCCGTCGGGATCGGGCAGGTACACCGACCAGGCGACCCCGTAGTCGCCCTCCTCGTACTCGACCCCGCTCGCCGCCAGCTCGATCCTTGGCCTCTTCCAGGCCTCGGCGTGAGGTCCGGAACCCGACGTGGCGCATCGGGTCGTCCACGGGGACGGGCCCGCCGTCCTCGTTGGGGAACAGGGCCACGCCGCTGCCGTTGGCCTCCAGCACGGCCGGGAAGTCGCCCCACACGTCCTCGTGGGCGCGGCGCAGGCCCAGCACCTCCTGGTACCAGCGGACCGACCGGGACACGTCCGAGACGACCAGCCCGACGTGGTCGAGCGCTTCCAGCTCCACCCTCACCGCCTCCTCTCCCACCGCTGGCGACACGGTACGCCCGCTCGGCGGGCGCGAGCGGCCGGCGTCGATAGAATGGGGGCATGAGCAGCCTCCCCATCCCAGCGTTCGCTGCCCCCCGCCGGGTGCTGCTGGCCGCCCCCCGCGGCTACTGCGCCGGCGTCGAGCGGGCCATCGACATCGTCGAGGTCGCCCTGGCCGCCTACGGCCCCCCGGTCTACGTGCGCAAGCAGATCGTCCACAACCTGCACGTGGTCAAGGACCTCGAGACCAGGGGCGCGGTCTTCGTCGAGGAGCTCGACGAGGTGCCCGAGGGGGCGACGGTGGTCTTCTCCGCCCACGGCGTCTCTCCGACGGTGCACGCCGAGGCCAGGACCCGCGGCCTGCGGGTGATCGACGCCACCTGCCCGCTGGTGACCAAGGTCCACCAGGAGGCGCGCAAGTTCGCCGCCAAGGGCTACGACATCGTGCTCATCGGCCACGAGGGGCACGAGGAGGTCGCCGGCACCATGGGCCACGCGCCCCGGGCCGTCCACCTCGTCGGCGACGAGGACGAGGCGGCCGCGGTGGAGGTCGCCGACCCCGAGCGGGTCGCCTACCTCACCCAGACCACCCTGTCGGTCGACGAGACCGCCGGGGTCATCGGCACCCTCCGCGAGCGGTTCCCGGTGCTGGCCGGCCCCCGCTCCGACGACATCTGCTACGCCACCCAGAACCGGCAGGCCGCGGTCAAGACCCTGGCCCGGGACTGCCAGCTGGTGCTGGTGATCGGGGCCGAGAACTCCTCCAACTCGGTCCGCCTGGTCGAGGTCGCCCGGGCCGCCGGCAGCCGGGCCCACCTCGTCTCGCAGGCCTCGGCGGTCGACCCGGCCTGGTTCGAGGGGGTCGACACCGTCGGCGTCAGCTCGGGCGCCTCCGCCCCCGAGTGGCTGGTCGACGAGCTGGTCGACGCTCTCCGCGAGCGCGGCGCGACCGAGGTCCGCGAGGTCGAGGTGGTCCCCGAGGACGTCCACTTCGCCCTGCCGGGGAACCTGCGCCGGGACGCCGAGGCGGCCCGGACCGGACGGCCCGGCGGCTAGATGGCCACGCAGGACGGCGGCGTCTACGTCGTCGGCGCCGGGCTGGCCGGGCTCCGCTGCGCCCGCCGCCTCCACGAGAAGGGCGTGGCCGCCACCGTCCTGGAGGCCTCCGACGGGGTCGGCGGCCGGGTCCGCACCGACCGGGTCGACGACTTCCTGCTCGACCGGGGCTTCCAGGCCCTGCTGACCGCCTACCCCGAGGCCGCCGAGGCGCTCGACTACCGGGAGCTGGAGCTGCACCCGTTCTACCCGGGGGCTGTGGTCCGCACCGGCGACCGGTTCGTGACCGTGGCCGACCCGTTCCGGCGGCGCTGGGACGGGCTGCGCACCGCCCTGGCCCCGGTGGGCACGCTCGGCGACAAGCTGAAGGTGGCGGCCCTGCGCCGCCGGGTGGTGGCCGGGTCGCTGGAGGAGCTGTTCGCCCGCCCGGAGACCACCACCCGGGAGGCCCTGGCCGCCAACGGCCTGTCGGACGCCATCGTCGACCGCTTCTTCCGGCCGCTGTTCGGCGGGGTCCTGCTCGACCGGGAGCTGGGCACCTCCAGCCGCATGTTCGAGTTCGTCTACCGGATGTTCGCCCTGGGCGACGTCGCCCTCCCGACCCGCGGCATGGGCGCCATCGGCGAGCAGCTGGCCGGCGGCCTCCCTCCCGGCTGTGTGCGCCTCGGCCAGCGGGTCACCGCCGTCGGCGACGGCGGCGTCACCCTCGCCGGCGGCGAGAAGCTGCCGGCCAGGGCGGTCGTGGTCGCCACCGACGGCCCCACCGCCTCCGAGCTGCTCGGCGACGACGTGGCGGCCCCCGCGTCGGTCCCGGTGAGCTGCCTCTACTTCGCCGCCGACCGGGCCCCGGTCGACGAGCCGGTGATCGTCCTCGACGGCGACGGCCAGGGCCCGGTCAACAACCTCTGCGTCCCCAGCGCCGTCGCCCCCACCTACGCCCCACCCGGCGCCGCCCTCATCTCGGCGACCGTCGTCGACCGCCCCGACCTCCCCAAGGGCCCCGACCTGGAGGCCGCCGTCCTCGGCCAGCTCGCCGACTGGTTCGGCTCCGGCGTGGTCGCCTGGCGCCACCTCAAGACCTACCGCATCCCCCACGCCCAACCCGCCCAGCCCCCAGGCGCCCTCGACCCCCCCCAGCGCCCCGTCCGCCTCCGCCCCGGCCACTACGTCTGCGGAGACCACCGCGACACCGCCTCCATCAACGGCGCCCTCGCCTCCGGCCGCCGCACCGCCGACGCGGTCCTCGAGGACCTCTGAGCGGTCAGCGGTCGTAGTGCCGGCTGCAGCTCAGCAAGGTCTTGCGGCCATGGGGGGTCCGCACGAAGGTCAGCCGGAGCGCATCAGACGCCGACGCCGACCACAGGCCGGCCAGGTCGCCCTGCAGCTGATGCACGCGGAGCGACGGGTGCCGCTCATCGCTGTCCAGCAGCCGGAGAGCCTTGCGGATCGACTTGCGCTCGGCCGCCGTGAAGTCCTTGGACCCGAAGGTCTCCGAGGAACGTGTCGGTGAAATCCAGCGACTGGAACGGGTCGCTCATGGCTGCGGCACCTTACCAGATTGTCGCTATGCCACTGTGGCACAATGGTTGATGGGCGTGTACATTCCGTGTCAACGAGTCGCCCGAGGAGTTGGCCATGCGAACCATCACTATGAGCCCCAATGGGCGTCTAACCCTCCCAGCGGAGGTACGGCAGCGGCTCGGTCTCGACGGCGAGACGGAGTTCGACGTCGAGGTGACCGAGCCGCGGCAGCGTCACCCTGCGACCGGTCGTCGTGATCCCCGCGACGATGCCTGGGCGTACACCGCGAAGCACCTTGCCGACGTCGCCCGATCGCTAGCCGACATCCGCGAGGGCCGCGTGCGGAAGCTCTCCGACGACGACCTCGCTACATACGACGACTGACGCGGCCGCTCCGAACCGCTGACCCTAGATCCATTCCTCGGCGGCGGTGTGGTCGCTGCTTGGCTGGTCGCCGGGGGTGGGCGGGGGATCGGGGTGGCACTGGCGTCGGCCGGGGCGCGGGTCGCTTGCTCCGGTCGGGTGAGGAGCTGGCCGACACCGACTGGGTGGTCGTCGAAGACCTGCTCACCCTGCGGTAGCGAGAACCGCCGCAGTGTGAGGCCGACGCCACCCGTGTCAGGTAAGGCGGGGTAGGGTTGGCGGCATGAACGAGCACATCGAGGTCGACTCCGGGGACGTGCTGCTGGCGGTCGGGACCATGAAGGGGGCGTGGCTGTTCGCGGGTGACCCGGGGCGGGGGAAGTGGCGGGCGAGCGGGCCGCACTTCCGGGGCGAGCAGGTGTACGCGATCCGGTTCGACGGGCGGGGTGGGCGGCGCCGGCTGCTGGCCGGGACCGAGCATGGGCACTGGGGGGCGGTGGTGCGCTGGTCGGACGACCTGGGGCGGACCTGGGTGGAGCCGGAGAAGGCGAACCTCCGGTTCCCGGAGGGGACGGACGCCTCGCTGGCCAGGGTGTGGCAGCTGCAGCCGGCAGGGGAGGACCGGCCGGACACCGTGTGGGCCGGGGTGGAGCCGGCGGCGCTGTTCCGCTCCGACGACGGCGGGGAGACGTTCGAGCTGGTCGAGGGGTTGTGGGAACATCCCCACCGGCCGCGGTGGGAGCCGGGGGGCGGCGGGCTGTGCCTGCACACGGTGCTGCCCGACCCGGCCGACCCCGAGCGCATGTGGATCGCCATCTCCACCGGCGGCGTGTACCGCAGCGACGACGGCGGGCGGAGCTGGCAGGCCCGCAACGACGGCATCCGGGCCGTGTTCCTGCCCGACAAGTACCCCGAGTTCGGCCAGTGCGTCCACAAGGTCGCCCGGGCCGGTGGGCGGCCTGGCCGCCTGTACCTCCAGAACCACTGGGGCCTGTACCGCAGCGACGACGGGGGCGACCACTGGGAGGACATGGCCAACGGGGTGCCGAGCGACTTCGGCTTCCCGATGGTCGCCCACCCCGCCGACCCCGACACCGCCTGGATGATCCCACTGGACTCCGACGAGTTCCGCTGCACCCCCGACGGGCAGGCCCGGGTCTACCGGACCCGGGACGCCGGCGGCTCCTGGGAGCCGCTCACCGACGGCCTGCCCCAGCGCGACGCCTGGCTGACCGTGCTCCGCGACGGGTTCGCCACCGACGGGCTCGACCCGGCCGGCCTGTATTTCGGGACCCGCACCGGGGAGCTGTTCGCCTCCTCCGACGAGGGGGAGCACTGGCAGGCCCTGGCCGAGTGGCTGCCGCCGGTGGTCTGCGTCAAGGCCGCCGTCGTGGCCTGAGGGTCGCCGATGCCCACCGTCCACCTGCCGGCCGCCCTCTCCGGGTACGCGGCCGGGCGGCGCCGGGTCGACGTCGCCGGGGCCACCGTTGGGACGGTGCTGGCCGCCCTCGGCCAGGCCCATCCCGGGGTCGGCCAGCGGGTCCTCGACGACCAGGGAGTGCTGCGCCGGCACGTCAACGTGTTCGTCAACGGCGAGAGCATCCGCTACCTGGCCGGGGTCGCGACCCCGGTCGGCGACGCCGACGAGGTCTGGATCCTGCCCGCCGTCTCCGGCGGCTGAGCGGAGCGGGTGACAAGGGCGATGCGCGGCCCTATGGTGGTCCGAGCCCGTCGCGGGCCGGTGACGCCGAGTGGAGAGTGGAGGACGGCGCCATGGAGGAGCTGCTGCTGACCCTGCTGCTGATGTGCCTGCTGGCCGGTGGGGTGGCCCTGGCGGTCGTCTGGCGGATGGTGCGCTGGGTGCGGCGCAGCCCGAGGCTGCGGCGGCGGGTCCGGAGCGTGCAGGCGCTGACGACCCCGCCGGGGGCGCGGCGGCAGGTGGCCTGCCTGCGGCGCGACCTGCAGGCCGCCGCGACGGCCACCGGCCAGGCGGTCGCGGTCGTCAAGGCGGCCGGCGGCGCCGTCGGCGACCTGCCCCAGCTGGCCAGGCGCCTCGGCCGGGTGGCCGCGACCCTCGACGCCGAGCTGCGGCTGCTGGCCGGCGAGCCCGACCAGGCCGAGCTGGCGCGGGTGCTGCCAGCGGCCAGGGCCCGGGTGGCCGACGTGGCCCGGGTCGCCCTGGTCATCCGCCGGGCGGCCAGCGCCGGCCTCGGGGCCGAGACGGCCGCCGAGATCGCCCCCCTCGAGGCCGAGGTCGAACGCGAGGTGCTGGCCCTGGACGCCGGGGTCGACCGCCTCCTCGCCCTCGCCTCCGGCGCCTAGCGTTGCCCCACGGCGTCGTCATCGCCCTTGAGGTCGCCGGGGCGGTGCTGATCCTGGCCGGCTTCACCCTCGCCCAGCTCCGCCTGCTCGACCAGCACTCGCTCGTGTACCTGGTCCTCAACCTGGTCGGCTCGTTCGTGCTGGCCGTGATCGCCTGGGTCGACGAGCGCTGGGGGTTCCTGCTCCTGGAGGGCGTCTGGTCGATCGTCTCGGCGGTGAGCCTGGTCGCGCTCTTGGGGGGGTTCGGGGGGGAGGACTCCCCCCCGAATGAACCGGGCGGTGCCGCAGGCTAGCCGAGGGCGCGCTCTGGGCCGCCGTCAGACATTGAAGCGGATGTGGACGACGTCGCCTTCCTGGACGACGTAGGACTTGGACTCGGTGCGGAGCAGGCCCTTGGAACGGGCCAGGTCCCAGCCGCCGGCCGCGATCAGGTCGTCGTAGCCGATCACCTCGGCCCGGATGAAGCCGCGCTGCAGGTCGGAGTGGATGCGGCCGGCCGCTTCGGGGGCGGTGGCGCCCCGGCGGACCTCCCAGGCCCTGGTCTCGTCCTCGCCGGTGGTGAGGAAGGTGAGCAGGTCGAGCAGGCGCCAGGCGGCCCCGACGACCTGGTCCAGCCCGCCCCGCTCGACCCCGTAGCCTGCCAGGAGGTCGGCCGCGTCCTCGGGGGCCAGCTCGGCCGCCTCGGCCTCCAGGGCCGCGGCCACGGCCACCGTGGGCAGGCCCAGCTTGGCCTCTGCCTCGGCGGCCCGCTCCTCGGCCGCGGCGGCGTCGGCCTCGGCCAGGTTGAGCACGGCCAGGGCCGGCTTGAGGGTGAGGGGGGCGAAGTTGCGCAGCACCCTGGCCTCCTCCGGCTCCCAGCCGGCGGCCCGCAGCGGCGTGCCCCGGTCGAGCAGGTCACGGGCCCTGGCCAGCACGTCCGCCTCCAGGGCGGCGTCCTGCACCCCCGCCCTGGCCTTCTTGGCCGCCTTCTCGGCCCCGCCGGCCACCGACTCCAGGTCGGCCACGGTCAGCTCCAGGGTCAGCTCGGCCGCCGCCTCCACCGGGTCGGGCCCGCCCCCGTCCCGGGCGGCCAGGACCATGGCCAGGGCGTCGGCCTCGCGCAGCGCCCCCAGCCCCTGGCCGGACAGGCCCCCGGAGCTCGAGGCCCCGGCCGACAGCCCGGCCACGTCGACGAAGCGGGCCTGGACGAACACCCGCTTGCGGGAGCGCTCCAGCTCGGACAGGACGTCGACCCGCGGGTCGGGAACGGGCACGGCGGCGACGCTGGCCTTGCCCGCCGCCCCGCCCGCGGGCACGCCCGCCCGGGTCAGCGCGTTGAAGAGGGTTGTCTTGCCGCTCTGGGGCAGCCCGACGATGCCGACGTCCTTCATGCGAAAGAGCCTATCGCTTCGGAGTTCATCCGCGATCGAGGTCGCCGACCAGGGCGACGGGGTGCCGCCGATCGACCGCGAGCGCATCTTCGCCCCCTTCACCCAGCTCGACGCCTCGACCACCCGGCGGGTCGGCGGGGTCGGGCTCGGCCTGTTCCTGGTCGACCGGCTGGTCAGGGGCATGGGCGGCCGGGTCTGGGTCGAGGACAACCAGGGTGGCGGCGCCCGCTTCGTGGTCGAGCTGCCCGACCTGGCCCCGGTATAGGGTTGCCCCTTGCGCCGGGAACCTCCCGGCCGGCCGCGCCGTCCAAAGGGTATGAAGCACACGAAGCTCCTCCAGCTGCTGGCCGGCCTCCTGCTGGCCGGGCTGCTGTCCGCCTGCGCCGGGTCCGACGGCGACGACGCCGGGACCGGCCAGGGCGCCACCACCGCGCCGACGACCTCGCCGGCCACGACCGGGTCGGCCCCGCCCGCCGGCGAGGTCACCGTCACCGGCACCGTCAGCGAGGGGGTCGAGCCGGGCTGCCTGCTCCTGGACGGGTACCTGCTCGTCGGCGGCGACCGGGACCAGCTGCGGCCCGGGGCCCGGGTGGCCGTGACCGGCCGGGTCGACCGCGGCCTGCTCAGCACCTGCCAGCAGGGCGTGCCGCTGGTGGTGGCCTCGGTCGAGCCGGCCCCCTGACCCTCAGGCGAGGTACCGCCCGGCCTCCGCCGGCCGGTACCGGCTCAGGAGCAGCTGGAGCGGGATCGCCATGAGCCAGATGAGGATCGCCAGCCAGGGCCGGACAAAGGCCACCGGCAGCGAGAGCGCGAACAGCAGCACCGGCAGCAGCGACGTCCGCACCGCCCACCGGTAGACCTCCTCGGGCAGCTCCTCCCGGAACAGGCGCCGGCGCCTGGCATGGCTGAACAGGACCGTCTCCATGGTGCTGACCGCCCCCATGTTCACCGCGAAGGCGACCACCGAGATCGGGTTGTCGCCGAACTCGCCGAGCACGCCGGTCGGGAAGGGCAGCAGGGCCACGAACGACAGGTAGACGACGGTCAGGGCGACGAAGCCCCGGTCGACCGCCGCCAGCCAGGTCATGAAGCGATGGTGCGCCGCCCAGTAGCTGCCGATCACATAGCAGCCGAGGAAGAACGCGAAGATCAGCGGCCCCTTGTCGCCGAGGGCGTCGAGCATCGCGGCGGGGTCCTCGGCGGCGCCCTCGATGGTCTCGGGCACGCCGATCTCCACCACCAGCAGGGTCATGGCGATCGCGAACACGGCGTCGGTGAAGTACACAACCCGGTCGAAGCCACCGTTCTCGCCGTGGCGCGGGTAGCGGGTCGATGACGGCATCGGCTGCTCCTTGGTCCGCCGAATGATCGCATGGCCCGTCGCCGGCGCTCGCGCGCTCCCGGCGGTCAGCCCTGGCGCGCCGCCGGCCGACGGCGCAGACTAGGCCGAAGGGCCCGAATCTGTTACGGAGGGCGCCGCATGTCCCACCACGACGCACCATCGCCGGCACTGCTCCCGGTGCTGTCCCGCGGCAAGCACCGCAACCCCCGCAAGGGCGCGTGCTTCATGGAGTTCGCGTCCCTGCTCGCCGGTGAGCGCTGGAGCGACCACCCGGCCTGCACCCACCCGCTGCTGGCCGCGGTGGCCCGCCACGTCAACGACCACACCTCCGACGCCGGACGCCAGCGGCTGGCCGGCCTGATCCCGTCGGTGATCGGGATGACCGGCGACGACCTGCACATCGACGCCCGGATCGCGCTGGGGTCGGCCACCATGGCCCTGCCGGTGGTGGCGGCCGACCGGCAACGGGTCATGGCGGTCTCGGTGCTGTCCTGCGACCGGATCCTGGCCGAGCTGGACGGCCGGCCGGCGGACGCCCTCGAGGCCCCGAGCCGGGCGGCCCTGGCCCAGGCGCCACAGGCCGCCCAGTGGGCTTCGCGGTTCGCCGGCCGCGCCCGGGCGGTCACGGTGTCGCCCAAGCAGTTCCGGCGGCAGGCCGCGCCGACCATCGTCCGCAACGCCGTCGCCGGCATCGCCCAGGCGTGCGTGCCCGACCCCGACGGGATGCTCCGCGACCTCCTCGTCCAGTCGATCGACAGCTGCGCGGTGTGGGGCGGCCGCGACCCGGACCTCGGCGTGCTCGACCCCGCCGCATGGGCGACCGCCTGCCAGCAGACCGGCGGCTAGGCCGCCCCGCGACCACCGGATGGACGAGCGAACCGATCCGGGCGAGGCGCGACGCCACGACGAGGCCAGGGAGCTCGTCGAGGCCGAGACGGGCCGCGTGGTGCGGGCCATGGAGGACTTCGACGACCCGTCGCAGGAGTGGCGCCGGCTGTTCTCCGAGCTGTTCGGGACCTTCCTGCTGGTGCTGGTCGCCGCCGGCGGGCCAATGATGGACCAGGCCTTCCCCGGCAGCGTCGGCCGCCCCGCCGCCGTGGTCGCCCCCGGCCTGATGGTCCTGGCGATCATCCTGTTCATGGGCAAGGTGTCCGGCGCCCACCTCAACCCGGCGGTCAGCGTCGCCTTCTCGCTGCGCGGGGACTTCCCCTGGCGTCGCCTGCCCGGCTACGTCGCCGTCCAGCTGGCCGGGGCCGTCCTGGCGGCCTGGTTCCTCCAGTCCGTCGTCGGCGTCTCGGCCACCTTCGGCGGGAACTACCCGGCGGCGGGTGCCTCCGCCCGGGACGCGTTCGCGATGGAGGCCGTGCTCACCCTCGGCCTGGTCAGCGTCATCCTCGGGACCGCGTCGGGTGCCCAGAACCTGGGGGCCATCGCGGCCCTCGGCGTCGGTTCCTACATCGCCCTGGCCGGCCTGTGGGGGAGCCCGATCTCGGGGGCGTCGATGAACCCGGCCCGCACCTTCGGGCCCGGCGCCGTCGGGGCCGACCTCACCGCCTACTGGGTGTACGTGGCCGGCGGCCGCCTCGGCCGCCGCCCAGGGCGCGTTGTTCACCGACCCCGGGCGGCCAGACCAGCGCTGAGGCCGGGACGTGGGCCCGGCGTGCTCAGGCGGCGAGGTAGCGGTCGAGCCAGTCGAAGACGCGGGCGTCGCGGACGGCCAGGCCCATCGGCTCGCAGTGGCGGTTGGCGCCTTCGGCGGCGGTGAACTTCACCAGCTCCCGGGGACCCGGCAGCAGGTCGTACAGCGCCTGTGACTGGCCGGGCCAGAACTGCTCGTCCTCGGGCTCGGTGATCAGGATGGGGGTGGTGATGTTCCGGACCTCGTCGCCCAGCCGGTACTTCAGCACCTCCTGGTAGAGGTCGAAGGGCGAGTCGCCGGCCACGCCGTACGGCTCGCCGCGGAAGTGGAGGGTGGCCCGCGTCGACTTGGAGAACCGCTCGGTCCAGCCCATCTCCTTGTCGAAGGAGTCCTTCTTCGACGGGTCCTGGAGCTGGGCCCGCATGAAGCCCGGGAGCTGCCTGGTCCAGGAGGTGGAGACGTCGACGACGCCGGGGTCGGCGACGGCCGCGGCGAAGCGATGCTCGAAGGCGAGCGCGCGCGGCACCCAATAGCCGGCCTGGCTGATCCCGATCAGCGCGATCCGGTCGGGGTCGACGTCGGGCCGGGCCGCCATGGCGTCGACCACCGGGGTCAGCACCGTCTCCCAGTCGTGCCGGAACGGGATCCCCTGCAGGAACAGGCTGGCCTGCTGGCCGGGGCCGTCGAAGGTCATGAGCGTGGTAGCCGCGCTCGTTCGCCGCCCGGCCGCCGAACAGGCCCATGTGCGAGGTGGCGCCGTCGCTGCCGTTGTTCAGGACCACCAGCGGTCGCCGCTCACCCGGCGCGGCATCGGGAGCGCGGAAGAAGTAGCCAGGCAGCGTGGTGTCCTGGTAGGGGAGCTGGAGCCGCTCGCCGGGCACCGCCGCCAGGTCGACGAACTTGTCCCAGCAGGCGCGGTGTCGCCTCCAGATCTCCAGGTGCCGCTCGGGCGCGCCCGAATGGGTGATCAGGTACAGCCCGGTCGAGTAGTAGTTGGCCGCGCGGAGATAGGCGCCGCGGGCGCTGACGAGCCGTCCGGCGTCCTCCGCCTTCTCGGCGTCGGCCGCCAACCGCTCGGCGGTCGCGCACCACTCCCGCACCCACGCGTCGCCGTCGCCGTCCTTGACCCGCCCGGCCGTCGACACCACCTCGCCCGCGTCGGCGTAGCCGCGGTAGACGCTCCCCAGCGCGATCTCGTAGCCGAACTGGAAGTCCTCGTGCTTGAACATCGCGATGCCCGCCCTCTCCGCCCCGGTCGGAACGCCTGCTTTGCCTGGCTGGTAGGAGTCTGTCTCGGCAGCGATGCCTAATCCACCCGTCCGGCTTGAGTCGGCAACACCCCCGAACTCGTCCCCAACCCATGGTACGGCCCTGGTCGGCGTGGCTAACTGGCCCAACGGGGGCCGTAGGGGACGCCTCCGCAGATCGTCAGGAGGCGAGGCGGGCATGCAGGGGTCGGTCAGGACGAGGCGGACGGGCTCCGCGGAGGTGCCCCCGGCCGCTCCGGGCAGCGCCAGCGCCATGCTCGGCGGCGGCACGGTGCTGCGGGCGGCCGACGTCGACGTGGGCCAGGCCCGCGAACGGCGCCGGCAGCGGCGCCTGGTCCGGCTGGCCGTCGTCCTCTGGGTGGCCGCCCAGCCGGCCGGCGCCGCGCGGCGCGCTGGCCGATCCGGGCCAGGGCGGGTAGGTTCACCCCTGGAGGTGACCTGAACCTTGGCGACCCAGATGCCCGGCGACGACCTGCCCCGCGAGCCCGACCCGCCCGCTCGCGCCACCGACGTCGACAAGCAGGACCCGGCAACCCCCGGCCACATCCCCGAGCCCGAGGCCTCGGAGGTCGAGAGCGCGCGGCTCCTGGCCAACCAGGCCCGTCCCGAGCTCGGCGCCGAGGGCTTCTCGGACCAGCGCATCGACGAGCTGGCCTCCGAGTTCATCGCCAGCGACATCGGCGAGGGCACCGAGGAGTTCCTCCGCTGGGCCCGCGCCGAGGGCCAGCTACCGCAGGGCTCCGGCGAGCTGTTCTGACCTCGGCCGGGGCGAGAAGGCACGGTAGAGCACGCCCACCAGCAGGCTGGCCGACAGCCACCCGACCACGAAGGCGACGGCCACGCTGGCCAGGTTGAACCGGCCCGTGAAGCCGAGGGCGTCGGGCAGCACCGCCACCGCGCCCAGCTCGGCCATCACCACCGGCGGCAGCGCGGCCACGAACACCAGCCCCAGCAGCCGCCCCCGCAGCCCCTTGGCCCGCCGGTCCCGCTCGGCGATCCGGTCCATGGCCCGAACCAGCCCGTCCCCGTAGCTGGTCGCCGGGACCAGCGCGGCCGCGAACGCGGCGATCCCCATCCGCGGCCCGACCTCGCCGAGAGACCGGACGCCCTCCTGGAGCCCGAGCGAGCCGCCGGCCACCACGGACCGCCACCTGCCCCGTCCTCCCCCTTCCCCTGCCTCGTGCCATGGTCACGGGTCTCCACCTGATGCTTCGCCGTCGTCCTGCCCGGCGGTTGCCGGGGCCCGGTCCGGGGTGGGGGGTGTGGATGGCCGGTTGTCCGGGGTCGCGGGCGCGGCTACAACTCGTCCTGTCCAGGCCCTGCCTGTCGCCCCGCATCCCGAGTCGCCCCGCGTCCTGAGAGGAGCCGCCGATGCCGCACCGTCCGCCGCCGCCGGCATCGCCGGCTCCGGCCGGCCCATGACCCGCCCGGCGGGGGAGCCGGCGGCCATCGCCGGCGGGTCCCGCAGCCTGGCCGGCGCCGCCGCCGCCCTGCGGGACGTCCGCGGCCGGCTGCGGGGAGCGACCTCGTTCGTGGTCGTCGCCGGCGCCTGGAAAGGCCCGGCCAGCGAGGCCTTCCTGGTCGACGGCTCCCGCACCCAGACCGGCCTCGACCGGGCCGCCCAGGGCCTCGACCAGGCCGCGGCCGCCCTCTCCGACCTCGCCGCCCGCCTCGACCACGCCCAGACAACCTGGGACCGCGCCCACCGCCTCGCCGCCTCGGTCGGGGTCGACCTCTCCCGCCACGTCGCCGGGATGGGCCCGCCGGTGCTGAGGAGTGCGTGGAACCCGCGTGGGGGCGTGCTGTCGCCCGCCGATGCGGTCGACCCGGCCGCGATGCTGGTGGCCGGGCAGGCCATCCGGATGGCCGAGGCGGCCGAGCACGAGGCGGCCGCCGCCCGCCGGGTCGCCGCCGCCCGCCTCGACCAGGCGGCCACCCGCGTCCCGGCCTCACCCACGTACCACGGCGGGGTCGCCGGCACGGCGGGGTCCCCCGGGCAGGGCGACCACGCCGGCCAGCCTCCGGCCGGGAACGGGGCCCGGGAGGGGGCCAACGGTCACGGTGAGGAGCGACACGGGGGACCGTTGCAGCGGATGGTGGGTCGGGCGCTGGAGGCGGGGGCCGAGGTCGCGACGGCGACCCATCACCTGGTGGCCGCCGCCGAGGCGCGGCTGCAGGCGGCGGGCCGGCTCGCCATGACCGCCGACGACCCGGCGGTGCGGTCGGCCGCCGCCCGGGTCGCCCAGGGGGCCGCGCGGCCGCTGATGGAGGGCCGGATGGTCGGCATGGTCGGCGTCCTGCCGCTGGTCGCACCCGTCATGGACTTCACCGCCGCCGTGAGCCACGGCGAGTCGCTGCCCCGCGCGCTCGCCGGCGCGGTCGGGGGCGCGGTCGGCGCCGACCTCGGCGGCCGCCTCGGCATGGCCGCCTGCGGCGGCCCGGCCGCCGTCACCCAGGGCGCCGGCCTGATCGTCTGCCCCGCCCTCGCCGCCGCCGGCGGCGCCCTCGGCGCCCACGCCGGCAAGACAGCCGCCCTCCACCTCTACGACAAGGTCGCCGGCCCCCCCGAAGCCCCGCCCACCCCACCCGACCCGGCGCACGTTGGCGCGGCCGGCGCCGGGGCCGAGCCCCGACCCGACCCGGTCACCCCGCGGTCGGTGCCGAGGCTGGAGTCGCAGCCGTTCCCGGAGCCGAGGCCGGAGTCGCAGCCGGACCCACTGCCGAGGCTGGGGCCGGGGCCGGACCCTCGGCCGATGGTGACGGGGTCGGGAGGGTGATGCGGTGGGGGTGGGTGTAGACGTTCATGGTGTCGCCACGGAGGAAGCCGACCAGGGTCATGCCGAGCTGGTCGGCCAGCTCGACGGCCAGGCTGGAGGGGGCGCTGACGGCGGCGATCAGGGGGACGCCGGCGACGGCCGCCTTCTGGACGACCTCGAACGAGCAGCGTCCGGAGACGAACAGGACCATGCCGTGCAGCGGCAGGCGGCGTTCGGTGGCCGCCCACCCGATCACCTTGTCGACCGCGTTGTGGCGCCCGACGTCCTCGCGGACACACCGGACCTCGCCGTCGGGGCCGCAGATGGCGGCCGCGTGGAGGCCGCCGGTCTGCTCGAAGACCCGCTGGGCCTCCCGGACCCGGTCCGGGATCGCGGTCAGGACCCCGGCGGCCACGGCGAGGCCGTCGCCGGCCAGGGTCGGGCAGGCGACCGTGACCGCGTCGATCGACGCCTTCCCGCAGACCCCGCACGACGACGAGGTGACGGCCAGCCGGTCGAGCGACGGGTCGGGGACGGGCACGCCGGGCCGCAGGTCGACGGTGAGCACGTTGAACTCCTGGGCCTGACCCTCGGGAGCGCAGAAGCGCACCGCCTCCACGTCGTCGGGGCGAGCCACCAGCCGTTCGCTGATGCAGTACCCGATGGCCAGCTCGAAGTCGTCGCCGGGGGTGCGCATGGTCACCCCGACGGGCCGCCCCGCCACCCGCAGCTCCAGCGGCTCCTCCACGGCCAGCCGGTCGCGGGCCCGCCTGGCCTCGCCCCCGGCCCCGACCTTCAGCACCCGGCGCTCGGCAACCCCTCGACCCGCCATCGCCGCCTCCCGAGCTCCCCGGTCCCCTTCGCGATCCAGCCTACGTGGCCCGCCGCCAGGGCGCCGCCGGGGCCGGCACCCCCGACGAGGCCGCCTCAGACGATGCCGACGCTCGCCGGGACCCGGTGGGTGCCGAAGAACGCCGACTCGCGGTACTCGACCTCGACCGGGCGGCCCAGCTCCAGGGCCTTGGTGAACATCGCGACCATGCCGCGTTCGTGCTCGGTGGTGGGCTCGTACAGCGGGATGCTGTACGGGTCCGGGGAGGCGTCCGTCAGGGCCCGGAAGAGCGGGACGCGCGCCACCGTCTGGACCCCGATCGAGGTCACGACGCCGCCCCCCCGGCCGCGAGCAGCGGCAGGTCGGCCTCGAACCGGTAGAGCAGCCGCGTCGGGTCCACGGCGACGGAGTTCCGGGGCGACCAGTACTCCTGGTCGGACGGGTCGAGGACGATCCGGAGCTCGAAGTGGAGGTGCGGGTCGGCCGGTCCCGAGCCGATCCGGCCGATCAGGTCGCCCTTGGTCACCGAGTCGCCCTGCTCGACGCAGATGCTGGCGCCCTCCAGGTGCAGGTAGCGCGAGACCAGGCCGGTGGCGAACGGGTGGTGGTCGATGGTGACGTTGCCGCGGACCCCGGTGGCGCCGGTCTCGACCTCGACGACCCGGCCGCCGTAGGCGGCGAACACGCAGTCCCCGGCCTCGCCTTCCAGGTCGACCGCCTCGTGCACCTGGTGCTTGACGTAGCGGGCCAGCCGCGGGTCCTCGTCCCCCGGGTCCTCCTCGTCGGGCGGGCGCGACGGCGGCTCCTCGAAACGGTTGCAGGGCTCGCAGTCGCCGAACCGCCGATGTCGGGCCGCTTGGCACCGAACTGCCCGTTCTCGGTCCGCAGCACCAGCGGCGGCAGCAGCGGCGGCACCAGCAGCAGCGGCTGGGGCACGTGCACCGGCTGGAAGGGCATGGACGCCTCAGTCGGGGTCGGGGCCATCTCAGCCGTCGTCGGGGCGGCGGTGCTGCTCGCGCTCGTCGGCGGCGGTGATGGCCCGGGCGACCAGGGTCGGGGGCATGTGGCCGTAGGAGAGGACCCGGTCGTGGAAGCGGCGCAGGCGGAAGGCGTCGCCGAGGCGGGCCTGGGAGGCGTCGCGGAGCCGTTCCAGCTCCAGGCAGCCGACCAGGTAGCTGAAGGGCTGGGTCGGGGTCATGGTGTAGCGGGCGACCTCGGAGCGGGCGGTGGACTCCTCGAGGCGGGCGACCGAGACGGCGCGGGCCACGGCGGCCTCGTAGGTGAGCTCGCCGGACTGGAGCTCCATGTCGAGGACGATCCGCAGCGCCCGGAGCAGGCGCATGGCGAGCTGGGCGAGGCGGGCGGCGTCGTCGTAGTAGCCGACGTCGGCCATGAGCTGCTCGGTGTAGAGGCCCCAGCCCTCGATCATGACGGTGGAGCGGATCGCCCGGCGGGTCAGCGAGGGGAGGCGGTTGACGCTGGTCATCTGGAGGTGGTGGCCGGGGTAGCCCTCGTGGGCGGAGACGGCGGGGATCATGGCGTGGGCGTGGTCGCGCAGGCCGGCCTCGTCGGGCGGCGGGGTGACCCAGAAGTAGCCCTGCTGCCAGGCGTCGAACGGGCCGGACGGGAGGTAGGCGGCATACCCCATGACGGGCCGCAGGAACTCGGGGGTGGGCTCGACCCGGGCCACGGCGTCGGGGTTGGTGGCCAGGTCCTCGCGGAACACGAACGACTCCAGGCGCTCCAGCTCACGCTGGTAGGCGGCCAGCAGGCCGTCGGCGTCGGGGTGGTCCTCCTTGAGCTCGTCGAGCTTGGCCGACCAGTCCGACCCGCCGAGCTTGGCCGCCTGCTCGGTCAGGGCGTCGACCAGCTCGGCGATCTGGGCCTCGCCGAGCCGGGTGAACTCGGCCGGCGTGGCCGGGAAGCAGTGGACCTCGCGCAGCTTGCGGGCCTGGGCGGCCTCGCCGATGGCGAACGGGGCGTCGG
Organism: uncultured Actinomycetota bacterium; assembly: GCA_963733175.1. Classification (GTDB taxonomy): domain Bacteria; phylum Actinomycetota; class CALGFH01; order CALGFH01; family CALGFH01; genus CALGFH01. The sequence continues at coordinate 21,481 of CAVTCL010000029.1, forward strand.
CGGGGAACCGGCCGGCGTGCTCGTTGCCCAGCCAGCCGGCGAAGTCGCGCAGGGCCTGGGCGGCCGCGTCGGCGGCGGTCTCGACCCGGCCGGCCAGCGGCGTCCCGGCGGCCAGCGGGCCGAGCGTGCCGGCCAGGAACTCGGCGCCGCCGCCGGCCGCGCCGACGGCCATCTGGCGCCACAGGGCCGGGCAGGGCTCGTCCAGCAGCGTCTTGGCCCGGTCGAGGAAGGCCGGGGCCGCCTCCAGCCGCTCGGCGGCGTCGGCCAGCCGCTGCTCCAGCGGCGCGAAGTCGCGGGCGACCAGCAGCAGGATGGCCGCGGGCACGGCGGTGGCGGCCTCGAACGGGTTGCGGCGCCAGGGGCGCTCGATCTCCTCGGCCAGCAGCGCCTCGGAGATGGCGGCGGCCAGGGCGTCGCGGTCGACCGCCTCCTCCTCGTCGGCCGGGACCACCTCGGTGACCCGCCGCCGCAGCCCGGCCAGCCGGCGGACGAAGTCGTCCAGCCGCTCGGCGGTCAGCTCCTCGAGCCGGGCGTCGTGCTCGTGGCGGCCGAACGCGGTCGCCGCGGTCGGGAACGTCTCGAACACAAGGTCCAGGTACTCGCTGGTCAGGTGGGCAACGGCGTCGGGCACGGGCACACGCTCCTCTCTGGCCGAAGCATGCACCCCGGCGTCGGCACGGCCAAGCTCGGCTCAGGAAACTCTCAGGTTCCGTTCCTATAGTCACCGCAGTCCTCGACAATCAGGCCATTTCAGATAGGGACGGCTGTGGGACGACTGCTCGGCGACCCGGAGGTCTGGGACGACAGCCCCGCCCGGCCCCGCCCGGCGGTGCGGGGACTGGCCGGGCTCGCGATCGGCGCCGTCGCCGGCCTGCTGCTCGCCTTCGCGGTGGTCCCGCGACCCGACCCGCCGCCGCTGGAGGTCAGGCTCCCGCCGGCCGCCGAGGCCCCGAGACTCCGGGTCGAGAAGCAGGTCCTCTACAGCGCCAGCCTCGGCGGCGGCCCCCTGCTGCTGTCGCGCTCGGGCCGGCTGGAGGAGGTCAACCCCGACGGGACCGACCGGCGGGTGGTGGCCCAGAACCTCCGGGCCCGCGCGGTGGTCGGGCCCGACCGGGCAGGGACCCTGGTCGCCCTGGACAGCGGCGTGGTCACCCGGGTCGAGGCCGACGGCGGCAGCCGCCGGCTCGGGCCCGGCGACTTCGTCGCCGACGGCCTGGCCGGCGCCGGCCGGCAGCTGCTGGCCTGCCCCGACCCGACCGGCCAGCCGGTCGACGGCAGCCTGCTGCTGGACGCGGGCAGCGGCCGGGCCCGGCCGGTGAAGCTGGGCTGCCCGGTCGCCTGGGCGGCCAGGGGCGGGGTGTTCGCCGGCGCCGGGGGGCCGTGGCGCCGGGTCGAGGGCTTCCAGCGGGCCGCGGCCGTGCCCAAGGGCACCTCGGTGCTGCTCGGCCGGCCCGGCACACCCCCCCGGGTGCTGCTGGACGCGCGGCGGCTGCGGCAGCTGGCCGGCGCGGGGGCGGTGGTCGACGGCCTCGCCCTCAGTCCCGACGGCAAGCTGGTCGCGGTGTCGGCCGGCCGGCCGGGGGGGCGGTGGCAGGTGCTGGTGGTCGGGAGCGACGGGCGCCAGGTGACCGGCATCCCGCTGGCCGGCGGGCACCGGCCGGCCTGGATCGGCTGGTCGGACCGGCAGGGCTCGACCACGCTGGCCGTCGCCGCCGTCGACCGCCGCGGGCCCCTGGCCACCGCCGAGCTGGCGGCCAGGCAGGGGAGCGGCTACGTGCTCGCCTGGCAGCCGGCCGGCGGCGGCGCGCGGGTGCTGGCCTCGGGCGTGCCCATGGTCGCGGCCGACGGCTTCGCCTGGTCCTCGGACGGGGACTCGGTGGCCGTCTCCTCGCCCGCCGGGGTCCTGGTCGTCAAGCAGTCCGACGTGGTCTACACCACCGCCAGCCCGGTCACCGGCACCCTCCTCGCCTGGCCGGCCGGAGCGACCCCATGAAGGTGCTGCGCCGGCCGGCGCGCGACCCGGCGGGCGAGCCGCTCGCCGAGCCGGGCCGGGGACGGCGGCGGATGGCCCTGGTCGTGCCGGTGGTCGCCGTGGTCTGCGGGCTGGTCGCCGGAGGGGTCGCCGGGGAGCGGGTGGTGGGGCGGCGGCCGGTCGCGGCGGTGGCGCGGCCCGCCGGGACGGAGGCGGCGCCGGCCGGGGCCAGCGGGCCGGTCGAGCAGCTCCGCGGGGCCGGGACGCTGCTGTACACCGACCCGGAGGGGCGCGCCCATGCCCGCGAGGCCGGCGGGGGCGGGCACCGGGTGCTGGGCCAGCTCGGCGAGCTGGCGTCCAGGCGGGCGCCATCCGGCTTCGACCTGGAGGCGGCCGCGCACCTGCTGGCCGACCCGGTCGACGGGCGGTCGGCCGAGCTGGCCCCCGACGCCGACCTGGTCTACCTGCGGACGGCCGACGGGGCCGCCGCCGTCGGGCGGCTGCTCGACGGGTCGCTGCGGCGCCTGGTCCCGGCCGGGTGGCGGTCCCCCGGCCCGCCGCGGCACTCGGCCGACGGGAGCGTGCTCGGGGTCTGCGGCTACCGGCTGGGAGGCGACCCGCTCCCGGCCGTCACCGAGGCGACCAGCTGGATCCTTGACGGGTCGGGCACGCGCCTGGCCACCCTGCCCGGCTGCCTCTACGACGTCGCCCCCGACGGTGGCTCGGCGCTGGTCGCCGACCCGGCCGAGGGCCGCCGGGCCGGGCCCGTGCCCGGCCGCGAGTTCCTCCGGCGGCCCCCGGTGGGCGAGTCCGACCAGCTCACCAGGGGCCTGCGGCTGTGGCGGCGCGACGGCGGCTTCCGCCCGGTGCTCGGCTTCGCCGACGTGGTCCGGGTCTTCCGGACCGTCCAGCCCGGGGTCGACCCGCGCGGCCTGGTCATCGTCACCGCCGTGCTCGGCCCGGACGGGCGCCAGGCCCTGGTCCGCATCGTCGACGCCCTTGCCGACGCCGACCCGAGGACGGGCCGGGAGGTCGAGGTCCTGGCCGTCGTCGACCTGGAGCGGGGCCGGGCCGAGCCCGTCCCCGAGCACCTGCCCGGCTTCTTCGCGTTCCTGCCCACCGGCGGCTGGGCCTGGACCGGCGGCGCCGGCACCGCGACCTACCTCCCCCCCGACCGGCCGCCGCAGCTGCTCCGGTCGGGGATCGGCAGCGACGGCGTGTACGCGATCCAGCCCAGCCCCGACGGGGCCTGGCTGCTGCTGGCCGGGGCGGCCTGGCGGTTCGTCCGCGCCGACGACCCCTCGGTGCAGGTCAGCTACCCGGCCCCGGGGCGGCTGGCCGGCTGGGCCCCGGCGGCCGGACCGTGAGCACGGCGGGCGCATACGACGCCTCCCGCGGGCAGGAGGAGCGCCGATGAGCACGCTCCGGCTGGCCCTGCGCGGGCTGTGGGCCAGGGCCGGGCTGTCGGCGGCGCTGCTGGCCGTGACCACCTTCGCGGTCGGGGTGGGCGCGGCCGGCGCCATCTACCTGCGCGCCGCCGGGGAGTCGCTGCTCGCCCAGAACCTGCGCACCGCCACCAGCCACACCGCCGGCCTGCACGTCAGCCAGGTCGTGGCCGACGGCAAGGAGCTGCGCGACCTCACCGAGTCGGTGGCCGCGGCCGGGCCGGCCGTGCCGGCGCTGGCCCCGCCGGTCGCCGGCCTGGAGACCCGCACCCCGGTCCCGCTGCTGGCCGAGGGCGGGCGCCCGGGCAGCGCGTACCTGGCCAGCCGCGACGGCCTCTGCGCGCGGCTGGTGCTGGAGGAAGGCCGCTGCCCGGCGGCCCGTCCGCTCGGCCTTCCGGCCGAGGCGGCCCTCAGCCGCCGCGCCGCCGACTGGCTCGGGCTCGCCCCCGGCGACCGCTTCCAGGCCGACGGGTTCGGGGCCGGCGCCGCCGGCCGCGAGCTGGTGGTCGCCGGCGTGTACACGCCGACGCCCCGCGACCAGTACTGGTTCGGCGCCCAGCCCGCCTACTTCCCGCCCCCGCCGACCGGCAACGAGCTGCCGCCGCTGGACGCCGTCTTCCTGGCCGGCGCCGACCTGCTCCCGGTGATCGACAACGGCAGCCTGGACATCCGGGCCCGCTTCGACCACTTCGTCCAGCCGGAGCGGCTGCGCCTGGCCGACACCGCCGCCGTCCCCCCCGCCCTCGGCAAGGTCGCCGAGCTGCTGCGCATCAACAACCCCAACGCGGTCGTGCTCACCGGCCTGGCCGACCTGGTCGCCAAGGCCGAGGCCGACCGCCAGGCCCTCACCGTGCCGGTGCTGCTGGCCGACGTCCAGCTCGCCTCCCTGGCCCTGCTCATCCTGGTGGTGGTCGCCGCCATGGCCGCCGAGGCCAGGGCCGGCGAGGTCGCCCTGGCCAAGGTGCGGGGGGCCACCACCGGCCAGGCGTTCGGGCTGGCCGTGCTGGAGCTGGCCGCCGTCGCCGCCCTCGCCCTCCCGGCCGGGATCGCGGTCGGCTGGCTGGGCGCCTACCTGCTCGCCCGCAGCCAGCTCGAGGCGGGCATCCCGGTGGTCGTCACCCCGGCGGCGGTGGCGGTCGCCCTGGCCGCCACCGTCGTCGCCCTCGGCGCGGCCAGCCTGGCCAGCCTCGGCGCGGTCCGGCGGCGGATCCTCGACCAGTGGCGCCGCGGGCGCTCGGACCGGGTCGGGGGGCGGGCCGTCGTCCTGGACGTGGTGCTGCTGGCCGTGGCCGTGGCCGCCCTGGCCAACCTGCGCGCCTCCGGGACCCGCCAGGCCACCGGCGGCTACGACCTGCTCGCCACCCTCGCCCCCGGCCTGGCCGTGCTGGCCGGCGCCCTGGTCGTCGGCCGCTCGCTGCCCCTGGTGGCGGGCTGGCTGGTCCGGCTCACCGGCCGCTCCACCGGGGTGGCCACCTGGGTCGGGGCCCGCCAGGTGGCCCGCCGGGGCGGCCCCGCCCTGCGGGTGGTGATCGCCCTGGCCGCCGCCTTCGGCCTGGTCGCCTTCGCCGTCACCGTCCGCCAGGACATGGCCCGCAACCGCCACGACCGGGCCTTCACCCAGGTGGGGGCGGCCGAGCGGCTCCAGGTGGCCATGCCCCGCGACGCGCTCGGCCCCGACCGGGTGGCCGCGGCCGACCCGTCGGGCGAGGCGGCCATGGCCGTGCTGCGCTACCCGGGCATCATGCGCGACGCCCCGGCGGTCAGCGCCGCCGTGCTCGGCGTCCAGCCCGACCGCTACCCGGCGGTCGGGTTCTGGCGCGACGACTTCGCCGGCCGCCCGCTGGAGGCCACCATGGCCGCGCTGGGCACCTCGCCGGTGGCGCCCCTCGACCTCGGCCGGGCCGACCAGCTCGAGGTGGCCGTCGGCGCCGGCGCGGTCCGGACCGACGGGCCGGTCCACCTCGTCGCCCTGGTGCAGGGGGCGAGCCGCGCCGTCCGGGTCGACCTGGGCCGGCTGGAGGCCGGGGGCGTGCGCCCGCTGCGGGGCCGGCTCGACCCGGCCGGGGGCCCGTGGCGGCTGCAGCGGCTCTGGGTCCAGCGCGAGCCCGGGGTGACCAGCGCGGTCAGCGTCGCCCTGACCTTCGACTCGGTCCGGGCCGGCCAGGGCGGCGCCTGGCGGCTGGTGGAGGGCTTCGACGACCCGGCACGCTGGTACTCGCTCAACGACAACGCCTACGAGCCGGGCGACACCCTGGCCCCCGCCACCGGGGTCGACGGCGCCGCCCTCGGCGTCGCCATCGACGCCCCCGGCTCGGGCGTCACCCTCGGCATCGGGCACGCCTCGGTGCCCGAGGCCCTGCCCGCGGTGGTCACCCCGGGCTTCCTGCGGGCGGTGTCGACCCAGGTGGGGCGGGTGGTGCGGGTCCGCGGCCCCATCCCCGGCGACCTGCTGATCCAGGTGACCGGGGTGGCCAGCGTGCTCCCGGGGGCGGTCGGGTCGAACGCGGCCGCCTTCGTCAACGCCGACTGGCTGCTGGTCCACGCCCAGCGCAACCCGATCGACCGGCCCCAGATCGGCGAGGTCTGGACCGTCGGCGGCGCCTCCGGCCAGGCGGTGGCCGAACGGCTCGGCGCCGGCGGGGTCCGGGTCGAGACGCGCACCGCCGCCGCCGACCTGGAGGCCGACCTGGCCCAGCAGGCCCCGTCGCTGGCGCTGCTGCTGCTGCTCGTGGGGGCGGCCGCCGGGGCGGCCCTGGCCACCGGCGGGGTCATGCTCCACCTGTACCTGACCGGCCGGCGGCGCGCCTTCGAGCTGGCCGTGCTCGAGGTGTTCGGGGCCAGGCGGCGCGACCTGTGGGGGCCGGTCGCGGTCGAGCAGGGGTCGCTGGTCGGCTACGGGGTGCTCTGCGGGGGGCTGATCGGGCTGCTGGTCGCCCTGGTCGCGCTCCCGGCCATCCCCCAGTTCGCCGACAGCCCCAGCGTCCCCCCGCCGATCTACACCCCCGACTGGGGCACGCTCGGCCTCGCCCTCGGCCTGGCCGTGCTGCTGGTCGGCCTCGGCCTGGCCGCCGTGGTCGCCGCCCTCGTCCACCAGGCCCGCCCGGCCCTCCTGCGCGAGGAGGAGCTGTGAGCCTCACGGTGGAGAAGGTGGCCGGGGTGGCCGACGGGCGGCGGGCCCGGGCCGGGCGGCGGCTGCTGGCCTGCGACGGGCTGTTCCACCTGTACGTGCTGGAGGGTCGCGAGGTGGTCGCCCTCCAGGGGGTCGACTTCGCGGTCGACTGGTGCGAGATGGTGGCCCTGCTCGGGCCGTCGGGGTCGGGCAAGTCGACCATGCTGGCGATCCTCGGCGGCCTGGAGCGGCCGTCGGCCGGGCGGGTCGTGCTGGACGGGATCGACGTCAGCCGGCTGTCGGAGGCCCAGCTGACCATGCTGCGCCGGCGCCGGCTGGGGTTCGTCTGGCAGGGGGCGGCCCGCAACCTCCTCCCGCACGCCTCGGCCCTCGAGAACGTCGACCTGCCGATGGTGCTGGCCGGGCTGCCGGCCGGACGGCGCCGGCGGCGGGCCAAGGTGCTGCTGGACGCCGTCGACCTTGGCGCGCAGCGCGACAAGCCGATCCGGGCCCTGTCCGGCGGCGAGCAGCAGCGGCTGGCGGTCGCCGTGGCCCTGGCCAACAACCCGCCCCTGCTGCTGGCCGACGAGCCGACCAGCCAGCTCGACCGGGCCAACGTGCGCCGGGTGGTGGAGCTGCTCAAGGAGGCCCGCGACGACCTCGGCACCACCGTGGTCGTGGTCACCCACGACGCCGAGGTGGCCGCGGCCATGGACCGGACCGTGACCATCCGCGACGGCCGGATCAGCGCCGAGGGCCGCGGCGGCGCCGAGTACGCGGTCGTCGGGCCCACCGGCTCGCTCCACCTCCCGGCGCACGCCCTGGACGTGCTCCCGCCCGGGGCCCGGGTCGTGGTCGAGGTCGAGGGCGACCAGGTGGTCCTCAAGCCGACCGACGGCGGGGAGGCCGGGGCATGACGAGCCTGGCGGCGGACGGGCTGGTGGCCAGGCGGGGCGGCCGCAACGTGGTCGACGGGGTGTCGCTGGAGGTGCACGAGGGCCAGGTGGTGGGGCTGGTCGGGCCGTCGGGGTCGGGCAAGTCGACCACGCTGCTGCTGCTGGCCGGGCTGGAGCCGCCGGACGCCGGGGTGGTCCGGCTCGACGGCGAGGACCTGGCCACCCTGGGCGCGTCCGGCCGCCAGGCGCTGCGCCGGGACCGGGTCGCGCTCGTGTTCCAGGGCTACGGCCTGCTGTCGCTGCTCACCGCCAGGGAGAACGTCGAGCTGCCGTTCCGGGTGGCCAGGCGCGACCCGGCGACCGCGGCCGCCGCCGCGCTGCGCTGGCTGGGCCTGCTCGGCCTCGGCGACCGGGCCGACCAGCGCACCGACCAGCTCTCGGGCGGCGAGCGCCAGCGGGTCGCCCTGGCCCGCGCCCTGGCCGTCGAGCCGGCCGTCCTGCTGGTCGACGAGCCCACCGCCGAGCTGGACGAGGAGAACCGCGACCGCGCCGTCGGCCTCCTCCGCGACGCCGCCGACCGGGGCGCCGCCGTGGTCGTCGCCACCCACGACCCCGAGGTCGTCGAGCTCTGCGACCGGGTCGTCCGCCTGGTCGACGGCCGCCCCGTCGAACTCACCCCGGACGAGGTCGGTGACACCGTCGCCTGATCTCCTCGACCGGCTGCTGTCGGCCGAGGGGCGGGCGCTGCTGGACGGGCTGCCGGAGGGGCCGCTCGGGCCGGAGGAGGCGTTGCGGGTCGGGACCCGGCTGCGGCGGCGCCACCCGGCGGGGCTGGTGGCGGCCGCCCTGGCCCAGCACGAGCTGCGGGCCAGGGCGGCGGCCAAGTTCCCGGCGGCGGACCGGATGTGGTTCACCCGCGAGGGGCTGGAGCAGGCGTCGGCCGAGCCGCTGGCCAGGCACCGGGCGGGCCGCTACGCCGGGTTCGCGGTGGTGGCCGACCTGTGCTGCGGGATCGGGGGCGACCTGTGCGCGCTCGCCCCCGGGCGGGCCGCCCTGGCCGTGGACCGCGACCCGGTCCATCTCCGGATGGCCAGGGAGAACGCCCGCGTCCACGGGGCCGGCGAGCTGGCGGCCGCCTGCGCCGACGTCGGCGACCTGCGCCTGCCCGGGTCGCTGGCGGTGTTCGTCGACCCGGCCAGGCGGGCCGGCGGCCGGCGCCTGCCGGCGGGGGAGAGCCGCCCGCCCCTGGCCTGGTGCCTGGAGCTGGCGACCCGGGTCGCGGCCGTCGGCGTCAAGGCCGCTCCCGGCCTCCCCCTCGGCCTGGTCCCCGACGGCTGGGAGGTGGAGCTGCTGGCCGACCGGCGGGAGCTCAAGGAGGCCGTCCTGTGGTCGCCGGCGCTGGCCACCACCACCCGCCGGGCCACCGTCTTCCCCGGCCCCCACACCCTGACCGCCCGGCCCGGCCCGCCGGTCCCGTGCGCCCCGCCGGGCGCCTTCCTGCTCGACCCCAGCCCGGCCGTGACCCGGGCCGGCCTGGTCGAGACGCTGGCCCGCGACCTCGGCGCCTGGAAGCTCGACCCGCGGATCGCCTTCCTCTCCGCCGACCAGCCCCTGCCCAGCCCGTTCGGCCGGCTCCTGGCGTCGACGCCTCCCTCCCCTGGAACCTCAAGCGCCTGCGCCAGGCGCTGCGCGAGCGCGGCGTCGGCACCGTCGAGGTCCGCAAGCGCGGCTCCGCCGTGGACGTCGCCGACCTCACCACCCGGCTGCGCCTGCGCGGCGACGCCGCCGCCGTGGTGGTCCTGACCCGGGTCGCCGACCGCCCCTGGGCGCTGGTCTGCACCGAGGAGCGGTAGCCTGTCCCGACGATGGGGTCAGCCACGCTCCGCATCCGGCTCCTCGGCGAGCTCGACCTGCGCCACGGCCAGGCCGCGCTGGCGCCGCTGGGGTCGGCCAGGGCCGAGTCGCTGCTCGCCTACCTGCTGCTCCACCGCGAGGCGGCCCAGCCCCGCCAGCGCCTGGCCTTCCTGCTCTGGCCCGACTCCAGCGAGCCCCAGGCCCGGACCAACCTCCGCCACCTGCTGCACGTCCTGCGGCGCGCCCTGCCCGACCCCGACCGGTACCTGGAGGTGACCCCGCGGACGCTCCGCTGGCGGGAGGACGCGGACTGGTGGCTGGACGTGGCCGCCTTCGAGGAGGCGATCTCCCGGGCCGAGCGGGAGCCGGGCGACCAGGAGCAGTCGGCCCTCCGGGCTGCCGTGGAGCTGTACGGCGGCGACCTGCTCCAGAGCAGCTACGACGAGTGGCTGCTGGAGGAGCGCGAACGGCTGCGCCGCCGCTACCTCCAGGCGCTCGAGCGGCTGGTCGAGCTGCTGGAGGCGCGGGGCGAGCTTGCCCAGGCGATCGGGTACGCCGAGCGGATCCTGCGCGAGGACCCGCTGCGGGAGGCGGCCTACCAGGTCCTGATGCGGCTCCACGACGCCCGCGGCGACCGGGCCAGGGCGCTCAGGGCCTACCACGCGTGCGCCGCGACCCTGGAGCGCGAGCTGAACGTGGAGCCGTCGGCGGCGACCCGCCGGGCCTACGAGGCGCTGCTGCCGCCGGCCGGCGAGCCGGCCCCCGAGCGGGAAGCTGGCCGGGCGGGGCCGCTCGGCCGGCCCCCGCTCGTCGGGCGGGCGGCCCAGCGGGCCCGCCTGACCGAGCTGTGGCGGGCCGCCGAGGACGGCGGGGCCAGGCTGGTCCTGGTGACCGGCGAGCCCGGCGCCGGCAAGACGCGGCTGGTGGAGGAGTTCCGCTCCTGGTGCGCGCACCACGGGGCGGCGACCGCCGAGGCGCGCTCCTACCCGGCGGAGGGGGCGCTGGCCTACGGGCCGGTGGTCGCCTGGCTCCGTTCGGAGCCGCTGGCCGGGCACCTGGGACGGCTCGACCCGGCCCGCCTGGGCGAGCTCGCCCGCCTGCTCCCTGACCTCCACCCGGCGCCGGCCGGCCTCCCCCCGCCGGCGCCGCCGCCCGACCCCGACCAGCGGCGGCTGCTGTTCGAGGCGCTCGCCGGGGCGCTGCTGGCGCCCGGCCGGCCGCTCCTGCTGGTCGCCGACGACCTGCACTGGGCCGACCGGGAGACCCTGCAGTTCCTGCACTACCTGCTCCGGGCCCACCCGGAGGCACCGCTGCTGGTGGTCGCGACCGCCCGGCGCGAGGAGCTCGACCCCGACCATCCCCTGCACGAGCTCGTGGCCGGGCTGCGGGCGCTGGAACTGCTGGCCGAGGTCGAGGTCGGGCGGCTCTCCAGGCAGGAGACGGCGGCCCTGGCCGAGCGGCTGCTCCGAGGCCCGCTCGAGGCCGCGGACACCGACCGCCTGCACGCCGAGACCGAGGGCAACCCGCTGTTCGTGGTCGAGGCCATCCGCGCCGGATGGAGCGGGCGCGACGAGCCCGCCCCGATCACCCCCAGGGTCCAGGCCGTGATCGAGTCGCGGCTCGCCCAGCTGTCCGGCCCGGCCCGCGACCTGGTCGGCGTCGCCGCCACCATCGGGCGGGAGTTCACCACCGACGTGCTCGCCCAGGCCAGCCAGGCCGGCGAGGAGGCGCTGGTCGCCGGCCTCGACGAGCTGTGGCGGCGCCGCCTGGTCCGGGACCAGGGGCCCGACGACTACGACTTCACCCACGACCGCATCCGGGAGGTCGCCTACCTGGGCCTCAGCCCCGCCCGGCGCCGCCACACCCACCTGCTGGTGGCCCGGGCACTGGAGCGGCAGCACGCCGGCGACCCGGCGCCGGTGGCCGCCCAGCTCGCCGCCCACCACGAGCGCGCCGGCCAGCCCGAGGAGGCGGTGGCCTGGTACCAGCGGGCGGCGTCGGCGGCCCAGCGGCTGCCGGCCTACGCCGAGGCGGTCCGCCTGCTGGAGCGCGCCCTCCGGCTGGTCCAGGCGGGGCCGCCCACCCCGGCCGGCCGCGAGCGGGAGCTGGCCGTCCTGACCCGCCTCCAGGGGCCCCTTGGCGTGGTCGACGGGTACGCCTCGGAACGGCTCGCCGAGGTGCAGCGGCGGGGGCTGGAGCTGGCCGCCGAGCTCGGCGTCGAGCCGGCGCCGCCGCTGCTGCGGTCGACGGCCACGACCAGCCTGGCCCGAGGCGACTTCGAGGGCGCCCGGCGGGTCGGCGAACGGCTCCGCGCCGGCGCAGCCCCCGAAGACGACGACCTGCGCGCGGTCCAGGGCGAGTACGTGCTGGGGCTGGTCGCGTTCTGGAAGGGCGAGTTCGAGGCCGCCCGCCGGCACTTCCAGGCGGCCGTCGACCGCTTCCGCCCCGAGCGCCGGTCGGCCCGGCTGGCCCGCTACGGCAGGACCACCGAGGTCCTGTGCACCAGCCGCCTCGGCAACACCCTCGGCTTCCTGGGCCGCCCGGAGGCGGCGCTGCGGGCCCGTGACGCCGCCCTGGCCCGGGCCCGGGAGAGCGGCCATCCCCACAGCCGCGAGGCCGCGCTGACCTTCGGCGCGATGCTGGCCCTGGAGCTGCGCGACCCGGCCTCGGTCCGGGCGCAGGTGGCCGAGCTGGCCGCCCGGCCCGGCGACCTGGCCCGGCCGACCCGGGTCGTCGCCGACGGCCTCGCCGGGTACGTCGAGGTGCTCGACGGCCAGGAGGCGGCCGGCATCGCCCGCATCCGGCGCGCCCTCGAGGACCCCACCGAGGGCGAGCACGCCCCGGGCATGCACACCATGGTGGCGCGCCTGCTCCTGGAGGCCTGCGCCGCCGCCGGCGACGCCAGGACCGGCCTGGTCGCGGCCGACCGGGTGCTCGACCTCGACGACAACGTCCGCACCTGGGAGTCGGAGGCCCGGCGGCGCCGCGGGGAGTTCCTGGCCGCCCTCGGCGACGACGGCGAGGCCGAGCTGCGGCGCGCCCTCGAGGTCGCCCGCGGCCAGGGCGCCAGGCTGTTCGAGCTGCGGGCGGCCGCGAGCCTGCTGCGCCACCGGCTCGACGGCGGCCAGACCCGCCCGCTGCGCCCGGCGCGGGCGGCGCTGGCCGCGGTCGTCGAGGCCCTCCCCGAGGGACGGGACACCCCCGACCTGCGCGAGGCGCTGGCGCTCCTCGCCCGGAGCTGAGCGGGAACGCCGCCCGGAACGCTCGCGGAACGCCCCGCCCACGATCCTGCCTCCACACGAGCGAGAGGAGGCCGCGATGATCGCGGTGATGGGTGCGGCGGGGAACGTCGGGAGCAAGGTCGCCGACCTGCTGGTAGGCCAGGGCCAGCCGGTGCGGGTGCTGGAGCACCGGCGCAGGCTGGACGAGCTCGGCCGCCGGGGGGCGGAGGTCGTCGTCGGCGACCTTGCCGACGCCGGGGACCTCGGCGTGCTGCTGAAGGACATGGAGGCGGCCCTGGTGGTGCTGCCCGACGTCGTGACCGACCCGGAGTTCGCGGCCACCCGCTCCAGGATGAGCCGCGCCATCGCCGACGCGCTGCGGGCGTCGCCCGTGGAGCACGTGGTCGCGCTGAGCACCGTCGCCGCCGGCCGGGCCGACGCCGCCGGGCCGGCGGCCGGGCTGCGCGAGCTCGAGCAGCGGCTGGCCGAGCTCCAGGACCGCAACGTCCTGGTGCTCCGCTCGCCGTTCTACATGGAGAACCTGCTGGCGGGCCTTCCCCTGATCCAGGCGCAGGGGATCAACGGGAGCGCGATCGAGGCCGACCTCGAGCTGCCCATGATCGCGACCCGCGACGTCGCCCGCGAGGCCGCCGAGCGGCTGCTGCGCCGCGACTTCACCGGTCACGGGGTCGAGCTGCTGGTGGGGCCGGAGGACGTCAGCCTGCGGGCCGCCACCCGGGCGCTCGGCCGGCGCCTCGGCCGGCCCGACCTGGCGTACGTCCAGTTCCCCCCGGACGGCGTGCGGGCCGCGCTGCGCGGCGCCGGCATGTCGGAGGCGGGCGCCTCGGCCATGGTCGAGCTCCAGCTCGACCTCAACGCCAACGGCCCCTTCGACGCCGTGCGGCGGGCCGCCGACGCCACCACGCCCACCCGGCTCGAGGAGTTCCTCGACGAGGTGACGAGGTGAACGGCTACCAGGAGCTCCGGGGTCGGTTCCGGGGCGCGCTGCTCCGGCCGGGCGAGGAGGGCTACGACGAGGCCCGCCGGGTCTGGAACGGGGCCATCGACCGGCGCCCGGCGCTGATCGCCCGCTGCGCCGGGGCCGACGACGTCGCCGTCGCCGTGCGCTTCGCCCGCGAGCACGACCTGCTGGTGTCGGTCCGGGGCGGCGGCCACGCCGTCGCCGGGCATGCCGTCGCCGACGGCGCCCTCATGATCGACCTGTCGCTGCTCAAGGCGATCCGGGTCGACCCCGGGGCCCGCACCGTCCGCGCGGCCGGTGGGGTGCTGCTGGGCGAGCTGGACCGGGCGACCCAGCCGTTCGGGCTGGCCACCCCGGCCGGGGTCGTCAGCCACACCGGGATCGGCGGCCTCACCCTGGGCGGCGGGCTGGGCTACACGATGCGCAGGTTCGGCCTGACCGTGGACAACCTGCTCGCCGTCGACCTGGTCACGGCCGACGGCGAGCCGACGCAGGTCGACGCCTGGACCGAGCCGGAGCTGTTCTGGGGGCTGCGGGGCGGAGGCGGCAACTTCGGCGTCGCCACCGCCTTCACCTACCGGCTCCACCCGGTGGGCCCGGTGGTGCTGGGCGGGCCGATCTTCTGGCCCCTGGCCGACGCCCACGAGGTGCTCGGCTTCCTGCGCGAGTTCCACACCCAGGCGCCCGACGAGCTGGGCATCGTCCTGACCCTGCGCCTGGCCCCGCCCAGCCCGGCGCTGCCCCCGGAGCTGGCGGGGACGCCGGTGGTGGGGCTCATGCTGGTGTGGGCCGGCGACCCGGCCGCCGGGGAGGCGGCGATCGCGCCGCTGCGCCGCATCGGCACCCCCCTGGCCGACCTGGTCCGCCCCGTGCCCTACCTGTTCGTCCAGTCCAGCCTCGACGCCGGCAACCCGCACGGCATGCACTAGTACTGGCGGTCCCAGCGGGTCCCCGACCTCGGCGACGAGGTCGTCGACCGGCTCGCCGGCCTGGTCGACACCATCACCTCGCCCCTGTCGTACATCGCCGGGTTCGCCATGAGCGGCGCCGTCGGCCGCGTCGACGCCGACGCCACCGCCGTCGGCCGGCGCGACACCGGCTTCGAGCTCAGCATCGTCGCCGGCTGGCCGCCGCCCGACCCGGAACCCGAGCGGCACGTCGCCTGGGTCCGCCGGGGCTGGGACCAGCTCCGCCCCCACAGCAGCGGGGTCTACTCCCACTTCATCTCCGACGAGGGCGCCGCCGGCGTCCAGGACGCCTACGGCGACCGCCTGAAGCGCCTGACCGCCCTCAAGGACCAGTACGACCCGACGAACCTCTTCCGCATGAACGCCAACATCCCACCCAGCCCGCCGCCCCGGCGCTGACCGTCAGGAGCGGGTCGCGTCCCGCCGGGAGAAACCAGCCGGGTCCAGGCCGTCATCCTCGCCCACGACGCCGGCCTCCTGGAGCGGTAGGGCGGCTCAGGCCGCGCCGGCCAGCCAGCGGTCGAACAGCTCGGCGAAGCGGCCGCCGCGGGCCCGGAGGTCCTCGGGGGTGCCGGACTCGACGATGCGGCCGTCGGAGACCACCGCGATCTGGTCGGCCTGGGCGATGGTGGACAGCCGGTGGGCGATGATGATGGTGGTCCGGCCGGAGCGGAGGCGCTGGAGGGCGTCGGTGATGCGCGACTCGCTGGCCGCGTCCAGGTTGCTGGTCGCCTCGTCCAGGATCAGCAGGGCCGGGTCGGCGATCCAGGCCCTGGCGAAGGCGACCAGCTGGCGCTCCCCGGCCGCCAGCAGCGCGCCCCGCTCGCCGACCTGGGTGTCGTAGCCGTCGGGCAGGCCGGCGATGATCTGGTCGGCCCCGACCGCGCGGGCGGCCGCCTCGACCTCGGCCCGGGTCGCGTCCGGCCGGCCGAAGCGGATGTTGTCCAGCATCGTGCCCGAGAACAGGAACCCTTCCTGGGGCACGTAGCCCATGGCCCGGCGCAGGTCGGTCAGGCGGATCTGGCGCAGGTCGACCCCGTCGAGGGTGACCCTGCCCTCCTCGGGGTCGTAGAAGCGGGCGATCAGCTTGGCAACGGTCGACTTGCCCGCCCCGGTCGGCCCGATCAGGGCCAGGGTCGTCCCGGCGTCGAGCTGGAGGTCCACGTCGTGCAGCACCTCCGGGCCCTGGTCGTAGGCGAAGCTGACGCCCTCCAGCCGGACCTCGCCGCGCGGGTCGGGGAGGGGGACCGGGTCGGGGGCCTCGCGCACCGAGGGCTGCTCGGCGAGCACGGCCCCGACCCGCTCGGCCCCGGCGGTGGCCGACTGGAAGCTGTCGTAGAGCTCCGAGAGCTGCTGCACCGGGTCGAACAGGCTGCGGAGGTACAGCAGGAACGCGGCCAGGACGCCGATCCCCAGGTCGCCGGTGAGCACCCGCTGCCCGCCGACGCCGAGCACGACCACGGTCGCGGCCGTGCCCAGGAACTCGATCCCGGGGAAGAAGAACGAGGACAGGGAGATGGTGCGCCAGTGGGCGACCCGCTCGTCCTGGTTGGCCTCGGCCAGCCGGGCGGCGGTGGCCCGTTCGCGCCGGAACGCCTGGATGGCCCGGACCCCGGACAGCGACTCCTGGAGCTGCACGGTGACGACGCTGTGGGTCTCCCTGACCTGGCGGTAGGCGTCGGCCGACCGGCGCCGCCAGACCTGGGCGGCCAGGGCGATCAGGGGGGCGACGACGAGGGTGGCCAGGGCGAGCTGCCAGTCCATCCAGATCAGGATCACCGCCACCCCGACCATGGTGATGAGCCCGGTGACGAGCGTGACCAGCCCGTCGGTGACCAGGTCGCTCATGGCGTCGATGTCGGCGGTCATGCGGGCGACCAGCCTGCCCGTCCGCTCGCGCTCGTAGAAGTCGAGCGAGAGGGTCTGGAGGTGGCGGAACAGCTTGGTCCGGACGGTGAACAGGACCCGCTGCCCGGCCCGGGCCACGGCCTCGATCTCGTACCTGCTGGCCACGAACTGGACGGCGGCCAGGACCAGGTAGGCCAGGGCGACCCGGTTGATCACCTCCAGGTCGCGCGGGACCACGCCCCGGTCGATGGCCACCTTGACCAGGTACGGCATGGCCAGCCCGGCGCCGGTCTGGACGAGCACGGCCGCCGAGGCCAGGGCGACCAGCCGGCGGTGGGGGCGGACCAGCGGCCACAGCCACGCCCTGGCCCGCCGTCCCGACCGCCGGTCGCGCCGGTCCCGCTCCACGTCGGGGGGCGCGCCCAGGGTCGGGGCCGACGGCGCCAGCCCCCGGCCCATCGCCCCACCCCGCGAGCCTCCGGGTCTCCGCCGGCTCACGACGCCGCCTCCTCGACCAGGCGGTCGATGCCGCCGGTGGCGTGGGCGAGCACGGCCCGGTAGGCGGGTTCGCTGGCGGCCAGGTCGTCGTGGCCGCCCTGGGCGACCACCCGGCCGCGGTCCAGCAGCACCACCCGCTCGGCCAGGCGCAGGCTGGCCCGCCGGTTGGCCACCAGCAGCACGGTGGCGCTGCCCAGGGCCGCGTCCAGCCCGGCCAGGATGGCGGCCTCGGTGTCGACGTCGACGTGGGAGAGGGCGTCGTCCAGGATCAGCACCCGCGGCTGCATCAGCAGCGCCCTGGCCAGCGCCACCCGCTGCCGCTGGCCGCCGGACAGGGTGTAGCCCTGCTCGCCCACGACCGTGTCCAGCCCCTCGGGCAGCGCCTGCACGACCTCGAGCGCGGCCGCCGCGCCCAGCGCGTCCAGCACCTCCTCGTCGGTCGCCTGCGGCCGCCCGAAGGCGACGTTGTCGCGCAGGCTGGCCGAGAACAGCACCGGCTCCTGATGGACGATCCCGACGGCCGACCGCAGCGAGTCGAGGGCCAGGTCGGCGACGTCGTGGCCGTCGACCAGCACCCGGCCCTCGCTGGGGGCGTACAGCCGCGGGATCAGCCCGAGCAGGGTCGACTTGCCCGACCCGGTGCCCCCGACCACCGCGACCCGGGACCCCGGGGCGATGTCGAGATCGATCCCGGCCAGGGTGGGCCGGCCACCCTCCTCGTAGCCGAAGCTGACGTGCTCGAAGCGGATCCGCGCTCCGCGCTCGCCCCGCCCGGCCGGGCCCCCGTTCCCCGCCTGCCCCGGCCCCGCCGGTGCCGTGGCCGGCGCGGGCAGGGCGGCCGCGTCCGGCCGGTCGGCGATGGCGGGGGGTTGGTCGAGCACCTCGAAGATCCGCTCGGCGCTGGCCGCGGCCCGCTGGGCGAAGCCGAACAGCATCCCCAGCCCCTGCAGCGGCCAGGTGAGCAGCAGCAGGTAGGCGTTGAAGGCGACCAGCGTGCCGATGGTGATCTGGCCGTCGATGGCCAGCCGGCCGCCGTACCAGAGGATCGCGGCCAGGCTGAGCTGCGGCAGGATGCCCAGCAGGGGGGTGTAGAAGGCGCGGAGCCGCGCCGCCTCCAGGTTCTGGTCGAGGATCGAGCTGGCCTCGCCCTCCAGGCGGCGGGTCTGCTCGTTCTCCCGCCCGAACGCCTTGACCACCCGGACCCCGGCCGTCGCCTCCTCGACCACGGTGGTCAGCTCGCCGATCTCCTGCTGGACCTGCCAGTAGACGCGGTGCAGGCGGCGGTTGTAGCGCAGCGCCCCGTAGACCAGCGGCGGGGCCAGGGCGAGCACGACCAGGCAGAGGCGGGGCGAGAGCAGCCACATCTGCACCGCCGCGATGACGAAGGTGACCACGTTGAGGACCATGAACACCAGGCCCCAGGAGATGAAGTAGCGCAGCGAGCGCACGTCCGAGGTCGTCCTGGCCAGCAGCTGGCCGGTCGGCGCCCGGTCGTGGTAGGCGGCTTCGAGGGCCAGCAGGTGGCGGACCAGGCGGTTGCGGAGGTCGTACTCGACGTCGGTCCCGACCCGTCCGGAGATGTTGCGCCGCAGCCCGCCGACGACCCAGCGGACCACGGCCAGCACCACCAGCAGGGCGATCTCGCGCCCCAGCACCCCGGGCTCCCGCCTGGTCAGCCCGTCGTCGATGATCGTCTTGGTCACCAGGGGGATGAAGGAGGTGATGGCCAGCATCGTCACCCCGAGCGCGAACGCCACCGCCACCCGGCGCCAGTAGGGCCGCATCAGGCCCACGATGCGTCGCAGGGTCCCGAGGGCGAGGCCGTCGGGGGGCGGGTCGGTTCCGTACCAGCGCAGCGGGCAGCTCCAGCAGTTCAGAGGCGGGTTACCTCAAGTTCAACGTACGGCAGCGCCCAGACAATCCGCGACCAGGATGCTATTGTGCTGATACATTCAAAGTTATGTACTGGAGCATATTTGCCATGGACACTGACCGCTACCCGCGGACCGAGCGGACCCGGGTCCGGCGCCTGCCGGAGCGGGCCGCCTACGACCGGGCCACGGTGCACGCCATCCTCGACGAGGGCTTCCTCTGCCACGTCGGGTTCGTGGTGGACGGCCGGCCGTTCGTCATCCCGACCGGCTACGCCCGGGCCGGCGGAGACGCTCTACCTGCACGGTTCCACCGGGAGCCGCCTCGGCCTGCGGCCGGGGATGGACGTCTGCGTCACCGTCACCCTGCTGGACGGCCTGGTCCTGGCCCGCTCGGCCTTCCACCACTCGATGAACTACCGGTCGGTGGTGGTCCTCGGCCGCACCCGCGCCCTCACCGATCCCGACGAGAAGGAAGCGGCCCTGCGCGCCCTGGTCGAGCACATCGTTCCCGGCCGCAGCGACGCGGTCCGCGGGGCCGACCGCCGCGAGCTGGCCGCCACCGCCGTGCTCGCCCTCCCGCTGGCCGAGGTCTCGGCCAAGGTCCGCACCGGGCCGCCCGTCGACGACGAGCCCGACTACGACCTGCCGATCTGGGCCGGGGTCCTGCCGCTGCGCCAGGTCGCGGACCCGCCGGTGCCCGACGACCGGCTGGACCCGTCCCTGGCCGTGCCCACCCACGTGGCCGCCTGGCACCGGCCCACCCGCGACGGGGTCACGACCCGGCCCTGACCCCGAGGGCCCGGCAGGCCAGCTCGGTCACGCCGGCGACCACCCGCCGCCGCTCGGAACGCGGCCGGTGGGTCGCAGCGGCCAGGACCCCGTGGAGGCCGTGGAGGAGGAGCTCGGTGGCCAGGGGCGGGTCGGCCACCTCCAGCTCGCCGTCGGCCTGGCCGGCCTCGATCAGCTCGGCCAGCAGGGTCCGGGCACGGGCGAAGGTGTGCTCCTCGGCGAAGCCGGCCTCGTGGAACAGCACGTGGTGCAGCTCGTGGTTGGCCAGGGCGAAGTCGTAGGAGGCGGCCACCAGCCGTTCGATCCGGGCCGCGATCCCGGGGTCCCGGACGCTCGCCGCCGGCTCGCCCAGCCTGGCCGCGAAGTCGTCGAAGTAGCGGGCCCGGAGCCCGGCCAGCAGCTCGGCCTTGGACTCGAAGTACAGGTACACCGTGCCCTTGGCCACCGACGCCGCCTCGGCGACCTCCGCCATGGTGGTGGCGGCCAGCCCCCGCTCGACCAGGACCCGAGCGGCGGCGTCCAGGATCTGCTCCCGCCGCACGTCGGCCGGCTGCCGCCTCGGCAGGCGGGCGGTGGGCGGGGTGGGCGGGGTGGGCGGCGGCGAGGTGGTCGGGTTCGGCATCGTCCCACCCTACCATCTTGACGACTGACCGTCAGTCAGTACAATACTGACCGACGGTCAGTCGGTTCAGGGAGGACTACGGTGGCAGCGACGGAGCGACGGCGCCAGCTCGAGGAAGCGGATGCGATGGCCGAGCGGGAAGCGAACCGATCCGGGGCGGGCCGGGAACCGGACCGGCCCGGAGTGGGGCAGGGGTCGGGCCATTGGCACGGGAACCGCCGGCGCGGGAACCGTGGGCGGCCGGGGGACGAGTTCGAGGGGATGCTCGGGCTGGTCGCCGGGTGG
Organism: uncultured Actinomycetota bacterium; assembly: GCA_963733175.1. Classification (GTDB taxonomy): domain Bacteria; phylum Actinomycetota; class CALGFH01; order CALGFH01; family CALGFH01; genus CALGFH01. The sequence goes on from CAVTCL010000029.1 coordinate 41,844, forward strand.
ACGATGGGGTTGGGGCGGGGGCGGAGCACGCGGCTGATCGTGGAGCTGGCCGGGGTGGGGCCGGGAGACCGGGTGGTGGATGTGGGGTGCGGGCCGGGGCGGTTCCTGCTGGAGGCGGCGGGGCGGGGGGCGACCGCGGTGGGGGTGGAGCCGTCGGGGCAGATGCGGCGGTTGGCGCTGCGGAGGATCCCGGACCGGCTGCGGGCGGCCATCACGGTGACCGACGGGACCGCCGAGGAGCTGCCGCTGGAGGACGGGTCGGCCACGGTCGTGTGGGCGGTGGCCTCGTTCCACCACTGGAGCGACCCGGACGCCGGGCTGGCCGAGGTGCGCCGGGTCCTCGAACCGGGCGGGCGGCTGCTGATCGCCGAGCGCCTGGCCCGGCCCCGCGGCTGGTTCCAGCACCACGCGCTCACCTGGGCGGCGGCCGAGGGCCTGGCCGCCAGGGCCGAGCAGGCCGGCTTCGCCGAGGTCGCCGCGACCCGGCACACCCTGGGCCGCCGGCAGCTGGTGGTGGTCGCCGGGCGCCGGCCGCCCGACCCGTCGTAGGTCAGGCGAAGGCGCCGCGCCAGACCGCCGGCGGCGGGCCGGCGAGCTGCTGGCGGCTGACGATCAGCCGGCGGGCCAGCCTCGGGTCAAGCGTCCGAAGGGCCGGCGGCATCCGCGGGGGTGCTGGTGTGGCCGGTGGCGCCGATGGGTTGGTGTTGGCCGGGGATGCGGCCCAGGACCCCGTCGACGTCGGTGCCGTCCACGGTCTCGCGTTCCAACAGCAGCTCGGTCAGGCGGTCCAGGGCGTCGCGGTGCTCGCCCAGCATGGCGGTGGCCCGGTCCTCGGCGTCGCGGAGCAGCTTGGCGACCTCCTGGTCGACGACCCGCTGGGTGGCCTCGGCATAGGGGCGGCTGCGGACCTCCTCGCCCCCCAGGTACATGGGGCTGCCCGGTGGCGAACCCGACCGGCCCCAGGGTCTGGCTCATGCCGAACTCGCGCACCATCCGGGTGGCCAGATCGGTCGCCCCGGCCAGATCGTTGGACGGCCCCGGTGGAGCTCTGGCCGAACACCAGCTGCTCGGCCACCCGGCCGCCCATGCGGATGGCCAGGCAGTCCTTCAGGTAGCCCTCGGTGTACAGGTGGCGCTCGTCGATGGGGAGCTGCTCGGTCACCCCCAACGCCTGGCCGGCGGGCAAGATGGTCACCTTGGCCACCGGATCGCCATGCTCGGAGATGGCCGCGACCAGGGCATGGCCGGCCTCATGGGTGGCCACCGCCCGCTTCTCATCGGGCAACAACGCATTGCGAGCTGTCACGGCGGCCGAGCAGGATCCGGTCCCGGGCCTCGGCAGAAGTCATAGGCCGCGATCACCTCCCGACCCGCCCGGACCGCGAAGATGGCCGCCTCATTGACCAGGTTGGCCAGGTCCGCCCCCGAGAACCCGGGGGTGCCGCGGGCGACCACGTCCAGCTCCACATCGGGCCCGAGCTGCTTGCCCCGGGCATGGACCGCCAGGATCGCCCGGCGTTCCGCCTGGGCCGGGCAGCGGGATCACCACCTGACGATCAAACCGTCCCGGGCGCAACAACGCCGGGTCCAGGGTCTCGGGCCGGTTGGTCGCCGCCATCACCACCACCCCGGTCGCCACATCGAACCCGTCCATCTCCGACAGCATCTGGTTCAGGGTCTGATCCCGCTCATCGTTGGACACCAGCTGGCCACCCCGACGCTGGCCAATGGCGTCGATCTCATCGATGAACACGATCGAGGGGGCCCGCTTGCGGGCCTCGGCGAACAGATCCCGCACCCGGGCCGCCCCCACCCCGACAAACATCTCCACAAACGAGCTCCCGGTGACCGAGATGAACGGCACATGGGCCTCCCCGGCCACCGCCCGCGCCAACAGGGTCTTGCCCGTCCCCGGGGGCCCGACCATGAGCACCCCCTTGGGACCCACCGCCCCCGCCCGCCGATACCGATCGGGATGCTTGAGGAAGTCGACCACCTCGGTGACCTCCCGCTTGGCCCCCTCATAGCCAGCCACATCCGCAAAGGTCGTCTCCGGCCGCTCGGCATCAAACACCTTCGCCCGCGACCGACCGATCCCGCCCATGCCGGCCAGCTGCCGGCGGGCCGAGCGGCCCAGGTAGATGAAGATGGCGATGAAGACCAGCAGCGGCAGCAGGCTGAGCAGCACCGACCCGAGCGAGGTGCGGGGCCCGACCGCCTTGACCTCGACGTCGTTGTCGTTCAGGAGCTTGGTGAACTCGTCGTCCTGGAGGTTGGTCGGGTACGACGACTTGAACCGGGTCCCGTCCTTGAGCTCGCCCTCGATGTGGCCGTCGGAGCCGATCTCGACCGACTTGACCTGGCCGGCGGCGATCTTCTCCTTCAGCTCGGGCGCGTAGGTCAGCTCGGTGACCTGGCCCTCCTGCATCTGGTTGGGGACCAGCAGCAGGACCAGGCTGAGCAGCAGCCCGATCGGGAGCAGCCAGCTTCGCCAGCGCGGCGGGGGTGGCGGGGCCGGGCTGGTCGGCCGGTCGGGCGGCGGGCCCGACTTCGCCTTGTTGCTGGGGTGGCGCTGCATCGTGACCGTGGGCTCCTCCGCTGGCGTGCAAGCTCGGTATCTGCCCACGGTAGCGCCGCTTGCCGACAAACGTGCGAATGCGGGGGGCTCCGCCCCCCGGCAGACCCCCCGAAACCCCGCCTACCCGCTGTACGGGACCCGGCGGTCGGCGGCGACGTCGGCCAGGCGCGGGTTCTTCTGGTCGCGCTCGGACAGGGTCGGCTCCTCGTCCGGCCAGGAGATGCCCAGGTCAGGGTCGTTCCAGGCGATGCCGAGCTCGTCGCTGCCGTCGTACTCGCCGGTGACCAGGTAGGTCATGACCACGTCGTCGTGGGCGTAGAACCCGTGGGCGACCCCTTCGGGGATGTAGATGGCCAGGTCCTCGCCGCCGCCCTGCTGGAGGGTGGTGTGCTTGCCCTCGGTGGGGGAGCCGATGCGGGTGTCGACCAGCACCGTCGTGACCTTGCCCTGCTGCACGAACCAGAGGTCGGCCTGGCGGCGGTGGTAGTGGAGGCCGCGCAGGACCTTGGCGGCCGATGTCCGACCGGTTGCCCTGGACCATCGGGACGGCAAAGGGCAGCCAGGAGGCGCGGTAGGTCTCGAGGAACCGCCCGCGCTCGTCGCTGTGGACCTCAGGACGGATCAGCCAGACGCCCGGGATCTCGGTCGACTCGACGACATCCGCCATTGCTGCCCCCCTCCTCCCCCGGATGGTGCCATCGCGTGAGGCTACCCGCGGTACCCGGTGTGCGCAAAGCGTGACGCCAAGGCTGCTCGCCTTCCAGACTACCGGGCCATCCGCCTGCCCACCGGGATCACCGCTCCTCGCTAGGATGGGGGTGACGTCACCCCCGAGGAGCGCCGTGCCCAGCGACCCGACCAGCCGCGAGTACCGCGACAGCGTCGGCATGTTCACCACCGGGATCACGGTGGTCACGGCCACCTCGGAGCGGTTCGGCCACGGCATGACGGCCAACGCCTTCACCTCGGTCTCCCTCGACCCGCTGCTGGTGCTGGTCTGCGTGGTCAAGGACGCCATGATGCACAAGGTGCTGGACGAGGCCGGGCGCTTCGCCGTCTCCGTCCTGGCCGGCGACCAGGAGGACCTGGCCCGGTACTTCTCGGACTCCGGGCGGCCGGCCGGGATGGCCCAGTTCCTGCCCGTGGCCTGGCACCCGGGCCCGGTCACCGGCGCCCCCCTGCTGGACGGCGCCCTGGCCTGGCTGGAAAGCGACGTCGAGGCGGCCTACGACGGCGGCGACCACACGGTGTTCCTGGGCCGGGTCCGCTGGGTCGACACGGCCCCCTCCGGCGGCGACCCGCTGCTGTACTTCGGCGGCCGCTACCGCCGGCTGGAAAACCCGTAAGGAACCGCCCCGCCGGCGGCTCAAGGGAGCGACCACCGTCACCCAGGAGGTGCTCCCCATGACCAGGCGGCTCGCCCTGCTCGCCCTGCTCGCCGGCGTCCTCGCGGCCGTTCCCGGCCCCCACGACCACGCCCGGGCCGCGTTCGCCGGCAAGAACGGCCGGATCGCGTTCGTCCGCTACACCGGCGCCGCCCCGCTCGAGGAGGTCTACATGGTCAGCCCGGCCTCCGGCCTGACCGCCAACCTGACCGACGACCCGGCGACCAGCGACACCGCGCCCGCCTGGTCGCCCGACGGCACCCGGGTCGCGCTCGCCTGCGGTCGGGGCATCTGGTCCAGGCGAGCGGCAGTCTGACGGTCCTTGCCGAGGCGGTCCACACCGGCGACGCCCTGCCTTCCCATCCGTCACCCGGCCACCGCAAGACCGCCCAGGTCACCGGCGGCCGGGTCGTGGACCTGATGCCGAGCTGGCAGCCGCTGTAGCGTCCACGCCGCGTATGCTGGAATTGGCGGCCGCACGCTCTTGATGGGGAGGGGCATGACCGAGCGACCGTACGAGTTCGTGACCACGGCCGAGGGGCCGGTGCTGCGGGTGCGGGCCCGCGGGTTCTCGGTGCTCGGCACGCCGATGCTCAACCGGGGGACCGCGTTCACGCCCGATGAGCGGCGGGCGCTCGGGCTGGTCGGGCTGCTGCCCCACGGGGTGTCGACCATCGACGGGCAGCTCCGCCGGGTCCACGCCCAGTACCAGCGGCAGCCGGACGACCTGGCCAGGAACGTGTACCTGGCCAACCTCCGAGACCGCAACGAGGTCCTGTTCTACCGGCTGCTGTCGGAGCACCTGGGCGACATGCTGCCGATCGTCTACACGCCGACGGTCGGCAAGGCGATCGAGCGCTACAGCCACGAGTACCGCCGTCCCCGGGGCGTGTTCCTCTCGGTGGACCACCCGGACCTCGTCGAGGAGTCGTTCCGCAACTACGGGCTCGGCGCCGACGACGTCGACCTCATCGTGGCCACCGACGCCGAGGGCATCCTCGGCATCGGCGACTGGGGGGTCGGCGGGATCGAGATCGCCATCGGCAAGCTGGCCGTCTACATCGCCGCGGCCGGGATCCACCCGCGCCGGGTGATCCCGGTGGTGCTCGACATGGGCACCGACAACCTGCGGCTGCTCAACGACAAGATGTACCTGGGCAACCGGCACGCACGGGTCCGGGGGCAGCGCTACGACGACTTCATCGACACCTACGTGACCACCGCCACCAAGCTGTTCCCGCACGCCCTGCTGCACTGGGAGGACCTGGGAGCGGCCAACGCCCGGCGGGTCCTGCAGCGGTACGCCGACCAGTGCTGCACCTTCAACGACGACATGCAGGGCACCGCCGCCGTGGTGCTGGCGGCGGCGTTGGCCGCGGCCAGGGCGAGCGAGACCCGCATGGGCGACCAGCGGGTGGTCATCCACGGCGCCGGCACGGCCGGCCTGGGGATCGCCGACATGCTGCGCGACGTCATGGTGGGCGCGGGGCTGTCGCCGGAGGAGGCCACCCGGCGGTTCTGGTGCCTGGGCCGTCAGGGGCTGATCACCGACGACCGCCTGGACCGCCTGCTCGACTTCCAGCGGCCCTACGCCCGGCCGGCGGCCGAGGTCGCCGACTGGACCCGCACCGGCGCCGGCCAGGGCCCCTCGCTGGCCGACGTGGTCGCCCACGTGCACCCGACCATGCTGATCGGCACCTCGACCCAGGCCGGCGCGTTCAACGAGGCGATCGTCCGCCAGATGGCCGCCCACGTCGAGCGGCCGGTGATCATGCCGCTGTCCAACCCGACCTCCAAGGCCGAGGCGGTGCCGGCCGACCTGATCGCCTGGACCGACGGCCGGGCCCTGGTCGCCACCGGCAGCCCGTTCGACCCGGTGGTCCACGAGGAGACCACCTACCGGATCGCCCAGGCCAACAACGCGCTGGTCTTCCCGGGCCTGGGGCTCGGGGTCGCGGTGGTCAGGGCCCGCCGGGTCAGCGACCGCATGCTGGCCGCGGCCGCCGACGCGGTGGCCGGCCTGTCCGACGCCAGCATCCGTGGGGCGCCGCTGCTGCCGCCGGTCGACAATCTGCGCGAGGTCTCCGCGACCGTCGCGGTCGCCGTGGCCGAGGCCGCCGTGGCCGACGGCCTGGCCAACGTCGCCCTCGACGACCCCATCCAGCAGATCCACCAGGCCATGTGGCAGCCGGAGTACCCCCGCGTCGAAGCGGTGTGACAGGGCCCCACATGCACCGCGGCGCCACCAGGGGCCCGTGACCACGGCTGCCGCTCAGGCGCCCGGGACCGCGGCGACCACCCGCTCGATCCGCTCGAGGCCCCGGCGCAGGTCCTCGGCGGAGGTGGCGTACGAGAGGCGCAGGTAGCCCTCGCCGTGGAGGCCGAATGCGGTGCCGGGCAGGCAGGCCACGCCGGCCTCGGCCAGGAGCAGGTCGGCCAGCCGGGCGGCGGGCAGGCCCAGGTCGGCGACCCGGGGGAAGGCGTAGAAGGCGCCCGCCGGCTCCTGGCAGGTGATCCCGTCGATCGCGTCCAGGCCGGCCACGACCAGGTCGCGGCGCTCGCGCAGGGACGCCACCATCTGCTCGACCGGCGCCCACGGGCCCTCGAGGGCGGCCACGGCCGCGTGCTGGCTGAAGGCGGCGGTGCAGGAGACCGAGTTGACCACCAGCCGGGTCACCGGCTCGACCAGGGGCTCGGGCAGCACCCCGAAGCCGAGGCGCCAGCCGGTCATGGCGAAGGTCTTGGACCAGCCGTCCAGCAGCACCGTCCGCTCGGCCATGCCGTCGACCGACAGCACGCTGGGGTGGCCGCCGCCGTAGCGGATGGCCCAGTAGACCTCGTCGCTCAGCACGACCAGGTCGTGCTCGATGGCCACCGCGGCGATCGCCTCCACGTCGTCCTGGGTGAGGCCGCTGCCACAGGGGTTGTGGGGCGAGTTGAGGATCACCAGCCGGGTCCGGTCGGTCACCAGCGAGGCCAGCTCGGCCGGGTCCATGCGGAACGCGTTGGCCTCGCGCAGCGGCACCGGGACCGGGCGGGCGCCGGCGAAGGCGGCGATCGACTCGTACATCGGGAACCCCGGGTCGGGGTAGAGGACCTCGTCGCCGGCCTGGCACAGGGCCAGGATGGTGAAGAACATGATCGGCTTGGCCCCGGGGGTGACCACCACCCGGTCCGGGGTGGTGCGCAGCCGGCCCGTCCGTTCCAGGAACGCGGCCACGGCCTCCCGCAGCTCCGGGGTCCCGGGGGCGGGCACGTAGTGGGTCAGGCCCCTGGCCAGGGCCTCCTGGGCGGCGGCGACGATGTGGGACGGGGTGGCGGCGTCGGGCTCGCCGATCTCCAGGTGGAGCACGTCCACCCCGGTGGCCTCCAGGGCCCGGGCCCTGGCCAGCACCTCGAAGGCGGACTCGGTCCCGAGCCTCTGCATGCGGTCGGCGAGCTTCATGACTGGGTACGGTAAGCCAATGCGTCACCACGAGGTACGTGTCCGGGGGAGCCGATGAGCCCGAGACTGCTGGTACTGGACGACGACGAGGGCCGGATCGCCGGCCCCCTCGCTCAGTTGGCGCCCGACTGGTTGTGGCGGACCCGCTCGACCATGTTGAGCAGGGCCAGGGGGGAGAAGGGCTTGGTGAAGTAGTCGTCGGCGCCGGCGGCCAGGCCCTGGTCGCGGTCGCGTTCCTGGGCCTGGGCGGTGAGCATGACGACCACGATGTCGCTGGTGTCGGGGTCGGCCTTGAGCTGGCGGCAGACCTCCAGGCCGTCCAGCCTGGGCATCATGATGTCGAGCAGGACCAGCCGGGGGGCCTCGCCCCTGGCCACCTCGAGGGCCTCGACCCCGTCGGCCGCCTCCAGGATCTCGTAGTCGTCGCCCTCCAGGGTGACGTGCACCAGGGCCCGCACGGCCGGTTCGTCGTCGGCGATCAGCAGCTTCATCGGCCGCTCCCGGCAAGTTCGCGGTCCACCCGGTAGAACCTCTCGAACAACTGCCCCATGTCGCGTGGGCTCATCCCGATTCCCTGGTCCCGAACGCTCACCTGCACCGTGTCGCCGTCGTGGTCGACGGTGACGAGGACCTCGCCGCCCCCGGGGGAGTATTTGATCGCATTACCGACCAGGTTGGTCAATATCTGCCGCAGGCGCCGCATCCCTAGCGCCCGCGGTTCGCGGTCGCCTGGATCGCCGCCAGCCGCCCCCGCTCGACCAGGTGGATGGCGTCGACGGCGTCGGGGGCGAACTGGGTGCCGCGCTGCCCCCGCAGCCGGTGCAGCGCCTCGTCGAGGCTGGCCGCTGCCCGGTAGGGGCGGTCGGTGGTGATGGCGTCGAAGGCGTCGACGGCGGCGAACACCCTGGCCGCCAGGGGGATCTGCTCGTCCTTGAGGCCCTCCGGGTAGCCGGCCCCGTCCCAGCGCTCGTGGTGGGAGTAGACGACCGCCCTGACCACGTCCATGTGCGGCACCCCCTCCAGGATGCGCAGGCCGATGGCCGGGTGCTCGCGCATCAGGGCCCACTCCTCGTCGGTCAGGGGGCCGGCCTTGTTGAGCACCGCGTCGGGGACGCCGATCTTGCCCAGGTCGTGGAGCAGGAAGGCGTACTCAAGGCCCGGGGTCGCGGCCAGGTCGCCGCCCAGGGCCCGGCAGGCCTCGGTCCCGTAGGCGGTGACCCTGGCCAGGTGGCCGCCGGTGTAGGCGTCCTTGGCCTCGACGGCGCTGGCCAGGGCGCGGACGGTGGCCGTGTAGGCCAGCTCGACCGCGTCGAGGGCCTTGCCCAGCTCCTCGGCCCGGCGGCGCTCGGCCGAGAAGGTGGTGCGCAGGTCGTCGGCGTAGCGCAGCAGCTGGGAGTGGGCGGCGTCGGCCTGCTCCAGCTTGCGCGACCACAGCCGCAGGAAGCGCAGCCGGTCGACGGCCACGGCGGCCCCGATGGCCAGCAGCTCCACCGCGGCCAGGTCGCCGCCGGCGAAGGGCCGACCGGGAGGCCGGCGCAGCGCCAGCACCCCCACCGCCCGGCCCTCCACCACCATCGCGCACCAGGCCTCGACCGCGCCCGCCCCGGCGGGCAGCGGCTGCCCGGCGGGTCCCGGGCCCTCCGGGGCCGTCGCGGCCGCGGCCAGCTCGCGGTCGCCGGGGCGGCTCCCGAGGGGCCCGGCGGGACCCGGCACGCCCCAGGACGGCCCGGGCACGAGGCCGTCCTCGTCGAGCAGGACCACGCCCTCGACGGCCTCGAGGGCCCGGCAGGCGCGTTCCAGCAGGGCGGCCCCGGCCGTGGCCAGGTCTTCGCCGCCCGCCAGGACCCGGAACGGGGCCAGCAGCTCCTCGCCACCGCGAGGGTGCTGCGCTCGGGCCACGTGCTCTCCTCGTCTAGTTCGTCAGGTTCGAGACATTGAATCGTACTCGATCAGGTCCCGAACAGCCGGTCCCCGAAGTCGCCCAGCCCGGGCACGATGTACGCCTGGTCGTTGAGGCGCTCGTCGACCGCGGCGGTGACCACGTCCAGCGACGGGTGCTCGGCCTCCAGCCGGCGCAGGCCCTCGGGGGCGGCCACCACCGACAGCAGCGTCACCCGGGCCGGCCCGGCCGCGAACAGGCTGGCGCAGGCCGCCGCCGCCGACCCGCCGGTGGCCAGCATCGGGTCGAGCAGCAGGACGTAGCTGCCCTCGATGTCGGGCAGCTTGCTGTAGTAGGTCGACGGCTGGAAGGTGGCGTGGTCGCGCTCCAGCCCCAGGTAGCCGACCGCCACCTCCGGGAACAGCTCGGTCACGGCCTCCAGCATGCCCAGGCCGGCCCGCAGGATCGGCACCGCGACCAGCGGGGCGGCGAAGGCGATGCCCTGGGCCTCGGCCAGCGGGGTGGTCACCGTCCGGGCGGCCGTCGGGATTCCCCGGGTGGCCTCCACGGCCAGCACCAGCGACAGCCGCTTGGTCAGCAGCCGGAACAGCGGCGGCGGGGTCGCCTCGTCCCGCAGCGCGGTCAGCATGGACCCGGCCAGCGGATGGTTTACAACCGTCAGCGCCATTGCGCTCTCCTTCTGGGGCCTCTTGCCGCGGTCCCGGTTCATTCGGGGGGGAGTCCTCCCCCCGAACCCCGGCCCCGGACAGCAGGTACCCGGCGATGGCCAGGTCCTCGCGCAGCACCAGCTCGGTGAGCTTGAGCCGGCTGGCCGACAGCGGGCTGGTCCGGGTGGGCGACGGGTAGGCGTCCATGCCGAGGTCGGCGGCCTGCTTGACCGCCCGGAACATGTGGAAGGGGTCGGACACGACCACGATGCGGTGCCGGCCGCCGCCCGGGTTGCGCCGCTCGAGGGCGCGCTTGGCCCCGGCCAGGTTCTGGTAGGTGGTGCGGCTGCGCTCCTCGGCCAGCACCGCCGACTCCGGCACCCCGCGCTCGGTGGCCCAGCGGGCCCCCGACCCGCCCTCGGTGAAGCGGTCGCCCTGCTCCTTGCCCCCGGTGAACACCAGCAACGGGGCCACGTCGTCCCGCCACAGCTCGACGGCGTGCTCCAGGCGGGCCTCGTAGATGGCCGACGGCCGCCCGTCGTACTGGGCGGCCCCGAGGACCACGATGGCGTCGACCCTCGGCCGCTCGTCCTTGCCCATCCACCTGGCCACCAGCGTGGTGGTGACGGCGAAGTAGGCGAGCACGAGCACGAGGAGGCCCAGCAGGACGCGGCGCATCCGCGGATTCTACGCAGCCTTCCGACGAGACCCCTTCACCGGACCAAGGAGTGGTTAAATACCGCCAGCCAGCGGCGCTGGCACAGGTGGGAACCTGGAGTCCGAGAGGAGCAAGTGCATGCGTGGGGTACGGGGTGTGCGGGTCGGCGCCCTGCTGGTCGCGCTCGGCCTGATGGTGGCCGCGTGTGGCGGCGGCGACGACGAGGGCGACACCGGCACCGGCGGCGACACCGCCGAGGCCAAGAAGGTCGGCCTGGTCTACGACATCGGCGGTCGGGGCGACCAGTCGTTCAACGACTCCGCCGGGGCCGGGATCGACGCGGCCAAGCAGGAGCAGGGCGACAAGATCGAGGTCAAGGAGATCGAGCCCAACGCCGACGGCTCCAACCGCAAGGAGCTGCTCGACAGCCTCGCCGAGGAGGGCTACGGCCTGAACATCGGGGTCGGCTTCCTGTTCTCCGAGGACATCGCCAAGTCGGCCTCCGAGGCCCCCGACACCACCTTCGCGGTGGTCGACGGCTTCGCCGACAGCTGCACCCAGCCGGACAGCAACCTGCTCTGCCTCGGCTTCAAGGAGGAGGAGGGCTCCTTCCTGGTCGGGGCCGCGGCCGCCCTCAAGACCGAGTCCGACACCGTCGGCTTCGTCGGCGGCCTCGAGGGCGACCTCATCAAGAAGTTCCAGGCCGGCTACGAGGCGGGCGTCAAGTACATCGCCGACCAGGAGGGCAAGGACATCGAGGTCCTGGTCGACTACGCCGGCAACACCCCCGAGGCCTTCCGCAACCCGGCCAAGGGCAAGGAGCTGGCCCTGAAGCAGATCGGCCAGGGCGCCGACGTCATCTACCACGCCTCCGGCGGCACCGGTGCCGGGGTCATCTCGGCCGCCGCCGCCGAGCAGAAGTACGTCATCGGGGTCGACTCCGACCAGAGCCTCACGGCCAGCGAGGCCGAGCGGAAGTGGATCCTCACCTCCATGCTCAAGCGGGTCGACACCGCCGTCCAGCAGACCATCGGCGCCTACGTCGACGGCACCCTCAAGGGCGGCATCCAGACCTTCGGCCTCGACCATGTTGAGCAGGGCCAGGGGGGAGAAGGGCTTGGTGAAGTAGTCGTCGGCCCCGGCGGCCAGGCCCTGGTCGCGGTCGCGTTCCTGGGCCTGGGCGGTGAGCATGACGACCACGATGTCGCTGGTGTCGGGGTCGGCCTTGAGCTGGCGGCAGACCTCGAGGCCGTCCAGCCTGGGCATCATGATGTCGAGCAGGACCAGCCGGGGGCCCTCGCCCCTGGCCACCTCGAGGGCCTCGACCCCGTCGGCCGCCTCCAGGATCTCGTACTCGTCGCCCTCCAGGGTGACGTGCACCAGGGCCCGCACGGCCGGTTCGTCGTCGGCGATCAGCAGCTTCATCGGCCGCTCCCGGCAAGCTCGTCGGAGGTGGGCAGGGTGAAGCGGAACACCGAGCCGACGCCCGGCCAGGACTCGGCCCACAGCCGGCCGCCGTGCATCTCGACCAGCCGCTTGGTGATGTACAGGCCGAGGCCGGTGCCGCCGGCGCGGCGGACCTCCTCGCGGTCCACCCGGTAGAACTTCTCGAACAACTGCCCCATGTCGCGTGGGCTCATCTCGATTCCCTGGTCCCGTACGTTCACCTGCACCGTGTCGCCGTCGTGGTCGACGGTGACGAGGACCTCGCCGCCCCCGGGGGAGTATTTGATCGCATTCCCGACCAGGTTGGTCAATATCTGCTCGGCCACCATCAGCATGCCGAGCAGGGCGAGCAGGACGGTGAGCTGCACCCGCAGGCGCCGCATCCCTAGCGCCCGCGGTTCGCGGTCGCCTGGATCGCCGCCAGCCGCCCCCGCTCGACCAGGTGGATGGCGTCGACGGCGTCGGGGGCGAACTGGGTGCCGGCGGCCTCCCGCAGCCGGTGGAGCGCCTCGTCGAGGCTGGCCGCTGCCCGGTAGGGGCGGTCGGTGGTGATGGCGTCGAAGGCGTCGACGGCGGCGAACACCCTGGCCGCCAGGGGGATCTGCTCGTCCTTGAGGCCCTCCGGGTAGCCGGCCCCGTCCCAGCGCTCGTGGTGGGAGTAGACGACCTCCCTGACCACGTCCATGTGCGGAACCCCTTCGAGGATGCGCAGGCCGATGGCCGGGTGCTCGCGCATCAGGGCCCACTCCTCGTCGGTCAGGGGGTCGGCCTTGTTGAGCACCGCGTCGGGGACGCCGATCTTGCCCAGGTCGTGGAGCAGGAAGGCGTACTCCAGGCCCGGGGTCGCGGCCAGGTCGCCGCCGAGGGCCCGGCAGGCCTCGGTCCCGTAGGCGGTGACCCTGGCCAGGTGGCCGCCGGTGTAGGCGTCCTTGGCCTCGACGGCGCTGGCCAGGGCGCGGACGGTGGCCGTGTAGGCCAGCTCGACCGCGTCAAGGGCCTTGCCCAGCTCCTCGGCCCGGCGGCGCTCGGCCGAGAAGGTGGTGCGCAGGTCGTCGGCGTAGCGCAGCAGCTGGGAGTGGGCGGCGTCGGCCTGCTCCAGCTTGCGCGACCACAGCCGCAGGAAGCGCAGCCGGTCGGTGGCCACGGCGGCCCCGATGGCCAGCAGCTCCACCGCGGCCAGGTCGCCGCCGGCGAAGGGCCGACCGGGCGGCCGGCGCAGCGCCAGCACGCCCACCGCCCGGCCCTCCACCACCATCGCGCACCAGGCCTCGACCGCGCCCGCCCCGGCGGGCAGCGGCTGCCCGGCGGGTCTCCGAGGCCGTCGCGGCCGTGGCCAGCTCGCGGTCGCCGGGGCGGCTCCCGAGGGGCCCGGCGGGACCCGGCGCGCCCCAGGACGGCCCGGGCACGAGGCCGTCCTCGTCGAGCAGGACCACGCCCTCGACGGCCTCGAGGGCCCGGCAGGCGCGCTCCAGCAGGGCGGCCCCGGCCGTGGCCAGGTCCTCGCCGCCCGCCAGGACCCGGAACGGGGCCAGCAGCTCCTCGCCACCGCGAGGGTGCTGCGCTCGGGCCACGTGCTCTCCTCGTCTAGTTCGTCAGGTTCGAGACATTGAATCGTACTCGATCAGGTCCCGAACAGCCGGTCCCCGAAGTCGCCCAGCCCGGGCACGATGTACGCCTGGTCGTTGAGGCGCTCGTCGACCGCGGCGGTGACCACGTCCAGCGACGGGTGCTCGACCTCCAGCCGGCGCAGGCCCTCGGGGGCGGCCACCACCGACAGCAGCGTCACCCGGGCCGGCCCGGCCGCGAACAGGCTGGCGCAGGCCGCCGCCGCCGACCCGCCGGTGGCCAGCATCGGGTCGAGCAGCAGGACGTAGCTGCCCTCGATGTCGGGCAGCTTGCTGTAGTAGGTCGACGGCTGGAAGGTGGCGTGGTCGCGCTCAAGCCCCAGGTAGCCGACCGCCACCTCCGGGAACAGCTCGGTCACGGCCTCCAGCATGCCCAGGCCGGCCCGGAGGATCGGCACCGCGACCAGCGGGGCGGCGAAGGCGATGCCCTGGGCCTCGGCCAGCGGGGTGGTCACCCTCCGGGCGGCCGTCGGGATTCCCCGGGTGGCCTCGACGGCCAGCACCAGCGACAGCCGCTTGGTCAGCAGCCGGAACAGCGGCGGCGGGGTCGCCTCGTCCCGCAGCGCGGTGAGCATGGTCCCGGCCAGGGGATGGTCGACGACGGTCAGGGCCACGGGGAGCCTCCTTGCTACTTGCCGGCGCCGGACAGCAGGTACCCGGCGATGGCCAGGTCCTCGCGCAGCACCAGCTCGGTGAGCTTGAGCCGGCTGGCCGACAGCGGGCTGGTCCGGGTGGGCGACGGGTAGGCGTCCATGCCGAGGTCGGCGGCCTGCTTGACCGCCCGGTACATGTGGAAGGGGTCGGACACGACCACGATGCGGTGCCGGCCGCCGCCCGGGTTGCGCCGCTCGAGGGCGCGCTTGGCCCCGGCCAGGTTCTGGTAGGTGGTGCGGCTGCGCTCCTCGGCCAGCACCGCCGACTCCGGCACCCCGCGCTCGGTGGCCCAGCGGGCCCCCGACCCGCCCTCGGTGAAGCGGTCGCCCTGCTCCTTGCCCCCGGTGAACACCAGCAACGGGGCCACGTCGTCCCGCCACAGCTCGACGGCGTGCTCCAGGCGGGCCTCGTAGATGGCCGACGGCCGCCCGTCGTACTGGGCGGCCCCGAGGACCACGATGGCGTCGACCCTCGGCCGCTCGTCCTTCCCCATCCACCTGGCCACCAGCGTGGTGGTCACGGCGAAGTAGGCGAGCACGAGCACGAGGAGGCCCAGCAGGACGCGGCGCATCCGCGGATTCTACGCAGCCTTCCGACGAGACCCCTTCACCGGACCAAGGAATGGTTAAATACCGCCAGCCAGCGGCGCTGGCGCGCTGAGAACCGGGTGGGAACCTGGAGTCCGAGAGGAGCAAGTGCATGCGTGGGGTACGGGGTGTGCGGGTCGGCGCCCTGCTGGTCGCGCTCGGCCTGATGGTGGCCGCGTGTGGCGGCGGCGACGACGAGGGCGGCGACACCGGCACCGGCGGCGACACCGCCGAGGCCAAGAAGGTCGGGCTGGTGTTACGACATCGGCCGGCCGGGGCGACAAGTCGTTCAACGACTCGGCCGCGGCCGGGCTGGACGCGGCCAAGCAGAAGCTCGGCGACAAGATCGAGGTCAAGGAGATCGACCCCGAACAAGGACGGCTCCAACCGCAAGGAGATCCTCGACTGCCTGGTCGGCGACGGCTACGAGCCTGCTGTTCGGGATCGGCTTCGCTGTTCATCCGCGGACATCGTCGCGTCGGCCAAGGAGAACACCGACGTCCACGTTCGCCGGTGGTCGACGTCTTCGACGACACTCTGCACCGAGAAGGACAGAACCTGACCTGCCTCGGGTTCAAGGAGCACGAGGGGTCGTTCATCGTCGGGGCGGCCGCCGCCCTCAAGACCAAGAGCAACACGGTCGGCTTCGTCGGCGGCCAGGAGGTCGAGCTGATCAAGAAGTTCCAGGCCGGCTACGAGGCGGGCGTCAAGTACATCAACGAGACCAGGAGGGCAAGAACGTCAAGGTCGTGGTCGACTACGCCGGCAACACCATCCGAGGCCTTCACGCGACCCGGCCAAGGGCAAGGAGCTGGCCCTGAAGCAGATCGGCCAGGGCGCCGACGTGCATCTACCACGCCGCCGGCGTCGACCGGGGACGGGGTGATCGCCGAGCCGCCGCCGCCAACCAGAAGTACGCCATCGGGGTCGACTCCGACCAGAGCCTGACCGCCAGCGCGGCCGAGCAGAAGTGGATCCTGACCTCGATGCTCAAGCGGGTCGACACCGCCGTGCAGGCAGACCATCGAGAAGTTACGTCGCCGGCCAGCTGACCGAGGGCGGCATCCAGACCTTCGGGCTCAAGGAGGGCGGGATCGACTACGCCCAGAACGAGTACAACAAGGAGCTCCTGGGCGACATCCCGCACCACCCTGGACGACCTGAAGCAGAAGATCGCCGACGGCGAGATCAAGGTCCCGGACAAGCCGGCCTCCTAGCCGTGGCGACCGAGGCGACCGAGGCGACCGAGGGCGGGCCAGCGGAGGCCCGCCGCCGGTCACCGGCCATCGAGTGCCGCGGCATCACCCGCCGCTACGCCGGCGTGGTCGCCAACGACCAGATCGACCTGCAGGTGGCCGAGGGCGAGATCCACGCCCTGGTGGGCGAGAACGGCGCCGGCAAGTCGACCCTGATGAAGATGCTGTACGGCCTGGAGCAGCCCGACGAGGGCGAGATCCTGGTCAGGGGCGAGCCGCAGGTGATCGACTCGCCCCGCAAGGCCATCGAGCTGCGCATCGGCATGGTCCACCAGCACTTCATGCTGGTCGACGACTTCACCGTGGCCGAGAACATCGTGCTCGGCTCCGAGCCCAGCCGCGGCGGCGGCCGGCTGGACCGGGACGCGGCCGACCCAGCGGGTGGGGGAGCTGGCCCGGGGGTTCGGCACCCCCCTGGACCCCGACGCCCGGGTCGAGGACATCGGCGTCGGCCAGCAGCAGCGGGTCGAGATCCTCAAGCTCCTCTACCGGGGCGCGGACATCCTGATCCTGGACGAGCCGACGGCCGTGCTCGTCCCCCAGGAGGTCGAGGAGCTGTTCGCCCACATGCGCGACCTCAAGGCCGACGGCAAGACCATCATCTTCATCGCCCACTCGCTCGACGAGGTG
Organism: uncultured Actinomycetota bacterium; assembly: GCA_963733175.1. GTDB lineage: Bacteria > Actinomycetota > CALGFH01 > CALGFH01 > CALGFH01 > CALGFH01. The sequence goes on from CAVTCL010000029.1 coordinate 58,655, forward strand.
CTCCAGATCGCCGACCGGATCACCGTGCTCCGCGACGGCAAGGTGATCGACACCGTCGCCGCCGCCGACACCGACTCCCACCAGGTGGCCGAGATGATGGTCGGCCGCCCGGTGCTGCTGCGCCGGGTCGAGGGCAAGGCCACCCCCGGCGGGCCGCATGCTCCAGGTCAAGGACCTGCGGGTCATCGTCGGGGGCAAGGACCTGGTGGCCGGGCTCGACCTGGACGTGCGCCGCTCGGAGATCTACGGGCTGGCCGGGGTCGAGGGCAACGGCCAGGCCGAGCTGGTCGAGGCCCTGGTCGGCCTGACCACGCCCGACACCGGCCGGGTCTACCTGGACGACGACGAGCTGACCCGGGCCGACGTGCGCACCCGCCGCCAGGCCGGGCTGGCCTACATCCCCGAGGACCGCCACGCCCGCGGCATGGTCCTCCAGATGCTGGTCAGCGAGAACGCGGTCCTCGGCCAGCACGAGCGCGAGCCGTTCAGCCGGCGGGGCCTGCTCGACCTGCGGGCCATCCGGCGCCGGGCGGTCGAGCTGGTCCGCAGCTTCCGGGTCAAGGCGCCCAGCGTGTCCGCCCCGGCCTACGCCCTGTCCGGCGGCAACCAGCAGAAGCTGGTCCTGGGCCGGGAGTTCGCGAGCAAGCCCAAGCTGCTGATCGCCGCCCACCCGACCCGCGGCCTGGACATCGGGGCCACCCAGTTCGTCTGGCAGGAGCTGGTCGAGGCCCGCGACGAGGGCGTGGCCGTGCTGCTGATCTCCTCCAACCTCGAGGAGATCCTGGCCCTGGCCGACCGGGTCGGGGTCATCCACGACGGCCGCATCGTGGCCCAGTTCGCCGGGTCGGAGGCGACCATGAGCGAGCTCGGCCTCTACATGACCGGCGCCCGCGGCGCGAGACGAGGAGCCGGCGGCGTGAAGGTCGAGGAGCGGCCCCGGCCGCTCCGCCGCCCGAGCCCGAGGTCGAGGAGGCCGCCCTCCGGGTCCCCTGGGGCCAGCGCCTGCGGGGCTGGGCCATCCAGCTGCTCGCCCCGGCCGTCTCGATCCTGATCGCGGCCGTCATCGGCGTCCTGGTCATCCTGATCGTGCAGCAGAGCTGGGGCGACGTGGCCGACGTGGCCGCCGCCATGTGGAACTACGGGCTGGACAACCCCAACTCGCTGGCCTTCATCCTCGGCCGGGCCACCCCGCTGATCTTCGCCGGCCTGGCCGTGGCCATCGCCTTCAAGGCCGGCCTGTTCAACATCGGCGTCGAGGGCCAGTACGCGATCGGCGCCCTGACCGCCGCCTACGTCGGCTACCAGCTCCAGGCCCCGACGGTCCTGCACCTGCCCCTGACCATCCTGGCCGGGATGGCCGGCGGGATGCTCTGGGCGGCCGATCCCGGCGCTGCTCAAGGTCTACCGGGGGGCGCACGAGGTCATCTCGACCATCATGATGAACTTCGTGGCCAACGCGGTCCTGCTGTACCTCCTCTCGGGCCCCCTGAAGGACCCCAACCAGGCCGGGCGGCATCGCCCAGCAGCAGACCCCGCCGATCGAGCCGACCGCCCAGGTGGGCTCGCATGGTCCCGTTCTTCAACTCGATCGGCTTCGACTTCCGCGCCTCGGCCCCGGTGACCTGGTTCTTCGTCCTGGCCATCGTCGCCGCCGTCGCTCTACGCCTTCACCGTCCGGCGGACCCGCTTCGGCTTCGAGCTGCGCGTGCTCGGCACCAACCCGCGCGCGGCCGAGCCGTCCGGCATCCGCAGCAACGCCATGATCATGAAGGCGATGCTGCTGTCGGGGGCGATCGCCGGCCTGATCGCCCTCCAGGACGTGATCGGCATCGACGACCGCATGAAGCTCGACTACATCCGCGGCTACGGCTTCACCGGCATCGCCATCGCCCTGCTCGGGCGCAACTCCGGCCTCGGCATCGTCGCCGCGGCCCTGCTGTTCTCCTTCCTCGACCGGGCGTCATCCGGCATCGGCCTCAACACCGACGTGCCCCAAGGAGGTCACGACCATCATGCAGGGCGTGATCATCCTCACCATCGTGATCGCCTACGAGCTCGTCCGCCGCATGACCGCCCGCCGCCAGCTCCGGGAGCAGCACGAACGTGCCTGAGATCCTGATCCAGCTGTTCGGGCTGGCCACCATCGCCTCGGCCATCCGGGCCTTCGTGCCCCTGTACCTGGCCACCCTGGGCGGGGTGTTCAACGAGCGCTCGGGCATCGTCAACATCGGCATCGACGGCATGATGATCTTCGGCACCTGGTTCGGGGCCTGGGGGGCGCTCCAGTGGGGCCCGGCTGGCCGGCCTGCTGACGGCGGTCGCCGCCGGGGTCGCGGTCGCCGCCATCCACGGGATGGCCACCATCACCTTCCGGGTCGACCACATCGTCTCCGGCGTGGCCATCAACATCCTGGCCATCGGGGTCCCCCGGTTCCTGTCCATCGTCGCCTACGGCCAGGGCACCCAGTCGCCCCAGGTGCCGCAGCTCCCCAAGATCGACCTGCCCCGGCCTGGGCGAGCAGTCGATCATGGTGCCGGTGACCATCCTGCTCGGGGCGGCGGCCTGGTTCGTGCTCAACCGCACCATCTTCGGGCTGCGCCTCCGCTCGGCCGGCGAGAACCCGCGGGCCGCCGAGAGCCTCGGCGTCCGGGTCAACGGCAAGCGCTGGGCCGGCGTGCTCATCTCCGGCGCCTTCGCCGGCCTGGCCGGCGGCTACCTCTCGATCGAGCTGGTCGGCCTCTACCGCGAGGGCATGAACCAGGGCCGCGGCTTCATCGCCCTGGCCGCCCTCATCCTCGGCAACTGGTCCCCGATCGGCGCCGCCTTCGCCTGCCTGCTGTTCGCCTGGACCGAGGCCCTGACCGTGTTCCTGCGGGTCGACTGGATCAACAACGCCTTCATCCAGAGCCTGCCCTACATCGTCACCCTGGTCGTCCTGGCCCTGTTCTCCCGCCGGGTCCGCCCCCCCAAGGCCGTCGGCCAGGCCTACGAAGCCGGCTCACCGGTCTGAGCTGTCCGGCGTCCGAGTACTGCCCGCAGGCCCGCCGGTCGCCGACGTGCTCGCCCGGGCCGGCGCCCGCCAGGGAGGCGCCAGCACCGACGAGATCGTGGCCGCCGTGCGGTCGGGCCGCGACCGCACCTAGCCGTGCTCGGTGCGTCGACACCTCGGCGGTAGTCGGCGCCCTGAGTCGCCGGGCGGCCGACGTCCGCACCGACGTCGCCGACCTCACCGTGGTCCGTTACGGCCACGGGGCCCTGGCCGATCGGACGTGGGAGCTGCGTCACAACCTCACGGCGTACGACGCCACCTTCATCGCCCTTGCCGAGGCGCTCGGACGCGCCGCTGGTCACCTGCGACGCCCGGCTGGCGAGGGCGCCCGGCGAGCTCCGCCGTGGTCGAGCTGTACGAGGGAGCCGAGGGCTAGACCGAGCCGCGGAAGGTGTTGCACTGGGCGGGGTCGCCGGTGCGGTAGCCGACGGTGAACCACTTCTGGCGCTGGGCGGCGGAGCCGTGGGTCCAGGTCTCGGGGCTGACCTGGCCCTGGAACCGCTCCTGGATGCGGTCGTCGCCGATGGCGGCGGCGGCGTCGAGGCCGTCGGCGATGTCCTGCTCGGTGATCCGCTCGACCAGGGGGTCGCTGCCGTCGGGACCGGGCTGGGTGGTGGCGTGGTTGGCCCACAGGCCGGCGTAGCAGTCGGCCTGGAGCTCGAGGCGGACGGCGCCGCTCTGGGGGCCGGTGGCGCGGCTGCTGCCGACCTGGTCCATCGTCCCGGTGAGGTTCTGGACGTGGTGCCCGTACTCGTGGGCCAGCACGTACGCCTGGGCGAACGGGCCGCCCCGGGCGCCGAAGCGGCTCTGGAGGTCCCGGTAGAAGCTGAGGTCGATGTAGACGGTGCCGTCCCTGGGGCAGTAGAAGGGGCCGACCTCGGAGCTGGCCGCGCCGCAGCCGGTCTGGACGCCGCCGGAGAACAGCGTGGTCGGGGCCAGCTGGTACTGGCCGCCGCTGCCGCTCGAACTCGGCCGCCCAGTACTCCTGGAGGCTGTTGACCACGGCCACGACCCGGCAGTCCTCCTTGGCGTTGGCGTCCGCCCCGGTCTTGCACTCCTCGGCGAGTTGGGTCTGCTCGCCCTGGATCTGGTCGATGCCGGGCAGGGCGCCGGAGGTGGCGCCGCCCCCGCCGAGCAGCTGGATGCAGGATGAACAGGATCACCCCGACGAGCCCGGCCCCGCCGCCGATGGCGACCCCGCCGCGGCGCGGGAAGCCGCCGCGGCCGCGGGTGTCCTGGACCTGTGAGGTGTCGAGCTGGCTGTCGTCGTCGAAGCGCATCTGCCAGACCTCTCTGCGACGTCACCTGGCCGCCGGCTGGAATACCCGACCGCGTCACCGGCCAACCTTCGCAGCGTGGCCCCGGTCGTGCCACACTGCCGACACGATGACATCCGAGCGTACCAAGGTCGTGGCCACCCTCGGCCCGGCCTCCAGCACCCCCGAGGTCCTCGGCGGCATGGTCGAGGCCGGCCTCGACGTCGTGCGGCTCAACTTCTCCCACGGCGAGAAGGCCGACCACCTGGCCCGGTTCGAGCTGGTCAGGTCGGTGGCCACCGAGCGCGACCGCAACCTGGCCATCCTGGTCGACCTCCAGGGGCCCAAGATCCGGGTCGGGCTGGTCGACGACAACGGGGTCAAGCTCGACCGCGGCCAGGAGGTCGTGCTGGTCGCCGGGGTCGACCGGGCCGAGGAGCCCGAGATCCCGGTCGTCTACCCGGCCCTGGCCGACGACGTCCGGCCGGGCGACCAGATCCTGCTGGACGACGGGGCCATCGGCCTGCGGGTCGTCGACGTCGAGGGAAAGCGGGTCCGCTGCCGGGTGGAGCGGGGCGGCGTCGTCAAGTCCCGCAAGGGCGTGAACCTGCCCGGGGTGGCCGTCTCGGCGGCCTCGCTGACCGCCAAGGACCGGGCCGACGTGGTCACCGCGGTCGAGGCCGGGGCCGACTACCTGGCCCTGTCGTTCGTGCGCAAGCCCGACGACGTGGCCGAGGCCAAGCAGGCCATCGCCGAGGCCGGCGGCGACATCCCGGTGGTGGCCAAGCTGGAGCGGCCGGAGGCGATCGACTGCCTGGACGAGATCCTGGAGGTCGCCGACGCCGTCATGGTCGCCCGGGGCGACCTCGGGGTCGAGCTGGCCGTCGAGCAGGTCCCGCCGATCCAGAAGCACATCATCGCCAGGGCCAACTCGCTCGGGGTGCCGGTGATCACCGCCACCCAGATGCTCGAGTCGATGGTGGCCAGCCCCCGCCCGACCCGTGCCGAGGCCAGCGACGTGGCCAACGCGATCTTCGACGGCACCGACGCGGTGATGCTCTCCCAGGAGACCGCCATCGGCCAGTACCCGGTCGAGGCGGTGGCCACCATGGCCCGGATCGCCCGGGAGGCCGAGGCGACCCCGTACCTGGCGGCCCCGCCGCCGCCGGCCGTCGGCGCGCTGGACGTGCCCGCCACCGTCTGCCGGGCGGCCGTGCAGATCGCCACCGACCTGGGGTGCACGGCGATCGTGGCCTTCACCGAGACGGGGGCGAGCGCCCGCTACGTCTCCCGGTTCCGGCCGCGGACCCCGATCATCGGCCTGACCACCTCCGAGGCGGCCCGGCGCCGGATGGCCCTCTACTGGGGGGTGGAGACGGCCACCCCGCTGGGCGTCGGCACCCAGGTGCGGAGCATGATCGACGACGCCGACGCCCGGATCCTCCGCGAGGGCCTGCTCGACCGGGGCGACCTGGTCGTGGTCGTGGCCGGCAGCCCCGGCGGGCGGGGCGGGACCAACCGGGTGCTCGTCCACCGGGTCGGCGAGGCCGACCTGGCCGCCCGCGAAGCTTGAGGCACAAGGGCATGGAGTCGGCCTTCGGCCGACAATCATCACACTCCGCCCGGCAGAGCCGGTCGGCAAAGTTCTACGGTGACAAGCGACCCACTTTCCGCCACACTTCCGTGACCACCCGTGACCACCGTCCGGGGGACACGGCGGGGCGCGTGGGAGGAGCCGGCGTATGAAGCAACGTGAGGTCGGCGAGGCGTACGAGGCCTCCACCAGCGCCCTGGAGGCGGCCAAGGGGCAGCGGCTCAGCCTCCGGCGGGCCATCGCCGGGCTGGAGGAGGCCCTGGCCATCACCGACGACCCCGACGGCGTCGGCGGCCACGACAGCCTCCCGGCCAGGCTGGCCCCAGCCCTGGAGCGCCTCCAGGAGGTCTTCGCGGTCCACGTCGAGGTCACCGAGGCCCCGGGCGGCCTCTACCACGAGATCCTCGAGAACTCCCCCCGCCTGGCCAACCGGGTGACCCGGTTCCGCCGCGAGCACGCCGAGATCACCGACGGCATCCGCCGCGGCATCGCCGAGTCCTCGACCGCCACCGACCCCGACGCGGTCCAGGCCCTCCGCGACCACACCGTCCGCCTGTTCGCCGACCTGGTCCGCCACCGCAAGCGCGGCCTCGACCTGGTCTACGAGGCCTACCACGTCGACATCGGCGGCGAGTCCTAGCCCTGGCCCACCTGGCCCCAGCCGGCGTCGGCCAGCAGGGCGGCGAGCTGGCCGGTCAGGGCGTCGAGGGAGAAGCGGCGCCGGGCGATGTCGTGGTTGGCGGCCAGCAGGGACGGGTCGGGGTGGTCGAGGAAGGCCTTGAGGGGGGTGGGGTCGTCGGCCGGGAACCAGCGGAAGCCGAAGGCGGCCAGCTCGGCGGCGACCGGGTAGTCGCCGACGGCCAGGGGGCGGCGGTGCAGGGAGGCCTCGATCAGGGGGGCGCCGAAGCCCTCCCAGGTCGAGGGGAAGACCACGGCGTCGCAGGCGGCGTAGGCGTCGTCCATGGTCAGGCCGGCGGGGACGCGGCGGTGGACCCGGCAGGTGGTGGCGGCGAGCAGGCGGTCGAGCTCGGGGCCGTAGCCGTCCTCCTCCGGGCCGGTCAGCCAGTAGTCGGCGCCGAGGCCCTCGGCCATGGCCAGGCCGGCGGGGACGTTCTTGCGGGCGATGGCCCGGGTCGGCTGGAGCAGCAGCCGCTGGTCCGGGGCCACCCCGAGGCGGGCACGGGCCAGCGCCCGGCGGCCGGGAGCCGGCGGGGGGAAGCCGCCGTAGACGGTGGTGGCCGCCACCCCGCGGTCGGCCAGCTGCCGGCGGCTGAGCTCGTTGATGGTGACGTGGGCCCAGGCCGGGTCGTCGGGCGGCCAGCCGGGCAGGTCGCCGAACTCCTCACGCTGCCAGGGCAGGTCGTGGTGGTGGAGGATGGCCGGCCGGCCCGCCAGCAGCCCGGCCAGGGCGGCGGTGGCGGCCGGGTTGCGGGGCAGGGAGCAGATGTTCTCGACCACCACCAGGTCGGTCCCGGCCAGGGCGTCGGCCAGCCGGCCGGCCAGGTCCGGGCCGGGGGTGGCGTCCATGGCCAGGCCGGGCAGCAGCCGGTCGGCCCGGCCGGCCCCGGCCACCGTCCGCACCGACCACCCGAGGCGGCGGAACGCCTCGCCCCAGTGGTCGGCCACCACCGAGACCCCGTCGGGCCCGCCGAGCCGGAACGACACGATCGCGAGGAGGCCGCTCAGGGAGTCACCTGGGTGCCGATCTCGCCGGCCAGGGCCTTCTCCGACAGCGCCGGGGTGGTGATGATCGCCCGGCGGCCGCCGCGCTCCAGGAACCGGAGGACCGCCTGGACCTTGGGCAGCATGCTGCCCGGGGCGAACTGGCCGCCGGCCGCGTAGCCCGGCCAGCTCGGCCGCGCCCAGCTCGTGCAGGTCGCGCTGGGTCGGGGCGGCCGAAGTCGACGGCCACGTGCTCGACCCCGGTGAGGACCAGCAGGACCTCGGCCCCCAGCCTGGCCGCGAGCAGGGCCGAGGCCAGGTCCTTGTCGACCACCGCCTCGACCCCGGCCAGCGAGCCGTCGGCCCGGCGGACCACCGGGATCCCGCCCCCGCCGGCCGCGACCACCACCGCGCCGGTGGCCAGCAGGGCCTCGATCTGCGGCAGCTCCACGATCTCCCGCGGCTCCGGGGAGGGGACCACCCGGCGCCAGCCCCGGCCGGCGTCCTCCCGCATCGCCCAGCCCTGGGTGTCCATCCGGCGGCGCGCCTCCGCCTCGTCGTAGAAGTTGCCGATCGGCTTGGAGGGAGCGCGGAACGCCGGGTCGCCGGCGTCGACCACCGTGCGGGTGACCACGCTGACCGTTGCCGCGCCGCACCCCCGCCTGGTGGAAGGCGTTGTCGAGGCACTGCTGGAGCATGAAGCCCATGCCGCCCTGGGTGTCGGCCACGCAGGTGTCCAGCGGCAGCCGGGGCAGCACGCCGGCGGCCAGGTCGCTGCGGAGCAGCAGGTTGCCGACCTGGGGGCCGTTGCCGTGGGTCACGACCAGCGGCCGCTCGGTCAGGTGGGCCAGGTGGTGGGCGGTCTCCATGGTCCGCTCGTACTGCGCCGGGATCGGGCTGGCGCTCCCCGGCGGGGAGATGGCGTTCCCGCCCAGTGCCACCACGGCAAGTCGCTCGCGCACGCGCTCCTCCTGGCTGGTCACGGCCGCGCTCGCGGCTGCGCCGCCGGCGGCACAGCAAGGCTATCAGTCCAGCGGGAGTCCCCAGAGGGCGAACCAGCGGGTGAGCTCGGGCTCGATCGGCAGGTCGCCCTCCAGGGTGGCCTTGACCCGCAGCTCCAGCTCGTTGTCCCGGCGCTCGCCGCCCAGCGGCGCGAACGGGTAGAAGGTGCCCCGCTTGTACAGGTAGACCAGGTGGAACCGCTTCCCGGACCCCCGCGTCGAAGGCGAACACCGAGCAGAGCAGCTGGGGGCCGAAGCCGTGCTGCTCGAGGGTCGAGTTGACCAGGTGGACGGCGGTGACCAGGTCCTCCACCTCGGGGTCGGCGAGCACCACCCAGCGGTAGCCGTAGCGGTCGTCGGTGATCCGCAGGGTCGACCCGGCCTCCTTGACGGCCAGCTCCAGCAGGCCCTGCAGCTCCTCGGAGGCGGCCGCGAACCCCTGCCCGGAGGCCGGCTTGAAGCAGACCGCGGCCTGGCCGGTGGGCCGCATCCCCGCCGCCGCCTCCAGGGTGATGGCCGCCCCGGTGACCCCGAACAGGGCGTCCAGCTTCGGCTGCTTCGGCTTGCTCCGCCCCAGCAGGGCGTCGAGGAACTTCACGCCGGCCGGCCGAGCTGGGCCTCCAGCTTGGCGAGCTGCTCCAGGCGCCGCTCCAGGGGCGGGTGGGTCGCGAACAGCGTCGAGAAGCTGAACCCGGGGGCGAGCGCCGGGGCGAAGAAGAAGGCGTTGAGCGGCTCGGCCGCCCGCAGGTCGCGGGTGGGGATGCGGGCCATGTCGCCGGTGATCTTGACCAGGGCCGAGGCCAGCAGCGACGGCCGGCCGATCAGGATCGCCCCGGCGCGGTCGGCCGACAGCTCCCGGTAGCGCGACAGCAGCCGGGTCAGCAGGAAGCTGAGCGCGTACACCACCGCCGAGGCCAGCACGACCAGCAGGATCACGGCGCCGGCGTTGTTGTCGCGGTCGTTGGAGCGCCCCCAGCCGCCACCGCCGCAGGCGCCGGCGTAGATCGAGGAGCGGACCACGAACCCGGCCAGGATGCCGAGGAAGCTGGCGATGGTCATCACGGCCACGTCCCGGTGGGCGACATGGGACAGCTCGTGCGACAGCACCGCCTCCAGCTCGGGCGCGGACAGCCGGCGCAGGATCCCGGTGGTCACACAGACCACGGCGTGCTTCTGGTTGCGCCCGGTGGCGAAGGCGTTGGGCAGGTCGGAGTCGGCGATCGCGACCCGCGGCTTGGGCATGTCGGCCAGGGCGCAGAGCCGGTCGACCATCTGGTGCAGCTCGGGCGCCTGCTCCGGCGACACCTCGCGCCCGCGCATCGCCGACAGGGCCAGGCGGTCGGAGAAGAAGTACTGGAAGAACAGGAACCCGCCGGCGATCAGGACGATGAGCAGCCAGCTCTTGAGGATCGCGATGAGCACGGCCACGAAGACCACGTACAGCAGGCCGAGCAGGAACATCGTGCCGACCATGCGGCTCGTCAGGCCGGCGTCGGCGGGGAACCGCGTTCGTGCCATCAGGTCGTCACCCCGGGATGAGCCCCTCGTCGCCGAGGACCTCGCGGACTTCGTGGATGGTGGCGTCGGGGCTGGGCAGGACCAGGTCGGAGGGGCCGATCCAGTCGGCCGGAAGCTCCTCCCCGGCGGTGCGGACGCTGGCCAGCAGGGTCTCCAGGGCCGCCTTGAACTGGGCCTCGTCGCCGGCGTCGACCGCCTTGGTCAGGTCGCCGTCGAGCCGGTTGAGCTCCTCGAGGTGGCCGTCGGGCATCTCGAACTGGCCCTCGCCGCTGATCCGGACGATCATCGCCGCTCCTCCTCCACCGGCGCCTGGGCCGGCGCCGGGGTCTCGGCGGGCGGCTCGGCGGCGGCCTCGCCGGGGGCGCCGAGCTGCTTGGCGGTGGTGCTGGCACCGGGCAGCTCGCCCTTGAGGCGGGCCAGCTCGGCCTCGACCGCCGGCTCGGCGAACCCGCGGTCCAGCTCGGCCTGGAGCCGGTCGCTGGACATGGAGGCGTCGTCAAGGGCCCCCGAGGCCATCAGCTCGTCAAGGGCGCCGGAGCGGGCCTGCATCTGGGCCACCTTGTCCTCGGCCCGCTGCATGGCCAGGCCGACGTCGCCCATCTCCTCGCCGATCCCCGAGATGGCCTCGTTGACCTTGGTCTGGGCCTCGGCGGCGGTGTAGTTGGCCTTCATCGTCTCCTTGCGGATCCGGAAGGAGTCGACCTTGGCCTGGAGGCGCCGGGAGGCCTCGACCATCCGGGCCTCCTCGGCCTTGAGCTGGTCATGCTGGGCCTGGAGGTCGGTGAGCTGGGTGGCGATGGCCTGGCGGCGGGTCAGCGCCTCCCTGGCCAGGTCCTCGCGGTCCTGGGAGATGGCCTGGGTGGCCTGGCCCTCCAGCTTGGCCGCCGAGCGCTGGAGCTGCTGGGCCTGGAGCTCGATGCGCTTGCGGGAGGTGGCCACGTCGGCCACGGCCCGGCGCATCTTCTGGAGCATCTCCAGGGTCCGCTCGTAGGAGTAGTCGAGGGTCTCCCTCGGGTCCTCGTACTTGTCCAGGGTCTTCGAGGCTTTGGCCTTGAAGAGGGTCGAGAACCGCTGCATCAGTCCCATCGCTCACGCTCCAGCGCCCGGGTCGGGTGTCCCTTGCAGCATACGACTACCTGGGAACCAGTGACCGGCTCTGGTCCATGATGTGGCGGAGGAGAGGAGGTCTGGTGGGCGTCACCCGGTTGCTGGCCGCCGCCCTGGCCGCCCTCTGCCTGGCCGGCTGCGCCGCCCCCGACCGGCCAGGGCCGCCGCCGGCCACCGCCCCGGCCACCACCGCCCCCGACGGGATCCGCGACCGGACGGTGGCCTGGGACGCCGGCCGCCTGGACGCCGACCCGCGGCGGGTGGTGGTGAGCTGGACCGGCGCCAACCCGGACGCCGACCCGTCGGACCCGTGCTGGGTCGGCTACGCCCCCGAGGTCAGCGCCGAGCCGGACCGGGTGGTGGTGACCATCCGGACCTACCGCTCGCGGGTCCCCCTCGGCCCCCAGCAGTCCTGCACCGACCTGGGGTTCATCCGCACCCTGGCCGTGCCCCTGCACAACGAGCTGGCCGGCCGGGCGGTGGTCGACGGCCACTCGGACCGCCGGCGCCGGCTCGCCCCGGTCCCCCTGGAGCCGCGATGGCTGCCGCCCGGCTGGCGGCTGGTGGACGAGCTCGGCCAGGACGGCGCGGGCGGCGGCTCCTGGCAGCGGGGCTACGGCCCCGGCCCCGGCGCCGGCGCCGCGCCCGGCGGGGTCGGCGTCTCCCGGGTGACGGTCACCGACGGGCCGGCGGCGGTGGGCGGGGCCGGCTCGCCGGACGGCCGGGTGGTGGCCCGCCCGGCCGTCCGCGGCGGCACCGCCGCGGTCGTGCTCTCCCCGGGCGGCCAGGACATGGCCGTCCGCTGGCGGGAGGGCCGGCGCGGGCTGGCCGTGGCCGCCACCTTCCCGACCGCCCCCTCCGGCCGGGCCGTGGCCGCCGTCCGGGACCTGCTGGTCAGGATCGCCAAGGGCCTCGAGTAGCCGGGGTCAGGGGCGCAGGCGCCAGCTGGTCCCGGCCCGGGTGTCGGTGACCTCGACCCCCATGGCGGCCAGCTGGTCGCGCAGGCGGTCGGCGGCGGCGAAGTCGCGGTCGGCGCGGGCCTGCTCGCGGGCGGCGATCAGCTCGGTGGCCCCGTCGGGCAGGGCCTGGCCGACCTCGGCGGCCAGGTCGAGCCCGAGGAACCGGTCGAAGGCGGCCACGCTGGTGAAGCGGGCCGCGGGGGGCAGCGACTCGTCGCCCTCCAGCTCGTGCAGGACGGCCAGGGCGGCCGGGGTGTCCAGGTCGTCGTGGACCGCGCGCCAGAAGCGCTCCTCGTAGCCGGCGCATCCCGGGGCCTGGCCGGCCCTCGGGTCCGCGGCCCAGCCGGCCATCCGCGAGCGCAGCCGGTCCAGGGTCCGCTCGGCCCCGGCCAGGGCGGTCCAGGTGAAGTTGAGCGGGGTGCGGTAGCGGGCCTGGAGGAACAGCAGGCGCGCGGCCAGGGGACGCCGGCCCCGCTCGGTCAGCTCCCGCAGCGAGTAGAAGTTGCCCGCCGACTTGGCCATCTTGCGCTCGTCGGTCAGCAGGTGCTTGCCGTGCACCCAGGTGGTCACCACCTGGTGGCCGACCACCGCCTCGGACTGGGCGATCTCGTCCTCGTGGTGGGGGAAGACGTTGTCCTCGCCACCGGTGTGGAGGTCGATGTGCTCGCCCAGGGTGGCCAGGGACATGGCCGAGCACTCGATGTGCCACCCCGGGTAGCCGTCGCCCCAGGGCGAGGGCCACTTGACGATCCGGCCCGGGCCCGCCGCCTTCCACAGGGCGAAGTCGGCGTGGTGGCGCTTGCGCGGGTCCGGCTCGGCCTGCCGGTGGCCGGCCCGCAGCTGGTCCAGGGTGTTGCCCGACAGGCGGCCGTAGCCGGGGAACGACTCGACCGCGAAGTACACGTTGCCGTCGACCTCGTAGGCGTTGCCGCGCTCCAGCAGCCTGGCCACCAGCTCCTGCATCTGGGGCACGTAGTCGGAGGCCCGGGGGTAGTCGGCCGCCGGCTGGAGGTTGAAGGCGGCCGCGTCGGCCAGGTAGGCCTCGGTGTAGTAGGCGGCGATCTCGGCCGGCGAGCGGTCCTCCAGGCGGGCCTGGACCAGCATCCGGTCCTCGCCGCGGTCGAACTCCTCGTTGGTCATGTGCCCGACGTCGGTGATGTTCTGCACCTGGCGGACCTCGGTCCCGTCCGCCTCCAGGGCCCGGCGGACCAGGTCGGCCAGGAGGAAGGTGCGCAGGTTGCCGATGTGGGCGTAGCGGTACACGGTCGGCCCGCAGGTGTACATGGTCACCCGCCCGGCCGTGCGCGGCCGCACCGGCTCCTTGGCCCGGGTCAGGGTGTTGGTCAGCTCCAGCCACCGAGGGGGCCGAGCCGCGGGCTCCAGCACAGCGGAGCCGTCAACCAGGTAGGACCCTTAACGGGGTGGGATGACCTTGGCGGCCAGGGCGCGGTCGCGGGGGATCTCGACCAGCTCGCCGCGGCGGTTGCGGACCGCGAAGTGCTGGTCGTCGGCGGCTTCCAGGGGGCCGACCACGTCGGCCACCTCGTCCCCGCCGCCGGCCGCGGGACGGCGCCAGCGGACCACCACCCGCTGGCCGACGTCCCGGGGCCCGATCCGGACCACGTAGCGGTAACGCATGGCACTACAGTAGGGGCGTCCGACCGTCCAGCGCCCGGAGCCTCCGCCATGCCTCCCCACCCCGACGCCGTGCTGCGGCGGCTCACCGACCGCCTGGCCCCGCTGGAGCGCGACCTCCACCGCGCCTTCTGGACCGCCGCCACCGACGCCCGCCCGGAGACCTCGGCGGCCAAGCAGCGGGCCGAGGAGGCATGGCTGGCCGCCCTCGGCGACCCCGAGCTGTTCGCCGAGGTCCAGGGGGCCCTGGCCGGCGGCGGGACCGATCCGCGCACCCGCCGGGCCCTCGAGCAGGCCAACCTGGACCTGCTGGCCAACCAGATCCCCGAGGGCGACCGGGCCGAGCTGGTGGCCCTCCAGGCCAAGGTGGAGCACGCCTTCTCGACCGTGCGCGGCCGGGTCGGCGACCGGGAGCTGGCCAACAACGAGCTGGAGCGGGTGCTGGCCGACTCCGACGACCCGGCCGAGCGGCGTGCCGCCTGGGAGGCCGGCAAGCAGGTCGGGGCCGCCGTCGCCGAGGACGTGCTCGCCCTGGTCGAGCTGCGCAACCGGGTGGCCCGCGAGCGCGGCTACCGCGACTGGTTCGCCTTCGCCCTGGCCGCCGGCGACGTCGACGAGGCCTGGCTGGAGCGGATGCTGGAGGAGGTCGAGTCGGCCACCCGGGAGCCGTTCCTGGCCGCCAAGGCCGCGCTCGACGCCCGCCTGAGCGCCCGCTTCGGGGTCGACGTCGACGCCCTGCGGCCCTGGCACTACGGCGACCTGTTCTTCCAGCGCTACGACGGCGAGGCCGGGGCCGACCTGGGCCCGCTGCTGGAGGGCGCCGACACCGTCGGGCTCACCGTCGCCACCTACGACGGCATGGGCCTGGAGACCCGCCACCTGCTGGAGCGGTCCGACCTCCACCCCCGCCCCGGCAAGGACCAGCATGCCTTCTGCCTGGACGTCGACCGGGCCGGCGACATCCGGGTGCTGGCCAACCTGGCCCCCGGCGAGGAGTGGCTGGACGTGCTGCTGCACGAGGTCGGCCACGCCGTCTACGACGACCACATCGACCGCTCGCTGCCCTGGGTGCTCCGCCGCCCGCCCCAGCCGCTGGTCACCGAGGCGGTGGCCCTGATGCTGGGCCGGCTCCGGCGCGACCCCGAGTTCCTGGTCGGGGTGCTGGGCGCCGACCAGGCCGCCGCGCGGGCCCTGACCGGCCCCAGCCGCGAGGTGCTCCGCACCGGGCAGCTGGTGTTCGCCCGCTGGTGCCTGGTCGTGGTCCGGTTCGAGCAGGCCATGTACGCCCACCCCGGCCGCGACCTGGTCGGCGCCTGGTGGGACCTGGTCGAGTCGCTCCAGGGCCTGCGCCGGCCCGAGGGCCGCACCGCCCCCGACTGGGCCAGCAAGATCCACCTGGCCGTCGCCCCCGTCTACTACCAGAGCTACCTGCTCGGGGAGCTGCTCGCCTCCCAGCTCGACCAGGCCGTGCGCGAGCGCGCCGGCGGCTTCGTCGGCCGCCCGGCCGCGGGCGCGTTCCTGGCCGAGCGGGTGTTCGCCCCCGGCGCCACCCAGCCCTGGCGCGAGCTGGTCGCCTCCGCCACCGGGAGCCCGCTCGGCCCGGCGGCGTTCCTGGCCGGCCTGGCCGCGTGACAGCGGGCAGGACCAGGGCGGCGGGGTCGGCGCTGGACCGGGTGGGGCTGCTGCTCTGCGTGCTCTCGGCGGCCGCCTTCGGCAGCCTGGCCATCTTCGGCAAGCAGGCCTATGCGGGCGGGCTGGGGGTCGTCGGGGTCCTGGCCCTGCGCTTCGGGCTGGCCGCGCCGCTGCTGGTCGGCCTGGCCCTGGTGGCCGGGCGGAGCCTGCGGCTGGGCTGGCCGGTCGCGCTGCGGCTGCTCGCGCTCGGCGGGATCGGCTACGCGATCCAGGCGACGCTGTTCTTCAACGCCCTGAGCCGCATCCCGGCCGGCATGGCCGCCCTGCTCCTGTACCTGTACCCGGCCCTGGTCACCGCCGGGGCGGTCGCCCTCGGCCGCTCCCGGCTGAACAGGGCGACGGCCGCCGGGCTGGCCCTCAGCATGGCCGGCATCGTGCTCGTCATCGGGCTGCCCGGCGAACGGCTGGACGCCGTCGGGGTCGCCCTCGCCCTCGCCTCGGCCTGCTGGTACACCCTGTACATCCTGGTGGGGGAGTACCTGCTGCGCGGGGTCGACCCGCTGGCGGCCAGCGCCTACGTGAGCTCGGGGGCGGCCTGCTCGTTCCTGGCCGCCGCGGTCGTGGTCGGGGGGCGGGGCCTCCAGGGGGCGGCGCCGTCGGCCTATGCCGCCGCGGCCGCCATGGCCGTTGTCGGCACCGCCCTGGCCATCGCCGCCTTCCTGGCCGGCATGGCCCGGGTCGGGTCGGCCTGGGCCTCGATCGCCTCGTCGTTCGAGCCGGTGTTCACCGTCGCCCTCGGCGTGGCCGTGCTCGGTGACCGGCTCAGTCCGGGCAAGGTGGTCGGCGGGCTGGCCGTGGTCGCCGGGGCGGTGCTGCTGCCGCTGCTCAGCGGGACCCGGGAGGCGGTAGGATCGAGCCTGCAACCGGAGTACACGCCCACGAGGGGGTCCACCCGAAGATGACCTACGTCATCACCGAGCCCTGCATCGACGTCAAGGACAAGTCCTGCATCGAGGAATGTCCGGTCGACTGCATCTACGAGGGCGACCGCATGCTCTACATCCACCCTGACGAGTGCGTGGACTGCGGCGCCTGCGAGCCCGTCTGCCCGGTGGAGGCCATCTTCTACGAGGACGACGTGCCCGCCCAGTGGAAGGACTTCACCCAGACCAACGCGGCCTTCTTCACCGAGGGCGACGACCCGCTCGGCTCGCCCGGCGGGTTCGCCAAGATCGGCCCCCAGGTCCGCGACACCGAGTACGTGGCCAACTACACGCCCACCGAGTAACGGCCTCCCACACGTGCCGTGGCCCCGGGGATCCCCGGGGCCACGGTCTTGTCGTGGGGCGGCTAGTGGGCCGGGTGGTAGGCCCGGCGCGAGCCGCGGAGCAGGAGGCCGCCGGCCACCAGCAGCACCAGCCCCATGCCGAGCAGCAGCGGCGTGTGCGACCCGGTGAAGGCGAGGGTGTCCTCCGGCTTGCAGGGGGCGACGAAGCGGGTGTGGGCGGCCACCACCAGGACGTTGCCGTCCTTGCGCCACACGGTCGACTCGAGCGACGGGTGCTCGCCCAGGTCCATGGGGATCTTCTTGACGAAGGCCCCGTTCGCGTCGGTGTCCACGTAGAACTGGCCGGTGGTCTCCTGGCCGGTCTTGACGTCGACCACGCCGACCCGCACCTCGCTCGTTCGCCGGCAGGTCCTTGCCGGTGACGATGAGCTCGGTGCACTTGGTGCAGGTGAGGACGAGGGTCTCGGCGGCGCTGGCGGCGGGGACCGTCAGCACGAGGAGCCCGGCCAGCACCAGCAGGAGCTTGGCGAGCGTCTTTCTACCCATCAGGGCGATGCCTCCCTACGGCAGGCCTGGCTGGCGATGGTGTAGTCCCTGAGCGCCAGGGCCAGGCGGTTGTCACGGTCGTTACGGTTCAGACGGGATATGACCTCGTCGGCCAGCTCGGCCGCGTCCACGCACGCCTCGGGCACGCTGACCACCGTCCGGGACCCTGCGGTGGTCTGGGTCGTGGACGCCTGGGGTGCGGTGGTGGCCGTCGTCGCCTGGGGAGGGGGCGCCGCGTCCGGGCCGTCCCCGCCCCAGGGCAGGAGCAGCCGAACGCGGTGCCGGCGACGAACAGCAGCGCCAGCAGGACCGCCCACCACCAGCGGGGCCGTGCCTGGAAGACCCCGGGTGCCGGGGTCGCGGGGGGTGCCGGGAGCGCCGCCTGCTGGGCCGGCTCCGGCTCGTCGGCCTCCGCCGGCTCGAACAGCGAGCCCATGCGCGCGCCCATCTCGGCGAAGCTGCGGCGGATCTCCTCCAGCTCCTGCGCTGCTGTCGCGTTGCTGCTCGTCGCGGTCGGTGGCCATTCCCCTCCCCCCAAGGCATGGACCGAGCACTCCGACGGCGAACGGCGCCTGGAGACGACCGGATGAGGTCATGAACCGGTCGGTACCGTAGATGCCTTGCGAGCGGGAAGGTTACAACGTTCCCGCCATACCCCTGCAAATCGGCGGACCTACGTGCTTCTGGTGCTTCCTCCGCTGGCCTGCACCACCGGGAGCATCCGCGGGGCGCCCTGGTCGCCGGTCAGCTCCACCGGCCAGCGTCCCCGGGAGCGGGCGGCCAGCTTGGCCATGAGGGCCAGCGCCGCCGGGTCCTCCTCGCCCGGCCGGACGGTGATGACCCCGTCCGCCTCGGCCTCGCGCATCCAGTCCTCGCCGCGCTGGGTGCGGACCACGGCCAGGGTCCAGCCGTCGCGCTGGCCGAGGCCGCCGGTGGCGATGTCGGCGTGCTCGGCCGCGAAGTCGGGGCAGAGCTTGCAGCCCTCGCGGGTGGCCTGCTGCATCTGCTTCAGGGGGATCTCGACCAGCTCGCCGGTCGAGCGCCGCCAGACCTGGAACCGGCCCTTGATGTTGACCTTGGCGATGTCGTCCAGCGGGACCCCGTAGTCCTCGGTGATGACCTGGCGCATGCCGTCGTAGGCGAACGACTTGGAGCAGAGCAGCCCGAGGGTGATCTCGATGCGGCGGGCGTACTTGTTGACCCGGCGCGCCTGGAGGGTGCCGTTGATCGACGCCTGGCAGCTCATGCCGACCAGGGCCAGGCGCTTGAGCCCGCGCCGCTCGGCCTCCTTCATGGCCAGCGGGTTGGCGGCGTAGGTGTAGCGCGAGCCGGCGGCCTCGAACACCTCGTCGCGGTTGGTGGCCAGGAACGGCTCGCCGTCCCAGCGCCTGGCCGACGACAGCCGCGAGGTGAGGGCGCCCTCGATCCGGTCCGTCTCCAGCCCCC
The DNA here is from genome assembly GCA_963733175.1 of uncultured Actinomycetota bacterium. GTDB lineage: Bacteria > Actinomycetota > CALGFH01 > CALGFH01 > CALGFH01 > CALGFH01. The sequence continues at coordinate 77,349 of CAVTCL010000029.1, forward strand.
ACAGCAGCAGGGCCGAGACCAGCCCGCCGTCCTGGCCCGCCTCCAGCACCGCCGGGTCGGTCGCCCTGGCCAGGAACACCCCGCGCCGCACCCCGGTGACCTCGTCGGGCTCCCTGGCCCGCCCGAACAGGGCCTGGTCGCACTCGACCTCCCAGTCCCGGAAGCGCGGGCAGGCCCTGGTGCAGATGTCGCAGCCCCGCTGGCCGTGCACGCAGTCGTCGGCCGCGGTCGACAGCTCGACGTTGAACGGGTGGTAGGTCTCGGCGTGGTCGTAGTCCAGCACGTCCCTGGGGCAGGCCATCACGCAGGCCGCGCAGCCGGTGCACAGGTTGGTCTCGACCACCTCGTGGAACAGCTCCCGCCACTGGGTCTTGTTCCCGTCCGACCCCGCCATCCCGCCTCCGGTCCTGGTGCACGCCCATCGTATCCAGGCTACGTGACAACGCGTCCGGTTCACCATCGGATCGGCGGCCGGGTAACGTGAGAACCGTGAAGGTCTTCCGATCCAGCCCGGGACGGCGTCCGGCGGCGCTGCGGTCGACCCTGACCGCGGTCGGGGTCGCGCTGGCCGCCTCGGCGCTGGGCAGCGCCCTGTTCACCGTCGCCCTCGACGACACGGTCGGGTCGGGCCTGGTCACCTTCGCCATCTTCGGCGGCCTGGCCGCGCTCAGCGCCGGGGTGCTGGCCTGGGAGCTGGCCTCGCTGCGGGTCTGCCCCCGCTGCGGCTTCGAGAACTCGGCCATGGCGGCCTGCGCCGGCTGCGGCTACGACGTGCGCGAACGCCCCCGCTTCGCCTGCAGCGAGGGCCACCGGGTCGCCTTCGAGCCCGGCATGTGCGACTGCGGCCGGCGCCTGCTGGCCCTGCGCCCGGTGCCCGTGGCCAAGCACGCCATGCGCGCCGCCTGGCTCGCCCTCGGCTTCTTCCTGCTGATGCTGGTCGTGGCCCTGCTGGCCTCGGGCATGGGTACCTG
>CAVTCL010000030.1:0-84464 GCA_963733175.1 uncultured Actinomycetota bacterium
ATCCTTGATCGGAGCGGGGGGGAGGGTCGACGGTGACCACTGAGGCCGCGAGCAATTCGCCCGCCGGCGAGGCCGGCTTCCGGCTCCTCGCCGAGCACCTCCCCAACCTGGTCCTGCTGCCCCTGACCGTCCCGACCGAGGGGCCGGGGCCATGAGCCTGCCCCGGGTGCTGGTGGTCGACGACCACCACAGGCTCCGGGAGGCGCTGGTGGAGCTGCTCGACCAGGCCGGGTTCGACGTGGCCGGGGAGGCCGCCGACGGCGCCGACGCGGTAGCGCTGGCCAGGCAGCTGGCGCCCGACGTCGTCCTCATGGACCTGCGCATGCCGGTCATGGGCGGCCTCGACGCCACCCGCCTGATCAGGGACGCCTGCCCCGCCACCCAGGTGGTCCTGCTCACGGCCTTCGAGAGCCCCGCCGTGCAGCAGCAGGCCGAGGAGGCCGGCTGCTTCGCCTACCTGGTCAAGGGCGGCCCCCCAGGCGTGCTGCGCACGGTCCTCCACCAGGCGGTCGCCGCCGGCCAAGCGCTCCTCCCCTGGGCCGATTCACCGGCGCTCGAGGCGTAGCCGGGGCTCGACGGCCAGGAAGCGGCCGACGTCGGCCACCTCGGCCTCGAGCCCGGGGCGGGTCCCGGGCGGGAGCCGGGCCCCGAACGGCTCGACGGTGACGTCCAGCCGGTCGCCGGTGCGGCGGGCCCGCCAGGTGCCGGCGACGCGGCCGTCGACCACGACGGCGGGGTGGATCCAGCCGCCGCCGGCCTGGATCCGCCCGGCGAACCCGGGGTCGAGGATCAGGTCGCGCCCCTTCCAGCCCAGCAGGTAGTCGTCGAAGCGGCCCAGCAGCCGCACCACCGGCCCGGCGGCGCGGGACCGGGGCACAGGGGCGCCGGCCGGCATCCACAGCGTCCGGCCGTCCAGCTCGACCACCTCCAGCCCGTCGCCGGCGAGCCGGAAGGCGTGCCTGGCCCGCCCCAGGGCGAGCCCGGACCAGGCGGCCAGGTCCTCGGGCGCGGCCGGGCCGTGGCCGGCCAGGTAGCGGCGGGCCAGCTCGGCCAGGGCGTCCTCGGGGTCACGGGTGGGGCGGGCGCCCACCCACTCCTCCAGCAGCACGTAGCTGGGGGTGTCGCCGTCCAGGTCGGGGCCCCGGCAGACCAGGCCGCGCATGGCCGCGTAGCCGACCAGGTGGGCGGGGGCCTGGCCCTCGGGCGGGATCTGGACCCCCTTGGCGGCGAGGGCGCGGACCAGGTCGGCCCGGGACAGCGGGCCGCCGGCCAGCACCGCCGGCAGCGTCTCCAGGGCCCGCTCGCAGAGGCGGTCGTCGAGGCCGAGCTGGAGGCGCCGGCGCCGGTTGCCGGCCGCGAACCCGGGGCCGAGGAGGGCCACCAGCCAGCCGGCGTCCTCGGCGGCCACCATGTGCAGGGTGCCGCGCATCGCCCAGGTCCTGACCACGGAACGGTCCTGGTCGCAGGCCCGCCGGACCGCCGCCTGGTCCACCCCGGTGCTGCGGGGCCGCACGGCCAGCCGGGAGGCGGGAAGGTCCTGGGCCTGGAGGCCGCCGACGGCCCGGACCAGCTCGGCCACGTCCCGGGGCCGCCGCCCGGTCAGGCGCTGGGCCCGCAGCCGGAGCTGGCGCAGCCGGTCGTCGCCGGGCCGGGTCACCGGCCCGGGTGGGCCGCGCCCGCCCGTCCGCCCCTGAGCACCCGGCCCGAGCGCCGGCCGGTGAACCGGCCGTCCTCGACCACCAGGTCGCCGGCCAGGACGACGTGCCGGATGCCGGTGACCGGGACGGCCGGGTCGAGGTAGGTGCCGTCGTGGCCGACGGTGACAGGGTCGAACACGCACACGTCGGCCACCGCGCCCTCGACCAGCAGGCCGCGGCCGTCCAGGCGGAACTGGCGGGCGCCCAGCCAGGTCGCCTTGCGGATGGCCTGCTCCCAGCTGAGGACACCCAGCTCGCGGACGTAGCGGCCGAGCAGGCGGGGGAAGCAGCCCCAGGTCCTCGGGTGGATCAGACCGGTCGGAGGGCCGTTGTCGGAGCCGACGCCGACCAGGGGGCTGGCCATGATGGCCCGCAGGTCGTCCTCGCGCACGATGCGGATGACGATGGTGGCCGCCGGGTCGTCGGCCACCAGGTCGCACAGCGCGTCCCAGGGGTCGCGGCCGCCTGCCGCCTCGGCCAGGGTCCGGCCGGCCACGCCGGGGTCGCGGTGGCCGGTCACCAGCACGTCGGCCGGGCCGGCCTCGACCCAGGCGCCGTCGCCCATGCCGCCCCGCTCGGCCTGGGCGCGCAGCGCCGCCCGGGAATCCGGGTCGCGAAGGCGGGCCCGCATGGCCTCGGTGCCGCCGGCGGCCACCGCCGGGGGCAGCAGCGCGCTCAGCACGGTCGCGCCGGCGTCGTAGGGGTACTGGTCGCCCTGGGCGTCGACGCCGTCGAGGCGGGCCCCGGCCAGGCGGGCCAGCAGCCGGCCGCCCATGCCGTGGGCGGCCCGGCCGGCCGCCTTGCAGTGCGACACCTGGAGCCGCACCCCGGCCGTCCTGGCGATCGTCACCGCCTCCTCCAGCGCCGCCTCCAGGTGGGCGCCCTCGTCGCGCATGTGGGTCGCGTAGACGCCGCCGTACCTGGCCGCCACCCGGGCGAGCGCGACCAGCTCGGCGGTGTCGGCGTAGCTCCCGGGCACGTAGATCAGCCCGCTGGACAGCCCGACGGCCCCGGCCTCGAACGCCTCGGCGGCCAGCTCGGCCATCCGCTCCGCGGCTCCGGGCCGCAGCCGCTCCTCCAGCCCGTTGGCGGTCAGCCGCAGGGTCCCGTGCCCGACCAGCAGGGCCAGGTTGTTGGCCGGCCCGGCCCGGTCCAGCCGGTCGGCCAGCTCCCCGAACCCGGCCGGCTCGATCGGCACGCCCCCGGCCAGGCCTGCTCCACAGGGTCGCCGCCACCTCGGCGGACGCCGGGTCGAGGGGGGCGAAGGTCAGCCCGCAGTTGCCCACCACCTCGGTGGTCACGCCCTGGAGGAGCTTGAACGGCTGCGGCTCGTCGAGCAGGTGCACCAGGTCCGAGTGGGCATGGGTGTCCACGAACCCGGGCGCCAGGTAGAGGTCCTGGCAGTCGACCCGCCGCAGCCCGGCCGGCGGGTCGCCCCCGACCCCGGCCACCCGCCCGTCCACCACGGCCACGTCCGCCACCCGTCCGGGACCGCCGAGCCCGTCGAACACGGTCCCGCCCCGGAGCAGCAGGCCGGCGCCGGTCACGGCTCCGGGCCGGTGGCGACCGGGTGGGAGGGGTCGGCGACCCAGTCGCTCCAGGAGCCGGCGTACAGCGAGGCGGGGATGCCGGCGACCTCGCATGCCAGGACGAGGTGGGCGGCGACGACGCCGGAGCCGCAGTAGGCGCCGACCGGGGTGCCGGGTCGGGCGCCGTGGCGGTCGAGGAGCCGGCGCAGGCTGGCCGGCGGGACCAGGCCGTGGTCGCCGACGAGGTCGGCCATGGGGGCGTTGCGGGCGCCGGGGATGTGGCCGGCGACCGGGTCGACCGGTTCCTCGAGGCCCTGGTACCTGGCGGGGGCGCGGGCGTCCAGGAGCACCCCGGCGGTGGCCAGGCGGGCGGCGCCGGCGGCGTCGAGCAGGGATCGCCCGCCGGGGCGGGCGGTGAAGTCGCCGGGGTCCGGGTCGGCGGTCTCGGCGGTCAGGGGCAGGCCGGCGGCGACCCAGGCCCCGAGGCCGCCGTCGAGCACGCGGGCGTCGGGATGGCCGAACCAGCCGAGCAGCCACCAGGCCCTGGCCGCGCCGCCGGGCTCGCCCTGGTCGTAGGCGACCACGGGCCGGTCGTCGCGGACCCCGGCGCGGCGCATGGCCGCCTGGAAGGCCTCCGGGGCGGGCAGGGGATGGCGGCCACCGGCGCCCGGCGGGGCGGCCAGGTCCCGGTCCAGGTCGACGAAGACCGCCCCGGGCAGGTGCCCCTTGCCGTACCCGTCCCGGTCGGCCCCGCCGGCCAGCGTCCAGCGGCAGTCGAGGACCGTGGGCGCGCCCGGGCCGGCCAGTTCGGCGGCGAGCTGGCCGGCGGTCACCAGCGGTCCGGGAGCCACCACCCGAGCCTAGCCCAACGCCCGGCTCCGGTGGGCGAGGGCGGCGGCCAGCACCGGGTCGCTCGCGGGAACCTGAGCCGGGGCGCGCCGGCGCGGGTCAGAACCGGTGGCCGCGGACCCGGTCGATGTCGAAGGAGGCCGTGGAGGCGACGGCCATCACCGCCATCACCCCGGCCTGGACCGGGTCGGTGACCACCAGGTCGGCGTGGGAGGCCGCCGAGCCGGCCATGTTCAGGGCGACGACCAGGATGCCGCGGGCCCGGATCTCGTCCACGGCCTTGGTCACCTCCCCGCCCATCAGCGACCCGGCCAGGACCACCGCCACCGCCCTGGGCAGCCGGGCCACCGCCCGCACGGCGTTGGCCAGGTTGGTCTCGCCGACGATGGGGATGGTGTCGACGCTGATCTTCTCGCCCCGGATGTTGTGCCGGTCGGCCTCGCCGATGGCCCCGATGGCGACCTGGCCGACCTGGGCGCCGGCCCCGACCACGATGATCCGCTTGCCCCAGACCTGGTACATGGTGGGCAGGCGCTGGTGGGACTCGACCACGTCGATCTCGAGGAACGACCGCTTGAGCCCCTCGGGGTCGTCGATGCCGTCCAGCTCCCAGTAGATGACGCTGCGGGTCCCCCGCTCGATGATCTCGACCAGCACGATGTCGCCGCCGTGGCGCAGGATGGCCGCGGTCATGTCGTGCAGCAGCCCCTTGCGGTCGCCCCCCTCGAGCAGCACGGCGAGCTGCGGCGCACGCCGCAGCGGCCGCTCCTCCTCGTCCCGTTGGGGCCCACCCGTGGTCATCTCGCGGGCGAGGCTACCAGCCAGGGTCGGACGCGACCGCCGTCAACGCCGGCTGGACCGTTGACCATCCTTGGTGAGCGGGCCACCGGGCAGGGTGACCCGCTCAGGGGCATCTGCGTATTGCTCGATGAACCACCTGCACCAGGTCAGCATGTCGGCCACTGATGTCCCCCTCGGCTGGTGGCTCGTCCACAGCTCCAGGTTCTCGGGTCGGTTGTCGTCCTTCAGGAGGTTGCGGTGATGCACCGACTCTCCCTCGCGCAACGGCCGGCCCAGCAGCTCGGACATGACCAGGACATGCTCTGCGATCCAGTTCCCCCGCTTGGCGTTGGGATGCCCCTTTGGCCCTCGGACCCACCGAACTGGAGTTCGAGCAAGCGTCGAGAGCACACTGCGCCCGCCACTGGACGGGTCCGGCGGAACCCCCTGGTAGACTCCAACCGCGAGCGCCTGTAGCTCAGCGGATTAGAGCACTGCCCTCCGGAGGCAGGTGTCGCAGGTTCGAGTCCTGCCAGGCGCACACCACTCGGTCGCGCAGAATGTGGATAACTGCGAACCTGCAGGTCAAAGGGCCTGTGCTATGCTCCGCGGACCCGCGTCGCACGAACTTCCCGGACTCTTCTGATCAGGTTGTTCCCGCATGTCCAACCCTCGCATCCTGGTCGTTGATGACGATCAGGTCATCCAGCAGCTGCTCAAGGTCAATCTCGAACTGGAGGGGTACGCGGTCGAGGTCGCCTCGGACGGTGAAGAGGCGCTCGTGCTGTTCGACCAGTTCCAGCCCGACCTGGTGCTGCTCGATATCATGATGCCCAAGCTCGACGGCTGGGAGGTCGCACGCCGGCTCGCCGGCATCACCGGCGGACCGGTGCCGATCGTGCTGCTGTCCGCCCGAGCCCAGGAGTCCGACGTCCAGAAGGGCAACGACCTCGGCGTCGCCGCCTACGTGACCAAGCCGTTCGACCCGATCCAGCTCCTGCACCTGGTGGCGGGGATCATCGCCCAGCAGGACCGCGGAGCCGCCACGCCTGGAGTGTCATGACCGCCGCCGTGCTTCCCGTCCAGCGCGACCTGGCTGGGCTGTTCCGGGCCGCCCTCGTCAGGGCGGTCGCCTCCGGGGCGCTCGCCCTCGACCCTGACGCGCTGCCCGAGCCCACCCTGGAGCGGCCGCGGCTGCCCGAGCACGGCGACTGGGCCACCAACGTCGCCCTCGTCCTGGCCAAGGCGGCCAAGGCGCCGCCCCGGGCGGTCGCCGAGGCCATGGTCGCCCACCTCGAGCTGCCCGAGTGGGTGGCCGGGGTCGAGGTGGCCGGCCCCGGGTTCGTCAACGTCCGCCTCGACCAGCGCTGGTTCGCCGGGCTGGTCCGCCGGGTCCTGGCCGAGGGCGAGGCGTTCGGCACCGTCGACCTCGGCCACGGCGAGCGGGTCAACGTCGAGTTCATCTCGGCCAACCCGACCGGCCCCCTGCACGTCGGCAACGCCCGCCTGGCCCCGACCGGCGACGCCCTGGCCAACCTGCTCGTCGCCACCGGCCACAAGGTCGAGCGCGAGTACTACTTCAACGACGCCGGCAGCCAGATCGAGCAGCTCGGGGCCAGCGTCGAGGCGGCCTACCTGGTCCTGCTGGGCCGGCCGGCCGAGGCGCCGGCCGACGGGTACAAGGGCGCCTATGTGGCCGACCTGGCCGGGGAGCTGCGGGCCGAGCAGGGCGACGCCCTTGGCGACCTCGACCCGGCGGAGCGCCGGTCCCGCATCACCGACTGGTCGTTCCGCCGGATGCTGGCCGGGATCAGGAAGACCCTGGCCCGGCTCGGGGTCGAGTTCGACGTCTGGTTCTCCGAGCGGACCCTGCACGAGACCGGCGCCATCGCCGAGACCGTGGATGACCTGCGCGAGCGGGGGGTGGTGGAGGACCGCGACGGGGCGGTGTGGCTGCGCACCACCATGTTCGGGGACGACAAGGACCGGCCGCTGATCCGCTCCAACGGGGCGCCCACCTACTTCGGGGCCGACGCCGCCTACTACCGGGACAAGCGCCGGCGCGGGTTCGACCGGCTGCTGTTCCTCTGGGGCGCCGACCACCACGGCTACGTGCCGCGGATGCGGGCGGTGGTGCGGGCCTTCGGCGACCCCGACGACACCGCCGAGTTCCTCATCAGCCAGCTCGTCAGCCTGGTCCGGGCCGGCCAGCCGGCCAGGATGAGCAAGCGGGCCGGGGACATCGCGACCGTGGACGACCTGCTGGACGAGGTCGGCAAGGACGCCTTCCGGTACACGATGCTGCGCTTCTCGCTCGACGCGCCGATCGAGTTCGACGTCGAGGCGGTCACCCGCCAGTCGCTCGACAACCCCGTCTACTACGTCCAGTACGCCTACGCCCGCATCTCCAGCGTCCTGCGCCAGGGCACCGAGACCGGGTTCACGGCGCTTCCGGTGGAGCGAGGCCGATCTCGGGCTGCTCGACCACCCGATGGAGGCCGCGCTGCTGCGCCGCCTGGCCGCCTTCGAGGAGCAGGTCATCATGGCCGCCGTGCAGCGGGCCCCGCACCGCCTGACCCGCTACGCCGAGGAGCTGGCCGCCGCCTTCCACCGCTTCTACGCCGAGTGCCGGGTCCTCGGCGACGACCACGCCCTCTCCAGCGCCCGCTGGTGGCTGGTCAACGCCACCCGCCAGGTGCTGGCCAACACCCTGGCCCTGATCGGGGTCGACGCCCCCGAACGGATGTAGACCGGGCTAGGGACCGGGGTCGAGGCCCGCGGCCGCGCGGGCCTCGGCGATGGTGCGGGTGTTGACGGCGGGCAGGCAGAGGATGGCCGCGAGGGGAATGACCACGCCGGCGACCAGGAACGGCGCGCGGAGCCCGAACGACCGGGCCAGGACGCCGCCGAGCAGGGAGCCGAGGGGCACCGCGCCGTAGCTGAACAGGCGGAAGGCGCTGATCACCCGGCCCAGGAGCCGGTCGGGGGTGAGGGCCTGGCGCAGCGAGCCGAGGATGACGTTGAAGACCACGGTGAGGAAGCCGACGAGGCCGAACATGACGCCGGCCAGCCACGGGTCGGAGCTCAGCCCGAACACCAGGTAGGCCAGGGCGGAGGCCACCATCGTCCAGACGGTGACCCGGGCCGTGCCCACGACCCGGGTGACCCTGGCCGCGACCAGGCTGCCCAGCACGCCGCCGACCGCCGACCCGCTGAACAGCAGGCCGAAGCCGACCGGCGTCCAGCCCCAGCTTCTCCTGGGCGAACAGCACCATCACGGCGCCGCCGCCGGCGGCCAGCAGGTTGACGACCGCCACCATGGCCGCCGTCGCCCGCAGCACCCGGTGGGCGGCCAGCCAGCGCAGGCCCTCGGCGATCTCGGTCAGCCGCAGGGTGGAGCGGCGCGACCCGGTGTCGACCAGGGTCTGGCCCGTGCCGAGCAGGACCCGACGATCGCCCAGCAGCACGAGGCTGAGCCTCGCCGAGCAGCACGGCCACGGCCAGCCCGCCCACGACCGCGAACCGGGCCAGCGTCGCAGCGCGTCCACATCACCCGCCGCCGGTCCCAGCGGCCGAGCAGGGCCCCACTGAGCAACCTGGCGAACAGCGGTCCCACGGGCGACGCTCATGCGAGAACGATAGGACGTTCCCTCAGCAGCCCGCGCCGGCACCCGGGACGCGCCGGACCGCGGTCCACGGCTGCCGGGTCCCCCGGTGGGGGAGCGTAGCCGAGCGGCTGAGAAGAGTGCGCTGGGCTGTCCACAGCCCCGGGTGCGTGCCCCGGGGAGGGTGGTCGGGCAAGATGGACCGGCTATGGGTGGAGCGACAGGAGGGGACGTGGAGGGGCTCAGGGTCGGGATGCTCGGGTGCGGGGCGGTGGGGACCGGGGTGGCCAGGTTGCTGGTCGAGCACGGGCGGCCGCTGCGGGACCGGGCCGGGGTGCCGATCGCGTTGCAGCGGGTGGCGGTGCGGGACGTGACCCGCAAGCGCGACCCGGCGGTCGACCCGACCATGGTGAGCGGGGACGCGGCCGCGGTGGTCGCCGACCCCGAGGTCGACGTGGTCGTCGAGGTGATGGGGGGGATCGAGCCGGCCCGGTCGCTGATCCTGGCCGCGATCAGCCTGGGCAAGCCGGTGGTGACGGCGAACAAGGAGCTGCTGGCCGCCCACGGCGGCGAGCTGTTCGACGCCGCCGACGCCGCCGGGGTCGACCTCAGGTTCGAGGCCGCGGTCGGCGGGGCCATCCCGATCGTCGCCCCGCTCAAGGAGTCGCTGGCCGGGGACCGGGTCCGCCGGGTCCTGGGGATCGTCAACGGCACCACCAACTACGTCCTCTGGCGGATGGCCTCCACCGGCGCCGGGTACGCCGAGGCGCTGGCCGAGGCGACCGAGCTGGGCTACGCCGAGCCCGACCCGAGCGCCGACGTCGAGGGCTTCGACGCCGCCGCCAAGTGCGCCATCCTGGCCAGCCTGGCCTTCAACACCAGGGTGGTGGCCGGCGACGTCTACCGCGAGGGCATCACCGACGTGACCGCGGCCGACATCACCGCCGCCAGGCGCATGGGCTACACGGTCAAGCTGCTGGCCATCGCCGAGGAGATCGACGGCGAGGTCTCGGCCCGCGTCCACCCGGCCATGGTCCCCGACGCCCACCCGCTGGCCGGGGTGACCGAGGCCTACAACGCCGTGTTCGTCGAGGGCGACGCCGTCGGCCGGCTGATGTTCTACGGCCGCGGGGCCGGCGGCCGCCCCACCGGCTCGGCCGTGCTCGGCGACCTTGTCGCCGTGGCCAGGGCCAGGGCCCAGGGCGCCAGGGGGGTCGGCTGCACGTGCGTGTACCGGCGCCGGGTGCGCGGCATGGCCGACGTCGACACGCAGTACTATGTCGCGCTCGACGTCGTCGACCGGCCCGGCGTGCTCGCCCAGGTGGCGGCCGTGTTCGCCGAGCACGGCGTGTCGATCCGCTCGGTGCTGCAGCGGGGCAAGGGGGAGGAGGCCCAGCTCGTGCTCGTCACCCACCTGGCCAGGGAGGGCGCGGTCCAGCAGGTCCTTGACGGCCTGCGCGGCCTGCCGGTGGTGGGCAACCTGGCCAGCGCCATGCGGGTCGAGGGCGAGGAGGCCGACGAGGTGCTGGGGTGGTAGAGGTGACGGAGACACGGGCGTGGCCGGGGCTGATCGAGCGCTACCGGGAACGGCTCCCGGTCGGCCCTGGCACCCCGGTGGTGACGCTGCTGGAGGGCGGCACCCCGCTGGTGCCGGCGCCGGTGCTGTCGTCCAGGACCGGCTGCGACGTCTGGCTGAAGGTCGAGGGGGCCAACCCGACCGGCTCGTTCAAGGACCGGGGCATGACCGTGGCCGTGTCCAGGGCGCTGGAGGAGGGGGCCCGGGCGGTGCTGTGCGCCTCCACCGGCAACACCTCGGCCTCGGCGGCCGCGTACGCGGCCAGGGCCGCGATCCCCTGCGCGGTGGTCATCCCCGAGGGCCGCATCGCCCTCGGCAAGCTCGCCCAGGCGCTGGTCCACGGGGCGTCGGTGCTGGCCGTGGACGGCTCCTTCGACGACTGCCTGGTCCTGGTGCGGGAGCTGGCCGAGCGGTACCCGGTGGCGCTGGTCAACTCCGTCAACCCGCTGCGCATCCAGGGCCAGAAGACGGTCGCCTTCGAGATCGTCGAGGCCCTCGGCGGCGCCCCCGACGTCCACTGCATCCCGGTCGGCAACGCCGGCAACATCACCGCCACCTGGCTGGGCTACACCGAGGCGGGGGAGCGGCGGCCGGAGATGCTCGGCTTCCAGGCCGCCGGGGCGGCGCCGCTGGTCATCGGCAAGCCGGTGGAGCGGCCGGCCACCATCGCCAGCGCCATCCGGATCGGCCGCCCGGCGTCGGCCGAGGGGGCCAGGCGGGCGGTGGCCGAGTCGGGCGGCCGGCTGGCCGCGGTCACCGACCGCCAGATCCTGGCCGCCTACCGCCTGCTGGCCCGCGAGGAGGGCGTGTTCGTGGAGATGGCCTCGGCCGCCTCGGTGGCCGGGCTGCTCGACGCCGGCCTGGAGCGGGGCCGCCGGGTCGTCTGCACCGTCACCGGCAACGGCCTCAAGGACCCCGACTGGGCGCTCGCCGGCGCCCCGCCCCCGACCCGGATCCCGGCCGACCCCGAGGCCGCCGCCGCCGCCCTCGAGCTGGCCTGACCCCGCCCCACCCAGACCCTCGCACCGCCCGACTGCCAACTAGTTGCATGGTGCAAGCAATCTGTGGCACCGTTGCCCGGTGACGACGAAGACCCCGACCCGACCCGCGACCACCGGACAGGACCTGGTGGTGGCGCTGCTGACCGTGGCCCGGCGGCTCCGCTCGCGGCTGCCCGAGGGCCGGATCGACCCGGCGGCGATGTTCGTGCTCCACCACGTGCAGGGGCGGGGGTCGCCACGGGTGTCGGAGCTGGCCGGGGCGATGGGGCTGGACGCCTCCACCGCCAGCCGGCACGTGCGGCAGCTCGAGGACGGCGGCTACCTGGCCCGGACCGGCGACCCCGACGACCGAAGGGCCTTCCGGGTGCGGCTCACCCGGCGGGGCCGGGCCGCCCTCGACCAGGCCATGCGGGCCAGGGCGGCGGTGCTGGACCGCGCCATCGCCGGCTGGCCCGACGACGACCGGGCCGCCCTCACCATCCTCATGACCCGGCTGGCCGACAGCCTCGACCGGCTCGCCGACGACCCGGAGACCAGATGACCACACCACCGGCCGACACCCCTTCGACCGCGGCGGCCGCCGGCACGGCGGCGACCGGCCAGGCCGAGCCTCCCCCCGGCCCGGACGCCCCCGTCGCCGACTACCTCACCCACCGCCAGATCCTGATCGTCCTGGCCGGGGTGATGGCCGGCATGCTGCTGTTCGCCCTCGACCAGGGCATCGTCGGCACCGCCCTGCCCCGCATCGTCAGCGAGCTCGGCGGCCTCGACAAGCTGTCGTGGGTCGTCACCGCCTACCTGCTCACCTCGACCGCGACCACGCCGCTGTGGGGCAAGATCTCCGACCTCTACGGACGCCGGCTGATCTTCCAGGTGGCGATCGTCATCTTCCTGCTCGGCTCGGCCCTGTCCGGGCTCAGCCAGGACATGGGCCAGCTGATCGCCTTCCGCGCCCTCCAGGGCGTCGGCGGCGGCGGCCTGTTCGCGATCGCCCTCAGCATCATCGGCGACGTCATCCCGCCCCGCGAGCGCGGCCGCTACCAGGGCTACTTCGGGGCCGTGTTCGGCGTCTCCAGCGTGGCCGGCCCGCTGCTGGGCGGCTGGCTGACCGACGGGCCCGGCTGGCGCTGGATCTTCTACATCAACCTGCCCGTCGGCCTGGCCGCGCTGGTGGTCACCTCGGCGGTGCTGAAGATGCCGGTGGTGCGGCGCCAGCACAAGATCGACTACCTGGGCGCCGCCGCCATCGTCGGCGCCGTCACCTGCCTGCTGCTGTACCTGGACTGGCGGGGCAACCAGTACGGCTGGACCGAGGGCGTGGCCATGGTCCTGCTGGGCGGGGCCGTCGCGCTGGCGGCCGCGTTCGTCTGGATCGAGCGGCGGGCCGTCGAGCCGATCATCCCCCTGCGGCTGTTCCGCAACCGGATCTTCAGCGTCGGCAACGCCTTCGCCTTCCTGGCCGGCGTCGCCATGTTCGGCACCATCATCTTCCTGCCCGTCTACCTCCAGACGGTCAAGGGCTTCTCGCCGACCCAGTCCGGCCTGGCCCTGCTGCCGGCGATCGTCGGGATCTTCTCGACCTCGATCACCTCGGGGCAGCTCATCTCCCGCACCGGCCGCTACAAGATCTACCCGGTGATCGGGGCCGTCACCATGACCGTCGGCCTGCTCGCCCTGTCGCGCCTCGACGTCGACACGCCGTTCTGGCAGGTCGCCATCTTCGAGTACCTGTTCGGGGCCGGCCTCGGGTTCACCATGCAGACGATCGTCACCGCCGTGCAGAACTCGGTCGACCGCCGGGACATGGGCTCGGCGACCAGCTCCATCACCTTCTTCCGGCAGATGGGCGGCTCGATCGGGGCGGCCCTGTTCGGGGCCGTGCTGTCCAGCCGGCTGGCCCACTACCTGGCCGAGCAGCTGGCCAGGGCGGGCATCTCGCCCGGGGCCGGCGGGCCACAGGTGGAGGCCAACAACGTCCAGGCCATCCAGCAGCTCGCCGAGCCGGTCAGGAGCGTGGTCCTCGGCGCCTTCACCAACGCCCTGGACGACGTGTTCCTGGTCGGGGTGCCGTTCGTGGCCGTGGCCATCGTGGTCGCGCTGCTGCTGAAAGAGGAGCCACTCCGCACCGGCCAGCCCTGACCTCGGGGTAGGCTGCCGGGCCATGGAGCCGACCATCCACGTCCGGGCGCCCGCCACCAGCGCCAACCTGGGGCCGGCGTTCGACGCCGCCGGGATCGCGCTGGACTGGTGGGACGAGCTGGAGGTGCGCCCGGCCCCGGTCGACGCCATCCAGGTGAGCGGCGAGCAGGCCGAGCTGCTCCCGACCGGCCGGGACAACCTGGTCGCGGTGGCCATGCGGCGCCTGGCCGAGGCGGCCGGGGCGCCGCTGCCCCCGCTGCACCTGACCGTGGTCAAGGGCTTCCCCCTGGGACGCGGGTTCGGGTCCAGCGCCGCCGCCGTGGTCCTCGGCCTGGTCGCGGCCCGCCGGCTGGTCGCCCCCGAGCTCCCCGAGGCCGAGCTGCTCGCCCTGGCCTGCGAGCTGGAGGGCCACCCCGACAACGCCACCCCCTGCCTGCAGGGCGGGGCCACCCTGGCCTGGGTCGAGGACGGCCGGCCCCGCTGGCGGGCCGTGCCCGTCCACCCCGACCTGGTCGCCGTCGCCCTGGTCGCCCCCGAGCCGATGGCGACCAGCGAGGCCCGGCGGCTGCTGCCCGAGCGGGTGCCGTTCGCGGTCGCCGCCCACACCGGCGCCCGCTCGGCCATGCTCCCCCTGGCCCTGGCCGGCGACCCCGAGCTGCTCCTGCCGGCCACCGAGGACCTCCTCCACCAGCCCCAGCGCCTGGCCCACGCCCCCGACTCGGCCAGCCTGCTGGAGCGGCTCCGGGCCGCCGGCCACGCCGGGTTCGTGTCCGGCGCCGGGCCCTCGCTGCTGGTCCTCTGCCCCCGCCCGGCGGCCCCGGGCGTCCTGGCCGACGCCGAGGCGGCCGTGGCCGCCACCGGCGCCGAGGGCTGGCGGATCCGGCCGCTCGAGCTGGCCCGCCACGGCGCTGCTCGGAGGGTAGACTGCGGGCTCAAGTCGTGTGGCTGACCGCCGAAGGATGAGGCAGCCGCTTTCTGTCCGCAGCCAATCACGCGGAGTCTCCCGTGCCCGACAAGCTGACCTCGCCCGCCGGCGAGGAGTTCGTGCTGGCCGACGCCTCGGTCAACCGTGTGCTGGTCAAGGGCGTCGTGGCCGTCATGCACGCCCGCACCGAGCGCCTCTGGTCGACCAAGGAAGGCGACATGTTCCTGTGCGCCGACGCCGAGGGGAACCTGGACGCCGAGCAGGCCACCGGCGCCGGCTTCTACTGGCGGGACACCCGCTACCTGTCCGACTTCCGGCTGGAGGTCGACGGGCACGCGCCGCTGCTGCTGTCGACCTCGGCCGACCGGGCCTTCGCCAGCCACGTCGACCTGGCCAACCAGGACCTGGTCGAGGAGGACGGCTCGGTCGCGGCCGTCCAGGGCACGGTCAACATCCGCCGCACCCGGGTGATCGACGGCCGCCTGTACGAGCGCATCCGGATCAAGAACTACAACGCGGCCGCGGTCACCCTCACCGTGCGCCTCGCCTTCGGCACCGACTTCGCCGACATCTTCGAGGTCCGCGGCCTCAAGCGGGCCACCAGGGGGCGCCTGGCCCGGCCCAAGGCCGACCGGCGCTCGGCGGTGTTCGCCTACGCCGGCGAGGACGGCGTCTTCCGCGAGACCCGGATCGCCTTCGAGCTCGAGCCGACCGACGTCAGCGTGGACGACGAGCAGGTGGTGGCCTCCTGGCGCCTGCGGCTGGAGCCGACCCAGACCGAGCTGATCTCGCTCACGGTCGAGCCGCGGGCGGCCGGGGCCAGCCAGCCCGAGCGTTCCTTCGACGTGGTCATGCACGACCTGCGCCGCTCCTACGAGTCGTGGGAGCGGGCCTGCACCCGGGTCTGGACCGACAACGAGCTCTACAACTCGCTGCTGTCGCGGGGCCTGCGGGACCTCAGGGCGCTGCTCACCCCGACCCGCCACGGCAGCCTGGTGGCGGCCGGGATCCCCTGGTTCGTGGCCCCGTTCGGCCGCGACTCGCTGCTCACCTGCCACCAGACCCTGATGGTCAACCCCGACCTGACCCGCACCACCCTGGAGGTGCTGGCCGCCTTCCAGGCCGACGAGGTCGACGAGTGGCGCGACGCCCAGCCGGGCAAGATCCTGCACGAGCTGCGCCAGGGGGAGCTGGCCGGGGCCGGGATCATCCCCCACACCCCCTACTACGGCTCGATCGACTCGACCCCGCTGTGGCTGCTGCTGCTCGGCACCTACTACCGCTGGACCGGCGACCTCGAGTTCTGCCGCGGGCTGCTGCCCAACGTCGAGCGGGCCCTCGACTGGATCGCCACCTACGGCGACCCCGACGGCGACGGGTTCCTCGAGTACCAGCGCTCCAGCCCCCGCGGGCTGGTCAACCAGGGGTGGAAGGACTCGCACGACTCGGTGGTCCACGTCGACGGCAAGCTCGCCGAGGGCCCGATCGCCCTGGCCGAGGTGCAGGCGTATGTCTACCTGGCCAAGCTGCGCATGGCCGAGGTGTTCGAGGCGCTCGGCAACGGCCCCCGGGCGGCCACCCTGCGCGAGGAGGCGGCCGGCCTGCGCACCGCCTTCAACGAGCGCTTCTGGGTCGAGTCGGAGCAGTTCTACGCCATGGCCCTGGACGGCGAGAAGCGCCCGGTGGCCGCCATCTCCTCCAACCCGGCCCACGGCCTGTACTGCGGCATCGTCGACCCCGACAAGGCCGGGCCGATGGCCCGCCGGCTGCTCGCCCCGGACATGTACTCCGGCTGGGGGGTGCGCACCCTGTCCAAGTCGGCCGCCGCCTACAACCCGATGAGCTACCACAACGGCTCGATCTGGCCGCACGACAACGCCATCATCGGCGCCGGGCTGAAGCGCTACGGGTTCGCCAAGGCGACCAACCGGCTGGCCACGGCCATGTTCGAGATGGCGGTGACGGTCGACGACATGCGCCTGCCCGAGCTGTTCTGCGGCTTCACCCGGCGCTCGCCCAACCGGCCGGTGGCCTACCCGGTCGCCTGCTCGCCCCAGGCGTGGGCCGCGGGCGCCCCGTTCCTGCTCCTCCAGGCGATGCTCGGGATCTCCGCGGACGCCCCGGCCAACACCATCAACGTGAACAAGCCCCACCTGCCCGGCTGGCTCAACACCGTCGAGCTGCACGACCTCCGAATCGGCGGCTCCACCGTGTCGATCGTGTTCCAGCGCCAGGGGGAGATGACCGGGTTCTCGTTGCTGGACAAGGACGGCGACGTCCGCGTGCTGATGGAGGAGTGACGGCCTGTTGCGCTCGTCCCGCCAAGGCTCGTACAATGCGAAACGTCTCAGTCGCTGGCCAATTCAGTCGACGCCCCCGCCTTATCGGCTCATTCTTCGGCGATTTCGGCGATACCCGGCGAGGCTGGCCAGCGGTGGCAACCACCAGTTCCGTTCGAGCAGTCGACCGGGTCACGTGATCGGACGCCAGCCTCTGGCGGTGTGCGGTTCGTGCCGCGCCGCCCGGCCCCGTCGACGGGAACAGGATTAGGAGCGAGCGCGAGTTTCTCCCCACGGCGCCGTCCGCAGGCGCCCTTCGATCTCAAGAACCCGGCAACCGGGTGGCGACGTACGGTCCCCGGCTCCTCCCAGCCGGCACCTCGCCGCCTCACAGGGAAGGTGAACATGGCAACTACCGAACGCGACATCCTCGAGGGAAAGGTCCTGCCCGAGCTGCAGGCGATCGCCTCGTCCATGGGTGTCCAGGGCTACCAGCGGCTCCGCAAGGCGGACCTGATCGGCGCGATCATCGCCAAGGCCCAGGGTGTCGAGTTCGTGCCCTCGCCGGCGCCGGCACGGGGCCGGCGAGGGGCAGGAGCCACCGAGACACCGGCCGCCGAGAGCGGCGACACGGCCGCGGTGGCCGACCAGCCTGAGCTTCCGGGCGCCGCCGGGGCCGAGGCATCGGCCAACGGCCCCGAGCCCGAGCGCCGGACCCGCCGGCGCGGCCGCGCCGCGGCCGACGCCGAGCCCGAGGCGGCGGCGACGGAGGCGGCGGCTTCGGTCGAGGTCTCCGGGAACGGGGGCCAGCCGGCCACCGCCGGCGCCCCGCCGGCGACGCTCACCGAGCCGAGCAGCAACGGCGAGGTCGCCCGCGAAGGCCCAGCCGGCAGCGGGTCCGGCGCAGCACCGTCCGAGGGGACCGAGGCATCCTCGGAGGCCCCGGCCGAGCAGCCGGCGGCGGCCGCCGAGGCGGGCGCCCCCCCGGCCACCAGGACCGACGGCGGCCAGCCCGAGCAGCAGGCTCAGGGCGACCGGCCGCAGGCCGAGCAGCAGGACCAGGGCGGCGGCGACCGCGGCCAGGGTCAGGGCCAGGGCCAGCGCCGGGACCGCGACCGGGACTGGGGCGGCCAGGGCGGCGGCAACCGCTGGGACAACCAGCAGCAGGGCCAGGGCGGCGGCCGGCGCCGCAACCGCAACCGCAACCGGAACCGCAACCGGGGCGGCGGCGGCGGCTTCAACGACCAGGGCAACGTGGCCCTGCTGGAGCGGCCCGACTACCGCGACCGCCAGCAGGCCGACGACCGGCCCGAGGTCAGCCGCACCGGCACCCTCGACATCCGCTCCCAGGACGGCTACGGCTTCCTGCGGGTCAACGGCTACCTGCCGGGCTCCGAGGACGTCTACGTGCCGCTGTCGATGATCCGCCGGATGGGCCTGCGCCGCGGCGACGAGATCGAGGGCACCGTCAAGCTGCCCCGCGACTCCGAGAAGTACGCCGCCCTCTCCCGGGTCGACAAGGTCAACGGCCTGGAGCCCGAGGAGGCGCGCAGCCGGCGCGACTTCAAGGACCTGACGCCGCTGTACCCGCTGGAGCGGCTGCGCCTGGAGCACAACCCGACCGAGATCTCGACCCGGGTGATGGACCTGATGTGCCCGATCGGGAAGGGACAGCGCGGGCTGATCGTCTCCCCGCCCAAGGCGGGCAAGACCACGCTGATGAAGCAGATCGCCAACGCCATCAGCGAGAACAACCCCGAGGTGTACCTCATCATCCTGCTCACCGACGAGCGGCCCGAAGAGGTCACCGACATGCAGCGCTCGACCAAGGCGCACGTGATCTACTCGACCTTCGACCGGCCCAGCGAGGAGCACTGCCAGGTCGCCGAGCTCACCATCGAGCGGGCCAAGCGGCTGGTCGAGTACGGCCAGGACGTGGTCGTGCTGCTCGACGGCATCACCCGGCTGTCGCGGGCCTACAACCTGGCCACCCCGGCCAGCGGCAAGATCCTGTCGGGCGGGGTCGACTCCTCGGCCCTGTACCCGCCCAAGCGGTTCTTCGGGGCCGCCCGCAACCTGGAGGAGGGCGGGTCGCTGACCATCCTGGCCACGGCCCTGGTCGACACCGGGTCGCGGATGGACGAGGTCATCTTCGAGGAGTTCAAGGGCACCGGGAACATGGAGGTCCGCCTGGACCGCAAGCTGTCCGAGCGCCGCATCTTCCCCGCCCTCGACATCGACGCCTCCTCGACCCGCAAGGAGGAGCTGCTGCTGTCGGAGGAGGAGCTGGTCGTGGCCTGGAAGCTGCGCCGCGTCCTCGGCGCGCTCGACCCGGCCCAGGCCCTGGAGCTGGTGGTCGACCGGATGCGCCAGAGCAAGACCAACGCCGAGTTCCTCCGCCACATCCAGCGGGCCAACATCAACTGAGCGGATGCGCGTGTCGCTATGACAGCATCGGCCACGGTGATCGGGGCGGGCGTGAGGCGATGCGCGGATCGATCCCGGGGGAATGCCGGAACGGCGCAGGTCGTTCCCGGTATAGGATCCACCAACCCCGACAGCAACGTGAGGACTGCGAGCACCCATGAAGCAGGGCATCCACCCCGAGTACAAGGCCACCACCGTGCGCTGTTCGTGCGGTGAGGAGTTCCAGACCCGCTCCACCGTCTCGGAGCTGCGGGTCGACATCTGCTCCAAGTGCCACCCCTTCTACACCGGCAAGCAGAAGCTGGTCGACACGGGCGGCCGCGTCGAGCGCTTCGAGCGGCGCTACGGCAAGCGCAAGGCTCCTGAGTCGACCACGAACGCCTGAGCGGCGCTGACCGGCGTGAGCGACGAGGCCGCCAAGGCGAAGCCGTTCTACTACGGAGGCCAGGCCGTCCTGGAAGGCGTGATGATGCGCGGCCAGGAGGCCTGGTCGCTCGCCGTGCGCCGGCCCAAGGGCGAGATCTACCTCGAGCGGCACGCCCTGCGGCCACTGGCCAGCCGGGTGCGGCTGTTCAAGCTGCCGTTCTTCCGCGGCATCGGCGTGCTCGGCGACTCGCTGGCCATCGGCGTCAAGGCCCTGGCCATCTCCGGCAACCAGGCCCTGGAGGAGGAAGAGCAGCTCACCGACAAGCAGATGGGCTGGTCGCTGGGGATCGGGGCCGCGTTCTTCACGGCCCTGTTCATCCTCGCCCCCGCCGCCGGGACCAACTGGCTGTCGGACCGCCTGCCCAGCAACCTGATCTTCAACCTGGTCGAGGGACTGGCCCGGCTCGCCTTCTTCCTGCTCTACATCCTGGCCATCTCGATGCTGCGGGACATCCGCCGGGTGTTCCAGTACCACGGCGCCGAGCACATGACGATCCACTGCTACGAGGCCAAGCTGCCGCTGGAGCCGGACAACGTCGGCCGGTTCCCGACCCTGCACGTCCGCTGCGGGACCAACTTCCTGCTGATCCTGTTCGTGGTCACCCTGATCCTGTTCACCGTGCTGTTCTCGGCCATCGGCCGCCCGCCGCTGTACGTGCGGGTGCCGCTGCAGATCCTGGCCGTGCCGGTGATCGTCGGCATCGCCTATGAGGGCATCCGCCTCGGCGCCGGCCGCGAGCGCTCGAAGCTGGTCAAGGCCATGATGCAGCCCGGCCTGTGGCTCCAGATGCTGACCACCAAGCCGCCCACCCCCGACATGATCGAGGTCGCCATCCGCTCCCTGGAGCAGGTGCTGCCCCCGGCCGAGCGGGCCAGGGTCGCCCCCCTGCCCTCCCCGCTGGTCGCCGGGACCGGCGCCGGCAGACGAGCAACCAGGTCGAGCAGGACCTGGCGGCGCCGGAGGATCTCGCCAAAGGCGGCTGACCATGTTCGAACGGCTCGACGAGATCGAGCGGACCTATGAGGACGTCGAGCGCCAGCTCGCCGATCCCGAGGTCCTCGCCGACCAGGTCCGCCTGGTCGAGCTGTCGCGCCGCCACGCCGAGCTGGGCGAGGTCGTCCGCGCCTACCGGGCGTGGCGGGCGGCCGGCGAGGACCTGGAGACCGCCCGCCAGCTCCTCCGCGAGGAGCGCTCGGCCGACGGCAAGGCGCTCCTGGCCGACGAGATCACCGACGCCCAGAGCCGCCAGGCCGCCCTCGAGGCCCAGCTCCGCCGGGCCCTCGTCCCCAAGGACCCCAACGACGACAAGGACGTGATCGTCGAGGTCCGGGCCGGCACCGGCGGCAACGAGGCCGCCCTGTTCGCCGGCGACCTGTACCGGATGTACACCCGCTGGGCCGAGCAGCACGGCCACAAGGTCGAGGTGCTGTCCCAGAGCGACTCCGACCTGGAGGGGGTCAAGGAGGTCGTGTTCGCGGTCAAGGGCAGGGGCGCCTGGTCGCGGCTCAAGTACGAGGCCGGCGTGCACCGGGTCCAGCGGGTCCCGGTGACCGAGTCCCAGGGCCGCATCCACACCTCGGCCGCCGGGGTCAACGTGCTCCCCGAGGCCGACCCGGTCGAGGTCACCGTCGACCCCAACGACCTCAAGATCGACGTGTACCGCTCCACCGGCCCCGGCGGCCAGTCGGTCAACACCACCGACTCGGCGGTGCGCATCACCCACCTGCCGTCCGGCATCGTGGTCGCCATGCAGGACGAGAAGTCCCAGATCCAGAACCGCGAGAAGGCCATGCGGGTGCTGCGGGCCCGGCTGCTGGACCGGGCCATCTCCGAGCAGCAGGCCCAGCTGGCCGCCGAGCGCCGCTCCCAGGTCCGCTCGCTGGACCGCTCCGAGCGGGTCCGGACCTACAACTTCCCCCAGGACCGGGTCACCGACCACCGCATCGGCCTGTCCGTCGGCGACCTGCCCGGGGTGCTCGAGGGCCGGGGCCTCGACCGGATCATCGACGAGCTGGCCGCCAGGGACGCCGCCACCGCCCTGGCCGCCGCCGAGGCCCCGGCGTGACCGCCGCGCCGGACCGACTTCGCCGGTCGCCGCGAGCTGCGCGACTGGGCGACCCGGGAGCTGGCCGCCGCCGGGTGCGTCTCGGCCCAGGCCGAGGCCGACTGGCTGCTGGAGGAGGCGGCGGACGAGGCCGCGCTGCGGGCCATGGTGGCCAGCCGGACGGCGGGGGAGCCGCTCCAGTACGTGATCGGGTGGGCGCCGTTCGGGCGGCTGCGGCTGCGGGTCGGGCCGGGGGTGTTCGTGCCCCGCCCCGAGACCGAGGGCCTGGCCGACCGGGCCGCCACCCGGCTGCGCGCCGCCGGCCCTTCCCCCGTCGCCGTCGACGTGTGCGCCGGGTCGGGAGCGATCGCCTGCTTCCTGGCCGCCGAGGTCCCCGGGGCCAGGGTCCTGGCCACCGAGCTCGACCCGGGGGCGCTCGCCTGGGCCAGGGGCAACGCCGAGCGGTACGGGGTCGAGCTGCTCGCCGGCGACCTCGACGCCCCGCTGCCGCCAGAGCTGGCCGGGCGGGTCGACGTGCTCTGCGCCAACGTGCCGTACGTGCCCACCGGGGCCATCGCCACCCTGCCCACCGACGTCCGCGACCACGAGCCCCGCCTCGCCCTCGACGGCGGCCCCGACGGCCTGGACGTGCTCCGGCGCCTGGCCCCGAGGGCCCCCCACTGGCTGGCCCCCGGCGGCGCCCTGCTGTGCGAGATCGGCGAGGACCAGACCGACGCGGCCGCGGCCATGCTGGCCGGCGCCGGCCTGGCCGACGTGGCCGTCCACCCCGACCTGGCCGGCCGCGACCGGGTCCTGGAAGGGACCCGGCCGTGACGGCGGCCCAGGGCCGGAGGGGTTCGGGAACCCCAGGGGGGCCCTGAGACGGACCCGCGGGTCATCCGCGTCTCCGACGACGAGGAGCAGTGGCCGGGGCTGCTGGAGGTCGGCGGCGAGATCATCGCCAGGGGCGGGCTGGTGGTGCTGCCCACCGACACCCTGTACGGGGTCGGCTGCGACCCGTTCAACGCCTCCGCCGTCGACGCCCTGTTCCAGGCCAAGCAGCGCGGCCGCGACCTGCCCCTGCCGGTGCTGGTCCACACCTGGCGCCAGGCCATCGGCCTGGTCGACGAGATCACCGACCAGGCCCAGGCGCTGATCGCGGCCTGGTGGCCGGGACCGCTCACCCTGGTCATGCGCGAGGCCCCCGGCATCGGCTGGGACCTCGGCGACTCGCGGGGCACGGTGGCGGTGCGCATGCCCAAGCAGACCTTCACCCTGGCCCTCATCCAGCGCACCGGCCCCCTGGCCGTCTCCAGCGCCAACCGCTCCGGCGAGCCCACCCCGAGCGAGATCCCGGACGTGGTGTCCCAGCTCGGCGACCACGTCGGGGTGTTCTTCGACGCCGGGCCGGCCCCCGACGGGCCGGCGTCCAGCATCGTCGACCTCACCGGCAAGCGGCCGCGGCTGCTGCGCGAGGGGGCCATCCCCGCCGACGAGCTGGAACTCGTGCTCGAGGAGCCCTTCGACGATGCCACCTGACCCCAACGGCGGCCCCGGCGGGCCGTTCGGCGTGCTGTTCGTCTGCACCGGCAACATCTGCCGGTCGCCGACGGCCGAGGCCCTGGCCCGCCGCGAGCTGGACCGCTACCCGGGGGCGCCGATCCAGCTGTCGTCGGCCGGCAGCCACGCCCTCGAGGGCAACCCGGCGGCCAGCCGGTCGATGCTGGCCGCCGCGACCAGGGGGGCCAGCCTGGAGCGGCACTTCGCCCGCGAGCTGACCAGGCGGCGGGTCCGGGCGGCCGGCCTGATCCTCTGCATGGCCGCCGAGCACCGGCCCTTCGTGCTCAGCTACGACCGCTCCGCGGCCGGCCGGACCTTCCTGCTGGCCACCTTCGCCCGGGTGGCCAGCCAGTGGGAGTGGCTGGCCACCTCGCCGGCCGAGCTGGTCGCCCTGGCCGCCGAGCACGCGCGCGAGCTGGACGGCGACGACATCGACGACCCCCTCGGCCATCCCGCCGAGACCTACGCGGCCTGCGCCGAGCGCCTGGACGGCCTGGTCACCCCCGTGATCGCCGCCCTCGTCAAGACCATGGCGGTCGGCTCGGCGGGTCCCACGTGATAGGTTGCTGAGTTCGTGGGCGACCTGCGGTCCTATCTCCTCGTCGCCGTCATGGCGGCGGGGCTCACCTACTGCCTGACCCCGGTGGTGCGGGCGCTGGCGCTGCGGATCGGGGCCGTCGACCGGCCCGGCGGCCGCAAGATGCACGCCATCGCCACCCCGACCCTCGGCGGGCTGGCCCTGTTCTTCGGCTTCGTCGGCGGGCTCGCCCTGTCGTCGCTGCTGTTCCCGCGGCTGTTCGTCTCCTCCGAGGCGGCCGGCATCGCCATCGGGGCCTCGCTGATGGTCGGCATCGGCATCGTCGACGACCTCAAGGGCCTGTCCGCCCCGGTCAAGCTGGCCGGCCAGATCCTGGCCGCCACCACCATGACCCTCGGCGGGGTGCAGGTGCTGTTCTTCTGGCTGCCGGCGTTCGGCCCCCTGAACGAGGGCGTCATCAGCCTCGCCCCCGAGCTCGGCGTGCCCATCACCGTGCTGCTGGTGATCGTCACCGTCAACGCCATCAACCTGGTCGACGGCCTCGACGGCCTGGCCGCCGGCCTGGTCGCCATCGGCGCCATGGCCTACTTCGTCTACAGCTACCGCACCGGGGCCTCGGGCCTGATCGCCCAGGACTCACCGGCCCCGCTGCTGAGCGCGCTGCTGTTCGGGATCTGCGTCGGGTTCCTGCCCCACAACTTCAACCCGGCCCGCATCTTCATGGGCGACACCGGCTCGATGCTGCTGGGGACCCTGCTGGCCGGCGCCACCATCACCGGCATCGGCCGCACCACCCAGCCCCAGGCCGGCGACCAGTTCGCCCTGCTGATCCCGGTGGCCATCCCGCTGCTGGTCCTGGCCCTGCCGTTCCTGGACACCCTGCTGGCCGTCGGCCGCCGGATGCGCTCGGGCACCGGCATCATGACCGCCGACAAGCAGCACCTCCACCACCGCCTGCTGGAGATCGGCCACTCCCACCGCCGGGCCGTGCTCATCCTGTACGCCTGGAGCGCCCTGCTCGCCGGCTCGGTGGTCGCCCTCTCCTTCACCGGCCCCCGCCGGGTCCTCCCCTTCTTCCTGGTCGTGGTCGCCTGCGGCGTCTTCGGCCTGCTCTCGCCCCGCTGGCGCCGCCGCCAAGCCTAGCCGCGGACCACCACCTCAGCAGCCGCTCCACGTCGGCGGTGCCGACCAGCTCGTCGCGGTCGGGAGGCGGCCGCCGGCCGCTCCGCGCCCCCGCAGGCGGCGAGCGACACGAGCAGGGCGATGGCGAGGAGGCGTGGTCTCACCTCCCCTGTCTCGGCAGCGCCGCCGGGCCGCTGAAGCGGCCCGCCCCGCTTGGCATGACGACGGTCGTGGCTGGTAGATTCACCGTCCACTTCCACGCCGGGGACGGTGCCGCGACCAGCGGCGGGTGCGCCCTGCCGTGGAACGGAGCGTCTCGGGAGGCGGGTGTGCGATGACCGAGGAAGTACGCATGGCCCGCGGGGCGGCGCTCGCCACCGCGGCGGCCGCGCCCGTCGCGCTCGGCCTCGCCTGGTGGGCGGCCGGCTCCAAGGGCCTGCTGGGCGCGGCCTTCGGGCTCCTGCTGGCCGTGGCCTTCTTCTCGGCCACCCTGCTGGCGGTGGGGGCGGCCGGCCGGGTCCAGCCCGAGCTGATGCTGCCGGCGGCGGTGCTCACCTTCGCGTTCAAGATGGTCGTCATCGGCCTGCTGCTGTTCCTGCTCAGGGACACGACCGCCTTCGACAAGGAGGCGTTCGCCCTCTCCCTGGTCGCCGGGACCGTGGTCTACCTGGCGGCCGAGATCCGCTTCGCCATGCGGGCCAAGATCCCCTATGTGGTCACCGACGAGAACAAGGCGGAGTCGCGATGATAGATTCGCCCGCCCATGAGCGAATCCGGCCCCGGAGAGGGAGCCCTCCCGGCCGCGGCGCCGAGATGGTCTGGTCCATCATCGGCACGCTGATCGCCGGGGTCCTCGCCTGGGGTGGCATCGGCTGGCTGCTCGACCGCTGGCTCGGCACCCGGTACCTGGTGGCGGTCGGCGTCGTCGTCGGCATGGCCGGCGCCTTCTACCTGATCATCAAGCGCTACGGAAGCGGCTGACGGGGCGACCATGACGGCACCGACGCTTCCCCTCGCCCAGGATGAGGGCTTCCACGCCCCCGGCATCGAGATCTTCGAGTGGCCGGACATCGTCCACATCGAGGTCGCCGGCATCGACCTCAGCATCAACCGCGTGGTGCTGCAGATGTTCCTGGTCGCCCTGCTGACCTGGGGGCTGTTCTACTTCGGCTTCCGCAGGCCCAAGCTGGTGCCGTCCGGGCTCCAGAACGTGATGGAGTCGGTCGTCGACTTCGTCCGAGGCCAGATCGTGCTCGAGGTCATCGGCCGCGAGGGGCTGCGCTTCCTGCCGTATCTGACGACCCTGTTCGTGTTCGTCTTCTTCGGCAACCTGGGCGGCGTCATCCCGCCGGTCTTCTTCCCGCTGAACGGCCGCATGGCCCTGCCGGCCATCATGGCCATCTGCAGCGTGCTGCTGTTCATCAGCGTCGGGATCAGCCAGCAGGGCTTCGGCCACTACTTCAAGAGCACCCTGTTCCCGCCCGGCATCCCCTGGCCGGTCTACATCCTGCTGACACCGATCGAGCTCATCTCGACCTTCATCGTCCGGCCGGTCACCCTGGCCATCCGGCTGCTGGCCAACATGATCGCCGGCCACCTGATCCTGTCGGTGTTCTTCGTGGCCACCGGCTACCTGCTGACCTCCATGAACATCAGCACGCTGTTCGGGGTGGGGGCGCTGGTCTTCTCGGTCGCCCTGATCGCCTTCGAGCTGTTCGTGGCCGGTCTGCAGGCCTACGTCTTCACGATCCTGTCCGCCGTGTACATCGCCGGGGCCTTGGAGCCCGAGCACTAGCAAAGGAGCACACCGCGAGATGAGCCTGGCACTGATGAACAACATCCTGGCCGCCGAGGACACCGTCAGCGGCAACATCGGGATCATCGGCTACGGCCTGGGCACGCTCGGGCCGGGCATCGGCATCGGCTTCCTGGTCGGCAAGACCGTCGAGGGCATCTCGCGCCAGCCCGAGTCGGCGGGCCAGGTCCGCACGCTGATGTTCATCGGCCTCGCCCTGGTCGAGGCCCTGGCCCTGTTCGGCTTCGCCCTGGCGTTCGTCGTCACCTAGGGGAGGGTCCGTGCAGCTTGCCTACGTCCTGGCCCAGGAGACGGCCGAGCACGAGCCGAACCCCATCCTGCCGGCCTCGAACGAGCTCATCTGGGGCACGGTCGCCTTCCTGATCCTGCTGTTCCTCATGTACCGGACGGTCTTCCCCTCGATCAACCAGGCCTACAAGGACCGCCGGGCCAACATCGAGGGCAAGCTCGAGAAGGCCGAGCGCGACCGCGAAGAGGCCGAGCAGCTGCTGGAGCAGTACCGGCGGCGGCTGCGCGACGCCGAGGACGAGACCCAGCGGATCCTGGACGAGGCCAGGGCCAACGCCGAGCGGGTCCGCCGCGACCTGCTGGCCAAGGCCGAGACCGACGCCGGCCGCGAGCTCGACCGGGCCCGCCAGGCCATCCGGGCCGAGCGCGACCAGGCCATCCGCCAGCTCCGCAACGAGGTCGGCACGCTCGCCGTCGAGCTGGCCACCCGGGTGGTCGGCGACTCGCTGGACCGCGACCGCCAGCTCCGGCTGGTCGACGAGTACATCGAGGAGCTCGGCACCCAGGCCCAGGCCGGCGCCATGACCAGCCGGCGCGAGGGGTCCGGGGACGGCGATGGCGATGGCGACCGAGGTTAACCAGGCGCTGGCCGCCCACGCCCAGGCGCTGTTCGACGACGCCGCCGGGCGTGGCCAGCGGGCCATCGACCAGGTCGACCGACGACCTGGTGCAGTTCGCCCGGCTGCTGGTCCACCAGGTGCGGCTGCGCAAGGCCCTGGCCGACCCCGGGCTGCCGCCCGAGCCCAAGCGGGCCCTGCTCACCGAGCTCGGCCAGGGCCGGCTCGACGAGGCCAGCGTCGAGCTGCTGGCCACCGTGGCCACCCGCCAGCGGGTCCGGCTGCGGGACTTCCCCGGGCTGCTGGCCAGCCTCGCCGCCATGGCCGCCTTCACCGCCGCCGACAAGGCCGGCCAGCTGGAACAGCTCGAGAGCGAGCTGTTCGGCGTGGCCACCCTGGTCGAGCGGGAGCACGGGGTGCGCTCGGCCCTGACCAACCCCGGCCTGCCGGTCGAGAACAAGCGGGCGCTGCATGGCCGACCTGCTCGAGCGGGGCCAGCCGGCGCGCCGCCGCCCTGGCCGACCTGCTGGTCGAGCTGTACGAGGGCCACCAGCTGGACACCGTGGCCAGGGAGTGGGCGGAGGCGGCGGCGGCCCGCCGCAACCGGGTGGTGGCCGAGGTGCGCAGCGCCGTCGAGCTCGACGACCAGCGCCGGGCCCGCCTGGCCGAGGCCCTGACCCGCGCGATCGGCAGGCCGGTCGTCCTCCAGACAATCGTCGACGAGACTATTTTGGGCTCGGTGGTCGTCCGCGTCGGGGACGAGCTGTTCGACGGCAGCATCCGCAGCCGCCTCGAACAGGCCCGCGAGGCCCTCGGGGTCGCCTAGTCCAGGCCTGAGACCGGAGAGCGAAAGGGCAACACGATGACCGAACTTTCCATCAGGCCGGACGACATCGCGGCCGCGCTCAAGAAGCACGTCGAGTCGTTCCGGCCGACGGTGACCCGGGAGGAGGTCGGGCGGGTCACCGAGACCGGCGACGGCATCGCCCGGGTCGAGGGCATGCCCTCGACCATGGCCCTGGAGCTGCTCGAGTTCCCCGGCGGCCTGCTCGGCATGGCCCTCAACCTGGACGTGCGCGAGATCGGCTGCGTGGTCTTCGGCGACGCCTCCGGGATCGAGGAGGGCGACGAGGTCAGGCACACCGGCCGGGTGCTGTCGGTGCCGGTGGGCGACGGCTTCCTCGGCCGGGTGGTCGACCCGCTGGGCCGCCCGCTGGACGGCAAGGGCGACATCGAGGCCGAGACCACCAGGGCCCTCGAGCTCCAGGCGCCGTCGGTGGTGCAGCGCCAGCCGGTGAAGGAGCCGCTGGAGACCGGCATCAAGGCGATCGACGCCATGACCAACATCGGCCGGGGCCAGCGCGAGCTGATCATCGGCGACCAGAAGACCGGCAAGAGCGCCGTCTGCCTGGACACCATCATCAACCAGCGCCAGCACTGGGGCACCGACAAGCAGGTCAAGTGCATCTACGTGGCCATCGGCCAGAAGGCCACCACCGTGCGCGAGTTCGTCGGCGCCCTGGAGGAGAACGGCGCCCTCGAGTACACCGTGGTCGTCAGCGCCCCGGCCGACCTGCCGGCCTCCTTCAAGTACATCGCCCCCTACGCCGGCTCGGCCATGGGCCAGCACTGGATGTACAAGGGCGAGCACGCCCTGATCGTCTTCGACGACCTCTCCAAGCAGGCCGAGGCCTACCGCGAGATCTCCCTGCTGCTGCGCCGCCCGGCCGGCCGCGAGGCCTACCCGGGCGACGTGTTCTACCTCCACTCGCGGCTGCTGGAGCGCTGCGCCAAGCTGTCGAACGACCTGGGCGGCGGCTCGCTGACCGGCCTGCCGATCATCGAGACCAAGGGCAACGACATCTCGGCCTACATCCCGACCAACGTCATCTCGATCACCGACGGCCAGATCTACCTGGAGGCCGACCTGTTCAACCAGGGCGTCCGGCCGGCCATCAACGTCGGCACCTCGGTCTCCCGGGTCGGCGGCAGCGCCCAGATCAGGGCCATGCGCCAGGTCGCCGGCACCCTGCGCATCGACCTGGCCCAGTTCCGGGCCCTGGAGGCGTTCGCCCTGTTCGCCTCCGACCTCGACAAGGCGTCGCGGGACCAGCTGGAGCGGGGGGCCCGCATGGTCGAGCTGCTCAAGCAGGGCCAGTACCAGCCGGTCCCGGTCGAGAAGCAGGTCGTCTCGATCTGGTCCGGGACCAGTGGATACCTGGACGATGTGCAGGTCGAGGACGTGCGCCGCTTCGAGGCCGAGCTCCTCGAGCACGTCGAGGCCAACCACCCTGGGGTCCTGGAGCACATCCGCGAGCGAGGGCACGCTCCCCGAGGAGGTCGAGCAGCAGCTCAAGGACGCGGTCGACGGAGTTCCGGCGCCGCTTCCGGCCGTCGGAGGGCGCGCCGCCGTTGCGTGAGGCCGGGGCCGAGGCGATGGAAGAGGAAGAGATCGAGCAGGAGGGCGTCAAGCGCTACAAGCGCCCCAGCCGGCCGCGGGAGTCCTAGACCGCCATGCCAGCGCAGCTACGGGTCGTCCGCCGCCGGATCCGGACGGTGCAGTCGACCATGAAGATCACCAGGGCCATGGAGCTCATCTCCGCCTCCCGGCTTGTCCAGGGCCCAGGAGCGGGTCGCGCAGGCCCGGCCCGTACACCGACGAGATCACCGCCGCCCTGGAGAGCGTCGTCAGCACCGAGGTGCTCCTTTCCCACCCGCTGCTCGAGCAGCGGGACGAGGTCGCGAGCGGCCGCAGTGCTCGTGGTCACCTCCGACCGCGGCCTGTCCGGCCCCTACAACGGCAACGTGCTCCGCACCGCCGAGGAGCTGCAGGCGCGCTTGCGGGACGACGGCATCGAGCCCAAGCTCTACGTCACCGGCCGCAAGGGCCTCGCCTACTACCGTTTCCGGCAGCGCCCGATCGAGCAGGCCTGGACGGGCTTCTCGGACCGGCCTTCCTACGAGGACGCCCGGACCGTGGTGGATGTGCTGGTCGAGGAGTTCACCTCCCTCCAGGTCGACCAGATCCATGCGGTGTTCACCGACTTCGTCTCGGCCTCGACCCAGCGGGCGGTGGCTCGGCGGTTCGTTCCGCTGGTGATCGAGGAGGTGGAGGAGGGGCCGCCCGAGCCGATCCCCCAGTACCTGTACGAACCGAGCCCGGAGCTGCTGCTCGACGCTCTGCTGCCTCGCTACATCGAGGCCCGGGTGTTCACGGCCATGCTGGAGGCGACGGCCTCCGAGCACGCGGCCAGGCGCCGGGCGATGAAAGCCGCCACCGACAACGCCTCCGAGCTGATCGAGGACCTGACCCGCGAGTACAACCAGGCGCGGCAGGCCGAGATCACCCAGGAGATCATGGAGATCGTCGGGGGCGCGGAAGCCCTCCAGAGCAACGGGAGCTGAGACGACATGGCCACGGTCGCATACGAGCGGGACACCGGCCGCGGCGACGGGCGGCACCGGGCGGGTCGTCCGGATCATCGGTCCGGTGCTGGACGTCGAGTTCGCCCCCGACGAGCTGCCCGCCATCAACAACGCCCTGACCGTCGAGCGGACCCTCGACGGCGAGAAGACGACCATCACCTGCGAGGTCGCCCAGCACGTCGGCGAGTCGATGGTGCGGGCGATCGCCATGTCGCCCGACCGACGGCCTGGTCAGGGGGACGCCGGTGCACGACACCGGCTCGCCCATGACCATGCCGGTGGGCGAGAACACCCTCGGGCACGTCTTCAACGTGCTCGGCCAGGCCCTCGACGACCCCGACTTCCAGGCCGAGGAGCGCTGGCCGATCCACCGCCACGCCCCCAGCTTCGACCAGCTGGAGCCCAAGACCGAGATGTTCGTGACCGGCATCAAGGTCATCGACCTGCTGGAGCCGTACGTGGCCGGCGGCAAGATCGGCATGTTCGGCGGCGCCGGGGTCGGCAAGACGGTGGTCATCCAGGAGATGATCCACCGGGTGGCCGAGGAGCACTCGGGCGTGTCGGTGTTCGCCGGGGTGGGGGAGCGGACCCGCGAGGGCAACGACCTGTTCCTGGAGATGAGCGAGTCGGGCGTCATCGACAAGACGGCGCTGATCTTCGGCCAGATGGACGAGCCGCCGGGGGTGCGGCTGCGGGTCGGCCTGGCCGCCCTGACCGTCGCCGAGTACTTCCGCGACGAGATGGGCCAGGACGTGCTGCTGTTCATCGACAACATCTTCCGGTTCGTGCAGGCCGGCTCCGAGGTCTCGACCCTGCTCGGCCGGATGCCGAGCGCGGTCGGCTACCAGCCGACCCTGGCCGGCGAGATGGGCGTGCTCCAGGAGCGGATCACCTCCACCCGCGGCCACTCCATCACCTCGCTGCAGGCGATCTACGTGCCCGCCGACGACATCACCGACCCGGCCCCGCACACCACCTTCGCCCACCTGGACGCGACCACGGTGCTGGCCCGCGAGATCGCCTCGCTCGGCATCTACCCGGCGGTCGACCCGCTGACCTCGACCTCGCGCATCCTCGACCCGCGCTATGTCGGCGACGAGCACTACCGGGTCGCGCGGCGGGTCCAGGAGATCCTGCAGCGCTACAACGACCTCCAGGACATCATCGCCATCCTCGGGGTCGACGAGCTGTCCGAGGACGACAAGGTGATCGTCAACCGGGCCCGGCGGATCCAGCGGTTCCTGTCCCAGCCGTTCTACGTGGCCGAGCAGTTCACCGGCGTCGCCGGCAAGACGGTGCCCCTGGACGAGACCATCGCCTCCTTCGACGCGCTGGCCAAGGGCGACTACGACCACCTGCCCGAGCAGGCCTTCTTCAACGTCGGCGGGATCGAGGAGGCCGAGGAGAAGGCCAAGCAGCTCGGCGGGGAGTCCTAGCCGTGGCCGGCCTGGAGGTCCACCTGGTCACCCCCGAGCGGGAGGTGTGGGCCGGCGAGGCCGACTTCGTCACCGCCCGCGGGGTGGACGGCGACCTCGGCGTGCTCCCCGGCCACGCGCCGCTGCTGGCCGCCCTGGCCGTCGGCCCGGTGTTCATCGACGCCGGCGGCAGCCGCATCGCGGTCGCGGTGGACGGCGGCTTCCTCCACGTCGCCCACGACGACGACGTCACCCGGGTCGACATCCTGGCCGAGCACGCCGTGCTCCCCGACGAGCTGGCCCGGGACGACGCCGAGTCCCACGAGCGCCGGGCCGAGGAGCTGCGCTCCGAGGACCGCCTCGACGAGGCCCGCGAGGAGCAGGCCAAGGCGGCCGTCCGCCGCCGGGTCGCCGAGAACGGCTGAGGCCGGCCTCAGACGCGCAGATAGGCGAGCACGGCCCGGACGCGACGGTGGTCGTCGGTGTCCGGCGGCAGGTCGAGCTTGGCCAGGATGGCCCCGATGTGCTTGGCCACCGCGGCCTCGGTGACGACCAGGGTCCTGGCGATGGCGCCGTTGGACCAGCCCTCGGCCATCAGGGCCAGCACCTCGCGCTCGCGGGGGGTGAGGCGCTCCAGCGGGTCGCGGCGGCGGCGCAGGAGCTGGCGGACGACCTCGGGGTCGATGACCGTGCCGCCGGCGGCGACCCGCCGCACCGCGTCGTCGAACTCCTCCACGTCACCGACCCGGTCCTTGAGCAGGTAGCCGACCCCGGCCCCGCGGCCGGGCCCGGCGTCGAGCAGCTCGGTGGCGTAGGTCTGCTCGACGTACTGGCTGAGCACCAGGACGGCCAGCGACGGGCGGGCCGCGCGCAGCGCCACCGCCGCCCGCAGGCCCTCGTCGCTGAAGCCGGGCGGCATGCGGACGTCGGTCACGACCACGTCCGGCTCGTGCGCCTCGACGGCGGCGGCCAGCGCCGGCGCGTCGCCGACGGCGGCGACGACGTCGTGGCCGAAGCGCCGCAGGAGCTCCGACATCCCCTCCCGGAGCAGGACGGCGTCCTCGGCGAGGACTATCCGGAGGGGACCGTCTGCCCGCACGGGATCTCCACGCGTACCAGGGTCGGCCCACCGGCCGGGCTGGACAGCAGCAGGCGGCCGTCCACCACCGCGACCCGGTCGGCCAGCCCGGCGAGCCCGGTCCCGGCCGCCGGGTCGGCGCCGCCGACGCCGTCGTCGGTCACCTCGAGGACCAGCACGTCGTCCACCAGCCGGCCCCGCACCGACGCCCGGCTGGCCCGGCTGTGCTTGGCCACGTTGGCCAGGGCCTCGCAGACCGCGAAGTAGGCGGCGACCTCGATCCCGGCCGGCAGCCGCCGGGGCAGGACGACGTCGGTGTCCGACCTTCACCGGCGAGCGGCCGGCGGCGTCGGCGACGGCCGCGGGCAGCCCGCGGTCGGTCAGCACCTGGGGGTGGACGCCGCGGATCAGCTCCCGCAGCTCCGCCAGCGCCTGCCTGGCCTGCTCGTGGGCGGTGTCGACCTTTGCCGCGGCGGCCGAGCCCGGCGCCAGGTCGAGCCTGGCCAGGCCGAGGGCCACGGTGAGCGCGACCAGCCGCTGCTGGGCGCCGTCGTGCAGGTCGCGCTCGATCCGCCGCCGGTCCAGCTCGAACGCGTCGACCAGGCGGGCCCGCGACCGGGTGACCTCGACCAGCCGCCGGTCCAGCTCCGGCTCCCCGGGGGCGAGGATCGCCCTGGCCAGCGCCGACCGGGCCCCGGCCCAGGCGGTGATCGGGTACGCGGCCACCGGCAGCAGGGCCACGGCGACGGCGAGCATGGCCGCCTGGACGCCGCCTCCGGAGTCGGCGCTGCGCAGCGCCATGACCGTGAGGCCGGCGGAGAGGAACAGGGAGAGCGCGACCACGGCCAGGTCGATCAGCCACAGCACGACCACGCAGACGACGCCGTAGCCGGCCTCCAGGGCCCGGTGCCCGGTCCCCTCGGCCCGCCGCCGGTCGTGGTCGAGGCCGGTGTGGACCAGCCGCAGGCGCCAGCGCTCGTACCGGGCCACGACCGGTCCGGAACCCAGCAGGGCCAGCGCCACCAGGGGCAGGACGACCGGCGCGGCCCGCGAGGCCGGCCGGGAGAAGAGGACGATCACGCCGGCGGCGACCGCGGCGCTGGGCGCGATCCCGCAGAGCAGGTAGGCCAGCGAGCGCCACGGCCACGAGGAGGCCAGGAAGCGCCCCGGCGGCTGGGCGATGGCCTGCCAGGCGGTGCGGATGCCCATGCGGCAACGGTACCGCGCCGCCGGCCGGCGGCGGTAGTGCTGGGTCTACCCCCGATGCTCGCCCCCGCGCCAGTGCGGCCGGCCACCGGTTGCGGTTGCCTGGACAGGCCGGCGCCCCGACCACCCAGGAGCGGCCATGTCGACCACCCAGTCCGTCCCGCCCGCCGCCGGGACCTTCGAGCTCGCCGCCCGCGCCGTCGAGGTCACCAAGACCTACGGCACCGGGCCGGCCGCCGTCACCGCGCTGGACCGCGTCACGGTCGGCTTCGGCCGCGGCCGGTTCAGCGCCGTGATGGGCCCCTCCGGGTCGGGCAAGTCCACCCTGCTCCACTGCCTGGCCGGCCTGGAACCCGTCGACCAGGGCCAGGTCCACCTCGGCGAGGTCGACCTGACCAGGCTGGACGAGCGGCGGCTGACCCGCCTGCGCCGCGACCGGGTCGGGTTCATCTTCCAGTCGTTCAACCTGCTCCCGACCCTGACCGCGGCCGAGAACATCGCGCTGCCCCTGGCCATCGCCGGGCGCCGGCCCGACCGGGCGGCGCTGGAGCGGGTGGTGGACGCGGTCGGGCTGCGCGACCGGCTCCGCCACCGGCCGGCCGAGCTGTCCGGAGGCGAGCAGCAGCGGGTCGCGGCCGCCCGCGCCCTGGCCGGCGGGCCGGCGGTGGTGTTCGCCGACGAGCCCACCGGCAACCTCGACTCGCGGTCGGGCGCGGAGCTGCTCGGCTTCCTGCGACGCTCGGTCGACGAGCTGGGCCAGACCGTGGTGATGGTCACCCACGACCCGGTCGCGGCCGGCCACAGCGACGAGGTCGTGTTCCTGGCCGACGGCCGCGTCGTCGACCGCATGGCCGCGCCGACGGCCGGGCGGGTGCTGGACGCGATGAAGGCGCTGGGGGGCTGAGGTGCTGCGCTACAGCGTCCGCAGCGTGCTCGCGGCCAGGGGCCGGCTGGTGCTCACCGCCGTGGCCATCGCGCTCGGCGTCGGCGTCGTCGCGGGCACGTTCGTGCTCACCGACACCGCCCGGTCGGCGGCTGCCGCGGCCTTCGCCGACCCGGACCCGAGGGTCGACGTGGTCGTCCGGGCGGCCCCCCGCGGCGAGGGCGAGGTCTTCTCCGACATCACCGGGGAGCTGTTCGCCGACCCCATGCCGGCCTCGGCGGTGGACGAGGCCGCCGGGGTCGACGGGGTCGCGGCCGCCATCGGCGTGATCAGCGGCGACGCCCACCTCCTTGGCGCCGACGGCCGGGTGGTCGGCGGCGGGCGGGCGCCGCTGGGCCGCTCGGTCGACGCCTCGTTCGCCGGGCGCCTGCTCGCCGGGCGGCTGCCCGGCGGGCCCGGCGAGGTCGTGATCGACCGGCGGACCGCCCGCGACCAGCGCCTCGGCGTCGGGGACCGGGTGGGGGTGGTGGCCTCCGGCGGGGAGGTCCGGACGGTCGCGGTGTCCGGCGTGCTGGACTCGCCGGAGATCCCGGACGCGGTCGTGCTGGTCGGCTACGACCCGGCCACCGCCCGGCGGGAGCTCGCCCCGGAGCCGGGCCGGGTCAGCCACCTCGAGGTCCACGCCGCCGCCGGCGTCGGCGCCGAGCAGCTCCGCGACCGCCTGGCCGCCGCCCTCGGCCCCGGCTACCAGGCGTTCACCGGGGCCGAGCTGGCCGCCGAGCGGGCCCGCAACGCCACCCCGGACGAAGGCGGGGACAGCCAGTTCTTCCTCGTCGCCGGGGTGGTCGCGCTGCTCGCCGGCATGTTCCTGATCCGCAACACCTTCGCCATCGTCCTCGCCTCCCGGGCCCGGGAGCTGGCCCTGCTCCGCTGCCTGGGGGCGAGCCGGGCCCAGCTCCGCCGCTCGGTCCTGGTCCAGTCCTCGATCGTGGGGACGCTGGCCTCGCTGGCCGGGCTGGTGGCCGGGATCGGGCTCGGGGCCGGGTTCGGGGTGCTGCTCCGGTCCACCGACGAGGCGGTCGCCGACGTCACCGGGGCCATCCGGGTCGAGCCCCGCACCGTCGCCGTGGCCCTGGTGGTCGGCGTCGGCACCGCGCTGGTGTCGGCCTGGGGCCCGGCGCGCCGCGCCGGCCGGGTGCCGCCGCTGCCCGCCCTCCGCGGCGAGGCGCTGGCGGCGGGCCGGGTGGGCCGGGGCCGCACCCTGGCCGGGGCGGCGCTGGCGGCCGCCGGCGCCGGCCTGGTGCTCACCGGCGCCCTCGCCGACCCGGTCGAGAGCACCCGGCTGCTGGCCGGGACGGCCGCCGTCGCCCTCGGCGTGCTGGCCCTCGGCCCCGCCCTCGCCTGGTCGCTGGCCCACCTGCTCGGGGCGCCGGTCCGCCGGGTCGCGGGGGTGGCGGGCCGGCTCGCCACCGGCAACGCCGCCCGCCACCCCCACCGCACCGCCGCGACCGTGCTGCCGCTGGTCATCGTGCTCGCGCTGGCCGGGTTCCTGGCCACCCTGGCCGCCAGCACCAAGGCGTCGGCGGCGGCCGGGCTCGACCGCACCCTCCGGGCCGACTTCCGGCTCGAGGCGGCCGGGGCCGGCATGCACCAGCCCCGGCTGAGCCCGCTGGTGGCCGAGCGCCTGGCCGGCCTGCCCGAGCTGGCCGCGGTGGCCGCCTTCGGTGGCGCCGGCGCCACCGTGGAAGGCCGGGAGGGCGGCCTGACCGCCGCCGACCCCGCCCGGCTCGGGCAGGTCCTCTCCCTCCGGGTGGTCGACGGCGCCCTGCCCGACCTCGCCGCCGGCGCCATCGCGGTCAGCCAGGAGGCGGCCACCGCCCTCGACCTGAAGGTCGGGGCGCCCGTGACCGTCCGCACCCCCCGGGGCGAGCGGGTCCTCGTGGTCCGGGCGGTCTACGACACCTCCGGCATCGACGACTTCGCCCGCCAGGAGCTGCCGGTGGCCGACTACCTGGTCACCCCGGCCGACTTCCGCGCCCTGGCCGGCGGGGGCGGGCCGGCCATGGTCCTGGCCACCCGGCGCGAGGGCGTCTCCCAGGCGGCCGCCCGGGGCGCCATCGCCGCCGCCCTCCGCGACCATCCCACCGTGGACATCGCGAGCGCCGGCGAGCTGCGCCGGCGGGCGACGGCGGCGATCGACCCGGCCCTGCGGCTGTTCTCCGGCCTCCTCGGGCTGGCGCTGGTGGTGGGGCTGTCCGGGGTGGTCAACACCCTGGTCCTGTCGATCCTGGAGCGGGCCCGCGAGCTCGGCCTGCTGCGGGCCATCGGCATGGACCGCCGGCAGGTGGGGTCGATGGTCGCCTGGGAGGCGGTGCTGGTCGCCGCCATCGGCACCGGCGTCGGGGTCGGCCTCGGCGCGTTCCTGGGCTGGGCGATCTGCCGGGACCTGGAGCTGCCGCCCACCATCCCGGTGGCCCAGCTCGTCCTGCTCGCCTCCGCCGCGACCCTGCTCGCCGTGGCCGCCGCCGCCCTGCCCGCCCGGCGGGCCGCCCGGCTCGACCCGGTCCGGGCCGTGGCGGCCGAGTGAGCCTACAGCCAGCCGTTGCGGCGGAAGGCGCGGTACAGCGCGACGCAGGCCACGGCCATGACGCCCAGGGCCAGGGGGTAGCCGTAGGTCCAGGTCAGCTCGGGCATGTAGTCGAAGTTCATGCCGTAGATGCCGGCGATCATGGTCGGCACGGCCACGATCGCCACCCAGGCCGAGATCTTGCGCATGTCGGCGTTCTGGCGCATGGCGACCTCGTTCTGGCGCAGGGCGACCTGGGTCAGGTTGGCCTGGAGGACGCTGGTGAGCAGCTCGCGGAAGCCGCTCACGGCGTCGACCACCCGCAGCAGGTGATCCTGGATGTCGCGGAAGTACTCGCCCAGGTCGCCCCGCAGGCCGGGCACCTGGCCGAGGGCGAGGCGGTCGAGCGGCTCGGCGAGGGGGGCGGCGGCCTGGTGGAACTCGATCACCTCGCGCTTGAGCAGGTAGATGCGCTCGGCCGGGTTGCTGCCCTCCTGCGAGAAGACCTCGGTCTCCACCTCCTTGATGTCCTCGTCGAGCCCGTCGATCACCGGCTGGTAGTCGTCCACCACCCGGTCGAGGATCGCGTACAGCACCGCCGCGGGACCGAAGCGGAGCAGGTCGGGCCGG
Organism: uncultured Actinomycetota bacterium; assembly: GCA_963733175.1. Taxonomy (GTDB): domain Bacteria; phylum Actinomycetota; class CALGFH01; order CALGFH01; family CALGFH01; genus CALGFH01. Next base: position 38,364 of record CAVTCL010000030.1, read on the forward strand.
CTCTCGATCTGCTTGCGGACGTCGCCGAGGGCGCTGGCCGGCTTGTGCCGGACCCCGACCACGAACTGGGGACCGATGAACAGCATGATCTCGCCGAACTCCACGGTGTCGTCGGCGTCGACGTAGCGGGCCGTCTTGAGGACCACGAACAGGGTGTCGTCGTAGACCTCCAGCTTGGGCCGCTCGTGGGCGATGATGGCGTCCTCGACGGCCAGCTCGTGGAGGTTGAACTCGCGCCGCACCGACTCGAACTCGGCCTCGTCGGGCTCGTACAGCCCGATCCAGACGAAGGCGTTGTCGGCCGAGCCGGCCTCGTAGGCCTCGTGGAGGGCCAGCTCGCCCGGCTTGCGCTTGCCGTCCTGGTAGACCGCGCAGTCGATGATCATCGTGCGTGCATTGTGCCCTACCCGCCCTTGGCGACCCGGCAGAACGCCTCCAGCAGCCGGGTCGCGTTGGCGGTGTTGCGGTCCGCGCCCGCCATGGCCTCGGCGATCGGGTAGTCGGGCGGCGGGGTGGAGCTGGCCCACCAGCCGGCCAGCAGGGGCCCGTCGACCTCGGGATGGAACTGGACCGCGACCACGCTGCCCAGCCGGAACGCCTGGCTGGGGTAGACGGCGCCCCCGGCCAGCACGGTCGCGCCCGGGGGCGGGTCGAAGGTGTCGTGGTGCCACTCGAACAGCTCGGCCGGCTCCTGGAGGGCGCCGGCGACCGGGTCGGCCCGGCCGGCCTCGGTCAGCTCGACCTTGGTCCAGCCGAGCTCCTCGCCGGCGGGGCCCGGGTAGGCGCGGCCGCCGAGGGCGGCGGCGGCCAGCTGGGCGCCCAGGCAGATGCCGAGGGCCGGGGCCGAGCGGGCGGCGGCGTCGGCGAGCAGGTCCATGGTCCGGGCCAGGTGCGGGTAGTCGTCGGTCTCGTCGAAGTCCATCGCCCCGCCCAGCACCACCAGCCCGTCGGCACCGTCCAGGGTCGCCGGCACCGGCTCCCCGGGGGCCTCCACCACCTGGAGCTCGACCCCGGTGGCGGCGGCCGCCGGGCCAGCAGGCCGGGCGGGGAGCTGGGCTCGTGCTGGACCACCAGCAGCCGGGCCGCCACGGCTACCGTGGCTCCCCGAGGGCCGCGGAGACCAGGGCGGGGAGCAGGGTCCCGGCCTCGCCCAGGAGGACGGCGTCGGCCAGGCCGTCCAGCGGGGTCGGCTCCCGGTTGACGATCACCAGCCTGGCCCCGAGCCGGCTGGCCTTGACGGGCAGCCCGGCGGCGGGCTGGACGACCAGCGAGGAGCCGACGGCCACGAACGCGTCGCAGCCCGCGGTCAGGGCCTCCGCCCTGGCCCAGACCTCGGGCGGGATGTTCTGGCCGAACGACACCGTGGCCGCCTTGATGATCCCCCCGCAGGCCAGGCAGGCCGGGTCCTCCTCGCCGGCCTCGACCCTGGCCACCGCCTCGCCCATCGGCCCCCGCTCGCCGCAGGCCAGGCAGACGAACATGCGCCCGGTCCCGTGCACCTCGCAGACCAGCTCGGCCGGCAGCCCGGCGTCGGTGTGCAGCCCGTCGATGTTCTGGGTGATCACCCCGGCCAGCCGCCCCGCCTCGGCCAGCCGCACGCACGCCAGATGGGCCGGGTTGGGCCGCGCGTCCATGTGCTGCAGCTCCCGCCGCAACCGCCAGGCCAGCCGCCGCGTCCCCGGGTCGCTCACATACCGCCGGAACCCCAGCTCCCGCGGGTCGTACCGGCTCCACAACCCCCCCGGCGACCGGAAGTCCGGAATCCCCGAGTCGGTCGACACCCCCGCCCCGGTGAACACCACGATCCGCCCGGCCCCAGCCAGCAGCGCACCAGCATGTTCGAGGGCGTCAGCCAGCGGTCGCCTCGCCACATCCATGTTCCCCAGGGTAGCCGACCCGCCCCGCCCCGACTCCGCATGGCGTCGTGCTTCACCCACCCGGTCCGGTGTCGGGTCCCCCGGTGGGGAGCGTGCCCGACCGGGTGAGGAGGATGCTCCGGGTTGTCCACAGCCCCCTCGGGCCGTCCGGCGCGCTGCCCACAACCACCTGGGCGGCTACGATGCCAGGATGCGTTGGTTCCTGGCCCTGCTGGTGGGCGTCGTGGTCGCCGCTGTCGGGCGCCGGAGCCGGCGCGGGCGGCGGCGGCCCAGGCGGCGACGTCGGACACGGTGGCCGCCGCCGCGGGTGCTGGTGCTGGTGGAGCGGCTCACCATGGACGAGGCGCTGGCGGTGGCCGGCGCCCGACCGGCCGGAGGTGGTCGGGTTCGTGTCCACCCTGCCCGTCCATCAGCCGCTGGCGTCCGGGTGCTGTCGCTGGCCGCCGGCCGCCGGGTCGACGCCCTGGCCGCCCTGGAGGACGACCCGGCGGCGCCTCCGGCCTGCCCGGCCCGGCGACGGTCGAGCGGATCCGGGCCGACAACCCGGGGGCCCGGCTGGGCCGCCTGCCGCCCCGGACGGAGGTGCTCGCCTACCAGGGGCAGGAGGTGGCCGGGCTGTTCACCCTCGGGCCCGAGCGGCGGCCGCCGGCGCGCCCAGCCCGCTCGGGCCCGGCGACCGCCCGATCCCGCTGCGACCCGACCAGCTGCTCGTCCTGGCCGTTCCCGACGCGGCCGCCCTGGCCAACGTGCTCGGCCGGCTCCAGCCGGCGGAAGGGGCGACCGGCCCGGTCATGGTCGTCGGGCTGCGGGCCGCGCCCGGGCGGGCCAACGCGGCCCCGCTGCTGGTCCTCGACGACCCGCTCGCCGGCGGCCTGCCCACCTCCGGCTCGACCCGCCGCCTCGGCCTGGTCGCCCTCGAGGACGTGCGGCCGACGCTCGCCGGCGGCGCCTCGGACGGCGACGACGGCTCGGTCATCCGGGTCGTCGAGGACGACGCCGCCAGCCGCCACCGCGACCCGGCTGGACCGGCGGGTCGCCGCCCTGGTGGCCGCCCGCACCTGGGCGATCCCGCTGCTCTGCCTGGCCGCCGTGCTGGCCCTGTTCGCCCTGCTGGCCGCCTGGCGCGGCGCGGCCGGCCCGGCCGCGCGGCCTCGGCCGCCAGGACGCTGCTGGCCCTCACCCTGGCCCTGCCGCCCGGCTACCTGGTCGCCAGCATGGCCGAGCCGCTCGCGGCCCGGCTCTGGGAGGCGGTCCTGCCCGGCCTGCGCGACCCCGGCGTGGCCAGCCTCTGGGCGGTCGCCTGGGTCGTGTCGGGCATCGCCGCCGCCGCCGTCCTGGCCGCCGTCGCCCTCCGCCTGGACCGGCCCGCGACCGGCGACCTCCCCGGCCCGGCGGCCGGGGTCGACCGGCGGCCCCCGGGCCGGGTGGCGGCGCCGGCGCTGCTCGGGGCGGTGCTGCTCGGGCTGGTCGCCCTCGACCTGGTCCTCGGGGGCCACGGGCTGTCCCAGCCGCTGCTCGGCGGCAGCGCCTGGGACGGCGAGCGCTTCTACGGCCTCGGCAACGGCTACTTCGCCTTCGCCCTGGCCGCGGTCATGCTGGTCGCCGGGTTCGCGCCCCTGTCCGCGGTGGCGACCGCCGCCCTGGCGGCGGCCCTCGGGGTGGTCGACGGGCTGCCGCGGCTCGGCGCCGACGTCGGCGGCGCCCTCACCTCGATGCTGACCGCGGCCGCGGCCCTGGTCGTGCTCGCCCCCGGCCGGCCCAGGGCCCGCCGGGTCGTCCTGCTGGCCGGGCTGGCGCTGGCCGCCGCCGTCGCCGTGGCCCTCGGGGCCGGCCTCGGGGGGCCGGTCAGCCACGCCGGCCGGTTCGCCGACCGCCTCCAGCAGGGCCCGGCCGACGCCGCCGGGGTCGTGGTCGACCAGCTCGCCCGCAACCTGCGCCTGCTCGCCAACAGCCCCTTCGCCTGGGTCGGCCCCCTCCAGGTGCTGCTGGCCGGCCTCATCGCCCTGCGCCCGCCGCCGCCCCTGCGCGACCTGCCCGACTGGACCCGGCGCGTCCTCGGCCTCGGCGCCTTCGGCTCGGCCCTGCTCATCCTGCTCAACGACACCGGCGTCACCGCCACCGCGGGCAGCGGCCTGTTCCTGCTCGCCATCCCCGCCTGGGCCTGGCTCGACCAGCACCGCGCGACCGGCCAGCCCGCCGGCCAGCCGCGGCCCAGCCCGGCGGAGGCGCGCCACTGAGGCGGTCGCCGCTCAGGCCAGGCGCTGTGCCGTGCCGCCGGCGCCGCTGGCCCGGCCCAGGGCGACGGCCAGGAGCTGGATGGCGCCGACGGCGACCAGGGTGCCGCCGACGCCGCCCCGGGCCACCGCCGGGGCGGCCAGGGCCGAGCCGACCGCGAACGCGCCCAGCTTGAGGCTGGCCGCGGTGGTGAAGATCTGGCCCCGCAGGGCCGGCGGCGACCACCGCTGCCGGGTCGCGAAGGTGGCCGCGAACGACGGCCCCTCGGCCAGGCCGGCCAGCGCGACCAGGACCAGGGCGACCGGGAACGACGGGGCCAGCGGCCAGGCGAGGATGGCCAGGCCGAACAGGCCCAGGCCGGCCAGCACGACCCGCTGCGGCGGCCAGGGGGCGGTGGGCCGGGCCGCGGCCAGGGCGCCGGCGATCGCCCCGGCCTCCAGGGCCGCCCACAGGTAGCCGGCGCCGGCCCTGCCCGGCCCCGAGCCGCTCGGCCCAGAACGGCAGGGCCAGGGTGAGCAGGCCGGTGCCGCCCATGCCGACGGCGGTGGCGACCGTCACCCCGCGCAGCACCGGGGTCCGGGCCAGGTGGCGGAGGCCCTGGCGGATGGTGGCGCCCAGCGGGTCGGGGCGGTCGCCGGCCGGGACCGCCACCCGGGGCAGCCGGGCGATGGCCGCCACGGCCAGGGCGGCCAGGGCCGCCTCGGCCAGCACGGCGCTGGGCGGGCCGGTGATGGCGGCGAGCGCGCCGGCGACCGCCGGGCCGGCGATGGCGGCGGTGTTGAAGCTGGACGCCTCCAGCGCGTTGGCCCTGGCCAGCAGCGGCTCGGGCACCAGCAGCGGGATCATGCTGGTGTAGCCGCCGGTGGCCAGGGGCCCGGTCAGCCCGGCGAGGGCGGCCAGCGGCGGCAGGACCCAGCCGGGGGAGCGCCCGGCGGCGGCCAGGAGCCCGAGGAGGCTGGCCGCCAGCAGCACCTGGTTGCTGGCCAGGGCGAGCCGCCGCCTGCTGGTGCGGTCCAGCCAGGCGCCGAGCACCGGTCCGGTCACGACCGCGGGCAGGGTGAAGGCCGCCACCACCGCCCCGGCCAGCCCCGGCCGGCCGGTGCGGTCCAGCACCAGCAGCACCGCCGCCACCGGGAACATCTCGCTGGCCAGCCGGGCCAGGGTGGCGGCCAGCAGGAACGCCGGGTAGCCGGGCTGCGCCGCCAGGCCGCCCGGCGCGGGCCGGCGCGCCCGGCGCGGGTGCGGGGGAGGTCACCACGCCAGGGTATCGCCGCCGTGGCCGGGACCGGTCGGCCGCGGAGGAGGCTCAGCGGTGGAGGGCGGCCAGGGCGGGGCGGGGGTCCTTGAAGCGGTAGGCGGTGCGGAAGAAGCACCACACCGGGCCGCTGTGGGAACAGGTCACCGGGGTCGGCCGGCGGGGGCGGGCGAGTGTCGAGGGAGAGGGTGACGTTGTCGTCGTCGGGGTGGTTGGGGTCGTACAGGCGCAGGGTCAGCCGGGTGCCGGCCAGGTCGTAGCCCCAGGCCAGGACCTGGTGGTTGGCGCCGAGGTCCCGAGGGTCGCGGGACTTGGTCCTGACCAGGCCGAGCGGGCTCAGGGTGCCGCGCTCCAGGTCGCCCCGGATGGCCGGCCACTCCAGGCGGACCATCCGCCAGGCCCGGCCGCGCACCATGGCCAGGTCGCCGTCGGGCAGGGCCGGGTGCATCAGCTTGAGGTAGGTGGCCGGCCCGAACGGCAGCGAGAGGCTGTCCAGCAGCCGGTCGGCGACGTAGCGGAACACCGGGCCGTCGCCGGGCGCCCTGGTCATGGCCGGCGGGGCCAGCCCGGCCTCGAACAGGTCGCGGACGGTGTAGGCCATGCCGCCGCAGAGCCCGTTGGCGGCGTCGCCGACCGGGACGGTCAGCCCGCCCGGCAGGTCGATCTCGAGGTTGGGCACGTGGGGGAAGGCGTTGGGGAAGTGCAGGCCCCTGGTCGACGGGAGAAACCCGGGGACGCGGACGCTGGTCATGCGGTCCTCCATGCGCTCGGTTCGCCCCCCTGGCGGCCAGCATGGCCCGGCGACCCGCCGCCGCCCGATGACGGCCGTCACCGCCCGCCTGTGCCGTCGGTCACACCCCGGCTCCAGGCACGCCGGAGCCCCACCCGCGGTGGATGGGGCCCCTACCGGGAGGGTAGCCGCAGGCGGGAGGCGGGGCGAACGGCTGTCCACAGCCCTCTTCAGTGGGCGGGGCCCGACTCCCAGTTGCGGCCGAAGCGGTCGGGGGTCTCGGCCATCACCCGGGCGGCCAGCGCGTCCGGGTCGCCGTCGCCGAGCCGGGCCAGCACCAGGGCGACCCCGTCGGCGACCAGCGCCCCCGGCGGCGCCGAGGCCGCCGCCCAGCGGGCCAGGGCCCGGACGCTGCGGGTCCTGGCCTTGAGGCGGAGCTGCAGCTCGCGGGCGATGGCGTCCTCGAAGCGGTTCATCGGCGCGCGAGCCTACGCCGGTTGCGTACACTCGGCCGGTGAGCGCGATGGGGCCGCCGTGGCGGTTCCGGGGCGAGCCGCTGGCCCTGGAGTGGGTCGCCGACGGCTGGCACCTCCGCTTCGTGCAGCCCTACCGCGCCACCAAGGTGTACCGCTGCCCCGGCTGCCACCAGGAGATCTTCCCCCGGACCCTCCACGTCGTGGTCTGGCCGGAGGGGGAGCCGGAGCAGCGCCGCCACTGGCACAAGGCCTGCTGGGAGCGGCGCTTCGCCGAGCTGCGGCGGGCGGCGCGGCGGGGCGGCCAGGCAACGTAGAGTTGGGCGGCCGGGCAACCAGACCGTAGCAGGATCAGGGAAGGAGCCAACCAGTGTCCGTGTCGCAGCCCGCTCTCGGCCGACCCCGCCAACTCGTGCTGGCCGACGTGCTGCCGGGCGACCGCGTCCGCGACGCCCTCCTGGTGGTCGGGTTCGCCGCCTTCACCGGGTTGGCCGCCCAGCTCGCCATCAAGCTGCCGTTCACGCCGGTGCCGATCACCGGGCAGACCTTCGCCGTGCTGCTCGGCGCGGCCGCCCTCGGCTGGCGGCGCGCCCTGGCCGGGATGGTGCTGTACCTGGCCCTCGGGCTCACCCCCTGGGTGCCCTGGTTCGCCGAGGGCTCGGGCGGCGCCGACATGGTGCAGGCGCCCTCGTTCGGCTACATCGTCGGGTTCCTGGTCGCGGCGGCGCTGGTCGGGTGGCTGGCCGAGCGCGGCTGGGACCGCACCCCGCCGCGGACGGTGGTGACCATGGTCGCCGGCAACCTGGTCATCTACGCCTTCGGGCTGCCCTGGCTGATGGCCGCCATCGGCGTCGGGCTGGCCACCGGGCTGGAGCTGGGGGTGACCCCGTTCCTGGCCGGGGACGCGCTCAAGATCCTGCTGGCCGCCGGGCTCCTCCCCGGCGCCTGGGCGCTGGTCGGGCGGGACCGGGCCATAGGGCATGTCGGTCTCCGAGACCCTGCGCCTGGACGGGCGGACGGCCCTGGTCACCGGGGCCAGCCGCGGGATCGGCAGGCAGGCCGCCCTGACCCTGGCCGCCGCCGGGGCCACCGTGGTGCTGGCCGCCCGCTCGGCCGAGGACCTGGCCGAGGTGGCCGCCGCCGCCCGCCAGGCCGGCGCTCCCGACGCCCTGGTCGCGGTCACCGACGTCCTGGACGAGGAGGCGGTCGAGGCGGCCGCCGGCGCCGCCGTCGAGCACACCGGCCGGCTCGACGTGGTGGTCAACGTGGCCGGCGGCCAGGGCTTCACCGCCTATGTCGCCGACACCAGGACCGAGGGCTGGGACAAGGTGCTCGACCTCAACCTGCGCTCGGTGTTCGTCGGCTGCCGGGCCGCCATGGCGCACCTGCCGCAGGGCGGGTCGATCGTGAACGTGGCCAGCATCGCCGGGTTCACGGCCAGCCCGGGGCTGGCCGCCTACGGGGCGGCCAAGGCGGGGGTGATCTCGCTCACCCGCACCCTGGCCGTCGAGGCGGCCCCCCACGGGGTGCGGGTCAACTGCCTGGCCCCCGGCTGGGTCCGGACCGAGCTCACCCGACGCATGTGGTCGGACCCGGAGACCAGCCGGGCCCTGGTCGCCCAGATCCCGATGGGCCGCTGGGCCGACGTCGAGGAGCTGGCCGGGCCGCTGCTGCTGCTCGCCTCCGACGCCGGGAGCTACATCACCGGCGCCACCCTGGTGGTCGACGGCGGGCTCCTGGCGTGACCCGGGGGCCGGATCGGACCTATGCTGGGCGGATGGGCGACTCGCTGCTGGACCGGGTGACCCGGCTGCCGTTCGTGATCCCCGGGGACCCGACCGGGGTGCCGGCGTCGGTGCTGCTCGCCCTGGCCCCGGTCGAGGGGGCCGACGACCTGGAGCTGGTGCTGGTCGAACGGCCCGGCCACCTGCGCCAGCACGCCGGCCAGGTCGGCCTGCCCGGGGGCGCGGTCGAGCCCACCGACGCCGACGGGGTCGAGGCCGCCCTCCGGGAGGCCCAGGAGGAGGTCGGCCTCGACCCGTCCGGGGTCCGGGTGCTCGGCAGCCTGGACCGGGCCTACCTGGCCGTGTCCGACTTCGACGTGCTGCCGGTGGTCGGCGTCTGGGACGGCCTGGCCCCGCTCACCCCCAGCCCGGACGAGGTCGCCGCCATCCTGCGGCCGACCCTGCGCCAGCTCGCCGACCCCGCCAACCACGGCACCATGGCCTTCGGCGACATCCTGGGCGAGGAGGAGATGGCCGCCCGCAGCGTCCCCGGCGACCTGAGCAGCCCGGTGTTCTGGGTCGACGGGACCCTGGTCTGGGGGTTCACGGCCGGGCTGCTGGTCGGGTTCCTCGACTCCCTCGGCCTCCAGGCCCCGCCCCTCCCCGCCTACTGGGGCACCCGCCCCTAGGACCGACCCCCTCAAGGAGCACCCATGTCCACCCCCGAACCCGACGACCCTCAGGAACCGTCGCCCGCGCCCGACCCCGGCGCCGCCCGGCCCGACCGGACCCGCCGCCGGTCCCGCCGGCCGCGACCAGCGGGGCGGGGACGCCGCTGGTGCTGCTGCACGCCTTCCCGCTCGACGGGCGCATGTGGGCCCCCCAGGTCGAGGCGCTCGCCGGCACCTACCAGGTGATCGTCCCCGACCTCCGCGGGTTCGGGGCGGCCAGGGACCAGGCGGTCGAGGAGGCGGGCATGGACCTGCTGGCCGACGACCTGGCCCGGCTCCTCGACGACCGCGGCCTGGACCGGGTGGTGCTGGGCGGGCTGTCGCTGGGCGGCTACGTCGCCCTGGCGTTCATGCGCCGCCACGCCGGCCGGGTCAGCGGCCTTGTCCTGCTCGACACCAAGGCCACCGCCGACGGCGACCAGGCCAGGGACGCCCGGCTGGAGATGGCCGAGCGGGTCCTGGCCGAGGGCAACGGCTTCGTGCCCGAGGCGATGCTGCCCAGGCTGCTCGGCGAGACCAGCCGCGAGCACCGGCCGGAGCTGGTGGAGAAGGTCACCGCCCTGATCCTCGAGCAGGCCCCCGAGGCCATCGCCGGCGCCCAGCGGGGCATGGCCGCCCGGTCCGCCACCACCGACGTGCTGGCCTCGATCAAGGTCCCGACCCTGGTCGTGACCGGCGAGGAGGACGCCGTCACCGGGCCCGAGGTCGGCCGCGACCTCGCCGCCGGGATCCCCGGGGCCCGGTTCCTGCTGGTCGAGGAGGCCGGGCACCTGGTCAATCTGGAGCAGCCGGAGATCGTCAACGAGGCGCTCCTGGACTTCCTCGCCCCGCTCTGGATCTGAGGAGCAGGCGCCATGACAACTGGTCCGCCCATCTAGTACGCTCGGGCTAGTCGAGACTCTGGTTCCCCCGACCAGAGCCAAGGCGCGAGGGGGGCAGGGGAGGACCGGCTCCTGCCCCCCTCGCTACTCACCTCAATGCCCCCGGTTCGCCGCCAGGCATGAGACGGGACACCGGGGAGCTGGTACAGCGGAGGCGACCCATGCGGCTGTTCGATCTCACCGGCAAGGTCGCCGTCGTGACCGGCGGGACCCGCGGGATCGGCCTGATGATGGCCGCGGCCTGCTCGAGCGCCGGGGCGTCAGGTGGTGGTCAGCTCGCGCAAGCCCGAGGGCGGGGGAGGCCGCGGTGAGCGGAGCTGTCGGGCACGGCGGCGTGGCCTCGGTGCCCGGCCGACCTGGCCACGCGAGGAGGAGTGCGAGCGGCTGGCCGGCCGAGGTCGGCCGAGCTCCACCGACTGTGCACATCCTGGTGAACAACGCCGGCGCCACCTGGGGCGCGCCGCTGGAGCAGTTCCCCGACGTCGGCCTGGGACAAGGTCGCTCGACCTCAACCTGAAGGCGCCCTTCCACCTCACCCGCGCGTTCCTGCCGCTGCTGGAGGCGGCGGCCACCGCCGACGACCCGGCCCGGGTGATCAACGTCGGCAGCATCGACGGGCTCCGGGTGCCGGAGCTGCCGACCTACTCCTATCGGCCAGCAAGGCCGGCCTGCACCAGCTCACCCGGGTGCTCGCCGCGTGAGCTCGGGCTACGACATCACCGTCAACGCGGTGGCCTGGACCGTTCGAGTCCAAGATGATGGCGGCGACGCTGGCTGCGGTACGGCGAGGAGATCGCGGCCAGCTCGCCGCTCGGGCCGCATCGGCCGCCCCGACGACATGGCGGGCGTCGCCGTCTACCTGGGCGGCCGCGCCGGCGCCTACGTCACCGGCGCGGTCATCCCGGTCGACGGCGGGATCTGGGCGGCGCGCTGACCGGCGCCGCGAGCCACCGCCGCCTGGCCAGCGCGTCCAGGATCGAGAAGGGGGGACCTGCCGCGGCGTCCCGGCCATGGCGGCGTCAGCTCGGCCCCGGTGGCCGGTTCCCTCCTCGACCAGCTCGACCAGCACGCCGCCCATCGACTTGGGGTGGAGGAAGGCGATGGTGGTGCCGCCGGAGCCGATCCGGGGGGCCGGCTCGATCACCTCGACGCCCTGGGCGCGGAGGTCGGCCAGGGCGGCGGCGACGTCGGGGACGGCGTAGCCGACGTGGTGGACGCCCTCGCCCCGCCTGGCCAGGAAGCGGCCCACCGGGGTGTCGGGGGAGAGGGGGGCGACCAGCTGGACGAAGGCGTCGCCGGCGCTGAGCAGCAGCTCGTGCACGCCCTGGTCCTCGATCACCTCCTCGTGGGTGACCTCAAGGCCCAGCACCTGCTCGTAGAGGGCGCGGGCCGAGGCCAGGTCGGCGACGGCGACGCCGACATGGTCGAGGCGTCCAAGCTGCACGGCGGGTCCTTTCAAGGCGGTCGGCTCGGTTCGGGGGGTCCAGGTCGAGGATCCAGTCGGTGGCGGTGTGGTCCAGGTCCCAGCCGGCCCCGGCGGCGGCCCGGTCGGCCGACCCGCCGGCCGCGGTGAACAGCCACAGGGGCCGGCCCGGGGGGACGAGGCCGCGGGCCAGCTCCAGCATCCGCCGGCCCACCCCCCGCCCCTGGGCGGAGTGGCGCACGGCGAAGTGGCAGAGCTGGGTGGTGGTGCCGGAGTCGAACAGCAGCAGGACACCGCCGCCGTCGGCGGTCCGGTAGGGGCGGCTGCGCGGGTCCCGGAACCGGCGCCGGTAGGCCTCCTCGCGGCCGTCGGTCTTGTCGTCGGCCCCCCACGAGTCCCGCCAGACCTCCAGGAAGGCCTCGAAGTCGTCGCCCGCCAGGGCCAGCAGCCCCGGCGCCCCCGACCCGGTGCCCGCGGTCCGCCGGTAGGCCTGGTCCTCGACGTGGCGGTACCCGAGCCCGGCCAGGTCGCCGGCCAGCCCGGGCCGCGACGACGGCGAGGCGAGCACGTGGGCGTAGTCGCGCCCGGCGGCCCGGAAGGCGGCCGCCGCCCCGGCGGCGTCGTAGGCCAGCCGCACCCCGAAGGCGTAGTTGTAGATGAACAACGGGTCGACCGGGCAGGTCACGACCTTGCCCGCCGCGAGCTGGACCACGCCGCCGCCGCCGATGATGGACAGGTTGAGGTGGTTCTGCTCGCAGGCATGCACGAACCCGAGGCTCACGCGGGCCAGCCTACCCCGGGCGGTAGACTCGGACGAGCGCAGGCGAAGGGGGAACAGCCATGTTCGAGCGGACCCAGCCGGTCATCTGCTGCCGGTGCCAGGACGCCCATCGGGCGCTTCGGCGGGGCGCTGGCCTCGCTGCCCGCGGTGGAGCTGGGCGGGCGGGCCATCGCGGCCGCCCTGGAGCGGGCCGGGGCCGACCCGGGCGCGGTCGAGCACGTGGTCATGGGGCACGTGCTCCAGGCGGGGCAGGGTCAGATCACGGCCAGGCAGGCCGCGGTCCGGGGCGGGGTCCCCATGACCGTGCCCGCCCTCACCGTCAACAAGGTCTGCCTCTCGGGGCTGAACGCCATCGCCACCGCCGCCCAGTACGTCGAGCTGGGCCAGGCCGGCCTGCTGGTCGCCGGGGGCATGGAGTCGATGAGCGGCGCCCCCTACCTGGTGCCCAAGGCTCGGTTCGGGGCCCGCATGGGCGACGCCGAGCTGGTCGACGCCATGGTCCACGACGGGCTCTGGGACGCCTTCGACGACGCCCACATGGGCGGCCTCTCCGACCAGGTCAACCAGCGCCTCGGGATCGACCGGGCGGCCCAGGACGAGTGGTCGGCCCGCTCCCACGAGCGGGCCGCGGAGGCGACCAAGAACGGCGTCCTCGGCGAGGAGATCGCCCCGGTGGTGGTGGCCCAGCGCAAGGGCGAGGTCACCGTCGACCAGGACGAGGGCATCCGGCCCGGCACCACCGCCGAGGCCCTCGGCCGGCTCCGGCCGGCGTTCTCGCCCGACGGCACCATCACCGCCGGCAACGCCTCCCAGATCTCGGACGGGGCGGCGGCGGTGGTGGTCACCTCCCGCGAGCGGGCCGCCGCCGAGGGCCTGGGGGTGCTGGCCACGGTGGTGGCCTACGGGTCGGTGGCCGGGCCCGACACCAGCCTGCACTCCCAGCCGTCGCGGGCCATCGCCGACGCCTGCCGCCGGGCCGGGGTGGCCCCCGGCGACCTGGACCTGGTCGAGATCAACGAGGCCTTCGCCGCGGTCGCCCTGCGCTCGACCCAGGAGCTGGAGCTGGACGAGGCCATCGTCAACGTCAACGGCGGCGCGGTCGCCCTCGGCCACCCGATCGGGGCCAGCGGCGCCCGGGTGGTGCTCACCCTGGCCATGGAGCTGCGCCGCCGCGGCGGCGGGCTCGGCGCGGCCGCCCTGTGCGGCGGCGGGGGCCAGGGCGACGCCCTGCTGGTCCGGGTCGAGGCTTGACGCTTCAGGAGCTGCTCGACAGGCTGCGGGCCGGCGACAAGCGGGCCGTGGCCCGGCTGATCTCCTGGGTCGAGGACGGCGACCGCGACCAGCTCAGGGACGCCGCCGAGGCGCTCAACCCGGCGGCCGGCCGGGCCCAGGTGATCGGGCTCACCGGGTCGCCCGGGGTCGGCAAGTCGACCCTGGCCGGGGCGCTGGTGGCCGCCTACCGGGCCAAGGGGCTGACCGTCGGGGTGCTGGCCGTCGACCCGTCCTCGCCGTTCACCGGCGGGGCCCTGCTCGGCGACCGGGTGCGGATGCAGCGCCACGCCCTGGACGAGGGGGTCTACATCCGCTCGATGGCCACCCGGGGCCACCTGGGCGGCCTCGCCTGGGCGACCCCCCAGGCGGTGCGGGTGCTGGACGCCGCCGGCTGCGACGTCGTCCTGGTCGAGACCGTCGGGGTCGGCCAGGCCGAGGTCGAGGTGGCCGGCCTGGCCGACACCACCCTGGTCGCCCTCGCCCCCGGCTTCGGCGACGCGGTGCAGGTCGCCAAGGCGGGCATCCTCGAGGTGGCCGACGTGTTCGTGGTCAACAAGGCCGACCGGGACGGCGCCGAGGTGGTCGCACGCGACCTGCGCCAGATGCTCCACCTGGGCCAGGCCAGACCCTGGCAGGTGCCGGTGGTCCTGACCGTGGCCGAACGCGGCGACGGGGTCGGCGAGCTGGTCGAGGCCGTCGCCGCCCACCGCGACCACCTGGCCTCCAGCGGCGAGCTGGAACGCCGCCGCCGCCTGCGGGCCGCCCGCGAGGTCGAGGAGATCGCCCTGGCCGACCTCCGCGCCGAGCTCGGCGAGCTCGGCCGCGGCGAGGCCCTCGACACCCTCGCCGAGCAGGTCGCCGCCGGCAAGCTCGGCCCCTACAGCGCCGCCGACCAGCTCCTGGCCGGGGTCAGGGGGACCAAGGCCTGAGGTTTTCGTACAGGCCCAATGTTTTCGTACATTCGGCGCGACCGGCATAGATTCCCCGACATCATTGCGGCGGTGGGAGGTCGAGATGCGTCGAATGGCGTGGTTCGTAGCGGTCGTGGCGGCGGCCGCGCTGGTGCTCCCGTCCGGCGGTCCGGCGGTCGCCCAGGTGACGGTGCCCGGCCCCGACTTCAACAACGACGGCTTCGGCGACTGGCCGTCGGCGCCCCCGGCGAGGACGTCGGGGCCGTGGCCGACGCCGGCGTGGTCAACGTCCGCTACGCGCCCGGCTTCGGCCAGCCGTTCGGGCTCACGCTGCTCACCCAGGACCGCCCGGAGATCGGCGACCGCTTCGGGAGTGCCCTGGCCGAGGGGTTCCTGGCCGAGTCCGACGGCACCGTCGACCTGGCCGTGGGCGCGCCCGGCGAGACGGTCGGGGGCCGCGCGGGCGCCGGTGCGGTCAGCGTCGTCAAGAACGACGACACGGGGTTCCTGGCCACCGGCAGCCAGCTGTTCTACCAGGGCTTCGCCGGGGTACCGGGCACGGCCGAGACCGGCGACGGGTTCGGATCGGCGGTGGCCGTGGGCGGCTTCGGCCGCGGCGGCGGCGGCCTGGCCGTGGGCGTGCCCGGCGAGGACATCGGCGCCGTCGCCGACGCGGGCGCCCTGAACGTGCTCTACGGTCTCGACGGCGTCGGCACCGAGCTCCTCACCCAGGCGGACGCCGCCGGGACCAACGAGGCCGGCGACGCCTTCGGGGCCGCCCTGTCCGACCCGTTCTTCCACGAGGACGACGTCCTGGAGGACCTGGGCGTTGGCGCCCCTGGGGAGACGGTGGGCGGCCGGGGGGCCGCCGGTGCCGGCAGCGTCCTGTTCGGCGATGCCGCCGACGGCCTCGGTGGCGGCGGCGGCAGCCAGTTCTTCCACCAGGGCGTCAGCGGCCTGGGCGGCGTCGCCGAGTCCGCCGACGTCTTCGGGGCCGCGCTCAGCTGAACGCCGTCAGCCGAGGCCGGCGGCCCGGCGGCCGGCCTCGGCGGGGGAGAGGACCTCGTCCCCGACGACCACCGCGGCCACCGCGCCCAGGGGCACGACCTCGAACCCGGTCCCGCCCAGCCGCTCGAACACCTCCCCCGGGACCAGCTTGACCGCCGTCGCCACCACCAGGGTCGGCAGCCGGTCGGCCAGCTCCCGGGTCCCCACGGCGTTGAGCAGCGCCCCCGGCCCGATCGCGTCCGCCCCGACCACGGCGACGGAGGGTGCTCCGGACACCTGGTGGGTCAATGCGGGGTGGGTCAGGACCCGGGTGACCAGGGAGCTGTGGGAGACCGTGGCCACGGTGCCCGGGGTGGTGGCCAGGTGGTCGAGCAGCCAGGTGGTGGCGGTGGCCACCGCGGCGTCGGCGTCGGTGGCGAGGTGGTGGCGCAGGGCGGCCAGGGCCGACGGCGGGTCGGGGGCGGCGGCGGCGTTGGCCAGGTGCCAGATGGGGGCCATGGCGGGCTGGCCGGCGAGCAGCACGGCCACCGCCTCCTCGAGCAGGGGCGGGTCGGCGGCCACCTCGAGCAGGCCGTCGACGGCGGTGGCGGCCACCTCCAGGGCCCCGCCGCGGCGGTCGCCGGCGGCGGCCAGGACCGCCGCCGGCAGGGGTCGGGCGTCCATGGTCGCGATAGGCTACCGTCGCCACCTGTCCGGCGCGCCCCCCAGCGCCCCCAACCGCGGAGCCCGTAGTGAGCCGACGCCTCCTGGTCGTCCTCATCACCCTGGGCGTGCTCGCCACCGGCGGCGGCGTGGCCGCCGGCCTCCTGCTGGCCCGCGACCCCGGCGGCGAGTCGGCCGTGGCCGGACCCACCACCATCCCCGAGACCACCGCCCCCGTGACCTCCGAGCCCGCCTCGTCCACCTCCTCCTCGACCAGCTCGTCGTCGACCACGAGCACCACCGGCGGCGTGAGCGTCCAGGCCCGGGTCGTCGAGCGGCTGGAGGACGGGGTGATGGTCCGCTACGACGCCTCCGAGCCGATCTCGGCCGTGCTCCTGTGGGGCTTCGGCGGGCCCAGCGGGCACCAGCTCCAGTTCCCCGGCCCGGCCTCCCAGGGCACCCTCAAGCTCACCATGGCCCGGACGACCAGGGCGGTCTCGATGCGGGTGACCGGTCAGTCGGCCGACGGGCGGACCGGCACCAGCGGCACCCTGTCCGCCCGCCGGCTGGTGCGGCAGGTGGTGCTCGAGGTCCAGGCCCTCACCCTCGACATCCCCAACGGGACCGGCGGGATCGCCACCGGGTTCCGCGGCACGACCTTCACCCCCCTCGGCCCGGGCCTCGACGGGCCCACGGCCACCGCCGAGCCGTACGCGTTCCCTTCCAGCGTGCTCGGGGCGGGGGAGCGCTCGGGACCGCTGGCCCTGCGCTTCTTCCACGAGGTCCAGCCCAACCCGCCGCGGACCCGGGTGGTCAACCTGGCGATCCCGTTCCCCCGGTCGGGCCGGTCGACCCTGAACCGCAACGTCTCCGCCGTCGGGGTCACCGCCCACCTCCGCCTCCGGGTCACGGTGACGGTGTCGTGACCACGGGAGGGCCCGAGGCGGGGGAGCGGCGCTACGCGCTGGAGCTGGACGAGCGCGAGGTCGAGCGCTACCGGTTGATGGCCGAGCAGGCGCGGGCGGACGAGGCCGACCTGTGGGAGCTGGCCGGGATCGGGCCGGGGGCGCGGGTCGCCGACGTCGGCTGCGGGCCGGGGGCGATGCTGCCGGCGCTGTCGGCGGCGGTCGGGCCCGGCGGACGGGTCCACGCGGTCGACGGCGACCCGGCGGCCGTGGCCGCGGCCGGCGCCCTGGTCGCCGCGGCCGGCCTGGCCAACGTCTCGGTCGCCGAAGGCCGGGCCGACCGGACCGGCCTGGAGGCCGGGTCGCTGGACGCCGTGATGCTGCGCCACGTGCTCGCCCACAACGGCGGCGCCGAGGACGCGATCGTCGGCCACCTGGCCACCCTGGTCCGCCCGGGCGGCTGCCTGTACCTGGTCGACACCGACGGGACGGCCGTCCGGACCCTGCCCGAGCACGCCGACCTGACCGACCTCAACGAGCGCTACGCCGCCTTCCGGGCGGCCAGGGGGGACGACAACCGGGCCGGCCTGCGGCTGGCCGACCGCCTGGTCCGGGCCGGCCTGGAGCTGCTCGACTTCCGCGGCCGCTACTTCATCGGGCAGCCGCCGGCGGCCGTCCGCCCCCCGCCCTGGGCGGCCAGGGAGGCGATGCGCGCCGCCGGGGTGGCCAACGACGCCGACATCCGGCGCTGGGACCGGGCGTTCCAGGAGGTGGCGGCGGCGCCCGTCCCCCCGACCCTGTTCGCCCCCTTCTTCATGGCCGTCGGCCGCCGCCCGGCGCCGTAGCCAGGGGCTCGGGAGCGCCCGCGCCTACAATCGAGGGAACAGCCCGGCCACCCAGGAGACCACCGTGCCCGACAACGACGCCGAGACCGGGCCGACGGCCCGACGCGCTCCGAGCGCTGCGTGAGCGGTGGCGGGAGCAGTACGCGGCCGGAGGCGAACGCGCGGCCGACTTCACCAGCCTGTCCGGTGAGGAGGTCGCCCCCCTCTACGACCCGCTCGACCACCCCGACCGGGACGTCGCCGCCCAGATCGGCGTCCCCGGCCAGTACCCGTTCACCCGCGGCGTCTACCCGTCGATGTACCGGGGCCGGCCCTGGACGATCCGGCAGTTCTCCGGGTTCGGCAACGCCCGGGAGACCAACGAGCGCTACAAGTACCTGATCGCCCAGGGGGGCGGCGGCCTCTCGGTCGCCTTCGACATGCCGACCCTGATGGGCCGCGACTCCGACGACCCGCGCTCCCTCGGCGAGGTCGGCCACTGCGGGGTGGCGGTCGACTCGGTGGCCGACATGGAGGTGCTGTTCGACGGGCTGCCGCTGGACGAGCTGACCACCTCGATGACCATCTCCGGCCCGGCGCCGATGCTGTTCGCCATGTACCTGGTCGCGGCCGAGCGCCAGGGCGCCACCATCGGCGACCTCGACGGCACCCTCCAGACCGACATCTTCAAGGAGTACATCGCCCAGAAGGAGTGGCTGTTCCCGCCCGAGCCGCACCTGCGCCTGATCGGCGACCTGTTCGAGTTCTGCGCCGCCGAGGTGCCCAGGTACCACCCGGTGTCGGTCTCCGGCTACCACATCCGCGAGGCCGGGGCGACCGCCGCCCAGGAGCTGGCCTTCACCCTTGCCGACGGGTTCGCCTACGTCGAGCTGGGCCAGCGCCGCGGCCTCGACGTGGACGTGCTCGGCTCCCAGCTGTCGTTCTTCTTCGACGCCCACGTCGACTTCTTCGAGGAGATCGGCAAGTTCCGGGCGGCCAGGCGCATCTGGGCCAGGTGGATGCGCGAGCGCTACGGCGCCAGGACCGACAAGGCGATGCGGCTGCGGTTCCACACCCAGACGGCCGGGGTGTCGCTGACCGCCCAGCAGCCCGACAACAACGTCGTCCGGACCGCCATCGAGGCCCTGTCGGCGGTGCTCGGCGGCACCCAGTCGCTGCACACCAACGCCCTCGACGAGGTCTTCGCCCTGCCCACCGAGCGGGCGGCGGCGATCGCGCTCCGCACCCAGCAGGTGCTCGCCGACGAGACCGGGGTCGCCAACGTCATCGACCCCCTCGGCGGCTCCTGGTACGTCGAGCACATGACCGACCTGATGGAGCAGCGGGCCGAGGAGATCTTCGCCCGGATCGACCGCTTCGGCGAGGGCCGGATGCTGGAGGGCGTGCTCGCCGGGATCGAGCAGGGCTGGTTCCAGCAGCAGATGGCCGACGCCGCCTTCCGCTACCAGCAGCAGCTGGAGAAGGGCGAGAAGGTGATCGTCGGCGTCAACAAGTACGTCACCGACGACGACTCGCCGCTGGAGATCCTGCGCATCTCGGCCGAGGTCGAGCGCGAGCAGAAGGCCGAGCTGGCCAGGCGCCGCGAAGCCCGCGACCAGGCTGCGGTCCAGGCCGCCCTGGACGACCTTCAGGCGGCGGCCGCCACCGACGACAACCTCATCCCCCGGCTGGTCGACGCCGCCCGGGTCGAGGCCACCGTCGGCGAGATGGCCGCCGCCCTCAAGAAGGTCTGGGGCGAGTACACCGAGCCGCCGAGGTTCTGACGGCCTAGGTGCGCACCACGCTGTTGACGCCGCCGATGCCGTTGTCCACGTACTCGCTGGCGGCATCGTCGTCGAGCCACTGGCCGTCGCTCGTCCAGGTAGCGGAAGGCGAACCGCTGCGGACACGGGGAGGGTGACGGTGACGCTCTTGGTGCCGTTGCTGCGCGGGCGGAGCGGGTGGGCGAACGGGTCCCAGCCGTTGAAGTCCCCGACCACCGACACCTTGCCGGCGGCCGAGTCCTTGGGGAGGACGAAGTTGACCTTGACCTTGTCGCTGCCCTTCACCGGGGTCTGCTTGATCACGTGCCGAGCTCCTTGCTCGTCGTTTCCTGACATAGCTCGACCGAGCCGCAGCGATGCGCCCTTTCGGACACTCGGGCAGACCCGGTCGTTGCCCACAGTAGACCATGTCGTGCCGACACGGGGAGGGCTTGCGTGGCGATCTTGGTGACCGGCGCGGCCGGCCTGGTCGGGCGGGCCGCGGTGGCCGCGCTCCTGCGCCAGGACGTCGAGCACGTCCGGGCCGTGGTCCGCCACCCCGACCAGGTGGCCGGGCTGCGGCGCCTCGGGGCCAAGGTCGCCCTGCTCGACGCCACCGATCCCGACGGCCTGGCCGCGGCCATGGACGGGGTGTTCACCGCCTGCTCGCTCACCGGGAGCCTGTGGTCGCCCCCGGGCGAGGACCCGTACGCGGCCGTGGTCGGGCCGGCCGAGGTGTTCCTGGCCGCCGCCGGCGCCGCCGGGGTCCGCCGGGTGGTGGTCTGCTCCCCGGCCGCCGTCGGGACGGCCGCCGCCGCCAACCCCCACCTGGCCGCCAAGGCCGAGGTCGAGCGGATGGTCGCCGCCTCCGGCCTGGAGCACGCGATCCTGCGCTGCACCCACGTGCTCGGCCCCGGCAGCCGCCTCCTCGACCTGCTCGCCGGCCGCCCGCCGGTCAAGGTCCCGGGCGGCGGCCGCCAGCGGGTCGCCCCCGTCTGGGTCGGCGACGTGGCCGCGGCCATCGCCGCCGCCGACGACGCCGTCGAGCTGGCCGCCACCTGGTCGCTGGCCGGCCCGGACGAGGTCAGCTTCGACGCCCTGGTCGACGCCGTCCACGGCGGACCGGTGGCCAAGCACCACCTCGCGGCCGCGGCCGGGCTGACCCATGCCCAGGCCGAGGTGCTGGCCGCCGACTCGCTGGCCGACCCGGCGCTGGCCCGGCCGCCCGGCCTGGCCCCGACCCCGCTGGCCGAGGCCCTGGCCGCCACCGGCGCGCTCGCCCGCCGATAGAATCGCGCGCCGCCGCCGAACAGCCGGGAGGGACCGCTGGTGGGTGAGTTCGTACGTCTGGAGGTCGACGAGGCCAGCCGGGTCGGGACCATCCGGCTCGACCGGCCGCCCGTCAACGCCCTCAACGCCCAGATCCAGCAGGAGCTGCTGGAGGCGGCGGGGGAGGCCACCCGGGACCAGCGGGTCGGGGCGGTCGTGCTCTGGGGCGGGGAGAAGGTGTTCGCCGCCGGGGCCGACATCAAGGAGATGAACGGCCTCGGGTTCTCCGGCATCTCGACCAGGCCGACCGACCTGGCGGACGCCTGCGACGCCCTGGCCCGGATCCCCAAGGTGGTGATCGCCGCCGTGAACGGCTACGCCCTGGGGGGCGGCTGCGAGGTGGCCCTGACGGCCGACTTCCGGTTCGCGGCCGAGGACGCCACCTTCGGCCAGCCCGAGATCCTGCTCGGCGTCATCCCGGGGGCCGGCGGCACCCAGCGGCTGCCCCGCCTGGTCGGGCCGTCAAAGGCCAAGGAGATGATCTACTCGGGCCGCTTCTACGGCGCCGCCGCGTGCCAGGCCATGGGCCTGGTCGACGAGGTCCACCCGGCCGCCGAGGTCTACCAGCGGGCGTGTGCGGCCGCCGCCGGCTACGCCAAGGGGCCGGGCCTGGCCCTGCGGGCGGCCAAGCAGGTCATCGACGGCGGCCTGGAGGCCGGCATCGACGCCGGGCTGCTGCTGGAGCGGCAGGCCTTCTACTCGCTGTTCGCCACCGAGGACGCGGCCGAGGGCATGGCCTCGTTCGTGGCCAACGGCCCCGGCAAGGCGGCCTTCAGGAACCGCTAGCCGCCGCCCGGAGGGCGTCGGCCGCCCGGTCGGGGTCGACGACGTTGATGATCACGCCGGTGCCCAGCTCGAACCCGCCGTAGGTGGTCAGGCGGGGCAGCAGGTGCAGGTGCCAGTGGAAGTCGTCGACCCCCGGCGGAGCCGAGTGCAGCACCAGGTTGTAGGGGGCGTGGTCGCCGGCCACCCCGCGGAACCGGCGGAGCAGGTCGCCGAGGGCGGTGGCCATGGCGGTGTCGCCGGCGGCGCCGCCCTCCTCGAACCGGGGCCGGTGGGCGGCGGGCAGCAGCAGGGTCTCGAACGGGAACGCCGACGCCCACGGGCAGATGGCGAGCAGCTCGCCGGTCGCGCCGACCAGCCTGGGGCCGTCCCGCTCGGCGGCGACGGTCGCGCAGGCGGCGCAGGCGTCGCCGGCCAGCCGGTCCAGCTCGGCCTGGACCAGGTCGGGCCGACCGGCGGTGGCGAACACCTGGCTGTGCGGGTGCTCCAGGGAGGCGCCGGCGGTGCGGCCCTGGTTGACGATGACCAGCACCGCCCCCAGCGGCTGGTCACGGTGGGCGGCCAGGCGCCGCCGCCAGGCCGCCATCGCCCGGGCCACGTCCGGCACGGCCAGGTCGGCCAGGGTGGCCAGGTGGTCGGGGTTGTGGATGACCACCTCGTGGACCCCGGCCGTCGGCGCCGACCGGTAGAGACCCCGATTCGACCGGGGGGCTACCGCCTCCGGCTCCATGAGCCCCCCGGACCCCCCGTTCTGGGTGGCGGCGGTCAGCGGGCCGGCGAACGCCGGGAACTTGTTGGGGACGACCCGGACCCGCCAGCCGGGCCGGTCGGGCTCGGTGCCCGGGCGGCGGTCGGCCCAGACCTCGGGCGGGGTCATGTGCTCGTTGCCCGGGCAGAAGGGGCAGCCGAGCGGGCCCCGCGGGGTGCCGACGTCGCCGAGGAACGCCTCCGGCCTGGCCGCCCGGCCCGCCGTGATCGCCACCCAGCCGCCGCCGAGCGGGTCCTGGCGCAGCTCACCGGGCGCGTTGGGCAGCGCCGGCGGTGGCAGGACGCGGGTCATGGCCCCGCAGCCTAGAGCATTCGCGGGCCCGGGGGTGTGGACAGGGCGCGCACGGGGTCGGTCCGTTGCGGCATCATGGTCGGCGGCCCGGACACGGTCCGGCCACCGGCCACCCCTGGAGGCAGCGTTGAAGATCCTGGTCACCGTCAAGCGCGTGCCCGACACGGCCGCCGAGAAGCGGCTCGACCCGGCGGACAGGACGCTCGACCGCGAGTCGGTCGAGACGATCCTCAACCCGGTCGACGAGTACGCCGTCGAGGAGGCCCTGCGGCTCAAGGAGCAGCACGGCGGCGAGGTCGTGGTGCTCTGCATGGGCCCGTCCTCGGCCCTGGCCACGGTGCGCAAGGCGCTCTCCATGGGCCCGGACGCGGCCGTCCACGTCCACGACGACGCCCTCCACGGGTCGTGCGCCTTCAACACCGCCAAGGTCCTGCAGGCGGCCGTGCGCCAGGTCGAGCCGGACATCGTGCTCTGCGGCTCGGAGTCGACCGACGCCCGCACCTCGCTGGTCCCCAGCGCCCTGGCCGAGTACCTGGGCTGGCCGGGGCTGACCGGGGCCAAGCAGCTCGAGGTGGACGGCTCGACCGTCCGCGTCCACCGCGAGACCGAGAACGGCTACGACGTGGTCGAGGCCGACGGCCCGGCCGTGGTCAGCGTGGTCAAGGGCATCAACGAGCCCCGCTACCCGTCGTTCAAGGGCATCATGGCCGCCAAGTCCAAGCCGGTGACCGACTACACCCTGGCCGATCTGGGTATCGACCCGGGAGCGGTCGGCGCCGCCGGCGCCACCACCGAGGTCGTCGACTTCGCCCCCCGGCCCCCGCGGCAGGCGGGTCAGCAGGTCAAGGACCAGGGGGACGGCAGCGCCGCGGTCGAACTGGCCGAGTTCCTGGCCGGCCACAAGTTCATCTGAGACGGGGAGCGTAACGCGATGCCGCGAGTTCTCGTTCTGGTCGAGCATGAGGATGGCGTCACCAAGAAGGTGACCTACGAGATGCTGACCAAGGCGCGCGACCTCGGCGACCCGGTGGCCGTGTTCGTCGGCCAGGGCCTTGATGGGGCCCGCGAGGGCCTGGCCCGCCACGGCGCCACCGAGGTCTACGCCGCCGCCGGCGACAACCGGCTGGCCGGGCCGCTCACCGGCGCGCTGGAGGCCGCCGCCGACCGGGCCGAGCCGGCCGCGGTCCTGGTCGCGGCCACCCCGCTGGCCAAGGACGCCGGGGCCCGGCTGGCCGCCCGCAAGGGCTGGGGGATGCTGGCCGACATCGTCGACCTCGACGGCGACCTGGTCGCGACCCAGAACGTGTTCGGCGGGGCCATGACCGTGCGGGCCAGGGTCCGGACCGGCACCCCGGTGCTGGCCGTCAAGCCCAACTCGTTCCCGGTCCAGGAGGCCCCGGCGTCGCCCGGGGTCGCCGACCTGGACGTCGCCGAGACCCAGGACGGCGTCCGCGTGACCGACCACGTCGTCCAGGAGCAGGGCGGCCGGCCCGACGTGGCCGAGGCCGAGATCGTCGTGTCGGGCGGCCGCGGCCTCCAGGACCCGTCGAACTTCGCCCTGGTCGAGGCGCTGGCCGACGCCCTCGGGGCGGCGGTCGGGGCCAGCCGGGCCGCGGTCGACGCCGGCTGGTACCCCCACCAGCACCAGGTCGGGCAGACCGGCAAGACGGTCTCGCCCCAGCTGTACGTCGCCGTCGGCATCTCCGGGGCGATCCAGCACCGGGCCGGCATGCAGACCTCCAAGACGATCGTGGCCGTGAACAAGGACGCCGACGCGCCGATCTTCGCCATCTCCGACTTCGGGGTCGTCGGCGACCTGTTCAAGGTCGTGCCGAGGCTCACCGACGAGATCGCCAAGCGAAAGGGCTGATGAGCCGCCACCAGCCACCCCAGGAGCCCGCCCGCCCCCGGCGGCGGGCCGACGACCGGCCCACGGCCCCCGCGGCCGCGCGGGCCAGCGTCAGCGCCGCCGGCCGGGCGCTCGGGCTGCTGGTCACCGAGCCGCGTCGCCGCCGCGCCCAGCGGCGGGCCCGGGTCGCGCTGGGCCGCGCGGTCGCCGCCCACCTGTCCGGCAAGCCGGCCCCGCCGCTGCTGGCCACCCCGCTGGCCGCCCACCGCGCCGCCCAGCTCCGCCTGGCCTCGACCGACCCCCCGCCCCGCCCGACGCCCCGCTCGCCCCGGCCGCCGGCGGAGGCCGCTTCGCGGGCGACGCGGCACCGGGCCGGGCCGCCTCGCGGGCCAGCCGGTCGGGAGGGTGGGACCGCGACCTGGCGGCCGAGCTGGAGCGCCTGCTGCTGATCGTGGTCCATTTCCTGCCCCGCCTGGCGGCCAGGATGCGGCTGCGGGCGGCCGACGAGCGGCTGGGAGCGTGGGCCACCGGCCTGAGCGACCCCCAGGACCCGGCGGTCGCGGTGGCGCGTTCGCAGGCGGCGGAGGCCCAGCGGGCCGCGGCCTCGGCCAGGGTGGCCGCCTCGGCCAACTGGCGCCAGGCGGTGGACGCCGCCCGGCTGGCCGTGCGGCTGGCCTCCGAGGCCGTGGCCGACCTGATCGGCTGGGCCGCCCACGGCATCCGCAGCGGGTCGAGCATGTTCGTCGCCTGGCTGATCTCCCTGGCCGTGGCCGGCCGGCACCGCCTGCGCCACGGCTCGGCCACCGCCGGCCGCCACGTCCGCGCCGGGTCGGCCGCCACCCGCGACGGCCTCCGCGCGGGTTCCGCCGCCACCCGCGACGGCCTGCGGGCCAGCACGACGGCGACCCGCGAGGGCCTGCGGGCCAGCACGACGGCGGCCGGGCGCGGGGTCCGCGGCGCCGGCGCCGGCATCGCCGGCGCGGCCGGCGGGCTCGCCTCCCGGATCGACGCCCTGGCCGAGCGTGGCCGCGCCGGCCGCGCCGGCGGCGGCGGGTCGGAGCGGCCGGCGGACGGGCCGGCCGGGGACCAGGCGGCGACCCAGGAGTTCGACGTGGCCGGGAACGGCCACGCGGACGGGGCGGGCGGGGGCCGGCTGGTGCTGGACCCGGGCGATCCCGTGGAGGCGTGGTGGCTGCCGTCCAGCATGGTCGACCAGGTCCAGCCGGTCGAGGAGGCCCCGGCGCCGGTCGCCGGCCGCCGGGCCAGGGCCGCCGGCGGCGGGCGGGCCAGGGCCGGAGCCGGCCGCGACCCCGTGGTCGCCGGCCTGGACCGGGTCGCCCGGCCGTTCCGGGCCGCCGGGGCGCGGCTCGCCCCGGTGGTGACCGCCCTGGCCGCGCCGCCCGACCGGCGCCGGCGCGGCTGGCTGCCGTTCGCCCGCCCGGTGGTGGTCGCCCTCGCCCTCACCCTGCTGGTCGCCACCGCGACCGCGGTCCCGGCGGGGATCCTGGTCGCCGACTCGGTCAAGGGGGCCGGCGCCGGCCTCCCCGAGCTGGAGGAGCTGCGCCAGCTCCGCCAGCCCGAGCGGACCCAGGTCTACGACCGCCAGGGCCGGGTCATCGAGGTCCTCAAGGACGAGCAGGACCGCATCGTCGTGCCCCTGTCCAAGATCTCCCCGACCCTCCAGCAGGCGGTGGTCGCCGCCGAGGACGCCCGCTTCTACGAGCACAAGGGCGTCGACGACCGCGGGATCGTGCGTGCCGCGGTCACCAACCTGCTCAGCGGCGAGGTCAGCCAGGGCGGCAGCACCATCACCCAGCAGCTCGTCCGCAACAGCTACGCCGACCTGAAGGACATCTCGATCGTCCGCAAGGTCAAGGAGGCCGCCCTCGCCGCCCAGCTCGAGGGGAAGCTCTCCAAGGACGAGATCCTGCACCGCTACCTGAACCGGGTCTACTTCGGGGCCGGGTACTACGGTGTCGAGGCGGCCAGCAGGGGCTACTTCCGCCGCGGCGCCTCCGAGGTCTCCCTGGCCCAGGCGGCCATGCTGGCCGGGGTCATCAGGGAGCCGGTCAGCTCCGACCCGCGCCAGCACCCGGAGCGGGCCAAGCTGCTGCGCGACTCGGTGCTGGAGCGGATGACCCAGCTCGGGATGATCGAGCCCGCCCAGGCCGCCAAGGCGAAGAAGCAGCCGCTCAAGATCCAGAAGCCGCGCAGCGTCGGCGGCCGCTACCCGTGGTTCATCGACGGCCTCAAGCGCCAGCTCCAGGAGGACGAGCGCCTCGGCCGGACCCGGGAGGGCCGGACCCGGCGGCTGTTCGAGGGCGGCCTGCGCATCCACACCACCCTGGACCGGGACATGCAGCGCGCGGCCGAGGAGGCGGTGGCCCAGTGGCGGCCCCCGACCGGCCCCGACATCGCCCTGGTCGCCATCGACCCGCGCGACGGCGGCGTCCGGGCGGTGGTGGGCGGCCGCAACTTCAAGACGGGGGCCTACAACGCCGCCCTCCAGGGCGTCGGCCGCCAGCCCGGGTCGTCGTACAAGACCTTCGTGCTGGCCGCCGCGCTGGAGGCCGGGATCTCGCCCGACTCGGTCTGGGAGTCGAGCGGCTTCCAGGACCAGCTCGTCTGCGGCTCGCCCTGGTCGGTCGACAACTACGAGGGCGGTGGGTCCGGGCCGGTGTCGGTCAGGGACGCCACCCGGCGCTCGGTCAACGGCGTCTACGCCCGGCTGATGGAGCAGCTCTGCCCCGAGAAGGTGGCCGAGATGGCCGAGAAGCTCGGCGTCTCCCCGATCGCCCCCGACAAGCGGGTGCCGTCGATGGCCCTCGGCTCGGCCGAGACCCGCCCGATCGACATGGCCAGCGCCTATGCCACCCTGGCCAACCTGGGCGAGTACAACCGGCCGACCTTCTTCGAGAAGGTCGACCACCGCAGCGGCAGGCCGGTGATCGACGAGCCGCCCAAGCCCGAGCGCCGGGTCTCGGCCGCGCTGGCCTGGCAGGTCAACGACATCCTCAAGGGCGTCATCACCGGCGGCACCGGCACCGCGGCCAACATCGGCCGTCCCGCCGCCGGCAAGACCGGCACCAACCAGGCCTACCGCGACGCCTGGTTCGTCGGCTACACCCCGCAGCTCGCGGTGGCGGTGTGGATGGGCAACCCCAAGAGCCAGGAGTCGATGTACAACGTGCAGGGCCGGCGGGTGTCGGGCGGCTCGTTCCCGGCCCAGGTCTGGCACGACTTCATGGCCGTGGCCATGGCCAACCAGGAGGCCCTGGACTGGCCGAAGCCGCCGGAGGAGCTCACCTACACGATCCTTCCGCCGCCCCCCGGAGAAGAAGGACGAGGACGACGGAACGGGAACGGCGACGGGAACGGGAACGGCGACGGCAACGGCGACGGCGACGGCAACGGCAACGGGAACGGCAACGGCGACGGCAACGGCAACGGCCGGGGCAACGGCCGGAACGACTAGGAGCTCCCGTGCCGTACCTCGACTACGCGGCCAGCGCCCCGTTGCGGGCTGAGGCCCTGGCGGCGATGCTGCCGCTGCTGGAGCGCCCGGCGGCCAACCCGTCCAGCCAGCACGGCCAGGGGCGGGCCGCGCGGGCCGCGGTGGAGACCGCCCGCGAGCAGGTCGCCGCCCTGGTCGGCGCCGCCCCGGCCGAGGTCGTGTTCACCTCCGGTGGCACCGAGGCCGACAACCTGGCCGTCAAGGGCACCGTGCTCGCCCGGCCGCCGGAGGGCCGGCACCTGGTCTGCTCGGCCGTCGAGCACCACGCCGTGCTCGACGCCGCCGCCTGGGCCGAGGCCGACGCCGGGGCCTCGGTCGACCTGGCCCCGGTCGACGGTCTCGGCCGGGTCGACCCGGACCGGCTGGCCGGCCTGCTCCGGCCGGGGCGGACCGCCCTGGTCGCGGTGATGGCGGCCAACAACGAGGTCGGGACCGGCCAGCCGGTCGCGGCCGTGGCCGAGGCGGCCCACGCCGCGGGCGCGGTCCTGCTCTGCGACGCCGTGCAGGCGGCCGGGCTGCCCGGGGTCGACCTGGCCGGCGACGGCATCGACCTGCTGGCCCTGGCCTCCCACAAGCTCGGCGGCCCCACCGGGGTCGGCGCCCTGGTCGTGCGGCCCGGGACCAGCCTGCGCCCGCTCGTCCACGGCGGCGGCCAGGAGCGGGGCCTGCGCTCCGGCACCCTCCCGGCGGCCGCCATCGCCGGCTTCGGCGCCGCGGCCGCCGCCGCCCTGGCCGAGCGCCAGACCGGCGCCGCCACCACCCTGGCCGCCCTCCGTTCCCGCCTCCTCGCCGCCCTCCGCACCCTCGCCCCCGACCTGGAGGTCAACGGCGACCCGGCGGCTGCCGGCCGGGCGGCTGGGGCTTCCCGGGCTGCTGTCGGTGCGGTTCCCGGGGCGGCGGGCCGAGGATCTGCTGCTGCTGCTGGACCGGCACGGGGTCGCCTGCTCGGCCGGGTCGGCCTGCGCCAGCGGGGCCGTGACCCCCTCCCACGTGCTGGTGGCGATGGGCCGGGAACCGGCCGAGGCGCGCGAGACCATCCGCTTCAGCCTCGGGCACGCCTCGACCCAGGCCGACGTCGACGCCGCCGTGGCCGCCGTCGCCCAGGCCCTGGCGGTCCTCGCGCCGGCGGGGCCCGAAGCGTCCGCGACCCGCGGCCCGGTCGGCCAGGCGGTGACCCCGTGACCAACCAGGTGCTGGTCGCGATGAGCGGCGGGGTCGACTCGTCGGTGGCGGCGGCGCTGGCCGTCGAGGCGGGCTGGGACGTGACCGGGGTCCACCTGAAGCTGGCCGACACCCCCGCCCACCTGCAGGTGCAGGGCAAGGGCTGCTGCACCCTGGCCGACGCCGACGACGCCCGGCGGGTCGCCGGGACCCTCGGCATCCCGTTCTACGTCTGGGACATGGCCGAGGAGTTCCAGCGGGCCGTGGTCGACGACTTCGCCGCCGAGTACGCGGGCGGCCGCACCCCCAACCCGTGCGCCCGCTGCAACGAGCAGGTCAAGGTGGTGGGGCTGCTGGCGCGGGCCCGGGCCCTCGGCTTCGACGCCCTGGCCACCGGCCACTACGCCCGGGTCGAGGGCGGCCGCCTCTACCGGGGCGAGGACGCGGCCAAGGACCAGTCGTACGTGCTCTACATGCTCGGCCCGGCCGAGCTGGAGCGGCTGCGGCTGCCCCTGGGCCGGCTGACCAAGCCGCAGGTGCGGGCGACCGCGACCCGGCTTGGCCTCAGGACCGCGGCCAAGCCCGAGTCCTACGACGTCTGCTTCGTGCCCGACGGCGACACCGCCGGGTGGCTGGAGCGCCGCCTCGGCCCCCGGCCGGGCGAGGTGGTGGACACCGCCGGGCGGGTCCTCGGTCACCACCGGGGCGCCTACCGCTACACCGTCGGCCAGCGGCGCGGCCTCGGCGTGGCCGCCCCAACGCCCCGCTACGTGCTCCGGGTCGAGCCGGCGGCCGCCCGGGTGGTGGTGGGGGACCGGGCCGAGCTGGCCATCGGCACGGTCGAGCTGGAGCGGGCCACCGCCACCGACGGCCGCGGCCTGCGCCCCGGCAGGGCCAAGGTCCGCCTCCGCGCCCACGGCGCCGAGGTCGGCTGCCGGGTCGTCCCCCTCGGAAGCCGGCCCCGAGGGGCCGGGACGGGTGCGGCTGGACCTGGACGAGCCGGTCGACGCCGTGGCTCCCGGTCAGGCCGGGGTGCTGTACGACGGGGACCTGGTCCTGGGGGGCGGCACCGTGTCCACCACCGGGCCCATGTGATGACCCTCGCCGGGCCCCGCGACTCGACGATCGCGATCGTCGGTGACGGCTTCGGCTCGGCGCTTGTCTACAGCACCGCCGTCTACCTCGGCTTCCGGCCCGAGCAGGTCACCGTCTACGGGCCCAACGCCAACCCGGTCGAGACCTACCAGCAGTTCGCCTACAACCTCGGCCAGACGATCCTGCGCTCGGAGTCCGAGTCGCACTTCCTGCCCGCCGACTGGCCAACCTTCGCCCAGCTCGACGCCTGGGCCAGGCGCAGCCCGGCGCCCCTGCTGCGGTCGGTGCGGCGCCGCTACAACCCGGGTGTGGCCGAGATCCTGGCCGAGGCGACCACCGTCCAGCGCCGCCTCGGCTGGGACGCCAACCGGCTGCCGGCGCGCATCGGCTGGCTCCAGCGCGAGCAGCACCCGACCCCGCACTTCACCCTCTACGACGAGCAGGCCAACTACGCCGGCCGGGCCAGGCACGTGATGCTGGCGATCGGCCACGGCCCCCTCGCCTACCCGCCGGCGCTGGCCAGGGCGAGGGAGGACCCGTCGCTGGCCGACCGCATCGTCCAGGCCTACGAGCCCAAGGCGTACGACCCGGACGGCCGCTATGTGGTCATCGGCGCCGGGATCGCGTCGGTCAACGAGTGGGCCAACGCCCTGGACACCGGGGCCAAGGTGATCTCCCTGCTGCGCAGCCCGATCCCGGACGAGCAGGACCTCAACACCCCTCGCTGCTTCTTCGAGGCCCTCGGGATCGACGCCTTCCAGAGCCTGCCCTTCGACCGGCGCCTGGCCTTCCTCGGCCAGATCCTCAAGGGCACCGCGCCCCGCCGCCGGGGCTGGGAGCAGCGGGTCCGCGAGGGCCGCGAGCAGGGTCGCTTCGAGCAGCTCATGGGGGAGATCGACGAGGTCGTCCCCGGGCCCGCCGGGCTGCGCATCCACATCAGCAACCGCCACGGGCCCGACCCGGGCTGGCTGGACGTCACCGGCGTGGTCGCCGGCACCGGCTTCCAGAAGTCGGGGCTGACCCTGCCGCTGCTGCGGCGGCTGGTCCAGTTCTACGACCTGCCCGTGGAGGAGGGGCGCCTGCTGCTGCGCGGCAACTGCGGCGTCCCCCGGCTCGACCGGCCCGACTCGCGGCTGTGCATGATGGGCATCCACGCCAACCCGGTGATCCCCCACGGCGACACCATCGCCGGGCTCAAGTACGTGGCCCGCCGGTTCGTGGCCGACTGCGCCAGGGCCGAGCGGATCCGCTACCGGCGGTTCCCCTCGCGGCTGCGGCTGCAGCTCTCGCTGGCCGGCAGCTCGGTCGACGCCATCCGGCGGGTCCGGCGCGCGGAGCAGCTCGCCTGATGTGCCCGACGGTGCTGGGCCGCGTCCAGACCAGGGTGGCCATCCTGGTCGGCCCGGCCATCCTGGCCGCGATCCTGTCGCTGGTCACCGGGGACGAGGGCTGGATCGTGGTCATCGGGATCTACCTGCTGGTCGGGGTGGCGCTCGACACCACCTTCTACCCGCGGGTGATCAGGTGGCAGCCGCCCTGGCTGACCTTCCTGCTCGGGGTCACCGAGTTCGTGCTGGTGTTCGTGCTCGTCAAGGTGCTGCAGCCGGGCCAGCCGGGGTTCGGCGACCCGGACGCGCTGCTCGGCCCCGGCGACGTCAAGGTGATCGTGTTCTTCTGGGTCTGCTGGCTGCTGGCGGTGGCCACCCGCATCGTCGTCCTGCCCATCGTGTCGCTGTCCTGGCTGGAGAACGGGGGCGAGTTCCGGGTCACCGACTGGTCGATCCAGCCCGAGGCCGAGCCCCTGCCCCTGCTCGCGGCGGCCACCCCCGAGGCGGCCGGCGGGCGGCTGGTGCGGGAGCTGTCCGCCGTGCACGACCGACCCGTGGAACGGCGGCCTCCCCTCTCGGGAAGCCACGCCCGCCCGGTCAGCGAGCCGTCGCCAGATAGATGATCACCACGAGGGCGACCAGCACGAACAGCGCCAGCGGGGCCGTCCTGGCCTTCCCCTTGGTGCGCGAGTCGAGCAGCGGGTCGAGCTCGTGCCGCGGCCTCCCACCCGGCCCGGGAGATGGCGGCCCCGGGGAGCCCCGCCGGGGGCGGCCGGGTCGGGAGCGCCCGCGTCCTGAGCCCCGGCACCGCCCGCGGCTCGTGCGCCGGCGTGGGCCGCGGCACGGGGGTCGGGGCCGTCCACGGCCGGGAGATCGGCGGCGCCGGCGGCCCGGCGGTCGGGGCCGGCGTCGGGGTCTGTGCCGGCCAGGTAGTCGGGCGTGCGGGGTGGGACGGCGAGCGGTGGGGGGACCCGGTGGACGGCCGAGGGCCGTTCGGCGATCTGGATGGCGCTGCGCAGCTCCACCAGGGTGACGCCGAGCTGGAGCTGGTCGCCCGGGGTGAGGCGGGTCGGGCCGTGGATGGCCTCGCCGTTCACGAAGGTGCCGTTGCGGGAGCCGAGGTCCTCGACGACCGCGCCCGACCCGGTCGGGGTGACCTGGGCGTGGTGGCGCGAGACCAGCTCGTCGGTCAGCACCAGATCGGCGTCCCGCCCTCGACCGACGGTCACCGGCCCGGCGAGCCCGACCATCCCGCCCGCGCCGGCTCCCTCGACGATCTCCAGGCTCAGCTCGGGCACCTCGTCCCTCCCGTTCAGGTGCCGGCCAGGCAGCCGGCCAGCCCGGTCGGCGCCTTCTGCCCGTCGGCCACGTCCCAGTCGCTCGCCGTGTAGCCCTCGGTGTCGAACTCCGCCGTGGCCAGGACCCGGGGCTGGGCCTCCGGTTCCTGGCCGACCAGCCAGCGGCCCTGCCGCGACCGGTCGCCCTCCTGGTGGGCCTTGACGTACCAGCGCCGTTCCCCGTTCGAGGCCCGCCACACGCGCATCTCGTCGACCACGAACTGGTCGCTCCAGCCCATGTGGGCCCGGATCGCGTCCAGCGGCGCCGTCCGGGTCGGGGTGCCCACCGCCGGCCGGGTGAAGCCGCCCGGGCACTTCGCTTCGCCGGGCGGGCGCGTGGCGGCCACGGTCGTGGCCGGCGGGCCCGCGACCGGAGGCTGCTCCTCCGACAGCAGCTGCGTGGTCCCGAAGTAGGCCGCCGCCGGCAGCACGATCGCGGCCACCGCCAACAGCCACCAGCGGCCCCTCCGGCCGCCCCCGTCACCCCTGTGGACAACCGCGGGAACGTCTCCGCCAGGTCCGCTACCCTCCCCCTCCGGGGGCCTCGACGCAGGTCGGGGGGACGGAGGCCTGTCCGCGGAAGGGGCCGGGGCGGGCTCGATCCTGGTCGGGGCGGCGGAGGCTGACGCGGCCCCGGGTGCGCGCGGCAGAGGGTGACGCGGCCCCGGGTGGGGCGGCGGAGGGTGAGGCGGCCGCGGGTGGGGGTGGGGTGGTGATGGCGACTGGCGGCAGGTGCATGGACCTGGTCTCGTCGTCGGCTGGGGCCGCCGGCTCGGGGGGGGTGGAACGGACCTCGGCCTGCATGGCGGTGACCAGGGCGGTGCAGGTCGGCCAGCGGTCGTCCCTGGACTTGGCCATGGCGCGGGCGACGATGGCGTCCAGGGCGGTGGGGAGGCCGGGAACCCGGACAGAGACCGGGGGTGGCGGTTCGCGGAGGTGGGCGAAGACCACCTCGATGTCGTTCATGCGCTCGAACGGCACCGAGCCGGTGAGGCAGTGGAACAGGACGCAGCCCAGCGAGTAGACGTCGGCGCGGCCGTCCAGGTCGCGGCCCTCGATCTGCTCGGGGGCCACGTACGGGATCGTGCCCACGAACTGGTCGGTGGCGGTCAGGGCCGACTGCGCCTGCTGGGCGTCCACCTCCTTGATCAGCCCGAAGTCGCACAGGTAGCAGTGGCCGTCGCTGCCGGCCGGGCCGGCGGCGAGGAGGATGTTGGCCGGCTTGACGTCGCGGTGGACCAGGCCGCGGGCGTGGGCGGCGTCCAGCGCGCTGGCCACCTGGGCCATGATGGCCAGGGCCCGGGCCGGCTCCAGGCGGCCCTCCCGCCGCAGCAGGGTCGACAGGTCCATCCCGTCGACATAGCGCATGGCGATGTAGAGCAGCCCGCCGTCCTCGCCGGTCTCGTAGATCGGGATGATGCTCGGATGGTCGATGCTGGCCGCGATCCGCGACTCGCGCAGGAACCGCCGGCGGAAGACGTCGTCGGCGGCGAGCTTGGGCGCGAGCACCTTGAGCGCGACCCTGCGGCCGAGGCTCAGCTGCACCGCCCGGTAGACCTCGCCCATGCCCCCGCGCCCCAGGCGGGCCTCGATCCGGTAGCCGGCGATCTGGATGTCGGGGTCAGGCTGGCTGTCCACGCTGAGTGTTGTAACACCGCGCAACCGGCGCACAGAAGTCCCGTTATCCCCTAGTTACCCGAAGGTACTCGTCCGGTACCCGGAGGCTCGGGCCCGATCGACGACCAGGCGAACCGGGTCACCGAGTCCGGCGGGGCCAGCGCGCCCTGGTGGGCGCCGCGCCGGACGAACAGGGTCGGCACGGGCGCGCTCCGGGCGATCTCGGCCCGGGTCGCCCCAAGGCCCTCGGAGCGCCAGCGCTCCGACAGGCCGACGACCAGCAGCCCGGTCCCCTCGGCGGCGCGCAGCACCCCCTCGCGGCCCGGCTCGATCAGCAGCGGCTCGGCCGGCACGCCGGCCAGCTGCTGGAGGACCAGCGAGGCGTTGGCGAGCAGGCGGCTGGCGTCGCGCCGGCCGGCGTCGTCGCCGGCCGCCCCCAGCAGCCGCAGCGGCGCCCCGCGGGAGCTGGCCACCCAGGCCCCGAGCTCGAGCGCGGCCCAGTCGTGGTCGGCGCCCCCGAACGGCACCAGCACCGGGTGCGCCGGGCCGACCGCGATCGGCCCCCGTTCCCGCTGCACCAGCACGGCCACGTCGCAGGGGGCGCGCAGCAGCACCTCGCCGACCGGCCCGCGGGGCACCCCCTCGCCCAGCAGCGGCCGCCGCCCGTCCAGCAGGATCAGGTCGATGGGCTGCTCGGCGGCCAGCCGCAGCAGGTCGGCGGCGGGGTCGGCGGCGGTGAAGGCGACGGTCCGCACGGCCAGGCCGGCCGCCCGCAGCCGCTCGCGCCGCCGGTGCAGGTCGGCGGCGACCTGGGTCAGCTCGTGGTCGTCGGCGGCCGGGCCGGTGGCGATGCGCGAGGGCACCAGCAGCCGGGCCAGGACCAGCTCGCGCGCCGGCTGCGAGCGGGCCAGCGGCTCGGCCAGCTCCAGCAGCGCGTCCAGGTGCCGGCCGTCCTGGGGGGCGACCAGGATCGCCCGCTCCGGGGCGGGCGCGCCCGTGGCCGCCGCCGCCAGCTCGTCCTCGGGCTGGACGGCCAGGACGCCGCCCGGGTCGATCAGCCGCAGCACCGGCCCGGTCATGAAGGTCGTGACCAGGGCGACCAGCACCAGGGCGGTGAACAGGGCCGGGGTGACCACGCCGAGCTCCAGGCCGATGTTGAGCACGATCAGCTCGGTCAGGCCGCGGGTGTTCATCAGGGCCGCGATCGCGCTGGCCTCGCGGGGCGGGAAGCCGGTGAGCCTGGCCGCGCCGCGGGCGCCGATCCACTTGCCGGCGATGGCCACCACGAGCAGCACCAGGGTGAGCAGCCACAGCTCGGGCCGGTCGAGCAGGCCGACCTGGACCCGCAGGCCGGTGACGACGAAGAACAGCGGCAGCAGCACGATGACCACGAAGTCCTCGACCCGCCGGGTGACGTCGTGGGTCAGGTCGGCCCGCCGCGGCATGATCAGGCCCATGACGAAGGCGCCGAAGATGGCGGCGATGCCGATGCGCTGGGAGGCGAACGACGACAGCAGCACCCCGACGAAGATGGCCGCCACCCAGCCGCCGGGCACGTGGCCGGCCTCGTCGTAGGCCCGCGACACCCGGGCCAGCAGGGGCCGGCCGACCAGCGCCATGGCCAGGCAGAAGGCGACCGCCAGGGCGACGATCCGGACCACCGCCAGCACCGAGCCGCTGCCGGCGACCGCCGAGGCCAGGGCCAGCAGCCCCCAGGCGGTGACGTCGTCGACGGCGGCCGCCGCCATGGCCATGGCCCCGACCGGGTGGCGCAGCATGCGCCGCTCGACCAGGATCCTGGCCAGCACCGGGAAGGCCGTGATCGACATGGCCACGCCCATGAACAGGGCGAAGGACGTGAACGAGGTGTCCGGACCGACCAGCTCGAACAGCGGCAGGGCGACGGCCATGCCGAGCGCCAGCGGCACGGCGATGCTGGCGTGGGAGATGAGCGCCGCCTGCTGGAACCGCTCCCGGAGCAGCCGGGGGTCGAGCTCCAGCCCGACCAGGAACATGTAGAAGGCCAGCCCGATGTCGGCCGCCCCCCGCAGCAGCGGCAGCACCCAGACCGGGAACAGCCACGCGAAGGCGTCAGGGGCCACGGTGGCCAGCAGCGTCGGCCCGAGCAGGATGCCGGCCAGCACCTCGCCCATCACCTGGGGCTGGCCGAGCCGGCCGGCGACCGCCCCGACCCCCCTGGCCGCCAGCATGACCGCGGCGATGGCCAGCATGAGCTGCCCGAAGACCTCCTCGGCCCCGGGCGGCCGTGCCCCGGCGGCCGCCTCCGCCCCGGCGGCCTCGACCCGGGTCGCGCGCACGGCGCCGCCGTCGACCGGGCCCGACAGGGTGGTCCCGTCGGCCAGCCACGCCGCCCGCGCCTCGTGGCCGTCCCGGCAGGTGACCGGCCCCTCCAGCCGCCCCTGGCGCAGGCGCAGCTCGCCCCGGGCATCCCCCGGGCCGTCCAGGCCGACGAACTGGCCCGACTGCTCCAGCTCCAGGCGCTCCCCGGCGGCGCCGAGGCAGGGCGCCGCCTGGTCGAGCCGGTACACGCCGCCGACCGGCGGCGCCGGGCTCCGGTCGGCGCCGGCCCGCAGGACCACGACGGCGACCACGACCACCAGCGCCAGCAGCAGCAGGTAGGCCACCAGGATCCGGCGGCCGGACCGGTCGACGGTGCCCGAGATGCCGCCCATGGCGGCTATCATAGGCGGCGCGCCGCTGACCCCAAGACCAGCCGGGATGCCCATGCCTGCCGCACTCGAGGTCGGCCACCGGCTCGGGCCCTACCGGATCGAGGCGCGGCTCGGCCAGGGCGGCATGGGGGTCGTGTTCCGCGCCGTCCACGACGACGGCCGTACGGTGGCCCTCAAGGTGCTGCGCGACGAGCTCGCCGCCGACCAGTCGTTCCGGACCCGGCTGGCCCGGGAGGCCAGGGCCGCCGCCGAGGTCGACCACCCCAACCTGGCCCGGGTGGTGGAGGCGGGGGAGGCGGACGGCCGCCTGTACCTGGCCGTCCGCCATGTCGACGGCCGCTCGCTGGCCGACCGCCTCGCTTCCGGCGGGCCGCTGGGCGTCCCCGGCCTGCTGCGGCTGGCCGCCGAGGTCGGCGCCGGCCTGGACGCCCTGCACGGCCGGGGGATCGTGCACCGCGACGTCAAGGCGGCCAACATCCTGCTGGCCGGCGACGGGCCGGCCGTGCTGGTCGACTTCGGCCTGGCCAAGAGCCGCGCCTGGACGGTGCTGACCCGGCCCGGCCAGGTCCTTGGGACCCTCGACTACCTGGCCCCCGAGCTGATCCGGGGGGAGCCGGCCGGTCCCATGAGCGACCTGTACGCGCTCGGCTGCGTCCTCTACGAGTGCCTGGCCGGGGCGCCGCCGTTCGCCGGCCGGGGCGTCCTGCGGATCGGCATGGCCCACCTCGAGGAGGAGCCCGGCGACCCGGCCGCCGGGCGCGCCGACGTCCCGCCGGCCATCTCCTGGACGGTCCGCCAGGCCCTGGCCAAGGACCCGGCCCGCCGGCCCCCGAGCGGGGTCGCGCTGGCCCGTATGCTTCGCCTGGCCGCCGCCGGGTCTCGACCGGGGGGCCAGGCTGAGCCCCCGGACCCCGATCCACCGGGGGGCTAGGCTTGAGCCCCCCGGACCCCCCGGCGGTAGCCGCGCCGACAACGGAGGTGGGGATGCACGCGCTCCGCTTCACCGCCGGCCCCCTGGCCGGCCGCCGGGTCGAGGTCACCTCGGCCCTGGTGCTGGGCCGCCAGGCCGCCGACCTGGTCATCGAGGACCCGCAGGTGTCCAGGCGCCACGCCAGCGTGCGCCCGGCCGGCGACGCCCTCGAGGTCGAGGACCACGGGTCGCTGAACGGCACCTGGGTCAACGGCGCCCGGGTCGACGGCACCACCCTCCTCGCCCCCGGGGACCGGGTCCGGGTCGGCGACACCACCTTCGAGGTCGAGGGGCCGCCCGTCCGCGCCGCCCCCACCGAGGCCAGCCCCCAGCCGGACCCGCCGCCGGCGCTCCCCTTCGACCCGTCCCCCCAGCGCCCGCCCCGCCGCCGGTCCGGGGTGGCCAGCCGGCGGCTGACCCCGACCGTGCTGTCGTTCGGGACGGTGGTCGTGACGGCCATCGCCCTGGTGTGGTATTTCGCCATGCGCTGACCGACCGGCGATCCTGGCCGGCGAACCGTCGATCATCGGCCGACGGCGGATCGCTGCCGGTCAGCCGCCCAGGCGCTCCAGGCGGGTGTGGACCTCGTAGCGGTCGCCGCGGTAGAGGGAGCGGACGTACTCGACCGGGGTGCCGGCCGGGTCGCGGGTGACCCGCTGGAACAGCAGGGCCGGCGCGTCGGCGTCGATCTGGAGCAGGGCGGCCTCGTCGCCGGTGAGGCGGACCACGCTGGCCCACTGGTCGGCATCGGCCACCCGCACCCCCCAGTCGCGCTCCAGCAGCTCGTACAGGGATGCGTCGGTGAGGTCGGCCGACTCCAGCCCGGGCAGGCGCTGGGCCGGGAGATGGGTCCGCTCGAGGGCCATGGGCTCGCCGTCGGCGGTCCGGACCCGCTCCAGGTGCACCACCGGGCTGCCCGGGACCAGGGCGAGGTGGCGGGCCACGACCTCGCTGGCCGGGACCACGGCCTGGCTGCGCACCACCGAGCCCGGGGTCATGCCCCTGGCCCGCATGTCCTCGGTGAAGGAGGTCAGGGTCAGCGGCTGGCGGAACTTGGGCTCGGCCACGAAGGTGCCGCTGCCGTGGACCCGGTAGACCAGGCCGCGGGAGACCAGCCCCTCGACCGCCTGGGTGACGGTCGCCCTGGCCACCCCGTAGCGCTCGGCCAGCAGCCGCTCGGAGGGGAGCAGCGCCCCCGGCTGGAGGGCGGCGATCACCCCTTCCAGGATCTCCTGGAGCTGCTCGCCCTTGGGCCGCGTGTAGGAGAGCTTCCGGGGAAGCGCCTCGACCTGGGCTCCGCGCCGACGTGCCGTCATGCCGACAAGTCTACCCGAACCGCTTGACAACTGGACTAGGCCACCTTACCGTCCTCGTACGGGACGGCTGCGGAGGAGGGACGGATGCTCGACCGCTACGTCGACGCCGCCGGGCACGCGCTCGGCGAGGTCGCCGCCACCCAGGGCGAGCCGCTGGAGGAGGCGGCCGGCTGATCGCCGCCGCCGTCGCCGCCGGGGGCGTGCTGCACCTGTTCGGCGCCGGCCACTCCCAGCTCCTGGCCCTCGACGCCTACGCGCGGGCCGGGGGCCTGGCCTGCGTCAACCCGATCCTCGACCCGGCCTGTCGCCGGCCGCCGGGCTGGACATCGCCCGCGCCGAGCGGACCGAGGGCCTGGCCGCGGCCATCCTGGAGGGCGAGGACCTGCGCCCGGGCGAGGTCGTCCTGGTCGTCTCCAACTCCGGCGTCAACGCCGTCCCCGTCGAGCTCGCCCTCGGCTGCCGGGAGCGCGGCCTGCGGGTGGTCGCCCTGACCAACCTCGAGCAGGCCAAGGCCACCGCCCCCGCCACCCCTCCGGGGCCCGGCTGCACGAGCTGGCCGACGTGGTGATCGACAACCGCTGCCCGCCCGGCGACGCCGCCGTCAGCCTCGCCTCCGGCGACCGGGTCGGCCCCCTGACCACGGTGGTCGGGGCCGCCGTGGTCGCCGCCCTCTGCGCCCGGGTGGCCGAGCTGCTGCTGGAGCAGGGCCGGCGCCCGCCGGTGCTGGCCAGCCAGAACCTCGACGGCCGCCCGGTGGCCGAGGCAACACCGAGCTGTCCGGCCCTAGCTGACCGGTCCGGAGGGCATGACGGCACGGCTGCTGGTCACCGGGGCCCGGGTG
This sequence comes from uncultured Actinomycetota bacterium, assembly GCA_963733175.1. Classification (GTDB taxonomy): domain Bacteria; phylum Actinomycetota; class CALGFH01; order CALGFH01; family CALGFH01; genus CALGFH01. The sequence goes on from CAVTCL010000030.1 coordinate 78,692, forward strand.
CTGACCCCGGGCGGGGAGTGGCCCCGAGGCTGGATCGCCGTGGAGGGCCGCCGGATCGCGGCCATGGGCCAGGGCAAGCCGCCGCCGGGCACCGGCGCCGGGGCCGACGTGCTCGCCGCCGACGGCCTGGTGGCCATGCCCGGCTTCATCGACCTGCACGCCCACGGCGCGGTCGGGGTGGACGTGCTGGACGCCGACCCCGACGGGCTGGCCCGCATGGCCCGCTTCTTCGCCGGCCACGGCGTCACCGCCTGGCTGCCGGCCACCATGACCGCGACCGGTCCCGACACCGTGCGCGCCCTCGAGGCGGTGCGCGCGGCGGCCGGCCCGGTCGACGGGGGCGCCACCATCCTCGGCGCCTACCTGGAAGGGCCCTACCTGAACCCGGCCAGGGCCGGCGCCCAGGACGTCGCCCTCATCCGGGCGGCCGACCCGGCCGAGGCGGCCCGGCTGCTCGACCTGGGCGTGGCCCGGGTCCTGGTCCTGGCCCCCGAGATCGAGCAGAACCGCTGGCTGATCGCCGAGGCCGCGGCCAGGGGGGTGACGGTGTCCGCCGGCCACACCGACGCCACCTACGACCAGGCGCTCCAGGCCGTCGAGGACGGCGTCCGCCACGTCACCCACGCCTTCAACGCCATGCCGCCCCTCGGCCACCGCGAGCCCGGGATGCTCGGCGCGGCCCTGGTCACCCCCGAGCTCCGCTGCGAGCTGGTGGCCGACAACGTCCACGTCCACCCGGCCGCCATGCGCCTGCTGGTGGAGGCCAAGGGGGCCGAGGGCGTGGTCCTGGTCAGCGACGCCGTGCGGGCCACCGGGCTGGAGGAGGGCGCCTACACCGTGGGCGACCGGCCGGCCTTCCACATGGACGGCGCCATCCGCCTGGCCGACGGGACCCTGGCCGGCAGCGTCCTCACCCTCGACCGGGCCCTGCACAACCTCCAGGCCGCCACCGGCCGGCCCCTGGCCGAGCTGTGGCCGGCGGCCAGCCGCAACGCCGCCCAGGCCATCGGGGTCGACGACCGCAAGGGCAGCCTGGAGCCGGGCAAGGACGCCGACCTGGTCCTGCTCGACCCGTCCCTGCGGGTGGTGGTCACCGTGGCCGAGGGCGCCGTCGTCCACGGCGCCGACCGCCTGGCCCGCCGGCCGGCGCCCGCCGGCCGCGCCCCACCCGACTGACCACCGGCCGTCCCAGCAGCAAGGAGGAAGGTCCCATGCCCAGCTCGCTCCGCCACCGCGTCACCGCCGCCCTCGCCCTCGCGTTCGCCCTCGTCATCGGGGTGGCGGCCTGCGGGGACTCCTCCGGGGACAGCGACCAGGCCAGCACCGACTCCGGTCCCCGCACCCTCACCATCTGGCTGATGGAGGGAAGCGCCCCGCCCCAGGTGGTCGAGGCCGTCAACGCCGAATGGAAGAAGGCCCATCCCAACGACACCGTCAAGGTCGAGCTCCAGCAGTGGAACAACATCACCACCAAGCTCGACGCCGCCTTCGCCGGCTCCAGCCCGCCCGACGTGGTCGAGCTGGGCAACACCCTGGTCTCCAAGTACGCCGCCGCCGGCGCGCTCCAGGACCTGACGGCCAGCCGCGACCAGTTCGAGAACAACCAGGCCTGGCTCCAGTCGCTGACCGAGTCCTGCACCATGGAGGGCAAGCTCGTCTGCGCGCCGTACCTGGCCGGCAGCCGGGCGGTCATCTACCGCAAGAGCATGTTCGCCAAGGCCGGCATCACCGAGCCCCCGGCCAGCCTGGAGGAGCTCCAGGCCGACGCCGAGAAGCTGATGCAGACCTTCGGCTCCGACAAGCGCTTCTCGGCCTTCTACTTCCCCGGCAAGTACTGGTACGCGGCGCTCCCCTTCGTCTGGGACCACGGCGGCGACATCGCCGTGCAGGACGGCGGCCAGTGGCGCGGCACCCTCGACAGCGCCGAGTCCCAGGCCGGGCTGACCGCCCTCAAGCAGCTGGTCGACTGCTGCTCGCGGGCTGACAAGCAGGGCGACGAGCTCAAGCAGGACCAGGCCTTCGCCCAGGGCCACATCGCCATGATCGTGGCCAACGGCTGGGAGAAGGGCGTCATCCTCGACCCCAAGCAGGGCAACCCCAAGCTGGAGAAGGACCTGGCCGCCTTCCCGCTGCCCAGCCGCACCAGCGGCGAGACGGCGCCGGTGTTCCTCGGCGGCTCCGACCTCGGCGTCGCCGCCAAGTCCAAGAGCCAGGACCTGGCCCTGGACTGGGTGAAGCTGCTGGCCGGGACCAACTTCCAGACGCAGATGGCCACCGTCGGCGGGGTCATCCCCAACGCCACCACCCTGCTCGACCTGCACGCCAGCGACCCCTACCTGTCGGTGTTCGACGCCACCGCCAAGAACAGCCGCTTCACCCCGACCTCGCCCAACTGGGCGAACGTCGAGGCGGCCAACATCCTGCCCGACATGCTGGTCTCGATCTTCACCGAGCGCTCCTCGGTCGCCGACGCGACCAAGCAGGCCAGCACCCAGATCACGGATACGCTCAACGCCGGCAGCTGACCGGGTCGAGCGGGAGGTAGAGGCAGCCGTGCGCGCCGTCGAGACGAGACCATCGTCGTCCCGGCGGCGCGCCGCGCCCGCCCCCCGGCCACCGGCCCCGCGGCGACCCGGGGCCAGGGCCAGGCGGCTGCGGCCGCTGGCGCCCTACGCCCTGCTGGCCCCGGCCCTGCTGGTGCTGGCGGCCATCCTCGGGTTCCCCATGTACCGGCTGGTCTCGCTCTCCTTCCAGCAGTACGGGCTGCGGGAGCTGTTCGCCGGCAAGGGCACCTTCATCGGCCTGGACAACTACCAGCGACGTCGTCACCGACCCGTTCTTCTGGACGGTGGTGGTCAGGACGGTGCTGTTCGCCGCCGTCTGCGTCGGGCTGACCATGGTGCTCGGCACCCTGGTGGCCCTGCTGCTGCGCAACCTGGCCCGGCCCATGCGGGTGGCGGTGACGGCCGGGCTGGTGGCCGCCTGGGCGATGCCGACCCTGACCGCCATCTCCATCTGGCAGTGGCTGTTCGACTTCGAGTTCGGGGTGGTGAACTGGCTGCTGACCAGGCTCGGGGCCGACGGCTTCCAGCAGCACAACTGGTTCGACCAGCCGCTCCAGGGGTTCTCGGTGATCGTGCTGGTGGTCGTGTGGGGGGCGCTGCCGTTCGTGGCCATCACCCTGCACGCCGGGCTGACCCAGGTCCCGGCCGAGCTCGAGGAGGCGGCCAGGGTCGACGGGGCCGGCGCCTGGCAGGTGTTCCGCCACATCACCTTCCCGGTCATGAAGCCGATCTTCCTGATCCTGGCCACCCTCTCCACCATCTGGGACTTCAAGGTCTTCACCCAGATCTGGGTGCTGCTCAACCAGCGCCCCAGCCGCGAGTACTTCCTGCTCGGCATCTGGTCCTACAGCGAGTCGTTCGGGGTGACCCGCTACGGCAAGGGGGCGGCCATCGCCGTGATCATGGTCATCCTGCTGCTGCTGGTGACCTCGTTCTACGTCCGCCAGATGCTGCGGGCGGTGGGCCCATGACCCGGCGACCGCCTGACCCGGGTGGGCTACAACGCCGCCGCCGCGCTGGTGCTGCTGGTGACGCTGTTCCCGATCTACTGGATGGTGGCGACCGGCTTCAAGCGGGGCGTCGACATCCTGTCCTTCGAGCCCAAGTGGCTGCCGGTCCCGGGGACGCTGGAGAACTACCGCTCGGCCATCGCCAAGCCGCACTTCCTCCAGGACGTCCGCAACTCGGTCCTGGTGGTCGTGGCCACGGTGCTGATCTCGCTGGTCCTGGCCTTCCTGGCCGCCCTGGCCGCGGCCCGGTTCAACTTCCGCGGCCGGGCCGCCCTGATCGTCATGCTGATCGTGGTCCAGATGGTGCCCCTGGAGGCCCTCATCATCCCCATCTACCTGATGCTGGACGGGGCCGGCCAGACCGACCGGCTGGCCGGGATCATCGTCACCTACCTGACCTTCGTGCTCCCGTTCGCCATCTGGACGCTGCGCGGCTTCATCGTCAACATCCCCGAGGAGCTCGAGGAGGCGGCGATGGTGGACGGCTGCACCCGCGCCGGTGCCTTCCGGCGCATCCTGTTCCCCCTGGTCGCCCCGGGGCTGGTCGCCACCTCGGTGTTCTCCTTCATCCTGGTCTGGAACGACTACCTGATCGCCTATGTGCTGCTGCGCAGCCCCGAGAAGCAGACCCTGGGGATCTGGCTGGCCTCCTTCACCACCAACCACGGCACCGAGTGGGGCGGGGTGATGGCCGGGTCGACCCTGTTCGCCATCCCGGCGGTGGTGTTCTTCCTGCTCGTCCAGCGGCGGGTGGTCAGCGGCCTCACCGCCGGGGCGGTCAAGGGATGACAAACGCCCAGCGGGCAGGTGTGTCCTACTTCGGCAACCGGATCCTGCGGCACGTCGCCGCCGACATGGAGGGGCTGGCCGCCGACGGGTTCGCCGGGGTGCTGCACACCTTCACCGAGAACGACCTCGCCTACTACCGCGAGAGCATGGGCCGGATCGTGGCCGTCTCCCACGACGCCGGCCTGGAGGTGCAGATCGCCCCCTGGGGGGTGGCCCAGCTGTTCGGCGGCGAGGCCGAGAGCCGCTTCACCGCCTTCAACCCCGACGCCGGCCAGGTGCTCGACGACGGCCGGGCGACCCCGGCGGGCTGCCCCAACAACCCGGCCGTGCGGTCCTTCGTCCGCGCCTGGGCCGACGCGGCCATCGACACCGGCGCCGACCACGTCTTCTGGGACGAGCCCCACTGGGTCCACCCCGAGCACTTCGGCCTCGACCCGGCCCGCTGGGGCTGCCGCTGCCGCCACTGCCAGGCCCGCTGGGCCGAGCGGAACGGCGGCCAGGCCATGCCGGCCGAGCTGACCCCCGAGGTGCTCGCCTTCCGCCAGGACTGCCTGGTCGACTTCGTGGCCGACCTCGTCGGCCACTGCCAGGCCCAGGGGGCGGCCACCACCGTGTGCCTGCTGCCGCTGGTCGGCGGCGTCCACGGCCTGCCCGACTGGTCGGCCGTTGCCGCCCTGCCCGGGCTCGGCACCCTGGCCACCGACCCCTACTGGAAGGCCTTCGGCGAGCCGGCGCGGCCGTTCGTGACCCGGTTCTCGGAGCTGGTCGCCCGCCTCGCCGCCGCCCACGGGGTCGGCGCCCAGATCTGGGTCCAGGGGTTCCGGATGGAGCCGTCCGACGAGCCCGACATCCGCGCCGCCGTGGCCGCCGCCCGCGCCGCCGGCATCCAGGACCTCTGGACCTGGGGGTTCGAGGCCTGCGGCCACATGAGCGCCCTGGCCGGCAGCGACCCGGCGGCCGTCTGGGAGGTCCTCCGCGACGCCCTCACCGGCCGCTGACCCCGCCTACTCGGCCAGCTTCCCCGCCAGCCGCTCGGCCACCTTGTCGGCCAGCCGGTCGTAGTCGATCCCGGCCTCGCCAGCCCCCTCCGCCGTCGGCGCCGCCGACGACGCCGAGGCCAGATCCTCGACCATGCTCTCGATCCGCCGCACCCTGGCGAACAGCAGGTTGAACGCCTCCTCGGCGGTGGTCGTCCCCGGCACGATCATGGCGTCCTCGATCGCCCGGATCCGCTCGAACATCAAGTTCACCGTCTGCTCGGGCGAGATCGTCCCGGGCACGATCAGCGCCTCGTACACCGCCCTGAGCTGCCTGGCCTGCTCTGCGGTCATGTCGTCGTCCTCCTCGATGGCACCCGACAGGATAGCGGGGCAGCACCCGGCTCGTCCACTGCCGCTTGCGGATCGCCCC
>CAVTCL010000031.1:0-95434 GCA_963733175.1 uncultured Actinomycetota bacterium
GATCACCGGCCGGCCGAGCTTCCGGCTGGCCTCCCGGAACGCCCGGGCCGGCTCGTCGGTCAGGTGCAGCACCAGCTGCACCCCGTCCGGCTCGTCGGGCGAGACGACGCTCAGCCAGCGCTCGCCCGGGCCGTAGGCGGCGTTGGTCTTGACCTGGAACCCGAGCACCTCGGTGTAGAACCGCTCGGCCCGGTCCTGGTCGTCGACGAAGATCCCGGTCAACCCGATCCGCATCCGCTCACCCTCCTTCGGCCGGTGGTCGCCGGCCCATCCAAGCCCATCCGGGCCGGGCTGCCAACGATTCGCTCCCAGCCGAATCCTTGCCGCTGCCGGCGACCACCGGCCACCCACCTGCGCTACCGCGTGGCCGGGTGACCGTCCTGGCTGGACCCTGGGGCCTCGAGGTCGGCGAGCAGGGTGCGGAGGAGCTGGTCGAGGGCGCGACGGTCGGCGGCCGAGAGGGAGCGGAGGAGGCGGTCCTCGTTGGCCAGGTGGGCCGCCACGGCCTTGTCGATGGTCGACCGGCCGCGCCGGGTCAGCCTGACCAAGGTGCCCCGGCGGTCGGCGGGGTCGGCCCGACGCTCGACCAGGCCGGCCTCGGCCATGCGGTCGAGGCGCTTGGTCATGCCGCCCGAGGAGAGCATGGTCGCCTGCATCAGCTGGGTCGGGTTCAGCTCGTACGGCGCCCCCGCCCGCCGCAGGGCCGCGAGCAGGTCGAACCAGCCCGGCTGGAGTCCGTAGCGGTCGACCAGGGGTTCGGTGAGCGTCGCGTCGGCCAGCTGGACGACCCGGAAGAGGCGACCCAGCAGGCCCATCGGTGTCACATCCAGGTCGGGACGCTCGCGGCGCCACTGGGCGAGGATCCGGTCGATGTGGTCGGGGGTCGCGCTGGTCATGCGGAGATGATACTTCTGAGATAGTATCTTTCCAGTAAGAATCTTTCCAGACATCGAAGGGGGCGGCCGTGCCACCGGGACGACACCCCGACCCCGCCATCGCCGCCAGGATGCGCTCGGTCCGGCTGCACCGGCCGGGCGGGCCCGAGGCCCTCGCGCTCGAGCAGGTCGCGACGCCCTCACCGCGGGCGGGAGAGGCCCTCGTGCGGGTGCACGCGGCGGCGATCACCCGGGACGAGCTCGAGTGGCCCGTCGACCGGCTTCCCGCGATCCCCTCCTACGAGCTCTCCGGGGTGGTCGCGGCCCTCGGCCAGGGCGTGGAGAGCGTGGCCATCGGCGAGCCCGTGTACGCGCTGATCGGGTTCGACCGGGACGGCGCCGCCGCCGACTACACCGCCGTTCCGGCCGCCCTGCTCGCCCCCAAGCCCCGCACGCTCGGCCACCTCGAGAGCGCCGCCGTCCCCCTGGCGGCGCTGAGCGCCTGGCAGGGCCTGTTCGACCACGGTGGGCTGCGGGAGGGCCAGCGGGTGCTCATCCACGGCGCCGCCGGCGGGGTCGGGCAGTTCGCGACCCAGCTCGCCCGCCGCCGGGGCGCCCATGTGCTCGGGACGGCCTCGCGGCCCGACCACGACCTCGCCCGCGGGTTCGGCGCCGACGAGGTGCTCGACGGGGCGGTCGCCGACCTCGCCGGCGCGGTCGAGCCGGTGGATCTCGTCTTCGACACCGTCGGCGGCGAGCGGCTCGAGCGCTCGCCGGCGATCGTGCGTGACGGCGGGCGGCTCGTCTCGGTCGCCGAGGAGCCGTCCGAGCGCGTCTCGCGGGCGCCGATCGAGACCCGCTACTTCGTCGTCGAACCCGACTCCGGGCAGCTCGTCGAGCTCGGCCGCATGCTCGACCGCGGCGAGCTGCGGGTGGCGATCGACTCGGTCTTCCCGCTCGAGGATGCGCGGGCGGCGTTCGAGCGCAGCCTCGCCACCGGCAAGCGTGGCAAGGTGGTCCTGCGCGTCGCCGGGGACGAGACGGCGGCGTAGGCGAGCTTCCCCCGCCGACCGAACCCGGAGGGCCTCGATGACCGACCACGCCGGCCAGGCCGAGAAGGCCAGGCGGTTCCTGGAGCTGCACCAGCCCGGCCGCCCGCTGCTCCTGCCCAACCCCTGGGACCGGGGGTCGGCGCGGCTCCTGGCCTGGCTGGGGTTCGAGGCCCTGGCCACCACCAGCAGCGGCTTCGCGGCCACCCTTGGGCGCCTGGACGGGTCGGTGACCCGGGACGAGGCGCTCGGCCACGCCGCCGAGATCGCCGCGGCGACCGAGCTGCCGGTCTCGGCCGACTTGGAGAACGGCTTCGCCGACGACCCGGACGGGGTGGCCGAGACGCTGGGCCTCGCCCTCCAGGCCGGCCTGGCCGGGTGTTCGGTGGAGGACGCCACCGGCCGCCCGGACGCCCCGATCTACCCGGCCGGGCTGGCGGCCGAGCGGGTCCGGGCCGCGGCCGAGGCCGCCCACCGGGGGCCGGTCCGGCTCGTGCTCACCGCCCGGGCCGAGAACTACCTGCACGGCCGCCCCGACCTGGCCGACACCATCGCCCGCCTCCAGGCCTACCAGGAGGCCGGCGCCGACGTGCTCTACGCCCCCGGCCTGCGCCGCCTCGAGGACATCGGCCGGCTGGTGGCCGCGGTCGACCGGCCCGTCAACGTCCTCGCCCTGCCCGGGGCGCCCCCGGTCGCCGAGCTGGCGGCCGCCGGGGTCAGCCGGGTGTCGGTCGGCGGCGCCTTCGCCTTCGCCGCCCTCGGGGCCGTGGTCGACGCCGCCACCGAGCTCCGCCAGGCCGGCACCTACGGCTTCTGGGACCGCGCCGGCCCCGGCGCCGACGCCGCCCGCTCCGCCTTCGGCCCTAGTAATAAGCGGACATTCCGGAACGGCCTTGTCGGGCTCTTGTCAGGTCGGGCAGCTCTTGCGCGAGTGCCGCTGAGTGGTCAGATGCGAGCCCAGGCCCCCATGATGGCCGGGAGGAGTTGAATGCCGTCCTGCCCGGCGACCTCGGCACGCAGCCGCTCCTCGAGGGTGCCGATGTCGACCTCGTCGGGCCGCACCGCGCCCACCCGCTCCAGGAACGGCAGGACCCAGCGGCCGGCGACCGCGTCGAAGTCCCGGTCCAGGTCCAGCTCCATGATGTCGCCGGGATGGAAGGTCACGGTGGTCCACCCGACGGCCTGGACCCTGGAACGGGCCACTTGGAGGATCTCGGCGTTCACGTCCACGCCGATGACCTGACCCTGGGGGCCGACCAGGTCGGCCAGGAGCAGGGCGACGTCACCGGCGCCGCTGCCGACGTCGAGCACCCTCCTCCCCGCCGTGATGCCCGCTCGGGGGCCCGACCGCACTGCGTGGCCGCCCACATCTTCATGGCCCGCACCTCCACGTGAAATTCGTTCAAGACTGCGGGGCGGCCCATCGCCTACAGTCGAGGGTGGTCCGACGAGTCGTTGGCCCAGATCTGAGGGAGATGCCATCCGTGTCGCCGACCACCAAGAGCTCGCCGCCACCACCGCTGGACGGCGAGCTCCGTTTCGACGACCGAGCCCGAGCCGCCGCGGCGGAGGACTTCGGGCACGTCGTCCACCAGGCGCCTGAGGGCGTCGTGCTGCCCGCGTCGGACGAGGACGTGGCCGCCGCGGTCCGCTGGGCCGCCGAGCAGGGCCGCGCCTTCGCGGCCCAGGGTCAGCGGCACTCGGTGTTTGGCCGCGCCCAGGTCCGCGACGGGATCGTGGCCGACATGGGCCGGCTCCGGACCGTCCACACAGTCGAGCCCGACCGCGTGGTCGTCGACGCGGGGGCGACGTTGCGGGAGGTGCTCGCGGCCACGCTGCCGCGGGGCCTCGCCCCGCCCGGGGTCCCCGACTACCTCGACCTGTCGGTCGGCGGCGTCCTGGTGGTCGGGGGCGTCGGCAGCGCGATCTCACGCTTCGGTGTGCTGACCGACAACGTCCTGGAGCTGCAGGTGGTCACGGGCCGGGGCGAGCGGCTCGCCTGCTCGCCGACGCGCAACCCGGGCCTGTTCGACGCGGTGCGGGCGGGGCTGGGGCAGGTGGCGGTCATCGCCGGGGCGACGCTCCGGCTCGTCTCGGCACCGCGAGCGGGTGCGCCGGTTCCTGCTGCTACTACCCCGACCTGGCGACGATGCTGGGCGACCAGCGGCTGCTGGCCTCCGAGCGCCGGTTCGAGGCGGTGCAGGGGGCGGTCCTGCCCGCCCCGACCGGCGGCTGGATGTTCCGGCTCGACCTCGTCAAGGACCTCTTCGGCGAGCCCGCCGGACGAGGCCGCGCTGCTCGCGGGCCTGTCCGACGACCGGGCGAGGGCCGAGCTGAGCACCCTGCCCTACCTCGACTACCTGGACCGGCTGGCAGCGTTGGAGCGGCTGCTGCGATCCGAAGGCTGGTGGCCGTTCCCGCATCCGTGGCTGACCACCTTCGTCGGCGACGCCGGCGGTCGAGGCTGTGGTCGCCGACGAGCTGGCCAGCGTTGACCCCGGACGACCTGGGGCCGCTGGGCCAGGTGGTGGTCTCCCCGATCGTCGCGACGTCGGTCGGGACCCCGCTGCTGCGGCTGCCATCGGACCCGCTGTGCTTCATGTTCAATCTGATCCGGCTTCCAGCTACGGATGATGCTGTCGAGGCGCGGCGGCTGGTGATTGCCAACCGGGCGGTCTACGAGCGGGTCCGGGACGCCGGTGGGACGCTGTACCCGGTCAGCGCCTTCCCGATGTCGGTCGCCGACTGGCGCACCCACTTCGGGGCGGCCTTCGATGGGCTCGCGCGAGGCCAAGCGTGAGCACGACCCGGGCCATGTGCTCACGCCCGGCTACGAGGTCTTCTCCGATCCGGAAATCCCCGGCTAGACCGAAGAGAACCTCAGGGACGGAACACCGGGACCCGGGCCGCCGGCGTGGAATTCGTGCGACAGTGGAGGAGCCGCCGAACCGTCGGAGTCGACCAACGAGGCAGGTGGTACGGGTGGAGGTGGAGACGCAGGTGGCGGCGTCGCCGCTGGTGGAGAGGATCCGAGCGTCGGTCATCGGCGACGACGAGGTGATGGACGGGCCGTACGGCCCCAGGCGGATCATCTATGCCGACTACACCGCGTCGGGGCGGGCGCTCTCGTTCATCGAGGACTTCATCCGGCTGGAGGTGCTGCCCCGCTACGCCAACACCCACACCGAGAGCTCCGGGACGGGGCTGCAGACGACCCGGCTCCGCGAGGACGCGCGGCGGATCATCCGCGACGCCGTCGGCGGCGACGACGAGACGGTGGTGCTGTTCTGCGGGTCGGGCAGCACCGGCGCGGTCGACAAGCTCATCGGCATCCTCAACCTCCGGATCCCGGGCGACCTGGACGACCGGTACCGGCTGTCGGACGCGATCCCGCCGGGGGAGCGGCCGGTGGTGTTCATCGGGCCGTTCGAGCACCACTCCAACGAGCTGCCCTGGCGGGAGTCGATCGCCGACGTGGTGGTGATCCACGAGGACGCCGACGGCCACATCGACCTGGGCCAGCTCGAGGAGGAGCTGCGCCGCCACGCCGACCGGCCGCTGCGCATCGGGAGCTTCTCGGCGGCCTCGAACGTGACCGGGATCGTGTCCGACACCCGGGCGATCGCCGCCCTGCTGCACCGCCACGGGGCGCTGTCGTTCTGGGACTTCGCCGCCGCCGGCCCCTATGTCGAGATCGACATGGGGCCTGCCACCGACGGCCCGACCGCGAGCTGGCCTACAAGGACGCGATCTTCCTCTCGCCGCACAAGTTCATCGGCGGCCCGGGCACCCCGGGGGTGCTGGCCGTGCGCCGGGAGCTGCTCCGCAACCGGGTCCCGACGGTCCCGGGGGGCGGGACCGTGGCGTACGTGAACCCGAGCGAGCACCGCTACCTCGACGACCCGGTGGAGCGCGAGGAGGGCGGCACCCCGGCGATCGTCGAGTCGATCCGGGCCGGCCTGGTGTTCCAGCTCAAGCAGGCGGTCGGGGCCGCCACCATCCAGGAGCTGGAGCGGTCCTTCATCCGCCGCGCCGTCGCCTCCTGGGGCGCCAACCCCAACATCGAGCTGCTCGGCAACCTCGACGCCGAGCGGCTGTCGATCGTGTCGTTCGTGGTCCGCGACGGCTCCAGCTACCTCCACCACAACTTCGTGGTGGCGCTGCTCAACGACCTGTTCGGCATCCAGTCGCGGGGCGGCTGCTCCTGCGCCGGCCCCTACGGCCACCGGCTGCTCGGCATCGACATCGAGCGGTCGCACCAGTTCGAGCGGGAGATCGCCCGCGGGTGCGAGGGCATCAAGCCCGGCTGGGTCCGGGTGAACTTCAACTACTTCATCTCCGAGGCCGTCTTCGAGTACCTCCTCGACGCCGTCCACCTGGTCGCCGACCAGGGCCGCAAGCTGCTGGGCGACTACCGCTTCGACCCCGCCAGCGGCCTCTGGCGGCACCGCCAGGGCCCGGTCGAGCCGCCCCTGCGCCTGCGCGAGCTCCGCTACGACGAGCAGGGACGGCTCCGCTTCGCCCCCTCCCACGCCCACGCCCAGGACAGCGCCCTCCCCGGCTACCTCGACCAGGCCCGCCGCCTGCTGGCCGCCCACCCGGCCCCGGCCGAGGACGGCCCGGCCGCGCTCCCGGGGCTGTCCGACGACTTCGAGACCCTGCGCTGGTTCGTGCTCCCCCCCGAGTGCCTCACGGCCGACGGCCCGCCGGGCGGGTAGCCCGGCCGCTCCCGTCCCGCCCGTTGTCGACAGGCACCCATCCGGGGTGCGAACATGCGTTCGATGAGTCGGGCAACGATCCTGCATGCCGACCTGGACGCGTTCTACGCCTCGGTCGAGCAGCGGGACGACCCCAGGCTGCGGGGCCGGCCGGTGATCGTCGGGGGCGGGGTGGTGCTGGCGGCCAGCTACGAGGCCAAGGCCCACGGGGTCCGCACGGCCATGGGCGGGGTCCAGGCCCGGCGGCTGTGCCCGCGGGCGGTGGTGGTGCCGCCCCGGATGGGGGAGTACGCCAAGGCGAGCAAGGCGGTGTTCGAGGTCTTCCGGCAGACGACGCCGCTGGTCGAGGGGCTCTCCATCGACGAGGCGTTCCTCGACGTCGGCGGGCTGGGGAAGGTCTCGGGCACGCCCACCGAGATCGCCGTGCGCCTGCGCGGCGAGGTCCGCGAGCGGGTCGGCCTGCCGATCACCGTCGGGGTGGCCAGGACCAAGTTCCTGGCCAAGGTGGCCAGCGGCGTCGCCAAGCCCGACGGCCTGCTGGTGGTGCCGCCCGACGGCGAGCTGGACTTCCTCCACCCGCTGCCCGTCGAGCGGCTCTGGGGGGTCGGGCCGGTCACCGCCGGCAAGCTCCACCGCCACGGGGTCCGCTCCGTGGGCCAGGTGGCCAGGCTCGGCGAGCCGACCCTGGTGGCCATGGTCGGCCAGGCGTCGGGCCGGCACCTGCACGCCCTGGCCCACAACCGCGACCCGCGGCCGGTGGACACCGGCCGCCGGCGACGCTCGATCGGGTCCCAGCGCGCCCTCGGCCGCTCCCCCAAGTCGCCCGCCGACCTGGACGCGGTGGTGATCGGGCTGGTCGACCGGATCACCCGCCGGATGCGGACCGCCGGCCGGGCCGGCCGGACGGTGGTGCTGCGGCTGCGGTTCGACGACTTCACCCGGGTGACCCGCTCCCACACCCTGCCCTGGCCGACCTCCCACACCCCCACGATCATGGCCACCGCCCGCGACCTGCTGGTCACGGCCATGCCGATGATCCGGCGCCAGGGCGTCACCCTGATCGGGGTGACCGTGTCCAACCTCGACGACAGCGGCGTCATCCAGCTCACCCTGCCGTTCGACCGCCACAGCGGCGCCGCCCTGGACGCCGCCGTGGACGACATCCGCGAACGCTTCGGGTCCGACGCCGTCGGCCGCGCCGTCCTCCTCGGCCGCGACCAGGGCCTGTCGGTCCCCCTCCTCCCCGACTGAGGCCGGTCAGCCGCCGCTGCCGTAGGGGCGGGTGATGATCTCCAGGAAGTGGCCGCTCGGGTCCTCCCAGTAGACGCCGCGGCCGCCGTCGTTGGTGTTGATCTCGCCGGGGCGGCGGCGGCCCGGGTCGGCCCAGTAGGGCAGGCCGCGCTCGCGGATGCGGCCGAAGATCTGGTCGAACTCGTCCTCGCCGACCAGGAACGCGTAGTGCTGGGGGTGCACCGGGCCGTGGTCGTCGGCGAAGTCGAGGGAGACGTCGTTGTCGACCTCGACGACCAGGAACGGCCCGAAGGCGGTCGGCGGCCCGACCCCGAGGACCTCGGCCAGGAAGGTGGCCGACTCCCGCTTGTCGCGGACCCGGACGATGGTGTGGTTGAGCTGGACGGGCATGGTTGCTCCTGACCTAGGTGCCCAGGTGGAAGCGGCGGTGCAGGTCGTGGACCTCCTCGTCGAGGCCGGGGACGGGGCCCTCGACGGGGAGGCCGGGGACGACCTCCCGGATCGGCAGGGTCCGGACCGGCGGCGGCGGGACCCCCAGCTCGGCCAGCCAGGCCGCCAGCTGCTCGGAGGAGGCCACGTAGACGATGCGGCCCAGCCCGACCCAGCCGTGGGCGGCGGCGCACATCGGGCAGTGCTCACCGGAGGTGTAGACGGTCGCGACCGCCCGCTCCTCCGGGGTCAGGTGCGCGGCGGCCCAGCGGGCCAGCTCGAACTCGGGGTGGCGGGTCTGGTCGCCGCCGGCCACGCGGTTGTGGTCCTCGGCCAGGACGGTGCCGTCCCCGGCGACCAGCACCGACCCGAACGGCTCGTCGCCGGACTCCAGGGCCTCGGTCGCCAGCTCCACGCAGCGGCGCAGGTGGCGCAGGTCGTCGTCCGTGCCGATCGCCTCCCGAGGTGGTCCCGTGCTCATCCTAGAGCCGGAACCAACGGTACCCGTAGGGGCCGACGGGCACGGGGCCGGTGGGCGTCTCGAGCCGGTCGTAGTCCTGGTCGGCGAGCAGCTCGACCGGGCCGGCCCCGAGGTCCCCGCGCTCCAGGTCGAGCTGGGCCTTGGCGGGGCGGTCGGACAGGTTGTGGACGGTCAGCACCACCGAGTCGCGCCAGTCGCAGCGCACCGCCAGCACGGCCTCATCGCCGGTGGGGACCACCTGGAACGACCCCCAGCCCAGCTCCGGGGTCTCCTTGCGGGTCCGGACCAGCCGCTCCATCCAGTTGAGCAGCGACCCCGGGTCGCGACGCTGGGCGGCCTCGTCGTCCCATGCCATGGGCACCCGGACGCTGCCGCGTCCCTCGATGGTCAGGTCGTCGCCCAGCCCGATCTCCTCGCCGTAGAGCAGGACCGGGGTGCCGGGCAGGGCGAACAGCAGGCTGTAGACGAGCTCCAGCCGGCGGCGGTCGCCGTCCAGCATGGGCGGGACCCGGCGGCGGATGCCGCGGCCGTAGATGCGCATGTCCTCGTCGGGCGCGAGCGCGGCGAACACCTCCTCGCGCTCGTCCTCGGTGAGCTTGTCCAGGCTGAGCTCGTCGTGGTTCTTCACGAAGTTGGCCCACTGGCCGGTCTCGGGGAGGGGAGGCAGCCTCGCCCAGGGCCTCGGCCAGCGGCGCCGCCTGCTGGCGCACCAGCGACAGGAACAGGCGCTGGTTGGCCACGAAGTTGAACACCATGTGCATCTCGTCGCCGTCCTCGTCGCCGAAGAAGCGGCGCTGCTCGGGCGGGGGCAGGTTCGCCTCGGCGAGCAGGATCGCGTCGCCGCGCCGGCGGGCCAGGAAGGCGCGGAGGTCCCGCAGGTACTCGTGGGGGTCTTCGTGTCCGGCCTGCTCGGTGCCGGTGAGCTCGATCAGGAACGGGGCGGCGTCGACCCGGAAGCCGGACAGGCCGAGCTCGAGCCAGTAGCCGACCACCTTGTGGATCTCGTCGCGGACCCTCGGGTTGGCGATGTTCAGGTCCGGCATGCTCTTGTAGAACCGGTGCAGGTACCACTGGCCGGCGCGCTCGTCGAACTCCCAGTTGGAGGTCTCCTGGCCCGGGAAGACGACGTCCTTGGGACCGTCGTCGGGTGGCTCGTCGGCCCAGACAGTAGAAGTCGCGGTAGGGCGAGTCGCGGTCGGCCCGGGCGGCCTGGAACCAGGGATGGTCGACCGAGGTGTGGTTCACGACCAGGTCGGCGATCACCCGGATCCCGCGTTCCCTGGCCGTGCGCAGGAACTCCACCATGTCGCCCAGGCTGCCCAGCCGCGGGTCGACGCCGTAGTAGTCGGCGATGTCGTAGCCGTTGTCCCGGTTCGGGGTCGGGTAGAACGGCATCAGCCACAGGCAGGTGACCCCGAGCCCGGCCAGGTAGTCGACCCGGTCGGTCAGCCCGGGGAAGTCGCCGACCCCGTCGCCGTCGCCGTCGGCGAACAGCTCGACGTCCAGGCAGTAGATCACCGCGTTCTTCCACCACAGGTCGCTGGTCGCCTTGTCGCTCACCGCCCGGCCCTCCCGGCGGCCGCAGCCGCCGTGGCCCCGGCCAGGGCGGGGAGCACCTCGGCGCCGAACAGCTCGATGGTGGGGCGCTGGTCGCGGCCGACCTCGTGGACGAAGACGCCGTCGAAGCCGAGCTCGGCGTAGGCGGCCAGCGACTCGGTCAGGCGCGACGGGTCGGCCGAGACCAGCACCGCCTCGCGGACGTCGTCGGGCCGCACGTGCCTGGCCGCCGCCTCGAACTGCTCGGGCAGCTCCAGCTCCCAGGCCAGCGAGCCGTCGAGCACGTTGCTGCCCCACTGCTGGTGGGCGTTGGCCAGCGCCGTGGCCTCGTCCGGGGCGTAGGCCAGGTGGACCTGGAGGTACATCGGCTTGGCCGCGCCGCCCCGGCCCGGAAGGCGTCGACGACCCGGCGCAGCCGCTCGGCGGGCTGGTTGACGGTGATCAGGCCGTCGGCCCAGCCGGCCACCCATCCGGCGGTCTCCGGGCTGACCGCGGCGCCGATCAGCGGGGGCGGCGCCGCCGGGCGCGACCACAGCTTGGCCCGGTCGACGGTGACCAGGCCCCGGTGGCTGACGGTCTCGCCGGCGAACAGGGCCCGGATGACCTCGACGCACTCCAGCAGGCGGTCGTTGCGGGCCTGCTTGTCGGGCCATCCGGTCCCGGTGATGTGCTCGTTGAGCGCCTCCCCGCTGCCCAGGGCGACCCAGAAGCGCCCGGGGAACAGCTCGGCCAGGGTGGCCGCGGCCTGGGCGACGATCGCCGGGTGGTAGCGCTGCCCGGGCGCGTTGACGCAGCCGAACGGGAGGCCGGTGGCCTGCATGGCCGCGCCCAGCCAGGACCAGGCGAAGCCGGAGTGTCCCTGGGCCCGGCTCCAGGGCGCGAAGTGGTCGGAGCACATCGCCGCCTGGAACCCGGCCTGCTCGGCCAGCCGGACATCGGCCAGCAGCGCGCTCGGGGGCAGCTGCTCGTGGGAGGCGTGGTAGCCGAAGATCGTCATGGTCCCTGGCTACCCGCCGGCCGGCCGGTCAAGCCTCGGGTCGCCTCTTCGTGCATCCTTGACCCCGGCGGGGCCCTCAACGACGAGAGGTGGACCGACGTGACCACGATGATCAGCTCCTATGTCCGCGACCGCTGGCACACCGCGACCGACGAGGGGGTCACCCTGCGGGACGCGTCCACCGGGGAGCCGGTGGGGCGGGTGTCGAGCACCGGGGTCGACCTGGCCGGCATGGTCGAGCACGCCCGCACGGTCGGCGGGCCGGGGCTGCGCGAGCTGACCTTCCACCAGCGGGCGGCAGCCCTGAAGCGGCTCGCCATCCATCTGCGCGAGCACCGCGACGGCCTCTACGAGCAGTCGGCGCGGACCGGGGCCACCCTGGCCGACGCCAGGGTCGACGTCGACGGGGGCATCGGCACCCTGTTCGTGTACTCGAGCAAGGGCCGGCGCGAGCTGCCCAACGACGTCCTCTACGTCGACGGGCCGCCGGAGCCGCTCGGCCGGGGCGGGACCTTCGTCGGCCAGACCGTCTACAGCTCCCGGCCCGGGGTGGCGGTGTTCGTCAACGCCTTCAACTTCCCGGTCTGGGGGATGCTGGAGAAGCTGGCCCCGGCCGTGCTCGCCGGCGTCCCGGCGATCGTCAAGCCGGGCAGCCAGACCGCGTACGTGACCGAGCTGGCCTTCCGGCACATGGTCGAGTCGGGCGCGCTCCCGCCGGGGTCGGTGCAGCTGCTCTGCGGCGGCGTCGGCGACCTGTTCGACCACCTCACCGGGCAGGACAGCATCGGCTTCACCGGCTCGGCGGCCACGGCCAGGCGGCTGCGCAGCCACCCGGCGGTGGTCGGCGAGGCGGTCCGGTTCAACGCCGAGGCCGACTCGCTGAACTGCTCGATCCTCGGCCCCGACGCGACCCCGGGCACCGAGGAGTTCGACCTGTTCGTGCGGGAGGTCGTCCGCGAGCTGACCGAGAAGACCGGCCAGAAGTGCACCGCCATCCGGCGCTCGCTGGTCCCGAAAGCGCAGGTCGGGGCGGTGGTGGACGCGCTCGCGGCCCAGCTCGCCGAGGTGCGGGTGGGCGACCCGCGGGACGAGGCCACCACCATGGGCCCGCTGGTCGGCCGCGACCAGCTGGCCGAGGTCCGCCAGGCCATCGCCCGGCTCGGCCGGGACGCCGAGGTCGTCGTCGGCGGCCCGGACAAGGTGGCGCTGACCTCGGGCGACGCCGAGCGGGGGGCGTTCCTGGCCCCGACGGTGCTCCGGGCCTCCGAGCCCCGCTCGCCGGAGCTGCACTCGGTGGAGGCGTTCGGGCCGGTCACCTCGGTGATCGGCTACAGCGACGCCGCCGACGCCGTCGAGCTGGCCGCGCTGGGGCGGGGGAGCCTGGTCGGGTCGGTCGTCACCCACGACCCCGACTTCGCCCGCCGGGTCGTCGCCGGGGTCGCCCCCTGGCACGGCCGCCTGCTGGTGCTGGACCGGGACGACGCCGGCGAGTCGACCGGCCACGGCGCCCCGCTGCCCCACCTGGTCCACGGCGGCCCCGGCCGGGCCGGCGGCGGCGAGGAGCTGGGCGGGATCCGGGCGGTGCTGCACCACATGCAGGTCACCAGCATCTCGGGCTCGCCGGCGATGGTCACCGCCGTCACCGGCACCTGGGTCCCGGGGGCCCCGACGACCGGCGACGCCACCCACCCGTTCCGCAAGCACTTCGAGGAGCTGGCCGTCGGGGAGAGCCTGCGCACCGGGCCCCGGACCGTCACCCTCGAGGACATCGAAGGGTTCGCGGAGCTGTCCGGCGACCGGTTCTACGCCCACATGGACGAGGCCGCGGCCAAGGCCAACCCGTTCTTCGACGGCCGGGTCGCCCACGGCTACTTCGTGGTGTCGGCGGCGGCCGGGCTGTTCGTCGACCCCGACCCCGGCCCGTGCCTGGCCAACTACGGCCTGGAGCGGCTGCGCTTCCGCAAGCCGGTGTACCCCGGCGACACCCTGACGGTGACGCTGACCTGCAAGCAGAAGACGGCCAGGGACGGGGAGGCCTACGGCGAGGTCCGCTGGGACGTCGCCGTCGAGAACCAGGACGCCGAGCAGGTCGCCACCTACGACGTCCTCACCCTGGTCGCCACCCGCCCATCCGGTTGACAGCCAGGCTGAGCTGCGGCAGCATCGATACAATCGAACGTTCGGTAGGTTAGGGTTCCGGTAGGTCAGGGGGACCAGGGAGAGCGGATGGACGGCCAGGCCAGCTTCGACGCCACGATCGCCGCCGACCAGCGGATCGAGCCGCGCGACTGGATGCCCGAGGCGTACCGCAGGACGCTGGTGCGCCAGATCGCCCAGCACGCCCACTCCGAGATCATCGGGATGCAGCCGGAGGGCAACTGGATCACCCGCGCCCCCAGCCTGCGCCGCAAGGCCATCCTGATGGCCAAGGTCCAGGACGAGGCCGGCCACGGGCTGTACCTGTACTCGGCGGCCGAGACCCTCGGCGTCTCCCGCGACGAGCTGATGGACCTGCTCCATGCGGGGAGGCAGAAGTACTCCAGCATCTTCAACTACCCCGCCGTGACCTGGGCCGACATGGGCGCCATCGGCTGGCTGGTCGACGGGGCGGCGATCATGAACCAGGTGCCGCTGTGCCGCTGCTCCTACGGCCCCTACGCCAGGGCGATGATCCGGATCTGCAAGGAGGAGTCGTTCCACCAGCGCCAGGGCTTCGAGATCCTCCACACCCTCAGCCGCGGCACCGAGGCCCAGCACGCCATGGCCCAGGACGCCGTCGACCGCTGGTGGTGGCCGTCGCTGATGATGTTCGGCCCCCCCGACGACCAGTCGGCCCACACCGCCCAGTCGATGGCCTGGAACATCAAGCGCCACACCAACGACGAGCTGCGCCAGAAGTTCGTCGACATGTGCGTCCCCCAGGCCGAGGTCCTCGGCCTGACCCTGCCCGACCCCGACCTGCGCTGGAACGAGGCGACCCGAGCACTGGGACTTCGGCCCGGTCGACTGGGACGAGCTGGCCCGGGTCATCAAGGGCGACGGGCCGGCCAACCGCAAGCGGATGGAGCACAAGCTGCGCGCCCACGCCGAGGGTGCCTGGGTGCGGGAGGCGGCCGCCGCCTACGCGGCCAAGCGGCGCGACCGGGAGGCGGCGGCGTGAGCGAGCGCGAGCCGTCGGCCGGCTGGCCGCTGTGGGAGGTGTTCGTCCGCGCCCGGCGCGGCCTGTCCCACAACCACGTCGGCAGCCTGCACGCCCCCGACGCCGAGATGGCCCTGCGCAACGCCCGCGACGTCTACACCCGCCGCCAGGAGGGCGTGTCGATCTGGGTGGTCCCGGCCGACGCCATCACCGCCTCCTCCCCGGACGAGAAGGACCCGTTCTTCGACCCGGCCGCGGACAAGGTCTACCGCCACCCGACCTTCTACGACGTCCCCGGCGGGGTGCAGATGTGACCGCGCCGACCTGGTCGCCTACGCCCTGCGGCTCGGCGACGACGCGCTGGTCCTGGCCCAGCGGCTGGGGGAGTGGTCGAGCCGGGCCCCGGAGCTGGAGGAGGACGTGGCCCTGACCAACATCGGCCTCGACCTGCTCGGCCAGGCCCGGGCGCTGCTGTCGTACGCCGGCGAGGTCGAGGGCGCCGGGCGCGACGAGGACGACCTGGCCTACCTGCGCGAGGAGCGGGAGTTCACCAACTGCCTGCTGGTCGAGCAGCCCAACGACGACTTCGGGGCCACCATCGCCCGCCAGCTCTACTTCTCCACCTACCAGCTCGAGCTGTACCAGGCCCTGCGCGGCTCGGCCGACCCGACCCTGGCCGCGGTGGCCGCCAAGGCGGCCAAGGAGGTCGCCTACCACCGCGACCACGCCACCATGTGGACGCTGCGGCTCGGCGACGGCACCGAGGAGTCGCACGCGCGCATGCGCGACGGCCTGGAGCGGCTCTGGCCGTACGCGGGCGAGCTGTTCGAGGCCGACGAGGTCGTCCAGCGGCTGGCCGCCGCCGGGACCGCCGTCGACCCGGCCGGCCTGCGCGACGGCTGGGACCGGCACCTGGACGCGACCCTGGCCGAGGCCACCCTGGCCCGCCCGGAGTGGCGGCTGGCTGCCCGGCAGCGGCCGCGGGGGCGTCCACAGCGAGCACATGGGCTACCTCCTGGCCGAGCTCCAGTACCTGCACCGCCTGCACCCGGGAGCCCGCTGGTGAGCGCCGGCGTGGCCACCGGGACGGCGCGCGGGCTGGCCGGCCGGGTGGCCGACCCCGAGATCCCGGTGCTCACCATCGAGGACCTCGGCATCCTGCGCGACGTGGTGGTCGACGACGAGGGGCGGGTCGAGGTCACCATCACCCCCACCTACTCCGGCTGCCCGGCCATGGACGTGATCCGCGACGAGGTCACCCGGACGCTGCGCGAGCACGGCTACGGCGAGGTGCGCGTGCGGACGGTGCTGGCCCCCGCCTGGACGACCGACTGGATGAGCGCCGAGGGCCGGGCCAAGCTGGCCGCCTACGGCATCGCGCCGCCGGGCCAGCCGGGCCGCGCCGGCCCGGTGCCGGTCCAGCTCACCACCCGCCCCCCGGAGCCGGTGGCCTGCCCCCGCTGCGGCTCCGCCGACACCCGCGAGGTGAGCCGCTTCGGCTCCACCGCCTGCAAGTCGCACCACACCTGCCGGGCCTGCCTGGAGCCGTTCGACCACTTCAAGCCGCTGTAGCCATGGCGCCCTCGGGCAAGCGCAAGCCGGTGTTCCACCTCCTGCGGGTGGCCGAGCTGGACCGCATCACCGACGACGCGGTGGCCATCACCTTCGACGTCCCCGAGGAGCTGGCCGGCGAGTACCGCTTTGTCGCCGGCCAGCACCTGGCCCTGCGCTGCACGATCGCCGGCGACGACGTGCGCCGCAACTACTCCATCTGCACCCCGCCCAGCGCCGGCCGGCTGCGCGTCGGCGTCAAGCTCCTCCCCGGCGGGGTCTTCTCCTCCTATGCCATGGAGCGGCTGCGGCCCGGCGACACGATCGAGGTGCTCACCCCCACCGGGCAGTTCTTCACCCCGCTGGACCCGGCCCAGGCCAAGCACTACGGGGCCGTCGCCGCCGGGTCGGGGATCACCCCGATCCTGTCCATCATCGCCAGCGCGCTCGAGGTCGAGCCGGGCAGCCGGGCCACCTTGATCTACGCCAACCGGACCACCGGCAACATCATGTTCCTGGAGGAGCTGGAGGACCTCAAGAACCGCTACCTGGGCCGCTTCCAGCTCATCCACGTCCTCGGCGACGAGTGGCGCGAGGCCGAGCTGCTGACCGGCCGGCTGGACCGCGACCGGCTGACCGCGATCCTGGACACCCTGGTCCCACCCGACGTGGACGAGTGGTTCCTGTGCGGCCCGCTCGACCTCACCGAGACGGTCAGCGCCACCCTGGTCGGCCGTGGGGCCGACCCCGACCACATCCACCGCGAGCTGTTCCACGTCGACCCGCTGCCCCCCAGGCGCTCCCGGCCGGCGGACGACGCCGAGGCCGACGGCGGCGCCAAGGTGACGGTGGTGCTGGACGGGCGGGGCACCAGCTTCACCCTGGCCCCGGGCGGCGAGCCGATCCTGGACGCGGCCCTGCGGCTGCGGGGCGACGCCCCGTATGCCTGCAAGAACGGCGTCTGCGGGACCTGCCGGGCCAAGCTGGTCGAGGGCAAGGTCGAGATGGCCCAGAACTTCGCCCTGGAACGCGACGAGGTCGACCGGGGCTACGTCCTCGCCTGCCAGTCCCATCCCACCAGCGACCAGGTCACCCTGGACTTCGACCAGTGACGCCGCCGTACCGGGTCGACGCCCTGTCCATCGAGGACGGGATGGACATGGCCATGTGGCGCTACCCGGGGCCGTGGGCGGTGTACGACTCGCTGGAGGCGCCCCGGCCCGACGAGGGCTACTGGGCGGTCCGGGACGCCGAGGGCGAGCTGGTCGGCTTCTGCTGCTTCGGCGAGGCCGCCCGCGTCCCCGGGCTCCCCGAGGAGCCGGGACGGCTCGACGTGGCCCTCGGCCTGCGCCCGGACCTGGTCGGCCGCGGGCTGGGCCCGCGGTTCGTCCGGACGGTGGTCGAGCACGCCGAGACGGTGGCCGAGGGGCGCCGGCTGCGCTGCGTGGTCCCCACCTGGAACGAGGCCGGGCGGCGGGCCGCCGAGAACGCCGGCTTCGCCGTCGCCGGGGCCCACGAGATCCCGGGCGGGGCCGCGGTCGCGTCCTACCTGGTCTTCCTGCGCGGCTGAGCGCCCGGCTGCCGCCAGCCGTCGATGGTGAGGCTGACGACGGCGTCGGCCAGCGACTCGGAGGTGAGCGTTCCGCCGTTCGGGCGGTACCAGTCGACCACCGAGTTGACCATCCCGAACAGCAGCCGGGCCGTCAGGCCCTCGTCGGTCTGGGGGCGCAGGTCGCCCTCCTGGACGGCCTCGGTCACCAGCTTGGTGACGGCCCGCCCGAACTCGCGCCGCCGTTCGAGGGCGCGGCGCTCGACCTTGGTGTTGCCGCGGACCCGCAGCAGCAGGGTGACGTGGGGCAGCTCGTCGACCAGCACCTGGATCGAGCCGCGGACGACGTGCTCGAGCCGGTCGATGGCCCGTCCCTCCAGCGCCTCCGGCTCGCCGAGCACGGCGAACAGGCTGTCCAGGGCGCGGTCCAGCGACCGGCGCAGCAGCTCCTCCTTGCCGCTGACGTGGTAGTAGAAGGACGACTTGGTGATGCGGGCCGCGCGGGCCAGGTCCTCCATGCTGGTGCCGTCGTAGCCGCGTTCGGTGAAGACGCGGACGGCGACCTCCAGCAGCGAGTCCGCGTCGTACCGCTGCGGGCGGCGCGGCCGCGTCCCGCGGTTCGCCGGGGCCGTCCTGGCCCCTGCCCTGCTCATGCCCGCTCCACCAGCACCGAGATCCCCTGGCCGACGCCGATGCACATGGTGGCCAGGGCGCGCCGGGCGTCGCGCTGGGCGAGCTCCATGGCGGCGGTGAGGACGAGGCGGGCGCCGCTGGCCCCGAGCGGGTGGCCGAGGGCGATGGCGCCGCCGTTGGGGTTGACGTGCTCGGCGTCGTCGGGGAGCCCGAGCTGGCGCAGCACGGCAAGCGACTGGGCGGCGAAGGCCTCGTTGAGCTCGACGACGTCGAGCTGGCCGACCTCCAGGCCGGTCCGCCCGAGCAGCTTGCGGGTGGCCGGCACCGGACCGATCCCCATGATGCGGGGCGGCACGCCGGCGGTGGCGGCCGCGGTGACCCGGGCCAGCGGCTCCAGCCCGTAGCGCTCGACGGCGGCCGCGGAGGCCAGCAGCATGGCCACGGCGCCGTCGTTGACCCCCGAGGCGTTGCCCGCCGTGACCGAGCCGCCCTCGCGGAAGGGCGCCGGCAGCCTGGCCAGCGCGTCCAGCGAGGTCTGGCGCGGGTGCTCGTCGCGGTCGACCAGCACCGGGTCGGCCTTGCGCCGCGGGACCGGCACCGGGACGATCTCGCGGGCCAGGCGGCCGTTGGCCACCGCCTTGGCGGCGCGCTCCTGGGACCGCAGGGCGAACCCGTCCTGGTCCTGGCGGCTGACCCCGAACTCGGCGGCGACGTTCTCGGCCGTCTCCGGCATCGAGTCGATCCCGTACTGCGCCTTCAGCACCGGGTTCACGAACCGCCAGCCGATGGTCGTGTCGTGGAGCTCGGCGTTGCGGTCGAACGCGGTGGCGGCCTTGCCGATGACGAACGGCGCCCGGCTCATGCTCTCCACCCCGCCCGCGACGACGAGGTCGGCCTCCCCGGTCCGGAGCTGCCGCGCCCCCACGGCCACCGCGTCCGCCCCCGACCCGCACAGCCGGTTGATGGTCGTTCCCGGCACCTCCACCGGCAGCCCGGCCAGCAGCACCGCCATGCGGGCGACGTCGCGGTTGTCCTCGCCCGCCTGGTTGGCGCACCCGAGCACGACGTCGTCGACCGCCCCCCAGTCCACCGACGGCAGCCGCTCGGTCAGCGCCCTGACGACATGGGCGGCCAGGTCGTCCGGCCGGACCGGCGCCAGCGCCCCGCCGTACCGCCCGATCGGCGTCCGCACCCCACCGACCAGATACGCCTCACCCACGGTTCGCCGCTCCATTCGCCTCCGTCACGGTTCCGGCCATCGTTCCACGCCCCCGGACCCTCGTCCCCCGCGTCCGGCCCCTCGCTCCACCGCACGGGTCCGCCGGGCCTCATTCCCCGACCGAACGTTCGATTAGTTCCATGATCCGCCCAGCGTGCGGGTGGTGTCAATCGCGGGCGGTCGGCGTGGCGGCATCCTGGATGCGTGGACGTTGACTCGATCCGCTGGGAACGAGCGTCGCGGACCACGGCTTCCCCCCTGACCGAGGCGAGGGACCTCAGCCGGTAGGGGGATGGCGAGATTGGCCCTCGCGGGCGATCCGGAGGCGGGGCCGGGTTCGTAGCGTCGGGGTGACCGCACCCCGACCCGTAGGAGCCCATCGTGCTGGCTCGCATCGCCCGCTTCAGCATCCGTCACCGGCGGCTGGTCGCCGCCGCCTGGGTGGTCCTGTTCGTCGCCGGGATCGCCATCGGCGGCGGCGTCTTCGAACGCCTCAGCCCCGACGTGGGCGACGTGGAGGGGACCGAGTCGGCCCTGGCCGCGGCCCGCCTGGACGCCCTCGACCCCGGTGGCGAGACCATCGCCGCCGTGGCCGACGGCGTCGACCCGCGCAACCCGGTGGCGGCCGCCAACCTCCGGGCCACCGTGCAGCGGCTGCGGGCCATCCCAGGGGTGGCCGAGGTCGCCGACCCGGTCACCGGCGACGCGCCCGAGCTGGTCGCCGGCGACGGCCGGGCCGTCCTGGTCGCGGTCGAGCTCGCCCCCGGCCTCGACGAGGACCGGTTCGACCAGGCCCTTGAGGCGGCCGAGGCCGAGCTGCGCCGGCTGGACGCCCCGCGCGTCCTGGTCGGCGGCGGGCCCCTCCAGGACGAGGAGTTCGAGGACCAGGTCGGGGCCGACCTGGCCAGGGCCGAGCTGCTGTCCATGCCGGTCGTGCTGGTCCTGCTGCTGGTGGTCTTCGGCGGCATCGTCGCCGCCGGCCTGCCCGTGCTGGTCGCCCTGGTCGGGGTGGCCGGGACCCTGCTCGCCCTGCTGGGGATCAGCGCGGTCACCGAGGTGTCGGTCTACTCGGTCAACGTGGTCACCATGCTCGGCCTCGGCCTGGCCGTCGACTACGCCCTGCTGCTGGTGTCCCGGTTCCGCGAGGAGCGGGCCACCCGCGACCTCCCGGCCGCGATCGAGGCGGCGACCGCCACCGCCGGCCGCACGGTGGTGTTCTCGGGCCTCACGGTGGCGGCCTCCCTGGCCGGCCTGCTGGTCTTCGCCGACCCGTTCCTGCGCTCCATGGCCTACGGCGGCGGCGCCGTGGTCCTGATCGACATGCTCGCCGCCATCACCCTCCTCCCCGCCCTCCTCGCCATGTGGGGCCGCCGGGTCCGCCCAACCCGCGCCACCCAGGCCACGACCGGGCTGTTCGCCTCGCTGTCGCGGCTGGTGCAGCGGCGCGCCGTGCTGATCGTGGTCGCGGTGGCGGTCCCGCTGGCCGTGGTCGCCACGCCGTTCCTGCGGGCCCACTACCAGCAGCCCGACGCCAGCTTCCTGCCCCGCGGGGCCGAGTCCCGCGAGCTGGTCGAGACCCTCCAGGCCCGCTTCGCCCCCGCGGTCTGGGTCGAGCCGGTGGCGGTGCTGGCCGACGCCGGCGCCGACCGGGCCGGCCTGGCCGCCTTCGCCGACCAGGTCGCCGGCCTGGACGGGGTGCGCGCCGTGGGCGAGCCGAGGGCCCTGGGCGGCGGGGTCTCACGTCCTGGAGGTGCTGCCCGAGGGCAGCGGCACCGACGCGGCCGCCTCCCGGCTGGTGGCCGGCATCCGCTCGCTGCCGGCGCCCTTCGCCGTGCAGGTGACCGGGGACGCGGCCGCCCTGGCCGACTACCAGGCGACCATCCGCGAGCGCCTCCCCCTGGCGGCGGCGCTGGTCGTGCTGGCCACCTTCGTGCTGCTGTTCCTGTTCACCGGCTCGGTGGTCGTCCCCGTCAAGGCCATCGTGATGAACGTCCTCAGCCTCGGGGCCAGCTTCGGGGCGCTGGTCTGGGTGTTCCAGGACGGCAACCTGGCCTGGCTGCTGGGGGCCGAGACCACCGGGTTCCTCGACCCGACGGTCCCGGTCCTGGCCTTCGCCATCGCCTTCGGCCTGTCCATGGACTACGAGGTGTTCCTGCTCTCGCGGATCAAGGAGGCCTGGGACGAGACCGGCGACAACGACCTGGCCGTGGCCGTCGGGCTGCAGCGCTCGGGGCGGATCGTGACCTCGGCGGCGCTGCTGCTGGTGGTGGTGTACGCCGGGTTCATGGCCGCCGGGATGCTCACCATCAAGCAGATCGGGCTGGCCACCGTCCTGGCCGTGCTGCTGGACGCCACCGTGGTGCGGATGCTGCTGGTCCCGGCGACCATGAAGCTCATGGGCCGCTGGAACTGGTGGGCGCCCCGCCCCCTGCGCCGCCTCCACCGGCGCATCGGGCTGGAGGAGCGGGCGGTCCCCGCTCAGGCCTCCTCGAGGTAGGCCCGCAGGTGCTGGGCGGTGCCAGTCCCCGCTCAGGCCTCCCGAGGTAGGCCCGCTGTTGCTCGGCCCAGGCGGCGGCGTAGTCGAGCACCTGGTCGATGGTCATGGCCCGGCCCCCGGCGAGGTCGTCGTCGGCGGCGGCGAGCACGTCGCGGCCGAGGGCGGCGCTGGCCGGCTCCAGCCGCCGGGCCAGCTGGGCGCGCTGGTGGTCGCCGAGCGGCGACCCGGCGGCGCTCCGGATCGCGGCCGCGCCGGCCAGCAGGCGGACCACCCGCTCGGTCTCGCCCTCCTGGGCGGCCATGGTGGCCAGGATCTCCAGGGTGTCGGCCAGCTCGGTCCGCTCGTCCCAGGCCCGCAGCAGCGACAGCGTCTCGGACACCAGCGCGTACGCCCGCGGCCGCTCGCCAAGGGCGGCCAGCGCCTTGGCCAGGTAGCGCTGGATGACCGCGGTGGCCCAGCGGTCGCCCCGGGGCGCCAGCAGCTCCATGGCCTGGTCGAGCAGCTCCCGGGCGCCGGCGGCGTCGCCCTCCTCGAAGGCCAGGTCGCCGAGGTTGGCGATGACGAAGGCCTCGGTGTGGCGGGCGTCGGGCCCCACCTCCTGGCGGGCCAGCTCCAGGGCCTGGTCCCAGCGGCGCCTGGCCTCGCCGTAGTCCCCCTGGCTCATGGCGACGGCACCGAGCGCGTTGAGGGTCTTGGAGACCCGGGTGCTGTCGTCGTCGGCGACGGTGAACAGCCCGACCGCCTCCTGGTAGGCCGCGGCCGCCTGCTCGGCCCGCCCCTGCCGGGTCGCGAAGGCGCCCAGCCAGTACAGCAGCGCCCCGCGCTGGTCCGGTGGGGCGCCGCCGGCGACGGCGGCGATCTGGTCCAGCCAGGACAGCGCCTCCCGGGTCAGGCCGCGGGTGTACCACAGGTAGCCGAGCGAGCGGACCAGCGAGAGGGCCAGCTCCAGGCGCTCGGGCTCCTCGGCCGCTCCAGGGCCCAGCTCAGGGCGGCCCGGACGATGGCCATCTCGGCGTCGACCAGTCGAGCGAGCCCATCTGCTCCTCGGAGTCGAGGCGCAGGTAGGCGGCCTGGGCCCGCTCCGCGAACCACCGGGCGTGGCGCCGGCGCAGCCGGTCGCGCTCGCCGGCCTGCTCCAGCCGCTCGCCGGCGTACTCGCGGATCGTGGCCAGCATCCGGTAGCGGGCCGAGGCGGCCGCCTCCTGCTGCCAGACCAGGCTGTGCTCGACCAGGGTCTCCAGCCCCTCCACCGGCCCGTCGTCGCCCCCGGCCACGGCCTCGGCCGACTCCCAGGTCCAGCCGCCGACGAACACCGACAGCCGGCGCAGCAGCGCCTGCTCGTCGGGGGCGAGCAGGCGGTAGCTCCAGTCGATGGTGTTGCGCAGGGTCCGCTGGCGCTCCGGCAGGTCGCGGGCCCGGCTGGTCAGCAGGGGCAGGCGCTCGGTTGAGGCCGCGCCGCAGGTCGTCGAGGGAGAGCAGGCGCAGCCGGGCCGCGGCCAGCTCGATGGCCAGCGGCAGCCCGTCCAGGCGGGCGCAGATGTCGGCCACCTTGGCCTGCTCGCCGTCGCCGTCGGGGGCGAAGCGGGGCCGGACGGCCTGGGCCCGCTGGACGAACAGCGTCGCCGCCTCCTCCGAGGGCAGCGGACGGACCGGGTAGTCGTGCTCGCCGGTCAGCCCGAGCACGATCCGCGAGGTGGCCAGCACCCTGACCTGCGGGGCCCGGCCGAGGAGCTCCCCAACCCACCAGGAGGCCCGGCGACGTGCTCGAAGTTGTCCAGCAGCAGCGGCGGCCCAGTCGCGCACGCCCTCGGCGACCACGTCGCTCGAGTCCCGGCCGGCCGGGTTGGTCAGGCGCAGGGCCTCGACCACGGCCAGGCCGACCCGGGCCGGGTCGGTGACAGGGGCCAGGGGCACCAGCCACACCCCGTCCGGGAACCGGGGGCGAGCGCCCGTCGCCGTCTCCAGGGCCAGGCGGGTCTTGCCGGCGCCGCCCGGGCCGGTCAGGGCAGCAGCCGCACCCCAGGCCGGGCCAGCAGCTCGCCGGCCTCGGCCAGCTCGGCGTCGCGGCCCACGAACGAGGTCGGGACGGCGGGCAGGTTCGATGGCGTTGGCAGGCTCCGCGGCGGCGGGAACTCCTCGGCCAGGCCGGCCGCCACCAGCTGGTACAGGTGCTCGGGCCGGTCCAGGTCCTTGAGACGGTGGTGCCCGAGGTCGCGCAGGGACTGGCCGGGCCCGGGCTCGGCCGCTTCGCGGGTGGCCCCGGACACCAGCACCTGGCCGCCGTGGGCGGCCGAGCAGATCCGCGCCGCCCGGTGGACGTCGATCCCGACGTAGTCGTCGTCGACCACCACCGGCGAGCCCGTGTGGACCCCCATCCGGACCCGCGGCCGGCCCCGCCCGGCCAGTCGGCCGCGGCCAGGGCGACCTGGGCCTCGGCGGCCGCGGCCACGGCGGCGGCCGCCGCCGGGAAGGCGAGGAAGCAGGCGTCGCCCTCGGTGCCGAGCTCGACCCCGCCGTTTCGCCCCACCGCGTCGCGCAGGATCGCCCGGTGGGCGCGGAGGACCGCGCCGTAGTCGTCCCCGAGCGAGCGCAGCATCCGGGTCGAGCCCTCGATGTCGGTGAACAGCAGCGTTACCGTGCCGGTCGGCAGCTCGACCACGATCACCCCCGTTCCTTCCCGAGGCCCGATTATGCCCCGGGCCCGTGACCTGGAATCCTGGCCGGCGTCGCTATGCTGTTGGTCGTCAGCACCGTCGTCCTCTGAAGGCGCCGCCACCGTGAGCGACCGGGTCCAGGTCTCCCATCCGGAGAAGGTGCTGTTCCCCGGCGACGGCATCACCAAGGGCGACCTGGTCGGCTACTACCGGGCCGTCGCCCCGCGGATGCTCCCGCTGGTCGGCGGGCGGCCGGTCACCATGCAGCGGTTCCCGGACGGGATCGGCCGCGGCGGCTTCCTCCAGAAGCAGGTCGGCCGGCACTTCCCGGACTGGATCGAGCGGGTGACCGCGCCCAACCGCCGCACCCGGCAGGGGACCGTCCGCGACGAGGTCACCTACGTGGTCTGCCGCGACCCCGACGACCTCGCCTACCTGGCCAACCAGGGCTGCATCACCCCGCACGTGTGGCTCAGCCGCACCCCCGACATCCACCACCCCGACCAGATGGTCTTCGACCTCGACCCGGCGTCCGAGGACCTGGCCGTGCTGCGCTCGGCGGCGGCGTCCCTGCGCGGCCTGCTCGACGAGCTCGGGCTGGCCTCGTTCCTCAAGTCCAGCGGGTCGCGGGGGCTGCACGTGGTGGTGCCGCTGGTCCCGGCGGCCGACACCGACACCGTCAAGGCGTTCAGCTTCGCCGTGGCCGAGGCCCTGGCCGCCCGGCACCCCGACGACTTCACCGTCGAGGGCCGCATCGCCAACCGGCACGGCCGCCTGTACCTCGACATCGGGCGCAACGGCTACGCCCAGACCATGGCCGCCCCCTACGCCGTCCGCGCCCTACCCGGCGCGCCCGTCTCGGTCCCCCTCGACTGGTCGGAGCTGGACGACTTCGACCCGCGGCGGCACACCCTGCGCACCATCGCCGACCGCCTGGCCGCCCCCGACCCGTGGGCCGGCATCGACCAGGCCGCGACCCGCCTCGACCAGGCCGGCGCCCGCCTGGCCGAGCTGCGCTAGCCTCGCCTCCAGCAGCCAGGCCGGGCGGTGGGCGCCGGCGCCCAGGCGCCTGCCCCAGGTCGACCGGCTGGCGGCGACGTCGGCCGGGGTGGCCGGCCGGGCCCGGGTCACCTCCAGCCCGGACCGGCCGTAGTCGACGGCCAGGGCGGCCAGGGCCGGCTCGTCGAGGGGCTCGACCCCGGCGCCACGGTCGCGGGCGGTCGAGGACACCAGCATCGACAGGGTCGCCCCCGGGCGCATGACCCGCACAAGGCCGTCAAGGACCGCCGGGTCGGCGGCCAGCAGGCCCCGCAGCAGCGACCCCCAGGGGAAGTGGACGGTCACCCGGTCGGCCAGGCCGTCCAGCTCGTGGGGCAGCGCCTCGGCGGCGGCCACCACGAACAGCGCGTTCGGCAGCCCACCACGCTCGGCCCGCCGGGCGGCCCGCCGCGACGCCTCGGCCATCGCGGCCGCGCTGGCGTCGACCCCGACGACCAGCCGATCCGCCTCGGCGGCCGCGGCGGCCAGCACGGAGCGGCCGTCACCGGTCCCAAGGTCGATGGTCGCCGCCCGGTGCCGGGCGGCGAGGTCATGGACCTAGCCGACGTCCACGTCCCGCACGCGCCGGCCCGTCACCACTCGCATCGTTCTCCGTCCCTCCACTGGTGCCGTCCTGGTCCAGTGGCAGTCTCACCCCTCCGCCCCGGCGTTACAGCCCATTTCCGGGCCGTCGATCGCGAGGCGGGGGTTGGCCGGGGAGCTTGCCGCCCCAGGCGCGGAGGCCCTTGACGGTGCAGACGGCCGCGCCGGCCAGGCCGACGACCGTGCCGATGAAGGTGAGGAGGATGACGTCGGTGTTGCCGGTCATCCGCATCCAGTTGGACACGATGATCGACCCCGCCGCCAGCCCCAGGTAGGCCATGCTGCGGAGCCCCCAGCGCTTCTGCCCGATCGGCCTGGACATCGCACCTCCTCTCCGGTCCACCGAAGTCTAGCCGCAGACACCGAACAGCCCCGGGTGCCGGGCCCGGGGCTGCGCGGTGTCGGTGCGGCTAGGACGTCTCGATGCGGACGTAGTCGATGTCACCGGAGAAGTAGTCGCAGGTGATCTCGACCTGGTCGCAGTTGCCCTTGCCGGCGATGGTCACCGGGCGGGTGTTGGAGATGGTGCCGGTGGCGTTGCGGTTCCGGCCGGTCACGACCCCGTCGATGATCATGGTCACCATCGAGGAGGTGCGCTCGCACCGGACGGTGTGCCAGTTGCCGTCGTTGACCCTGACCGTCGACCCCGCGGAGGCGGTGCTGCTGCCGGCGGAGCCCCGGAACAGGCAGGAGATCTTCCCGCTGGGCTGCTGGAACTTCCAGTAGCCGCCCGGCGCCCCGGCCTGCCCCTTCTGGATCACGTTGCCGAACGAGTGGGTGGTGCGCATCCGGAACTCGATCGCGAAGTCGCCGGTGCCCGGGTTCAGCGCCGTGCTGTTGGGCACGGTCACCAGGTGCCCGGGGTCGGCCGGCGGGGTGTTGGGCCGCTTGTAGGGGAACCGGTACCCGGTGCCCCCGCCCGCCAGCGCGGTCCCCGCCTGCACGTTGGCCCCGATGACGCCGTTGCGCCCGTTCCCGCTGCTGTCCACCATGGTCTGGGACCCGGCGGCCTCGTTCATCTGCCAGATGGCCACCGGCCGGTCGATGGCGGCGCTGGCCGGCGCGGCCATCACCAGCACCCCGGCCAGGGCCATCGAGACGGTGAGCATTCTCCGACGCACGTGCGTGCCCCCCTGAGCGTAGATGTGGTACTGCGCCCGGCGCCGGCGCCGGGCCAGCCGACTGTCGCATCAACGACCGGGGGGGAACCCGATGCAGTCGTACGATCTGGATACGGAACCGCACGTACTCCCAGGTCCTACAGCTCGACCGGCCGGCCGTCGTCCAGCACCCTGAAGGCCGTGCCCGGCCCCCCGAGCTGCTCGAGCAGGCGGTAGTGGGCGCCGATGCCGACCTCCGACAGCACCTTCTCGTGCACCGGGACCGCGACCCGGGGGCCGACCTTGCGGAGGTAGTCGACCGCGTCGGCGAGCTTCAGCCACGGCGCCCCGGCCGGCACGGCCAGCACCTCGACCGGCTCGCCCGGCATGGTCAGGGCGTCCCCGGGGTGGAACAGCCGCCCTCCGACCAGGTAGCCGACGTTGGGGATCACCGGGACCTCGGGATGGACGGCGGCGTGGTCGCGCCCGGCCACCCGCAGCGCCAGCCCGCCGAGGGCCAGCTCGTCGCCGTCGTGGACGACCTCGACGTCGGCGCCCGCCTCGCCGAGCGCCTCGGCGCTGCCCTCGTCGCTGACCACCCGGACCCCGGGGTTGCGGTCCAGCAGCAGCCGCACCCGCTCCGGGTCGAGGTGGTCGACGTGCTGGTGGGTGAGGCACACCGCGGTCAGCCCCTCCAGGGTCTCGAACCCCTCGGAGAACGAGCCCGGGTCCAGCAGCACCCGGGCCCCGCCCTCCTCCACCAGCAGGCACGAGTGCCCGAACTTGGTCAAGCGCATGGCGCCACCTCCCGCGGTCAGATCTCCAGCCGGGTGTCCTCCAGGTCGAGCTCCCGCTCGATGCGGTGCATCACGTCGTTGCTGATCACGCCCTGGTTGCGGAGCCGGACGATGGCCCCTCGCTGGGCCTGGAGCAGCTCGCGGACCAGGCGCTGGTAGGCCAGCGACCGGTCCTCGGCGCCGTCGTCCTCGATCTTGCCGGCCCGGGCCTTCAGGCGCCGGCGGCGGAAGTCGTACATGCCGTGCAGCCGCTCGACGGTGTCGTCGCGGGTCCAGTCCTCCCCGGCGAGCTCGTCGAGCCGTTCCAGGGCGGCGTTGGCCGCGGCCAGGCGGGCCCGCAGCTCCTCCCGCTCCTCGGCGTCGTCGCCCTGGAGCCGGAG
Source organism: uncultured Actinomycetota bacterium (assembly GCA_963733175.1). Lineage (GTDB taxonomy): Bacteria > Actinomycetota > CALGFH01 > CALGFH01 > CALGFH01 > CALGFH01. The sequence goes on from CAVTCL010000031.1 coordinate 28,518, forward strand.
GCGCCGGATCAGCACCGGCAGGGTCAGCCCCTGGACGACCAGCGTGGCCAGGATCACGGCGAAGGTCAGGAACAGGATCAGGTTCCGCAGGGGGAAGTCCAGGGGCAGGGCCAGGGCCGCGGCCAGCGACACCGCCCCGCGCATGCCGCTCCAGCCGACCACCAGCCGCTCCCTGGCCCCCGCCCGCCGCATCACCTGGGACGGGCGCCGGTCGATGGCCCGGATCAGGTAGGGGACGCTGAACACCCAGCCGAGCCGGACGCCGATCACCACGGCGCTGACCAGCGCCCCCTGGGCGACCAGGACGGCCACCGCGGTGCCGTCCAGGTCGTCCAGGATCGGCTGGAGCTGGAGGCCGACGAGGATGAACAGCACGGCGTTGGCCAGGTAGACCAGCACCTCCCAGAAGGAGAAGCCGAGCAGCCGGGTCGAGGGCGACGCCAGCTCGGGGGCCCGCCAGCCGACGTAGATCCCGGCGGTCACGGCGGCCAGGACCCCGGAGACGCCGAGCAGCTCGGCCGGCAGGTAGGCGGCGTAGCCGGTGAACACCGAGACCACGATCTCGACCACCGGGTCGTCGAGCCGGCGCCGCAGCTCCGCGACCAGCCAGCCGGCCAGGAGCCCGACGGCCACCCCGCCGGCGGCCGTGACCACGAAGCGCAGCCCGGCCTGCCAGACGACGAAGCCCCCGCTGACCGCCGCGGCGACCGCGATCCGGTAGGCGACCAGGGCGGTCGCGTCGTTGACCAGGCTCTCGCCCTCGAGCAGGGTGATGATGCGGCGGGGCACGCCGAGGCGGCGGCCGATGGCGGTGGCGGCCAGCGGGTCGGTCGGCGACACGATCGCGCCCAGCGCGAACGCCGCCGGCCAGCTCATGCCCTCGACCATCGCGTGGGCGACCACGGCCACCGCGACCGTGGTCGCCAGGACCAGCCCCACCGCGGACAGCGAGATCGCCCGGGCGTCGGCCCGCAGGTCGCGGGGCGACGAGAAGAACCCGGCCCAGTACAGCAGCGGCGGCAGGAACACCACCAGGACCAGCTCGGGCGGCAGCTCCACCTCGGGCATGCCGGGCACGAACCCGAGCACCAGGCCGCCGATGACGAGCAGGATGGGGTAGGGCACGCGAACCATCCGGGCCAGGACGCTCAGCCCGGCCACGGCGACCATCAACGCCAGCAGCAGCGGTTCGATCTCGTGCAACGAGCCCTCCGACGCACGCGCTCGCTGCCACCTTAGCGGGCTGCCGCCCGCCGTTCCCGCGCTACCAGAGCATGACCGCCGTCTCGCCCGAGGCCTGGCTGAAGTAGAGCCGGACCCGGACCACGTACTCGCGGCCCTGGAACAGCTTGAGCTGGAGGGTGGCGTTGCGGTCCTCGCCGCTGTCGTCGTCGCCGGCCTGGTAGCGCAGCTCGCCCGTCGGCCCGCTCGAACAGCACCATGACGGTGTCGGAGGCCCCGAAGGTCTGCAGCGTGTACTGGCGGGTGGCGGTCGGGCGGATGACGAAGTCGCGCTGCTGGCCGGGCAGGATGGCCAGCTCGCGGGACTGGAACGGGGTCAGCTCGGGCAGCTCCGGGTCGTCGTCGCCGGGGTAGAAGGCCCTGACCCAGGCGACGTCGCGGGCCGACAGCCCGCCGGCCGGCCGCAGCGGCTCGGTTCGGAAGCGCTCCGGCTGGAGGATCAGCCCGGCCGGGAACGGGTAGTGCATGACCGAGTCGGGGTCCCAGTTGGAGCCCTGCACGGTGTCCGGCTCGATCTTGCGCAGGATGTTCCACTGGGTCTTCTCCCGCGGCCAGTTGTTGGGCGGGCCGCCCAGGCTGGTGTACACCTTCTCCTCGTCCCAGACGATGCCGGCGTTGGGGTTCTGGTGCTCGTGGGGGAGCCCGAGGGTGTGGCCGATCTCGTGCAGGGCGGTGTCGGCCTCCCTGGGCGTGCGGAGCAGGTCCCAGCCGAAGTTCATGGTCCGCTCGTTGGCGCCCCGGTCGAGGATCTGGCGGCCCAGGTACGACCAGGCGCCGTCGCCCTGCATGAACCCGATCCGGATCTCGGCCTCGTCCCGCGAGGTCACCTCGACGAACTCCAGGCCGATGTCCTGGGTCTTCCAGCGGTCGAAGGCGCCGCGGACGACGTCCTGGTGGGCCTTGTCGGTGGTCCAGGGCCGCCACTGCCTGGTGCCGTCGGCCAGGAACACATGCTCGCCGTCGGTCTCCCGGTCGAAGAAGTAGTAGTGCAGGACGGTATGGTTCACCCACTTCGACTCGTTGACCACGATGGCCTCGGCGCGCGCCGGGTCGGTCCCGGCGGGGAACTCGCGCGGCGGGACCGGCGGCAGGGAGCAGTAGGAGAAGGTGTCGTCCATGGGCGGTGGCTCCTTTCCTCAGGTGGCCTCGTGGTACAAGCGGCCCAGAAGGCAAGCCAACAGCATTGCGAGCACGATCGGACAGTGACATGGAGCACGGGCCGGAGGTGACAGCTGGCACAGGCGGCCGGCGGCCGCGCTGGCTGGTCGACGGCATGAACCTGATCGGGTCCCGGCCCGACCGGTGGTGGAACGACCCCGACCGGGCCGTCCGCCGGCTGATCGACGAGCTGGACCGGTTCGCCGCCGCCACCGGCGACGAGGTGACGGTCGTGTTCGACCGCCGGCCGGCCGACGTCCAGCCGGGCCGTCACGGCGCGGTCGAGGTCGCCTTCGCCTCCCGGCGCGGCCGCAACGCCGCCGACGACGACATCGTCGCCATGGTCGGCGACGACCCGGACCCGGCCTCCCGGCAGGTGGTGACCTCGGACCGGCGGCTGGCCGAGCGGGCCCGCGACCTGGGCGCCGGGGTCGAGCCGACGTCCCGGTTCCGGCGACGGGTCGACCAGGCCCTCACAACCGACCCGTATCGGTAGGGACCGGTCGGACGCCTGCAGCTACATGGGCAACCTGGTCCTGATCGCCGACGACGACGTGGACATCGTCCGCTTCGTGGCCCTCAACCTGCGCCTGGAGGGCTTCGACGTGGTGGTGGCCAGCGACGGCCAGGACGCGCTCGACAAGGCCCTCGACGTGCGTCCCAGCCTGATCCTGCTGGACACGATGATGCCGCGCATGGACGGCTACGAGGTCTGCTCCCGGTTCCGCGACCAGCGGCCCGACGCCGCGATCCCGGTGATCATGCTCACCGCCAAGTCGCTGGACGCCGACCGGGCGATGGCCTTCACCGCCGGCGCCGACGACTGGGTCACCAAGCCCTTCGACCCGGCCGACCTGGTCTCCAAGGTCAAGGACCACCTCCGCGCCCAGGGCGCGGCGGTGGGCTAGCGGGACTTGTCGAGGTAACGCCGGCGGAGCTGGTCGAGCTTGCGCCGGTTCTCCGGCTTGCTCGCCTCCACCTTGGCCCGCTCGATGAGCTGCTGGCCCTGGGGGCTCTGCACGAACTTCATGATCCGCTTGGTCAGCGATGCCATCGGTCCCATCCTTTGCACCGGGGGTTTCCATGGTAGGGCCCGACGCCTCAAACGCCCATAAGCGGCGCGGGCGCTTGAGGCGGCCGAGTAGGCGCCGGGCTGGTCGACCCGGGCTGACCGGGCACTCAGGCGTCCCGGAGCCGCCAGAGGGCCACGGCCACGGCCGCCACCAGCACGGCGGCCTGCACGGCCAGGCCGGTGGCGTCCCAGCCGCCGCTCCACCAGCCCCGCTGGAGCACGTCGACCGCGTACGCCATGGGCAGGGCGTCGGCGACGGCCGCGACCCCGTCGGGGAGGATCGCCTCGGGCGGGCCGCCGCCGGAGATGAAGAACATGGCGAAGAACGCCAGCAGCCCGACCACCTGCGCCGCCCGGGCGGTGGGCAGCAGCGAGGCCAGCGCCACCCCGACGGCGCAGAAGGTCGCCGTGGCCAGGAGGAAGCCGGTGGCCACCACCGCCCACGAGGCCGGGCTGGACAGCTCGTAGGAGGCGTCGCCGAGGGTGACCATGACCGCCGACCCGACGGTCACGATCACGGCCGCGACCAGCGTCTGGGCGGCCAGCACCGGCCAGGCGGCGATCCCGGAGGCCCGCAGCCGGCGCAGCACGCCCCGCTCCCGGTAGGCGGCGAGGTGGACGGGCACGGCGATCAGCCCGGTGGCGGCGATCGACCCGACGGCGTAGGCGGGCACGTAGTAGTCGGCCGGGCTGACCCCGCCGAAGTCGGGGTCGGGCAGCGTGTCGAACGAGTTGAGCAGCAGGTAGAGCAGGATCAGCGGGAAGGCCAGGGCGAACACGGCCACGGTCGGCTCCCGCAGCCCCAGCTTGATCTCGGTCCAGGTGAGCTTGGCGAGCATGGCGGCCTCCTCAGGCGCGCAGGTCCCGGCCGGTGAGGGCCAGGAACACGTCCTCCAGGTCGGGGTGGTGGGTGCGGAAGTCGGCCGGCTCGATCCCGCGGCCGGCAAGGGCGGCGGCCACCCGGACGGCCAGGGAGCCGGCGCCCGCGACCTCGACGCGGTCCTCCCGGCGGGTCACCCGCTCCACGCCGGTCAGATGGGACAGCCAGGCGGCGTTCGCCTCCGGCCAGGTGAAGCTGACCCGCTGGCCGCCGTCGGCCCTGGTGACCAGCTCCGACGGCGTGCCCGTGGCCACCACCCGGCCCCGGTCGACGATGGCCACCCGGTCGCAGAGCTGCTCGGCCTCCTCCATGAAGTGGGTGACCAGGACGACGGTGGCGCCGTCGTCCCGGACCCGGCGGACCAGCTCCCAGGTGGCCCGGCGGGCCTGGGGTCCAGCCCGGTGGTCAGCTCGTCGAAGAACACCACCTCGGGCCGGTTGACCAGGGCCAGCGCGATGAACAGGCGCTGCTGCTCGCCCCCTGACAGCTTGGCGAAGGGGCGCCGCCACAGCCGATCCAGCCCCCAGCGCCGGCCCAGCTGGTCGAGCGGGGCCGCCCCGTCCTGGTCGCGGGCGAACAGCCACAGGGCCTCGCCGACCCGCAGCCGGTCGGGCAGGGCCGAGGACTGGAGCTGGGCGCCGACCCGCCGCCGCAGCCGGTCCCCGTCCCGCTCCGGGTCGAGCCCCAGCACCCGTACCCGCCCCCGGCCCCGCCGCCGCAGCCCCTGCAGGCACTCCACCGTGGTCGTCTTCCCGGCCCCGTTGGGCCCGAGCAGCCCGAAGATCTCGCCCGCCCGCACCTCCAGCCCAACATCCTCGACGGCCACATGGTCGCCATAGGCCTTGTGCAGGCCCTCCACCTCGATCACCGACATCTCGACCTCCTCGCGTCGCCGCCTACGCTAGGCACGCGAGGGCCGGGCGTCGTCGGCCGCGAGCAGGCACTTCGCCATACCTCGGAGGGGGAGGAAGGCCGGCACGGTCGGCGGGATGGAGGATCCTCGGCTAGAGGTCGGTGCCGGGGGTGATGAGACCGGTCTCGTAGGCGAAGACCACGGCGTGGACCCGGCTCGCGAGGTCCAGCTTGGTGAGGATCCGGGAGACGTGGGTCTTGGCCGTGAGGTCGGAGATGACCAGCTCGCGGGCGATCTCGCGGTTGGAGTGGCCGCGGGCCAGCAGGCGCAGGACCTCCAGCTCGCGATCGGTCAGGGCCTGGAGGGCGGCCGGGGTGGGGCGCGGGTCGGGCCGGCTGGCGGCCAGGTCGCGGACCAGGCGGCGGGCCGTCGGGGGGGAGATGACGGTCCCCCCGGCGGCGGTCTGGTGGACGGCCCGCAGCAGCTCCACCGGCGGGGTGTCCTTGACCAGGAACCCGCACGCCCCGGCGCGGAAGGCCTGGTAGGCGTACTCGTCGGTGTCGAAGGTGGTGAGGATCACGACCTCCGGCGGGTCGGGCAGGGCGCGCAGCTCGCGGGTGGCGGCGATCCCGTCCAGCACCGGCATGCGGATGTCCATGAGCGCCACCTGGGGCGCGGTGCGCCGCGCCAGGGCGACCGCCTCGGCCCCGTCGGCGGCCTGCCCGACCACCTCGATGCCGTCGTCCGAGCTCAGCAGGGCCACGAACCCGGCCCTGACCAGCTCCTGGTCGTCGACCACCAGGACCCGGACCCGGCTCACGACGGGGCATGGGGGATCGGTGGGGAAGGCGGCCAGCACGCGGAAGCCGCCGGGGCAGGGACCGGCCTCGAACACGCCGCCGTAGAGGGCGACCCGCTCCCGCATCCCCCGCAGGCCGTGCCCCGACCGGCGATCCTGCCGGTCGGAGTCTGTCGCCAGTCGGCCGGAGGCGGCTCCGAGCCCTTGGCGGCGCCGCCACCGCTGTCCACCACCTCCAGCTCGACCGTGTGGGGCCGGTAGCGGACGGTCAGCCGGGCCCGGCCGCCGGGGGCGTGCTTGATGGTGTTGGTCAGCGCCTCCTGGGCGATCCGGTAGGCCGAGACCTCCAGCCCGGCCGGCAGGGGCCGGGCCGGGCCCTCGACCTGGAGCTCGACCGGCACCCCGGCCGCGGTGGCCTGGGAGGCCAGCCGGTCGAGCGCGGCCAGGCCCGGCTGGGGCTCGGTGGGCAGGTCGTCGGCACGCAGCGCCGCCAGCAGGCGGCGCATCTCCTCCAGGGCGCCCCGGCCCGTCTCCTCGATCACGCGCAGTGCCCCCTTGGCCTGGGAGGGGTCGCGCTCCAGCAGGTGGGCGCCCACGCCGGCCTGGACGGTGATCACGCTCATGGCATGGGCAAGGATGTCATGCAGGTCGCGGGCGATGCGGGTGCGCTCCTCGAGCACCGCCTGGTGGGCCAGCTCCTGGCGGGCCGCCTCAAGGGCGGCCGTCTTCTCCTCCAGGTCGCGGGTGTAGCCGCGCCTGGCCGCCAGGACCACGCCGAGCCCCCAGCCGCTGACGAACATGATCGCCACATAGCCGATCTCCAGCAGGTCGACGGGCCAGATGCCGCTGGCCGCGGCGGCCAGCATCTCGGCCGGGTTGAGCAGCGCCAGGGCGCGCCACCACAGCGGCCTGGGGGCGGCGCCGACCGCGAACATGGCGACCAGGGTGGGCAGCGACTGGAGCAGGTGGGTCGGGTACTCGAGCGCCGCCCACGTCGGGTAGGCGACGCTGAAGCAGGCCAGCACCAGCAGCGGGGCCCGGCGCAGGGCCAGCAGGGGCAGGACGTTGGCGGCCAGCAGGGCCCAGCCCAGCCCGTCGAGCTCGCGGGCGTCGCTGGCGCCGGCGGTCGAGGCGAGGAAGACCCCGCCGAGGACCAGGGTCAGCCCGGCGTCGACCAGCCACGCACGGTCGGGACGCACCATCCGCTCACGCTACCGGCAACCGCCCGCCCCGGCGTCGGCCGCCTGGACGACCCGCCCGCTACTCCGGATGCGGTACGCCCCGGGGTGCTGAAGCCCTGACTCCGACGCCCGGGCCGTAGAATCGCGGCGGTGCACGGCGCGGACGTGGTCCTTCTCCTGGTCGCCGGGGTCCTCGCCGGGATCGCCGGCTCGGTCGCCGGCCTGGCGTCGTTGGTGTCGTATCCGGCGCTGCTGGCGGTGGGGCTGCCCGCGCTGACCGCGAACGTCACCAACACCGTGGCGCTGGTGCTGTACACGGTCGGGGCGATGGCCGTCTCGCGCCAGGAGCTGGCCGGGCAGTCGGGCCGGCTGCGCCGTCTGGCCATGGTCACGGCGGTGGGCGGCGGGACCGGGGCGGCGCTGCTGCTGTCGACCCCGGCGGACGTCTTCGAGCTGCTGGTGCCGCTGCTGATCGGCGGGGCCAGCCTGGTCCTGCTGCTCCAGCCGGCCATCACCCGGCTCGCCGGGGGCCTGGTCGACGAGCGCAGCCCGGCCCTGCTCGGCGGGGTGTTCGCCGTCGGCGTGTACGGCGGCTACTTCGGGGCGGCGGCCGGGGTGGTGCTGCTGGCCCTGCTCACCGTGTCGGTGGCCGAGCCGCTGGCCCGGCTGGTGGCCGCCCGCAACGTCGCCCTCGGGCTGGCCAACGTGGTCGCCGCGGTCGGGTTCGCCCTGTTCGGCCCCGTCCGCTGGGCGGCGGCGGCGCCGCTGGCCGCCGGGTTCCTGATCGGCGGCACCCTCGGCCCCGGCCTGGTCCGGCGGCTGCCCGGGGACCGGCTGCGGGTCGGGATCGCCCTGCTCGGGCTCGGCCTGGCCGTCAAGCTGGGGATCGACACCTTCGGCCAGGTCCAGGGGCGCCGGGTAGACTCCCCGCCCGTGACCGAGCGTGTGCTCTCGACCCGCCAGCTCAACCGGGCCCTGCTCGCCCGCCAGCTGCTCCTCGAGCGCTCGGCCCTCCCCGTCCCGGCCGCGCTCGAGCAGGTCGCCGGGCTCCAGGCCCAGTACGCCCCCTCGCCCTATGTCGGCCTCTGGTCGCGGCTGCGCGACTTCCGCCGCGAGCAGCTCACCAGGGCGCTGGAGGAGCGGCGGGCGGTGCAGGCGACCCTGCTGCGGGTCACCATCCACGTCGTCTCGGCCGCCGACTACCCGCCGTTCACCGAGGCCGTCCGGGGCGCCCGCCGCGACTGGTGGACCAGGGCGGCGCGGCGCGAGCTGGAGGGCGTCGACGTCGAGGCCGCCGCCGCCCTGGTCCGCGAACGGCTCGCCGCCGGCCCGGCCCGCCAGGCCGAGCTGGCCGGGCTGCTCGCCGCCGCCGGGTTCCCCAAGGCGGTATGGAACGGCGTCGGGCTCTGGGTGGACATGGTCCGGGTCCCGCCGTCGGGCACCTGGGAGCGCCGCCGGGCCGACCTCTACGGGCTGGCCACCGACTGGCTCGGGCCCTGGCGGGTCGCCGAGGCCGACGCCCTCGAGCACCTGGTCCGCCGCTACCTGGCCGGGTTCGGCCCGGCGTCCCTCGGCGACCTGGGCAGCTGGGCCGGCCTGCCCCTGACCACGCTGCGCCCGGTGCTGGAGCGGGTCGGGACCCGCCGGTTCCGCGACGAGCAGGGCGGGGAGCTGTTCGACCTGCCCGGCGCGCCCCTGCCCGAGGAGGGCACGCCGGCCCCGCCCCGCTTCCTGTCCACCTGGGACGCCAACCTGCTGGTGCACGCCCGGCGCACCCAGGTCCTGCCCGAGCGCCACCGCGGCCGCATCTTCCACATCAGGGCCCCGCACTCGTTCCCGACCTTCCTGGTCGACGGCGCGGTGGCCGGGACCTGGCGCCACGAGCAGGGCCGGGTGCGGCTGGACCCGTTCGAGCCGCTGGGCGTGGCGACCCGCCGCGCGCTGGAAGGCGAGGCCGAGCGCCTGGCCGCCTTCCACCGACGGGCGGTCAAGCCCGCCGGGCGGCCCGGCCGATTTGGTTCGGGCCGCAGGCCGGCGATAAGCTGTCGCTCCCCCCAATATCGTCGCAGACCGCCATCCGTTCCCCCCAACGGAAGGACGTTGCCGCCGATGCGCCGAATCCTCTTCGGCCTTGCTCGTGCTTGCCCTGCTGCTGGCCGGCGTCCCCGCCATCCAGGCGGCCCCGCTGGAGGACGCCCGCCGCCGCCAGCGGGCCCTCAAGGCCGAGCTCCAGGAGGCCACCGCCGAGCTCCAGGCGGCCGAGGCCGCCCTGGCCCGGGCCACCGACCAGCTGGCCTACGACAAGGGCCAGCTCGCGGCCGCCGACCGCCAGGCCGACGGGGCCAAGGCGGCCCTGGCCGGCCAGGCCGCGGCCATGTACCGCTCCGGCGGCCTGGCCATCGCCGACGCCCTGCTCGACCGCGACCCGGCCCTGGTCCCCGGCCGGGTCGAGATGGCCACCGTGCTGGTGAACCGCCACGCCCAGCTGATCGAGGACGCCCAGGTGGCCGGGGACGCCTACCGGTCGGTGCTGGGCCGGGTGACCAAGGGCTACGAGCGGGCCAAGGCCCTCCACGACCAGGCCCGGTCGGCGGTCGGGCGGCTGGAGGCGGGCCTGGAGGAGGCCCAGGCGGTGGAGGCGCGCCTGGTCCGGCTGGAGCAGCGCCGCCAGGCCCAGGCGGCCGCCAAGGTCAAGGCCACCCCGGCCCCGCCCCCCAGCGGCGGCGGTGGTGGGGGCGGCGGTGGGTCGGGGAAGGCCTGCATCCTGGAGCGCCCCTACTCCTACGTCGACAGCTGGGGCGCCGCCCGCTCCGGCGGACGCAGCCACCAGGGCACCGACGTGATGGCCCCGCACGGGGCCAGGGTGTTCGCCTTCGTCAACGGCGTGGTCAGCCGCGAGTCGTCCAGCAGCAACGGCGGCATCCAGCTCTACCTGCAGGGCGACAACGGGGTCGAGTACTTCTACGCCCACCTGTCCGGCTACGCCGTCTCCACCGGGGCCCGGGTCCGGGCCGGCCAGCTGATCGCCTACAACGGCCAGACCGGCAACGCCCGCTACACCGCCCCCCACGTCCACTTCGAGGTCCACCTGGGCGGCGGCCCGGTCAACCCCTACCCCTACCTCAAGCCGGTCTGCGGCTGAGGCGTCAGGACCGCCGGGCCTCGAGCAGGCGGACCGGGGACGAGAAGCCCTTGAGGCGCAGTTCGCCCAGGTCGCTGAAGGCGACACCGTCGCCGGGGACGGCCGCGGCCACGGCCTCGGTGACCAGGACCTGGCCGGCCTGGGCGCGGGCGGCGACCCTCGAGGCCAGGTTGACCGTGCGGCCGAAGTAGTCGCCGCCCTGGACGACCACCGGGCCGGCGGCCACGCCGACGTGGGCCGGGGGGAGGCCGGCGGCGGGGAGCTCGCCGACCATGGCCAGGGACGCCTCGACGGCGCCCGCCGGGTGGCGGAAGTGCAGCATCACGCCGTCGCCGAGCCACTTCACCGGGGTGCCCCCGGCCGGCCGTGACGAGCGCTCGACCAGGACGGCCAGGGTCGAGGCGAGCTCGGCGGCCGCCTGGTCGCCCTGTTCCTCGGTGAGGCGGGTGTAGCCGGCCAGGTCGACGAAGCACATCGCCGGCACCCGCTCCGGCCGGGCGATGGCGCCGGCCTCCTCGAGCGCCGCCTCGATGTTCAGCACCTGGTGATCGGTCCAGACCAGTTCCTGCTGGCGGCGGTAGATGCCCATCAGGGCCCGGTCGACCAGGGGCATGAACGGGGCGGCGAGCTCGGAGGCCAGCTCCATGACCCGGCGCTGGCCGAGCCCGGAGTCCAGCGCCGGACCCTCGAAGCGGGCCTGGAAGATCTCGGTCTCGACCAGCGCGGCCAGGCGCAGGCCCTCGGCGTAGGCCCGGCCGACCCGGGACATCCACAGCTTGTCGAGGATGCCGGTGGAGATCCCCATCTGGAGGACGGGGACGACCTCGAGCTCGTCCTCGCGCATCGGCTCGTCCGGCGACGTCCAGGCGAACCCCATCGACTCCAGCGTCTCGCGCAGCACGTCCAGGGGGACGCCGGTCTCCTCGCTCACCTGCCGGTAGGTGCGGTCGGAGGGGACCGCCCAGCGGTGGTACGGGGAGGCCTCCAGGAACGCGAACGACAGCCGGCCGGCCCGGATGGCCGCGGCGATCCCGTCCATCGGCAGCCCCGCCCGCTCGCAGGCCAAGGCCAGGCGGACCTTGCGGAGATCGATGGTGAGGAACGGGGCCGCCCCCTCCCTGGCGACCAGGACGCCGAGGTCGACCATGCGGCCGATCTCGGCCTCGCTCACGCCCGCCAGCTCGGCCAGCTGGGCAACGGTCAGCGCCTCCATGGGCGGCATCGTACGGCGTGGAGTCGGCCTTCGGCCGACGATCGATGGACTCCGACCGGCGGAGCCGGTCGGCTAGGAGACCTTGGTCGCGGCGGGGCGGCGGTCGCGCGGCTGGTCGCGGCGCTGGTCGCGCAGGTGGAGGTCGAGGTCGAGGGTCTGGAGCAGGCCCAGGAGCTCGGCCGGCTGCCAGCCGCGGACGCCGGTGGCCCGCTCCACGACCATGGCCACCCGGCGCAGGGTCCAGTGGTCGGAGGCGAACCCGTGGGCCTGCGGGGACTGCTGCAGGGTGCACTTGACGGCATACAGCTCGTCGGAGGTCAGCCGGCCTCCGGGCAGGACCAGGTCGGGGCCGCCGAGGGCCTTGCCGTGGCCGCCGAGGTCGCTCTGGTCGTCGGCCACCGGGTCGGGCACGGCGACCAGCACGGTCGCCGAGCGGACCTCGCGCTCGCCGGGCTCGCGCCGGTGGCCGCGTTCCCGGGCGGGCCGTCGGCGGCGCCGGCCCACCGGCGGCAGCCAGCGGGCGGTGAGCCAGCCCAGGACGGCGCCGTAGACCCAGTGGCCGGCCATGCCCCCGGCCGCGGTCGGCGGGGTCAGGGCGAAGAAGTGCTCCTGGGAGACCGGCCAGAAGTAGAGCAGGCCGACCAGGCCGAGGCAGATGGCCGAGCCGTAGGCGATGCCCAGGCGGACGCCCCGCCAGGGCAGCATGGCGAAGGCCAGGCCCATGCCGCCGCCGTTGCCGATGAACCGCCACACATAGCCCCAGTACCAGTCGGCGTTGGGGTCGGCCAGGGCGAGACGGCCGATGCTGGGGATGGGGTCGCCCCACAGGCCGGCGAACATCAGCCCGATCCGCAGGATGTCGTAGACGCCGGTGGCGATCATGCCCGCCACCAGGCCGATCAGGGCCCGCTTGCCCCAGGCCGGATAGCGCAGGCTGAGCAGGACCATGACGGCGATGGCCGGGATGACGGCGTACCGGAGCCCGTAGGGCAGGGGCACCACCCCGGCGAGCGCGACCCCGAGCGAGGTGATGGCCGCGAACCCGAGGGCCAGGTAGAGCAACCGCGGGAACAGCGACGGGTTGGAGAGCAGCACCCGGATCGCAGCCAGCAGCTTGGCGTCCTCGGCCGCCGCCCGCCGCGCCGTCCGGCTCAGCGGCTTGGCCGGCGCGACCGGCGCCTCCTGCCGTTCCTGGCGCTCCGGCCGCTCCGCGGGGCGCCGCCTGGCGGACCGGCTCGCTGGCCGCTGGGGCCGCTGCGGGCGCTGGGGCCGCCCCGGCGTGGACGCCTGCGGCCGCTGGACCTCCAGCCTGGTGACGGTCACGTTCGTCTGCTCCTTTCGCCGAGGCTCGTGGTTCACCTCACCGACGGAGAATCCTTCTGGGCCGTCCCCGATTCCCACCGGCTGCCCGGCCGGCCCGCGCCCCCCAGGCCCGGCGCTAGCCGACCTTGACGATGTCGTAGCGGGCGGGCTGCGGGTCGGTGGTGCCGAAGCGGGCGTTGACCGCCCACAGGCGGCCGGCCTGGAAGGCGATGGTGGTCGGGACGTCGAAGTCGGGGTCGGTGATGGTGGTCACCACCCGGCCCCGGTCGAGCGACCGGGACAGCTTGACCACGGCGATCTGGTTGAGCCGGTTCTGGACCACGAACAGCACCCGCCCGGCCAGCAGCATGCCGTCGCCGTTGGCCAGGGTGGCCCCGCCGAGGTCGACCTCGCGGGTCCTGCCGGTGCGGGGGTTGATCCGGAACAGCTTGCCGGCGTTGGACTGGACCGCCAGCAGGACCTTGCCGTCCTTGGCGGCGACGATCCCGTTGAGGTTGGCGCCCGTCATCCCGGGCACGAAGTCGCCGGTCAGGGGCAGGGTGCGGACCTCGTCCTGGTCGGGCAGGCCGCCGTGGCGGCCCAGGGGCAGGGCGTACAGCTGCGCCCCCGACGGGGACGAGTCGGTGAACCAGGCGGCCTTGGAGGTCACGACGACGTCGTTGACGAAGGTGGCGGCGCCGGGGGTGGCGAGCTGGTAGCTGGCCAGGTCCTCGCCGGTCCTGGCGTCGTAGACGAACGCCTTGCCGGTGGGCCCGCCGGCCACGAACAGGCGGTTGCGCTTGTCGACCTTGATGCCGATGGCGTTGCGCTCGCCCGGCCGGGGCGGGACCAGCACGTCGCCCTCGCCGGTCTTGGCGTCGGCCTTCCAGACGGCCCCGGTCGGGATCGACCCGACGTACAGGGAGGTGCCGCGGCCGCTGGCGATCCCCTCGGGCTGCCAGCCGTCGGGCAGGCGGATGGTGTCGGGGAAGGTGGACGCCCCGGCGGTGGCCGGGATGACCAGGATCGTGCCCAGGACCAGCAGGACGAGGAGTCGGCGTACGGACGGCAGTCTGGAGATCATCGGCCCTCCCAGTCGCGGCGGCGCGAACGGCCCAAACCCGGTTGAGCCTGCAACCATCGGCATAAGGAGGGGATAAGCGGGCAGGGCAAGCTCGTTCCCCGCCGATGCCGACCTCGGCTACGTTGCTTGCATGGTCTCGGCGTGGGCCAGCTGCTGCTTAGCATCCGGTGGACCTGCCAGCAGTCGCGACCGTTCACTCCGGGAGACCACGTGCCAAGCGCCAGCCTCCGCAGCACCCGATCCTCGCCATCATCGCCGCGATCGCGATCGTCCTCGCGACCCTCGCCGCCGGGCCTGGTCGCGGCGCCGACCGGCGGAGGCGGCGCAGCCGGCTCCCGGCCACACCCGCCTGGTGCCGAGCACGCCGCGGACCAACACGCCGCGGATCAGCACCGGTGAGATCTGGGACATCGAGGTCGTGGGCCACCGCGTCTTCATCGCCGGCAACTTCACCTCGCTGCAGAACACCACCGGCCAACACCACCACGGTCAACCAGCGCGTACCTGGCCTCCTACAACTACCAGACCGGGCTGATCGACACCACCTTCCGGCCGACCTTCAGCGGCGGCGGCGTCACCGCGGTCGAGGCCACGCCGGACGGCACCAAGCTGTTCGTCGCCGGCTCGTTCAACACCGTCAACGGCGTCACCAAGCAGAAGGTCGCCTAGCCTCAACCTCACCACCGGCGCGCCGCTCACCGGCTTCACCGCCAACACCAACAACCAGGCCACCGCGCTGGCCGCCACCAACTCACCCTCTACGTCGGCGGCCACTTCCAGACCGTCAACGGCGCCGCCCGCGTCGGCCTGGCCGCGGTCAACGCCGCGACCGGTGCGGTCGACGCCGGCTTCGACAACAAGCTCTCCGGCGGCATCGGCGTCAACGGCCAGCTCAGCGTGCCGCAGCTGAAGCTCACCCACGACGACACCAAGCTGCTCGTCGTGCACACCGGCCGCCAGATCGACGGCCAGGACCGCTACGGCATGGGCCTCATCGACACCGCCACCAAGCAGCTGCTGCCCTGGCGCACCCGGCTGTGGGACGACAACCTCCAGTTCGTCGGTGGCATCCAGCGCATCTACGCCGGCGACATCGCCCCCGACGACTCGTACTTCGTCGTCACCAGCGGCTCGGGTGGCGACCGCCCGCCGATCAGCGACACCGCGATCGCCTACCCGCTCGGCCGGCAACGACAACGTCCAGCCGCTGTGGATCTCGCGGCACTTCGACAGCATCTACTCGGTGGCCATCACCGAGCAGGCCGTCTACATCGGCGGCCACTTCGGCTTCATCGAGTCGCCGACCGCGCCCGACCCGTGGCCCGGCCTCGACAACGTCGGCTACGGCACCGGCCAGGGCCTGGCCGGCTACGGCCTCGGCGACGAGGTGGTCCGCCGCGACCACATCGCCGCGCTCAACCCGGCCGACGGCAAGGCGCTCGAGTGGAACCCCGGGCTCCAACTCCTTCGAGGGCAACAAGGCCATGGAGGCCACCCGCGCGGCCTGTTCATCGGCGGCGACGGCATGTACCAGGGCGGCGTCAACACCGGCCGCGTCGCGTTCTACGACTTCAACACCGTCCCGGCGCCCACGGCCCTCGACACCACGATCACCGCCCCGATCGAGGGCCGGGTGGTCGCCGACCGGCGTCCAGTTCGCGATCACCGGCACCGCCACGGCGACCACCGGCACGTCGGCCGGGTGCAGGTCCAGATCCAGGACCGCGACAGCAACCAGTACCTCCAGGACAACCTCACCACCTGGGGCGGCGTCCAACACCATCAACGCCACGCTGGCCACCGCCGAACGCGACCTCGACCGCCTGGTCGCTGCCGGTCACCATCACCACCAACCGCAACCTGCAGGTGTAGGCCCAGGCGTTCGCCGCCACCGGCGGCAGCGACCCGACCAAGGCGACCAAGAAGATCGAGTCGTTCAGCATCGACGACCAGACGCCGACGACCACCATCAGCGGGCCGAGCGGCACGTCCTGGCCTCCACCACCTTCACCGTCACCGGCACCGCCACCGACGACAACGGCGTCAACTCGCTGACCTACTGGTTCCGGGACGCGAGCAGCCGCTACCTGCAGGACGACGGCACCGTCGCGCCATCTTCAACACCTTCCGCGGCACCCCGACGTCATCGGCGCGACCACCGCCACCTGGTCGTACGAGGTCACCGTGCCCCACGAGGGCGACTGGCGCATGTCGGCCACGGCGACCGACACCACGGCCAGGCCGACCTCCGCAGCGCGACCCGCGACTGGCTGATCGACTCGACCGCCGTCGCCCCGACCGTGACGATCACCGCGCCGGTGGCGATGACCCCGCCGTTCGCGGCCCCGGCCCTCACGGTGACCCCGGGCGGGCCGATGACGTTCTCCGGCACCGCCACCGACGACCGAGGGCCTGATCAACGTCGAGATCACCCTGCGCAACACCTCCACCCGGGAGAACCTCGCCACCGACTGCACCTGGGGCACCGACGTCAGGCCGGCAACTGGTACCGGATCTCGCCGGTCAACATCAACGGCGCCAGCTACAACTGGACCTAGACACGCCGTTCAACCTGACGCCGGGCCCGTACCGCTTCAGCGTGCGGGCCACCGACGAGAGGGCCTGACCACGTCGTCGACCAACCAGGGCCGGCTCACCATCAACGCCCAGGTCCCCGGCGACCTCCCCCGAACGGCCTGCTGACCTTCACCGGCACCGACCCAGCATCGAGTCGCTGACCTCAACCTGGCCGGCACCGCCACCGACGACATCGGCGTGGCCAGCGTCCGGGTCTCCCTCAGGACCGCGACACCGGCCGCTACCTGCAGGCCAACGGCACCATGGCGGCCGCCTTCGCCACCCTGCACCGCCACCCTCGCCTCGCCCAACGCGACCAGCACGACCTGGACGCTCGCCGGTCAACCTGCCGACCAGGGGCGACTGGCGGTCACCGCGTTCGCCTTCGACACCGCCGGCCAGCAGGACACCTCGACCTCGGGGCCACGGCCCGCTACCGGGTCTACCCGGGTGACCTCGCCCCGTGCCCTGAGCGAGACCCTGGCCTCGCCGACCGAGGGCACCGCGTTCACCGAGGCCAGATCTTCGTCAGCGGCCGCGCCGAGGACGACACCGCCATGGGCCGAGGTCCAGGTCGCGGTCGTCAACAGCGCCGGCCAGTACATGAGCTCCAGCGGCACGTTCACCAGCACCACCGCGAGCTGGCGCACGGCGTTCCTCAACAGCCCGGGCACGCGGGTCGAACTACTCCTACACCACGCCGGTCATCCCGGCCGGGACCTACACGGTGCGGATCGCGCGGCGGTCGACAGCCACGACCAGGTCCACCGGTGCCGCCGCGAGCGTCAACGTGACGGTGACCGCCCCGGCCGACAACAACCCGCCGGTGGCCAGCTTCACCGCCACCTGCAACCAGAACGTCTGCACCTTCGACGGCCGGGCTCGACCGACGAGAACGCGCCACGCTGACCTACTCGTGGAACTTCGGCAACGCCGGGCACCGGCTCCGGCCCGCTGCCCACGCAGGACCTACACCGCCGCCAGGCACCTTCACGGTGACCCTGACGGTCCGGGACGAGTACGGCCTGACCGGCACCACCACCGCAGCACGGTCACGATCGCCGAGCCGACGGGCAACGTCGCCCCGATCCCGGTGATCAACCAGCCGGCTGCACGGCGCTGACCTGCAACGTCAGCGGCCGGGCACGGCCGACCCCAACACCGGCGACACCATCACCTACTCGTGGAACTTCGGTGACGGCACGGCGACCAGCACCGCCTCGGCCACGTCCCACACCTACGCGGCGGCCGGCACCTACACGATCACCCTCACCACCACGGACGGCTGGGGCAAGGCCGCCTCGACCACCCGCAACGTGACGGTCGCCTAGGCGGGGCGTGTCCAGGCCCAGCCGGTGGGCCTCGGCCGCGGCCTCGGTGCTGGTGTGGACGCCCAGCTTGGCCAGGATGTTGGAGACGTGGACGCTGGCGGTCTTGCGGCTGATGAACAGGGCCTCGGCGATCTGGCCGTTGGAGCGGCCGGCGGCCACCAGGCGCAGCACCTCCAGCTCGCGGGGGGTGAGGCCGGCGGCCCCGTCGGGCTGGGCGGCGGCTGGACGCCGAGGTCGAGGCGGGCCCGCCGGCCGAGGGCCTCGAGGGCGGCCAGGAGCGGCGCCGCGCCCAGCCGCTCGGCGATCTCGTGGGCCGCCCTGGCCTGCCACGGCGGCCTGGTCGCGGTCGCCGCGCCGAGCAGCCGCGCCTCGGCCAGGCGCCAGCGGCACCTGGCCTCCTCGTACAGGTAGCCGTAGCCGAAGGCGTCGGCCGCGGCCGACCAGCGGCCGGGGTCGTGGCGGCCCTCGACCCGGGTCCACTCGGCCTCGGCCCTGGCCAGCCAGGCCAGCGCCTCCGGGCCGACCTGGCGCCCCCGGTCCCTGGCCCGCTGGAGGGCCGCCCTGGCCCGCTCCAGCACGTCCTCGCCGACGGCCAGGCGCTCCTTCTGGGCGGCCTGGTCGCCGGCGGCCCTGGCCCGCTCGGCCAGGTCGCCCTCGGCGGCCAGGGCGAGGGCGGCCGGCCAGATGGCGCTCAGCACCCAGGGCGCGCCGGCCTCCTCCTGGGTCGAGAGGGTCGCGCGGGCCAGCTCGCTGGACCGTTCCGGGTCGCCCTGCCAGCGGACCAGGTCGGCCTCGCAGCCGCCGGCCAGGTAGGCGACGTACGGGTCGGCCTCCCGGTAGGGGGCGAGGCGGGCCAGCCGCTCGACCGGCGGCGGCGCGGCCCCGGCCCACCTCGACGTACAGGGCGGCCGCCGACACCGCCGGCCGGCGCTCGTCGACCGCCGCTGGCCACCCGCTCGGCCTCGTCCCAGCTCCCGGCCGAGTAGTGGGCGATGCAGCGCAGCACCCGGCTGTCGATCCCGTACCCGCTCCAGGCCAGGCCGCTGCGCTCGGCCAGCTCGGTCGCCTGGTCCAGGGCGGTGCAGGCCGCGGCCAGGTTGCCGAGGTCGAACTCGAACACGCCGAGGGCGTGGCGGGCCTCCAGCTCCAGCGGCCGGTTGCCGGCGGCGGCGGCCGCCCGGTCGGCGTCGCGCAGCAGCTCGCGGGCCGTCTCCACGTCGCCGAAGCGCAGCTCGAGGAGGGACGAGCGATGACCAGCGCCTTGGCCTCGTCGCCGACGCTGCCGGCGGCCCTGGCCACGGCCAGCGCCTCCTCGCCCCAGCGCCTGGCCCCCTCGTAGTCGCGCGCGACCATCAGCGAGCGGGCCAGCCCGGCGGCCACCCTGGCCCGCAGCGGGGTCGGCGGCTGCTCGGGGACCAGCTCGACCGCCCGCCGGGACGCGGCCAGCATCGGCTCCTCGACCCGCGCCAGCTCCAGCTCGGCGTCGAGCAGGTAGCTGCTCAGGCGCTCGTAGGCCATCGGCCGCCCGCAGCGGCTCGGCGTCCTCGTCGACGGTCGCCACGGCCTCCTCGGCCAGCCCGACGGCCTGCCGGAACTCGCCGGAGTGGCTGGCCGCCTCGGCCGCCCGGACCAGCACCTCGACCCGGTCGACGCCGGCCACGGCGGCGGCGTCCGGCACCCGGTTCCACAGCTCCAGGGCCTGGGTGAGGTGGCGGAAGGCCTCGCTGGGGGCGAACACGGTGGCGGCGTGGTCGGCCGCCCGGACCAGCGCCGCCAGCCCGCCGGGCAGGTCGTGGCTGGCCAGGCAGTGCCAGGCCAGCTCGGCGGCCGAGGCCGAGGGGTCGTCGCCGGAGGGGCCGGCCGTCGGCCAGCAGCCGCGCGTAGGTGGCGTGCAGGCGGGTCCGCTCGCCCGGCAGCAGGTCGCCGTAGACGGCCTCCTGGAGCAGGGCGTGGCGGAACCGGTAGCTCTCGGTGGCGGCGCTGGCCACCAGCACCTGCCCGGCGATGGCGTCGCGCAGCCCCCGCTCGACCTCGGCCTCGGGCCGGCCGGAGGCCGCGACCAGCAGCTGGTGGCCGACCCGGCGGCCGGCCACCGCGGCCACCTTGAGGACCTCCTGGGCCAGGTCGGGGAGGCGCCTCGATGCGGCCGAGGAGCACGTCGGCCAGGGCGTCGGGCAGGGCGATGTCGGCCCGGATGGCGCCGGCCGCGACCAGCTCCTCGGCGAAGAACGCGTTGCCCTCGGAACGGGCCAGGATCCGGTCGACCACGGCCGGCGGGACCGGCTGGCCGGCGACGGCCTGGAGGTGCTCGGCCAGCTCGGCCCGGCCGAAGGGGGAGAGCTCGATCCGCTCCAGGTCGGGGAGGCGGACCAGCTCGGCCAGCAGCGGCCGCAGGGGATGGCGGCGGTGCAGCTCGTCGGAGCGGTAGCTGGCCACCAGGGCGACCCGGCCGCCGCGCAGGGTCCGGACCAGGAAGGCCAGCAGGTCGCGGGTGGAGCGGTCGGCCCAGTGGAGGTCCTCGATCACCAGCAGCAGCGGGGCCAGCTCGGACAGGCGGACCAGCAGCGACAGCACCCCGTCGAACAGCTGGACCCGCTCGAAGCCGTCCCCGGGCGGCGGCGCCGGCCCCTGGTCGGTGGCCAGCTCGGGCAGCAGCCGGCCGAGGCTGGGGACGGCCGCGGCCAGCGGGGCCGCGACCTCGGCCTCCTCCGGGCGGGTGCCGAGGTCGCGGAAGGCGTCGACGAAGGGCACATAGGGGAGGCCGACGTCGCCGACCTCCATGCAGCCGCCGACCAGCACCCTGACGCCGCGGCCGCTCGGCCCGGGCGGCGAGCTCGTCCAGCAGCCGGGTCTTGCCGACGCCGGCGTCGCCGGCGATCAGCCCGACGGCCGGCCGCCCGCGCTCGGCCCGGTCGAGCAGGCCGAGCAGGCGGTCGAGCTCTTCGGCCCGGCCGACGAAGCCGCTGGCGGTCGTGGAGGTCACGCCGGAAAGTATGGCCTTCCGGCGGACAACGGGGCACGCCCGCCCTCCCACTTGAGGATCCGGCCGCCCTGCATCACGAAGGGGATGTCGGCCAGCAGCTCCAGGTCGTCGAGCGGGTCGCCGGGCACGGCGATCACGTCGGCCAGGCGGCCGGGGGCGAGGGCGCCGACCCGGTCCTGCCAGCCGAGCAGCTCGGCGGCGACCACGGTGGCCGACCGGATGGCGGCCATCGGGGTCATCCCGTGGCGGACCATGTAGGGCAGCTGCCTGGCGTTCCAGCCGTGCGGGTAGACGCCGCTGTCGGTGCCGTAGGCGATCCGCACGCCGGCCTTGACCGCCTTGGCGAAGCCGTCGCGCTGGGCCTGGGTGGTGGCCTCGTTCTTGGCCAGCGTCTCGGCCGGCCAGCCCTGCCTGGCCCCCTCGGAGGCGATGTAGTCGCCGTTGTAGATGTCGGCGACCAGGTAGGTGCCCCGCTCGGCCAGCAGGTCGGCCGCCTCGTCGTCCAGCAGCGAGCCGTGCTCGATGGAGCGGGCGCCGGCCAGGGCGGCGTTGAGGATGCCCTGCCGGCCGTGGGCGTGGGCGGCCACATGGGTGCCGTGGGCGGCCGCCTCCTCGACCGCGGCCGCCAGCTCCTCGGGCGACAGCTCGGGGGCGCCCGGGCGGGTCCCGAGGGCGAGCACGGCCCCGGTGGCGATCACCTTGATGAAGTCGGCCCCGCCGTACAGGATCGCCCGCACCCGCTGCCGACCTCGGCCGGGGAGGACACCTCCCCGAAGCGGAGGTCGCGGGGCAGCTCGACGTCGGGGGCGATGCCGGTGACGGCCCCGCCGCCCCCGGGGACGGTGACGTAGGCGCCGGCCACCGCCATCCGCGGGCCGACCACGGTGCCGTCGCGGATCGCGTCGCGCAGGGCCACGTCGACGAACGCCCGGAAGGTGCCGACGTCGCGCACGCGTCGTGAACCCGGCCATCACGGTGGCGCGCGCGTTGCCGACCCCGCTGAGCGCCTCCTGGGCGGCGCTGCGGTCGATCGCCGGGATGCCCGAGCCCTGGAGCTCGCCCACCAGGTGGGTGTGGCAGTCGATCAGCCCCGGCAGCAGCGTGTGCCCGGGCAGGTCGAGCACCGCCGCCCCGTCGGGCGGCGGACTGGCCGGGGTCGAGCAGCCCCTCGATCCGCTCCCCCCGGACCAGCAGCCCCCGCCCCTCCAGGACCGCACCGGCCTCGACGTCCACCAGCCGGTCCGCCCGCAGCGCGACCAGCGCCCCGTCCCTCGCCATCCCGCCTCCTCCGTGCTGCCTCCTCCCATGATGACCCATGCCGATTTCCCATTGGATCGGACAATCCGTAGGATCCGGGACCGAAGCCAAGCCGCCCGAACCGCGCAGCCGCCCATGCCGACACGAACCCCCCGCCACCTGGCCGAGCACCGACTGCCCTGGCGCCTCATGCTGGTCGCCTTCGGGCTCACCTTCGCCGTCCTGGCCGCGATGGTCGCCTCGGCCGCGTTGGTCCCCACCGAGCCGCTGGCCCCCACGGCGGCCGAGCCCGTCCCGGCCCCCGCCGGCCCGCCGCTCGCGACCGGCCTGGCGCCCTCGGTGGCCCCGTCCAGCGCCAGCACCGGGAGCGCCGCCGCACCAGCGCGCCGGAGGAGCCGCCCCCTGGGGTCGCGCCGATCCTGGCGGCCGCCCTGCCCCCGGCCACCCCGGCGCCCGCGGGCGACCCCGCCGACGACCAGCCCGTCCGGCACCCCGGCCCGCCCGACCCCACCGCCCCAGACCCCACCGAGCCCCCGCCGGCCCCCGTGAGCTCCGTCGCGACCACGACCACGACGGCCGCGCCGACCACCACCACGGTCGACCCGACCACCACGACGGTCGAGCCCACCACGACCACCGTGGCCGAGACCACGACCACGGCGGAGGCGGCGACCACGACAACGGTCGCTCCCCTCAGGTGAGGTCGCGGCGGGCGACCAGGCGGCCGCCGGCAAGGGCCAGGACCAGGCCGTAGGCGGCGAACACCAGGCCGCCGGCCCACATCGGCAGGGTGGCGTCGCCCGGTGCGGTCAGCGCCGAGGCGGCGCCCTGGGGCAGCCAGCGCTCCAGGCCGGGCTGGTGCAGCACGGCGACGAGGATGCGCTCGACGCCCTGCGACCACCACAGCAGCCCGACGATCACGGCCGCGACCTGGTTGCGGAGCACGGCGGCGAGCCCGACGCCGAGCACCGCGAACAACGCGACCGCCACGGCCAGCCCGGCCACCCGCGCCAGCAGGCCGGCGTCGGCGACGGTCACCTCGATCCCCTTCGCCTTCAACCAGGGCAGGCCCACGGCGAACACCGCCGCCGAGGCCACCAGGGCCATGGCCAGGCCGGTGGCGGCGGCCGCGGCCAGCTTGGCGGCCACCACCCGGCCGCGCACCGGGGTGACCAGGAAGGTCGAGGTGGCGGTGCCGTGCCGGAGCTCCCCGGCCATGCCGAGGATGCCCGAGCACCAGGGCGGCCAGGGTGAGCGGCTGGGCCGGGACCAGGACGAGCTGGCGCAGGGCGTCGGTGCCCAGCTCCGGCTGTCCTGGCCGGCCGGCCAGCAGCAGCACGAGCGCCACCAGCGCCGCGGTGCCGGCGGCGGCCGAGGGCGAGCAGGGTGCGGGCGGTGCGGGTGGTCCGGAGCTTCAGCAGCTCCGCCTGGACGAGCCGGGTCATGGCCGTTCTCCTTTCCTGCCGGTGAGTTCGAGGAAGACGTCCTCGAGGTTGGAGCGCTCGAAGCGCATCTCGTGGAGCACGACCCCGCCGGCGGCGGCCGCCTGGCCCACCTGCTCGGTGGTGGCGCCGCCGACCATGAGCTGGCCCGGGCCGTCGAGGGTGACGCTGGCGCCCCTGGCCACCAGGAGGTCGCGGAGCGCCTCGGGCTGGGGGGTCCGCACCCGCACCGTCCTGTCCGCCCCGGCGGTCAGCGCGGCCAGGGTCGACTGGGCGACCAGGCGGCCCCGGTCGATGATCACGACCTGGTCGACCGTCTGGGCGACCTCGGCCAGGACATGGCTGGAGACGAGCACGGTCCGGCCCTGGTCGGCCAGGCCGCGGACCAGGCCGCGCAGCCAGCGGACGCCCTCGGGGTCGAGGCCGTTGGCCGGCTCGTCGAGGATCAGGACCTCGGGGTCGCCGAGCAGGGCGGCGGCCAGCCCGAGGCGCTGGCGCATGCCGAGCGAGAAGCCCCCGACCCGGCGCCGGCCGGCGGCGGCCAGCCCGGTCCGCTCCAGGACCTCGTCGACCCGCCGCGGGTCGAGCCCGGCCGCGGTGGCCAGGACCCGGAGGTGGTCGCGGGCCGAGCGGCCCGGGTGGAACCCGCTCGCCTCCAGGACCGCCCCGACCCGGCGGGCCGGGTCGGGCAGCTCGCGGTACGGCCGGCCGGCGATGGTTGCCGTTCCGGCGGTCGGGGTGACCAGGCCGAGGAGCATCCGCAGGGTGGTCGTCTTGCCCGCGCCGTTGGGGCCGAGGAAGCCCACGACCGTCCCGGGGTCGACCTGGAAGTCGAGCTGGTCGACGGCGAGCACGTCGCCGAAGCGCTTGGTGAGGCCCTGGACGCTGATGGCCGCCATGGCGTGCCTCCTTGGGATGTGGTGACGCCGACGACGCTACGGGCCGCCATGGCTGCCGTCGTCGGCCTGGCGGCCGCTCTTCCGGGTCGGCCTGGAGGCGGAGGCCGGGCCGGCCGTCGGCCCAGGGGTGCAGCCCGGGGTCAGGCGGAGCCGGGGGTGACCAGGCCCGTCTCGTAGGCGAGCATCACCAGCTGGGCCCGGTCGCGGGCCTGGAGCTTGGCCAGGACCCGGCTCACGTGGGTCTTGGCGGTGGCCGCGCTCACCACCAGGAGCTCGGCGATCTCGGCGTTGGACAGGCCCCTGGCCACCAGGGCCAGCACCTCGCGCTCCCGGTCGGTGAGGGTGGCCAGCTCGGCCGGGGTGACGGCGCTGGGCTCGGGGCGGCGGGCGAACTCGGCGATCAGCCGCCTGGTGACGCTCGGGGCGAGCAGCGCGTCCCCGGCCGCGACCACCCGGATCGCGGCCAGCAGGTCGGCCGGGGGCGTGTCCTTGAGCAGGAACCCGCTCGCCCCGGCCCGCAGCGCCGCATAGACGTACTCGTCAAGGTCGAAGGTGGTCAGGACCAGGACGCGGACGTGCTCGGCCTGGTCGAGGGCGACGATCCGCCTGGTCGCCTCCAGCCCGTCCAGCCGCGGCATGCGGATGTCCATCAGCACCACGTCGGGCAGCTCCCGGCGGGCCAGCTCGACCGCCTCGACCCCGTCCCCGGCCTCCCCGACCACCTCCAGGTCGGGCGCCGACTCGACCAGCACCCGGAACCCGGCCCGGACCAGCGTCTGGTCGTCCGCCACCAGGACCCGTATCACCCCGATCCCTCCAGCGGCAGGCTGGCCGCGACCCGGAAGCCGCCGCCGGGCAGCGGGCCGGCCTCGAGGGTGCCGCCGTAGAGCGCGGCCCGCTCGCGCATCCCGGGAATGCCATGCCCCCCGCGCTCCCGGTCACCGGACGCGGCGCCCTTGCCGTCGTCCGTCACTTCGACGGCGACCTGGTCGGGGCCGTAGCGGACCGACGACCCGGGCGGTGGCCGGGCCGGCGTGCCGGACCACGTTGGTCAGCGCCTCCTGGACGATCCGGTAGGCGGACAGGTCCAGCCCGGCCGGCAGCTCGGACGGTGTCCCCTCGATCCGGACCTCGACCCGCACCCCGGCGCTGGCCACCTCGGAGGCCAGGCTCTCCACCTGGGCCAGGCCGGGAGCCGGGGCCAGGCTGCCCTGGGCCTCGGCCTCCTGGCGGAGCACGCCGAGCAGCCGCCGCATCTCGACCAGCGCCTGGCGGCTGGTCGCCTCCACCGCCACCAGGGCCTTGCGCGCCTCGTCGGGCCGGCTGTCGATCACGTGGACCCCGACCCCGGACTGGACGGCGATGATGCTCATGCTGTGGGCGACGACGTCGTGCAGCTCGCGGGCGATGCGCAGCCGCTCCTCGGTGACCGCCCGCCTGGCCAGCTCCTCGCGGGCCCGCTCCAGCTCGGCCGCCCGCCGCCGGGCGGTGTCGACCGCCTCCTGGCGCCGCCGGGTCCCGTCCCCGAGCCACCAGCCGGCGGCCATGATCAGGCCGTCCAGCGCCAGGGTCCCGCCGTCGCCGATCGACCGCGGCCTGGCCAGCCAGACCAGGACCAGCACCGCCTCGGTGGCGGCCAGGCCGGCCAGGGAGCGGCGCCGCGGGCAGCGGGCGGCGACGGTGTAGACGTAGATCAGGACCGCGAACGTCAGCGTGACCAGGTTCAGCCCCAGCGCGGCGAACGCCACCCCGGTGGCCAGGCCCCAGCCCAGCACCGGCAGGGGCCATCGCCGGCGCACCGCGATCGGCAGGGTGTGGGCGAGCACCAGCAGGTAGGCGGCCCACGCCCTCGGCGACCCGGGATCGAAGGGGAGCACCGTGGCCAGGGTGGCCACGCCGACGCCGGCCGCCACCACCGCCAGCAGGCCGTCGAGGACCCAGGGCCCGGCGGTGCGCAGCCGTTGCCGGCCGGCATCCGGGATGCGCATCGCCGCACCGTACCGCGTGCGGAGCGCGGCCGCGTCACCCTGGCGGCCGACCCGCCGCCTCCGCCTGGAGATGTACGCGGGCGCCGCTCAGCCGGCCGCGGCGGCCTCCGCGTACCAGCTGAGCAGTTCCTTGGCGCCCTCGCCGTAGCCGCGGCCGATCTCGGCCCCGCCGGTGAGGCGCTCCCAGCCGCGGACGTCGATGGTGACCAGGGTGCCGCCCGGCCGTCGGGGCGAAGCTGACCTGGATCTCCATCTCCTCGCCGGCCGGCCAGTCCGCCTGGCGCCAGGAGTAGGCGACCCGGCGGCCCGGCTCCCAGACCTTGACCCGGCCGATCTCGAACCCCTCGCCGGTGGCCTCGTCGTACACCTCGACGAAGCGGCCGCCCACGAACGGCTCGATCCGCAGCCCGCGGGCCCGGTCGCGGTCGTTCCAGTACCAGCTGTCCCGCTTCCACCAGCGGTTGATCTGGGCGGTGTAGAGCTCGAACGCGGTCGCCGGGTCGACCCGGACCTCGACCGACTGGCTGACGGTGGCGGGGTCGTCCATCTACGGCTCCTCCTCGGCGTTCGGCATGGTGTTGGGGGGATCGCGGGGGACGAAGCCCTCCGCGTAGGTGCGGAACTGCTCCAGGTGGTCGGCCCAGAAGCGGCGGACCTCGTCCAGCCAGCCGGCCAGCGGGTCGAGCGACCCCGGGCGCAGCCGGTAGACCCGGCCCCGGCGGTCGCCGTCGGGCCGCTGCTCCTCGATCAGGCCGTGCTGGCGCAGCACCCGCAGGTGGCGGCTGATGGCCGGCTGGCTGACCGGGAAGGCGGCCACCAGCTCCCCGACCCGGCGAGGTCGCTCGGCCAGCAGCTCGACCATGCCCCGCCGGGTCGGGTCGGCCAGCGCCGCCAGGGCGCCGCCGACCGGGACCTCGGACCGGTACATAACAGTACTGTTATACATCTTCCGGCTATCGGCCGACAAGTGGCGACCGGCGCCGGGCTGCGCGAAGATGCCGTCATGACCGAGCAGCCGCAGCAGCAGCCGGCCCAGGCCCCCGTCCCTGGCGTGGTGGTCACGGGCGAGCCGGCAGACCCCCAGGCGACCGAGTCCATCCCCAGCCCGGCCAAGGTGATGCGCATCGGCGCCATGGTCCGGCAGCTCCTCGAGGAGGTCCGCCACGCCCCGCTCGACGAGGCCGGCCGGGACCGGATGCGGGACATCTACGACATCTCCGTGCGCGAGCTCTCCGACAGCCTCTCGCCCGACCTGGCCCAGGAGCTGGGCCGGGTCGCCCAGCCCTTCGTCGGCGAGGAGATCCCCAGCGAGGCCGAGCTCCGGGTCGCCCAGGCCCAGCTCGTCGGCTGGCTGGAAGGCCTGTTCCACGGCATCCAGGCCACCCTGTTCGCCCAGCAGATGACCGCCCGCAACCAGCTCGAGGAGATGCGCCGCCGCGCCATCCCCGGCCGCCCCGGCCCCGGCTCCGACCCCACGGGCCAGTACCTGTAGGGCCCGGCCGGTCCGGCCCGCGCCGGGTCAGCGCAGCGAGGGGTGCGAGGGCCGGCAGGGGCAGGGGACGGTCGGGGCTGAGGACCACGATGGTGCCCTTCATCCCGGCCGCCCAGTGGCCGAGGACGTGGCAGCCGTAGAGGACGATCCCGGGCTCGTCGAAGGTCCAGGTGAGGCGCCTGGTCTGGCCGGGAGGGACGGTGAGGGCGCCGCCGGCGCCCGGCGTGGCGTGGCCGGAGGGGCCGTGGGCGTGGCCGTGGCCGCCGGCGGGGGACCCGCCCTGCATCTGGCGCTCGTGGTCGAGCTGGGTCGCGCGGTCGCCGAGGATGAACTCGTGGGGGAGCTTGCCGGCGTTGGTCACGTCGAAGGTGACCCGGCGGCCGGCCCGGACCATGATCGCGGCCGGCCGGTAGCGGAAGCGGTCGTTCATCACCACCCGCACCGGGGCGCCGGTCGCCCAGGCCGGTCCCGGCCGGCGCTTGGCCGCCCGCGGCTCGCGGGTCGCCGTCGCCGCCCGCCGGTCGCCGCCCGGCCGGTCGGCGCCCCGGCCGTCCAGGTCGGCGAGGGAGCAGCCCGAGGCGAGCAGGACGGCGCCGGCCAGCAGGGCGGCGAACGGGAGAGCGCGGCGGCGGGGCACCGCCGAACCGTCGCAACCCGGCCTAACGTCCGGGTAACCGCGTCAGCTGTCCCGGGGTGGGAACGGCTGGCCGTGGTTGTGGGTGATGGCCAGCCGGGCGAGCTCGACCCGCAGGGCGCGCTCGGTGAGGGCGGTCAGGTTGGTCCGGTCGGCGGTCCCGGCCAGGTGGGCGACCGCGTCCCTGGCCGTCTCGACCAGGTCGGCGGGCAGCCGGAAGCTGACCCGGACCTTGGCCGGGGCCGGGGGCGGCGCCGGGGCGGGCGGCGCCGGTGGAGGGCCGTCGAGCGGGTTCCAGACCCCGAGGTGCCGCCCGGGGCTCCGTGGCGGCGGGGCCACCCCGAGCCGGCGGCCCGCCGGGGCCGAGGGCCCGGGGAGGAGCTCGTCGACCCCGGCGCCGCCCCGCGGGCCGGGCAGCAGCTCGTCGAGGGCGTTGGCGCCGGCCCGGCGGTCGCGCGCCCGGCGCCGGCCCGGCCCGGGCGGGTCGGGGACCGGCTCCAGCCTCGGCCGCCGCGCCGGGGGCGCCGGCTCGCCGGCCGTGCCGGCCGTGCTCAGGTCCCAGGCACCGGGCTCCCTCCGGTCCTGTCTCCAGGGGCGCCCCAGCCCGGCTCCTCGTCGCCGGGAGCGCCCCAGGCCGGACCGGGCAGCAGGTCATCGAGCGCGTTGTAGGCGCCCATCCGCTTGGGTCTGGCCATCCGAGGCACTCCTCGCGTCGAACTCTGCCGCGGCGGCCCGGTAGTCGTCCGCCACGGAGCTGTCAGGGGCGTAGATGGTGACCGGGAGGCGGTGCCCTGGCGCCTCGGCGACCCGGACGCTCTCGCGGATCATGGTCTGCAGGACCACGTCCCCGAACCGCTCGCGCAGGCTCTCCACGATCTCCCTGGACAGGGACGTGCGCTTGTCG
Organism: uncultured Actinomycetota bacterium; assembly: GCA_963733175.1. GTDB lineage: Bacteria > Actinomycetota > CALGFH01 > CALGFH01 > CALGFH01 > CALGFH01. The sequence continues at coordinate 57,951 of CAVTCL010000031.1, forward strand.
ACCTGCGAGGCCAGCACGGCCGACAGCCGCAGGCGGCGGTTGAGCCGCAGCTTGACGGTGTCGATCGTCTGGTTGAGGGCGACCAGGCCGGCCAGCGGCATGACCCGGGTCTGGACCGGGATGAGGACCTCGTCGCAGGCGGCCAGGGCGGAGTAGCAGAGCAGGCCCAGGGCGGGCGGGCAGTCCATCAGGATGTAGTCCCACCCGTCGGGCGGGAGCTCCTCCACCGCCTGGCGCAGGATCATCTCCGCTCCCGCCTGGGTGGTGGCGTTCCGCTCGGCCCTCGTCATCCAGGAGGACGACGGCACCAGGTCGAGGTTGTCGACGTTGGTGGCGCGGACCGCCTTCTCCAGCGGGGCCCCGTTCTCGAACACCTCGTAGAGGGCGCGGGCGTCGACCGTCCCCAGCCAGGTGCTGGCGTTGGCCTGCGGGTCCAGGTCGACGACGAGCACGCGCCGGCCCCGCTCGGCAAGGGCCGCGCCGAGGTTGACCACGGTCGTCGTCTTCCCAACGCCGCCTTTCTGGTTGGCGACGGCGATTCGCCGCATGTGCACCACCTGTGGATAGGCGTTGTGAGCTGGCGGAAGGGTACAACAAGGTCCCTGCCGCGTCGGGGAGGTTGGCCAGGGTTTACGATCGGGCCATGTCGACCCACCGCTTCGAGACCGTGCTGGAGGCCGAGGGCAGCGGCGTGTTCTTCGAGGTCCCGCTGGACGTCCCGGCCACCTTCGGCAAGGCCAGGGCCCCGGTCAGGGGCACGATCAACGGCCAGCCGTTCCGCAGCACCGTGGCCGCCTACGGCGGCCGCTACTACCTGCCGGTCAACCGCGCCCTGCGCGAGGCCGCCGGGGTCGCGGCCGGCGACGCCGTGGTGATCGAGCTGGAGGCGGACGACCAGCCCCGCACCGTCGACCCGCCGCCCGACCTGGCCGGCGCCCTGGCCGCCGACCCCGAGGCCAGGGCGGCCTTCGACGGCCTGTCCTACACCCACCAGCGCGAGTACGCCGAGTGGGTGGCCGAGGCCAAGCGCGAGGCGACCCGCCGCCGCCGGGTCGAGCAGGCGGTGCAGATGCTGCGGGACGGCCGCCGCAACCCGTAGGCCCGGTCTTCGTCTAGCTGGATCGTTCCACTGAAGCGGCCGTGGCGGGCCCGGGCCTCGACCACCGGGCCGCCGTTGGCCTTGGCCCAGTCGGTGAGGGCGGCCACCGGCTCGCGCAGGCTGAAGCCGAGCGGGGACAGCGAGTACTCCACCCGGGGCGGCACCTCGGGGAAGATGCGCCGCTCGACCAGGCCGGCCCGCTCCAGCTCGCGCAGGGTGCGGGTGAGCATCTTGCCCGAGATGCCGCCGATCCGGTGGCGCAGCCAGGAGTGCCGCTTGGGCCCGTCGACCAGGCAGCCGGCGACCAGCACGGCCCACTTGTCGGCGATCAGGGCCAGGGCGGCCCTGGAGGGACAGCGGGCGCTGTACACGTCCGCCGCGGATCGCTGCTCAGCCTGTCCCGGTATGTGAGACATGCGCGAAGCATACCGCGTACCACGTGGGTTGCTGAACTTCCCTTGAGCACTTATGGTGCCCTTGGGAACGCAATAGCCCCTAAGTCGCCGCGAAGCCCAGAAGGTACGCGGCGGCGTACCGGAGGGAGGGGCTAGTGGTGGTCATCAAGGTCCAGCAGGCTCCAGCCGAGCATACCGAGTACAGAACTACCGGATGCGCAGGAGCTTCGCCGCTGCCGGCTCGACACACCATGAGCGACAGCTGGTCCGGTCCGGACCATGACCGTATGAGGGAGTCCAATGCGCCAACCCAAGCCGAGTGAGCCCAAGCACCTGACCGCGTCCCAGGCCGCGGCCCTGCTGCAGGTGTCTCCCAAGACCGTCTCCCGTTGGGCCAAGGAGGGCAAGCTGCCCTTCGTCCGCACCCTTGGCGGCCACCGCCGGTACCCGGACAGCGAGATCCGGGCGCTGGTCGACAGCCTGTCCGAGCGTCCGACGGCCGACGGGGACCAGGGCTCCGGCACCCGCTCCGCCTAGCGGGCGCCAACGCCTCGCCCGCAGGCCGGCGGGCGGTCCGGGCTGCCCGCGTCCTCGGTAGGCGGTCGACCAGCCGGCGAGCACGCGACGCCGACCGGCGTCGCCGGCTCCGGTGCGTCTGGGACCGCGTCAGCTGCTCTTGGGCTTGCGCTCGCTGGCGCCGAGGAGCGCTTGGTCGTGCGGTGGTGGTGGCACCGCTCTCGGTGCTGGCTGGGGACGCTCGGGGTGGCGGTGCGCCGAGGTGCCGGACGTGCTCGGGGTCGCCGGGGTGGTGGTGGTCGTGGTGGCGCCGGTCGTGGCCCCGGTGGTGCCCGACCCGCTGGCGGCGACCTTGTCCCCGGCCTCGTGGACCTTGTCGGCCGCCTTGTTGGCGACCTGCTCCAGGCGGGCCCCGAGGTCGCCCGGGGCGCTGTCGACGACCCGCTTCACCTGCGGCTTGTCGAGCAGCTGGCGGGCGCTGGCGGTGATCTGGTCGTAGCGTTCCCGCCCGGCCTTGGCGCCGAGGACGTAGCCGACCGCGGCACCGACGACCATTCCGAGCTTGCCCATCCCCTTCATCTTCGACCTCCGTCGCCGTTTGGGGGTGACCTTCTTTGTCTGCTTGCCGGCGTCGACCTGCTGCACCCGGCGTCCGGCCGCCGCCGGGGCCGCCGCCACCGACCGGGCCGCCCCGGCGGTGGCCGCGGCGGCCTTCTCCTGCGCCCGCTTGCCGCCCGGCGCTTGGACTCCACCGTCGCCTCGGCCGCGGCGGCCGCGGCCGCCGCCTCCTTGCTGCGCCCGCTTCGCCGCCCGGCGGCCGCCCTCTGCGGCGGCCGCCCCGCCGGCGGCCGCGGCCTTGGCGGCCTGGCGGCCACCCTCGGACGCCTCCTGCCCGGCCTCGGCTGCCTTGCGGGTGGCCTTGCGGGCGGCCCGGCGGCTGTCTTCCACCGCGGCCAGCCCGGCGGCGAGGGCCACCTGGGCGGCCCGGAGGCCGGCGTCGACCGCATCCTGCCCGGCCCTGGATGCCTTGCGGGCGGCCTTCCGGCTGGGCTTGGCGCTCTGCCGGGCGCCATCGCCGCTCGTCGACGGCGACGGCCTGGGCCAGCGCGTCGACGGCCTCGCGGCCGGCCTGGCCGACCCGTTCGCCCAGGCTCGGCGGCTGCCGGCGCCGGCGGCGCAGCACGGCCACGCCGGCCCGGCGGCGGCCAGGGCGACCGCTCCGATCCCGGCCGCGGCCGCCTGCTTGCGCCGGCCGCCCGCCGGCGTCGTCGTCGCCCGGGCCGGACGGTGGTCGGGGCTGCACCGTCTGGCTGGTCCCCGAGGCGACCCCGGCCGCCGCCGGCGCGTCGGCCTGGAGCCGGGACGAGGCTGGGGGCAGCTCGGTGGTGGCGTCGGTCGCCGCCGGCGCCGTGCCCCCGTCGGGCGAGGCGGGCACGCCGACGGGCAGGCCGCTCGAGGACTCGTCGGTGGTGTACTGGATGCCGTAGTGGGCGTAGAGCCGGGCCTCGTCCTCCTCGGACAGCTCGGCGTCCTGCTCCAGCCGGGGGGCCTCGCGGACCACCGAGGTCTCGTGGGGGACCCGGACGATGTCGCCGCGCTGGGCGGCGTCGGCCAGCGGCACGAACGTGCGGGCGCTGCCGAACAGGCCCGTGAGGACCAGGGCCCACTCCGGCTGCCTGGTCGTCCTGTCCACATAGATGGCCTCGATCCGGCCCACCGGCTCGTTGTCGGTGGCCACGAGGGTCAGGCCCCGCCAGGAGCGGGCCTGGTCGATCGTTGGTAGCGTCATCGCGTCCTCCAGCGCCGCGTGCGTTGGTCGATCCTAGGGGCCGGTGGCCGGGCAGGCGAGACCAAACGTCCGAGAGCCCCGTCTAACCCTGGGAAACAGCACCTAACCCTCCCGATTCGAGCACTCCCGTCGTCGGTCTGACACCTAGGTGGTCGGCCAGTTGCTCAGGCGAGCCGGGTCCGGCGCCGGGGCGCCATGGCGGCCTCGATGTCGCCGGCGAGCCGGTCGGCCTCGGCGACATCGAGCGTTGACACGGTAACCCGGATCGCGGGTGGGCTGCGGAGCCGGAACCGCTCCCCGGCCAGCACCGCCCACCCGGCCTCGAGCAGGCGCCGGGTGGCGGTGCCCTCCTCGGCCACGGGCACCCACACGTTCATCCCCGAGCGGGCGTGCGCCGGGATGCCCCTGGCGGCGAGCGCCCCGGCCAGCGCCTCCCGCCGCCGGCGGTAGGTCTCGCGGCCCTGCTCCAGGAGGGCCGCCCCGCCGGGCGCCGACCACATGGCCACGGCCAGTCCCTGGAGCAGGTGGCTGACCCAGCCGGTGCCGACGAGCTGGCGGCCCTGCACGCGGGCCACGGTCCCGGGGTCGCCGGTCAGCACGGCCAGGCGCAGGTCGGGCCCGAGCCACTTGGACACCGAGCGCACGTGCGCCCAGCGGGGGCGGTCGCCGGTGGCCAGGGTGACCCCGGGGGCGCCGGCGACCGGGCCGGCGTGGTCGTCCTCGACGACCATGACCTCGGGGTGGGCGCCGAGGACCCGGCGCAGCTCCTCCAGCCGGGCCGGGGAGGCGACGGCCCCGGTCGGGTTCTGGGCCCGCAGCGTGGTCACGAACGCCCCGGAGCCGGCGGCCAGCGCCCTGGCGAGGCCGTCGGGCAGCGGGCCGTCGTCGTCGAGCGGCACCGGCTCGGGCCGCAGGCCCATGGCCCGGAGCAGGTCGAGGGCCGGCGGGAACCCCGGGTCGTCGACGGCCACCTTGTCCCCGGGCCGCAGGTGGGCCTGGAGGATGCGCTCGACCCCGTCGAGCGCCCCGCCGACCACGGCCAGCCCGGCCACCGGGACGCCGTCGGCCTGGAGCTGGGCGCTGGCCAGGGCGGCCAGCTCGGGCAGGACCGGGTCCTCGCCGTACAGGTGGTGGCGGCGGTCCACCTGGGCGAGGGCCGGGTCCAGGGGTGGCAGCAGCGCCGGGTCGGCCCGGCCGTGGGTGAGGTCCCGGACGCCCGGCGGGACGAAGGCCGGCAGCCCCTCGACCGGCAGCGGCGGCCGGTCGGCCACGGCGGTCCCCCCGCGGCCCCTGGCCGTGACCACGCCCCTGGCCCGCAGCCGCCCGTAGGCGGCGGCCACGGTGGTCGGGCTGACCCCGAGGCGCAGGCCGAGGTGGCGGATGGTCGGGAGGCGGTCGCCCGGGCCGAGCCGGGCCTGGCGGACCGCGCGCTCGACGCTGTCGGCGATCTCGGTCGCGGTCGCCCCGGCGATGAAGTCCAGCTCCGGCTCGCTCATCACCGTAAGGATAGGAAACAGAGGCCAGACGCACCGAGGCGATGAGCCGCGGAGTCCGCTACGCGGACCGAACCGCTGCCCATCGCCCCGGCGAGGTCGGGCCCCCCCTTGGTGCCCCCCTTGGTGCCCCCCCTTGCGGGGCGCAGTCTCCCCGGAGCGGGCGGGTCGCGTCGAGGCCTAAACGCAAGTTGGACCATTTGGTCTAGCCTTCCTGGGCCTTCGGGACCCTATGGTCTAGTCAAGCAGGATGGTTGCACTGTCCACCATCTCCGTATGGCGCCGCGTCCCACCGACCCGTCATCGTGGACCGATGACCGACATGACGGCCGCCGAGCGCTGGATGCGGGTCGCCCTCGACGAGGCCAGGGCCGCCCCCGGCCACGGCGACGTCCCGGTGGGCGCCGTGGTGGTCGCCCCCGACGGCGCCGAGCTGGCCCGCGGCCGCAACCGCCGCGAGCAGCGGCGCGACCCCACCGCCCACGCCGAGCTGGAGGCGCTGCGCGCCGCCGCCGCCACCCTCGGGACCTGGCGCCTCGACGGCTGCACCCTGGTGGTCACCCTCGAACCCTGCGCCATGTGCGCCGGCGCCCTGGTCCAGTCCCGCGTCGCCACCCTCGTCTTCGGCGCCGACGACCCCAAGGCCGGCGCCGTCACCTCCCTGTTCGACCTCGTCCGCGACCCCCGCCTCCCCCACCGGGTCGAGGTCCACCGGGGCGTCCTGGCCGACGACTGCGCCGCCCTCCTGCGCTCCTTCTTCACCCCCCGCCGCTATACTCCGGGACGGCAAGGTGCCAGAGTGGACGAATGGGGCGGTCTCGAAAACCGTTGATGTCGCAAGGCATCCATGGGTTCGAATCCCATCCTTGCCGCAGCGTCTGGTGGCCGGTGGGTGCCGAGGCTGGCTAGACTGCGCGGCGGAGGCTTGGCCGAGCGGTCGAAGGCACACGCCTGGAAAGCGTGTAGGGGGGCAACTCCCTCGAGGGTTCGAACCCCTCAGCCTCCGCCACACCACGGGTCATCCACCTGCGGGTTCACCATCACTGGGTGTCTTGCCCTGGAACTGCAGGGCGAGCGCGGCGTTGATCTCGAGGTGGCGCAGCAGGAAGGCGCGTTCGTCGAGTCGCTTGCGCCGCAGCCAGCCGGTGACTTCGGCGTTGCACTTGCTGGTGTTGCATGACCGGCAGACGGGCACGATGTTGCCGAGCGTGTACCGCCCGCCGCGCGAGAGCGCCAGCACGCAGTCTCGCTGCAGCGGGGTGTTGGCGGCACCGCAGTAGGCGCACCCACCCCAGGCCGCCGTGAGCGCGGTCCACTGCGCGTCGCTGAGGTCGTGGTCGACGCGATCCATCCGGCGCTTGCGCCTGCGAGCGGCTCTCGCCCTGCGACTCCCGGCCACCACCGTCACCAGGGTCCATCGCTGTTCATCGCCGACAGGATCCACCTGGCCAACGGACGTGTCCACCGACATGGCAACCCGGGTTCTCAGCGGGTTGGCGGGGCCGGGGGGCGGGCGGGTAGGCTCGGGGTGGACCGTGCTAGGTGGGGAGCTAGCGGTGCCCTGCACCCGCAATCCGCTCTAGCGGGGCTGAATCCCTGCCCGAGGGTCCGAGTCCGAAGAGAGCGCCGAGCACGGAGTGATGACGGTCAGGTCCCGCGCAACGTCACCCTGTGAACCGCGTCAGGTCCGGGAGGAAGCAGCGCTAAGCGGGCACTGACGGGTGCCGCGGGCGTGCCGGGCCCGAGCCACCGGCTCGTGCAAGCGCTTCGGGCGACGGATTCGACGGCAGGTGCACGGTCCACCCATCTGGCCCCAACGGCGGTCCGGGGGCTGGGGTAGCCTTGGCCGACCATGGCCTACGTCTCCCTGTACCGAAAATACCGTCCCCAGACGTTCCACGACATCGTCGGCCAGGACCACGTGACGGGGACGCTGGTCAACGCCATCCAGACCGGCCAGGTCCACCACGCGATGCTGTTCTGCGGGACCAGGGGGACCGGCAAGACCTCGACGGCCCGGGTGCTGGCCAAGGCGCTCAACTGCGTCAGCGGCCCGACCCCCGAGCCGTGCAACGTCTGCGACGCCTGCGTGTCGATCACCGACGGCACCAACCTGGACGTGACCGAGATCGACGCGGCCAGCCACGGGTCGGTGGACGACGCCCGCGACCTGCGCGAGAAGGCCAGCTACGCCCCGGCGGCGGCCCGCTTCAAGGTCTACATCATCGACGAGGCCCACATGGTCACCACCCAGGGCTTCAACGCGATGCTGAAGGTGCTGGAGGAGCCGCCCGAGCACGTGCGGTTCATCTTCTGCACCACCGAGCCCCACAAGGTCATCGAGGCCATCCGGTCGCGCTGCCAGCGGCACGACTTCCGCCGCATCCGCACCGCCGCCCTGGTCCAGGACTTCGCCAGGATCTGCGAGGCCGAGGGGGTCGACATCGAGCCGGCCGCCCTGGAGCTGGTGGCCAGGGCGGCCGACGGCTCCCACCGCGACGGCCTGTCCCGGCTCGACCAGGTGCTGACCTTCGCCGGGCCCAAGGTGACCCTGGCCGACGTGGCCCAGGTGCTGGGGGCGCTGCCGGTCGAGCTCCGCTTCGACCTGGCCGAGGCGCTGGCCGCCCACCGGGTGGCCGACGTGCTGGCCTGCGTCGAGCGGGTGGTCGACGCCGGCCACGACCTGCACCAGTTCACCCGCGAGGCCCTCGAGCACCTGCGCGACCTGTACGTGCTGCGGGTCGCGCCCTCCTCGACCACCCTGGTCGACGTCACCGCCGAGACCAGGGAGCGGCTGGCCGCCCAGGCCGAGCGCTTCGGGCCCGGCGAGCTGGGCCGCATGGTCACCATCGTCGGCGACCTGTACCTGGACCTGCGCACCGCCACCGACCAGCGCCTGGTGGTCGAGGTCGGCCTGGCCAGGGCGGCCATGCCCGAGGCATCGCTGGACGCCGAGGCCCTGCTGGCCCGGATCGAGCGCCTGGAGCGCCGGCTCTCCATCGCCGGGGCCGAGAGCCCCGCCCCCGCCGGCCCGCCCCCGGCGGCCGCCGAGCCCACCGCCAGGGCCGCCCCGGCCCCGGCCAAGAGCCCGCCCAAGGCGGCCGCGGAGGCCCCGAGCCGGCCCCAGACCCCGGCCAGGGCGGTCCCGGCGGCGCAGGCCAAGCCCCGGTCCAAGGCGAAGGCGGCCGACCGGGCGGACGAGGCGCCGGCCGAGGAGGCCGGCTGGGGACCGGCGGAGGCGCCGGCCCGGGTCCCGGTCGACCTCGACCTGGTGCGGCGGTCCTGGCCGCTGGTGCTGGAACGGGTGCAGGCGACCAGCCGGGTCACGGCCAGCTTCCTGGGCCACGGCCGGCCGGTCGCCCTCGAGGGCCGCCAGCTGGTCGTGGAGCTGCCCAAGGACCGCCGCTTCGAGGCCGAGGCGCTGGCCAAGGACGGCCGCAACCGGCAGGTGGACGGCGTGCTCGAGGCGATGCTGGGCGGCGGCCTGGAGATCCGGGTGGTGGTCGGCGACCACACCGGCCCCGCCGACCCCGACCCACCGTCCGCGGAGGCCGCGCCGCCCGCGCCCGACCAGGTGGTCGAGTTCGAGGTCGACCCGGCCAACGACGAGGGCCGCCTGCTGGACGCCGATGCCGACGCCCGCGCGGTGGCAGACTGGGCCGCCAAGGAGCTCGGCGGGAAGGTCATCGAGGAGCGTCCGAACGACTCGGCCGCCAAGGGTGGAGCCCGGGGCGCGAGGAAGGGACGGTAGCAATGGGCATGCCCAGGGGTGGTTTCAACCCCAACCAGATGCTCAAGCAGCTGCAGAAGATGCAGCGCGAGATGGAGGACACCCAGGCCCAGCTGGCCGAGGAGGTCGTCGAGGGGACGGCCGGCGGCGGCGTGGTGACGGCCAGGGTCAAGGGCGACCAGACGGTGGAGTCGGTCTCGATCGACCCGGACGCGCTCGACCCCGACGACGTCGAGATGCTCGGCGACCTGGTCACCGCCGCCGTCAACGAGGGCCTGCGCAAGGCCAAGGACCTGGCCGCCGAGCGGCTCGGCGGCATCACCCAGGGCATGGGGCTGCCGCCCGGCCTGGGACTCTGAGGCGATGTACGAAGGCCCCGTCCAGGACCTGATCGACGAGCTCGGGCGGCTGCCCGGGATCGGTCCCAAGAGCGCCCAGCGGCTGGCCTTCCACATCCTCAAGGTCGAACCCGCCGACGCCGAGCGCCTGGCCAGGGCCATCACCGAGGTCAAGGCCAGGGTGCACTTCTGCCGGGTCTGCTGGAACGTGGCCGAGGGCGACCTGTGCCGGATCTGCAAGGACACGCGGCGCGACCCCACCCTGGTCTGCGTGGTCGAGGAGCCCCGCGACCTGGTCGCGGTCGAGCGCACCCAGGAGTTCCGCGGCCGCTACCACGTCCTCGGCGGGGCCATCAGCCCGATCGAGGGGGTCGGCCCCGACGACCTCCGGATCCGCGAGCTGCTGAGCCGCCTCGAACCCGACTCGATCCGCGAGGTCATCCTGGCCACCAACCCCAACATCGAGGGCGAGGCCACCGCCATGTACCTGGCCCGCCTCCTCAGCCCCCTCGGCGTCCGGGTCACCCGTATCGCCAGCGGCCTCCCCGTCGGCGGCGACCTCGAATACGCCGACGAGGTCACCCTCGGCCGCGCCTTCGCCGGCCGCCGCGAGATGCCGGTCTAGCACAACCAGGGGACCGATTGGACCGCGGCCGGCGACAGACGCCTACAGCGCCAGCGCGAACCGCAGCGCGTCCTCGACCGCTCGTAGCTTCTCTGGGGCGAGCGGGCCGATGCGCCTGATGAGGCGGGAAGTCTGGACGGTGAGGATGTTGTCGGCGTTGGCGACGCAGGCGCGGGGAACGCCATCCGCGGGCCCGAGTGGAACCTCGACCGGGATGCCGCGCATCCGCGTCGTGAGCGGCACCAGCGTCACCGACCGCCGCACCGAATAGGCCGAGTCGCGCGTGACAAGAATCGCCGGCCGCCGGCCATACGGAGCGGGAAGGTCGGTCCACCAGATCTCGCCGCGCCTCACTCCCAGGGGTCCAGCTCGGCCATCGACGCCCAGGCCTCGATCTCGGCGAGCTCCTCCTCCGTCTCCGGATGCTCGATGTAGCCGCGAACGTACTGCTCCTCGAGCTCCTGCTCGCGCTTGCGGTGGAGGTGGTCGGCGACGGCCTTGGCCACGTACTCGCTGCGGTTCATCCCTTGCTCCTGGCGTTCTTGCTCGAGGCGCTCGAACAGCTCCTCGGGCAGGCTGATGGCGAACTTGCGAGCGGTCATACCGGCCTCCTACCGAAGTAGGACCAGGATGGCCGGCCAGGAGAACGCTGGCAAGCGGAATCTACGGTGTCGGTCGACCGGGTTGGAGCGGGTCGGCGAAAGTTGTGGACAACTGCGGCGGTCACGAACGGCGAGGACTGGCCTCCTGGAACCGGGCCAGGGCGCGGTCGCGGGCGGTGAGGTGGTCGACCATCGGGTGGGGGTAGTCGGCGCCGAGGCGGACGCCGGCCGCGTGAAGGTCGGCGGGGCTGGCCTGCCAGGGAGCGAAGATGGCCGGGGGGTCGAGCCTGGCCAGCTCGGGGACCCAGCGGCGGATGTAGTCGCCGTCGGGGTCGAACCTCTCCGCCTGGGTGACGGGGTTGAAGATGCGGTAGTAGGGGGCGGCGTCGGCGCCGGTGCCGGCGACCCACTGCCAGCCGCCGTTGTTGGCGGGCAGGTCGCCGTCGACCAGGTGCTGGAGGAAGAAGCGGGCGCCCTCGCGCCAGTCGACCAGCAGGTGCTTGGTCAGGAACGAGGCCACCACCATGCGGGCCCGGTTGTGGACCCAGCCCTGGCCGGTGAGCTGGCGCATGCCGGCGTCGACCAGCGGGTAGCCGGTGCGGCCCTGCTGCCAGGCGGCCAGGGCCTCCGGGTCGTCCTCGAACCGGAGGTGGCCGAACTCGGGGCGCATGTGCTCCCAGGCGCTCTCCGGCTGGTGGTAGAGGATGTAGCCGTAGAAGTCGCGCCAGAGCAGCTCGTTGACGAAGGTCTCGCGGTCCCGGCCCGCCCGGGGTGCTCGGCGGAACGGGCCCCGCGACCGACGGCGGCGGCGACCTGCCGGGGGGAGACCAGGCCGAAGCGGAGGTAGGGGCTGAGCCGCGACGTGCCGTCCACGGCCATGTAGTTCCGCGATCTCGCATAGCCGTCGACCCGCCTGGCCACGAACCAGCGCAGCCGCTCCAGCGCGACCGCCGGGTCGGGCGGCGTGATCTCCACAGCCCCATCCAGCCCGAACCCACCCGGCCCGTCGCCGGGGCCCCCGGTGGGGGAGCGTAGCCGACCGGAAGTCATGGTGCCGGCGGTTGTCCACAGCCCCGCGGCGTCGAGGTCGTCGGGAACCGGCACACGCGCCGGGGCGGGGGAGGGGGTCGTCCCAGGCGGCGGTCTTGGCGGCGCGGGCGAACGGGGAGTAGACGCGGAACGGGTCGCCGTCGGTCTTGCGGACCTCGTCGAAGTCGCTGAGGTACACGCCGGGCAGGGCGTGCAGGGCGCGGCCGTCGGCGCGCAGGGCCTGCTCCACGGCCGCGTCGCGGCGTCGGGCATAGGGGGTGTGCTCCCGTGAGCACCACACCGCGCCGGCGGCGGCCTGGCGGGCGAGGAAGGGGATGACCTCGACCGGGTCGCCCTCGCGGACCAGCAGCCGGCCGCCGAGCGCCTCGAGGTCCCTGGCCAGCGCCTGGAGCGCCCCGTGGAGGAAGGCGCGCCGGTTGGGGCCGCTGGTGCGGCCGTCCAGCAGGGTGCGGTCGACCACGAAGGTTGGGACCACCTGGTCGGCGGCGTCCAGGGCGGCCAGCAGGGCCGGGTGGTCGGTCACCCGGAGGTCCCTGCGGAACCAGACGACGGCACGGCTGGGCATGGCGGAGGCGCTCCTCGGTCGGGCGGCGGGGCTGGCCGGCAGACGGACTCTCCGTGTCGCGGTCCGGTTGCGGTTGCGCATCCGGCCAGAGCGGCCCGGCCACGGGTTGGTAGGCTGGTCCCGCCCGCCTCCAGTCCGTTGCAGCAAGGAACGCCCATGGCCCTGGTCGTCCAGAAGTACGGCGGCACCTCGGTCGGGGACGCGTCCCGGATCCGCCGCGTCGCCGAGCGCGTGGTCGCCTCCCGCCTCGCCGGGAACGACGTCGTGGTGGTGGTGTCCGCCATGGGCGACTCCACCGACGACCTGATCTCGCTGGCCAGGCGGGTCTCGCCCAACCCGCCGCCCCGCGAGATGGACATGCTGCTGACCGCCGGCGAGCGCATCTCCATGTCGCTGCTGGCCATGGCCATCGCCGACCTCGGGGTCACCGCCAAGTCGTTCACCGGCTCCCAGGCCGGCATCATCACCGACACCCTGCACGGCAAGGCCCGCATCCTGGACGTGCGCGCCGGGCGGATCAGCGACGCCCTGGGCGAGGGCAACGTGGTGATCGTGGCCGGGTTCCAGGGGGTCACCTCGACCTCGAAAGAGGTGACCACCCTGGGCCGGGGCGGCTCGGACACCACCGCGGTCGCCCTGGCGGCGGCGCTGGGGGCCGGGGTGTGCGAGATCTACACCGACGTGGACGGGGTCTACACCGCCGACCCGCGGGTGGTGCCGGAGGCCCGCAAGCTGCACATGGTCTCGTATGAGGAGATGCTGGAGCTGTCGGCCTGCGGGGCCAAGGTGCTGATGCTGCGCTGCGTCGAGTACGCCCGCCGCACCGGCATGGTCCTGCACGTGCGCTCCAGCTTCACCGACGCGCCGGGGACCTGGGTACGCGAGGAGGACGAACGGATGGAGAAGGCGATCGTCTCGGGGGTGCCGCACGACACCTCGGAGGCCAAGGTGACCCTGGTCCGGGTGCCGGACAAGCCGGGGATCGCCGCCCGGGTGATGCGCGGCATCGCCGAGCACGGCGTGAACGTGGACATGATCGTCCAGAACGTCTCCCACGGCGGCACCACCGACATCTCCTTCACCGTGCCCAAGGCCGACCTGAGCGGGGCCATGGAGGTGCTCCACGGCCTGCGGGACGAGGTCGGGGCGGCCGAGGTGGTGGCCGACTCCGACATCGCCAAGGTGTCGCTGGTCGGGGCGGGCATGAAGTCGAGCCCGGGGGTGGCCGCGGCCATGTTCGACGCCCTGGCCAACGCCGGGGTCAACATCGAGATGATCTCCACCTCGACCATCCGCATCTCCTGCGTGATCCGCTCCAGCGACGTCGGCGTGGCCGTGCGGGCCATCCACGACCGCTTCCACCTGTCCGAGGAGGCCGAGTTCCGCCACGAGCACCCCGACGGCACGGCCGAGCTGCCGGTGGTCCGGTGAGCGACCAGCACCGCCCCACGGCGGTGATCGTGGGGGCCACCGGCGCGGTGGGGGAGGACCTGCGGCGACTGGTGGCCGAGCGGGAGCTGCCCGTCGGGGAGGTCCGGCTGGTCGCCTCGGCCCGCTCGGCCGGGCGGCGGCTGCCCGTCCGCGGCGAGCAGGTCGAGGTCCGGGCGCTCGCCCCCGAGGTGTTCGACGGCGCCGACCTGGCCTTCTTCTCCGCCGGCGGGGGCGTCTCCCGGGAGTGGGGGCCGGTCGCGGCCGAGCGCGGCGCGGTGGTGGTCGACAACTCCAGCGCCTGGCGCATGCACCCCCAGGTGCCGCTGGTCGACGCCGACGTCAACCCGGAGGCGGCCGGAGACCACCCGCTGGGGATCGTCGCCAACCCGAACTGCACCACCCTGGCCATGACCCCGGTGCTGGCCGTGCTGCGCGACCGGTTCGGGCTGGAGTCGATCACCCCGACCTCGTTCCAGGCGGCCGGCGGGTCCGGCCAGAAGGGCATGGACGAGCTGGTCGAGCAGGCGGCCAAGCTGCTGCCGGACCGGGAGCTGCTGCGCCGCGGCGGCCGGCCCGAGGCCCTGCCCGCCGGCCAGGTGTTCCCCCACCCGATCGCCTTCAACGTCGTCCCCCAGGCCATGGGCTTCACCGAGTCGGGCTACACGGTCGAGGAGCTGAAGCTGCGCGACGAGCCGCGCAAGATCCTCGGCCTGCCCGAGCTGGCCTCCCACCCGACCTGTGTCCGGGTGCCGGTGCTGGTCGGCCACTCGCTGTCGGTCAGGGCGGTCTGCCGGGAGCCGGTCGACCTGGCGGCGTTCCGGGCCGGCTGCGAGGCAGCCCCGGGCGTGACCGTTGTGGACGACCCGGCCGCCGAGCGCTACCCGACCCCGCTGGAGTTCGCCGGCAGCGACGGGGTGTTCGTCGGCCGCATCCGCGCCGACCTGGCCGACCCGCGCGCCGTGCTGTTCTGGTCGGTGGCCGACAACCTGCGCAAGGGCGCCGCCCTGAACGCGATCCAGATCGCCGAGTTCCTCCTCCGGGAATCACTGGACCGACGAGACAGTTGACGATCTAAACTATCGTCGCCCGTCGCGCTCCCAGGAGGTCCGCATGACCGAGGCGTCCGCCGGTACCGGCTCCCCGTCCCGCACCGCCCTCCCTTCCGGCCCCGTCTGGCGGGCCGGCCTGCTCGCCGCCCTCGCCGCCACCGTCGTCAACGCCGTCGCCTGGGTCCTGCTCCAGCCGGTCCTGGACGTCGGCCTCCAGATCCCGGCCCAGCCGGGCAGCACCGAGCTGAACGAGCTGCCGCTGGGACCCGTCATCGGCGTCACCGCCGTCTCCAGCCTGGTCGGCGCCGCCGTCCTGTGGCTGCTGACCCGGCGGGGCCCGTCGGGGGTCCGCCTCTGGGTGATCCTGGCCGTCGCCTTCGGGGTCCTGTCGGCCCTGCCCGCCTTCGGGCTGGACGTGTCCACGGGCCGCCAGCTCGGCCTGGTCCTGTTCCACCTCCTGGCCACCGTGACCGTGATCGCCGTGGTCCGCCAGCAGCTGGCCCGTCTGGACCACTCAGTAGAACTCGGCCGTCCAGGGCCGGGGGCTGGCGAAGGCGGCGCGGAGGAGGTCGACGGCGGCGGGGTCGAAGCCGGTCAGGAGGCCGGCCCTGATCAGGTCGTCGGGGCCGGCGAAGCCGGTGAACAGCGACGCCAGGCCGCGGATGTCGGCGGTGGCGGCCTGGGTGGATGGCGGGGACGGGGCGACCGGGCGGTAGACCTCGGCCAGCTCGGCCGGGTCAGTCAGTGACACCGGCCGGGCCCGGTAGGGGGCGGTGTGCCGGGGGAGGTGCTCGGACCGGGCCTCGTACATGGTCCAGCTGCCGGCGACCTCGAACCCGGCCCCGCGGTAGAACGGGAAGGTGCTGGGCGTCAGGGTGGCCAGGGGCACCCCGTCGGCGTGCAGCTCGTGGCAGCAGCCGCCCAGCAGCCGCGCGCCGTGCCCGGCCCCGACGGTGCTGGGGCGGGGTGGCCAGCTGCAGGACCTGGGCCGAGTCCACGGCCTGCCGAGCACCACTGGGCCTGACGGTCCAGCCGCAGCAGGCTGACGATCTCGCCCTCGGCCTCCAGCACCCGGAACTCGCCGGCTCGGTCCGCTCCACGTACTCGTCGACCTTGGCCCCCACCATCAGCCCCAGCACCATCAGCCGGGCCACGGCCTCGTGATCCTCGGCAGTGATCGGCGGTACCCGCCACCGGCTGGGCCTTCGTCAGTAGTAGTCGGGGCTCCACGGTCTGGGGCCGGCGTGCATGGCCTGCAGGAACTCGATGCCGGCCTGGTCGAGGCCGCGGACCACGCCGAGGGCGGCCAGGTCGCGGGGGTCGTGGTAGCCGGCGAACAGGGCGGCCAGGCCGGCCGCGCCGGTGCGCAGCTCGGCGTCGTCCCCGACCCGGACCGCCTTGCCCTCCCCGCCGTCGACCTCGATCGTCCAGGTCCCGTCGACCCAGGGGCAGGTGTCGTCGCTGACCCCGATGGTGATGCGGCCCCGCAGGCCCGCCGGGTAGCCCCTGGCCGCGAACGCCCCGGGCACGTCGACCACCCTGACCATCCAGTGGTCCTGGCGGAGCTGGCGGATGTCCTGCTCGGCCACGAGCAGGGCGAGCGGCTCGGGGTCGGGGCCCTTCCAGTGCACGCTCGCCTCCAGCGACGAGAAGCCGGCGGCCAGGGTGAGCAGCGACCGCCAGCCGCCCTCGCTGGCCGCCCCCCAGTCGACCACCTGGACGCTGGTGCGGACGTCCTGGGCCGAGACGTCGCTGGAGACGGCGAGGACCGCCCAGCCGTCGGGGCCGTCGGGGCCGTCGACCAGGAACACCTGGGGCGGGCCGCTGCCCCGGTCGGCGAGCAGGAAGTCGCGCCACCAGCCGGCGTCCCGGTCGACCTGGCCGTTGCGGCCGGCGGCCACGCGGGCGAAGCGCTCCTGGAGGGGAGCCGGGTCGTCGGCCGGGACGGGAACGGCCCGGTAGCCCTCTGGCCAGCCCGCCGGCAGGTGCCTGGCCGCGGCCTCGTACAGGGTCCAGGTGCCGGCGAACTCGTAGCCGGCCCGCCGGTAGAGCTGGACGGCCGCCGGGAACAGGGTGGAGATGGCCGCCCCGCGCTCGTGGACCTCGTCCAGGTAGGCGCGGAGCAGCTCGGTCGCCACCCCGCGGCCGCGGTGCTCGGCCCCGACCGACAGGCCCGACACCTGGCTGGCCGGCACCGGCCGGCCACCCCAGAACACCGGCTGGCCGCGGGCCAGCAGCAGGCCCAGCCGGTTCCCGTCCTCCTCCAGGACCCGCAGCTCCTCGACCCGGGTGCGGGCCACCGAGCGGTCGATGCTGACGCTGGTGGTGGAGTCGCCGAACGCCCGGGCGTCCTGGACCATCAGGGCCCGGTGCTCCTCGGGCCGGGCCATCCGGTACCTCCGTGTCACCGGCAACCTCCTCGACTCCGGCACGACCCTATCAACCCTGGCCGACAGGGCCACCCGAATCCGTTACGGCCGCAGAACGGCCAGGAAACCTGCTGGCAACACCGCTGCTGTACCTACTGGGCGTGCCGGTTACGACTCCGACGCAGAAAGGGGTACCGCCTTGGATTCCGGCGATACCGCGTTCGTTCTCATCTCGGCCGCCCTGGTGATGTTCATGATCCCCGGCCTGGCGCTGTTCTACGGCGGCATGGTCAGGGCCAAGAACGTCCTGGCGACGGTGATGCAGAGCTTCTTCACCATGGGCCTGGTCTCGGTGCTGTGGGTGCTGGCGGCGTATTCGCTCGCCTTCTCGCCCGGCAACGCCTTCATCGGCGGCCTCGACTGGATCGGCTTCTCCGGGGTCGGCCAGGAGCCCAACCCCGACCTGTCCGCCACCATCCCCGCCATCGCCTACGCCGTCTTCCAGCTGTTCTTCGCGGCCATCACCCCGGCCCTGATCACCGGCGCCTTCGCCGAGCGGATGAAGTTCTCGGCCTTCGCGGTGTTCACCACCCTGTGGCTGTTCCTGGTGTACGCGCCCCTGGCCCACTGGGTGTGGGCGCCCGGCGGCTGGCTGCGCGAGTTCGGCGCGCTCGACTTCGCCGGCGGCACCGTCGTCCACATGAACTCGGGCTTCGCCGCCCTGGCCGCGGCCATCATCATCGGCAAGCGGCGCGGGTTCCTCAAGGAGGCGATGGTCCCCCACAACCTGACCCTGACCATCCTCGGGGCCGGCATCCTGTGGTTCGGCTGGTTCGGCTTCAACGCCGGCAGCGCGCTGGCCGCCAACGGCCTCGCCGCCCAGGCGTTCATCGCCACCAACACCGCCACCGGCGCGGCCGTGCTCGGCTGGTGCCTCACCGACTACCTGCGCCGGCGCAAGACCACCACCCTCGGCGCGGCCTCGGGCGCGGTCGCCGGCCTGGTCGCCATCACCCCGGCGGCCGGCTACGTCGGTCCCATGGGCTCGATCGCCATCGGCCTGGCCGCCGGCGTCGTCTGCGCCTGGGCGGTCGGCCTGAAGTACAAGGCCGGCTACGACGACGCGCTCGACGTCGTCGGGGTCCACGCCGTCGGCGGCATGCTCGGCGCCCTGCTCATCGGCGTGTTCGCCAACACCGCCTTCAACGAGGCCGGGGCCGACGGCCTGCTGGCCGGCGGCGGCCTGACCCTGCTCGGCAAGCAGGCGGTGGCCGTGGTGGCCACCCTGGCCTTCTCCTTCGTCGTCAGCTTCGGGCTGCTCAAGGTCGTCGACCTGGTCATGGGCCTGCGGGTGACCGAGGAGGACGAGCTGGCCGGGCTCGACATCACCCAGCACGAGGAGGTCGGCTACGCCTTCAGCGAGGGCGTCGGGGCCGCGGCCCCGGTCCCGGCCGGCGCGGCGCCTCCCGAGCGCGCCCCCTCAACCGTCCGCGTGCCCCAAGGAGACCTGGGCTGATGAAGCTGGTCGTGGCGGTCATCAAACCGTTCAAGCTGGAAGAGGTGAAGGCGGCGCTGGAGGGCGTCGGCGTCCAGGGCCTGACCGTGACCGACGCCCGCGGCTTCGGCCGCCAGCGGGGCCACACCGAGGTCTACCGCGGCGCCGAGTACCAGGTCGAGCTGCTGCCCAAGACGAGGGTCGAGGTCCTGACCGATGACGACGCGGTCGAGGACGTGGTCAAGGCGATCGTCGACGGTGCCCGCACCGGCTCGATCGGCGACGGCAAGGTCTGGGTGCTGAGCGTCGAGCAGACGCTGCGCATCCGCACCGGCGAGATGGGAGGCGACGCGCTCTGACGGGGTCCGGGGGGCTCATGCCTAGCGCCCCGGAGGGAAGGCCGGGCTCCGTCGAGCTGGCCGCGGTCCGGGCGGCGGCGGAGCTGACGCTGAGCGAGGGCGGCCGGCCGGCCAGGCGCCGGGCGGCCGCCCTCGACCACGTCCTGGCCGAGCTGGTCGACACCGTGCCCCTGCCCCGCAGCAGCGTCGCCGTGGTGGCCGTCGGCGGCTACGGGCGGGGCGATGTGTCGCCCCACTCCGACGTCGACCTGCTGGTGCTGGTCGACGACAAGCGCCGGCCCAGCCCCGAGGACCTCCGCGGCCTGCTGTACCCGCTGTGGGACGCCGGCTTCCAGGTGGGCCACGCCGTCTGCTCGCCCAAGGAGGCGATCGAGCGGGCCAGGGGCGACCTGGAGTCGGCGACCTCGCTGCTCGAGGCCCGGCTGGTGGCCGGGCCGGCCGGGCTGATGGACGAGATGACGGGCCGGCGCCGGCGCTGGCTGGAGCGGGACGGCCGCCGGCTGGCCCGGCGGCTGCTGGAGGTGACCGCCGAGCGGCACCTGCGGGT
This sequence comes from uncultured Actinomycetota bacterium, assembly GCA_963733175.1. Lineage (GTDB taxonomy): Bacteria > Actinomycetota > CALGFH01 > CALGFH01 > CALGFH01 > CALGFH01. The sequence goes on from CAVTCL010000031.1 coordinate 77,403, forward strand.
CGAGCGGGCCGGCTGGGTGCTCGCCCCCGACCTCAAGCAGGACGTCGGCGGGCTGCGCGACCTGCACGCCGTCGGCTGGCTGGCCGCGGTCGCCGGCTGGCCCCGGCCGGCCGGGCGGCCCGAGCTGGTGCGGGCCGGGGAGCTGCTGCTGGCCGTCCGCGAGGCCCTGCACGGCCAGACGCGGCGCAAGACCGACCGGGTCAGGGCCGACCTCCAGCCGGCCGTGGCCAAGGCCCTCGGCCTCGACGGCGACGACGGCGCCGACCGGCTGATGGCGGCGGTGCACACCTCCGCCCGGACGGTCGAGTACCTGGCCGCGGTCGAGACCCGGACCCTGGCCGAGCGGCTGCTGGGCGGCCCGCGCCGCTCCGGCCTGGTCCGCCGCCTGGAGCCGGGCGGCATCCGGCTGGAGGACGGGCTGCTGGTCGTCGACGCAACCGACGCGGGGCGCGCTCGTCCGCCGAGCCGCCGATGTAGGGGCCCCTTCTGGGAGGGTAGCCCAGGGCGGGATGGGGGGCCCGCCGTTGTCCACAGGCACCCTGGAGCCGGCCGGCGACCCGCAGGCCGAGGTGCTGCTGGCCATGCGGCTGCTGGCCGCCAGGGCGCGCACCGGGCGCCAGATCGCCCGCCCCACCCTGGCCTGGCTGGAGCAGACCTTCGACCGGGCGCCGCTGGAGGCCTGGTCGGAGCCGCTGCGGGCCGCGTTCATGACCGTCCTGCGCGGCCCGGAGGCGGTGGGCGCCTGCGAGCTGCTCGACCACGTCGGCGGCTGGGCGGTGCTGGTGCCGGAGTGGGCCTCGGTGCGCGGCCGGGTCCAGCACGACCCGTGGCACCGCTACACCGTCGACGGCCACGCCTTCGCCGCCGCGGCCGAGGTGTCCAGGCTGCTGGAGCAGGACGAGCGGGCGGCCAGGACGGCCGAGGCCGCCGGCGACCTGGACGCGCTCTACCTGGCGGCGATCTTCCACGACATCGGCAAGGGGTCGGGCGCCGACCACAGCGTCGCCGGGGAGCTGCTGACCCGCCGGGCCCTGGCCCGCATGGGCCTGGACGCCGACGAGCTCGAGGAGGTGGCGGTGCTCGTCCGCCACCACCTGCTCCTGGTCGAGACGGCGACCCGGCGCGACCTCGACGACCCCAGCGTGGTCGAGGGCGTGGCCGCGGCGCTCGGGTCGCCGCGCCGCCTGCGCCTGCTGCACCTGCTGACCGTGGCCGACGGGCTGGCCACCGGCCCGGCCGCCTGGAACGACTGGAAGGGGACGCTGGTCGCCGACCTGGCCGCCCGGGTCCTGCACGTGCTGGAGCGGGGAGGGCCGCCATCCCCGGGGGACCCGGAGGCGCTGGCCGTCCGGATCGAGGCGGCCCGCCCGGCCCTGGCCGGGCAGGCGGCCCGGCTGCTGGGCACCCTGCCCGGCTCGTACCTGTCGGCCCTGGCCACGGTGGACGCCGGGGAGCTGGCCGAGGAGCTGGAGCTGCTGGCCGACCCGCCCGGCCCCGGCGGGGTCCGCTACCGGGTCGACCCGTCGGGCGACGGGCACGGGCTGGTGACCGTGTGCGCCGCCGACCGCCCGGGGACGCTGGCCCGCACCACCGGGGTGCTGGCCCTGCACCGGGTCTCGGTGCTGCGGGCCCATGTCTGGTCGACCAGCGGCGGCCTGGCCCTGCAGCGTTTCGCCGTCCAGGCCCCGGCCACCCTGCGCTGGGAGCGCCTCGGGGCCGACCTGGACGCCGCCTGGGCGGGCCGCCTGGCCGTCGAGGCGCGCCTGGAGCGCAAGGCCCGCGACTACCGCGCCCCCGCCCCGGTCGAGCCCGACGTGCGGGTCCTGCCCGACGAGTCCGCCCACTCGACGGTGGTCGAGGTGCGCGCCGCCGACGCCCTCGGCCTGCTCCACGCCATCGCCGCCGCCCTCGGCGACCTCGACCTGGACGTCCGCGTGGCCAAGATCGACACCCTCGGCGACCGGGTCGTCGACACCTTCTACGTCCGCTCCCCCTGGGGCGCCAAGCTCAGCGACGAGCAGGCCGACGAGCTCACCCTGGCCATCCGCCACCGCACCACCCGGCTCCTCGGCGGCTGACCCCGGCTGCTAGGCTCCGGTCGCAGCGGCCCGGTGGTCCATCGAGGAAGGAGCGCGTCATGTCGGAGCAGGTGCCCCCGCCCCAGCCTCCCCCGCCACCGGGCGGTGGCCCGCCTCCCGGTGGCCCGCCTCCCGGTGGCCAGCCTCCCGTGGGCCCGCCTCCCGGGGGCCCGCCCGCGCCGGGGCAGCGGCCGCTCTCGGCCGACCAGGAGCGGCTGTGGGCGATGCTGGCCCACCTGCTGTCGTTCGTGGCCGCCTACCTGTTCCTCGGGTTCGTGGCCCCGCTGGTGGTGATGCTGGTGTTCGGGCCCCGCTCGGCGTACGTGCGCGCCCACGCCGTCGAGTCGCTCAACTTCAACCTGAGCTGGCTGCTCTACGCCATCGTGTCCGTGGTCCTGATCTTCATCGGGATCGGCATCCTGCTCCTGCTCGCCCTCGGCATCGCCTACGTGGTGCTGATCGTCGTCGCCTCGATCCGGGCCAACAACGGCGAGTTCTACCGCTACCCGCTGACCATCCGGTTCGTCCGCTAGGACACCGGGCAGGCGCACGGGGTGGCCCCGCAGCGGGGGCAGTCGCCGGCGTAGCGGCCCACCGCCCTGGTCAGGTCGACCCCGACCAGGTTGGCCACGCTGGCCAGCCAGGCCAGCGCGTCCCCGAGCTCGTGCTCAAGGGCGGCCGGGTCGCGGCCGCGCAGCGCCTTGGCCACCTCGCCGACCTCCTCGACCCACCACCGGAAGGTCCCGTCCACCCCCCGCACCCGGTCCCGCGCCCCGTACAGCGCCTCGATCCGGTGCTGCAGCTCGGCGAGCTCCACGTACCCCTCCCGTCCTGTCGCGGCCGGCTTCTATCCTCCCCCAATGGCGCCGCTCAAGGACGACATGCTCAGCCGCCTGGCGGCCCAGGCCAACGTGGCCCAGTTCGTCAGCTTCGGCCCGGCGGCCGACCTGCCCCAGCGGCACTCCTGCCTCCGGGACCACCGGCCCGGCCACCGCTTCGGCACCGCCGAGGAGGCGGTCGAGACCCTCCTCGCCCTGGCCGCCGGCGGCTCGGTCAACGTCAGGAGCTTCCGGGCGGGCGCGCCCAAGGGCGGCCCGTTCACCTACGGCCTGGCCCGCCGCGACGACGTCCTGGCCGTCCTGCGCGCCCGTGCCGGCGAGGGCCTGCACACCATCGCCAACGAGACCGTCGACGTCGACGACGGCGGGGTGTCCGGGGTCGCCCAGGGCGGCCTGGTCGAGTTCGCCCCGGGGGACACGCCCCGTTCGGTCGAACGGCCCGGGACGGTCGCCCTGGCCCACGACGACGCCCTGGCGCTGCTGGGCACCGTCTACGGGTTCACGCCCGACCTGGACGGCCGGCCAGGGGAACGGGTCGAGTTCAGCATCCATCCCCTGGTCGCCGGCGTCCGCCAGACCCACACCATCGTCTGGGAGGCCGAGCGGGTCGACCCGGTCCCGCTCACCCACCGGCTGGCCTGGCCCAACAGGTTCAGCCGGTTCATCGGGGACAAGGCCTTCGGCCTGCTGGTCGCCGACCTCCACGGCCTCCCCGTGCCGGCCACCACCGTCGTCGGCCGGCGGCTCGCCCCCTTCCGCTTCGGCCGCCCCACCGGCAGCGGCGAGCGGTGGCTCCGCACCTGCCCGGCCGAGCCGGCCCCGGGCAGGTTCCCGACCCGGCGGGGCTGGCGGGACCCGTTCGCGCTCCTGGCCGCCGAGGACCCGTCGGGGACGGCCATCGCCGCCGTGCTCGCCCAGGAGGGCGTCCGCGCCCGCTGGTCGGGCGCCGCCCTCCCCGACGCCGCCGGCGGCCTCCTGGTCGAGGGCGTGCCCGGGTCCGGCGAGGACTTCATGCTGGCCAGGGCCGCGCCGGCCCCGCTCCCGGACCGGGTGCTCCACGACGTCCGCGAGCTCGGCGCCCGGGCCGCCGCCGGCCTCGGCCCGGTCCGCTTCGAGTGGGCCCACGACGGCGCCGGCGCCTGGGTGGTCCAGCTCCACCTGGCCACGGCCGCGACGACCGGCACCACCATCCACCCGGGAACGCCGTCGCGCTGGCGCCGCTTCGACCCGTCCCTGGGCCTGGAGCACCTGCGCCGGCTGATCGAAACCGTGGCCCCGGACGAGGGCATCGAGATCGCCGGCGACGTCGGCGTGACCTCCCACGCCGGCGACCTGCTCCGCCGGGCGTCGATCCCCTCAAGGCTCCGCCGCTGACCTGGTAGCCTGACCGCCCTTTTGCCCCGGTGGGACCACATGACCGAAGAACTCCTTGTCGCGATCATCGCGGCGGTCGCATCGCTGGTCGTCGCGATCGTCTCGGTCCTGGCGACCGCCAGGACGAACCGGCGTGTCGCCCGCCTGACCGAGGAGCTGGAGGAGCAGAAGCTGCGGCTGGCCAGCGAGCTGGAAGAGCAGCGGGCGGTACAGGACGCCCGGCGCGACTACGAGTACGAGGCCAGGAAACGGCTCTACGCGGAGTGCGAGCCGCTGCTGTTCGAGGCCGCGGAGCTGGCCGAGCGGGCACGTTCCCGCATCATGAGCATCGCCAGGACCTGCCGGCAGGGCGACCTCCTCCCCGACGGTTCGGGATGGCTCGCCGGGCCCGGGTACTACTTCCGGTCGACGGTGTGCTTCCTGCTGGCCCCGATGACCTCCTTCAAGATCCTCCAGCGTCGCCTCACCGTCATCGACCTCAGCCTGGAGCCCCGGCTGCGGACGCAGTACGAGCTGCTGAAGCTCATCTTCAGGACCTTCACCGAGGACCACGACCTGGCGCGCTGCGAACCGGAACTGGAGTACAAGCCGGACAGGGCGGACCCGGGCCGGCCCGATCGCGAGAGGCTCCTGCGGCAGTCACCGCGGGTGTACCGGCGCCAGGGGCTCTACCTGGGAACACTCGAGATCGCCACCGAGGCGATGGTCAAGGAGAGCGGCGACGGCGTCTCCCGGTGCCGGAGCTACGGCGAGTTCCTGGCCGAGCTGGACGACAGCCGGTCCGGGATCACCCGGATGATGCCGGACCTCACCGCGCTCTTCCAGGGGTTCCACCCCCAGGAGCAGCCGGCGCTGTGGCGGGTGCTGGTCGCCCAGGTCCTCCTGTACGACGCGTTCCTCCACGCCCACCGGTCGGTGCAGGACAACGACGGTCCCCTGGCCCGGCTGGTGACGATGCCCTCGGACACGGACATCGCGCTGCTCGACTGGCGCGGGGCTTCGGACCAGGCCGGCGACGCCGTGGTCCGCGAGCCGGTCACGGTCGCCCATGGGTATCTGCAGAACAGGGTCGCCGGCTAGAGCTCGCCGAACCAGCCGAGGATGCTCGCCACGAACTGCTCCTGCCAGGCGGGCTCCGTCAGGGCATGGGTGGCGCCGGCGATGACGTCGTGGCGCGCCCGGGGGAACGCCTCCAGGTAGGCTTCCACGACGGCGTGGGGGATGACCTCGTCCCGCTCGGACTCCAGGACCATGATGTCCCCGCCGAAGCCGGCGAGGCCCTGGAACAGGACCGGCGCGCGCACATCGGCCCGGGACGCGCGCCGCCGGCCGAGCGGCGTGTCCAGGTCGTCGTCGGCGTACAGCGCGGGCGCGCGCAGCAGCAGCCGCTCGACCGGACGCCGGGACACGAGCAACGCGGCCAGGTAGGCGCCGTAGCTGGCTGCGCACACCCCGACCCGGCCGGTGTCCACCCGCCCGTCGCCGGTCAGCACGTCGTAGGCCGCGAGGACGTCCGCCAGATGCTCCCGAGGGGTCAGCTCGTCGAGATCACCCTGGCTCTTGCCGTGGCCGCTGAGATCGAACGTGAGGCACACGGCGCCGAGCGCGGCCGACGCGACCTGCGCCCGCCGCCGGTACCCGGCCTGGTCGCTGCGGAGGCCGTGGACGAACAGCAGCCCCGCCCCGGGGGACGGGGCGCCGCCGGGGTCGAAGACGTGACCGGCGAGGTCGCGGCCGCCGGACCGGATGACCACCTCGCGGCTGCCGCCAGCGGACTCCACGCACTGCCTCCTGGTCGCGATGCCGGATCTGAACCACGCCAGCCTGTCCCACAACGTACGGGCCCGTCCAGCGTCGTACGCCTGACCCGCATACCTACCGGAGCGGGCCGTGCGCTACTCGTACCGGACGGCGTCATGTCGCGTGGCGGCGTCCAGCAGCGGGAGGGCCATCGTCGAGAGGATGAGCGCGGCGAGCACGCCGATGCCGACCATGACGAAGACGCCGACGTCCGGCCACGTCCACACCATGTCGCCGAACAGGGCCACGGCGTACGACGTCGCCAGACCGAGCCCCACACCCACCGCCGCGGTGACCAGCATCGCCGCGGCCGTCTCGAGGAACACGACCTGGCGGAGCTCCCCGAGGCGGAGGCCGGACGCGCGCAGCAGGGCGAACGGCCGCCGCCGTTCGATGACGCCGGCGAGCATGCCGACGGTGAGGCTGCACGCCGCCACGAGCAGGACGAAGTACCAGACCAGGCGCTGCAGCTGCTCGAGGCTGCCGAAGAAGAACGCGTCGGTGTCGATCCGGTCCTGCTGGGTGTGGATGAGCGCGTTCGGCACGAGGTTGGCGGCCTGGGTGCGAACGCGGTTCACGGCGGCCGGCGTGCCGTCGGTGGGGATGTACACCGTGCCGATCGGTAGGTCGGAGTCGGCGAGCCCGGCCCGCTCGCTGATGTCGCCCACGGCGGGGCCCGACGAGGAGCACGGGAGCGTCACCACTCGGGCGAGCTCGGCGCAGGACTCCACGAAGTCGCCGGCGTCGCCGTACCGGATCGGCACGGCCCGCTCGGAGAGGAGGGGGGCGACCTTGGCCTCGGGCACCCCACCCGTGATGACCTCGACCACGCCCGGCCGCAGCACACCACGTCCTCCGTCGACGGGCCCGTCCTCGGAGGCGTCGACGAGGCTGGCGGAGAAGGTGACGGCGAAGGCCGCGAGCACGACGACGCTGACGGCGCGGAACGTGGCGCTCGGGTCACTGGCGATGCGGCGCGCCGCGATCAGCCCGGGCACCCGCCGGCTGACGCGGGCGATGCCGCGCCCGGCGAGCATGCACAGCCAGGGCCCGATGACCACGAAGCCGACGATCGTGAGGATGACGAACAGCGGCGCCAGGTTGTCGAGGGTCTCGCCGGTCTCGCTGTCGACGACCCGGCGCAGCGGCGCGGCGGCGAGCAGGCCGCCGATGCCAGCGGCGAGCGGCAGCGCGCGCCGGGCCGACGGCGGCCGACGGCGGCCACGCCGGCTGGTCGCGAGCGGTCCGGCCTGGACCCGGCTCAGGGCCACGATGGTGGTCAGCGTCGCCAGGAGCGGCACCCCGACCAGGACCAGCGCCAGGAGCCAGGGGGCGACGACGACGTCGTCGAGGAAGAAGCGTGCGCCCTGGAAGGTCAGGGTCGCCGCCACGATCCGCCGGCCCACCTCGTAGCCGGCCCACCCGAGGGCGGTGCCGGCCACGGCGCCGAGCCCGGTCTCGACCGCGGCCACGACCGCCGCCTGCAGCCGCGTCGCGCCGACCAGGCGGATGGTGGCGAGCCGCTGCTCGCGGTGGGCGGCGGCGACGCGGGTGGTCATGACGATGAAGATGATCACGGGGACGAGCAGGAGCACGGCGCCGAGCAGGAGGAGCACCCGTATGCCCTGGTAGAACAGGTAGCCGCTGGGCAGCGAGCCGAAGCCCCGCACCGTGTACAACGACCTGGAGGTCACCTGGCCGAGCTGGTCCGGCGTGCGTCCGATGAGCGCGACGAGCTGGTCGGGATGGGCGAGCCCCTCGTCGCCGATGGTCGCGGTGACGCGGCCGGGATAGCGGTCGTCGAGCTCGTCGTCGGGCGTGGACGCGAGGAGCCGGCGCATCGCCGGGGAGACCGCGACCTCGCCCGGGCCGGGGAGGCGCTCCAGGCCCGGCGGCACCGGCGGGCGAGGCCCCAGGGCCGCCACGTAGCCGCGGATCATCGCGGTGCCCTCGTGGTAGTCGGTGACCGTCAGGAACAGCGCGGGGTCGGGTGCCGTGGCCGGCGTGTCCGGGTCGGCGCTCTGCCACCCGGACCGCTCCGCGCGCCCCTGCTCGGCCGACTGGCCGGTCAGGCAGAGCAGCAGCAGCACGACGCCGACGGCGACGCCGAACGCCGTGACCGCGAGCCGCAGCAGCGACTCCCGTCCACCGGCGACGGCCAGCCGCAGGCCGAGCCGGAAGGTCACGGCGACGCCATCCCCAGCCCCTGCCCGAGGGCGTCGACGCCGTCACGGACCAGCACCGTCCGATCCGCCCACGCGGCAACTCGTGGCTCGTGCGTCACCATCAGGACGCTGGTGCCCTGCTCGCGAGCGGCGTCGACGAGCAGCTCCATGACCTCGTCGGCCGCGACGGAGTCGAGCGAGCCGGTGGGCTCGTCGGCGAACACGACCGTCGGGTTCGCGACCAGCGCCCGTGCCATCGCAACCCGCTGGCCCTGACCTCCGGAGAGCTCGCCGGGCAGCCGCTCGCCGAGGCCGTCGAGGCCGAGTCGCGAGAGCCACGGCGCGGCGGCCGCGAGTGCGTGCCTGCGGCGTCGCCCGGCCAGCAGCAGGGGGAGGGCGATGTTCTCCACGGCCGGCAGTTCGGGCACGAGCTGCCCGAACTGGAAGACGAACCCGAACACCGTGCGCCGCAGGTGGGCCCGTTCCCGGTCGGGGAGCTGGTCGATGCGCCGGCCGGCGAAGTGCACCTCGCCCCGGTCGGGCGTGAGGATGCCCGCGAGGCAGTGCAGCAGGGTCGACTTGCCGGAGCCGCTCGGCCCCATCACGGCGACGATCTCGCCCTCGTCGAGGACGGTGCTCGCGCCGCGCAGCGCCTTGGTCAGGCCGAACGACTTGTGCAGGTCATCGCCGACGAGGATCTGGGACATCGCGCACCTCCTCGGCCAGGGCGGCCAGGCGGGACTCCGTGTGGTCGATCCACCGCAGGTCGGCCTCGAGGTGGAACAGCTGGAAGTCGGCGAGCAACGCGTCCTGCGTGGTCGCCGCGTTGCGCCGGGCCGTCGTCAGCGCCTTCATGGTGTCCAGGTGCCTGGCCCGTTGCACGTCGAGGAAGTGCTTCGCCGACCGCCCTGACAGCAGCGCCACCACGACCTTGGTGAACAGCACCGACTGGCGGTGCGGTTGTGGTTCCTCCGGCTCGCCGAGCCAGGTGTCCAGGTCGGTCACCCCCTCCGGTGTGATGGAGTACCGCTTGCGATCGGGGCCCGATCCGGCCTCGACGCCAGCGACCTCGACCAGGCCGTCCCGCTCGAGCTGGGACAGCGTGCGGTAGACCTGGCCGAACCGGATCGGCTTGACCTCGCCGAACCGCCGGTCGTACGACCGCTTCAGGTCGTAGCCGTGTCGGCTGGATCCCTCGAGCAGGCCGAGGAGCGCGTAGGAGACGGTCACGGGGCGGAACTATACACGCCGGGTATACCCGTTGTACATAGCCGCTCAACTTGGTCGGGATGCCGGGATTTGAACCCGGGGCCTCCACGTCCCGAACGTGGCGCGCTGCCAAGCTGCGCTACATCCCGTTTCGAGGTGGCAGTGTACCGCAGGCGGGCCGTCAGCCTGCGGGGGTGTGGGAGCCGCCGGGCTGGCCGCCGAGGAGGAGGCGCAGGTCGGGCTCGGCCTGGAGGGTGGTGAGGGCGAGGACCTCGTCGGCGGGCTCGAACGGGCCGGCGTCGGCGCCGGCCAGGACCTGGTCGCCGCGGACCACGGCGACCACGGTGGCGCCGGTGGGGAGGTCGAGCTCGGCCGGGCGGCGGCCCAGGACGGGGGCGTCCTCGTCCAGGGTCAGCTCGACCAGGGCGACCCCGCGGCCCCGCTCGGCCCGGAGCAGGGCGACCACGTCCTGGACCCCGACGGCGCGCTCCAGCAGCCAGGTCATCACGGCCGGGGCGGACACGGCGGTGTCGACCCCCCACTCGTCCGTGAACATCCAGGTGTTCTTGGGGTTGTTGACCCTGGCCACCACCCGGGGCACCCCGTACCACCGCTTGACCAGCAGGCTCACGACCAGGTTGTCCTCGTCGTCGCCGGTGGCCGCGACCACGGTGTCGACGGTGTCGAGGCCGAGGTGGTCCAGCACCGACGGCTCGCAGGCGTCGCCGGCCACCACCGTGCGGCCGCCGGACGCCCTGGCCCGCCGGGCGGTGGCGGCGTCCTGCTCGACCACGACCACCTCGTGGCCGGCCTCGACCAGGTGGTCGGCGATGTAGGACCCCCACACCCCGGCCCCGGCCACGAGCACCCTCACCCGGCCACCTCCCGGCCGGCCTGCTCGCGGGTCGGCCTCCTCGGCCAGGAGGGCGTCGAGCCGTGCGCGGCCGTCGGCCCCGACGGCCAGCCGGACCACGTCGCCCTCGGCCAGCACGGTGCCGGGGCCGGGCACGAACGCGCCGCCCCGGCGGGTGACGCTGACCACCCGCAGCCCCTCGCCCTCCACGTCGGCCACCTGGCGGTCGACCAGATGCTGGGGCAGCTCCAGGCGGAGCAGCGTGACCTCGCCGCGCCCGAAGCTGTGCTCCTCCTTGAGGGTGCGGTGCTCCAGGTAGTCGCGGACCTTGCGCAGCGCCCAGTCGGTCGAGGACACGGTGACGATCCCGAGCTCCTCGTACAGGGCGGCCCGGCGGGGGTCGTGGATGCGGGCGATCACCCGCGGGACGCGGTAGGCGTCCTTGGCCACCCGGGCCGTGACCACGTTGGAGTTGTCGCCGCCGGTCACCGCGACCAGGGCGTCGGCCCTGGCCACGCCGGCCTGCTCGAGCACGTCGCGGTCGAAGCCGATGCCCTCGACGGTCTGGCCGGTGAACTCCTCGCCGAGCCGCTCGAACGCCTTGGGGTCCTTGTCGACCACGGCGACCACGTCCCCGGCCTCGGCCAGCCAGGCGGCCAGTCCGGCCCCGACCCGGCCGCAGCCGACGACCACCACCCGCACCGGTCAGGCCTCCGTCGGCGCGGCGTCGGGTTCGGGGACCACGAACCGGTAGCCCATGCCGGGCTCGGTCAGCAGCAGCTGCGGGGCCGCCGGGTCGTCGAGCTTCTTGCGCAGGTTGGCCATGTAGACCCGAAGGTACTGGGACTCGTCGCCGTAGCCAGGCCCCCAGACCCGCTCCAGCAGGAAGCGGTGGGTGCAGAGCCGGCCGGCGTTGGTGGCCAGGGTCTCGACCAGCCGGTACTCGGTCGGGGTCAGCCGCACGGCGGTCCCGCCTCTGGTCACCAGCTTGGCGTCCAGGTCGATGGCCACGTCGGCGGCGGTGATCACCCGCGGCCGGTCGGCCCCGGCCGCCCTGGCGTGGCGCAGGGCGACCCGGATCCTGGCCATCAGCTCGGCCACGCCGAACGGCTTGGTCACGTAGTCGTCGGCGCCCAGGTCGAGCGCGGTCACCTTGTCGCGCTCGCCGTCGATCGCGGTCAGCACCACCACCGGGACCTGGGTCCAGGTGCGCAGGCGGCGCAGCACCTCCAGGCCGTCGATGCCGGGCAGGCCCAGGTCGAGCACGATGCAGTCCGGCTGGTGGGTCTCGACCGCGGCCAGGGCGGCCTCGCCGGTCGATGCGGTCAGCACCTCGAAGCCGCGGACGCGCAGGTTGGCCGCGACCGCCCGCACGATCGGCGGCTCGTCGTCCACCACCAGGACCCGGGTCACGGCCGGGCCACCTCGTGGTCGGGGGCCGGTGCCGGGCGCGGCGAGACGGGCAGGCTGAGCACGAAGGTGGCGCCGCCCCCCGGGGTCGTCTCGACCCGGAGGCGGCCACCGTGCGCCTGCACGATCCCCCGGCAGATGGCCAGGCCCATGCCCGTCCCCTCGGGTCGCCTGCCGCCGCCCTTGAGCCGGTAGAACTGGCCGAAGATCCGCTCCCGCTCCGGGACCGGGATGCCGGGCCCGTGGTCGACCACCCGGAGCTCGACCGTGTCGCCGGCCTGGCGGGCCACCACCTCGACGGGGCCGGCGCCGGCGTAGCCGCGCGCGTTGTCGAGCAGGTTGGTGAGCACCTGGTCGAGGCGGACCGGGTCGACCAGCACCGGCGCCAGCTCGTCGGGCACGTCGACGTCGACCCGCTGCCTTGACGCGGCCCTGGCCCGGCGCACCACCGGGCCGACCACCTCGGCGACCGAGCTCTCGACCAGGTGGGGGTCGAGCGCCCCGGCCTCGATGCGGGACATGTCGAGCAGGTTGTGGACGAGCCGGGTCAGCCGGTCGACCTCGGTGTTGATGGTGACCAGGAACTCGTCCCGCTCGGCGTCGCTCCAGCGCACCTCCCGGTCGAGCAGGCTGGAGGCGGAGGCCTTGATGGAGGCCAGCGGGGTGCGCAGGTCGTGGGAGACCGAGTTGAGCAGGGCGGTGCGCAGCCGGTCGGTCTCCTGAAGGGCCAGGGTGCGGTTGCGCTGCTCCTCCTGCTGGCCCCGCTCGACGGCCAGCGCGGCCTGGTTGGCGAAGGTGGCCAGGACCCGCCGCTCGGCCTCGCCGAACCCGGAGGAATCGGGGCCGCCGGCGACCACCACCAGCGCCCCGACCACGGACGCGCCGCTGCGCATGGGCACGGTCAGGGCCCGGCCCGGCTCCAGGTCGGCCCCGGCAGGGCCCCGGAGCTGGATCGAGGCCTGGCCGGCGCGCACCCGACGAAGCGGTCGTCGAGGTCGCCCGGCACCTCGCCGTCGACCGCGGCCAGGTGGAGGCCGTCGCCCGAGGGCAGCACGATGGCGCACCCGGCCAGGTCGAACAGGGAGCGGACGGTGCGGACCACGCCCCGCAGCGTGTCCTCCAGGCTGCCGTGGGCGACCAGGCTGGTCGACAGGTCGAACAGCATGCGGGTCTCGCGCTCGCGGCGCTCGGCCTGGGCCCGGCGGCGCTCGCTGGTCGCCACCAGCAGGCTCACCACCACGGCGACCAGCAGGTAGACGGCCAGCGACAGGTAGTCCTGGGGGTCGTCGACGATGACGTGGTGGTAGGGCTGGAGGAACAGCAGGTCGAAGGCGAGGAACCCGAGGCCGGCGGCGGTGATGCCCGGCCCGAGCCCGCCGGCGGCCGCCGCCGCGGTCACCACCAGCAGGTAGGCCAGGACCACGGTGGTCTTGTTGACGTCGCCCCGGAAGGCGAGCAGCGGGGCGGTGATCAGGGCGGTGCCGGCCACGGCGACGGCGTAGCCGAGGGCGGCCCGGGGCCCGCCCACCGCCAGCCGCCGAGGGACGTCCATGAGACCAAGGATAGGACGCCGCGCCAGCAGCGCCCGGTCCTTGACGACTTCTTTGCGTCCGCCGGCCCTTCCTTCACGCGGCCTTTGTGGCCGGCGAGCAACCTGGAGGCCGACCAACCGTTGTCGTGAATGGAGGCCCGATGGACGTCGTCGTCGCGGCGGTCATCCTGGCGCTGGCCGCGCTCAGCTTCGTCTGGCTGCGCCTGGTCGAGAAGGCCTGACGGGGGCGGCCATGGACTGGGAGAACCTGCTCGCCCTGGTCGCCGCCGTCGCCCTGGTCGGCTACCTCGTCTACGCCCTCATCCGCCCGGAGCGTTTCTGACATGCTCGTCTCCAACCTCGTCCAGCCGCTCGTCCTGTTCCTCGCCGTGGTCGTCCTGACCCCGCCGCTGGGGGCCTTCATCGCCCGGGTCATGGGCGGCGAGCGGACCTTCCTTCACCCGGTGCTGGGCCCGGTCGAGCGCCTCGTCTACCGCAGCCTTCGCCTCCAGCCCGACCGCGAGCAGACCTGGAAGGCCTACGCCCGCTCGCTGCTGGTGTTCTCGCTGGCCTCGATCGTCGGGCTGTACGTGCTCCAGCGCGTCCAGGGGCTGCTGCCGGTCAACCCCGACGGCTTCGGGGCCGTCGACCCCTACCTGGCCCTGAACACCGCCGTGTCGTTCGTGACCAACACCAACTGGCAGAACTACGTGGGCGAGGCGACCATGAGCCACCTCACCCAGATGGCCGGGCTGGCGGTGCAGAACTTCGTCTCGGCCGGGGTCGGCCTGGCCGTGGCCGTCGCCCTGATCCGCGGGCTGACCCGGCGCCGGGCCGAGACCATCGGCAACTTCTGGGTCGACCTGACCCGCGGCGTCGTGTTCGTGCTCCTGCCGCTGTCGATCCTGCTGGCCACGCTGCTGCTGGCCAGAGGGGTGGTCCAGAACTTCAACGAGCTGCGCGAGGTGGCGACCGTCGCCGGGTCCGCCCAGACCCTGCCCGGCGGCCCGATCGCCTCCCAGGAGGCGATCAAGGAGCTCGGTACCAACGGCGGCGGGCCGTTCAACGCCAACTCGGCCCACCCGTACGAGAACCCCGACCCGGTCACCAACTTCCTGGAGATGCTGGCGCTGCTGGTGGTCCCGTTCGCGCTCACCGCCACCTACGGCCGCATGGTCGGCTCCCGCCGCCAGGGCTGGGCGCTGTTCGCGGCCATGGCCGTCATCTGGGCGGCCATGACGGTCACGGTGATCGTGGCCGAGCAGGCCGGCAACCCGATCGTCGAGCGGGCCGGGGCCGACCAGGCCGCCGCGTCCGGGAGCGGCGCCCAGGCCGGCGGCAACATGGAGGGCAAGGAGGTCCGCTTCGGCATCGGGGCCTCGGGCGACCTTCGCGGCCAGCACCACCGGCACCTCGACCGGCGCGGTCAACTCCTTCCACGACTCCTACACCGCCGTCGGCGGGCTGGTGACCGTCTCCCACATGCTGCTGGGCGAGGTCTCACCGGGCGGGGTCGGCACCGGGCTGTACGGGATGCTGGTGTTCGTGCTGCTGGCGGTGTTCATCGCCGGCCTGATGGTCGGCCGCACACCGGAGTGGCTGGGCAAGAAGGTCCAGGCCCGCGAGGTCAAGCTGGCCGGCCTGGCCATCCTGGTCATGCCCGCGCTGGTGCTGGTCCTGACCGGGATCGCCGCGGTGCTGGACGCCGGCACCTCCTCGCGGCTCAACCAGGGCCCGCACGGCCTGACCGAGATCCTGTACGCGTTCACCTCGCAGGCCAACAACAACGGCTCCGCCTTCGCCGGCCTCACCGGCAACACGACCCTTCTACAACCTGACCGGGTCGCTGGCCCTGTACGGCGGGCGCTACCTGCCCATCCTGGCCGTGCTGGCCATCGCCGGCAGCCTGGCCGCCAAGGAGAAGGTCCCGGCCGGGCCCGGCACCTTCCCAACCCACACCCCGCTGTTCGTCGGCCTGCTGGTCAGCGTGGTCCTGATCGTCGGCGCCCTGACCTTCTTCCCGGTCCTCGCCCTCGGCCCGATCGTCGAGCACCTGCTCCAGGGCACCGGCCAACTGTTCTGAGGGGAAACGATGCCAACGCCCAAGAAGCTGTTCGAGCCCTCGATCGTCCGCGCCGCGGCCGGCGAGGCCTTCCGCAAGCTCGACCCGCGGATCCAGGCCCGCAACCCGGTGATGTTCGTGGTGCTGGTCGGCAGCGTCCTGGTCACCCTGCGGTTCGGCGTGAACCTGGTCAACGGCGGCGGGCCGGGCGGGATCTCGTTCACCGGCCAGGTGGCGCTGTGGCTGTGGTTCACGGTGCTGTTCGCCAACTTCGCCGAGGCGATGGCCGAGGGCCGCGGCAAGGCCCAGGCCGACGAGCTGCGCAAGGCCCGGCGCGACACCACGGCCAGGCGGCTACGCTCCGACGGCGGCACCGAGGTCGTGCCGGCCTCCCAGCTCCAGGCGGGCGACCAGGTGGCGGTCGACGCCGGCGAGGTCATCCCCGGCGACGGCGAGGTGGTCGAGGGCATCGCCTCGGTCGACGAGTCGGCCATCACCGGCGAGTCGGCCCCGGTCATCCGCGAGGCCGGCGGGGACCGCTCGGCCGTCACCGGCGGGACCAGGGTGCTGTCCGACTGGATCCGGGTGCGGATCACCGCCGAGCCGGGCAAGAGCTTCCTCGACAAGATGATCGCCCTCGTCGAGGGGGCCGAGCGGCAGAAGACGCCCAACGAGATCGCCCTCTCGATCCTGCTCAGCGTGCTCACCATCATCTTCCTGATCGCGGTCGTGACCCTCCAGCCGTTCGCCGTCTACTCCGGGCAGCAGGCCGATGTGGTCGTGCTGATCGCCCTGCTCGTCTGCCTCATCCCCACCACCATCGGCGCCCTGCTGTCGGCCATCGGCATCGCCGGCATGGACCGGATGGTCCAGCACAACGTGCTCGCCATGTCGGGCCGGGCGGTGGAGGCCGCCGGCGACGTCAACACCCTGCTGCTGGACAAGACCGGCACCATCACCCTCGGCAACCGCCAGGCCACCGAGCTGCTCCCCCTGCCCGGGGTGGAGGTGGCCGAGCTGGTCGACGCCGCCCAGCTCTCCTCGCTGTCCGACGAGACCCCCGAGGGCCGCTCGATCGTGGTCCTGGCCAAGGAGCGCTACGGCCTGCGCGGCCGCGAGCTGCTGGAGCAGCGCGCCCGGTTCGTCCCCTTCACCGCCCAGACCCGGATGTCGGGGGCGGACCTCGACGGCCGGCAGGTCCGCAAGGGGGCCACCGACGCCGTCGTGGCCTGGGTCAAGGAGCACGGCGGGGACGTTCCCGGCGAGCTCGACCCGATCGTGGAGGGCATCGCCCGCGGCGGCGGCACCCCGCTGGTGGTGGCCGACGGCGACCGCGCCCTCGGCGTCATCCACCTCAAGGACATCGTCAAGGGCGGCATGCGCGACCGCTTCGACCAGCTACGCCGCATGGGCATCCGCACCGTCATGATCACCGGCGACAACCCGCTCACGGCGGCCGCCATCGCCAGCGAGGCCGGGGTCGACGACTTCCTGGCCCAGGCCACGCCCGAGCGGAAGATGGAGCTGATCCGGGCCGAGCAGGGCGGCGGCAAGCTGATCGCCATGACCGGGGACGGCACCAACGACGCCCCGGCGCTGGCCCAGGCCGACGTCGGCGTGGCCATGAACACCGGCACGGTCGCCGCCAAGGAGGCCGGCAACATGGTCGACCTCGACTCCAACCCGACCAAGCTCATCGAGATCGTCGAGATCGGCAAGCAGCTCCTGATCACCAGGGGCTCGCTGACCACCTTCTCGATCGCCAACGACGTGGCCAAGTACTTCGCCATCATCCCGGCGCTGTTCGCGGCCACCTACCCGGTGCTCGACCGGCTCAACATCCTGCGGCTGGAGAGCCCCCAGTCGGCGGTGCTGTCGGCGGTGATCTTCAACGCCCTCATCATCGTCGCCCTGATCCCCCTGGCCCTGCGCGGCGTCCGCTTCCGTCCGGTGTCGGCCACCGCCCTGCTCCGCCGCAACCTGCTCGTCTACGGGCTCGGGGGCATCGTGCTGCCGTTCATCGGCATCAAGCTGATCGACGTCGTCGTCAACCTCGTCAACCTGGCCTAGGAGAAGAACCGTCATGCTCACCGACCTTCGCCGGGGCGCCGTGGCCCTGGTCGTGTTCACCGTCCTGGTCGGACTGGCCTACCCGCTGCTGATGTTCGGGATCGGCCAGGTCGCCTTCCGCGGCGGCGCCGAGGGGAGCCTGGTCCGGGGGACCGACGGCCAGGTGGTCGGCTCCCGCTGATCGGCCAGGCCTTCGACGCGCCCGAGTACTTCTGGGGCCGGCCCTCGGCCGCCGGGGACGGCTACGACGCCGGCGCCTCCGGCGCCTCCAACCTGGGCCCGACCTCCCAGGCAGCTCGCCGACACGGTGCAGGAGCGGGTCGACGGCCTGCTCGAGTCCCACCCGGGCGCGACCGCCGCCGACATCCCGGCCGAGCTGGTGACCGCCTCCGGCTCCGGGCTCGACCCCCACATCTCGCCGGCCGCGGCCGCCTTCCAGGTCGACCGGGTGGCCGCCGCCCGCCGGCTCGACCCGGCCAGGGTCCGCGACCTGGTCCGCGAGCACACCCAGGGTCGCGACCTGGGGTTCCTGGGCGAGCCGAGGGTGAACGTGCTCGAGCTCAACCTGGCCCTCGATACTGTCTCCGGCCGATGACCGAGCTGGGGGACTGTCATGACCGCGGACGAACGGCGCCGGGGGA
>CAVTCL010000032.1:0-19386 GCA_963733175.1 uncultured Actinomycetota bacterium
GTTCGAATCCCACCTCCTCCGCTCGACGACCAGCGGTTTCGCTGAGCCCAACCATCGCCCTCAGGCGAGGGCCTTGGCCTTCAGCCGGTCGAACTCCGACTGGTCGATGGCGCCCGAGTCCAGCAGCTCCTTGGCCCGGGCGATCTGCTCGGTGGGCGACGCCTCAGGAGTGGTGGCGACGTTGCGGACGTAGCCCTCGAACTCCTGCTGGGCCTGCTGCTGTCGGGCTGCGGCCCGCTCGCCCATCCCCTTGCCCCGGACGATCAGGTAGATGAACACGGCCAGGAACGGCAGGAACACCAAGAACAGCACCCACAGCGTCTTCTCCACGCCCGACACCGAGTGGTCGCGGAACAGGTCGGTGAGGATATGGAACAAGATCATGATCCAGATGAACAGGAAGAAGAACCACAGCACCGACCAGAAAATGTCGGCAAACGAGACGTCGGCGACCACCATCGGGTCTCCTCCTTGTAGATGTGAGTCGAGCGGAACAAGCACTGCGACCGCGCAGGTGATACCTCTTTGCGCGAGGAACGGTCAACTTCTACGACCCACCGCTGTCCCCCAGTTCCTCGAACAACGTGATCTGGAGGCTGGCCGGGGCCGAGAGGCGGGAGTTGAGGGACTGCCATGGGGTGAGGGTGGGGGGTGCGAGCAGGTCGGCGCCGGCCTCGACCAGGTCGGCGGTGACGGCCTTGGCGTCGGCGACCTCGAAGGCGACGCGGAGCCGGGGGCTGACCCGGCGGCCGACCTCGACGGCGTCGATCATCGCGACCTGGGCGGGGTTGGAGAGCTCCAGGGTGGCTCGGCCCATGTCGAGGATGGTCACCTTCTCGCCGGCGTCGCCCTCGACCGTCAGTTCCTCGGGGGCGCCGAGCACGTCGCGGTAGAACGCGACCGCCTGCTCGTAGTCGGGCGCCTCGACGACCAGGCGCATCTGCAGCACCCGGCCAGGCGCGGTCGGGTCATCCATCACGCGGCTCCTTCCGGCGGTCAGCGGCCCGTGGTCTCCACGGTGACCGGGGCCGAGCGGTCTGGAGGGGCGGATGAACACGTGGGCGGGACCGGCGGCCGTCCCCTCGATGCGGACGTTGCGGGTGAGGTTCATGACGTCGGTGCCCGACTGGCCGTTCACCTCGGGATGGGCCCGCCGAGCCCTGCCAGCCGATGGGCTGCGGTCTGGAGCGGCACCTCGGTCGCCACTGGCGCCCACCGGCCTGCACCGACCCGGTCACGGTCACCGTGGTGCCGGCCACGACGGACCGCCGAGCTCGCCGGCCAGTGGGACCTTGCCGCCGCGCCAGGTGGACGGGTCCGACCAGGCGCCAGTCCGGAAGTTGCGGACGCGGCGTCGTGGTGCCGGGGAACCGAGAGCCGTTGGCCATCAGGGGGATCTCGCACCACACTCCTGTCTAAGCAAGGCATGTGCTAGCATCAGCCCCATCGAAGCTCCTAATCCGGGCGCCGTAGCCGCCCGGGGCTACTTGGCCGGCTCGATGAGCTCGGTGCCGCCCAGGTAGTGCTGGAGGGCGGCCGGGACCCGGACCGAGCCGTCGGGCTGCTGGTGGTTCTCGAGCAGGGCGACGATGGTCCGGCCGACGGCGACGGCGGTGCCGTTGAGGGTGTGCAGGGGGCGGTTGCCGTCGGGCTCCCTGACCCGGCAGCCGATGCGGCGGGCCTGGTAGTCGGTGCAGTTGGAGGTCGAGGTGAGCTCGCGCCAGGTGCCCTGGGAGGGGATCCAGGCCTCGCAGTCGAACTTGCGGGCGGCCGAGGCGCCGAGGTCGCCGGCGGCGATGTCGACCACCCGGTAGGGCAGCTCGAGGGCCTGGAGGATCTCCTCCTCGCGGGCCAGCAGCAGCTCGTGCTCGGCGGCCGAGGCCTCGGGGAGCACGAACGACACCATCTCCACCTTGTCGAACTGGTGGACCCGGAAGATGCCCCGGGTGTCCTTGCCGTAGGACCCGGCCTCGCGGCGGAAGCAGGTCGAGAAGCCGGCGTAGCGCAGCGGCAGCGTCCCGGGGTCGAGCAGCTCGTCGCTGTGGTAGGAGACCAGCGGCACCTCGGAGGTGCCGGCCAGGTACAGGTCGTCGTCGGCGGTGCGGAAGATCTGCTGCTCGTCGGTGGGCAGGAAGCCGGTCCCGAACATCGCCTCCCGCCGGACCAGCACCGGCGGGATCATGGGCACGAACCCGGCCGCGGTCAGCCGGTCCATGGCCAGGCGCACAAGGGCGAACTCGAGCAGCGCCCCCGGCCCGAGCAGGTAGCCGAAGCGGGCCCCCGACACCTTGGCGGCGCGGACGGTGTCGATCGCGCCCAGCAGCTCGCCCAGCTCCAGGTGGTCGCGGACGGCGAAGTCGAACTCCCTGGGGGTGCCGACCCGGCGCAGCTCGACCGCGTCCTCCTCGCCGCCGGCCGGGGTGGCCGGGTCGGGCAGGTTGGGCATGCGGGCCTGGATCTCGGCCAGGGCGGCCTCGGCGGCGCGCAGCCGGGCCTCGGCCTCGTCCAGGCGGGCGGACAGCTCCTTGAGGCCGGCCAGGAGCCGCTGGCGCTCCTCGGCGCCGGCGGCCTTGGCGACCTCCCGGCCGCGGCGCTTCTGCTCGGCCCGGAGGGCGTCGACCTCGGTGACCAGGCGGCGGCGGACGGCGTCGGCCTCCAGCAGCGCATCGACCTGGTCGGCGACGCCGGGGCCGCGCTTGGCCAGGGCGGCCTTGACCCCCTCGGGGTCGTCACGGACGAGCTTGAGGTCCAGCATGCCCTCAGGCTACCGGACCGGCGACGCCAGATCCGGGCGGGTCGCGCCCATGGCCAGGGTGATGGCGGCGCGCTCCTCCTCCGACAGGTGGTGGTCGGAGCTGCCGCCACGGACCGGCTTGGCGTAGGAGCGGGTCTCGGAGCGGCCGTTGATGGTCGACAGGACGACCCCGTCGCCGGCCTCGTCGAGGAACGCCGCCGAGTAGGAGAGGTGGCCGCCGGCGTCGGGGAAGGCGTCGTAGCGGGTCAGGCCGACGGTGCCGACCAGGTTGGAGACGCGCTGGCGGAGCTGGGCCGTCTCCCGGCCGACCAGGTTGAGCTTGCCCCGCAGGCGGTCGGTGGCCTCGACCTGGCGGGCCACCGCGGCCAGGATGTCCTCGCCGGCGGCGCCGCCGGCCAGCAGGGTGGCGTAGGTTCGGCGGGCCCCGCGGAGGCGGGCGGCAAGGACCGCGACGGCCACGCCGAGGACGAGGCTGGAGGTCAGGGCGGCGTAGACGAGGAGGGTCAGCCTCTCAGCCGGCAGCGGGGACACGCGGGGTAACCTCCTGCGAGGCCAGCGGGGAAGGCAGCGGCGGCGATTGTACAATGCGGAGACTTTGGATGAAGGTCGGCTTCGACAGCTTCTCGGCGCCGTGGCCAGGGGCGAGCTGTCCACCGAGGACGCCGTGACCCGCCTGGCGGCCTTGCCGTTCGAGGACCTCGGCTTCGCGCGCGTCGACCACCACCGCGCCCTGCGGGGCGGGCCGGAGGTCGTCTACGGCCCGGGGAAGACGCCGGCCGAGACGGCGGCGATCGTTGCCTCCCTGCTCGCCCAGGACGCCTCGCCGGTGCTGGTGACCAGGGCGACGGCCGGGCACGCCGAGGCGGTCCGGGAGGTCGCCCCCGACGCCCGCTGGCATCCCCGCTCCGGCATGCTGGTCTGCCGGGCGCTGGACCGGGACGGGTCGCCGGCCGGCCTGGTCGGGGTGGTCTGCGCCGGGACCAGCGACCTGCCCGTGGCCGAGGAGGCCCAGGTCACGGCCGAGGCGTTCGGCTGCCGGGTCGACACCCTGGTCGACGTGGGCGTCGCCGGGGCCCACCGGCTGTTCGCCGAGGCCGCCCGGCTCCAGGCGGCCGACGTGCTGGTGGTGGTGGCCGGGATGGAGGGCGCCCTGCCGTCGCTGGTCGCCGGGATGGTGGCCGTGCCGGTGGTGGCCGTGCCGACCAGTGTCGGCTACGGGGCCGCCTTCGAGGGGCTGGCCGCCCTGCTCTCCATGCTGAACTCGTGCGCGGTCGGGGTGAGCGTTGTCAACATCGACAACGGCTTCGGGGCCGGCGCCCTGGCCGCCCGGATCCTGGCCGCCGGCCGCCGCGCCGCCGCGCCGCAGGATCGGGGGTCCGGGGGCCTCAAGCCTAGGCCCCCGGAGGATCGGGTCCCCAGATGACCTTCGCCTACCTCGACTGCTTCGCCGGCGTGGCCGGGGACATGGTGCTCGGGGCGCTGCTGGACGCGGGCGGGTCGGCCGAGGCGCTGCGGGCCGGGCTGGAGGGGCTGCCGGTCGACCCGTTCGAGCTGGAGGTGAGCGGGGTCGAGCGGGGCGGGATCGGCGCCACCCACGTCCGGGTCAGGGCCGAGCGCTCGCACGTGATCCGCACCTGGGCGTACCTGCGGGGCGCCCTCGGCGAGGCCGACCTCCCGGCGCCGGTGCGCGAGCGGGCGCTGGCCACCTTCGGCCGCCTCGCCGAGGCGGAGGCCAGGGTCCACCGCAAGCCGGTCGACCAGGTCCACTTCCACGAGGTCGGCGCCGTCGACGCGGTCGTGGACATCGTCGGCAGCGCCCTGCTCCTGCACGACCTGGGCGTCGCCGAGGTGTGGGCGTCGCCGGTGGCCACCGGGACCGGCCTCGTCCGCAGCGAGCACGGGATGCTGCCGGTGCCCGCCCCGGCCGTGGTCGAGCTGCTCCAGGGGGTCCCCATCTACTCCGGCGGGGTGACGGCCGAGCTGACCACCCCGACCGGCGCGGCCATCATCGCCGCCAGCGTCGCCCGGTTCACCGACCTGCCGCCCATGCGGGTGGCCGCGACCGGCTACGGGGCCGGGGCCCGCCAGCACGACGAGCTGCCCAACGTGCTCCGGGTGCTGGTGGGCGAGCGGACCGAGGACGGGGCGGCGGGCGACGGCGGGCTGGTGCTGGAGGCCAACCTCGACGACATGACCCCGGAGCTGGCCCCCTGGGTGCTGGAGCGGCTGTTCGAGGCGGGGGCGGCCGACGTCTGGTTCACCCCGATCCACATGAAGAAGGGCCGCCCCGGCATCACCCTCTCGGTGCTCTGCACCCCCGGCACCGACGCGGCCGTGCGCGAGCTGCTGTGGCGCGAGACCTCGACCCTGGGCGTGCGCGGGCTGCCGGTGCGCAAGTGGATGCTGGAGCGGCGGGTGCTCACGGTCTCGCTGCCCGGCGGCAAGGTCCGGGTCAAGCTGGGCCTGGACGGCGGCCGGGTGGTCAACGTCGCGCCCGAGTACGCCGACTGCGCCCGCCTGGCCTCGGCCACCGGCCGCCCCCTCAAGGACGTGATGGCCAGGGCGCAGGCGGCCGCCCTGGCCGCCCTCGACGCCGAGGACCGGGCACCCTAGGCGACCGGGACGGCCGGGCTGGCCAGCACCGGCCTGCGCAGCTCGACCTCTTCCAGGGCCTCGACGTAGCTGCGGACGGTGCCGAGCTGCACGGCCATCTCGACCGGCATCTGGCGGTCGGCGGCCCGGGTCTCGCGCTCGGAGGTGAGGTAGGTGAGCTCGGTGAAGCCGGTGCCGTCGGCGTGCTCGGCCACGGTCACCCCGAGGACGTGGGGGGCGCGGTCGCGCAGGGTGCGCTCGACCTCGGCCCGCATCGCGGCCAGGCGGACCGGGTCGGCCAGCCGGCCCTGGACCACCCGGACGAAGCCGGCCTCGCCGGCGTCGCCGTCCTTCATGGTGTGCACCACCGGGCAGTCGTACCAGCGCCCGGGGCCGGCCAGGTGGCGCTCGGCCGCGGCCTGCCAGGCGGCCAGCTCCGGCCGGTCGCGGTCGCGCCTGGCCGCCGCCTCGGTGTCGTAGCGGAGGGCGAGGACCAGCTCGCCGCCGTCGCCGATGCCGGCGGTCAGCCGCTGCCAGCCGAGCACCCCGGCGCCGAGCTCCTGGCGCCAGCGGTTGACCGCGGCCAGCGTGGCGGCGCCGTCATAGGCCTGTCCGCGCAGAATCCTGATGAACACGGCACCTACCCCCCCAGGTCGACGAGCGGCTCAGCCTACCCGGCGCGCCCCGCCGTCTCAATCCGGGGGGCGCGCTCCTCGCGGCGCATGCGCAGGCCGACCACGGCCAGAGCGACCCCGAAGGCGATCGAGACCAGGGCGAGCAGGCTGTGGACGGCCTTGAAGGCGGCGTCGTGGGCGGGGTCGCCGACGATGTTCCAGATGCGGGTCGCCCAGACCCAGATCGTCCAGGCGGCCGCGGCCAGGAGCAGGGTCGAACGGGCACGAAGGGTTCGCATGGCCCAGATGCTACGGCGTCCAGGGGGCCGGGCCGCGCCGCCGCGGCCGAGGATCGATCACCGCGAGTCGGCTCATCGAGGCCGAGCGTCCTGTGCGATGTTGGTCTTGAGGATCTCGCTGGTGCCCTCGTACAGGCGCATGGCCCGCACGAACCGGGCCCAGCGCTCCACGCCCATCTCGGTCATGTAGCCGTTGCCTCCGAACACCTGGATGGCCCGGTCGGCCACCCTGCCGACCATCTCGGTGGCCACGTACTTGGCCATGGCCGCCTCCTGGCGGCCGTCGGCGCCGGCGTCCAGGCGGGCGGCCAGGTCGTAGACCAGCAGGCGGGCCTGGGTCAGCTCGGCCAGGGTGTCCACGATCATCCCCTGCACATACTGGTTGGCCCCGATCCGGCGGCCGAACGCCTCCCGGACCTTGGCGTACTCGAGCATCCGCTCGTAGAGGTGCTGGGCCATCCCGACGGCCATGGCGGCGATCGAGACCCGGCCGCCGTTGATCCAGCGCATGGCCGAGTAGAAGCCGTAGCCCTCCTTGCCGAGCAGGGCCTCGTCGCCGACCCGGCAGTCGGTGAAGACCAGCTCGGCCTGGTGCTCGTCGTACATGGTCCGCTGGCGGCGCCCGACCTCGAAGCCTGGGGTGTCGGTGTCGACCAGGAAGCAGCTGATGCCGCCGCGGGCGCCCTTGCCCGGGTCGGTGACGGCGAACAGGATCACGTAGTCGGCCTCGGCCCCGTGGGTGATGAAGTGCTTGCGGCCGTTGATGACCCAGCCGCCGTTGTCGCGCTCGGCCCGGGTCCGGATCCGGGTCGCGTCGGAGCCGGCGTCGGGCTCGGTGAGGGCGAAGCAGGCCTCGCGCTCGGCCCGCATGGTCGGCTGGAGGTACCGCTCCCGCTGTTCGGGGGTGCCGTCGAGCAGGATCGGGGTCGGGCCCTCGACGCTGGGCAGGACGCCGCCGGGCATGGCCAGCAGCAGCCCGTGGCGCATGCACTCCTCCACGCACAGGACCAGGCCGAGGTAGCCGACCCCGCCGCCGCCGGCCTCCTCGGGCATGAACAGCGAGTAGTAGCCCTCGGCGGCCGAGCGCTTGCGCAGGGCCTTCTTCTCCTGCTGGAGGGCGGCGAAGGTGCCGGTCTCGGTGATCTCCTGGGCGTAGGCCGCTTCCTTGGGGGCGATCTCCCGCTGGATGAAGGTGCGGATCGCCTCCCGCAGCGCGACCAGCTCCTCTGGCAGTTGCACGACCGTCACTTCGTCACCTCCGCTGCTGACACCGTGTCCAGCCTAGACCACCCGGTGACCGTCCTGGAAGACGGCCTGGGGGCGCTGGAGTGCGGTGACGTCGGCGGCCACGTCGCCGTCGGCGACCAGGACGTCGGCGGCGGCGCCCTGGCGCAGGACGCCCCGGTCGGGGACGCCGAGGAGGTCGGCGGCCTCGCCGGTGGCCGCCTTCACGGCGGCCAGGACGGGCAGGCCGGCGTCGGCCATGAACGCGACCTCGCGGGCCACCCCGCCGTGGGGGTTGTCGGGGGTGCCGGCGTCGGTGCCGGCCACCGCCCGCACCCCGGCCTCGACGGCGGCCCGGAACGAGCCGACCTGGGCCTCGGCGGCCGGGCGGGCCCGGTCCTTGATCCAGCCGGGCACGCTCGGGCCCCCGAGGATCCCGTGCGGGGCGGAGAAGGTCGGGGTGTAGCGGGCCCCGGTGGCCAGGAACAGCTCGATGGTGGCGTCGTCAAGGAACATGCCGTGCTCGACCGAGTCGACCCCGGCCCGCAGGGCCGCCGCCACCCCGCCCTCGCCGATCGCGTGGGCGGCGACGGTCAGCCCCAGCCGGTGGGCCTCGGAGACGAGGGCGTCCAGCTCCTCCTGGGTGTAGGCGGCCTCGCGGGGGTCGATGCCCATGGTCAGCACCCCGCCGGTGGCCACCACCTTGATGCAGCGGGCCCCGAGGGCGAGGTTGGCCCGCACGGCCGCCCGCATCGCGTCGGGCCCGTCGGTGACCCGGCCGATGTAGGCGATGTGGCCGCCGGTCATGGTCACCGCCGGGCCGGCGGCCACCACCCGGGGCCCGGCGACCGTGCCCGCCTCGACCGCCCGGCCGACCAGCACCGCCTCGGCCCCGGGGGCGCCGAGGTCGCGGACCAGGGTGACCCCCTGGTCGAGCTGGCGGCGGGCGTTGGCCACGGCGGCCAGGGTCCGCTCGGCCTCCCCCTTGGGCACGTCGGCGGCCAGGTCGGGCCCGGCGCTGGCCACCAGGTGGACGTGGACGTCGACCAGCCCGGGCAGCAGGGTGGCCCCGGGGAAGTCGAGCGCCGGGACCTGTCCCGCCCCCTCGGGGAGGCCGGCGGCCGGGCCGGCGTAGCCGATGCGGCCGCCCTCGACCAGCAGGGCGGCGTCGGCGACGGGCGCGGCGCCGGTGCCGTCGAGCAGGCGCGGGGCGCGCAGCACCACGGGGTCGGGGGTGTCGGGGCCGGTCATGTGGAGTGTGGGCGAAGGGGGACTTGAACCCCCACGTCCTTGCGGACACAGGAACCTGAATCCTGCGCGTCTGCCAATTCCGCCACTCGCCCAGGGGAATCGAGCGGGGATTGTAGCACGGCCGTGACCACCGCGGCCCAGGAACCCGCTGGTCACCGGCTAGAGTGGGTACACTGCCGCGAGCCGGTGTGCAGACGACGCAAAGGAGTGCCTGAGGGCTCGGACGATGAGGATCTTGCGGGACTTCGAGCGGCGCCTCGAGGGCGCGGTGGAAGGGCTGTTCGCACGTGCCTTCCGCTCCGGGGTGCAGCCCGTCGAGCTGGGCAAGCGCCTGGTCCGGGAGGTGGAGGACGGGCGCACGGTGGGCGTGAACCGGGTATACGTGCCCAACGTGTACATCTACGAGCTGTCCCCCGGCGACCGGGAGCGCTTCGCCGACTACGAGGTGGCGCTCGCCCAGGAGCTGGCCGCGCTGGCCGTGGACACGGCCAGGGAGCGCGACTGGGCCATGCTGGGGCCGGCCCGGATCGAGTTCGAGACGGCCGACGACCTGGAGGTCGGCCGCTTCCGCCTGGGCAGCCGGGTCGAGGCCGACGAGCAGGAGCGGGACTACGCCGCCGCCCCCGGCCCGGCCGGGGCCCCGCCGGTCGGCCCCCACACCGCCATGCTCCCCGGCCAGCGCCCCCGGGCCAAGGTGACCGCCCCGGCCAGCCTGGTCCTGGTCCAGGGCGGCCAGCCGATCCGGTCCTGGCCGCTGGCCACCTCCGAGCTGACCATCGGCCGGGCCGAGCAGTCCGACATCCCCCTGGCCGACCCGGGCGTCTCCCGCAACCACGCCAGGGTGGTGCGCGAGGGCGACGACTTCATCGTCGAGGACCTGCGCTCCACCAACGGGACCGAGGTCAACGGCCAGCCGATCCGGCGCCGCCGCCTGGCCAACGGCGACATGCTCAAGCTGGCCAGCTCGACCCTCCAGTTCCGGCGGGAGGGCTGATGCCGCCGATCTTCCTGCTCCTGGTCAAGGTCGCCTTCCTGGTCATCCTGTACCTGTTCGTGGCCAGGGCGGTCCGGGCGGTGACCCTGGACGTGTTCGGGCCCAGGGCCGAACGCCGGCGGGCCCGGCCCGCCCGGGCGCCCACCCGCCCGGTGCCCCGGGCCGGCGGCCCCGGCCGGCCGGCCAGGCGCCTGCCCCGCGAGCTGGTGGTGAGCGACGAGGGGGGGCGGCGCACCGTCCCGCTGAAGGAGTCGCTGACCGTCGGCCGGGCCGCGACCTGCGACATCGCCATCCGCGACACCTACGTGTCCAACGTGCACGCCCGCATCTACCAGCGGGACGGGTCGTGGTGGCTGGAGGACCTGGGCTCCACCAACGGCACCTACATGAACCGGACCCGGGTGCAGCAGCCGACCGCCATCGGCCCCGGCGACGAGGTGAAGATGGGCAAGGCCACCCTGGAGCTGCGCCGCTGATGCGCCTGGTATTCGCCGCCGCCACCGACGTCGGTCGGATGCGCAAGAACAACGAGGACAGCTACCTCAGCTCCCAGCCGGTGGCCGCGGTCGCCGACGGCATGGGCGGCCACAGCGCCGGCGAGGTGGCCAGCGCCATCGCCATCGAGGAGCTGGCCGCCCTCGGCAGCCGGGGGCCGTGGGAGAACGAGACCGCCGCCACCGACGACCTCAAGCAGGCCATCCTGCGGGCCAACCGCCGCATCCGCGAGATGGCGGCCAGCGACCGCAAGCTGAACGGCATGGGCACCACCCTGGTCGCCCTGCTGGAGGACGGCGACATGGTGCATGTGGCCAACGTCGGCGACTCCCGCGGCTACCTGCTCCGCCAGGGCGAGCTGTCCCAGGTCACGGTCGACCACTCGCTGGTCCAGGAGCTGGTCGACGACGGCCGGCTGTCCCCCGAGGACGCCGAGCGCCACCCCCAGCGCAGCGTCATCACCCGCGCCCTCGGGATCGACCCCGAGGTCGAGTTCGACCTGTTCACCTACAAGCTGCAGGTCGGCGACCGGCTGCTGCTCTGCTCGGACGGCCTGTCGGACGTGGTCGAGCCGGCCCAGATCCGCAACGTGCTGCTGCGGGTGCGCAACTCCCACCAGGCGGCCCGGAAGCTGGTCACGGTGGCCAACGAGCAGGGCGGCCCCGACAACATCACCGTGATCGTGGTCGACGCCGTCGACGAGGCGACCGCCCAGGCCATGGAGGAGGGCGGCGACACCACCGGGGACCTGGCCGTCGGGTCGGCCACCGGAGCCCTGCCCTTGGTCGACGGCGACGGCGACGGGCCACCGGGCCGGAGCGGCCGGGCGGCCAGGGCCAAGGACCGCTCCCTGGCCAGGCATCGCCGCCTGCAGCGGTTCCTGCTCGTCGGGATCGTGGTCGTGGTGGTGGCG
Organism: uncultured Actinomycetota bacterium; assembly: GCA_963733175.1. GTDB lineage: Bacteria > Actinomycetota > CALGFH01 > CALGFH01 > CALGFH01 > CALGFH01. The sequence goes on from CAVTCL010000032.1 coordinate 11,138, forward strand.
GCCCTGGTGGTGGCCGGGCGGAGCTTCCTGTTCAGCCGCTACTGGGTGGGCTTCGACGGCGACACGGTGGCGGTGTTCCAGGGCGTCCCCGGCGACGTCGCCGGGATCCGGTTCTCGCGCCTGGTCGAGCGCAGCCCGGTCACCCGTGCCGAGGTGCCGGCCGGCTACGCCGCCCGCCTGGAGGGCGGGGTCCTGGCCGACGACCTGGCCGACGCCCGCAGCATCGCGCTCTGCGCCCCGCTGGTGTTCAGCCCCGACGGCTGCACCGGGACACCGGCCGCCTCGACCACGACCCCGACCACGGCCGCAGCCACCACCACCACCACCCGCGGCCGCGGGAGGCTGAGGCGTGGAGTCCCGCCGCAACGTCGAGCTGTCGCTGCTGCTCCTGGCCCTGATCCTGTCGGTCGGGGCGTACGTGGTCGTCGGGCTGGCCGCCGACAACGAGGTGCCGGCGGGCAGCGCCGGCTACGGCGCCACCCTGGCCGGGCTGTTCCTCGGCGCCCACATGGTGCTGCGCTGGCGGGCGCCCCAGGCCGACCCGATCCTGCTGCCGGGGGCGGCCCTGCTCAACGGCCTCGGCCTGGTCATGGTCCGGCGGCTCGACTACGCCGATGCGGCCAAGGAGAACTACCGGCCCGAGGCGCCGGCCCAGGCCCTGTGGACGGTGCTCGGGGTGGCGGTGTTCGTGGCCGTGATCCTGGTCGTCCGCGACCACCGGGTGCTGGACCGCTACCGCTACACCTGGCTGCTGCTGGGCGTGGTCCTGCTGGCCCTGCCGGTGCTGCCGGTGCTGGGCCGCGAGATCAACGGCGCCCGGCTGTGGGTCCGCATCGGCCCGTTCTCCGGCCAGCCGGCCGAGGCGGCCAAGATCGCCCTGGTGGTGTTCCTGGCCGCCTACCTGGCCGAGCGCAAGGAGCTGCTGGCCACCGCCACCTACCGGGCCGGGCCCTTCCTGCTGCCGGAGATCAAGTACTTCATGCCCCTGCTGCTGGCCTGGGCGGCCAGCCTGTTCGTGCTCTTCTTCGAGAAGGACCTCGGCTCCAGCCTGCTGTTCTTCGGGGTGTTCGTGGTCCTGCTGTACGTGGCCACCGGGCGCTTCTCCTATGTGGCGGCCGGGCTGGGCCTGTTCCTGACCGGCGCCGTGGTCGCCTACAACCTGTTCGGCCACGTCCAGGTCCGGGTCGCGACCTGGCTGGACACCTGGGCCTACTACGACGACCGGGGCTTCCAGCTCGCCCAGGGGCTGTTCGCCCTGGCCACCGGGGGGATCCTGGGCCAGGGCTGGAACCAGGGCCGGCCCGACTTCATCCCGTTCGCCTCCACCGACTTCATCTTCGCCGCCTTCGGGGAGGAGCTGGGCCTGCTCGGGGTCACGGCCATGCTGCTGGTGTACCTCCTGATGGTGTTCCGGGGCCTGCGGATCGCGCTGGCCGCTCCCGACGACTTCGGCAAGCTGCTGGCCGTCGGCCTGGTGACCAGCTTCGCCCTCCAGGTGTTCGTGATCGTCGGCGGGGTCACCCGGCTGATCCCGCTGACCGGCATCACGCTTCCCTTCGTGAGCTTCGGGGGCTCGAGCCTGCTGGCCAACTACGCCCTGATCGCGCTGCTGTGCCGGATCTCGGACGAGGGCACCCCGGCCCCGGCGGGCCGCCCGGCCGCCCCGGCCGACACCGGGGAGGTGACGGTCGTCCGATGAACCGGCAGATCCGGCGGGTGGCCGTGGTCGTCCTTGTCGCCTTCATGGCCCTGCTCGCCGCCCCCCTGTACTGGCAGGTGCTGGCGGCCGACCGGCTGGCCAACGACCCACGCAACACCCGGGTGCTGATCAAGGAGTACTCGATCGAGCGGGGGCCGATCGTGCTCGCCGACAAGTTCGAGGTGGCCAGGTCGGAGCGCTCCCGGAAGCGCGGCGACCCGCTGGAGTTCGTCCGCACGTACCCGCAGGGCAGGCGCTACGGCATGGTCACCGGCTTCTACTCGCTGGTCTACGGCCGCACCCTGGCCGAGCAGGAGTTCAACTCGTTCCTGCTGGGGCGGGCGCCCGAGCAGTTCGCCCAGAACGTGACCGACCTGCTCACCGCCCGCGAGACCCCCGGCGGCACCCTGGTGCTGACCCTCGACCGGGCCACCCAGGAGGCGGCCGAGGGGGCGCTGGGCGGCCGCAAGGGGGCGGTGGTCGCGCTCGACCCCCGGAACGGGGCGGTGCTGGCCATGACCACCTTCCCCCGCTACGACCCCAACGCCCTGTCCAGCCACGATCCGGAGGAGATCCGGCGCAACTGGGAGCGCCTGGTCGACGACCCCAACGGGCCGCTGCTCAACCGGGCCGCCGGGGCGCTGTACCCGCCCGGGTCGACCTTCAAGGTGGTCACGGCGGCGGCGGCCCTGGAGAACGGCGTCACCATGGACCAGCAGCTGCCGTCCCCGACGGTCTACGACGTCCCCCAGACCTCGGCCGACATCCGCAACTTCGGCGGCTCGAGCTGCGGCGCCGACACCCTGACCCTGACCGAGGCGCTGAAGATCTCCTGCAACACCACCTTCGCCGCCCTCGGGGTCGAGCTGGGCAGCGAGAAGCTGGCCGCCGAGGCCGAGAAGTTCGGCTTCAACCAGCCGAGCCCCTACCAGCTCCCGGCGGCCACCAGCGTGATCCCCCCCGAGCAGGACGTGCCGGCCACCGCCCAGAGCGCCATCGGCCAGCGCGACGTGCGCGTCTCGCCGCTCCAGATGGCCACGGTGGCCGCGACCATCGCCAACGGCGGCCAGCGGATGGGGCCGTTCGTGGCCCGCCAGGTCGTCTCCGACAAGGGCAGCGTGGTCAAGCGGTTCGAGGGCGAGGACTTCGGCCAGGTGATCCCCGAGCGGGTGGCCGGCGACCTCCGGGACATGATGCTCCAGGTGGTGGAGAGCGGGACCGGCACCGCCGCCCAGATCCCCGACCTGGAGGTGGCCGGCAAGACCGGCACCGCCCAGCACGCCCGCGGCAAGGACCCGCACGCCTGGTTCATCGGCTTCACCGGGTCGGGCGACCGGCAGATCGCGGTCGCGGTGGTGGTCGAGGAGGGCGGCGACGTCGGCAGCGAGACCACCGGCGGCCGCACCGCCGCCCCCATCGCCAGGGCGGTCATGGAGACCTACATGCGAGGTGGCGGATGATCCCGCCGGAGGGGTTGGGGAACCCCGTCGGGGTTCCCCAATGAACCACCTGCTCGGGGAGCGGTACCGGCTCGGGGAGCGGATCGCCGGCGGCGGCATGGGGTCGGTGTACCGGGCGGTCGACGAGAGCCTGGGCCGGCAGGTCGCGGTCAAGGTGCTGCGGCGGGAGCTGGCCGACGACCCGACCTTCCTGGAGCGCTTCCGGCGCGAGGCCAGGGCCGCGGCGGCGCTGTCGCATCCCGGGGTGGCCGGCGTCTACGACTACGGGGAGCTGGGCGGGAATGCGTTCATCGTGATGGAGCTGGTCGAGGGCGAGACCCTGGCCGAGCGGATCGCGGCCACCGGGCGGCTGCCCTACACGGAGGCCTTCGCGATCGGCGAGCAGGTGGCGCGGGCGCTGGCCGCCGCCCACGCCCACGGCCTGGTCCACCGGGACGTGAAGCCGGCCAACGTCCTGCTCGGGCCCGTGGGCGCCAAGGTCACCGACTTCGGCATCGCCAAGGCGGCCACCTCGGCCACCCTGACCCGGACCGGGATGGTCCTGGGCAGCGCCAACTACGTCGCCCCCGAGCAGGCCCAGGACGACGACGTCGGCCCGGCCGCCGACCAGTACTCGCTCGGCTGCGTGCTGTTCGAGGCGGTCACCGGGCGCACCCCCTACACCGGCGCCAACCCGGTCGCCATCGCCACCCAGCACGTCTCGGCCCCGGTCCCCGACCCCCGGGCCGACCTCCCCGACCTGCCGGCCCCGGCCGCCGACCTGATCCGCCGCGCCCTGGCCAAGCACCCGGCCGACCGCTTCCCCTCGGCCACGGCCCTGGCCGACGCTCTGGCCGCCGCGGGCGCGCGGGAATTGCGCTCCCCGGGCGTGCCGGAACCCGGCCCTGCGGCGCCGAGTCCCCCGGTGGGGGAGCGTAGCCCAAGCGAGATGGAGGCGCCGGCGGTTGTCCACAGGCTCGGGCGGCCGTCGCGCCGGGGCGGGCGGGCCCGTTGGCCGGCGGTGGCGGTGGGGACGCTCGTCGTGATCGTTCTGCTCCTGCTAGCCTGGCTGCCGCGCGGCGAGCCCTCGGATCCCCCTGCCGGTCAGTCCGAGCGCCCGCCTCCTGCCAGCCCCACCACCGTCGACAACGGCGACGAGGACGACTGATGGCCACGACTCCGCACGTGCTGCTCGATCGCTACGAGGTGGGCCGGTTGCTCGGCGCCGGCGGCATGGCCGAGGTGTTCGAGGGCCGCGACCGGCTGCTGGCCCGCCGGGTGGCCATCAAGGTCCTCCAGGCCCAGTTCGCCCGCGACCCGAGCTTCCTGATCCGCTTCAAGCGCGAGGCCCAGGCCGCGGCCAGCCTCAGCCACCCCAACATCGTCGGGGTCTACGACACCGGCACCGAGGACGGCACCCACTTCATCGTCATGGAGTACGTGGAAGGCCGGACCCTCAAGGACGTGATCCGGGCCGAGGGCCCGCTGTACTCCGAGCGCGCGGCCGAGATCTGCGCCGACGTCTGCAGCGCGCTGATCGCCGCCCACGCCCGCGGGCTCATCCACCGCGACATCAAGCCGGGCAACGTGATGCTCACCCCCGAGGGCAAGGTCAAGGTGATGGACTTCGGCATCGCCAGGGCCACCACCTCGGAGACCATCACCCAGACGGCCGCGGTGGTCGGCACCGCCCAGTACATCTCCCCCGAGCAGGCCCAGGGGCAGACGGTCGACTACCGCAGCGACATCTACTCGGTCGGCTGCTGCCTGTACGAGATGCTGACGGGCACGGTGCCGTTCACCGGGGCGACCCCGGTGGCCATCGCCTACCGCCACGTCCGCGAGGACCCGACCCCTCCGCGGATGCTCAACCCGGACGTGCCGGCCCCGCTGGAGGCGATCTGCCTGAAGGCGATGGCCAAGCTGCCCGACAACCGCTACCAGACGGCCGCCGAGATGCACGACGACCTGCAGCGGTTCCGCAACGGTCAGCCGGTGCACGCGACCCCGCTGATGGACTCGGCCGCCACCACCCAGGCGATCCCCCGCGACGGGGCCGCCGACCAGACGGCGATGCTGGGCGGGGTCCCGGCCGACCGGGCCACCCGCTATGCCGAGCCCGAAGAGGAGGAGCGGCGGACCTCGGTCGGCTGGATCGTGGTCAGCCTCCTCGCCCTGGTCGTGGTCGGGCTGGCCGCCTTCTTCATCACCCGGGCGCTGACCGGGGACGACACCCCGACGGCGACGACCGTCACGGTACCCACGACAGCCGCGCCGACCACGGCCCCGCCGACGACCCAGCCGCCGACGACCCAGCCGCCGACGACCCAGCCGCCGACGACCCAGCCGCCGACCACCGAGCCGCCCACCACCGAGCCGCCCACCACCCAGGACTCGGAGACGACCGAGCCCACGACCAGCGAGCCGTCGACGACCGGCGGCTAGGCCGCCGAACGCACGGCCAGACCGGCCAGCCAGTTGGCCAGGAGCTGGTGGCCGGCGTCGGTGAGGATCGACTCGGGGTGGAACTGGACGCCCTCGACCGGGTGGCTGCGGTGGCGCAGGGCCATGACCAGGCCCTGGGCGGTCTCCCCGGTCACCTCCAGCACCTCCGGCAGGCCGTCGCGCTCGACCACCAGCGAGTGGTACCGGGTGGCCGCGAACGGCACCGGCAGCCCGGCCAGCACCCCGGCGCCGCCGTGGTGGACGGGCGAGGTCTTGCCGTGGACCAGCTCGGGGGCGCGGTCGACCCGGCCGCCGTAGACGTGGCCGATGACCTGGTGGCCGAGGCAGACGCCGAGGACGGGCAGCTCGGCCCCGAGGTCGCGGACGATGTCGACCGAGAGCCGGGCGTCGCGGGGATGCCCCGGCCCCGGCGAGATCACCACCCCGTCCGGGTCGAGGGCGCGCACGTCGGCGACGGTCCCGGCGTCGTTGCGCCACACCACCGTCTCGGCGCCCAGCTCCCCCAGGTACTGGACCAGGTTGAAGACGAACGAGTCGTAGTTGTCCACGACCAGGATCCGCAGCCCCAGCCCCGGGTCTCCCAGCCCCTCGGGCTGATTCACGGCGTCTCGGCTCCGCTCTCGGCCTTCTGCCTGGCCTCCTCCTCCTCGACCAGGGCGCGGCGCAGGACCTTGCCGATCAGGGTCTTGGGCAGCTCGTCGCGGAACTCGACCGACCGGGGGACCTTGTAGGCGGCCAGGCGGGCCTTGGCGAACTCGCGGATCTCGTCCTGGGTCGCCTGCTGGCCCGACCGCAGGACCACGAACGCCTTGACGATCTCGCCCCGGTAGCTGTCGGGCACCCCGGCCACGCACACCTCCAGGACCTTGGGATGCTCGTACAGGACCTCCTCGACCTCGCGCGGGTACACGTTGTAGCCGCCGGCGATGATCAGGTCCTTCTTGCGGTCGACGATCGAGAAGTAGCCCTCCTCGTCCATCACCGCCATGTCCCCGGTGAGCAGCCAGCCGTCCCGCAGCACCTGGGCGGTCTCGTCGGCCCGGTTCCAGTAGCCCTGCATCACCTGCGGCCCGGCCAGGGCCAGCTCGCCCGGCTCGCCCACCGGCATGGTCTTGGAAGGGTCGGTGGGGTCGGCGATCCGGGCCAGGGTGTCGGGCAGCGGCATGCCGATGGTGCCGGCCTTGCGCTTGCCGTAGATCGGGTTGGCGATGGCCACCGGCGAGGTCTCCGACAGACCGTAGCCCTCGACCAGCCGCCCGCCCGAGAACCGCTCGAACCGCTCGGCCACCTCCAGCGGCAGCGCGGCCGCCCCCGACAGGCAGGCCTTGATGCTCGACAGGTCGTGGCCGCCCTTCTCGACCGCGCTGTTGATGGCCACGTACATGGTGGGCACGCCCGGGAACAGCGTCGGCCGGTACTTGTCGACCGCGGCCAGCACGCCGTCGAGGTCGAAGCGGGGCAGCAGCACCAGGGCGGCACCGATGCGCAGGCCGAGCAGCAGGCAGACGGTCAGCCCGTAGACGTGGAAGAAGGGGAGGACGGCCATCATGACCTCGCGGCCCGGGTCGGCGTCCGGGAACCAGGCCCGCACCTGCTCGACGTTGGCCCGGAGGTTGGCGTGGGTCAGCATCACGCCCTTGGAGACCCCGGTGGTGCCGCCGGTGTACTGGAGCAGGGCCAGGTCGTGGTCGGCGTCGACCACGGCGGCCTCGGGGGCGGGCGGGGCCGAGGCGAGCACCTCCCGCCAGCGCCTGACCGGCTCGTCCTTGCCGATGCTGGCCGTGGCCGCCTTGCCCTTCTTGGTGTAGGGGGCCAGGACCCGCTTGATCCCCGGCAACTCGTCCAGGACCGAGGTGACGATGACCTCGCGGATGGCCGTCTGGGACCGCACCGCCTTCACCCGGTCGTAGACCAGGTCGAGGCAGACCAGCACCTCGACCCCGGCGTCGGCGAGCTGGTGGCGGAGCTCCCGCTCGGTGTACAGGGGGTTGTTCTGGACCACCGTCGCCCCCAGGCGCACCGCCCCGAACAGGGCGACCACCGCCTGCGGGCTGTTGGGCAGGATGAGCCCGACCCTGGTGCCCCGGCCGACGCCGAGCCCGGCCAGCGCGCCGGAGAACTTCCGGACCTGCTGGGCGAGCTGGGCGTAGGAGATGGTGCGGCCCTCGAAATGGAGGGCCGGCGCGTGCGGGAAGTCCCTGGCCGCGTCGTCGAGCAGGCCGGCCAGGCTGGCCTTGGGCAGCTCCACGTGCTCGGGTACGCCCGGCGGGTAGTTGTCGAGCCAAGGCGTCGTCGTCTCGGGCATCGTGGTCCACCTCGTTTTCTGCACGCACGAGGCGTGCGCAAGCCGGCTTGGCAAGCAGTATCGGCGTCGCTCGCCGTCAGGACAATCTACCGGCGGCGCCAGGGCAAGCAGGGGACCCCGGGATCAGAAGTTCTCAGGAAGTACGCGCTCCAGCCACGGGAACACGTAGAACCAGCAGACCACCATCACCAGCACGATCCAGGAGATCACGGCCACGACCCGCGGCCAGGCCCTGGCCTGGCGCGCCCCGGCCGCCGGCCGGGTCCTCCTGGCCTTGGCGGGGGCCTTGCGCCGCACCTCGCCGGGTTCCTCGGCCGGGACGGCGTCGGCCGTGGCCGCC
>CAVTCL010000033.1:0-163179 GCA_963733175.1 uncultured Actinomycetota bacterium
GATACAGTCTTGGCGGGGGAGTGCCATGGCCATCGATCCGAAGCTGCCCATACCGGTCTACTTCCAGCTCAAGACGCTGCTGCTCGAGGAGATCCTGGAAGGTCGCTACGGGCTGGATGGCCGTCTCCCCACCGAGCACCAGTTGTGCGAACGGCACGGGATCAGCCGGACCCCGGTGACCAGGGCGCTGTCGGAGCTGGCCAGCGAGGGCGTGGTCATCCGCCACCGCCGGCGGGGGACGTTCGTGAACCCGCACTGGGTTCACAGGAACCGGGGCGGCCCGGAGCTCCGGGTGATCGTCCCGGAGGGGCCCTGGGAGGGGTTGATCCGACGGGCCGCGCCGGCCGACACGAGGTTCAGCGTGGCCACAGTGGAGCTGCATGAGCTCCACCAGGCGCTGACGCACGCGGTCGCCGAGGGCCTCGGTCCCGACCTGGCCGTCCTCGACTCGGTCTGGGTGCCCGAGTTCACCGCTGCCGGGTTCCTGGCGCCATTGGAGGAACTGGACGAGGGTTGGGTTACCGGGGAGTACGAGCACGACTTCCTGACGCCGCTGATGTTGACCGGCCGTGCCCAGGGGCGCACCTTCGCTGTCCACGCGGAGGCCGACGTAGCCGGCTTCTGGTATCGGCGGGCCGCGCTGGAGGCGCTTGGGCTTGACCCGCCGGCGACCTGGGCCGAGCTGCGGGCCGCCGGCCGCGCCCTGGCCAAGGCCGGCGGGCGGGACAGCCACCCGGTGGTGCTGCCCGGCGGCTCGAAGGCGGGGGAGGCCACCACCTACATCCTGCTGGCGTTGCTGGCGTCCAACCGGGCGGCCGTGCTCGAGGACGGCGTGGTCGTTCTGGACGGCCCGGCCACGATCGAGGCCCTCCAGCTCCTGCGCGAGCTGGTCGTGGACGGGGTGCTGCCGGTGGAGGTGGTGGCCTTCGAGTGGGACCGTCCGATCCGCCTGCTCGCCCACGGCTCGGCGGCCATCTGCTTCGGCGGCAGCTACGAGGGTCCCCGCCTCGCCAAAGCGGCCGGCCTGCTGCAGTCCGAGCTGTGGGATCAGTTCGGGTTCGCCCCGATCCCTGGCGGACCCCGGGGCGCGCCGGCAACCCTGGCCGGTGGCATGGTGTACGGCATCTTCCGGCAGGCCACCCACGCGAAGCTGGCGATGCGGCTCCTGGAGGCCGTGACGTCGGCTGACGCCCTCGCCCGCATGTCCCGCGCCACCGGCCAGATACCGCCGAGACGCTCCGCCGTCGCCCAGGTCGCGGGCGACTCAGCGCTGCTGGCCTCCACCGCGGAGCTCCTGCAGCATGCGGCCGTACGGCCTGCCACTCCGGCCTATGCGCGCCTGTCCGTGCAGCTGCAGGTCATGCTCGAGGCGGTGCTGACCGGGCGGCTGGAGCCGCCTGCCGCGACCGCCCGTGCCGCGGAGCTCATCGCTGCCGTCACCGGCCTCCCGCTTCGCGGCGGCAACTGACCCCGGCTCGACGCCGAGCCGACTTTTGCTACTACGTAGTAGCAAGTCGACGGGCCGTCCTGCGGTCTTGACGGAGGTCTACCTCGATGATTTGCTATTGAGATATAGCAAATGATCCGGGGAGCGGTCCCGACCGAGGAGCACGTGATGAGGATCTACGGGCACCGTCGGCTACTGACCGGTCTTGCTGTTCTCGCGTCCCTGGCGCTGTTGGCGGGCGCCTGCGGCGGGGGGGACGAGGGCGGGGAGACGCCGCCTGCCGGCGAGGCGTCCGGGGAGATCCGGGTCGTATCGAACTGGACCGGCTCCGAGGGTGAGGCCTTCCAGGCGGTCATCGACGCCTTCCAGCAGAAGAACCCCAAGGTGACGGTGAAGGTCGAGCAGGTGCCGTTCGATCAGACCCAGGCGCTGCTCACCCAGCAGTTCGCGGCCGGCTCGCCACCGGACGTCGCGGTGGCGCTGCCCGGGATCATCCGGACCTTCGCCGAGCAGGACCTGCTGCTGAACCTGGACGCGCAGTGGGACGCCTGGATCAAGGACGGCGCCTACACCGACGCGCTCCGGCAGATCGCCTCCGGCCCTGATGGCAAGGCGTACGCCGTGTACTTCAAGGGCAACGTCAACGCGCTCGTCTGGTACTCCCCCGAAGCAGCTCCAGCAGCTCGGGATCGGCGTGCCGGCCACCTGGGCCGAGTTCACCGCGGCCATGGACAAGGCGAAGGCCGAGGGCGTGGCGCCGCTCGCGGTCGGCGGCAAGGACGGCTGGCCGCTCACGCAATGGACCGACCCGGTCATCCTGCGGGTCGCCGGAGCCGAGGCCTTCAACGACCTGGCCCGTGGCGAGATCGGCTGGGACGACCCGCGGATCGTCAAGTCGTTCCAGGTGCTCGGCGAGCTGATCGGCAAGTACTTCCCGCCCCAGGCGCTGGCCACCGGGTTCATCGACGCCACCTGCGCCCGGGCCAACGGCAAGGCGCTGTTCGAGAACCAGGGCGCTTTCCTCAACCTGATCGTCCCCGCCGAGTGCGACAAGTCCCTGAAGCCGGGCGAGGACTTCACCTTCTTCCTCATGCCCAAGTACGACGCCTCGATGCCCGACGCCCAGTTCGTCAGCGGCGACCTGTTCGTCGGGGCCAAGGACACCAAGAACGAGCCGGCCACGCTCGCCCTGCTCGACTTCCTGGCCTCGGCCGAGGCCCAGGAGATCTGGGCCAAGCGCGGCGGCTACATCGCCCCCAACGCCAAGGTGCCGGCCGAGGTCTACCCCGACGAGAACGACCGCAAGGCGGCGGCCCTGTGGCCGAAGAGCGCCGACGTCGCCCGCCGGCTACGACCTCGACGACTGGATCGGCGGCGAGATCCAGGTGAAGTACCGGCAGGCGCTCGCCCAGTTCACCCGCGACCAGGACGTCGACAAGTTCATCGCGACCATGACCCAGGTGGACACCCGTCGCGGACGGACTGACGCCATGGCGTCGCGGCGCACCACCACCGTCGCTCCGGCGCCGCCGGAGACGGCCCCGCCGCCGCCAGCGGCGCGAGGCGCCTCGCCGCCGTGCGGAGCGGGCTGGAGCGGCTCGCGCCGTATGTGTTCGTGGCCCCGCTGCTCGCCGTCTTCGCCGCCTTCTACCTCTGGCCGGCGCTGGTGACCGTGCTCAGCAGCTTCTTCCGCTGGGGGCTGCTGCGCCCCTGGTCGCCGGTCGAGCCGGACCGGTGGCGGTTCGTCGGGCTGGCCAACTACACCGAGACCCTGACCGACGCCAGCTTCTGGAACGCCGTGCTCAACACGGCCATCTGGCTGGTCGTCTTCCCGGTGCTGGTGGTCGGCGTTCTCGCTGCTGGTGTCCATCCTCGTCTGGTACACCACCCGCGCCGCGACCGTCTTCCGCACGGTGTTCATCCTGCCCATGACGATCTCGCTCGCCGCGGCCGGGGTGATCTGGTCCTTCGTCTACAACGCCGACCCGCAGGTCGGCGTGCTCAACGCGGTGCTGGACCGGCTCGGCATCCTGGGCGCGGACTGGCGGCTCGGCCCGCTCGAGCTGCACCCCGGCGCGTGGCTGTCCAACCCCGGGGTGCTCCACCTCGGCTTCGCCGACATCCGCCTGACCAACCTGGTCCTGGTCATCCCGGCGTTCTGGGCCTTCACCGGCTTCGGCGTCATCACCCTCACCGCCGGTCTCACCGCCGTGCCCTACGAGCTGGTCGAGGCGGCCAAGGTCGACGGCGCCAACGCCTGGCAGGCTGCCAGGCACATCCTCGTCCCGGCGCTCCGCAGGCCGCTGGTCGTGGTCGGTGTCGTCAGCGTGATCTTCGCCCTGCGCACCTTCGACATCGTCTACGTGATGACCGGGGGCGGCCCCGCCCAGGACACCATGGTGCTCGCCCTGCTGCTGTGGCAGCAGGCGTTCGCGTTCCTCGACACCCCCCAGGGCGGCCAGGCCACCGCGATCGCGGTGCTCATGTCGGCGGTGCTCGTCGCGGGCTCCTACCCGTACCTGCGGCAGCTGATCGCGGGCAGGTCGCGATGACCGCGGTCGGGCGCAGCCGGTGGACGAGCTTCCTGCTCTACGGGTCGCTCACCGTCCTGGCCATCGTGTGGCTGGTGCCGATGCTCAGCGCCGCTCGATGACCTCGACGCTGCCGCTGTCGCAGACCCGCCCGGGCTGGTGGAACTTGAGCCCCGCCGACCTGACCTTCGGCAACTTCGCCCGCGCCTGGGACCAGGGGCTGTCCCGAGTACGTCGTCAACAGCTTCATCATCACCGTCCTGGCGGTGGTGCTCACCGTGGCCGCCGGCTCGCTCGCCGCCTACGCCTACGCGCGCATGGCCTTCCGCTCAAGGCGACGACCTACTTCCTGCTCATCACCACGATGATCGTGCCGGTGCAGATCATCCTGATCCCGATGCTGCCGTGGTTCCGCACGCTCGGCCTGAACACCGGACCGCAGGAGTACCTCGGCATCGCGCTCGTCCACACCGCCTTCGGCGCCGGCTGGGCCATCTTCATGCTCGGCGCGTTCTTCGCCGCGATCCCCGAGGACCTGCTGGAGGCGGCGCGGATCGACGGCGCCAGCTGGTTCGACGTCTTCCGCCGGATCGCCCTCCCGCTCGCCGTGCCGGGGATCGTCTCGTTCGCCATCATCGACTTCGTCTTCGTCTGGAACGACCTGCTCCTGGCCCTGACCCTGCTCGACCGGGACCACCAGCCGCTCACCGTCGGGCTGGCCAACCTCCAGACCCCGCACCTGGCCCAGGAGGACCTTGTCGCGGCCGGCCTGATCATGGCGATCCTGCCCCCGCTCGTGCTGTTCGCCGCCCTGAACCGGTTCTATGTCCGTGGCCTGTTCGCCGGCGCGACGAAGGGATAGCGCCATCGAGGTCGTCGTGCTGCAGATGGCAGCCCGCCCCGGCGCTCTCGCCGCGAACGTGGACCGCTTCGCCGAGCTCGTCGCGCAAGCACGCCGGCGAGGGCCGGACCTGGTGGTGGCCCCCGAGCTGGTGACCAGCGGGTACGACCTCGACGTGCTTGCGCGTCAGTGGGCCGGAGCTGGCCGAGCCGCTCGACGGGCCGATCGCGGCCCGGGTGTCGGAGCTGGCCACGCGAGACCGGCGCGACGCTCGTGCTCGGCCTGCTCGAGCGGGACGGCGACGCCCTGTACGACACGGTGGTGGCGGTGTCGCCGGACGGGCAGGTGGTCCCGTACCGCAAGAGCCACCTCTACCCCACCGAGTCCGAGCTGTTCGCCGCGGGCACCGAGCTGGTCGTGGCCCCGACGCCGGCCGGCCGGCTGGGCATGATGATCTGCTTCGAGCACGCCTTCCCCGACGTGGCGACAGCGCTCGCTCTTCGTGGCGCGCAGATCCTCGTCATCCCGTCCGCGGTGCCCGTCGGGTACGAGCACCTGCTGACGCCTGCGGACCCGCGCCCGAGCACAGGACAACCAGGTATTCGCGGTGGGCTGCAACCTGACCGGCAACGGGTTCTGCGGCCGGTCGCTGGTCGCCGACCCGCGCGGCGACGTGCTCGCCGAGGCTGGTGCCGAGGAGACCGTGATCCGCGCCGTCCTCGACCTGGCGGCGATCGACCGGGAGCGCGAGCGCGAACCGGCCCTGCGGCTTCGCCAGCCGGACCTGTACCGCCATGGTCGCCTCTGAGATCCGGGACACCTGGCCCAAGCCGCTGGACGTTGGCAACGGCCAGGTGTGTGCCTCCTTCGCCGTGGACGGGTCATGGCTGTCGCTGGGTTGTGTGCACCCGCGCCACGGCTTCATCGAGTTCACCGGGGCACCCGCCTTCGACGAGGCGTGGCGTGGTCAGCCCGATGCAGTCCGGCGTCACCGCCACGAGCTGACACTCGCCCGCCACGCTGCCCTGCGGTTGACAGGTGCGGTTCCCGTGGTCGTTCCCGACCCTCACCCGCCCGGTCGACCACGCTGGTCGGGTCTGGACCGGGCCGGCCGCTACGAGGCGGAGGCCTGGGCGGCAGCCGCTCAGCCCGGCGTCGTGCAGCGTCACATCTGGCGTGCCGGGCTCGACCTTCGACCTCGCCGGCTGGCGCTCGTCGTCCCGGGCCGGATCGAGCGACCGCCGTTTGCGGAGATCACCGAGGTGAACCCGCTGCCTCCACTGCCATGCCGGACGTCGACCACCGCCGAGGGAACAGTCCTGCACGTCACGGAACCTGCCCTGCCCGCGGTGGCCCAGGTGCGCGTCACCGTCTCTGGTGGGGTGACCTCGGGGTGGCGGATCGACGCCAAGATGGCTCGGCTCCCCATCTCGTGGGACCCGCGGCAGGAACCGACCCTCGAGCTCACCATCGCCTGCGCGCTCGCGCCGGAGAACCCCCTGGTGCTCGACGGTCGGCGTCCTCCTGAGCCGAGACGACCCGAGACCAGGCCGCTGTCCACTCGGCTGCACGTCCCAGCCCGACTGCGGCCAAGGCTGTCAAGCCTGATCGACGGCGTGCTGGACTACATCCTCGGCTGCACGGCACTCACCGTGGCATCCGGGGAACGCTGCATCCTCACCGACCACCGGCTGCTCCAGCTGTCCTGGACCCGCGACGCGTACTACCAGGCACTCCTCCTGCTCGCCGCCCGGCACATCGAGCCACGCGCCCTCACCGTGGTTGCCGAGCACCTCCGCTGGCTGTGGGTCCGCTGCGACCGCAGCGCGAACGGCTGGGCACGCAGCCACCTGCCAAATGGTGCCGTCAAGGATCGGGCGTTCCAGGCCGACCAGCAGCTCTACCCTGTCCTTGAGCTGCTCGACTACCGGGAGGTGGTCGGGGCGTGGCCCGAGCCTCCGCCGGGTCGGAGCTGAGGCCATGGCGTTGCGGCGCACCACCACCGTCGCTCCGACGCCGCCGGAGACGGCCCCGCCGCCGCCGGCGGCGCCGAGGCGCCCGCCGCGGTGCGGAGCCGGGCTGGAGCGGCTCGCGCCGTACATCTTCGTGGCCCCGCTGCTGGCCGTCTTCGCCCTCTTCTACCTGTGGCCGGCGCTGGTCACGGTGCTCAGCAGCTTCTTCCGCTGGGGGCTGCTGCGCCCCTGGTCGCCGGTGGAGCCGGCCCGCTGGCGGTTCGTCGGGCTGGAGAACTACACCGAGCACCCTGACCGACCCCAGCTTCTGGAACGCCGTGCTCAACACGGCCATCTGGCTGGTCGTGTTCCCGCTGCTGGTGGTCGGCGTTCTCGCTGCTGGTGTCCATCCTCGTCTGGTACACCGACCCGGGCCGGGACCGTCTTTCGGACGGTCTTCATCCTGCCCATGACGATCTCGCTGGCCGCGGCCGGGATGATCTGGTCCTTCATCTACAACGTCGACCCGCAGATCGGGGTGCTCAACGCGGTGCTGGACCGGCTCGGCATCCTGGGCGCGGACTGGCGCCTGGGCCCGCTGGAGCTGCACCCCGGCGCGTGGCTGTCCAACCCGGGGGTGCTCCACCTCGGCTTCGCCGACATCCGCCTGACCAACCTGGTCCTGGTCATCCCGGCGTTCTGGGCCTTCACCGGCTTCGGCGTCATCACCCTCACCGCCGGCCTCACCGCCGTGCCGTACGAGCTGGTCGAGGCGGCCAAGGTCGACGGGGCCAACGCCTGGCAGGCCGCCAGGCACATCCTCGTCCCGGCGCTCCGCAGGCCGCTGGTCGTGGTCGGCGTCGTCAGCGTGATCTTCGCCCTGCGCACCTTCGACATCGTCTACGTGATGACCGGGGGCGGCCCGGCCCAGGACACCATGGTGCTCGCCCTGCTGCTGTGGCAGCAGGCGTTCGCCTTCCTCGACACCCCCCAGGGCGGCCAGGCCACCGCGATCGCGGTGCTCATGTCGGCGGTGCTCGTCGCCGGGCTCCTACCCCTACCTGCGGCAGCTGATCGCGGGCAGGTCCCGATGACCGCGGTCGGGCGCAGCCGCTGGACGACCTTCCTGCTCTACGGGTCGCTCACCGTCCTCGGCCATCGTGTGGCTGGTGCCGATGCTCAGCGCCGCTCGATGACCTCGACGCTGCCGCTGTCGCAGACCCGCCAGGGCTGGTGGAACCTGAGCCCCGCCGACCTGACCTTCGGCAACTTCGCCCGCGCCTGGGACCAGGGGCTGTCCCAGATACGTCGTCAACAGCTTCATCATCACCATCCTGGCGGTGGTGCTGACCGTGGCGGCCGGCTCGCTCGCCGCCTACGCCTACGCCCGGATGGCCTTCCGGCTTCAAGGCGACGACCTACTTCCTGCTCATCACCACGATGATCGTGCCGGTGCAGATCATCCTGATCCCGATGCTGCCGTGGTTCCGCACGCTCGGCCTCAACGCCGGACCGCAGGAGTACCTCGGCATCGCCCTCGTCCACACCGCCTTCGGCGCCGGCTGGGCGATCTTCATGCTCGGCGCGTTCTTCGCCGCGATCCCCGAGGACCTGCTGGAGGCGGCGCGGATCGACGGGGCCGGCTGGTTCGACGTGTTCCGCCGGATCGCGCTCCCGCTCGCCGTGCCGGGGATCGTCTCGTTCGCCATCATCGACTTCGTCTTCGTCTGGAACGACCTGCTCCTGGCCCTGACCCTGCTGGACCGGGCCCACCAGCCGCTCACCGTCGGGCTGGCCAACCTCCAGACCCCGCACCTGGCCCAGGAGGACCTGGTCGCGGCCGGCCCGATCATGGCCATCCTGCCGCCGCTCGTGCTGTTCGCCGCCCTGAACCGGTTCTATGTCCGTGGCCTGTTCGCCGGCGCGACGAAGGGATAGCGCCATCGAGGTCGTCGTGCTGCAGATGGCAGCCCGCCCCGGCGATCTCGCCGCGAACGTGGACCGCCTTGCCGAGCTCGTCCGCAAGCACGCCGGCGAGGGCCGGAGCTGGTGGTGGCCCCCGAGCTGGTGACCAGCGGGTACGACCTGGACGTGCTGGCGCGTCAGTGGGCGGGAGCTGGCCGAGCCGCTCGACGGGCCGATCGCGGCCCGGGTGTCGGAGCTGGCCACGCGAGACCGGGGCGACGCTCGTGCTCGGCCTGCTCGAGCGCGACGGCGACGACCTGTACGACACGCGTGGTGGCGGTGGCCCGGACGGGCAGCTGATCCCGTACCGCAAGAGCCACCTCTACCCCACCGAGTCCGCAGCTGTTCGCCGCGGGGACCGAGCTGGTCGTGGCCCCGACGCCGGCCGGCCGGCTGGGCATGATGATCTGCTTCGAGCACGCCTTCCCCGACGTGGCGACAGCGCTCGCCCTGGGTGGCGCGCAGATCCTCGTCATCCCGTCCGCGGTGCCGGTCGGGTACGAGCACCTGCTGACCCTGCGGACCCGCGCCCGAGCACAGGACAACCAGGTGTTCGCGGTGGGCTGCAACCTGGCCGGCAACGGGTTCTGCGGCCGGTCGCTGGTCGCCGACCCGCGCGGCGACGTGCTCGCCGAGGCTGGTGCCGAGGAGACCGTGATCCGCGCCGTCCTCGACCTGGCGGCGATCGACCGGGAGCGCGAGCGCGAACCGGCCCTGCGGCTTCGCCAGCCGGACCTGTACCGCCATGGTCGCCTCTGAGATCCGGGACACCTGGCCCAAGCCGCTGGACGTTGGCAACGGCCAGGTGTGTGCCTCCTTCGCCGTGGACGGGTCATGGCTGTCGCTGGGTTGTGTGCACCCGCGCCACGGCTTCGTCGAGTTCACCGGGGCACCCGCCTTCGACGAGGCGTGGCGTGGTCAGCCCGATGCGGTCCGGCGTCACCGCCACGAGCTGACACTCGCCCGCCACGCTGCCCTGCGGTTGACAGGTGCGGTTCCCGTGGTCGTTCCCGACCCTCACCCGCCTGGTCGACCACGCTGGTCGGGGCTGGACCGGGCCGGCCGCTACGAGGCGGAGGCCTGGGCGGCGGCCGCTCAGCCCGGCGTCGTGCAGCGTCACATCTGGCGTGCCGGGCTCGACCTTCGACCTCGCCGGCTGGCGCTCGTCGTCCCGGGCCGGATCGAGCGACCGCCGTTTGCGGAGATCACCGAGGTGAACCCGCTGCCTCCACTGCCATGCCGGACGTCGACCACCGCCGAGGGAACAGTCCTGCACGTCACGGAACCTGCCCTGCCCGCGGTGGCCCGGGTGCGCGTCACCGTCGCTGGTGGGGTGACCTCGGGGTGGCGGATCGACGCCAAGACGGCTCGGCTCCCCATCTCGTGGGACCCGCGGCAGGAACCGACCCTCGAGCTCACCGTCGCCTGCGCGCTCGCGCCGGAGAACCCCCTGGTGCCCGACGGTCGGCGTCCTCCTGAGCCGAGACGACCCGAGACCGGGCCGCTGTCCACTCGGCTGCACATCCCAGCCCGACTGCGGCCAAGGCTGTCAAGCCTGATCGACGGCGTGCTGGACTACGTCCTCGGCTGCACGGCACTCACCGTGGCATCCGGGGAACGGTGCATCCTCACCGACCACCGGCTGCTCCAGCTGTCCTGGACCCGCGACGCGTACTACCAGGCACTCCTCCTGCTCGCCGCCCGGCACATCGAGCCACGCGCCCTCACCGTGGTTGCCGAGCACCTCCGCTGGCTGTGGGTCCGCTGCGACCGCGGCGCGAACGGCTGGGCACGCAGCCACCTGCCAAATGGTGCGGTCAAGGATCGGGCGTTCCAGGCCGACCAGCAGCTCTACCCTGTCCTTGAGCTGCTCGACTACCGGGAGGTGGCCGGGGCGTGGCCCGAGCCTCCGCCGGGTCGAAGCGACTGGGGCGAAATGGTCGCCGAGACCTGGCGGGCACTGCCAATCGACCCCGAACTCGGGCTCCTCGCCAGCGAGGAGAATCCTGCGGACGATCCGACATCCCTGCCGTATCTGCTGTCCACGCAGATCCTGCTCTGGTACACAGCCACCCGGCTGCTCACCCACGCGGGTGAGCTCCGCCTTGACGCCTCGGCGCTCGCCGGCGCCGCGGACACCGCGCGAGCAGCGATCCGGGACCGCTTCGCCTGCCCCGGCCCGTTCGGCACCCAGTGGGCGTACGAGACCGACGGTCGGGGGAGGTACCGCCGCTACCACGACGCCAACGACCTCCCGACCGCCCTTGCGCCACTGTGGGGACTGTGCCCACCCGAGGACCCGGAATGGTCGACCACGATGCGATTCGCCCTCGACCGGGCGAACCCGGGATGGTCCCCGGGACGATGGGGCGGCCTCGGCTCCGCCCACACCCCCGGCTCGTGGCCGCTGGGGGATGTGCAGGAATGGGTTGTCGCGAGCCTGTTGGGCGAGACCGGCCGCGCGGGGCGCGTGCTCGAACGCCTCCTTGCCGTGGCCGCGCCGGACGGTCTCCTCCCCGAGACCTACGACTCGGACACCGGTACCTGGCTGGCCCGCCACTGGTTCGCCTGGCCGAGCGCGGCCCTCGCCGCCCTCGCCCTCGGCGTCGCAGATCTGGCAGCGCAGGAGGTGCGCCCATGAGACACCCACCCGGTCGGCCGCTCAGCTGTCGCGGGTCAAGGTGACGCAGCAGCGTCCGGGCTGTGGATCCAGCACCGCCCGGACGGTCGCCGGGCCGCCGTCGACCTGGTCGGTGAGGGCTTGGAGCATGGCGTGGTTGGCTCCGCAGACCAGCTGACGGTGCTGGGCGGCGATGCGGTCGAAGGGGCAGTTGCGGAGCCGGATGGTCCCGTCGCGGTCGTCGTAGGGTTCGTAGCCGCGGGCGGCTAGCGCCTGGCGGACCGCGGCAAGGACCTGGTCCGGGTCGCCGTCGGGCGCGGTCCAGCTGGCCGCCTCGGTGCCGAGCCCGGCGCCCAGGGCGGCGGCGGCGTGGTCAAGGGCGGCCTTGGCGGCCCCGGAGGGGTCGGCCTCGACGGCGTGGGCGAGGAGCTCGGCCAGGGCTGCGTAGTCGCGTGGGGGCAGGCTGAGCTCGAGCTGGCGGTCGGCGCGGACATAGTGCTTGGCCGGGCGGCCGGCGCCGGGTCCGCGGCGGCTGCTGCGCCGGTGGTAGCGGGGCTCCAGCAGGCCGTCGTCGACGAGCTTGTCGAGGTGGTAGGCGGCCAGGGGCCGGCTGATGCCGGCAGCGTGGGCGGCCTCGTCGCGGCTGACGGGGACGCCGCGTTCGGCCACGTGCCGGTAGAGGGCGCGGCGGATGGGGTCGCCCAGGCCGGCCAGCCCGGTGAACTGCTGATCGACGTCAGAAGGGTCCATGTCTCCATTCTAAAACAAATGATTCTTGACATCCAGTCTCAGGGTCGTCTATAACAAAGAAATACTTATGATAGAGGAGGAGGCATGCCCGAGCAGCCCACACCGTTCGGCAGCCGCCGGAAGCCGGAGGTCGTTGGCCGCTCCCCAGCGGTCGACCTGATCAACGACGAGGAGTCCCGATGGCCACCAAGCCAACCTTTGTGATCGTCGGTGCCGGTCTGGCCGGCGCCAGAGCGGCCGAGACCCTGCGCGCCGACGGCTTCGATGGCCGCCTGCTGCTGCTCGGCGACGAAGCCGAACAGCCCTATGAGCGGCCGCCGCTGTCCAAGGCCTACCTGCGCGGCGAGACCGACCGCGACAGCCTGTATGTGCACCAGGACGGGTTCTACGCCAACCACGAGATCGAGCTGCGCACCTCGACCCCGGTCAGCTCGATCGCCCCGTCCGGCCACCAGCTGGAGTTGGCCTCGGGCGAGCGCATCAGCTACCAGCGGCTCCTGCTGGCCACCGGCGCCGCCCCGCGCCGCCTGCCAGTGCCCGGGGCGGACCTGGCCGGCATCCACTACCTGCGCACCCGCCAGGACAGCGACGTGCTCGCCGCCGCCGCGGCTCGGGCCGAGCACGTTGTGGTGGTGGGGACCGGCTGGATCGGCAGCGAGGCCGCGGCCTCCCTGCGCCAGCTCGGCCGGGACGTCACCCTGATCGGCCCGGACACCGTCCCGCTGGCTCGGGTGCTCGGCCCCGAGATCGGAGGCGTCTACCGCGACCTGCACGCCGACCACGGCGTCCGGCTCGCCCTCGGCACCCGGGTCGCCGCCTTCCGCGGCCACGGCCGGGTCGAGGCGGTCGTGATCGACGAAGGGCGAACCGTCGAGGGCGACCTGGTCCTGATCGGCGCCGGCGCCGCTCCGCGGACCGAGCTGGCCGAGGCGGCTGGCCTGCCCGTCCGCAACGGGCTGCTGGTCAACGAGCAGTTGGAGGCCGTCGGGGCAGCCGGCGTGTACGCCGCTGGCGACGTCGCCGCCGCCTGGCACCCCCGCTACCAGAGCTACCTGCACGTCGAGCACTGGGCCAATGCACTCAACCAGGGCCCGGCGGCGGCCCGCAACATGCTCGGCATCCCCACCCCCTATGCGCGGCCGCCCTACTTCTACTCCGACCAGTACGACCTGGGCATGGAGTACTCCGGGTTCGCGACCGAGCTGGGACCGGGTGGTCGTCCGCGGCGACCCGGCCGATCGCGCTTTCATCGCCTTCTGGCTCAAGGACCAGCGGGTCTGGCCGGCATGAACGCCAACGTCTGGGACGTCGTCGAGCCCATCCAGGCCCTGATCCGCGGCGGGCTGCCGGTCGACCCGGCGCGGCTGGCCGACCCCGACATCCCCCTGGACCAGGTGACCGGCGCGCTGACGACAAGGAGCACCCGATGACCAAGCTCCAGCGCCTCTCCAACGAGCAGGGCCAGAGTCCCTGGCTCGACAACCTGACCCGGGTGTATCTCCGCGACGGCACGCTCGGCCGGCTGGTGGCCGACGGGATCCGGGGGGTGACGGCCAACCCGACGATCTTCGCCAAGGCCATCGAAGGCTCCGACGCCTACGACGAACAGTTCGCGGCGCTCATCGCCCAGGGGCGTCCGGTGCTGGACGCCTACTGGGACCTGGTCGTGGACGACATCGGCGACGCACTCGGCGTGCTGCGACCGACCTTCGATGCCAGTGCCGGCACCGACGGGTTCGTGTCGATCGAGGTGGCACCCGAACTGGCCCGCGACACCGACGCCACCATCGCCGCCGCCCGTCAACTGCACGAGCGGATCGCCCAGCCGAACCTGTTCGTGAAGATCCCGGCCACCGGCGAGGGCGTGCCCGCCATCCAGGCGATGATCGCCGAGGGACGCAGCATCAACATCACCCTGATCTTCTCCCTGGCCCGCTACGCCGAGGTGATCGACGCCTACCTCGCTGGGCTCGAGACCCTCGCCGACGGAGGCGGTGACCTGGCGTCGGTGCACAGCGTGGCGTCGTTCTTCGTCAGCCGGGTCGACACCGAGGTCGACCGTCGCCTCGACGCCATCGGCACCGGCGACGCGCTGGCGCTGAAAGGCCAGGCCGCGGTCGCCCAGGCCAAGCTCGCCTACCGGCTGTTCCGTGACCGCTTCGCCGGCAACGGTGGAAGCGGCTGGCGGCCCGGGGCGCGCAGGTGCAGCGACCGCTGTGGGCGTCGACGTCGACCAAGAACCCCTCCGACCCCGACACCCTCTATGTCGACAGCCTCATCGGGCCCGACACGGTCAACACCCTGCCCGAGGCGACCATTGCCGCGTTCGAGGACCACGGCACCATCGCCCGCAGCATCGACAGCGGTGTCGACCACGCCGGCGCGGTGATGGACAGGTTGGCCGAGGTCGGCGTGGACATGGACGACGTCGGCCGCGCCCTCGAGGACCAGGGCGTGGCCAGCTTCCACCAGTCGTTCGTCCACGTCCTCCAGGCCCTCGAGAGCAAGGCGCGCCAGCTGGCGCCGCGCTGACATGGACTGGGCTGGCTGGGCGCTGTTCGGCCTCGTCGCCACCGCCGCCCTGACCGCGGTGATGATCATTGCCCAGCTCGCCGGGCTGACCCGGCTCGACCTGCCGCTGCTGCTCGGCGCCATCGTCACCGAAGATCCCGACCGGGCCCGGGTCGCCGGGTTCCTCCTCCACCTGGTGATCGGTCAAGGGTTCGCCCTGGGCTATGCCGCCAGCTTCTGGCTGCTGGACCGGGCCACCTGGTGGCTGGGCGGGCTGCTCGGGCTGCTCCATGTCGCGGTCTCCCTCACCGTGCTCGTCCCTCTCCTTGAGGGCGTGCACCCGCGCATGGCGTCGCACCGGGCCGGTCGATCCTCGACCGCGGTGCTGGAGCCGCCCGGGCTGCTCGGCCTCAACTACGGCGGCCAGACCCCCGTCGTCACCATCGCCGCCCACCTCACCTACGGCGTCGCCCTCGGCATGCTGCTCGGGGCCCGCTGACATGCGCCGGCAGGACGCCGTCGAGCGGGCCCGGCCCATCGAGGACTACGGGCTGCTCGGTGACACCCGTACCGCGGCACTTGTCGGCTCCGACGGCGCCATCGACTGGCTATGCGTCCCCTGCTTCGACGGCCAACCCGTGTTCGGCCGCCTGGTCGGCGGGCCGGCGGCGGGCACCTTCCGCATGGGGCCAGCCGGAGCGGCCACGGTCATCGCCCGCCGCTACCGACCCCACACCGCCACCCTTGAAACAACCTGGGACACGCCGGGCGGGCAGCTCACCCTGACCGAGGGGATGATCGCCGATGTCCGCGGCCGGCTGCTGCCGTCCAGCCTGCTGGTGCGCCGGCTCACCGCCGCCGGCGGCCCGGTTGACGCCGTGATCGAGTTCGATCCCCGCCTCGGCGAACACCACCGGCCGCCGCGCATCGAGCACCGCGGCGACGTCGTCGTGTGCAGCTGGTCGACCACCGCGCTCGCGCTGCGCTCATCGCCCCCGCTCCGCCTCGAAGCCCCAGGACCCATGAGGTTGCGTGTCCTACCTGGTCGGCCCGTCACCCTCGCGCTCAGCGTCGCCGACCGCGAACCGCTGACCTACGTCGACCCCGACGCGGCCTGGGCGGCACTGAAGGCCGACGAACACGGCTGGCAGGCCTGGTGTGCCGACATCGACGGCGACCTCCCGCACCGCGACGCGGTGGCCCGCAGCCTGCTCACCCTGCGGCTGCTGACCTACTCCCCGTCGGGCGCGCCGGTCGCGGCACCGACAACCTCGCTCCCAGAAGACCCCGGCGGGATCCGCAACTGGGACTACCGCTATGCCTGGCCCCGCGACGCCAGCATCGGCATCGGCGCCTTCCTCGGGGTCGGCAAACACGACGAAGCCCGCCACTTCCACGCCTGGCTGCTCCACGCCAGCCGCCTGGACCGGCCCCGCCTTCCCGTCCTGCTCACCCTCCACGGCCGCCACCCAACCGCGGAACGGGAACTTGACGGCTGGCCCGGCTACGCCCACAGTCGCCCGGTCCGCGTCGGCAACGGCGCCGACAACCAGCACCAGCTCGATGGCTACGGCTGGGTCCTTGACGCCGCCTGGCTGCTCACCCGCGCCGGCCATCGGCTCTACTCCGAGACCTGGCGGGCCATGCGCGGCTTCGCCGACGAAGTCGCGAAGCGGTGGCGCGAACCCGACGCCGGGATCTGGGAGATCCGCGGCGATGGCGCCCACCACGTGCACTCCAAGCTCATGGCCTGGCTCGCCCTCGACCGGGCCCTGCGGATCGCCTCCACCCGCCGCACCCCGGACCCCCAGGTCGCGCGATGGCGAGCCGAGCGCGACGCCATCGCCGCTGAGATCATGTCCGCCGGCTTCAACCCCGAGCGCGGCTCCTACACGCGCAGCTACGGTTCGAACGACCTCGACGCCGCCGTGCTCGTCCTTCCCCTCCTCGACCTCGAACCGCGCGACTCGCCTCGGGTCCGGGCCACCATCGAGGCCGTGCGCCGCGAGCTCAGCGCCGGCGGCCCACTGCTGTACCGCTACCCGCCCGGCCAGGACGGCCTGCCCGGCACCGAAGGCGCCTTCCTACCCTGTTCGTTCTGGCTGGTCCAAGCCCTCGCCAGCACCGGCCGCGTCGACGAAGCGGCCCAGCTGTTCGCCGACCTCCTCGACTTCGCCAACCCGCTCGGCCTCCTGCCCGAGGAGATCAACCCCAGAAGCCATAGCTACCTCGGCAACTACCCCCAAGCCCTCACCCACGCCGCACTCATCCAGGCCGCCCTGGCGATCCGCGACGCCCAACCCGACTAACCAGATGGAAGCCGTCGGAGAGCCGGATCCCCGCGCCGACCGGATCTACTGATCGGCATCGGCCAAGTTCGCGACGGGACGTTCAACCGCTGGCTGGACCGGCTGGCACGGGACTCGGGCCCTGGACGACGAACGGGCTGCTGCGGGCCATCGAGTAGTCGTAGTTGATCCCCGAGGTCACCTTGAAGGTGGCCAGCACCTCGAGCACGTCGCCCTCGCCGGCCGTCCACCCCGACGCGAACTGCACCCGGAAGGTCTCGTTGAGGGCCAGCTTCTGGGGGGTCAGGGTGTAGTGCTGATGCTGGTAGGCGGTGGTGGTCGAGCGGGTCAGGTTGCGGACCGACACGAACAGCTCGCCGTTGTCGACGAACTGCATCAGGTTCCTGCCGATCCTGACGTTGGCCACCACGTCGAACTTCTCGCCGTTGCCGACACCGTCGACGGCGAACGGCTCCCCGGTGTCGGCAACGTAGGCCGACATGATGTTGGCGTCCCAGGTGCCCGACATCGGGTTCCTCCTGGAAGCGTCGGGACAGGCGGCGGCGGCGCGTGGCCGCCGCCGGACCGGCCGTCGTCTAGCTCACCGTGAAGGTGACGCTCTCGGCGTTGGAGAAGTCGGAGTTGGAGCCGGCGTTCACCCGGTAGGAGGCCACCAGCTGGAGGACGTCGCCCGCCGTCTGGCCGGGCGCGTTGAGGCTGACCCGCTCCTGGGCGGTGAAGGTGGTGTCGTCGGCCGGGGTGAGGGCGCGCTGCAGCTCCTTGACCTCGATGGTGGTCGACTGGGTGAGGTTGAGGACAGCGACGCGCAGCACGAAGTCGTCGACGTGCTCGTTCAGGTTCTCGCCGACCTCCACGTCGGCGAGGGCGTCGAACGGGGTGTTGTTGTCGATGTCATCGATGGTGGTGAGCAGTCCCTGGTCGACGGGGTACAGCAGCTTGATACTGGCGTCCCAAGGGCCTGGCATGGTTGCCCCTCCTGGTGTGGAACCGATGGTGGTCTGGTCGCGCGACCAGCACCGGTCTACCCGGCCCTGCTTAATCGGCGGTTAATCGGCGCTTAAGGCCGAGGCGCCCGGGATTAATCTCAGGACCCGTCGCGCCAGCTCGAGAACTCGATCCACGACTTGCCAGGGATCTCCCGGACCGAGGCCAGCGCGGCCGCGGTCTCCTCGACGGCGAAGGTGCCTTGCACGGTCTGCTCGGGCGCGAGCTGACCGGCCGTGACCGCCGCCAGGGTCGCCTGGAAGTCCACCGGGTGGTCGTAGATCAGCTGGCCGACGATGGTGATCTGGCGTTGCACGAGGTCCATGGTGGTGAGCTGGGCCGGGTTGTCGTTGAACCCGATGACCACCAGCTTCCCGGTCTTGGCGACGGCGTCGAAGGCCGGCTCCCAGACCGCCGGCACGCCGGCCGTCTCGAAGACCAGCGGGTAGGTGTCCCCGTCGTGCTCCTCGGCCGGCCTGGCCCCGAGCTTCATGGCCAGCTCCAGCCGGCCCGGGTGCGGCTCCATCACGTACGGCTGGGCGCCGGCGGCCAGCAGCGACTGGCAGACGAGCTGGCCCTGGGACCCGGCCCCGATCACCAGGCACTCGGCGCCCACCGGCACGCCGGCCCGGCGGACGGCGGTGTGAGCCACGACGAGCGGCTCGACGCAGGCCAGGGCGACGTCGGGCCAGTCGCTGGAGACCGGCCAGGTGTAGTCGGCCGGCACGGCCACCCGCTCGGCCAGGATGCCGGTGCGGGTGATGGCCAGGACCTGCCGGTCGTCGCAGGCCGAGGTGTGCCCGGCCAGGCAGGCCGCGCAGGTGCCGTCGGCGAAGTTGGGCTCGATGACGACCCGCTGGCCGACCTCGCGGCCGGTGACACCGGTCCCGGCGGCGACGATGTCGCCGCCGCCCTCGTGACCGAACACCCACGGCAGGCCCGGCACCTGCCGCGTGCCGTCGTAGACCGACAGGTCCGAGCCGCAGAGCCCGACCCCACGGATCTGGACCACCACGTCGTCCGGACCGGGTTCGGGCTCGGGCCAGTCGTCGACGATCTCCACCTGTCCAGGCGCCACCAGCGCGACCGCTCGCATACCCCTAGTGTGCGCGTCGGTCACAGCTTCTGGAGCTGGGTGACGAGCAGGCCGATGGCGAAGAAGCCGTAGAAGCAGATGGCCACGATCATGCCCACGAGCCGGGCGCCCCTGAGCCGGATCGCGTCCGGCAGGTCGCGGATGTTGAGGCGGACGATCAGGATCGAGTAGAACAGCGTCACGATCGACGCGGCGCAGGTGGAGATGATCAGCAGCACGAGCGGCTGGGTGACCCCGCTGAGCAGGATGATCGAGCCGAGGACGATCTCCGACCAGACGATGAGCACGTACAGCCTGCTCTCGGTCCAGCGTGTCGAGTCGGCGAGGTAGTTCCGCTTGACGAAGTCGCTGCCCAGCCGCCCGATGACGTCGAGCAGGCCGAGCGCGGTGGCGTACAGGGAGACGGTCGCCAGGGCGTAGAACAGGATCTGGACCCAGGTGCCGACCTGGTTGCCGAGCAGCTCGGCCTGGAGCTGGAGGAACGCCGGCGAGTTCTCGATGCCTTCCCGGCCGAAGAGCATCTGGTAGGCCAGCATGCTCATCACGGTGATCGTCACCAGGCACACCAGGAAGAAGGTCACGAAGTGCTCGGTGTTGGCCCGCTGCCACCACACCTTCCAGCGCGAGAGGTTGGACTCGTCCTGGGGGAAGGTGAAGTAGTCGCCGCCACCGGCGTCACCGGCCTCCTCGGTCCCGGTGATCGGCGAGACCAGCCGCGGCACATGCGCCCCCATGCCGTAGCGCTTGTCGCGGATCCAGTTGCTCAGGATCAGGTTGTGCACGCCGCCGGCCCCGGCGGCGCCGATCGCGCTCAGCATCAGCGTGAAGGAGACGTCACTCGGGAGCCGTCCGAAGTCGGTGACGATCGCCGACGCGCCCTCGGTCCAGGTCCGCCAGGCGAGGACCGCGACCAGCACCACCACCAGGAACGACAGCGTCAGGCCGACCTTCACCCACTCGATCTTCTCGACGGTGCCGTAGATGACCGGTGAGGTGGTCAGGACGACCCCGATGACCACCAGGGCCGCGATCGTGATCCAGGTGACGTTCCCGCCGCCGAGCGCGAACGTCAGGACGGTGGAGGCGCTCGTCGCCCAGCCCGGCCACATGTACTGGAAGGCGCCGGCGACGCAGATGAAGATCCCCCAGCCCTTCCACCAGCGGGAAAGCCCGGCGACGACCGTCTGGCCGGTGGCCAGGGTGTAGCGCTCGATCTCCATGTTGATGACGAACTGCACCACCAGGGTGGCCAGGGCCAGCCACAGCAGCCCGAAGCCGGCCAGGGCCGTGATGTAGGGCCAGAGGATGAGCTCCCCGGCGGCCATGCCGATCCCGACCGCGATGATGCCGGGGCCGAGCATCCTCCGCAGGGACACCGGCTCGGGCATGTCCAGGGTGACGGGGGTCCGGACGGATCCGGGTCCGTCGTCGGCCGGGTGGACGCCATGGTTCCTCCCGAGGGTGAGGCCGGCTACGGGTCGTCGTCGAGTTCGGTCAGGTAGGCCACGACGAGGTCGCCCAGCATCGTCCGGTAGCGGTCGCGCAGGGCGGGATCGGTGAGGTCGCGGCCGAAGATCGTCTTGAAGGTGTGCCGGTTGGCCACGCGGAACACGCAGTAGGAGCTGATCAGCATGTGCACGTCGAGCGCGTCGACCTCGCGGGCGAACCGGCCCTGCTCGCGGCCTCGGGCCAGGATCTGCTCGATGAGCGACACCACCGAGGCGTTCTGGCCGGGGAACGTCGGCGACTTCGCCATGTGCTCGGCCCGGTTGATGTTCTCGATGCTGACGAGCCGGATGAAGTCGGGGTGCGACTGGTGGTGGTCGAAGGTCAGCTCGGCGATCCGCCGGATGGCGTCGACCGGGTCGAGCCCGTCCACGTCCAGGGTCTGCTCCGCGGTGCGGATCTGCTGGTAGACGCGCTCCAGCACGGCGATGTAGAGCTGCTCCTTGCTGCCGAAGTAGTAGTAGAGCATCCGCTTGGTCGTGCGGGTCTTGGTGGCGATCTCGTCGACGCGCGCGCCGTTGTAGCCGCGGTCGGCGAACTCCCGGGTGGCGACGTCGAGGATCTCGGTGCGAGTTCGCCCGGCGTCCCGCTGCGGTGCCGTGACCGACACGTCGACCACTGTTCCCCTCCCTGGCTGAAGGGGTATAAGTAACTAACTAGATCGTACATTGGCACGACCGCTCCGGATCGTCAACGCTCGTCAAGGCCTCACAGCAAGGAGCGCCCATGCGAACGTCGATCGCCACCGTCTGCCTCAGCGGCGGGCTCGACGAAAGCTCGCCGCCGCCGCCGAGGCGGGCTTCGACGGGGTCGAGATCTTCGAGAACGACCTCGTCGCCTGCGCCTCGTCACCGGCGGAGATCCGCCGCCGCGTCGAGGACCTGGGGCTCTCGATGGAGCTGTACCAGCCCTTCCGTGACTTCGAAGCGGTCCCGCCCGACCGTCTCGCCCACAACCTCCGCCGGGCCCGGCGCAAGCTCGAGCTGACCTGCCTGCTCGGGGCGCCCATGCTGCTGGTCTGCTCCAGCGTCTCGGAGCTGGCCACCGACGACGACAGCCTGGCCAGCGAGCAGCTCCACCAGCTGGCCACCCTCGCCACCGAGCACGGCGTCCGGGTCGCCTACGAAGCGCTCTCGTGGGGCCGGCACGTGAACGACTACGAGCACGCCTGGCGGATCGTCGAGGCCGCCGGCCATCCCGCGCTGGGGGTCTGCCTCGACAGCTTCCACATCCTCTCCCGAGGCACCGACCTTGACGCCATCGGCTCGATCCCCTCGGACAAGCTCTTCTTCCTCCAGCTGTCCGACGCCCCCTTCCTGGCCATGGACGTCCTGCAGTGGAGCCGCCACCACCGCTGCTTCCCCGGGCAGGGCAGCTTCGACCTGCCCGGGTTCCTCCACCGGGTGGTCGCCGCCGGCTATCGGGGGCCGTTGTCGCTCGAGGTCTTCAACGACGTCT
The DNA here is from genome assembly GCA_963733175.1 of uncultured Actinomycetota bacterium. GTDB lineage: Bacteria > Actinomycetota > CALGFH01 > CALGFH01 > CALGFH01 > CALGFH01. The sequence goes on from CAVTCL010000033.1 coordinate 21,971, forward strand.
TCCGCCAGGCCGATCCCGGCCACACCGCGGTCGACGCGATGCGGTCCCTGCTCGGGCTCCAGGAGGCGCTGGGCCGCCGACTCGACACCCCGCCCACCGCGGGCTTGGAGCTGACCCGCCCGCCCGAGGCGGTCGAGCCGAGCGGCTTCGCGTTCGTCGAGCTCGCCGTCGACGCCAGCTCCGGGCCGGAGACCGAAGACCTGCTCGGCCGGCTCGGCCTGGAGCACGGCGGGCAGCACCGTTCCAAGCCGGTCCAGCTCTGGCAGCGCGAGGACGCCCGTCTCGTGCTCAACTACGGTGACCAGCGGTTGTCGGCCACCCTGGAAGGTGACTCGCTGGTCACCGCGCTCGGGATCGAGAGCGCCGACCCGGCACAGTCGGCCCGCCGCGCCGACACGCTGATCGCGCCCCGCCTCCCCGCCGGCGCGGTCCGGCAGAGGCCGACCTCGTCTCGGTGGCCGCGCCCAACGGCACCGCGGTGTTCTTCTGCCGGACCCGGACGACACCGGCTGGCTCGACGACTTCCTGCCGCTGGCGACCGCCGACCGCCCGGACAGCTGGGGTCTCACCCACATCGACCACGTCGGCCTGATCCAGCCGTTCGAGCAGTTCCAGGAGTCGGGCTCTTCTACCAGCTGATCCTGGGCTCCGGCCGCGCGGCAGCGTCGAGTACGCGGCCCCCAACGGCCTGATGCGCAGCCGCGCGCTGGCCAGCGGCGGCGGCAGGGTCCGCCTCGCCCTCAACGTCCCGGCCCTCGGCGGCGACGTGTCCGGCCCGGCCACCGCCCAGCATGTCGCGTTCGGCTGCCGCGACATCGTCGCCCGGCGGCCGCGCTGCGCGAACGGGCGCTGCCCATCCTGCCGATCCCGAGGAACTACTACGACGACCTGGACGCCCGCTGGGAGCTGGACCCGGCCCTGCTGGAGACCATGCGGGACGTTCGGCATCCTGTACGACCGCGACGAGGGCGGCGGCGAGCTGTTCCACCTCTACACCGGCATGCTCGGCCATCGGCTGTTCCTGGAGGTCGTCCAGCGGGCCGGCGGCTACGACGGCTACGGGGAGGACAATGCCCCGGTCCGCGCCGCCGCACAGCTCGCCGCGGGAAACGGCGGGGCGCGCGGCCGCCCGCGAGGTGGAAGGAACCCGCGGCATGTCCAAGCCTGAAGCTGCGAGGAAGGATCCCGCCATGGTCGTGCCCGGCTACGCTCCCGTGCCGGCGGGGACGCACCCGCCGCTGGACTTCCCCGACTACCGTTCGACGGCGCTGCGGTTCCCGCGCCGGCCGCTGGTGCCCCTGCCGCACCGGCTCGGCGAGGTGACCGGGCCGCTGCTGGACGAGGAGCGGGTCGGGGAGAACGACCACGACCTGACCGCCCAGCACCCCGGCGAGCCCCTGGGCGAGCGGATCATCGTCGAAGGGCGGGTGCTGGACGGCGACGGGCGGCCGGTCACCGGCACCCTGGTCGAGGTCTGGCAGGCCAATGCCGGCGGCCGCTACCGCCACGACGGCGACCGCCACCCCGCCCCCCTGGACCCGAACTTCAGCGGGGCCGGGCGCTGTCTGACCGACGCCGAGGGCCGCTGCCGGTTCGTCACCGTCAAGCCGGGGGCGTATCCGTGGAAGAACCATGACAACGCCTGGCGGCCGGCCCACATCCATTTCTCGCTGTTCGGGCGAGCCTTCATCCAGCGCCTCATCACCCCGATGTGCTTTCCGGGCGACCCGCTGTTCGCCTTCGACCCGATCCTACGGTCGGTGCCGGAGGCGGCCCGGGAGCGGCTGGTGTCGCGGCTGGACCTGGGCACCACGGGCCGGAATGGGCCCTCGGGTACCGATGGGACATCGTCCTGCAGGGTCGCCAGGCGACGCCGCTAGAGGAGGAGGGCGACGACCGATGAGCCTGCCGGAGACTCCTTCCCAGACCATCGGGCCGTTCTTCGCCGTCGGGCTGCCCTGGGCCGACGACCCCGAGGTGGTCTCCGAGGGCACCCCAGAGGCGGTCCGGATCGGCGGCCGGGTGGTCGACGGCGCCGGCGACCCCGTGCCCGACGCGCTGGTCGAGACCTGGCAGGCCGACCCCACGGGCCGGTTCGCTCACCCCGACGACCCGCGCCCGGATCCGCCCGCCCAGGGTTCCGGGGGTTCGGGCGCTGCGCGACGGACGCCCAGGGGCGATGGGCGATCCGGACCCTCAAGCCGGGGCCGCTGCCTGCGCCCGACGGCGGCGTGGAGGCGCCGCACCTGGACGTGTCGGTGTTCGCCCGGGGGCTGCTGGGTCGGCTGGTGACCCGCATCTACTTCCCGGACGAGGCCGAGGCCAATGCCGCCGACCCCCTGCTGGCCTCGATCCAGGACCCCGCGGCCCGGGCCCGGCTGGTGGCGACCGGCCGGCCCCGCCGGGCTGCGCTTCGACGTCCGCCTGCAGGGCGACCAGGAGACCCCCTTCCTTGCCATCTGACGGGACCTACCTAGCTCGCAGAACCTAACGAGGCTGCAGAACCTAACGAGACTGCAGAACCTAGCGAGGCTGCAGAATCTAGCGAGGCTGCAGAATCTAGCGAATTGGACAAGACCGCACTGGTCGGGTAGCCTCCTCTCCGCCCTCCGAACCCCCCTACCGGAGAGGAAATCCCCCCATGCGCTGCAAGTTGCTCGTGGTCGCCTTCGTGGCGGCCGCATTCGCCGCCGCCGGTCAGGTCGTCGCCGCTCCTCCCGCGGCGGCGGCCGCGATCAACGTGTCGGACACCGCCCAGCACCGGATCCGCTCCGCGGTCAAGCGGTACGCCGAGATCCAGGTCGCCCAGCGAGAGCCCTACTGCTACGGCGGCACCGGCCCCGGCTGCTTCGACTGCTCCGGCCTGGTCGTCGCCGCCTACCGCTACGCCGGCGTGAACCTGCCCGGGCGCGGCGTCCGGACCTCCCGGCAGCTGTACACCTTCACCACCCGGACCTCGCTCAAGGTGAGCCGGACCGGGGACCTGCTGTTCTACGACTACGACAGCGACGGGGTCGTCTCCCACGTGGAGATCCTGTACCGCAAGAACGGGACCGGGCCGAGGATGGCGGTGTCGGCGACCCACACGGGTGGGCCTCCGGTGAACCTCCACCCGATCCGGTACGGGGGGCTGGTCAAGGTCGGCAAGGTGGTGACCTAGCGAGCCAGCGGGTGTCGGGGGGCCGGGGTATAGCTATCCTCAGGATTTGGGTTGACCTGCTTGGTGGCGCCGATGGATGGTGGTCGGCGGTGTGGGTGTGACAACTGGGGGTGTGATGAACGGAGTGCGAAGGATCGCAGGCCCTTCCGTGCGGGCGCTGGAGCAAGTGGGTGGTCCTGGGCTTCTGGATCGTGGTGTTCGCGGTCGCGGGGCCGCTGTCGGCCAAGCTCAACAGCGCCCAGCAGAACGACGCCTCGGCCTGGCTGCCCAGCAACGCCGAGTCGACCCAGGTGGTGGAGCTGGCCAAGCGGTTCGCGCCCAGCGACGTGTTCCCGGCCCTGGTGGTGTACGAGCGTCCCGACGGCGCCGGTCACCGCGGCCGACCAGGCCAAGGCCGCCGCCGACGTCCAGCGGTTCGCTGGGGTGCCCGATGTCACCGGCAAGATCGTTGGTCCGGTCCCGTCCGAGGATGGCCGGGCGTTGCAGGTGGTCGTGCCGATCAGGGTGGCCGAGGAGGGCAACGGCTGGGAGGAGCTCAGCCCGAGGGTCGAGGAGTTGCGGTCGATCGCCCACGCCGATGCCGGTGGGCTCCAGGTGTATGTGACCGGCCCGGCCGGCTACTTCGCCGATTTCGCCAGCGTGTTCTCGGGCTTTGACACCCAGGGGCTGTACATCACGGCGGCGATCGTGATCGTCATCCTGCTGCTGGCCTACCGCAGTCCGGTGCTGTGGATCCTGCCCATCATGTGCGCTGGTCTTGCCCTGACCGCCGCCCAGGCGGTGATCTATCTCGTGGCCGATGGCACCGGTATGACCGTCAACGGACAGGGCGCCGCAGTTCTGACCGTGCTCGTGTTCGGCGCCGGCACCGACTATGCCTTGCTCCTGATCGCCAGATATCGCGAGGAGCTGCGCCGGCACGCCGACCGTCACGAGGCGATGGCCGTGGCCCTGCTCCGTGCCGGGCCGGCAATCCTCGCCAGCGCGGCCACCGTGGTGATCGCGATGTTGTGCCTGCTGTTCGCCGACATGAACTCCACCAAGAGGCTTGGGGCCGGTGGTTGCCATCGGCATCACGGTGGGCCTGTTCGCCATGCTGACGCTGCTGCCCGCCCTTCTGACGATCTTCGGACGATGGATGTTCTGGCCCGCCAAGCCGAAAGTCGGCTCGGCGGAGCCCGGCGCCGACGGTCGGTGGTCGCGGGTCGGCCAGCGCAACGCCCGCCGGGCCCGGCATCTGGATCACAACCGCCCTTGTTCTCGGCACCTGGCTCTGGGCCTGACGCAGCTCAACGCGAACGGCCTCGCCCTGGGAGGACTCCTTTGTGAACCGGACTGACTCCGTGGCCGGGCGAGGAGATCCTAGCAAGCACTACCCGCCGGCTGGCCAGCCCGTCGTCGTCATCGGTAACGCCGCGGCCGGCGCCCAACTGCAGCAGGCTCTCTCCGGGATCGACGGCCTGACCCGTGGTGACCCGCCCCCTGGTGAAGGGCGACCTGGTCGAGCTGCAGGCCACGCTCACCGACCAACCGGACAGCGATGCCGCCGGCGACGGTCGAACGGGTTCGGGCCCCGTCCACGCCGTACCGGGCGCCGACGCGAAGGTGGGCGGGGTCACCGCCGTCGGTGTGGACCTCGGCCGGGCCAACAGCCACGACAACTGGCTCATCATCCCGCTCGTGCTTCTCGTGGTTCTCCTCGTGCTGGGCGTGCTGCTCCGCGCCGTCGTCGCCCCGCTGGTGCTCATCGCCACCGTGGTCCTGTCCTTCGCCGCGGCCCTCGGCACCAGCGCACTGGTGTTCGAGTACCTGTTCGGGTTCAACGGAGCCGACTACGCCTTCCCGTTGTTCGTGTTCGTCTGGCTCATCGCACTGGGCATCGATTACAATATTTTCCTGATGACCCGCGTCCGCGAGGAGGCCCATCGCCACGGCACCCGCCGTGGCGCGCTCATCGCCCTGACGGCCACCGGAGGTGTGATCACCTCCGCCGGTCTGGTCCTCGCCGGGACGTTCGCTGTGCTGACCACCCTTCCGCTGGTGCTGTTCGCCGAACTCGGCTTCGCCGTCGCCTTCGGAATCCTGCTCGACACGTTCATCGTCCGATCGGTGCTGGTCACGGCGCTCAACCTCGACCTCGGTGGAAAGATGTGGTGGCCGAGCGCCCTCCACCACCAACGCGACGACCTCGACCTGGGCCAGCCCGAAGCGGAGACGGCGGAGGTCAGCCGCTGACCAGCGGCGCCGACGACACCGGAGGTCAGGTCCAGGGAGGGGCGGGGGCCGGGGATCCGATCGAAAGGACACGAGCGATGCGAAAGCTGATCGTGAGCACGTTCCTGACCCTCGACGGGGTCATGCAGGCCCCGGGCGGACCTGGAGAGGACGACGAGCGGCGGCTTCGCGCACGGCGGCTGGTCGGTGAACTACTGGGACGAGCAGATGGGTGAGGTCATGGGCGAGGCGACGAGCAGCCGTTCGCCATGGTGCTCGGACGCAAGACCTACGACATCTTCGCCGCGTTCTGGCCGCACGCCCCGGAGGAGGACGGCGCCAAGGCGTTCAACGACGCCACCAAGTACGTCGCGTCGCGGGGCCGTCCGGCGCTGGAGTGGAGCAACTCGGTCCTGATCGAGGGCGACGCGGCCGAAGGCCTCGCGGCGCTCAAGGAGGAGGACGGGCCGGAGCTGCAGGTGCACGGCAGCGGCGAACCTGATCCAGACGCTGCTGCGCCACAACCTGGTCGACCAGTACCGCCTGTGGGTCTTCCCCGTCGTCATCGGGTCGGGCAAGCGCCTGTTCGCCGACGGCACCATCCCCTCGGGGCTGAAGCTCGTCGACAGCAAGGTCTCCACCACCGGCGTCGTGATCGGGACGTACGAGCCGGCAGGCGAGATCGTCACAGGGTCGTTCGCGCGGGACTGACCGCGCTCGCGCAGCTTCGACTGCAGGCCGGGTGGGTCATCCCAGGGGAAGGAACGCGCGATGGCGTACGACGAGGGCCTCGCCACCAGGGTCCGGGACGTTGCCGGCCGAGTGAGCGCGGCAGCCACCAGCCCCATGAGGTCAGGCCTGTAGCCACTCCAGCAGCGCCTGGGTGACCTGCCGGGGCTGGTCAAGGGTGGACAGGTGGCCGGCGCCGGGCACCACGACCAGGCGGGCGCCCGGGATGCCGCCGGCGATCTCGGCCGACAGGTCGGGTGGGGTCAGCTCGTCGCCGTCGCCGACCAGCACCAGGGTCGGGCAGCCGATGCCGGCGAGCCCGGGCCGCGAGTCGGGGCGGCCCATGATCGCCTGCTGCTGGCGGATGAACGCCTCGGGCCCGGTCTCGGAGGCCATCAGCCGGACCACCTCCCGGGCGGACGGGTCGTCGTGGCGGGAACGGTGGACCAGCAGGGGGAACTGCTGGTCGGCGACCTCGGCGAAGCGGCCGCCGCGGGCCAGGTCGATCTGGGCGTCGCGGCGCCGGGTCTGCTCGGGGGTGTCGGGGCGGGCGCTGGTGTCGAGCAGGGCGAGCCGATCGACCCGGTCGGGGGCCTGGCGGAGGAGCTCGAAGGCGATGTAGCCGCCCATCGACAGCCCGGCCAGGGCGAAGCGGGGTGGGGCGGTGACCAGGAGGCGGTGGGCGATGGCGGCCAGGGTGTCGTCGCGGGTGTTGTCGGCGATGGTCACCGGGCCGTGCCGCCACAGCGCCGGGAGCTGCTCGGCGTACAGCCGCGGGGAGGTCAGGAGGCCGGGAACGAGCACCAGCGGCTTCGGTGGTTCGGGCATGGGTTCCCTCCTTCGACCGTGGGGTCGACCATCCTGTCAGGGCCGGGCTCGCTATGCTTGGCGACTGGCGGGTCTCCCGGCCGCCAGAAGGCTGAGCCCATGAGCAAGCCGACCATCCTGACGGTCGACGACGACCCGCTGGTCTCCGCGGCGATCACCCGCGACCTGGCCGGCCAGTACGGCGCCGACTACCGCATCGTCCGGGCGACGTCGGGGCCCGAGGCGCTGGCGCGTGCTGGCCAAGCTGGCCCTGCGCGACGAGCCGGTGGCGCTGATCGCCGCCGACCAGCGGATGCCGCGAGATGACCGGCATCGAGATGCTCGAGCAGGCCCGGGCCCACGCCCCGGGCGCGAAGTTCCTGCTGCTCACGGCGTACGCCGACACCGACGTCGCCATCAAGGCGATCAACGACATCGGCCTCGACTACTACCTGCTCAAGCCGTGGGACCCGCCCGAGGAACGGCTGTACCCGGTCATCGACGACCTGCTCGGCGACTGGCGGCAGGCCAACCCGGACCACACCTCCGAGCGTGCGGGTGGTCGGGCACCGCTGGTCCGAGCGCAGCCACGAGATCAAGACGTTCCTGGCCCGCAACCACGTGCCCTACCGCTGGTACGACGTCGAGCGCGACGCCGAGGCGCCAGCGGCTGCGCGACCTCGCCCAGGCGGCCCCGGCCGACCTGCCGCTCGTGCTCGTCCCCGACGGCGACACGCTCCGCTCGCCGTCGACGCTCGACCTCGCCGGCGCGCTCGGGCTGCGCACCACGCGCCCAGCAGCCGCTCTACGACGTGTGCATCGTCGGCGGCGGGCCGGCCGGCCTGGCCGCCGCGGTGTACGCCGCGTCCGAGGGCCTGAGCACCGTCGTCGTGGAGCGCGAGGCCCCCGGCGGGCAGGCCGGCCAGAGCGCGGCGATCGAGAACTACCTCGGGTTCCCGAAGGGCCTGACCGGCTCCGACCTCACCCAGCGCGCCATCGCCCAGGTGGCCCGCTTCGGCGCCGAGATGGTGCTCGCCCGCGACGTCGTCGGCTTCGAGGCCCGCGGGCCGGTGCGCGCCGTGCTGCTTCGACGGCTCCGGGGAGATCGAGGCGCGCGCGCTCATCGTGGCCACCGGCGTGTCCTACCGGCGGCTGGAGGCGGCCGGGCTCGACGAGCTCACCGGCCGCGGCGTCTACTACGGCGCGAACGCCAGCGAGGCCAGCCAGTGCCAGGGCGACGACGTCTACGTCGTCGGCGCCGCCAACTCGGCCGGCCAGGCCGCGCTCAACCTGTCCCGCTTCGCCAAGCGGGTGGTGCTGGTGGTGCGCGCGGCGACGCTCGCCGGACACGATGTCGCAGTACCTCGTGGAGCGGATCATGGCCGCGCCCAACATCGAGGTGCGCTACCGCAGCCGAGGTGGTGGCGGGCCGGGGCGACGGCCACCTCGAGGCGCTCACGCTCGCCGACCGGGACACCGGCGACCACCGAGGAGGTGCCGGCGAGCTGGCTGTTCGTCTTCATCGGCGCCTCGCCGCGCACCGACTGGCTCGGGCCCCGACGTCGTCCGCGACGACAAGGGCTTCGTCGTCACCGGTCAGGACCTGCTGGCCCCGCACGACGCGCGGCGCTGGCCGCTCGCCGCGCGCGCCGTTCGCCCTGGAGACCAGCGTGCCCGGCGTGTTCGCCGCCGGCGACGTCCGGCTCGACTCGATGAAGCGGGTCGCCTCGGCCGTCGGCGAGGGCGCGATGTCGGTCTACCTCGTGCACCGCTACCTGGCCACGATCTGATGCGCGTCGACGAGCTCCGCCCGCTGCCGCCTCTTCGACGGCCTGACCGACGACCAGCTCGCCGAGCTGGTCGACGGCGGCGCCGAGGTCCGCATCGAGCCCGGGGTCGACCTGTTCCGCGAGGGCGAGCACGCGGACTTCTGGTGGGTGCTCGTCGACGGCGCCATCGACCTGGTCCGCCACGTCGGCCGCGAGGACACCGTGGTCGCCAGGATGGACGTGCCGGGCCGCTGGGCCGGCGGGTTCCGCGCCTGGGACGAGCACGGCGTCTATCTCGCCACCGGCCGGGGAGCGACCGCCGGGCGGGTGCTGCGGGTGCCGGCCGAGGTGCTGCGCGAGCGGTCCAACGCCTGGTTCCCGTTCGGCGGGCACCTCATCGAGGGGCTCTACCGCACCGCGCGCTCGCATCGAGTCGACGGCGCGGCAGCGCGAGTCCCTGGTCACCCTCGGCACGCTGGCCGCCGGCCTCGCGCACGAGATCAACAACCCGGCGGCGGCCGCCACCCGGGCGGTCGACGCCCTCGAGGCGGCGTGCGCAGGCGCTGCTCTCGTCGCTGGGCCGGCTCGCCGGCGACGAGATCTCGGCCGCGCAGTTCGCCGCGCTCGACGCGCTGCGCCGCGAGCTCGAGCCCCGGGCGGCGGACCGCGGACCCGCTGGCCCGGGCCGACCGCGAGGAGGCGCTGTCGTCGTGGCTGGCCCGCCACGGCGTCGCGCGCGAGTGGGCGATCGCCCCGCCGCTCGCCGCCGCCGGCGTCGACCTCGCCTGGTGCGAGCGGGCCGCGGCCGTGCTGGAGGGGCCGGCCCTCGAGCCGGGCCTGGAGTGGGTGGCGAGCACGTTCTCGGCCGCCACGCCTGCTGGCGGAGGTGAAGGAGTCGACCCGGCGCATCTCCGAGCTGGTCGCCGCGGTCAGGTCCTACTCGCAGATGGACCGCGCCTCGCTGCAGCGGATCGACGTGACGGACGGCCTCGAGAGCACGCTGGTGATGCTCGGGCACAAGCTCCGCGACGGCGTCGACGGTGCGTGCGCGAGTACGGCGCCGACGTCCCCCGGATCGAGGCGTACGCCGGCGAGCTCAACCAGGTGTGGACCAACCTGATCGACAACGCCGTCGACGCGATGGACGGCGCGGGCACGCTGCGGCTGGCCACGCGGGCCGACGGGGACGGCGTCGTCGTCGAGATCGGCGACACCGGCCCGGGGATGCCGCCGGAGGTGGCGGCCCGCGCCTTCGAGGCCTTCTACACCACCAAGGACGTCGGCAAGGGCACCGGCCTCGGCCTCGACATCGCCCGGCGCATCGTCGTGGAGCGCCACGGCGGCGCCATCGCCATCGACTCCCGGCCGGGCGAGACCGTGCTGCGGGTCCGCATCCCCGTCCGGCGGACCGCGACCCGGGAGTTGAGTTCGCCCCGGTCTCCGGGGCATGGTTACGGCATTCCGGCACCGGCCACGCCGCGTGGTCGCTGGGCCTCGCGGTGGCTCCTCGAAAGGGGCTCAGGTCATGGCTCTTCTCAGCTGGCGCGTGGTCTACGACGGCAAGACGCCGCCCCCGGGGGCGGTCGTCCGGGCCGACGAGCGGCTGTCGTGGCCGCGGACGGTCGGCCTCGGCGCCCAGCACGTGGTGGCGATGTTCGGCGCGACGTTCGTCTTCCCGATCGTCATGGGGCTCAACCCGCAGCTCGCGATCATGATGAGCGGCGTCGCGACGATCTGCTTCCTGCTGATCGTGCAGGGCAAGGTGCCGAGCTACCTGGGCACCTCGGCGTCGTTCGTCGGCGCGGTGCGCGGCCATCCGCGCCCAGGGCGGCGACTCGGCCGAGGTGACCGGCGCGATCCTGGTCGCCGGCGTGGTGCTGGCCCTCGTCGGCGTGCTCATCCACTTGCTCGGCTCGCGGGTCGCTACGCGGTGCTGCCGCCGGTGGTCACCGGCGCGGTCGTCATGCTGATCGGCTTCAACCTCGCCCCGGTCGTGGCCGACATCTACTGGCCGCAGGACCAGTGGGTGGCGCTGCTGACGATGGTCGTTCGTGATCGTGGTGGCGGTCGGCTTCCGCGGCTTCATCGGCCGCATCGCGGTCTTCCTCGGCCTGGTCTTCGGCTACGTGCTGTCGTGGCTGTTCGACCGGGTCTTCGGGCCGATCACCTCCTTCGACCCGGCCGCCGGCGAGGTCGACCACCCACGACCGGGTCAACTGGGCAGGCGTGCAGGCCGCGGACTGGGTCGGCTTCCCGCCGCAGACCACCGTCGGCCCCGACGGCAGGAGATCGTCGGCTGGCACCTCCCCGACATCAAGCTCACCTTCGTCCTGCTGGTGCTGCCCGCGGTGATCGCGCTCATCGCCGAGAACACCGGCCACGTCAAGGCCGTCGCCGAGATGACCGGACCGACCTCGACCCGGTGATGGGCCGGGCGATCGCCGCCGACGGCGTCGGCACCACCATCGCCTCGGCGGTCGGCGGGTCGCCGACCACGACGTATGCCGAGAACATCGGCGTCATGGCCGCGACCCGGATCTACTCCACCGCCGCGTACTACGTGGCCGCGCTGGTGGCGATCCTGTTCGGCTTCTCGCCGAAGTTCGGCGCGGTCATCTCGGCCACCCCCGGCGGCGTCCTCGGCGGCATCACGGTCGTCCTGTACGGCATGATCGGCCTGCTCGGCGCCAAGATCTGGAAGGAGAACGGGGTCGACTTCGGCAACCCGATCAACCTGGTCCCGGTGGCCGCCGGGCATCATCATCGCCATCGGCGACACGACCCTGGTGATCACCGACAACTTCCAGATCTCCGGGATCGCCCTCGGCACCATCGTGACCGTGGTCGCCTTCCACCTGGTCCGCATGATCGCCCCGCCCTACCTGCAGGAGCAGCAGCGCCTGGAGGGCACCGGACGACCGCCAGGAAGGGCGGCGAGGGCGCGGCCATCATCATCGACGAGCCCGGCGCCTACAAGGAGCCCTGAGGCCGGCCATGACGGCGTGGCCGAGCGGGGTGATGCGCCGGCCCCGTTGGCCGGGGTGGGATGGAGGCAGCTCCAGCGAAAGCGAGGTCGGCGCCGATGAGCAGGCCGTTCAAGGGCGTGATCAACATCGACATCCGGGACTCGGTACCCGACTGGGCGCCCTACATGCAGCCGGAGGCGCCCGAGGGCGCGCCGAGCGTCCTGTACATCGTGCTCGACGACGCCGGGTTCTCGGCGATGGAGCCGTGGGGCGGGCTGATCGAGACGCCCAACATCAACCGGCTGGCCGAGCGGCGGCCTGACCTACACGAACTGGCACACGACGGCGCTCTGCTCGCCGACCCGCTCGTCGCTGCTGACCGGCCGCAACCACACCACCAACGGCATGGCGTGCATCGCCGAGGCGACGACGGGCTTCCCGAACTCCAACGGCCACATCCCCTTCGAGTGCGCCACCATCGCCGAGGTGCTGGGCGAGCGCGGCTGGAACACCTACATGCTCGGCAAGTGGCACCTGTGCCCCGCCGACGAGATGAACATGGCCTCGACGAAGCGCAACTGGCCGGTCGGCCGCGGCTTCGAGCGCTACTACGGGTTCCTCGGCGGCGAGACCAACCAGTGGTATCCGGACCTGGTCTACGACAACCACTTCGTCGACCAGCCGACGATGCCCGAGGACGGCTACCACCTGACCAAGGACCTCACCGACAAGGCGATCGAGTTCATCAACGACGCCAAGATGATCGCGCCCGACAAGCCGTTCTTCATGTACTTCTGCCCGGGCGCGACCCATGCCCCGCACCACGCCCCGAAGGAGTGGATCGACAAGTACAAGGGCCGGTTCGACATGGGCTACGAGCGCTACCGCGAGCTCGTCTTCGAGCGCCAGAAGGAGATGGGCATCTTCCCCGAGCGACGCCGAGCTGTCGCCGCTCAACCCGTACGCCGAGGAGACGAGCGTCGAGGGCAAGCCGTGGAACCCGGTCGACGTCGTGCGGCCCTGGGACTCGCTGTCCGAGGACGAGAAGCGGCTGTTCTGCCGGATGGCCGAGGTCTACGCCGGCTTCCTGTCGCCACACCGACCACGAGATCGGCCGGCTGCTCGACTACCTCGAGGAGTCCGGGCCAGCTCGAGAACACGATCATCGTCCTGGTCTCCGACAACGGCGCCAGCGGCGAGGGCGGCCCGAACGGCTCGGTCAACGAGAACAAGTTCTTCAACGGCATCCCCGACGACATCGAGGAGAACCTGCAGTACCTCGACGTGCTCGGCTCGCCGGCGACCTACAACCACTACCCGGTCGGGCTGGGCGTGGGCCTTCAACACCCCGTTCAAGATGTGGAAGCGCTACAACTTCGAGGGCGGCGTCGCCGACCCGCTGGTCATCTCCTGGCCCAAGCGGGATCAAGGCCAGGGGCGAGCTCCGCCACCAGTACACCCACGCCACCGACATCGTGCCGACGATCTACGACTGCCTCGGCGTCGAGCTGCCGGAGGAGGTCAAGGGCTACACCGCAGATCCCGCTCGAGGGCATGAGCTTCCGCTCGACCTTCGAGAGCGCCGACGCGCCGACCCCGAAGGAGACCGGGTTCTTCACGATGCTCGGCTCACGGGCGATCTGGCACAAGGGCTGGAAGGCGGTGAGCGTCCACCCGACGATCGCCGGCTGGGGCAACTTCGACCAGCGACCGCTGGGAGCTCTACCACACCGACGAGGACCCCACCGAGATCCACGACCTCGCCGCCGAGCACCCGGCCAAGCTCGCAGGAGCTGATCAACCTCTGGTTCCACGAGGCCGGCAGGTACAACGGCCTGCCGCTCGAGGACCGGACCGCGGTCGAGGTCCTCGCCGACCCGACCCGGCCCGCAGGTCACCCCGCCGCGGGACCGCTACGTCTACTACCCGGGCGCGGCCGAGGTGCCCGAGTCGGCCGCGGTCAACATCCGCAACCGCTCCTACACGCATCGCCGTCGAGGTCGACATCGACGCCCGAGGACGCCGGCGGCGTGCTGTTCTCCCACGGCGCCCGCTTCGGCGGCCACTCCCTGTACATCAAGGACCGCAAGCTCAAGTACGTCTACAACTTCGTCGGCATGCAACGAGCAGATGGTCGAGTCCGACCAAGGACGGTCCCGACCGGCAAGGCGCATCCTGTCGGCGCGCGTTCGTCAAGGACGGCGACGGCATGCCCACCACCGGCACGCTCACGCTGTACATCAACGACGAGCCGGTCGGCGAGGGCCGGATCATGACCCAGCCGGGCAACTTCTCCCTGGTCGGCGAGGGCCTGAACGTCGGCAAGGACCCGGGCGAGCCGGTCACCGCCGACTACCCGGGCGCCAGCCCGTTCGCCTTCACCGGCGGGACGATCAGCCAGGCCATCGTCGACGTCTCCGGCGAGCCGTTCATCGACCTCGAGAAGGAGGCCGTCGCCATGATGGCCCGGGAGTAGGCGGCCGCTAGGGTGCCGGGTGCTCCGGGGTCCGCTCCGGGAGCAGGAGGAGGGCGCCGATCAGGAAGCACAGGGCCCCGAGGGCGGTGAAGGTGTTCACCGAGGAGACGTTGATCTCGCTGCCGGTCGTGGGGACGACGTAGGCCGCGACCGCGGAGATCCCGAAGGCGACGCAGCCGAGCAGGTTCACGGACGCGATCGCCGACTCCATCGTCCGCCGTGGGCGGCCGAGGAGGCTCCCGGTGACCTCGACGTAGGCGAGGTAGCCGGAGACGAGGAAGCACACCGACCCGAGGGCGTCGGGCCGCCACACGACCTGGTCGTAGGAGGGCGAGTCGAGCCCGGTCTGCAGCGCCCGGAAGGTGGTGGCGTTGAAGAACAGCGTCCCGAGCAGCTGGACGCCGGCGCTCCACCAGTCGAGCCGGTGCGGCTCGAAGGTCACCACCCGCAGCCGCCGCCCGCCGTCGGCGTTGATGGTCTGGAGCCACTGCAGGGTCGCCGCCGAGGTGAACAGCAGCGAGCCGACGAAGAACACCACACCGTCGGCGACCGGGCCGACGAGCTGGAGGAACCCCGGGAAGGGGGCGACCAGGAAGCAGGCCGACCCGGCGGCGAACAGCACCGCGATCCACCACGTCACCCGCCGGCCGGTCACGTGGGCGTCGGGGTGAACGGCCGCAGCTCGTCGCGGCCGCCGCTGATGACCGCGCAGGTCGCCTCCGGGACCTCCCGCCAGGCGCCCTTGAGGTCGCCGAGCGGCTCGGACACGACCAGCCGGGTCTGGTCGGAGACGGCGTGCAGCACGGGGTTGTCCGGGTACTGCTGCCGCAGCGTGCGGACGTCGGTGCTGTGGAACAGCGAGCGGGACCGGCCCTCGCTCGAGTACCGGAAGGCCCAGAGGCGCTCGCCGTCGGAGGTGGCGACGGTCATCTGGACCGGGTGCTCGACGCCGTGCCGCCGGCCCGTCGCCTCGACCAGGCCGACCGCCCGCTCGACGGCGCCGGGCGGGTCGTCCTCCAGCCCGAAGGTGAGGGCCAGGAAGAACAGCAGCTCGGAGTCGGTCGACCCCTCGATCGCCGGGTACAGGGCCGGGTCGACCGCGAAGGCGAGGTCGCGCTTGACCACCGCGAAGTCCCGCAGCAGCCCGTTGTGCATCCACAGCCAGCGCCCGTGGCGGAACGGGTGGCAGTTGGTCTGCTGGACCGCGGAGCCGCTGGAGGCGCGGATGTGGGCGAAGACCAGCGGGGAGGTCACGTGCATGGCCAGCTCGCGCAGGTTGCGGTCGTTCCAGGCCGGTTCGGTGCTGCGGAAGACCCCCGGCGTGGCCTGGTCGCCGTACCAGCCGACACCGAAGCCGTCGCCGTTGGTGGTCTCGGCGCCCAGCGTCGAGTGGAGGCTCTGGTCGATCAGCGAGTGCTTGGGCTTGTAGAGCAGCTCGTCGAGCAGGACCGGGGAGCCGGAGTACGCGAGCCAGCGGCACATCGGGGACTCCTCTCGTCTCGGCGGCCGGCCGTCAGCCGCGGCCGGCCAGGTAGTCGCGACCCAGCTGGCGGAGGTGGCGGTGCATGCCGCCGTACAGGTCCTGGGCCGGCAGCAGGTTCTTGCGGAGCTTGGAGACGAAGGTGTAGTTGGGGTCGACCACGTTGGCCACCGGCGCCTCGACGGCCTGGGTGAGGAGCTGGTAGGCGTCGAGCTGGTCGAGGCCCCAGGCCTCGCCGATCCACTGGACGAGGTCGACCTGGGAGATCCGGAAGGCGTCCTCAAGGGGCCGGGCCGACCCGGTGCTCATCAGGTGGCTGTCGGTCTCCAGCCGGGGCCAGGGCGTGGCCGCCCCCTTGACCAGGTCGACGGCGACCACCGTGTCCATGGCCGCCTCGACGGCCACCCCGCAGCTCTCGCCCTCGCCCTGGCGGCAGTGGCCGTCGCCGATCGAGAACAGCGCGCCCTCGACGTTCACGCCCAGGTAGCAGGTGGCCCCGGCCCGCATCTCCGGGGTGTCCATGTTGCCGCCGTGGGCGTCGGGGACCAGCGAGGAGCGGGCCTCGAAGGAGGCCGGGGCGACCCCGACGGTCCCGTGCATCGGGTCGAGCGGCAGCTCGACGGCGAGGTCGCCGCGGCGGGCGTGGAAGGTCACCGTCCGCCGCGCCCGGTCCACCTCGTACATCCAGACGATCTCGGGCAGCGGCTCCTGGAGCAGCGCGGTGGCGTGGGTGCCGGTCAGCGACCCGAACAGCGGGATGGTCGACGAGGCGGCCCAGTCCCTGGACGGCTCGATCGACACGAAGTGGATGGCCAGGGTGTCCCCGGGCTCGGCCCCCTCGACGTGGAACGGCCCGGTCTGGGGGTTGACGAAGGGGAACTCGACCACCCGCGAGACGAGGTCGTCGGGACCCCGGACCTTGCCCCCGAAGGCGTCCTCGGTCCACAGCTCCAGGATGCTGCCCGGCCGGACCCTGCGGACCGGCGGCACGCCGCCGAAGGTCCAGGCGAACTCCGCCGGGTCCGGCCGGTAGGTGAGCACGTCCATGGCACTCCTCCGTGTCAGCGGGGCACCGCCGCCTCCCCGGCGGGTTCCTCCATGAACACCCTGCCGGTCTCGCGTAGCCGCTCGGGCCGCCTGGTCAGCAGCACCACCAGGTAGACCAGGCCGATCGCGTACCAGATCCCGACGACCGGGCCGACCAGGCTGATCGGGTAGGGCAGGGCGCTGATGAAGTCGAACGCCTGGATGCCGACCGCGGTGAGGAACGCCGGCAGGAACGCGGCGATCCCCAGGATCGGGACCAGCCCGTGGAGGAGGGGGTTGAACTCGGCCCGTCCCTCCCGCAGGTAGAAGACCAGGCAGGCGAGGTTCACCACCATGTAGATGGCGATGATGACGGCGGTGACGATGGTGCCGACCAGGGCGAAGGCGGTCAGCGGGCCGTACTGCAGCCCCAGCCACACGGCCACGCCGACCCCGACCAGGAACTGGACGACCACGGCGACGTCCGGGGACCGCCAGCGCGGGTTGACGTGCTCCAGGGGCCGGGGCAGGACGCGGATCCGCCCGAGGGCGAACCAGGTCCGGGTGGCGGCGTTGGCCGAGGCGTTGGCGTTGGCGATGGCCGAGTTGGCGATGGCCAGGAACACCAGCACCCAGCCGGCCCCCCAGGCCCCGCGGGCCAGGGCGTCCCAGGGGTTGCCGTCCCCCGACAGGGGGAACTCGGCGAACCGTTCCGGGCCGAAGGCGACGGTGGCCGCGTAGGTGGTCAGCACGTAGAACAGGCCGATCCCGAGGCAGGAGTAGAGGACGGCCAGCCGGATGGTGCGCCGCGGGTCCTTGGCCTCCTCGGCCAACGGCGCGGCGGCCTCGAAGCCGATGAAGGCCAGGATCGTGTAGACGGAGCCGGCGATCACCCCCGACAGGCCGGCGAAGCCCTCGACGTCGGCGAACCCGGTGCCGAACACGGCCAGGGTGTTGGCGTCGCCCGCCTGGAAGATCAGGGTGACGGCCAGGGCGGCGAACACCAGGATCTCGAACAACCCCAGGATCGTGCCCGCGCCGGTGCTCAGCCGCACCCCGAACCACCCGAGGACGAAGACGACCACGGCCGCGACCACGGCCGACACCACCCACCAGGTGTCGTAGCTCCAGCCGAACTCCTGGTTCAGGGTGCTGGCCACCACGTTGCCGAAGATGAGGAACAGCAGCGGCGCCACCAGGGGCTCCACGAAGGCATAGCCCCAGCCGACCAGGAAGCCGACGGCCGGGTGCAGGCCGCGGGCGGCGTAGGTGGCGAACCCGCCGGCCGACGGCAGCCGCCGGGCCAGCTGCCCGATGGAGATCGCCACCAGCAGGCAGCCGACCAGGGCCAGCACCACCGAGAGCGGCAGGGCGCCGGCGGCGAAGTTGGCCCCGACGATGATCGAGAAGGCGACCGCCGCCGCCGGGGCCATGTGGGTGATCGACTGGAACAGGACCTCGCGGAGGCCGATGGCCTCCCGGGCGAGACTGTTGGGACGGACCGTTCTGCGCCATGGCGCGCCTCCTTTGGAGACCTCCCACCACCAGGACAGGCACCCGAACGGTGAACCGTGGACATCGCCGCTGCAAGTGGCTCGATGACGACGAACCCGGCCTAGACCGAGAAGCTGATCGGGAGGGAGATGATCCAGGTCAGCCCGCCGAGCAGCACGAGGCAGCCCATCCCGAGGATCACGGCCCGCGTCCTTGGGTTCCCGATGCGGGAGCTGATGCCGCCGAAGAACAGCGCCGAGGAGAACAGGACCACGCCGAGGACGTAGTTGGTGGCGCGCTGGATGTTGCTGCCGGCCGTGGCGGCCTCGGCGGCGGCCTTGGCCTCGAGGCGCTCGGACTCGGCCCTGGCCGCCAGGCGGTACTGGGGGGTGGCGAAGGGGGTCAGGGGCGCGTCCGGGTTCTTGAGCGGCCTGCTGGCGATCCAGGCCTCCACCGCCGGCTTGAACTCGGCGCGGAACCGCTTGCGGTAGAAGTCGGCCAGCATGGTCTCGTTGCGCGCGTAGGCGTCCACCCACTGGGTGAAGGTGGCGACGTCGATCTCGGTCTGGCTGTTGGCAAGGTTCGACCAGCGGGTCGACTCCACCCGGGCGGCGTTGGCCCGGCTGAACGCCTTGGCCTGCTCGCCCGTCCAGCGGCTCGCCTGGTAGCCGCTCCAGGCGATGGCCAGCGCGGCCACCGACAGCAGGACGGCCGAGGCGACCTCGACCCAGGTGCCCCGCCGGCGGCCGCCGTCCCCGGTCCCGGGCGCCGGGCCGCTCACGCCGGCTGTCCCTCGGCGTCGCAGGGCGGCGGGTCGTCCTGGCCGAGCGCGCCGCGGGCCTGGTCGATGAGCCCCAGGGTCTGCTCCATGGCGACCGGTCGCAGCTGGCCCGGGCCTGGCCGGTAGGGCCTGTCCAGGATCCCGATCAGCAGCAGGGTCGCGACGATGACGGCGACGACCGAGCCCATCAGCACGCCCTGGACGACCGCCCGCTCCCCGCTGTCGGCGAAGAACAGCATGTAGACCAGGATGATGCGCGGCGATGAAGAACAGGACCCGCCACAGCGGCGTCGGGATGACGCCCTCGGAGGCATGGACGCGGTCGCGCCGGGCCTCCTCGCGCGTGGAGGTCAGGTCGAACCACTTGTCGTAGGCGGACTGCTCGGCCGCGGTCGCCGGCTCGACGGCCTGCATGGTCCGGAACAGGGCCAGGCCCCAGGGGTTGACGGCACCGGTCTCGGAGCCGGCCTGCATCCGCGGCCACTCCTGGCCGATGACCGACCGTCCGTAGCAGATCAGCTCCCCGCCGAGCCGCTCGCGGGCGGCGGTCGGGGAGGAACTGGGCCGTCTCGAACTGCTGGACCACGGCCAGCGCCTCGGCCTCGGCCCCCGTCTTGGAGTCGTCGTAGCTGGTGAAGGCGAGGAACACGATGAGCCCGAGCAGCAGGGAGAACCCGGTGGCGAGCACCCCGAACACCCCGGAGGCGCGGTCGCCGTCGCTGAAGTAGCTGCCCTCCGGGGCGCGCCGGCGGACCACCAGCATGGCGGCGACGGCCACCGCCACCACGGCCGCGACGATCAGCACCGCCCAGGAGGAAGTCTCATCGGCGGTCAGGCTGGGCCCGGCCGGCCGGGCGCGCATCACCTGCAAGGGGTGATTGCGTTCGCCCCGGTGAAGGCTGGGTAGACAGATCAAGACTGGTTCCGGCAGGCGGTTGATGGAACGATCTAGGACCTAAGATCGGCCGGAAGGGTGCGAACGGCGCTGGTGCTCCAGCCTGATCGGAGATGGACGATGGCCATGCGAAACGATGTGGACCCGGTCGAGACCAGGGAGTGGCTGGACGCGCTGGACTCGGTGCTGGCCTTCGAGGGGACCGACCGGGCGCGGTTCCTGCTCGGCGAGCTGGCCACCGAGGGCCGGCGGCGGGGCGCGCCGGCGCCGTACTCGGCGACCACCCCGTACGTGAACACCATCCCGGTCGACCAGCAGCCCGCCTACCCGGGCGACCTGGCCCTTGAGCACGAGATCCGCTCCCTGACCCGCTGGAACGCGCTGGCCATCGTGCTCCGGGCCAACAAGGAGTCCTCGGAGCTGGGCGGGCACATCGCCAGCTTCCAGTCCTCGGCCACCATGTACGACACCGGCTTCAACCACTTCTGGCACGCCCCGTCCCAGGACCACGGCGGGGACCTGATCTACTTCCAGGGCCACATCTCGCCCGGCATCTACGCCCGGTCGTTCCTGGAGGGACGGCTGACCGAGGCCCAGCTCGACCGGTTCCGCCAGGAGGTCGACGGCGGCGGGCTGTCGTCGTACCCGCACCCGTGGCTGATGCCCGACTACTGGCAGTTCCCGACGGTGTCGATGGGCCTTGGCCCGCTGATGGCGATCTACCAGGCCCGGTTCCTCAAGTACCTGGGGTCGCGCGGGCTGGCCGACACCGCCGGCCGCAAGGTCTGGGCCTTCCTGGGCGACGGCGAGACCGACGAGCCGGAGTCGCTGGGGGCGATCTCGCTCGGCGGCCGGGAGCGGCTGGACAACCTGATCTTCGTCGTCAACTGCAACCTGCAGCGCCTGGACGGCCCGGTCCGGGGCAACGGCAAGATCATCCAGGAGCTGGAGGGCGTCTTCCGCGGGGCCGGCTGGAACGTCATCAAGGTCATCTGGGGCAGCGCCTGGGACGAGCTGCTGGCGCAGGGACACCACCGGCCTCCTGCTGCAGCGGATGGAGGAGTGCGTCGACGGCCAGTACCAGGACTTCAAGTCCAAGAACGGCGCCTATGTCCGCGAGCACTTCTTCGGCGCCTACCCCGAGCTGCTCGAGCTGGTCGCCGACATGACCGACGACGAGGTCTGGAACCTCAACCGCGGCGGCCACGACCCGGTCAAGGTGTTCGCCGCCTTCCAGGCCGCGGTCCGCCACACCGGCCAGCCGACCGTGATCCTGGCCAAGACGGTCAAGGGCTACGGCATGGGCGAGGCCGGCGAGGGCCAGAACATCACCCACCAGCAGAAGAAGATGGCCGAGGCCGCCCTGAAGGTCTTCCGGGACCGCTTCGAGCCTGTCGATCCCCGACGACCAGCTGCTCGACTACCCCTACCAGAAGCCGGCCGACGGCAGCCCGGAGGCCGCCTACCTGCGGGAGCGGCGTCAGGCCCTGGGCGGCGACCTGCCGGCCCGCCGCGAGCGGTCGGAGTCGCTGACCGTGCCCGAGCTGTCGGCGTTCGGCGCCCAGCTGGCCGGCACCGGGGAGCGTGAGATCTCCACCACCATGGCGTTCGTGCGCATCCTGAACTCGCTGCTGCGCGACAAGCAGATCGGCAGGCGGGTGGTGCCGATCGTGCCCGACGAGTCGCGCACCTTCGGCATGGAGGGGATGTTCCGCCAGTTCGGGATCTGGTCCCAGGTGGGCCAGCTCTACCAGCCGGAGGACGCCAACCAGCTGATGTTCTACAAGGAGCACGAGACCGGGCAGCTGCTCCAGGAGGGCATCAACGAGCCGGGGGCGATGGCGTCCTGGCTCGCCGCCGCGACCTCCTACAGCAACAGCGACTGCCCGATGATCCCCTTCTACATCTACTACTCGATGTTCGGCTTCCAGCGGGTCGGCGACCTGGCCTGGGCCGCCGGCGACAGCCGGGCCAGGGGGTTCCTGGTCGGCGGCACCGCCGGGCGCACCACCCTCAACGGCGAGGGCCTCCAGCACGAGGACGGCCACAGCCACATCCAGTCGTCGCTGATCCCCAACTGCATCTCCTACGACCCGACCTTCGCCTACGAGCTGGCGGTCATCGTCCAGGACGGCCTGCGGCGGATGTACGCCAACCAGGAGGACCTCTTCTACTACCTGACCGTGATGAACGAGAACTACCAGCACCCGGCGATGCCCGAGGGCGACGGCGTCGCCGAGGGGATCCTCAAGGGGATGTACCTGTTCCGCGACGCCGGCCCGGCCCGCAAGCCCCGCGGCAAGGCCAAGCCGAGGCCGCGGGTGCAGCTGCTGGGCAGCGGGACCATCCTGCGCGAGGTCATCGCCGGCGCCGACCTGCTGGCCGAGGACTTCGGGGTGGACGCCGACATCTGGAGCGCCCCCAGCTTCACCGAGCTGCGGCGCGAGGCCCTGGACGTCGAGCGGTGGAACCTGCTGCACCCGACCGAGCCGCCGCGCCAGAGCTACGTGGCCTCCGCCCTGGACGGCCGGCAGGGGCCGGTGATCGCCTCCACCGACTACATCAAGGCGTTCGCCGACCAGATCCGCCCGTTCGTGCCCGGCACCTACAAGGTGCTGGGGACCGACGGGTACGGCCGCTCCGACTACCGCCGGAAGCTGCGCCGGTTCTTCGAGGTCGACCGGCACTTCGTCGCCCTCGCCGCCTTGCAGGCCCTCGCCCAGGAGGGCACCGTGCCGGCGGAGACGGTCGCCAAGGCGATCGCCAGGTACGACATCGACCCCGAGAAGCCCAACCCGGCCCGCAGCTGACCCAGACCTCCCAGACCTGGGTCGATCGGAGGGAACAGTGGCAACCACAGAGATCGCGGTCCCCGACATCGGCGACTACCAGGACGTCCCGGTGATCGAGGTGCACGTGGCGCCGGGCGACGTGGTCGCCGAGGAGGACCCCCTCGTCACCCTGGAGTCCGACAAGGCGACCATGGACGTCCCCGCCACCGCCGCCGGGAAGGTCCAGGACGTCCGGGTCAAGGTCGGCGACACCGTCAGCGAGGGCACCGTGGTCGTGGTCGTCGGCGGCGACGGCGCCGGGCCGCTCACCACCCCCCCGAGCCTGGTCGACCAGCAGGAGCCGGCCCCCGAGGCGACCCCGGGCGGCCCGGCCCCCGCGCCGGCCCCGGCCGCCCAGGCGCCGCCGGAGGCCCCGGCCGCCGCCGCCGGCGCCGGCCGCTCCGGCAGGGGCCATCGCCGACTTCTCGGGCGCCCATGCCAGCCCCAGCGTGCGGCGGCTGGCCCGCGAGCTCGACCTCGACCTCAACACGATCAAGGGCAGCGGCGAGAAGGGCCGGATCGTCAAGGACGACCTGCTCGCCGCCGTCCGCGGCCCCGCCGCCCCGGCCGCGCCGGCCGCCGCCGCGCGGCGCCGGCATCCCCGAGATCCCGGCCCAGGACTTCTCCAAGTTCGGGCCGGTCGAGACGGTCGCGCTGCCCCGGATCAAGAAGCTGTCCGGGCCGTTCCTGCACCGGTCGTGGCTGAACGTCCCCCACGTCACCCACAACGACGAGGCCGACATCACCGAGCTCGACGGCTACCGGCGCGAGCTGGACACCGCCGCCAAGGCCGAGGGCTACCGGGTGACGCTGCTCGCCTTCCTGATGAAGGCGGCGGTGTCGGCGCTGCGCCAGTTCCCCGAGGTCAACAGCTCCCTGTCGCCGGACAAGGGCAGCCTGATCCTGAAGGGCTACCACCACATCGGCATCGCCGTGGACACCCCCGGCGGCCTGGTCGTGCCGGTGATCCGCGACGTCGGCGCCAAGGGGATCATCGAGCTGAGCAAGGAGCTGGGGGCCATCTCCCAGAAGGCCCGCGACGGCAAGCTCACCCCCGCCGACATGTCGGGCGGCACCTTCACCATCTCCAGCCTGGGCGGCATCGGCGGGACCAGCTTCACCCCGATCGTCAACGCGCCCGAGGTGGCGATCCTGGGCGTGGTCCGGGCCCGGACCTCCCCGGTGTGGGACGGCGAGGCGTTCCAGCCCAGGCTGATGCTGCCGGTGTCGCTGTCCTACGACCACCGGGTGATCGACGGCGCCCTCGCCGCCCGCTTCACCCGGCAGCTGTGCAACGTGCTCGAGGACGTCCGCCGCCTGCTGCTGTAAAGGAGCTGCCCATGAGCTCGCCGACCGAGATCCGCCTGCCCGACATCGGCGACTTCACCGGCGTGCCGGTCATCGAGGTGCACGTCGGCCCCGGCGACGAGGTCGCGGTCGACGACCCGATCGTCACCCTGGAGTCGGACAAGGCGACCATGGACATCCCCGCCCCCCAGGCCGGGACGGTGCGCGAGCTCCGGGTCGGGGTCGGGGACGAGGTCTCGGAGGGCGACGTCCTGCTGCTCCTGGACGCGGCCGGCGCCGGCGGCGGGCCGGCCGAGGCTGTGGACAGCCGCGAGCAGGCCCCTTCCGAGTCGGTGCAGGCCGCCCCAGCTCCCACCCCGGCGTCGGCGGCGGGCATCCAGGCCGACGTGCAGGCCGAGGTGCTGGTGCTGGGGGCCGGGCCCGGCGGCTACAGCGCCGCCTTCCGGGCCGCCGACCTGGGCAAGTCGGTCGTGCTGGTGGACCGCTCCCCGATCCTCGGCGGGGTCTGCCTCAACGTCGGCTGCATCCCCTCCAAGGCCCTGCTGCACGCGGCCAGGGTGATCGCCGAGACCAGGGAGATGGCCGAGCACGGCCTGGCCTTCGGCGAGCCGGCCGTCGACCTCGACAAGCTCCGCGCCTGGAAGGAGTCGGTCGTCAAGCGGCTCACCGGCGGCCTGGCCGGCCTGGCCAAGGCGCGCAAGGTCAAGGTGGTCACCGGGCTGGGCGCGTTCGCCTCGCCCAACCACCTGGAGGTCACCGCCGACGACGGGTCGAGGACGACGGTCGGGTTCGAGCAGGCGATCATCGCCTGCGGCTCGGAGCCGGTGACCCTGCCGTTCATCCCCCACGACGACCCGCGGGTGGTCGACTCGACCGGCGCCCTCGAGCTGGAGGGCGTGCCCGAGCGGCTGCTGGTCGTCGGCGGCGGCATCATCGGCCTGGAGATGGCCACCGTCTACCACGAGCTGGGCGCCAAGGTCACCATCGTCGAGCTGCTGGACCAGCTCATCCCGGGGGCCGACAAGGACCTGGTGGCGCCGCTGTCCAAGCGGATCTCCAAGCGCTACGAGGCGATCTACCTGACCACCAAGGTCACCAGGGTCGACGCCGAGGCCGACGGGCTGCGGGTCCACTTCGAGGGGGCCAAGGCGCCCGAGACGGACAGGTTCGACCGGGTCCTGGTGTCGGTCGGCCGCCGGCCCAGCGGCGCCCTGATCGGGGCCGACCGGGCCGGCGTCGCCGTGGACGAGCGCGGCTTCATCGGCGTGGACAAGCAGCAGCGCACCAACGTCCCCCACATCTTCGCCATCGGCGACGTCGTCGGCCAGCCGATGCTGGCCCACAAGGCGGCGCACGAGGGCCACGTCGCGGCCGAGGTCGCGGCCGGCAAGCCCAGCTACTTCGACGTCCGCGGCATCCCCTCGGTGGCCTACACCGACCCCGAGGTCGCCTGGGTCGGCGTGACCGAGACCGAGGCCAAGGCGGCCGGGGTCAAGTACGGCAAGGGCACCTTCCCGTGGGCGGCCAGCGGCCGCTCCCTGTCGCTGGGCCGCGACGAGGGCATGACCAAGCTGCTGTTCGACGAGACCACCCACCGCCTCATCGGCGCCGGCGCCGTCGGCCCCAACGCCGGCGAGCTGGTCGCCGAGGCCGCCCTGGCCGTCGAGATGGGCGCCGACGCCACCGACGTCGCCCTCACCGTCCACCCCCACCCCACCCTGTCGGAGACCGTCGGCCTGGCCGCCGAGGCCTTCGAGGGCACCATCACCGACCTCTACCTCCCCAAGCGCCGCTGACCCCGCCGGTGGTGGACGACGAGGGGCTGGACCCGGAGATCGCCGGGCACTACGCCGCCGTGCCCGAGCGGGAGCGGCTGGCCGACGCCGGGAACCTGGAGCGGGTCCGGACCTGGGAGCTGCTGACCCGCCATCTCCCGGGCCCTCCGGCCGTGGTCCTTGACGTCGGCGGCGGGGCCGGGGTGTACGCCCTGCCGCTGGCCGCCCGCGGCTACCAGGTCCATCTCGTCGACCCGGTGGCCCTGCACGTCGAGCAGGCGCTGGCCGCCTCCCGGGAGCAGGCCGGGGCGCCGCTGGCCTCGGCGACCGTCGGCGACGCCCGGCGGCTCGACCAGCCGGACGCCGGCGTGGACGCCGTGCTGCTCCTCGGTCCCCTGTACCACCTGACCGAGCGGGCCGACCGGGTCCGTGCCCTGGCCGAGGCCCGGCGGGTCGTCCGCCCGGGCGGGGTGGTCGTGGCGGCGGCCATCTCGCGGTTCGCCTCCACCGTCGACGGGCTGGCCCGGGGGCGCCTGGACGAGCCCGGCTTCGCGGCCATCGTCGAGCGCGACCTCTCCGACGGCCAGCACCGCAACCCGACCCGCCGGCCCGAGTGGTTCACCACCGCCTACTTCCACCTGCCCGACGAGCTGGCCACCGAGGTCGCCGACGCCGGGCTGCGGCTGCGGGCGCTGCTGGCCGTCGAGGGGGTGGGGGAGTTCGCGGCCGACGCGGCCGAGCGGCTGGCCGACCCCGACCGCCGGGAGCGGCTGCTGGAGGTCGTCCGGAGGGTCGAGGCCGAACCCAGCCTGCTCGGGGCGAGCCCGCACCTCCTCGCCGTCGCCGGCCGCTGACCCGGTCAGATCGAGACCGTGACCCCGGCGCCGGACTCGAGCGCGCGGCGGTAGACGAGGTCGGCGGCGGCCGCGTCCTCGACGGCGTGGCCGGTCGACTTGTAGACGGTGAGCTCGCCGGGGGTGGTGCGGCCGGGGCGGGTGCCGGCGAGGACCTCGCCGACCTCGGTGAGGGTGTCGGGGTCGAGGCCCTGGAGGTCGTGGGCGCCGGCCGGGGGCGGGT
The DNA here is from genome assembly GCA_963733175.1 of uncultured Actinomycetota bacterium. Classification (GTDB taxonomy): domain Bacteria; phylum Actinomycetota; class CALGFH01; order CALGFH01; family CALGFH01; genus CALGFH01. The sequence continues at coordinate 48,759 of CAVTCL010000033.1, forward strand.
TGGCGGCGGCGCCGCGCCACTCGACGAAGACCCGGCCCGCCCGCACGGTCGCCGGGTCGAGCTCGGGACCGAAGGTGCCCCCGACCGAGCTGACATGGGCGCCGGGGGCCAGCCAGCCGGCCTCCAGGATGGGCTCGCGGGCGTCGGTGCAGCAGCAGACCACGTCGGCCCCGGCGACCGCCTCCTGGAAGGAGCCGACCGCGTGGGCCGCCGGGTGGGCGGCGGCCAGCGCCTCCGCGCGCCCGGGGGTCCTGGAGGCCACCCGGATCTCCCGGAAGTCGCGCACCAGCGGGAACGCGTCCAGGTGGGAGCGGCCCTGCACGCCCGCGCCCAGGATCGCCAGCACCGCCGCGTCGGGCCGGGCCAGGGCGCCGGCCGCCACCGCGGCCGCGCCGCCGGTGCGGGCCGCGGTGATGCGGGTGCCGTCCATGACCGCCCGGGGGGTGCCGTCGGCGGGGTCGAACAGGGCGATCAGGGCCTGGTGGGACGGCCGCCCCCGGTCGTGGTTGCCGGGGAAGACGCTGACCAGCTTGGCGCCGAGGGCGACCCCGGGCAGGTGCACCGGCATGGCGGCCAGCCCCCCGTCGGGGGCCCACGCCGCCACCCTGGGCGGCACCGAGGCCCGCCCGGCGCTGTAGCTCGCCAGGGCGTCGCCCAGCGCGGCCAGCAGCTGCTCCAGGTCGAGCAGGCGGTCGACCTCCGCCTCGCTGAGCACCAGCACCTCGGCCATCGTCCGCTCCCTGGGTCGGCTGCCGTGGACGGCGGCCAATCTACCTGCCGCGCCCCGGCCGATCGGGGAGGATCTCACCCATGACGCCCGACGGGGGACCCGCCGGGGCCGGATCGCTGCGGCTGCTCGGGGCGAACCGGCCGTTCCGCCTGCTCTGGACGGCCAGGACGGTGTCCTTCGCCGGCGACTCGCTCGGCCTGGTCGCCCTGATGCTGCACGTGGCCGAGACGACCGGCCAGGCCCTGGCCGTGGCCCTGCTGCTGCTCGCCGGGGACTTCGTCCCGGCGCTGCTCGGCCCGCTGGCCGGCACGCTGGCCGACCGGGTGGACCGCCGGCGGGTCATGGTCGGCTGCGAGCTCGTCCAGTCGGCCCTGGTGGTGGTGATCGCCCTGTGGCTGCCGTCGCTGCCGCTGCTGCTGGTCCTGGTCGGGCTGCGGGCCGCCGCCGCCCAGGTGTTCCAGCCGGCGTCGCGGGCCGCCGTCCCCGCCGTGGTGCCCGGGCGCGACCTGGAGCGGGCCAACGCGGCCGTCGGCCTCGGGACCAACGGCGGGGAGGCGATCGGCCCGCTGCTCGCCGCGGTGGCCCTGCCGGTGCTGGAGGTCCGCGGGGTCCTGCTGGTCGACGCGGCCACCTTCGGAGTCTCGGCGGCCCTGCTCGGGTTCCTGCCGGCCATGCCGGCAGCCGGGCCGGGCCGGCAACGGCGGGCGTCGTTCCTGGCCGACGCCAGGACCGGGCTGCGCTACCTGTGGGGCCAGCCGGCGGTGCGGGCGGTCGCCCTCGGCTACGTCGCGATCGTCGCCTGCAACGGCATCGACGACGTCGCCCTGGTGTTCCTGGCCACCGACACCCTTGGCGGCGGCGACGGCGCGGTCGGGCTGCTCCTGGCCGCCGTCGGCATCGGCCTGCTGGCCGGGTACGCGCTGCTGGGCCGGGCGCCGGGCCGGGTCCCGATGGCCGCGCTGCTGCTGGCCGGCTTCGCCGTCAGCAGCGCCGGCAACCTGCTCACCGGCCTGGCCTGGGCGGTCGCGGCCGCCTTCGCCGTCCAGGCGGTGCGCGGGCTCGGCATCGCCGCCATGGACGTCGCCGCCACCACCCTGGTCCAGCGGAACGTGCCCCAGCACCTGCTCGGGCGGGTCTTCGGCACGCCTCTACGGCGGGATCGGCGTGGCCGCCGCGTTCGCCTACCTGCTCGGCGGCCTGCTGCTGGACCGCACCACCCCCCGGGTCGCCTTCATCGCCGCCGGCTCGGCCGGCCTGCTGGCCACCGCGGTCACGGCCCTGGCCCTGCGCCGGGCCGGCGGTGGGGAACCGTCGCATTAGGATCGCGCCGGGGGGCTTCCCGCGGCATGGTGCAAAGCGTACATTCAGGGCTGTCGGGGCACTGCCAGCGGAGGTGGGAGATGGGCATCCGTCGTGCACGCGCGGTCGTCGCCGGGACGGTGCTGGTGGCGTCGATGCTCCTGGGGGCCGCGCTGGCCCCGGCGGGGGCGTCGACCGGGCAGGCCGGGGGCGGTGGTGGCGGCTTCCGGCCGGGGGCGCCGGGCGTGGGCGACGAGTACTTCCCGCTCTACGGCAACGGCGGCTACGACGTCCGGCACTACCTGCTGAAGGTGTCCTACGACCCGGCCACCGACCGGCTCGTCGGGGTGGCCACGATCTCGGCCAGGGCGACCCAGAACCTGTCCCGCTTCAACCTCGACTTCGTCGGGCTGACGGTCCGCTCGATCAAGGTCAACGGCCGCTCGGCCAGCTGGTCGCGGACCGACCACGAGCTCACCGTCACCCCGAAGCACGGGCTGAAGAAGGGCCGCAAGTTCACGGTGGTGGTCCGCTACGACGGCGTGCCGATCACCCAGGAGATCGTGCTCGGCCCCGGCTTCACCATCGAGGCCGGGTTCATCCACACCGACGACGGCGCGATCGTCGCCGGCCAGCCCGAGGTGGCCGCCAGCTGGTTCCCGGTCAACGACCACCCGATCGACAAGGCGTCCTACACCTTCGTGGTCACCGCCCCGGCCGGCCTGGAGGTGGTCGCCAACGGCCGCCTGCTGGGCCGCAAGCGCCACGGCGCCAAGCGCACCTGGCTCTGGCACGCGCCCGAGCCGATGGCCTCGTACCTGGCCACGTTCAACATCGGCCAGTTCGACACCCGCCGCTACCGGACCACCGACGGGGAGTGGATGTACGACGCCCTCGACCCCGACCTGTTCACCGAGCCGGTCGACCCGGCGACCCCGCCTCGCCGACCTTCGGCGGGATCGCCGAGGGCTCCTTCGCCCGCCAGGACGAGATCCTCGACTTCCTGGAGGAGCGGTTCAGCCGCTACCCGTTCTCGACCGGCGGCGGCATCGTCGACGACTACGACAACCTCCTGTTCGCCCTGGAGACCCAGACCCGCTCCGATCTACTCCAAGTTCTTCTTCACCAGCCCGCCCAGCGGCGACTCGGTGGTCGTCCACGAGCTCGCCCACCAGTGGTTCGGCGACAGCGTGGCCCTGGCCGAGTGGAAGCACATCTGGCTGAACGAGGGCTTCGCCCAGTACTCGGAGTGGATGTGGAGCGAGGAGGAGGGCCTGGGCACGGCCCAGGAGCAGTTCGACGCCGTCTACAACGGGATCCCGGCCACCGACCCGTTCTGGAGCGTGGTCATCGGCGACCCCGGCCCGCAGCTCCTGTTCGACAACGCCGTGTACGTCCGGGGGGCCATGGCCGTCCACCAGCTGCGGCTGGCGGTCGGCGACCGGGACTTCTTCCGCATCCTGCGGGCCTGGACGACCCGCAAGGCCGGCGGCAACGGCACCATCCCCCAGTTCATGCGGCTGGCCGAGCGGGTCTCGGGCGAGCAGCTCGACGAGCTGTTCCGGGTGTGGCTGTTCACCGCCAGCAGGCCGGCGCTGGAGGGGGCCGCGGCGGCGGCGCAGTCGACCGCGGCGGCCCGGTCGCCGGCCGGGGCCGAGCTGGAGCGCATGCGCCGCTGACCGGGGAGGGCTCAGGCGCGGGCGCCCGCCGGGCCGGGGCGCTCGCCCCTGGCGGCCAGGCGGGCCGTCTCGGTGACCCGCCTGGCCCGGGTCTCGGGGCGCTTGGCCTGGACGATCCACTCCAGGGCGGCCCGGCGCACCGACCGGGGGAGGCCGTCCCACTGCTCGCGGGCGCCGGGGTGGTCGTCGAACGCGGCCGCGAGGTCGTCGGGCACGATCAGGTCCTCGACCGCGTCCAGCATCGTCCACGACCCGTCCCGCTTGGCCTCCTCGATCAGCGCCAGCCCGGGCTCGGCCATCAGGCCCTCGGCCAGCAGCCGCTCGATCCGCACCTTGTTCGTCCGGGCCCAGCCGCTGCCCCGCTTGCGGGGCGAGAACCGCAGCATCGTCCGCTGGTCGTCCAGCTTGGCCGCCTTGCCGTCGATCCACCCGAAGCACAGGGCCTCCTGGACCGCCTCCTCGTAGGTCAGCCCGGCCCGGCCCGACCGCGGACGCCAGAACACCAGCCAGATCTCGTTCCGGTCGCCGTGGTGCTCGGCCAGCCAGGCCCGCCACTCGGCCCGGGTGTCGGGCTGCAGCCGGTCGCTCAGCGGCCGGACCGGCTCTGGAACAGGGCCCGCAGGCGGGCCAGCCAGCCGTCCGAGCCGGGCTGGTCCGGGGTGCCGGCGTCGGCGCCGGTCGGGACCGGGTCGCCGGCCAGGAACGCCCGGAACTCGGTGGTGGGGGCGAGGTCCGCCTCTCCCCTGGCTTCGGGGGGAGGCTGGGACCGCCCGTCGGTGGGGTCCATGGCTCCTCCTCAGGTCGCGTGACCGGGGAAGCCTACGTGGCCGGGCCTTCCGAGGCCATTTCGCCCGGTCAGCGGCAGTTGGCGTAGCCGGCGAACGTGGTCCCCCTGGCGATCTGCTGGCCGGCGGCGTCGAAGCTGGTGAAGGAGAGCGGCCGCGCCTCCGGCGGGAGCGGGGCGATGACCCAGAGGAAGCCGAGGCGGCGGAGCCGCCCGTACTGGCTGGTGAAGAACTCGGGGAACTGCCGGTCTTCGGGACCCACGCCCTCTCCCGCGGTCGGTACGGCGTCCCTGAAACGCCCAGCAGCCCCGAAAGGTTCCGATGATCGCTGCTACACTTCCGAGGTCCCGGGCCGGGTGCCCCGGCCGGGCTCGGCGGCGTAGCTCAGAGGTAGAGCAAGCGGCTCATAATCGCTGTGTCGGTGGTTCGAGTCCACCCGCCGCTACCAGGTTACCAGGTGAGGGCGAGGCGCCGTTCGGTGGCCGGCTCTCGCCTTGTTGGTTGCCGGAGTCCGGTTCCACGAGGAGACCAGAGCGAACATGGCGAAGAAGAAGTTTGAGCGGACGAAGCCGCATTTGAACATTGGGACGATGGGTCATATCGATCATGGGAAGACGACGCTTGACGGCGGCGATCACCAAGGTGCTGCACGAGCGGAACCCTGAGGTGCCCTATACGCCGTTTGATCAGATTGATAAGGCGCCGGAGGAGAAGCAGCGGGGGATCACGATCTCGATCGCCCATGTGGAGTATGAGACCGATAACCGCCATTACGCCCATGTGGACATGCCTGGCCATGCCGACTACATCAAGAACATGATCACCGGGGCGGCCCAGATCGATGGGGCCATCCTGGTGGTCAGCGCGCCGGATGGGCCGATGCCCCAGACCCGCGAGCATGTGCTGTTGGCCCGCCAGGTCGGGGTGCCCTACATCGTGGTGGCGTTGAACAAGGTGGACATGGTCGATGACGAGGAGCTGCTGGAGCTGGTGGAGCTGGAGGTGCGGGAGCTGCTGACCCAGTATGAGTTCCCTGGTGATGACACCCCGATCATCCGGATGAGCGCGTTGAAGGCGTTGGAGGGGGATGCAGGCGGCCGAGGCCCAGGTGCTGGAGTTGATGGAGGCGGTCGACTCCTATATCCCGGAGCCGGAGCGGGTGATCGACAAGCCGTTCTTGATGCCGGTGGAGGACGTGTTCACCATCACCGGGCGGGGGACGGTGGCGACCGGGCGGGTGGAGCAGGGCACGGTCAAGGTGGGCGAGAACGTGGAGATCGTGGGGATCCGGCCCAAGACCACGACCACGGTGGTGACCGGGGTGGAGATGTTCCGCAAGCTGCTGGACCAGGGCCAGGCCGGCGACAACATCGGGGTCCTGTTGCGGGGGACCAAGCGGGAGGATATCGAGCGTGGGCCAGGTGTTGGCCAAGCCGGGCTCGATCACGCCCCATACCGAGTTCACCGCCCAGGTGTATGTGCTGTCCAAGGAGGAGGGGGGTCGCCATACGCCGTTCTTCAACAACTACCGGCCCCAGTTCTACTTCCGGACCACCGATGTCACCGGGGAGGTCACCTTGCCCGAGGGGACCGAGATGGCCATGCCTGGTGACAACACCGAGATGCAGGTCAAGCTGATCCAGCCCATCGCCATGGCCGAAGGGCTTGCGGTTCGCCATCCGCGAGGGTGGCAGGACCGTCGGCGCCGGCCGCGTCATCAAAATCCTCAAGTAGGATCGGGAACTCCCCAAGATCCTCACGGTAGGATCGAGGTTCACGCTGCGCGCAGGAAGGGACCTCCATGGCGACCACCGACATCCGGCCCACCATCACCCTGGCCTGTACCGTCTGCAAGCACCGCAACTACACCACCAGGAAGAACAAGCGGAACGACCCCGACCGGGTCGAGCTGAAGAAGTACTGCCGCTGGTGCGGCCGGCACACCGCCCACCGGGAGACCCGCTGATCTCCTCATGCCGCTGAACCAGGCCCTGGTGGGCAAGGCGTACCCGGCCGTCGCCTACGAGGTCGGCCGGGAGAAGCTGCGCGAGTTCGCGGTCGCGGTCGGCGAGACCGACCCCATCTACCACGACGAGGCCGCGGCCAGGGCGGCCGGCCACCCCGACCTCCCGGCGGTGCCGACCTTCGCGGTCGTGCTGTCGCTCCGGGCCGGCCAGGTCGTGTACGGCGACCCGGACCTGGGGCTGGACTACTCCCGGGTCGTCCACGGCGAGCAGGAGTTCCGCTACCACCGGCCCATCCACGCCGGCGACCGGCTCCTGGCCAGCGGCAAGGTGGCCGCCGCCGAGGCCAAGGGCCGCCACGAGCTGCTCACCCTCGAGACCGAGGTGACGACCGAGGACGGCGAGGCCGTCTGCACCGTCCGGGCGACCCTGCTGTCGCGGGGCACGGCGCCGCCGCGCGAGGGCAGGGCATGAGCCCCCGGGTCGACCTGGCCGGGGTCAGGCCCGGCGACGCCCTCCCCGAGGTCGCCGAGACCATCGAGCGCATGGACCTGGTCCGCTACGCCGGCGCCTCGGGCGACTTCAACCCGATCCACTGGAACGACGAGGTCGCCAAGGCGGTCGGGCTGCCCGGGGTGATCGCCCACGGCATGTACTCGATGGCCGTCGCCGCCCGGATGGTCACCGGCTGGGTCGGCGACCCGGCGGCGATCAAGCGGCTGCGGGTCAGGTTCTCGGCCATGATCGAGCCCGGCCAGACCCTCACCGCCAAGGGCGAGGTGGCCGAGGTCGACGGCGGCCGGGTCCTGGTCCGCTTCCACGCCGAGGACGAGAAGGGCGAGAAGGTCCTGAGCAAGGGCGAGGCCGAGCTGGAGCTGTAGCCGGATGGGAAACGCAGCGGCAGGCGAACCGGACGGGCGGCCGGCGACGCCGCCCGGCCAGCCGCCTCCGGACCTCACCCGCCTCCTCGGCCAGCGCCAGGCGGCCAGGGAGCGGCGGGACTTCGCCACCGCCGACGCCATCCGCGACCAGCTCCGCCAGGCCGGCTGGCTGGTCAGGGACACCCCGGACGGGCCCGAGCTGGCCGAGGCGCCGCCGTACGAGACCGTCGACCCGGCCGGCCTGACGCCCCGCTGGGACGAGCCCGACGGGTGCGACGTCTCGGTGGTCGTCCACGTCGCCGGTTGGGCCGAGGACGTGGCCAGGGCGACCCGGGCCCTGGCGGCCCACCACGGCCACCTCGGCTACGAGGTGCTGCTGGTCGCCGACGGCGCCGGGGAGGCGACCGGCCGGGCCCTCGAGGACCTGGCCCAGGGCGACCCGCACGTCCGGGTCCTGCACCTCGACCCGGCCGTCGGCTTCGGCGCGGCCATGAACCTCGGCATGGGCCAGGCCGTCGGGCGCGTCCTGGTCTGGCTCGACCCGCACGTCGAGGCGACCGGCGACCTGCTCAGCCCCCTGCTGGCCGCCCTCGCCCAGCCGGGCGCCGGGCTGGCCGGCGGCTGGGGGGTGACCACCACCACCATGCTCGAGTTCGAGGCCGACGACGGCCCGGAGGTCGACGCCATCGAGGGCTACCTGCTGGCCGTGCCCCGGGCGCTGGCCGCGCGGGTCGGGGTCGACCCCAAACACCGCTACTACCGCAACGCCGACCTCGACTACTGCTTCGCCGTCCGCGCCCTCGGGTACCGGGCGACCCGGGTTGACGTCCCCGCGGCCAGGCACCGGCACCGGGGTTTCCACGACACCGACCCGGGGGAACGGGACCGTGCGTCCAGAAAGAACTACGATCGTTTCCTCGGGCGCTGGAAGGACCGCACCGATCTCCTGGTCGGCGAGTTCCGGGGCTATCACCGGCACCGGTAACCGGAGGGCGGGGTTCGGGGTCTAAGGGAACGTTGGAAGGGGACCGAGGTGGAGGTCGACCGGGAGCTCGTCGAGGCCGCCCAGGCCGGTGACCGCTGGGCACTCGAGGAGCTCGTGCGCCGTACGCACCGCAGCGTGTACACCTGCGCGCTCCGGCTGGTGGGCAACCCGGACGACGCCGCCGACGTGACCCAGGACGTCTATCTCCGGGTGGTGCGCAAGTTGGGCGGCTTCAGGCACGAGGCCTCCTTCTCCACCTGGCTGAACCGGGTGACGACGAACGTGGCCATGAGCACCTTGAAGCGCCGCACGCGGCGGTTCGCGGTCGAGGGGGCGGCGGTCCCCGCCGACACCCGCGACCCCGCGCCCGAGCCGGCCGAGCGGGCCGAGGCGCACGTCCTCGCCCGCCGCCTGGAGCGGCTGGTCGCCGAGCTGCCCGAGGGGCAGCGGCAGGTGCTCGTGCTCCGGGACGTCTACGGCCAGTCGACCGAAGAGGTGGCGAACGCGATGGGGCTGACGCCGGGTGCGGTCAAGGTGCGCCTGTTCCGGGCACGCGAGCGGCTCAAGGCAGAGCTGGAGGCGACCGAGGGCGGCCAGGTCGTCGCCCTCGCCGGGCGCCGGCGGGCGACCGGGCGGCGGTCATGATGAGCTGCCACAGCGTCCGCCCGCTGCTGCCGGCACGGGCCGAGGAGCTGACCGTGTTCGAGCTCCGGACCCGGGCCGACCACGTCGCCGCCTGCGCCCGCTGCGCCACCGAGGCGGCCGCCTACAGCCGCCTCGGCCACGCCCTCGCCGTCATGGCCAACCTCGAGGTCGACCCGGCCGACGGCACCCTCGAGCGCATCCTGGTCGCCATCGGCCGCCGCCGCACCGGCGTCAAGGACCCCCGGGTCCTCGCCGCCGCCGGCTCCGCCGGCGCCCTGGTCGCCACCGTCGTGGTCGCCCGCGCCGTCCGCCACCGCCGCCAGACCCGCCCGCCCCGCACCCCGCCCCAAGGCCTGGCAGAACCGCCGCCTGCGGATCCCGCACCTCCCCGTCCCCACCCCAGCCCTGGCCCGCGCCAAGTAGCGCCGGCGCCCGCCCGAGGCCGGTGACCGCCGTCCTCGTGCTGGTCACCGGTCCGCCGGCGGCGGGCAAGACGACCCTCGCCGAGCCGCTCGCCGCTGCCCTCGGTCTGCCCCTGATCGGCAAGGACCTGATCAAGGAGGCGCTGTTCGACGCCCTGGGCACCGGCGACCGGGCGTGGTCCCAGCGGCTGGGCGCGGCCAGCTACGAGGTCCTGTATGCGGTCGCGGGAGCGCTCCCGGCGGCGCTGCTCGACGCCAACTTCGGTCCCGAGGCGGCCCCGAGACTGCGGGCGCTGGACGCCGATCTGATCGAAGTGTTCTGCCGCTGCCCGACCGACGAGGTCGAGCGCCGGTTCGCGGCCAGGGCCCCGGCGCGCCATCCCGGCCACGTCGACCACCTGCTCGGCCCCGAGACCAAGGCCAGCGCTGGCCCGCGGGGTCGAGCCGCTCCGGCTGGGCGGCCCGGTCCTGGAGGTCGACACAACCCGACCGGTCGACCTGCCCGAGGTTGCCTCCTGGCTCCGCACCCACCTCGGCGACCCCGTCCGCCCTGGCACGGCCTGCGCGGTCAGGACCCGGGGCCGGGGCCGGTGTAGATGGCGCGGGGGCGGATGGGGGTGTTGCGGTCGTACTCCTCGAGGGCGTGGGCGATCCAGCCGGCGGTGCGGGCGATGGCGAAGATGGCCTCGCCGGCGCCGCGGGTCATGGCGGCGACGTGGGCGAGGGCGGCAAGGGCGAGGTCGACGGTGGGTTCGGGGAGGCCACGGCCGGTGGTCGTCTCGAGCAGGGCCTCGACCACCTCCAGGCGCGGCGACCCGGCGGCCGCGGCGCGGAGGCGGTCCAGCAGGACCCTGGCCCGCGGGTCGCCTGCCGGGTAGAGGCGGTGGCCGAAGCCCCGGAGGCGCTCGCCCCGGCGCAGCCGCGTCCCGACCACGCTCGCCGCCCTGTCGGGCAGGTCGATCTCGCGCAGCAGGTCCTCGATCCCCAGCGACGCCCCCCCGTGGAGGGTCCCGCTGACCGCGGCCAGCCCGGCCGAGGCCACCGCGTACGGGTCGGCCCTGACCGAGGCGGCCACCCTGGCCGCCACCGTCGACGCGGCCAGCTCGTGGTCGGCCAGCAGCACCAGCGCGGCGTCGACCACCCCGACCAGCCCCGCCTCCGGGTCGGCGGGGGAGAGCCCGGCCCAGAGCCGGGCCGCGATCGAGGTCGCGCCCGGGAGCGGCGGGCCCTGAGCGGGCGGCGGGGCGACCCCGGCGTGGGGGGGCGAGGCGGGGGAGGCAGTCGACCAGGCCGGCGATCAGCGCCCGGCCGGCGGCCGTGACGGCCGCGGGATGGAGCTCGAGGCGGAGCTCGTCCCCGGCGGCGAGGGCGGCGGCGATCACCCGGATCCGCTCGAGGGGGAGGGCGGTGGGGGGCAGGGCGGCCTGGGCGCGGCGGCCGGCGTCGAGGGCCGGCTCGCCGGCCCGCCAGGCGGGAACGCGGTCGGGGAACCGGCCGGTCCAGAGCCACTCGGCCACCTCCTCGAACCCGCGGGTGGCGGCCAGGTCGGCGACGGCCAGGCCGCGGTACCAGGGCTGGCCCTGGTCGATGGCGGTGAGGGCCGAGGGCACGACCAGCTCGGCGGCCGGCCGGCGGCCGCGCCGGGGCCGGCCCGGGCGGGCCAGGCGGTCCAGCTCGGCCGGGTCGAAGGTGCTGGTCCGCCCGTCGGCTGCGCGCTCGCGACCCAGCAGCCCCCGGCTCACGTAGGCGTACAGCGTGGCCGGCTTGACGCCCAGCCGCGCGGCCGCCTCCGCCGTGCTCAACCGCCGCCCGCCAGCCCCGCGCTCCATGTTGATCAATATTGAGAATTATCTGCACCGCTGTCAAGCTGAGGAGGAGGCGACAGCTCGACTGGAGGCACGCCCATGCCACGGATCCACTTCCTCGACGTGACCAACCGCGACGGCGTCCAGACCGCCAGGGTCAACCTGTCGAAGTTCGGCAAGACGATGGTCAACTTCTACCTGGGCAGGCTCGGCGTCACCCAGTCCGAGGCCGGGTTCCCCTTCCTGTTCCACGAGGTGCCCTACCTCCGGGCCAACCTGGCCCTGGCCAAGGCGGGCGCGTTCGGCGACCTCCGGCTGTCCGGCTGGACCCGGGCCGTCCCCGCCGACGTCGAGGCCTCCCTGCCGCTCGGCCTCGAGCACCTCAACCTGTCGATCTCCACCTCCGACCAGATGATCGCCAACAAGTTCCGGGGCCGGCTGGACCGGGCCGCGGTGATCGAGCAGATGGCCGCCGCGACCCGGACGGCCAAGGCGGCCGGGGTGGCCACCGTCGGGGTCAACGCCGAGGACGGGTCGCGCACCGACGCCGGCTACCTGACCGAGTTCGCCATCGCGGCCAGGGAGGCGGGCGCCGACCGGGTCCGCTACTGCGACACCATCGGCGGCGACACGCCCTGGCGCATCCGCGAGCGGTTCGCCGGCCTGGCCGCCGCCGTCGGCGTCCCGGTCGAGACCCACTGCCACAACGACCTCGGCATGGCCGTGGCCAACTCGGTCGCCGGCGCCCTCGGCGACCTGGACGCCGGCCAGGACGCCTGGGTGAACACCTGCGTCAACGGCATCGGCGAGCGGGCCGGCAACGCGGACCTGCTCTCCTGCGTCCTCGCCTTCCGCCACGGCTTCGACCTGGCCGGCCGGGCCGAGCTGGCCGACGACCTCGACCTGACCTGGGCGCGGCGCTTCGCCCTGTGGGCGGCCTACGCCTTCGGCCAGCCGCTGCCGCTCGGCCAGCCGGGGGTGGGGGCCAACGCCTTCGCCCACGAGTCCGGCATCCACGCCGACGGCGCGCTCAAGGACCGCCACAACTACGAGCTGTACGACGACGAGACCCTCGGGCCGTTCCCGGACGACTGGACCGCCCGCCAGGGCCGGGTGGTCCTGACCGGCGAGTACGGCGGCAAGGCCGGGTTCCGCCACGTCGTCGACGGCCTCGGGATCGAGCTCGCCCCCGGCGACGAGGAGCTGGTCTTCAAGCTCGTCCAGCTCACCAACGCCGCCACCGGCCGCCCGCTCACCGACGACGAGCTGCGCCTGCTCGCCACCTGGCCCCACGAGCTGGCCCTGCTCTATCCGGGCCAGCTGAGCTGACCGCCACCGCCCGGCTGGTATCCTGGTCGGGCCGGGTGTCTTGTTCAGGCCGGGTGGACACACCTATACTCGTTGGGCTTTGGGCTCAGGCTCGGGGCGCCCACTCCCAAAGGCCAGTAGCTCAATTGGTAGAGTCCCGGTCTCCAAAACCGGTGGTTGGGGGTTCGAGTCCCTCCTGGCCTGCCCTACCCCTCGACGATCGACACGGCGCCTCGGCGTGAGGAGCAAGCCTTCGCAATGAACAGGGAAACCAAGCGGGCGATGGCCCGCCAGCAGAAGACCGCGGACCCGCAGCGGCTCCAGAACCTGCGCAAGCAGCAGCTGGAGCGCCAGCGGGCCGGCGGGCGGGACGGCCAGCCGGGCGCCCGCCGCTCGCGGCTGCGTGGCGTCGGCTCCTTCGGCAGCGAGGTCGTGGCCGAGCTCAGGAAGGTGAACTGGCCCGACCGGCGGACAGTGGCCGGCTACACGGTGGTCGTGCTGGTGGCCGTCACGGTCATCACCGCGATCATCTTCGGGCTGGACACGCTGTTCTCGAAGGCAGTGTTCGCCGTCTTCGGCGACTGACAGGAGCGTCATGAGCACCGACACCGCAACCGGCACCACCGGCGGACCGGCCTTCAGCCTTGGAGACTGGTACGTCGTCCACACCTACGCCGGCTACGAGAACAAGGTCAAGGCCAACCTCGAGAGCCGCATCTCCTCGATGAACATGGAGGAGCGGATCTTCGAGGTCGTGATCCCCATGGAAGACGTCATGGAGATCAAGGGCGGCAAGAAGCAGGTCGTCTCCCGCAAGGTCTTCCCCGGCTACCTGCTGGTCCGCATGTACCTGGACGACGACTCCTGGTACGTGGTCCGGAACACGCCCAGGGGTGACCGGCTTCGTCGGCTCCGGGGCCAAGCCGACCCCGCTGTCCGAGAAGGAAGTGGCCAAGATCCTCGAGACCAAGCCGGTCGAGAAGCTCAAGCCGCAGGTCGAGTGGCAGGTCGGCGAGTCCGTCACCGTCACCTCCGGCCCGTTCGCCCAGCTGCCCGGCTCGATCGCCGAGATCAACGCCGACCAGCAGAAGCTCAAGGTCCTGGTCTCGATCTTCGGCCGCGAGACGCCGGTCGAGCTCGCCTTCGACCAGGTCCAGAAGCTCTAACCCTCCAAGGAGCGCCAACCCATGCCACCCCAAGCAGGTCGCCGCCGCCGCGTGGCGGCGGTCCTCAAGATCGAGCTCACGGCCGGCCAGGCCACCCCGGCGCCGCCGGTGGGAACGGCCCTCGGCCCTCACGCCGTGAACATCATGGACTTCTGCAAGCAGTACAACGCGGCCACCCAGGCCCAGGCCGGCAACGTGGTCCCGGTGGAGATCACCATCTACGAGGACCGGAGCTTCTCGTTCGTGCTCAAGACCCCGCCGGCGGCGGTGCTGCTGCGCAAGGCCGCCGGGGTCGAGAAGGGCTCGGCCGAGCCGCACCGCGAGAAGGTCGGCACGGTCACCCGCGCCCAGGTCCGCGAGATCGCCGAGACCAAGATGCCCGACCTCAACGCCATCGACATCGAGGGCGCCATGAAGATCGTCGAGGGCACCGCCCGCAGCATGGGCATCACCGTCGCCTCGTAACGAGGCGCGTTCCCTCGTTCGTGGGAGGGCCGCGTGGTGCGGTCCGCAGACCACAGGAGGACAACCGATGGCAGGCAAGAAGCTGGCCGAGGCGGCCGCCAAGATCGACCGCACCCGGCTCTACCACCCGGCCGAGGCGCTGGAGCTGGCCAGGGAGACCAACCCGACCAAGTTCGACGCCACCGTCGAGGTCGCCTTCCGGCTCGGGGTCGACCCGCGCCGGGCCGACCAGATGGTCCGGGGCACCGTCTCGCTGCCCAACGGCACCGGCAAGACCATCCGGGTCGCCGTGTTCGCCGAGGGCGAGCCGGCCCGCCTGGCCGAGGAGGCCGGGGCCGACGTGGTCGGCGGCAAGGACCTGGTCGAGCGGGTCCAGGGCGGGTTCCTCGACTTCGACGCCGCCGTGGCCGTCCCCGAGATGATGGGCCAGGTCGGCCGCCTGGGCCGCGTCCTCGGCCCCCGCGGCCTGATGCCCAACCCGCGGGCCGGGACCGTGACCCCGGACGTGGCCAGGGCCGTCTCCGACATCAAGGGCGGCAAGGTCGAGTACCGGGTCGACCGCCACGGCAACCTCCACCTGATCCTCGGCAAGACCTCGTTCCCCGCCAAGGCGCTGGTCGAGAACTACCAGACCGTCCTCGACGAGATCCTCCGGGCCAAGCCGGCCGCGGCCAAGGGCCGCTACATCAAGGGCATCACCGTCGCCACCTCGATGGGCCCCGGCATCAAGGTCGACCCCGGCGTCACCCGCAACCTGGTCCCGACCCCCGCCGGCGCCTAGCGGAGTCCTCCGGTGCACCGGGGAGGAGCGTGGGAGCTCGGGTGGTGGGCGCCGGTGCCGCCGGCGGTGGAACCTGGGGAGCTGGTCGATCCGGGGGTGCACGGGGCGTTGCTGTCGGCGGTGGCCGACGGGGCGCCGCTGGACCGGCTGGGCCAGCACCGGCTCGAGTCGCTGAAGGCGGCCGGGCTGGCCACCCCCGACGGGCGGCCCCGCTTCCCGGTCGCCCAGGCCGCCCAGGCCAAGGCGGTCGCCGAGACCGCGGGCGACCTCGGCCGGGCCATGGCCCGCCTGGTCGCCGGCGAGTGGAGCCGGCTCGAGGTCGAGTACGAGTCGGTCCACGCCGCCCTGGCCAGCCCCGCCCCTGGCGCGGCCGCCTTCCTGGTCGTCGGCGGGCTGCTGCTCGACCTCGGGGTGCGCCGGCTGCTGCGCCGCCAGGGCCTGGCCGCGCCACCCTTCGGCAGCGCCTTCGTCTGGCTGGCCGAGGGCGAGGGCGCCGCCGGCACCTGGTTCGCCCGGGTCACCGGCCTCCCCGGCCGGGGCAGCCTGATCCGCTTCGGCCACCCGGACGCGCCCGCCTTCCAGCTCGCCGCCGCCGACCCCGAGGCCGCCCCGGCCCTCCCGGCCGCCATCGAACCGGCCCTGCGCGAGCTCTGCGAGGGCCTCGGCTGGTCGGTCGTCCGCCTGGTCGACGACGCCCTCCCCGCCCTCGACCCGGTCCGCCGCCGGGTCCCCGGCGCCGACGACGAGGGCGCGTTCCTCGCCTGGGCCTACACCCTGGCCGTCGACGAGGCCCTCGACCGCCTCTCCGCCCGGGGCCTCCTCACCCTGCCCCCGACCGCCGTCACGACGGTCCGCGTCACCGACCCCGCCCTCGCCGGCGCCGACCGCCTGACGGCCGAGGCGTTGGTCCAGCCGCGGCCGGTGCGGCGGAGGAGGTTGCGCTCGTAGAGGGCGTCGAAGCGGCGGGTGGCCTGGCGGCGGCGCCAGTCGGCGGTCAGCGGGACGAGGGCGGCCAGCGCCGCCAGGGCGGCGATGGCGACCAGGTCGGCGGGCATGGTCCCTCCTGCGGTGGCGGACTGGGGGTCCGCCGGTGGCGGACCGGGTCCGCGTGGACGGGTTGCGTGCCGCGTCCCGTGCGTGCCGGTCCTCTAGGGGAGGACGAGCAGCGACGGGCGGGGCTCCTGACCGGGTGGCCGGGCGGGTGGACCGCCGGGTTGGCGGGCGCCGGCGACGAGCAGGCCGACCCGGCGGGCGCGGTCCTGGTCCTCGATCGCCTTGGCGACGCTGATGTCGGTCAGCCAGCGGCCGCGTTCGAACCCGCGGTCGAACTGCCTGACGCCCTCCTCCTCGATGCGGTTGGCGGCCCACATGGCCATGAACGCTCCGCCGGCGACGAGGCCGACGAGCAGGCTGATGATGACCGGCGTGGCCATCTACTCCCCCTTCTGATGCTGCGATCGTCAACTCTGACAAGATCGACGGCTTCGGAACCTATGACAGTAAGGCGCCTGGGAGCAACATAGCGATACGGGCGGCAACCTGCTCGCGGCTGTCCACAGCCCCCCTGTGCTACAGTCCCTCCTTGCCCGAGACCGTCCGGTTGCCACATGGCACGAAGGCCCGCGAGGGCGCCGGCGCAGGCGAGCACCATCGAAGGTGCCTCCACGCGTGGCATGCGCCAGTCGGACGGTCCGGGGACCGTCCGTTTTCTTTTGTGGAGGTGAGGCCGTGCCGAACGCGAGCAACGTCGCCGAGGTCGAGGCCATCAAGGGACGCCTGGACGGCTCGGTGGCCGCGCTGCTCACCGAGTACCGGGGCCTCAAGGTCGCGGAGCTGGGCGAGCTGCGCGCGTCGCTGCGCGGGTCGTCGACCGAGTACCGGGTGCTGAAGAACACCCTGACCAGCATCGCCGTGCGCGAGGCGGGCTACGAGGACCTGGTCGGGCTGCTCCAGGGCCCGACCGCGGTCGCCTTCGTCCATGGCGACCCGGTCCAGGCGGCCAAGGACCTGGCCGAGTTCGCCCGCACCCATCCGGCCCTGATCGTCAAGGGCGGGGTGATGGACGGCAAGGTGCTCGGCGCCGACGAGGTCCGCCGGCTGGCCACCCTGGAATCCCGCGAGGTCCTGCTGGCCCGGCTGGCCGGGCTGCTCCAGGCCTCCGCCCAGCAGACCGTGAACCTGCTCGCCGCCCCGCTCCGGCAGGTGGCGACCATGACCGCCGCCCTCCGCGACCAGAAGGCAGAGGCGGAGCCCCGGCCGCCGAGCACCGCCGAGGCGCCCGGCCACCGAGGCGCCCGAGACCCCGGCCGCCGAGACCGCCGAGGCCCCGGCCGCCGAGACCACCGAGACCGCCGAGGCCGCCGAGACCGCCGAGGGCGCGGAACGACGAGACGAACGACGCCCCGGCTGGGACGGCCGGGACCGAGAGCTAAGGAGAACCACCATGGCGAAGCTGTCCACCGACGACCTCCTGGACGCCTTCAAGGAGATGACCCTCCTGGAGCTGTCGGAGTTCGTGAAGGAGTTCGAGGAGACCTTCAACGTGTCCGCCGCCGCCCCCGTGGCCGTCGCCGCCGGGCCTGGCGGGGCCGCCGCCGGCGCCGCCGCGGCCGAGGAGGCCGAGGAGCAGACCGAGTTCGACGTCGTCCTGAACGCGGCCGGCGAGAAGAAGATCCAGGTCATCAAGGAGGTCCGCGCCCTCACCAGCCTGGGGCTCAAGGAGGCCAAGGACCTGGTCGACTCCGCGCCCAAGGCGGTGCTCGAGCGTGTCCCCAAGGACCAGGCCGAGAAGGCCAAGGCCCAGCTGGAGGGCGCCGGCGCCAGCGTCGAGCTGAAGTAGAGGAGCCGTACCCGTCGTCGTCCACGCAGCGCGTTCCTGTCGCCCACTCTCCGTAGTTGTCCCTTGACACCTTGGGGAGTGGGCGGCAAACTCGGTCGCATAAGACGAAGTGAGGTGCCCACGCAGACCCTCAGTTCGACGTTGACGGCGGTGTAGGAAAGCGCTACACTGCTCCTTCGCATGTCTTCGCGCGCCTTCGACCAGCCTACCCCGGGCTTTGGCGTGCCCAGCCGCCGTAACACCCGCTTCCACACCTGCTTCCCGCGAAAGGGGAGGGACGCCTGTTGAGCGACCCGCGTACCTCGACCTCCCTACGACTCTCCTTCGGCAAGATCCCCGAGATCCTCCCCATCCCCGACCTCATCGCCATCCAGCGCCAGTCCTTCGAGTGGCTGATCACCGACGGTCTCCGGGAGACCTTCGACGAGATCAGCCCCATCGAGGACTTCACCGGCCAGATGGCGCTCACCTTCGGGGAGCACCGCTTCGAGGAGCCCGAGCATTCCGTCGAGGAGTGCCGGGAGCGAGACAACACCTACTCTCGCAAGCTCCACGTCCAGGCCGAGTTCCAGAACCGCACCACCGGTGAGATCAAGTCCCAGTCGGTCTTCATGGGCGACTTCCCGGTCATGACCGACCAGGGCACCTTCATCATCAACGGCACCGAGCGCGTCGTGACCTCGCAGCTGGTCCGCTCGCCCGGCGTCATCTTCGAGCAGGAGCCCGACAAGACCCTCGACAAGCTGCTCACCTCCTGCCGGGTCATCCCGGCCAGGGGCGCCTGGCTCGAGTTCGACGTCGACAAGAAGGACACCGTCGGCGTCCGCCTCGACCGCAAGCGCCGCCTGCCCGTGACCGTGCTGCTGCGCGGCCTCGGCATGGGCGACGAGCAGATCCGCGAGCGCTTCGGCGAGTCCGAGACCATGATGGGCACGCTGGAGAAGGACCACACCAAGACCGAAGAGGACGCGCTGGTCGAGATCTACCGGCGCCTGCGCCCGGGCGAGCCGCCCAGCGCCGAGTCCGGCCGCCAGCTCCTGCACGGGCTGTTCTTCCAGTCCAAGCGCTACGACCTGGCCAAGGTCGGCCGCTACAAGATCAACAAGAAGCTGGGCCTCGACCCCGAGCAGCACAAGGCCCTGACCCTCACCACCGACGACGTGGTGGCCACCGTCGACTACCTGGTCCGGCTGCACGAGGGCGACCCCTCGACCAGCACCGACGACCAGGACCACTTCGGCAACCGGCGGCTGCGCTCGGTCGGCGAGCTGATCCAGAACCAGGTCCGCATCGGCCTGTCGCGGATGGAGCGGGTCGTGCGCGAGCGCATGACCACCCAGGACGCCGAGGCGATCACCCCCCAGACGCTGATCAACATCCGTCCGGTGGTGGCCGCGATCAAGGAGTTCTTCGGGACCTCCCAGCTCAGCCAGTTCATGGACCAGACCAACCCGCTGGCCGCCCTGACCCACCGGCGGCGCCTGTCGGCGCTCGGCCCGGGCGGGCTGTCGCGCGAGCGGGCCGGGTTCGAGGTCCGCGACGTCCACCCGTCCCACTACGGCCGCATGTGCCCCATCGAGACCCCCGAGGGCCCGAACATCGGCCTCATCGGGAACCTCTCGACCTACGCCCGGATCAACGAGTACGGCTTCGTGGAGACGCCGTACCGCAAGGTGGTCAACGGCCGGGTCACCGACCAGGTCGACTACCTGACCGCCGACGACGAGGACCTGCACGTGATCGCGCAGGCCAACGCGGCCGTCGACGCCCGGGGCAACTTCGTCACCGACCGCGTCCTGGTCCGCCAGGGCAGCCGCTCGGCCGGCGTCACCGGCCAGCGCTCGGTCAGCCGGGCCGACTTCGGCGCCGGTCAGGGCGCCGGCGTCACCGGCGAGGTGGCCAACGTGCCGCCCGACGAGGTCGACTACATGGACGTCAGCCCCCGGCAGATGGTGTCGGTGGCCACCGCCCTGATCCCGTTCCTGGAGCACGACGACGCCAACCGGGCCCTGATGGGCGCCAACATGCAGCGCCAGGCCGTGCCCCTGCTCCGCTCCGAGGCGCCGCTGGTCGGCACCGGCATGGAGCGGCGGGTGGCGGTCGACGCCGGCGGCGTGGTCGTCGCCGACGCCCCGGGCACGGTCGAGGACGTGACCGCCGACCAGGTCACCGTCCGCCACGCCGACGGCTCGGCCCGGGTCTACCGGATGCGCAAGTTCGAGCGCTCCAACCAGGGCACCTGCATCAACCAGAAGCCGATCGTGCTCGAGGGCGCCAAGATCGCCGCCGGCGACGTGCTGGCCGACGGGCCCTGCACCGACACCGGCGAGCTGGCGCTCGGCAAGAACCTCCTGGTCGCGTTCATGCCCTGGGAGGGCCACAACTTCGAGGACGCCATCATCCTCTCCGAGCGCCTGGTCAAGGACGACGTCCTCACCTCGATCCACATCGAGGAGCACGAGGTCGACGCCCGCGACACCAAGCTCGGGGCCGAGGAGATCACCCGCGACATCCCCAACGTCTCCGAGGACGTGCTCAAGGACCTCGACGAGCGGGGCATCATCCGCATCGGGGCCGAGGTCGACCCCGGCGACGTCCTGGTCGGCAAGGTCACGCCCAAGGGCGAGACCGAGCTGACCCCCGAGGAGCGCCTGCTGCGCGCCATCTTCGGGGAGAAGGCCCGCGAGGTCCGCGACACCTCCCTGAAGGTGCCCCACGGCGAGACCGGCAAGGTCATCGGCGTGCGGGTGTTCTCCCGCGAGGCCGGCGACGACCTCAACCCCGGCGTGAACCAGCTGGTCCGGGTCTACGTCGCCCAGAAGCGGAAGATCTCCGACGGCGACAAGCTGGCCGGGCGCCACGGCAACAAGGGCGTCATCTCCAAGATCCTCCCCGAGGAGGACATGCCCTTCCTGGCCGACGGCACCCCGATCGACGTCATCCTCAACCCCCTCGGCGTGCCGAGCCGGATGAACATCGGCCAGGTGCTGGAGACGCACCTGGGCTGGGTGGCCGCCCACGGCTGGTCGTTCGACACCCTGCCCGGCTGGGCCAAGGAGACCGGCTGGTCCAAGGACCAGAGCCACCAGGACGTGCGCCTGCCGCTCGGCACCCCGGTGTTCGACGGCGCCAACGAGGCGGCCATCGAGGACCTGCTGACGGCCACCCTCGGCACCTACGAGGACCCGATCGACGGCCAGGTCCACAAGCTGGTCGACGCCGAGGGCAAGGCCGTGCTGTTCGACGGCCGCACCGGCGAGCCGTACCCGACGCCGATGACCGTCGGCTACATCTACATCATGAAGCTCCTGCACCTGGTGGACGACAAGATCCACGCCCGCTCCACCGGTCCGTACTCGATGATCACCCAGCAGCCGCTGGGTGGGAAGGCGCAGTTCGGCGGCCAGCGCTTCGGCGAGATGGAGGTCTGGGCCCTGGAGGCCTACGGCGCCGCCTACGCCCTGCAGGAGCTGCTCACCATCAAGTCCGACGACGTCCTGGGCCGGGTGAAGGTCTACGAGGCGATCGTCAAGGGCGAGAACATCCCCGAGCCCGGCATCCCCGAGTCCTTCAAGGTGCTGATCAAGGAGATGCAGTCGCTCTGCCTGAACGTCGAGGTGCTCTCGGCCGAGGGTCAGGAGATCGAAATGCGGGAGACCGACGAGGACGTGTTCAGAGCCGCCGAGGAGTTGGGCATCGACCTGTCCCGGCGGGAGCCCTCTTCGGTCGAGGAGGTCTAAGTGCTCGACGTCAACTACTTCGACGAGCTGCGGATCGGCCTGGCCACGGCCGAGCAGATCCGCATGTGGTCCAACGGCGAGGTCCGCAAGCCGGAGACGATCAACTACCGGACCCTCAAGCCCGAGAAGGACGGCCTGTTCTGCGAGAAGATCTTCGGGCCGACGCGGGACTGGGAGTGCTACTGCGGCAAGTACAAGCGCGTCCGCTTCAAGGGCATCATCTGTGAGCGCTGCGGGGTCGAGGTCACCCGGGCCAAGGTGCGGCGCGAGCGCATGGGCCACATCGAGCTGGCCGCGCCCGTCACCCACATCTGGTACGTCAAGGGCGTGCCGAGCCGGCTCGGCTACCTGCTCGACATGGCCCCCAAGGACCTCGAGAAGATCATCTACTTCGCCGCCAACGTGGTGACCTGGGTCGACGACGACCGCCGCCACGACGACCTGCCGCGGATCGAGACCGAGCTCGCCCACGAGCGCGAGCAGGTCGAGGTCGACAAGCAGAAGCGCGAGGAGGAGATCAAGGCCCAGCTGGAGGCCAACCTGGCCGAGCTGGAGGCCCAGGGGGCAAAGTCCGACCAGCGCCGCAAGGCCCGTAACGAGGCCGAGCGGGCGTTCAAGGACGTGCGCGAGAAGGCCGCGACCCGGGTCGAGCTGCTCGAGCGCATCCTCGACGTGTTCAAGAACATGGGCCCCAAGCAGCTGCTGGCCGACGACCAGTACTACCGCGAGCTGCGCGACCGCTTCGGCGAGTACTTCTCGGCCGGCATGGGCGCCGACGCCATCAAGGACCTGCTCCTGCGCGAGGGGGTCGAGGAGGAGCAGGCCCGCCTGCGCGAGGTCATCGCCACCTCCAAGGGCCAGAAGCAGCAGCGGGCCATCAAGCGGCTGCGGGTCGTCTCGGCCTTCATCGGCCGGCGCAACTCGCCGCTGGGCATGGTGCTCGACTGCGTCCCGGTGATCCCGCCCGACCTGCGCCCGATGGTGCAGCTGGACGGCGGCCGGTTCGCCACCAGCGACCTGAACGACCTGTACCGGCGGGTCATCAACCGCAACAACCGCCTCAAGCGGCTGCTGGACCTGGGCGCGCCCGAGATCATCGTCAACAACGAGAAGCGCATGCTCCAGGAGGCCGTCGACGCGCTGTTCGACAACGGCCGCCGCGGCCGCCCGGTCACCGGCCCGGGCAACCGGCCCCTCAAGAGCCTGTCCGACATGCTCAAGGGCAAGCAGGGCCGCTTCCGCCAGAACCTGCTCGGCAAGCGGGTCGACTACTCCGGCCGCTCGGTCATCGTGGTCGGTCCCGAGCTGAAGCTGCACCAGTGCGGGCTGCCCAAGCAGATGGCCCTGGAGCTGTTCAAGCCGTTCGTGATGAAGCGGCTGGTCGACCTCTCCTACGCGCAGAACATCAAGTCGGCCAAGCGCATGGTCGAGCGTTCCCGGCCCCAGGTCTGGGACGTGCTCGAGGAGGTCATCCGCGAGCACCCGGTGCTGCTCAACCGGGCCCCGACCCTGCACCGCCTCGGCATCCAGGCCTTCGAGCCGGTCCTGGTCGAGGGCAAGGCCATCCAGATCCACCCGCTGGTCTGCCAGGCGTTCAACGCCGACTTCGACGGCGACCAGATGGCCGTGCACGTGCCCCTGTCGTCCGAGGCCCAGGCCGAGGCGCGGGTGCTGATGCTGTCGGTCAACAACATCCTGTCGCCGGCCAACGGCCGCCCGATCGCCGTCCCGACCTACGAGATGATCCTCGGGATCTACTTCCTGACCTACATGCAGGAGACCAAGGCGGCGGCCAACGGCAAGGGCAAGGGCAAGGCCAAGGCCAAGGACGAGGCGCCGCCCCACCTGCCGACCTTCGGGTCGGTGGCCGAGGCGGTCATGGCCTACGACTTCAAGTCGGTCGGCCTCCAGGACCCGATCGTGGTCCGGCTGCCCATCGGCACCGACGGCGAGGGCCCGGCGCGGGTCGAGACCACCGTCGGGCGCCTGCTGTTCAACGAGGCGCTGCCCGAGGGAGCCCCCTTCGTCAACGAGACGCTCCACAAGCGGGAGCTCTCCGACCTGGTGGCCCGGATCGCCGACCAGTACCCGCAGACCGAGATCGCCGAGGTGCTCAACAACCTCAAGAACCTCGGCTTCCACTGGGCCGCCCAGGCCGGCGTCACCGTGTCGATCCAGGACCTGCTCAAGCCGCCGCTCAAGCAGAAGATCCTCGACGACTTCGAGAAGCGGGCCGAGAAGGTCGAGTCGCAGTTCCGGCGGGGCATCATCACCGACGACGAGCGCCGCCAGGAGCTCATCGAGATCTGGACCGAGGCGACCGAGCGGGTCCGCGAGGACATGGAGGACCGCTTCCGCCGGGAGCCGTTCAACCCCTTCTGGGTGATGGTGTCCTCGGGCGCCCGAGGGAACATGACCCAGGTCCGGCAGATCGCCGGCATGCGCGGGCTGGTCGCCAACCCCAAGGGCGAGATCATCCCGCGGCCCATCAAGGCCAACTTCCGCGAGGGCCTGTCGGTGCTCGAGTACTTCATCTCGACCCACGGCGCCCGCAAGGGCCTGGCCGACACCGCCCTGCGCACGGCCGACTCCGGCTACCTGACCAGGCGGCTGGTGGACGTGACCCAGGACGTGATCGTCCGCGAGTCCAACTGCGGCACCGAGCGGGGCATCCCGGTCACCACCGCGGTCCAGCAGCCCGTGCCCGGCAAGAAGGGCGAGTTCCAGTGGGTGCGGCCGCGGGCCATCGAGAGCCAGGCCCTGTTCCGGATCACGGCCGAGCCGGTCACGATCGGGAGCGGCAAGCGCGAGCAGGTCCTGTTCGAGGCCGGCACCGAGATCGACGAGCCGGTCATCCAGAGCCTGATCGAGCACGGGATCGAGGAGGTGCTGTGCCGCTCGGTGCTCACCTGCGACTCCAAGGTGGGCGTGTGCCAGTTCTGCTACGGCCGCAGCCTCGCCTCCAACCGGCTGGTCGACATCGGCGAGGCGGTCGGCATCATCGCCGCCCAGTCGATCGGCGAGCCGGGCACCCAGCTGACCATGCGGACCTTCCACACCGGCGGGATCGCCGGCGAGGACATCACCCACGGCCTGCCGCGGGTGCAGGAGCTGTTCGAGGCCCGCACCCCCAAGGGGATGACGCCCATCGCCGAGTTCTCCGGCCGGGTGTCGATCGAGCAGGTCGAGAAGGGCGTCCAGGTCACCGTGACCTCCGACGAGGGCGAGGAGTGGGTGGCGATCGTCCCCCGCCGCGCCCGCCTGAAGGTCCAGGACGGCCAGGAGATCGAGGTCGGGCAGCCGATCATCGAGGGCATCCCCAACCCCAAGGAGATGCTGCGGGTGCTCGGCATCCGGGCCACCCAGCGCCACCTGGTCGACGAGGTCCAGAAGGTCTACACCTCCCAGGGTGTGACCATCCACGACAAGCACATCGAGCTGATCGTGCGGCAGATGCTCAAGCGGGTGACCGTCCTCGAGGGCGGCGACACCGAGCTGCTGCCCGGTGAGCTGGTCGAGCGGGCCACGTTCGAGCAGGCGAACCGGGAGGCGCTGGAGCGGGGCGGGACCCCGGCCAGCGGCCGGCCCGAGCTGCTCGGCATCACCAAGGCGTCGCTGGCCACCGAGTCGTGGCTGTCGGCGGCCTCCTTCCAGGAGACCACCCGGGTGCTGACCGAGGCGGCCATCGAGGGCAAGAGCGACTCGCTGATCGGCCTCAAGGAGAACGTCATCATCGGCAAGCTGATCCCGGCAGGGACCGGCATGGTGCGCTACCGCAGCGTGACCCCGGTGCTGACCGAGATCCCCGCCGCCGCCTACGGGGTCGACGCCTTCGGCGACGCCTACGAGACCTACAGCGACGACGTCTACTACGCCGAGGACGGGACCGCCTACCAGGTCCCCGTCGGCGCCGAGGGCGAGACCACCGGCGAGCTGGTCGACGTTGACGCCGGGGCCTACACCGGCGACGACTACCAGACCTTCGAGGACCAGCAGCAGCCCCAGTAACCCACCAACCCCTGGAACGGCCCGGGCCCCAACAGGCCCGGGCCGTTCGGCGTCCCGGGCCTCGGAGCGGCGAACATGGCAGGCGCCCACGGACAATTCGCTTGCCGGAACGGCCTGGGCGAGGTTGGCTGGAGGCATGAACATGGTGGTCTTCCGTGTCCGGGTACGCGTCGAGGCGCGCGGAGCTCGGGCAGCACTTCCTGGCCGGGGCGTGGCTGGCGGCTGAGCTGGCCGAGCAGGCCGGGGTCGGGGCCGACGACCTGGTGGTCGAGATCGGGGCCGGGACCGGGGTGCTCACCGAGGCGCTGGCCCGGCGGGCCGGGCGGGTGGTGGCGGTCGAGTACGACCCGCGGCTGGCCGAGCGGGCCCGGGCGCGGCTGGCCGGGTTCGGCAACGTCCGGGTGGTGACCGCGGACGCGCTGGCGCTGCCGATGCCGCGGCGGCCGTTCCGGGTGGTGGCCAACCCGCCGTTCGGGTCCACCAAGGCGATCCTGCGCCGGCTGCTGGGCGACCCGCGGGTCCCGCTGGAGCGGGCCGACCTGGTCCTGCAGGAGCAGGCGGCCCGCCGCTACACGGCCCGGCGCCCCGCGGACCCGGAGATGATCGCCTGGGGGGCCGCCTACGACCTGGGGACCGGCCGCCGGCTCGGACCGGCCTGCTTCCGGCCCCGGCCGCGGGTCGGGGCGGCCGTGCTGGTCGCCAGGCGGCGGCGCCCGCCGCTGGTGCCGGCGGGCGGGACCCGCCGGTTCGCGGCCCTGGTCGGGGGCGCCTTCCGCCATCCCGGCCTGCCCCTGCGCCGCGGCCTGGTCCCGCCCTTCACCTACCGCCAGCTCCGCCGGCTGGCCCGCGAGCTGGGCTTCGGGCTGGACGCCCGCCCGGCCGACCTCGACGCCGTCCAGTGGGCCGGCCTGTACGCGTTCCTTGCCAGGCCGCCCCATCTGGGAAGACGGGCCCAGAGCCCGTAGGATGGGGGGAACTCGACCTCCTGACCGCCGCCGAGGGATCGATGGGGACGATGACGCTCTCCACCCGCATCACCCTGCTGCGCATCGCGCTCATCCCGGTGCTGCTGTGGCTGCTGGTCGCCGAGGGACGGATCGAGCGGGCCGCGGTGCTGGCCGCGATCGTGTTCCTGGTCGCGTCGTTCACCGACTTCGTCGACGGCTACCTGGCCAGGCGCTGGCAGCAGACCACCATGCTCGGCAACTTCCTCGACACCACCGCCGACAAGCTGCTGGTCGTCGGGGCCCTGCTGGGGCTGATGGCGGTGGACCGGGTGAACGTCTGGGTGGCCTTCGTGGTGATCGCCAGGGAGGTGGCGGTGCTCGGCCTGCGGGCCATCGCCGCCGCCTCCAACGTGGTCATCTCGGCCAGCATCTGGGGCAAGGTCAAGTTCAACGTTCAGGTCGTCGGGATCACCCTGGCCATCCTGCGGCCCGACGTCCAGTTGGGTTCGCTCTGGCTGGACGAATGGGCCATGCTGGCGGTGGCCGTGGTCAGCGCCGCCTCGGCCGTCGACTACTTCGCGCGCTTCGGCGACCTGATACGGGCGGGACGATGAGGCGATGACTCACAGGACCTTGATCACGGGCGCCACCGGGTTCGTCGGTGGGCTGCTGGCGGCCCGGCTGGTGGCCGAGGGCCGCCCGGTGCGGGCGCTGGTCCGCCACCTGGGGGACCGCGAGCGGCTGCCCGACCCGAGGGTCGAGCTGGCCATCGGGAACCTGGACGACGAGGACTCCCTTGTCCGGGCGGCCGACGGCTGCGAGGTCGTCTACCACGTGGCCGGGATCAACCAGCTCTGCCTGGCCGACCCGGCGCCGTTGTACCGGGTCAACGTGGAGGGCACCAGGCGGATGCTGGAGGCGGCCCGCCGGGCCGGGGTGCGGCGGGTGGTCCACACCAGCTCGGCGGCCACCCTCGGGGGCGACGGCAGCTCGTTCCTGGACGAGACGGCCGGCCCGCCGGCCGAGTTCACCTCCCATTACGCCCGCTCCAAGTTCGAGGGCGAGCAGATCGCCCTCGGCTACGACGCGGTCGAGGTGGTGGTGGTCAACCCCAGCTCGGTGCAGGGGCCGGGGCGGACCACCGGGACGGCCGGGGTGTTCATCGGCTACCTCAACGGGCGACTGCCGTTCGACCTCCCGGCCCGGTTCGGGCTCTGCTACACCCTGGACTGCGTCAACGGCCACCTGCTGGCCGAGGCCAAGGGCCGGCCCGGCCAGCGCTACGTGCTCAACACCGCCACCCTGACCAACTCGGAGGCGATCGACCTGATCGCCGTCATCGCCGGGCTGACCGACCGGCCGCGCACCCTGCCCCTGCCGGTGGCCATGGGGGTGGCCGGGGTGGCCGAGGCGGTCGCCCGGGCCCGCGGCCGCCAGCCCAAGCTGTGCCGCGAGTCGGTCCGCACGCTCGGCCATCCCCACCTGTACGACGGCTCGCGGGCGACCCACGAGCTCGGCCTGCACTACACCCCGCTGCGCCAGGCCATGGAGGCCACCGTCCGCTGGTACGTGGCCCAGGGGCTGGTGGTGCGCCCCCTGCCCCGGATCGCCGCCGAGGCCCAGGAGCCCCCCGAGGCCCCCGAAGACTCCGCGGGGCCGCCCGGCTCGCTGTTCGAACCCCCATCCGGCCGCGAGCGGGAGCCGAGCCCTTGACCCACCTGATGGAGACCGACGTTGTGGTGGTCGGCGGCGGGGTGACGGGCGTGGCCGTCCTGCGCGACCTGGCCCTGCGGGGCGTGCAGGCGGTCCTGGTCGAGCGCTTCGACCTCGGCACCGGGACCTCGGGCCGCTGGCACGGCCTGCTCCACTCGGGCGCCCGCTACGCGGTCAGGGACCAGGACGCGGCCAGGGAGTGCATCGAGGAGAACACCACCCTGCGCCGGATCGCCCCCCACACCATCGAGGACATCGGCGGTCTGTTCGCGCTCCTGCCCGGCGACGACGAGGCCTACGCCGGGCAGTTCGTGGAGGGCTGCCGGGCCTCGGGCATCCCCACCGAGGAGCTGTCGGCGGCGGCCGCCCACCGGCGCGAGCCCCTGCTCGCCCCCGACGTCAAGCTCGCCTTCGCCGTCCCCGACGGCGGCATCGACTCGTGGTCGCTGATGCGCTCGATGGCCGCCGACGCCGAGGCCCGCGGCTGCCGGGTGCTGGTCCGCCACCCCCTCGTCGGGGTCGAGCGCGACGGCGACCGCATCACCGCGGTGCGGGTCCACGACGCCGTCGCCGGCCAGGACCGCACCATCGGCTGCCAGTGGGTGGTCAACGCCGCCGGCGCCTGGGCGGGCGAGGTCGGCCGCATGGCCGGGGTGCCCCTGACGATGATCGCCGGCAAGGGCGTGATGGTGGTGATGGCCAGCCGGTACGTGCGCGGGGTGGTCAACGCCTGCCGCAAGCCGGCCGACGGCGACATCATCGTCCCCCAGCACGAGGTGGCCATCCTCGGCACCACCTCCGAGCAGGTGCCGAGCGCCGACGACATCTCGGTCCCGCCGGCCGACGTCGACCGCATGATCGACATGTGCGCCCAGATGGTGCCGGCCCTGGCCTCGGGCCGGGTGCTGCGGGCCTTCGCCGGGTCGCGGCCGCTCTATGTGGCCGAGCCGCCGGCCGACGGCGGCGACGGCGGGGGCGACACCCGGGAGGTCAGCCGGAACTTCACGGTGATCGACCACCCCCGCCTGAACGGGCTGGACAACATGTACAGCATCGTCGGCGGCAAGCTCACCACCTGCCGGCAGATGGCCGAGGCGGTGGTCGACCGGCTGGCCGAGCGGATGGGCGTGACCGAGCCCTGCCGGACCGCCACCGAGCTCCTCCCCGGCGCCGACCACGGCCCCCACCGCGTGGCCGAGCCCCTGGCCCGGGTCGAGCGCGACCAGGCCTACGGCGAGCTGATCTGCGAGTGCGAGCTGGTCACCCGGGGCCAGGTCCGCGAGGCGGTGAACGACGGCCTGACCGAGCTGGAGGACCTGCGCCGCAAGGTCCGCCTCGGCTACGGCCCCTGCCAGGCCGCGTTCTGCGCCTGGCGCGCCGCCGGCATGCTGGCCGAGGCCCGGCCGTCCGGGGACGGGTCGGGAGACGGGGCCGGACCGGACGGCGGGGTGGCCCTGGTGGACCCGGTGGTGGGGCTGGAGCGGTTCCTGGAGGAGCGCTGGCGCGGGCAGCGGTCGACCATCTGGGGCGACCAGGCCCGCCAGGCCCTGCTCAACCACGCCATCTACCGGGGCATCTTCGACCTCAAGGGCGAGGGCGTGCCCGACGAGGCGGCCGCCCCGACGGAGGGGTCCGGGGAACCCCAGGGGGTGCCCCGGTGGGTCGGGAGGGCGGCGGCTGATGCGGGCCGACGTGGTCGTGGTCGGGGCGGGCCCGGCCGGGCTGGCCAGCGCCACCCGCCTGGCCGAGGCGGGCCGCGAGGTGCTGGTGCTGGCCCGCGGCAACGGCTTCACCCACTGGGGGGCTGGGGCGGTCGACGTGCTCGGGCGGGTCGGCGGCGAGCCGGTCGAGCGGCCCCTGGAGGCGATCGACCGCCTCCCCGAGGGCCACCCCTACCACCTGATCGGCCAGGACGCGATCCGCGACGGCCTGGCCTGGTTCTCCCGCTTCACCGACGCGGCCGGCCTGACCCACGCCGGCGACCCCGACCGCAACCGCGTCCAGGTCACCGCCTTCGGCACCCTGCGCCCCACCTGCCTGCTCCCCGAGCCGGCGGCGGGCCCGGGAACCGGGTCGGGTGCTCCACAGGGGCGGGTGGCGGTGGTGAACTTCGCCGGGTTCCGCGACTTCTCGGCGGCCTTGTGCGCGGACCACCTGCGCCGGATCGGGATCGACGCCACCCCGGCCAGCGCGCCCCTGCCCGCCTGGGACCACGACCGCTACTTCACCGGCGTCGAGCTGGCCAGGGCGATCGACGACGCCGGCTTCCGTCGCCGCCTCGCCCCCGGCCTGGCCAGGGCGGCGGCCGGGGCCGAGGTCGCCGTGGTCCCGGCGGTGCTCGGCGTCGGCCGGGGCCACGAGCCCTGGGCCGACCTCCAGAGCCTGGTCGGGCTGCCGCTGGTCGAGGCGGCGACGGCTCCGCCCTCGATCCCCGGCCTGCGGCTGTTCGCCGCCTACCGGGCGCGGCTGGAGGCCCTCGGCGTGCGCTGGCAGTTCGGCTTCCCGGCGGTCGGGGTGGAGCGCGAGGGCGACCGGGTGACCGCGGTCCGCAGCGAGGGCGCCTCCCGGGTGCTGGCCACCCGCTGCCAGGAGCTGGTGCTGGCCACCGGCGGGGTCGCCGGCAACGGCATCGAGGCCAACCGCGACGGCACCCTGACCGAGCGGGTGGCCGGGCTGCCGGTCGACGGGTTCGAGGGCCGGATGGCCTTCATCGGCAGCCGCTTCCTCGGCGACCACCCGCTCGGCGCCGCCGGGGTCCGGGTCGACGCCGAGCTGCGCCCGGTCGACGCCTCCGGCGAGCCGCTGCTGGCCAACGTCCGCTGCGTCGGCGGCCTGCTCGCCGGCCACGACCCGACCGCCGAGGGCTCCCGCGAGGGGGTCGCCCTGGCCACCGCGTCCCGGGTGGCCGCCCTGCTCGCCGCCACTCCCGCCCGCTGACCCGGAGGCTGCCGTGCTGCACGTCGAACAGACCGCCGACCACTGCATCAAGTGCAACGTGTGCAACACGGTCTGCCCGGTCTCGGCGGTGACCGACCTGTTCCCCGGCCCCAAGTACGAGGGGCCGCAGGGCCAGCGGTTCCGGGCCGGCATCGACACCGGGGAGTCGCCCGACAAGTCCCTCGACTACTGCTCGGCCTGCGGGCTCTGCACCCAGGCCTGCCCCGAGGGCGTGATGGTGGCCGAGATCAACCAGATCGCCCGCAGCCGCCTGGTCGCCGACCGCGGCGGCCTCAAGCTGCGCGACCAGGTCATCAGCCGCCCGTCGCTGATGGGGGGCATGGCCAGGCCGGTGGCGCCGGTGGCCAACGCCGTGATGGCCGCCCGGCCGGTCCGGGCGCTGGTCGAGAAGGCCATGGGCGTCCACCGGGGCGCCGCCATGCCGAAGTTCTCGGCCATGACCTTCCGCTCCTGGGCGCGCTCCCACCGCGCCCCGGCCGAGGCCACCCGCACCGTGGCCTACTTCCACGGCTGCGCCGTCCAGGAGTTCGAGCCGGAGGTCGGCGCGGCCGTGGTCCGGGTCCTGGAGCGCAACGGCGCCCGGGTGACCGTTCCCAAGCAGGGCTGCTGCGGGCTGCCGCTGGTGTCCAACGGCGACTTCGACGCCGGCCGCAGCTACGCCACCCGGCTGGTCCGGCGCCTGCGGGGGGCGGCCGACGACCCGGGGGTGATCGTGGCCAACTCGACCTCCTGCGGCATGACCCTCAAGGCCAAGTACCGCGAGCTGCTCGGGCTGGACGACGCCGACACCAGGGCGGTGTCCCAGGCCGTCTACGACATCTGCGAGTACCTGGTCGCGCTGGACGACGACGGGTCGCTGAACCGGTCGTTCGCGCCCATCCGGGCCCGGGCGCTGTACCACCCGCCCTGCCAGCTCATGGCCCACGGCGTCGGCCTCCCCGCGCTCGACCTGCTCGCCCTGGTGCCGGGGCTGGAGATGGAGCGGTCGCGGGCCGGCTGCTGTGGCACCGCCGGCACCTACGGCACCAAGGTGGAGAAGTACCAGATCGCCATGGACGTCGGCCGCACCCTGTTCGACCAGGTCGCCGAGTCCAAGCCGGACTTCATCGTCTGCGACTCCGAGACCTGCCGCTGGCACATCGCCCAGGCGACCGGGCTGCCCGTCTACCACCCGGTCCAGGTGCTCGACCGGGCCTACGCCACGGCGTGAGTTGAACACCGTGAGCTGAACACCAGGTGTCGGCCCCCTCCATCGGGGGAACGACACCCGCATGGAACTCTCGCTGGCCCTGACCCTGCCACGGGACGAGCAGACGGTCCCGGTGGCCCGACACATCGTCCGCAACGCCATGGAGCAGGTCGGTGTGGAGGAGACCTGCATCGATGACGTCGAGCTGGCCCTGAGCGAGGCCTGCACCAACGTGCTGCTCCACTCGGGTCCCGGCGACCAGTTCGTCGTCCGCCTCGACCTGGAGGACGGCCTCGGCGTGCTCCGGGTCATCGACGTCGGCCACGGCTTCGACTCGGCCAAGCTGGAGGCCACCGACGACCTGGTCGAGGCCGAGCGGGGCCGGGGCCTGGGGGTGATGCAGGCCGTGGTCGACCGGGTCGACCTCACCTCCCGGCCCGAGGCGGGCACGATCGTCACCCTCGAGAAGGTTCTGACCTACAGCGACGAGGCGCTCCTGGTGGGACGCCGAAAGCAGGTTTGAACCCGGTCCGCGTCGCTCATTCCAGTGCTGTCAAGGGCGGCCACCGGCCGCCGGAGCGACGAAAGGACATGGCATGGGCATCATCGGTTGGATCGTGCTCGGCCTGCTCGCCGGGATCATCGCCAAGGCGATCCTGCCCGGCAACGACCCGGGCGGCATCATCGTCACCATCATCATCGGGATCGTGGGCGCCATCCTCGGCGGGTTCCTGGCCCAGGTGCTGTTCGGTGTGGACACCGTCGACGAGTTCTTCGACATCAGCACCTGGCTGACCGCCATCATCGGCGCCATCCTGCTGCTGGTGATCTACCGGATGGTCGTCGGCCGTGGCAGGCGCCGGGTCATCTAGCCCGGCACGCCCCATCTGGCGACGCGCCCCCGGTCCCCGGGGGCGCGTCGCTGCTGTTCAGCGGACCGCCCGGGCCGGCTCCAGCGGGCCGATGCCGGTGCCGAACCGCTCGTCGGCCAGGGCGAAGGCGGCCACCGCCAGCGGTGCCACCGGCGGCCCCGCCGGGACGCGTCCGGGGTCGAGGGCCACCCGCACGAACCCGCCGACCCCCGAAGGCCCGAACGACACG
Organism: uncultured Actinomycetota bacterium; assembly: GCA_963733175.1. Taxonomy (GTDB): domain Bacteria; phylum Actinomycetota; class CALGFH01; order CALGFH01; family CALGFH01; genus CALGFH01. The sequence continues at coordinate 82,169 of CAVTCL010000033.1, forward strand.
ACCCCGTCGGCCGCCTGGCCGTCGGCGGCCACCCGGCAGGCGCCGCCCTCGAATACCACCGGCAGCTCCCTGGTCGCGTCGGCGGCGACGGCGGTGACTGTCCAGGCGCCGCCCGGCGCGGACCCGGTCGGCGGCCCGCAGCACCTGCCGCTCCAGGTCGTCCGCGCCGAAGGCAAGCCGCTCGCCCTCGATGAGGGCCCGGTCGAGCAGCGCGACCGGCAGGTCGGGGAGGTCCCTGGTCATCATCGACAGCCCGGCGCCGAGGCGCGGGTTCAGCTCGGTGGGCAGGAACCCCTCGGCCGCCAGCACCCCGTCGACGGTGAAGGCGCCCCGGTAGCCGACCCGTTCGCGCAACCCGTCCCCGACCCGGCGCGCCAGGTCGCGCATGACCTCCCGGTCGGGTTCGGGCGGGTCCCAGAAGGTGGCCGCCCCCGCGTACCGGAGCCGGTTGGATCCCGGCCGCCGCAGGGTGACCATCTCGACCGGCCGGAACGTGGCCACGCCGTGGGGGAACACGACCCCGTGGATGCTGCAGGGGATGCCCTCCAGGAACGGCATCACCCGGACCCGGTCGCACCGCTCGGCCAGGAACGCCACCGCCTCGGCGGCGTCCTCCTCGCCCCGGACCCAGCGCAGACAGAAGGCGCCGCCGTTGAACCCCTGGCGGGCGTCGCCCGCCCAGGCGGTGCCGTCGCCCCGGTCCAGCCGCCGGGCCGCCGCCCGCAGGGCGGCCGGGTCGGCCGGCACCACCTCCGACGGCGCCCGGGTCACGCCCAGCTCGTCCCAGAGGTCGTCCACGACGACCTTGTCCTCCAGCAGCCGCCACTCGGGCCGCCGGGGCCCGTAGACCCGCCGGCCGGCGATCTCCGGCAACTCGTTGAACATGGGGCTGAGGACCAGCGCCTGCCGCTCCGGGTCCCACCGGTCGAGCGCGGCCACGACCTCCCCGGGCAGGAGCCGCAGCATCCGCATGGCCGCCCGGATCTCGGCGATGACGTCGGGCGCCCGCACCTCGACCACGCACCACTCCGCCTCGTCCGCCCCGGGCAGCTCCCCGGTCCCCATCCCCGTGGCCAGCAGGAACGGCCGCTCCGCCCCGAGCTCCCGAACCCGCCGGCACGCCCCCGTCATCGCCGCCAGCGGCCCCCCGGTCAGCACCAGCTTCCGCCCGGAGAACAACGGCCGGAGCTCCTCCACCAGACTGGGTTCCATCCGCGTCGTCCGGGTGGTCGGTGGTCAGGCGCCGCCGGCCATGGCCGGGCGGGGGTGCTCCTCGGGGTTGACGAGGACGTCGACCAGGGCGGGGCCGGGGGTGGTGAAGGCGCGGCGGACGGCGGGTTCGACCTCGGCGGCGTGTTCGACCCGGAGGCCGAGGGCGCCGTTGGCGCTGGCCCAGGTGGCGAAGTCGGCGGGGCCGCCGTCCTCGCCGGAGCGGAGCCGGTGGCCGAGGGAGGAGAGGTTGCTCACCACGATCTTGACCGGGAGCCGGTACTGGATGGCGGTCAGCAGCTCGCCCATCACCTTGGCGAACCCGTCGGACCCGGTGACGGCGATGCAGACGCGGCCCGGGTGGGCCCACTGGGCGGCGATGGCGTAGGGGACGCCGGCGGCGATCGTGGCCAGGTTGGCCGAGAGGAGGTAGTGACGGTCGCCGCGGACGTCGAAGTGGCGGGCCGACCAGGTCGCGACCGTGCCCGAGTCGGAGGCGAGGATGGCGTCGGGGGAGGCGCACCGGTCGACGACCCGCATCAGGTACTGGGGCTGGATGGGGTCGCGGGTCTGGTCCTCGAGCTCGTCCAGGCGCCGCCGCCAGGCCACCATGCCCGCCTGGGCCTGCTCCAGGAACCCGCGGTCGGTCTTGCGCCGCAGCAGCGGCAGCAGCGCCCCCAGGGTCTCGGCGGCGTCGCCGAGCAGGGTGACCTCGGTGGCGCCGGAGCCGCCGAAGCGGGCCGGGTCGGTCTCGATCTGGACGGCCCTGACCTTGGCCGGGTCGGGCACGTTGGCCGCCCACGGGAAGCTGGTCCCGACCAGGAGCAGGGTGTCGGCGCCCTCGAGGGCCTCCTCGGACGGCCGGGTCCCGAGCACCCCGATGCAGCCGGTGGTGGACGGGTGGTCGTCGGGGACGGCCGCCTTGCCGGGCAGGGACTTGACCACCGGGCCGGCCACCGCGTCGGCCACGGCCAGCAGCTCCTCGCGCGCCTCCAGCCCGCCGGCCCCGACCAGCAGGGCGACCCGGTCGCCGTGGTTGAGCACGTCGGCGGCCCGCTTGAGGTCGGCGTCGGGAGGGACCCCGGGCCCGGCGGTGAACAACGGGGCCGTGGGCGGGGTGCCGGTCGGGGTGGTCAGCATCCACGGGCTCGTCTCGACCGCCGTGTCCTCCAGGCCCGGCGGGAAGGTGATGTGCGACACCGTCCCCCTGGCCAGGGCATGGCCGATCCCGATGTCGACCACCGCCGGGATCTGCACGGGCACGTTGACCCGCACGTTGTAGTCGGCGACGTCGTCGAACGCCGCCTCGAGGGCCAGCTCCTGCTTGAAGCTGGTGCCGAGCAGCCGGATCTCCTGGCTCTCGGTGATGGCCAGGACCGGCTGGTGGTCGAGCTTGGCGTCGTACAGGCCGCCCAGCAGGCGCAGCGCCCCGGGGCCGGAGGTGGCCAGGCAGACCCCGACCCGGCCGGTGGCCTTGGCGTACCCGGCGGCCATGAGGGCGGCCGCCTCCTCGTGGTGGACCAGCACCAGCCGGATCCGGTCGCCCAGGCGCGAGAACGCCTCGACCACCCCGTCGGCCCGGTCGGCCGGCAACCCGAAGACGGTGTCGATCCCCCAGTCGACCAGCCGGCCGACCAGCAGGTTCGCGGTGAGCTCCCGCACCAGGCTCCCTCCCCGAGCTTGGCGACTGTGTCCGGAAGCTACCAGATTGTCGGTGATCGTTCGATCAGCGACCGTTGACGACGTCGGCCAGGGTCTCGAGGATCAGGTGGGTCGAGGTGGCGCCGGGGTCCTGGTGGTCGCGGGAGCGCTCGCCGAGGTAGCTGGCCCGGCCCTTGCGGGCGATCATCGGGATGGTGGCCTTCATGCCCGCCTCGGCGGCCGCGGCGGCGTCGTCCAGGGCCGGTCCCAGCTCCTTGCCCTCGGCCAGGGAGGCGTCCAGCGCCTCCAGGGCCGGGTGCCAGGCGTCCAGCATGGTCTTGTCCTCGAGCTGGGCCTTGCCCCTGGCGACCACGCTGTCGTACCCGGCCCGCAGCGCGGCCGCCAGCCGCTCGTCCTCGACCTCGGCGACCTCGCCCAGCTCCTTGCCCATGCCGAGGAACAGCGAGCCGTACAGCGGCCCCGAGGCCCCGCCGACCTTGCCGATCAGGGCCATCCCGACCGCCTTGAACATGCCCCCGAAGTCCTGGTCGCCCTCCAGGCCGTCCAGGCGCTGGACGGCGGCCTTGAACCCCCGGTTCATGTTGGTGCCGTGGTCGCCGTCGCCGATGGCCGAGTCCAGCTTGGTCAGGGCGGCCGCGTGCTCCTCGATCACGGCCGCCGTCGACCTGACCCAGGCCTCCGCCTGGGCCACCGAGAACACCGGCTACACCCCCCAGCGCAGCGCCGGGGTGTGCACCGGCGCGTCCCACAGCCGGGTCTTCTCGTCGTCGAGGCGCAGGATGGTGACCGAGGCGCCCTGCATCTCCAGCGAGGTGATCAGCGGGCCGACCAGGTGCCGGGCCACCTGCACGCCGCCCTCGTCCAGGAGCTGGAGGACGCGCCGGTAGATCACGTACAGCTCGGCCAGGGGGGTGCCGCCCATGGAGTTGACGAACAGCAGCACCTGCTCGCCCGAGCTCAGCCCCAGGTCCTCGATCACCGGCCGGGCCAGCCGGTCGGTGAGCTGGTCGGCGCCCTCCATCTTGATCCGCTCGCGGCCCGGCTCGCCGTGGATGCCGATGCCGATCTCGACCTCGTCGTCGGGCAGGTCGAAGGTCGGCGACCCCGCCGCCGGCACGGTGCAGGAGGTCAGGGCCAGCCCCATCGAGCGCACGTTGGCGTTGACGTCGCGGGCCAGGTCGGCCACCGAGGCGAGATCCGCGCCCTCCTCGGCCTTGGCGCCGACGATCTTCTCCAGCAGCACGGTCCCGCCGACCCCGCGCCGGCCCTGGGTGTAGAGCGAGTCCTTGACGGCCACGTCGTCGTCCACGACCACGCTCTGGACCTCGACCCCGGCGTCCCGGCCCAGGTCGGCCGCCATCTCGAAGTTCATGATGTCGCCCGAGTAGTTCTTGACGATGTGGAGCACCCCGGCCCCGCCGTTCACCTTCGTGGTCGCCCACTCCATCTGGTCGGGCGTCGGCGAGGTGAACACCTCCCCGGGACAGGCCGCGTCCAGCATCCCCTTGCCCACGAACCCGCCGTGCATCGGCTCGTGCCCCGACCCGCCCCCGGAGATGACCCCGACCTTCCCCTGCACCGGAGCATCGACGCGGTACACCACGAACGGGTCGTAGTTGACGTCGATGAGGTCACCGTGGGCCTTCTGCATGCCCTCAAGGGACTCCTTGACGAAGTCATCAACCGCATTGATCAGTTTCTTCACACCGGTTTCCTTTCATCGAGCCCCCAGCGGGGGTCGTTGGAATGGTCCGGCCGAGGTCCCCGACGACCGACTGTCGTTCTCGGAGTGAGGCGGGGGCCTCGGCCGGACCTACCCCGTGGCGCCTAGTCGACCCACCCGCGGGTGCGCTCGATCGCCTTCTTCCACTGGGCATAGCCCGACTCGCGCTGGTCTTCACTCCACTGCGGCTCGAAGGTCCGGTCCACCTGCCAGTTCTCGCGCATCTCGTCCAGCGAGGACCAGTACCCGGTGGCCAGCCCGGCCAGGTAGGCCGCCCCGAGGGCGGTCGTCTCCTGGACCTGCGGCCGGATCACCGGGATGCCGAGGATGTCGGCCTGGAGCTGCATGAGGAAGTTGTTCTTGACCGACCCGCCGTCGACCCGCATGTCCTCCAGGCGCTTGCCGGAGTCCTGCTCCACCGCCCCGACGACGTCGCGGGTCTGGTAGCACTCGGACTCCAGCGTCGCCCGGACCAGGTGGGCCCGGTTGACATACCGGGTCAGGCCGACGATGACCCCGCGGGCGCGCTCGTCCCAGTAGGGGGCGAACAGGCCCGAGAAGGCGGGCACGAAGTAGGCGCCGCCGGAGTCCTCGACCGACTGGGCGATCTCCTCGGTCTCGGCGGCGTTGGTGATCATCTTGAGGTTGTCGCGGAGCCACTGGACGGCCGCGCCGGTGATGGCGATCGAGCCCTCCAGGGCGTAGAAGCTGTCGCCCTTCTCGAGCGCGTAGAAGCCGGTGGTCAGCAGCCCCGACTTGGACGGCACGACCTGCTTGCCGGTGTTCTGGAGCAGGAAGTTGCCGGTGCCGTAGGTGTTCTTGGCCTGGCCGACGTCGAAGCAGGCCTGGCCGAACAGGGCCGCCTGCTGGTCGCCGGCGTCACCGGCGATCGGGACCTCGCCGCCCATGGCGCCGTCGGCGAGGGTGCTGCCGTAGGTCTCGCGGTCCGAGGACGGCCGCAGCTCGGGCAGCATCGACCTGGGGATGTTCAGCTTCTCCAGGATGCCGTCGTCCCAGTCGGTGTTCGCCAGGTTGAACAGCATCGTGCGCGAGGCGTTGGTGTAGTCGGTGATGTGGCGGCCGCCGTTGACCCCGCCGGTCAGGTTCCAGATGACCCAGGTGTCGGTGTTGCCGAACAGCAGGTCGCCCCGCTCGGCCCGCTCCCTGGCCCCCTCCACGTTCTCCAGGATCCAGGCGATCTTGGTGCCCGAGAAGTAGGTGGCGATGACCAGCCCGGTCTTGGGCTTGATCTCGTCCTCGTAGCCCTCTTCCTTCCACTGGGACACGATCGGCTGGGTGCGGGTGTCCTGCCAGACGATGGCGTTGTAGACCGGCTCGCCGGTGTTCTTGTCCCAGACCACGGTGGTCTCGCGCTGGTTGGTGATCCCGACCGCGGCGATGTTGTCGGCGGTGAGGCTGTTGTCCCGCAGGACCTGGGAGGTCACCCGCTGGGTCTTCTCCCAGATCTCCTTGGGGTCGTGCTCGACCCAGCCGGCCTGGGGATAGATCTGCTCGTGCTCCTCCTGGGCCACGCCGGCCGAGGTGCCGTTGTGCTGGAAGAGCATGGCCCGGCTCGAGGTCGTTCCCTGGTCGATCGCGAGGACGTACTCCTTCGCCATCCTTGGCCTCCTGTCCGCGTTCGGGTGGGGGAGCGGTCGGGTGGGGACGGCGCCGGCGCTGGCGCCGTCCCCACGAACCCGTTGGCTGCCGCCTAGGTATCGACCGGCCGGCCGGTGGTCGGGTCCTCGACCGTCCTGCCGACCGGCGCTTCGATGGGCAGGGAAGCTGCCGATGAAGAAGTCGTAGATGTAGGCCCCGATCGCACCGCCGATGAACGGCCCGATGATCGGCACCCAGAAGTAGGAGCTCCCGCCGGGCTCCTGCATGGCGGTCGACCAGCCGGTGACCCAGGAGGCCAGCCGCGGCCCGAAGTCACGGGCCGGGTTGATCGCGTACCCGGACAGCGCGCCCAGGCTCATGCCGATCACGACCACCGCCAGGCCGATGATGAACGGGGCCAGGTTGGCCCCCGGCGCGGTGTTGCGCGCGTCGGTGATGGCCAGGACCAGCATCACCAGCACGGCCGTGCCGATGATCTCGCTGCGCAACCCGCCGAGGACCGACAACCCCGGTCCCGGCGAGGTCGAGAAGATGCCCTGGGTGGCGAAGGTCTTGCCCGGGTCGACCTGGTTGAACCACTCGTAGAAGTTCCACCGGACGAGCAGGGCGGCCACGAACGCGCCCAGGAACTGGGCCACGATGTAGGGGCCGACCTTCCCCCAGGGGAAGCCTCGCCGCAACGCCAGCGAGGTGGTCACCGCCGGGTTGATGTGGGCGCCGCTCACCCCGCCGGCGACGTAGACGCCCATGACCACCCCGAAGCCCCACGCGAAGTTCACGGTGGTGAAGTTGCCGAAGGTGCCCGGGGCCGGGAGCGGGTCGCCGACGGCGTTGCGCAGCACGAAGTGGGCGACCACGCCACAGCCCGAAGACGATCAGGGTGAAGGTGCCGAGGAACTCGGCCAACAGCTCGGCAGTTAAGGTGTTTCGCCGCAACGAACAGCCCTCCTTGCTCCCCCCTGCCTGAACGGTTCCTCTTCTTCGACAGCGCTCTCCTGAGGAGGTGCCCTCCTTCCTCGTGTTCGGTCATGCCGAACAGTGTTGGGACATTCACGCGCGGCGCTGCTTGCGTTGTCAAGAGGTGGTTACGTGCTGATTACCGGCAATCGGTTTGACGAGGTCAGCGGCCCTCCGCTACCATTCGCGATCGCGCTTCACGCAGGCCGTGGTGACGCGCGTCCGGCCGGACACCGCCGACCGGCCCGCCGTGGGACCCCTCCCCGGCTGGTACGCGCGGTCCCGGCTGCAGCCCCTGACCATGACGAATCAAGTGTGGCGGTGTCCGGCGGCCGGAAGGCGGAATAAACGCCCGACACCGTGGAGTTGAACGAGCAGCAGGAACAGTCGGCAAGGAGCAGAGATTGCCAACGATCGCCCAGCTGGTCCGCAAGGGCCGGGAGAGCAAGGTCGAGAAGACCAAGACGCCGGCGCTGAAGGGTTCGCCCCAGCGGCGGGGTGTCTGCACGCGCGTCTACACGACCACGCCCAAGAAGCCCAACTCGGCCCTGCGCAAGGTGTGCCGCGTCCGGCTGTCCAGCGGCATCGAGGTCACCGCCTACATCCCGGGCGTCGGCCACAACCTGCAGGAGCACTCGATCGTGCTCGTCCGCGGCGGCCGGGTGAAGGACCTGCCCGGCGTCCGCTACAAGGTCATCCGCGGCACCCTCGACACCCAGGGCGTCCGCGACCGCCGGCAGGCCCGCTCGCGCTACGGCGCCAAGGGCAAGCAGGTCTAGGAGGAACTGAAGGATGCCGCGGAAGGGACCAGCAAGCCGCCGGCCGCTCACGCCGGACCCCATCTACCAGTCGCAGCTCGTGACCCAGATGGTGAACAAGATCCTGCTCCAGGGGAAGCGCTCCACGGCCGAGCGGATCGTGTACTCGGCCCTCGAGCAGTGCCGGCGCAAGACCGGCAACGACCCCGTGACCACGCTCAAGCGCGCGGTCGAGAACGTCCGCCCGGTGCTGGAGACCAAGAGCCGCCGGGTCGGCGGGGCCACCTACCAGGTCCCGGTCGAGGTCCGGCAGGGCCGCTCGACCACCCTGGCCCTGCGCTGGCTGGTCGGCTTCTCCCGCGCCCGGCGCGAGAAGACCATGGCCGACCGCCTGGCCGCCGAGCTGCTGGACGCCTCCAACGGCGCCGGCGCGGCCGTCAAGCGCAAGGAAGACACCCACAAGATGGCCGAGGCCAACCGGGCCTTCGCCCACTACCGCTGGTAGCACCTGAACACTGAGAGAGGCATGACGAACACGGCATTGAACGCAAGGGCAGTGCCAAGGGGCTCGCGATCCGCGAGTTCCCGCTTCAGCGCACCCGCAACATCGGGATCATGGCCCACATCGACGCTGGGAAGACCACCACCACCGAGCGGATCCTGTACTACACCGGCCGCACCTACAAGATCGGCGAGGTCCACGAGGGCGCCGCCGTGATGGACTGGATGCAGCAGGAGCAGGAGCGCGGGATCACCATCACCTCGGCCGCCACCACCACCCGGTGGCGCGACCACTGGATCAACCTGATCGACACCCCCGGGCACGTGGACTTCACCGTCGAGGTCGAGCGCTCCCTGCGGGTGCTCGACGGCGCGGTGGCCGTGTTCGACGCCGTCAGCGGGGTCGAGCCCCAGTCCGAGACCGTCTGGCGCCAGGCCGACAAGTACCGGGTCCCGCGGATCTGCTTCGTCAACAAGATGGACCGGGTCGGGGCCGAGTTCCACCGCACGGTGGACATGATCGTCGACCGCCTGGGCGCCACCCCGGCCGTGCTCCAGCTCCCCTGGGGGGTGGAGAGCAACTTCCACGGCGTCATCGACCTGGTCGAGATGCGCGGCCACTACTGGCCCAGCGACGGCATGGGCGAGGCCTGGGAGGACCGGCCGATCCCCGACGAGTACACCGAGCTGGCCGAGGAGTGGCGCCACCGGCTGTTCGAGCTGCTGGCCGACCACGACGAGCAGCTCATGGAGAAGTACGTGGCCGAGAAGGAGCCGACCGTCGCCGAGCTCCGCAAGGTGATCCGCAAGGCGACCATCGCCGGCAAGATCACCCCGGTCCTGTGCGGCACCGCCTTCAAGAACAAGGGCGTGCAGCCGCTGCTGGACGCGGTCGTGTGGTACCTGCCCTCGCCGCTGGACGTGCCCCCGATCCAGGGGACCAAGGTCGGCGACGAGGCGGCCGTGCTGGAGCGCAAGGCCGACGACAGCGAGCCGTTCAGCGCCCTGGCCTTCAAGATCATGAGCGACCCGTACGTGGGCAAGCTCACCTACTTCCGGGTCTACTCCGGGACGCTGAAGGCCGGCAGCCGCGTCTCCAACGCCTCCAAGGACCGGACCGAGCGGATCGGGCGGCTGCTCCAGATGCACGCCAACCACCGCGAGGACAAGGAAGCGGTGTTCGCCGGCGACATCGTGGCCGCGGTCGGGCTCAAGTTCACCACCACCGGTGACACCCTCTGCGACCCCGACAACCCGATCGAGCTGGAGTCGATCAGCTTCCCCGACCCGGTGATCGAGGTCGCCATCGAGCCCAAGACCAAGTCCGACCAGGACAAGATGGCCACCGCCCTGCAGCGCCTGGACGAGGAGGACCCGACCTTCCGGGTCCACACCGACGAGGACACCGGCCAGACCATCCTGGCCGGCATGGGCGAGCTGCACCTCGAGGTGCTGGTGGACCGGATGCTGCGCGAGTTCAAGGTCGACGCCAACGTCGGCCGGCCCCAGGTCGCCTACCGGGAGACCATCCGCAAGCCCGTCACCAACCTGGTCTACCGGCATGTCAAGCAGACCGGCGGCAAGGGCCAGTTCGCCCACGTGGTGATCGACGTCGAGCCGACGGCCGGCGACGGCGGCGGCTACGAGTTCGTCAACAAGATCGTCGGCGGCAAGGTCCCGCGCGAGTTCATCCCGTCGGTCGACGCCGGCATCCAGGACGCCATGAGCTCCGGGGTGCTGGCCGGCTACCCGATGGTCGACCTCCGGGTCATCCTCCACGACGGGTCCTACCACGAGGTCGACTCCTCGGAGATGGCGTTCAAGATCGCCGGCTCCATGGCGCTGCGCGAGGCCGCCCGCCGGGGCAGCCCGGCGCTGCTGGAGCCGATCATGGACGTCGAGGTGGTCACGCCCGAGGACTTCGCCGGCGACGTGATGGGCAACCTGTCAGGCCGCCGCGGGCACATCGAGAAGATGGAGCCCCGCGGCAACGCCCAGGTGATCCGGGCGTCGGTGCCGCTGGCGGAGATGTTCGGCTACACCACCGACCTTCGTTCCATGACCCAGGGCCGGGCCACGTCGACCATGCACTTCGGCCGCTACGCCGAGGTGCCCGAGAACATTGCCAGGAACATCGTCGCGAAGATGCGCGGGGAGTAGGAGAGGAGACCGTTCCCCATGGCGAAGAAGAAGTTTGAGCGGACGAAGCCGCATTTGAACATTGGGACGATGGGTCATATCGATCATGGGAAGACGACGTTGACGGCGGCGATCACCAAGGTGCTGCACGAGCGGAACCCTGAGGTGCCGTATACGCCGTTTGATCAGATTGATAAGGCGCCGGAGGAGAAGCAGCGGGGGATCACGATCTCGATCGCCCATGTGGAGTATGAGACCGATAACCGCCATTACGCCCATGTCGATATGCCTGGCCATGCCGACTACATCAAGAACATGATCACCGGGGCGGCCCAGATCGATGGGGCCATCCTGGTGGTCAGCGCGCCGGATGGGCCGATGCCCCAGACCCGCGAGCATGTGCTGTTGGCCCGCCAGGTCGGGGTGCCCTACATCGTGGTGGCGTTGAACAAGGTGGACATGGTCGATGACGAGGAGCTCCTGGAGCTGGTGGAGCTGGAGGTGCGGGAGCTGCTCACCCAGTATGAGTTCCCCGGTGATGACACCCCGATCATCCGGATGAGCGCGTTGAAGGCGTTGGAGGGGGACCAGGCGGCCGAGGCCCAGGTGCTGGAGTTGATGGAGGCGGTCGACTCCTATATCCCGGAGCCGGAGCGGGTGATCGACAAGCCGTTCTTGATGCCGGTGGAGGACGTGTTCACCATCACCGGGCGGGGGACGGTGGCGACCGGGCGGGTGGAGCAGGGCACGGTCAAGGTGGGCGAGAACGTGGAGATCGTGGGGATCCGGCCCAAGACGACGACCACGGTGGTGACCGGGGTGGAGATGTTCCGCAAGCTGCTGGACCAGGGCCAGGCCGGCGACAACATCGGGGTCCTGTTGCGGGGGACCAAGCGGGAGGACATCGAGCGTGGCCAGGTGCTGGCCAAGCCGGGAGCGATCACGCCCCATACCGAGTTCACCGCCCAGGTGTATGTGCTGTCCAAGGAGGAGGGGGGTCGCCATACCCCGTTCTTCAACAACTACCGGCCCCAGTTCTACTTCCGGACCACCGATGTCACCGGGGAGGTCACCTTGCCCGAGGGGACCGAGATGGCCATGCCTGGTGACAACACCGAGATGCAGGTCAAGCTGATCCAGCCCATCGCCATGGCCGAAGGCTTGCGGTTCGCCATCCGCGAGGGTGGCAGGACCGTCGGCGCCGGCCGCGTCATCAAAATCCTCAAGTAGCAAGGGCCTGGCGACGCTGAGATGAACCAGAAGATCCGTATCCGCCTGAAGGCGTACGACCACGAGATCATCGACCAGTCGGCACGCAAGATCGTCGACACGGTGACCCGTACGGGCGCGCGCACGGCCGGGCCGGTACCCCTGCCCACCGAGAAGTCGGTCTACTGCGTGATCCGCAGTCCCCACAAGGACAAGGACTCGCGCGAGCACTTCGAGATGCGCACGCACAAGCGGCTCATCGACATCCTCGACCCGACCCCCAAGACCGTTGACAGCCTGATGCGCCTGGACCTGCCAGCCGGCGTGGACATCGAGATCAAGCTATGACAAGGACAGCCGCCTTCAAGGGCCTTCTCGGCACCAAGCTGGGCATGACCCAGATCTTCGACGAGAACGCCCGGGTCGTGCCGGTGACGGTCATCCAGGCCGGGCCGAACACGGTCACCCAGGTGAAGTCGCCGGAGCGCGACGGCTACTCGGCCGTCCAGCTCGCCTTCGGGGACATCAAGGCCAAGCGGGTCACCAAGCCCAAGGCCGGGCACTTCGCCAAGGCCGGCGTCGAGCCCCGCCGCCACCTGGTCGAGCTGCGCACCGCCGACGCCGGCGAGTACACCCTCGGCCAGGAGCTCAAGGCCGACGTGTTCGCCCCGGGCGACCGGGTCGACGTCGTCGGGGTCTCCAAGGGCAAGGGCTTCGCCGGCGTGATGAAGCGCCACGGCTTCAAGGGCCTTGGCGCCTCCCACGGCACCGAGCGCAAGCACCGCTCGCCCGGCTCGGTCGGCGCCTGCGCCACCCCGGCCCGCATCTTCAAGGGGATGCGGATGGCCGGCCACATGGGCAACCAGCGGGTCACCGTCCTCAACCTCGAGGTCGTCAAGGCCGACCCCGACCGCAACCAGCTGCTGATCCGCGGGGCCGTGCCCGGCCCCAAGCGCGGCCTGGTCATGGTGCGCAGCGCCGTCAAGGCGGTGACCGGCTGATGGCCAAGGTCGACGTCCTCAACGCCAAGGGCAAGAAGGCCGGCTCGGTCGAGCTGCCCGAGGAGATCTTCGGGGTCCAGGTCAACGTGCCGGTGATGCACCGGGTCGTGCGGGCCCAGCTGGCCGCCGCCCGGGCCGGCACCCACTCGACCAAGACCCGGGCCGAGGTCCGCGGCGGGGGCAGGAAGCCCTGGCGCCAGAAGGGGACCGGCCGGGCCCGCCAGGGCTCCATCCGGGCGCCCCAGTGGCGCGGCGGCGGCGTCGTCTTCGGGCCGACGCCCCGCGACCACAGCTTCCGGGTCAACAAGAAGGAGAAGGTGCTGGCCCTGCGCTCGGCCCTCACCGACCGGCACGCCGGGGGGAACCTGGTCGTCCTGGACGGCCTCGACTTCGACACCCCGAAGACGGCCAGGGCGGTCGAGCTGCTGGAGGGGATCGGGCTCGGCGGGCGCAAGCTGCTGTTCGTGGTCGACGGCCTCGAGGAGGCGGCGATCAAGAGCTTCCGCAACCTCCGGGCCGTCCACCTGATCACCTTCGACCAGCTCAACACCTACGACGTGCTCCACAGCGACGCCGTCGTGTTCACCCGCGACTCCCTCGACGCCTTCCTTGGCCGGTCCACCACCGACAAGGCGGCCGAGGAGGAGCTGGTGCTGGAGGAGGGTGACGCCAAGTGAAGAACCCCCGCGACGTCATCTACAAGCCGGTGGTGAGCGAGAAGTCCTACGCCCTGCTGGACGAGAACACCTACACCTTCATCGTCGACCCCGACGCCAACAAGACGGAGATCAAGGAGGCCATCCAGGCCATCTTCTCCGTCCGGGTGGCGAACGTGAACACCCTGCACCGCAAGGGCAAGCGCAAGCGGACCCGGCGAACCCTCGGGGTCCGCAAGGCCACCAAGCGGGCGCTGGTCACCCTCCACCCCGACGACAAGATCGAGATCTTCGAGGCCAGGTAGCCATGGGCATCCGCAAGCACAAGCCAACCACGCCGGGACGGCGGGGCAGCTCGGTGGCCGACTTCGTCGAGGTCACCAAGAAGACCCCGGAGAAGGCGCTGCTGGCCCCGAGCCCGAAGAAGGGCGGCCGCAACGTCCACGGGCGCATCACCGCGCGCCACCAGGGCGGCGGCCACAAGCAGCGGTACCGGATCGTCGACTTCCGCCGGACCAAGGACGGCGTGCCGGCCAAGGTCGCGGCGATCGAGTACGACCCCAACCGCACCGCCCGCCTGGCCCTGCTCCACTACCTGGACGGCGAGAAGCGCTACATCCTGGCGCCCACCCGCCTCAAGGTCGGCGACATGGTCGAGTCGGGCGAGGGCGCCGACATCAAGCCGGGCAACGCCCTGCCGCTGAAGAACATCCCCGTCGGCACCATCGTCCACAACGTCGAGCTGCGTCCGGGCGGCGGCGCCAAGATGGGCCGCTCGGCCGGGTCGGGCATCCAGCTGCTGGCCAAGGAGGGCACCCTGGCCACCCTGCGGATGCCGTCGGGCGAGATCCGCCAGGTGCTGACCACCTGCCGGGCCACCGTCGGCGAGGTCGGCAACGCCGAGCAGGAGCTGATCAGCTGGGGCAAGGCCGGCCGCAACCGCTGGAAGGGCAAGCGCCCGACCACCCGCGGCGTGGCCATGAACCCGGTCGACCACCCCCTCGGCGGCGGCGAGGGCAAGAGCTCCGGCGGCCGCCACCCGACCAGCCCGTGGGGCAAGCCCGAGGGTCGCACCCGCCGGCGCAAGCCCTCCGACCAGCTCATCGTCCGCCGCCGCCGCAAGGGGAGAGGGCGCTAGGTATGGCACGCAGTCTGAAAAAGGGTCCCTTCGTCGACGACCATCTGCTGAAGAAGATCGACGAGCTCAACCGCAAGCGCGACAAGCGGGTGATCCGCACCTGGTCGCGGCGCTCGACGATCATCCCCGACATGGTCGGGCACACGATCGCGGTCCACGACGGGCGCAAGCACGTGCCCGTGTACATCTCGGAGGCCATGGTCGGCCACAAGCTCGGCGAGTTCGCGCCGACCCGGACCTTCCGCATCCACCGCTCGCAGGAGCGGGCGACAGGAGTGAGGTAAGCCGATATGGAAGTGAAGGCGCAGGCTCGGTTCGTCCGGGTGACGCCGATGAAGGCCCGCCTGATGGTGGACCTCATCCGCGGCCTGCACGTCGAGGAGGCGCGCCGGGTCCTGCAGTTCACCCCGCGGGCGGCCGCGCTGCCGGTGCGCAAGGTGCTCGACTCGGCCATCGCCAACGCCGAGCACAACTTCCAGCTCCCGGCCGACAACCTGTTCGTGGCAAGGGCGTTCGTCGACGAGGGGCCCACCCTGAAGCGGCACCGGCCCCGGGCGCTGGGCCGCGCCTACCGGATCAACAAGCGGACCAGCCATATCACGGTCATCGTCGACGCCAGGGAGGCCTCGTAATGGGACAGAAGATCAACCCGTACGGCTTCCGCCTCGGCATCACCACCGACTGGAAGTCGCGCTGGTTCAGCGAGAAGGACTACAAGAAGTACCTGCACGAGGACATCGAGATCCGCCGGTACCTCAAGCGGAACCTGAGCCACGCCGGCATCTCCCGGGTGGAGATCGAGCGCACCCGCGACCGGGTGCGGGTCGACATCCACACGGCGCGTCCCGGCGTGGTCATCGGCCGCCGCGGCGCCGAGGCCGACCGCATCCGGGCCGACCTCGACAAGATGACCGGCAAGCAGGTCACCCTGAACATCCTCGAGGTCAAGGGCGCCGAGACCGACGCCCAGCTCGTGGCCCAGGGCGTGGCCGAGCAGCTGGCCAGCCGGGTGTCGTTCCGGCGGGCCATGCGCCGGGCCATCAACTCGGCCATGAAGGGCGGGGCCAAGGGGATCCGGGTGCAGTGCTCGGGCCGCCTCGGCGGCGCCGAGATGGCCCGCACCGAGTTCTACCGCGAGGGGCGGGTGCCGCTGCACACGCTGCGGGCCGACATCGACTACGGCCTGGCCGAGGGCCGCACCACCTTCGGGATGGTCGGGGTCAAGGTCTGGATCTACCGCGGCGACGTGCTGCCCTCGCGCGAGGAGCAGGAGGCCGACCGGGCCCGCGCCCGCGCCCGGGCCGCCGCCGGCGGGCCCGGCGGCGAGCGCCGGTCGGGCCGCGCCCGCGGCGACGGCAACGGCGGCGGCCGCTCCGGCGGCCGTGCCCCCAAGGCCGAGCCCGAGCCGGACGCCAAGGCCGAGCCGGACGGCCAAGCCCGAGCCGGAGGCCAAGGCCGAGCCCGAGCCGGAGGCCAAGGCCGAGCCCGAGCCGGAGGCCAAGGCCGAGCCGGCACGCCGAGGCCCCGGCCCCGGCCGCGGCGGTCCCGGCTGACGCCGCCCCGGCGGCAGAGCAGGGCAAGGAGTGACCGACCGATGCTGACCCCCAAGCGCGTCAAGCACCGCAAGCAGCACCGCGGCCACCGCCGCGGGCTGGCCAGCGGCGGCACCCGCGTGGCCTTCGGCGACTACGGCCTGCAGGCGCTGGAGCCCTCCTGGGTGACCAACCGGCAGATCGAGGCCGCCCGTATCGCCATGACCCGCTACATCAAGCGTGGCGGCAAGGTCTGGGTCAACCTGTTCCCGGACAAGCCGGTGACCAAGAAGCCCGCCGAGACCCGCATGGGCTCGGGCAAGGGCTCGCCGGAGTGGTGGGTCGCGGTCGTCCGGCCGGGCCGGGTGATGTTCGAGCTGTCGGGCGTCTCCGAGCAGACGGCGCAGGAGGCGATGCGCCTGGCCGCCCACAAGCTGCCCATGAAGTGCAAGTTCGTGAAGCGCGTTGACGCGGAGTGATGACCATGAAGGCAAGTGAGCTGGCCGACCTGGACTCGGACGAGCTGGCCGCCAAGCTGGCCGAGGCCAAGGAGGAGCTGTTCAACCTCCGGTTCCAGAACGTCACCGGCCAGCTCGACAACCCGCACCGGCTGCGCGAGGTCCGCAAGGACATCGCCAGGGTCCTCACCGTGATGCACCAGCGCGAGCGGGACGAGGAGAGGGAGCGCCAGTGACCGAGCAGGACGCGACGACCACGAGCAAGCCCCGCGGGACCCGCAAGGTCCGCACCGGGGTCGTGGTCTCCGACAAGATGGACAAGACGGTGGTCGTCGAGGTCGAGGACATCCGCCAGCACCGCCTGTACCAGAAGACGATCCGGCGGACGACCCGGCTCAAGGCCCACGACGAGCAGAACACCGCCGGCACGGGCGACATCGTCCGGCTGGCCGAGACCCGGCCCATGTCGGCGTCCAAGCGCTGGCGGGTCACCGAGATCATCCAGAAGGCCAAGTAACCCGCGGATCGCGTAGCGATCGGCGGAGATGAATGGGACAACATCGAACAGCGAAGAGGAAGCAACCAAGATGATCCAGCAGGAGTCGCGGCTGAAGGTCGCGGACAACACGGGTGCCAAGGAGATCCTCTGCATCCGCGTGCTCGGCGGCTCCGGGCGGCGCTACGCCTCGATCGGCGACATCATCGTGGCCACGGTGAAGGACGCCATCCCCGGCGGCGCCGTCAAAGAGGGCGAGGTCGTCAAGGCGGTCGTCGTCCGGGTCAAGAAGCAGAAGCGCCGCCCCGACGGCTCCTACATCCGCTTCGACGAGAACGCGGCCGTGATCATCAACGAGCAGCAGAACCCGCGGGGCACGCGCATCTTCGGGCCGGTCGGCCGGGAGCTGCGCGAGAAGCGCTTCATGAAGATCATCAGCCTGGCCCCGGAGGTGCTGTAGCCGTGAAGGTACGCAAGGACGACCGCGTGATGGTCATGGCCGGCAAGGACCTCGGCGTCACCGGGCGGGTGATCAAGGTCGACCCGGGCCGCAACAAGGTGCTGGTCGAGGGGGTCAACCGGATCAAGCGGCACGAGAAGATCCGGCCGACCCAGCGGGGCGGCCAGACCGGCGGCATCACCGAGAAGGAGGCCTGGATCGACGCCTCCAACGTCCAGCTGCTGAGCCCCGACGACGGCAAGCCGACCCGGGTCGCCTACCGCGAAGAGGACGGCGTCAAGGTCCGGGTCTGCGCCCGCACCGGCGCGAAGTTCTAGAGGGAATGACGAGACGATGACGCAGACGACGACCGAGCGGGAGATGCCGCGGCTGAAGGCGCGGTATCGCTCCGAGCTCGAGCAGCGGCTCAAGGACGAGCTCGCGCTCGGCAACATCATGCAGGTCCCGCGGCCGCTCAAGGTCGTGGTCAACATGGGCATCGGCGAGGCCATCAAGGAGGCGCGCCTGCTCGACGGGGCGGTGCGCGACCTGACCCAGATCACCGGCCAGAAGCCGA
Source organism: uncultured Actinomycetota bacterium (assembly GCA_963733175.1). Classification (GTDB taxonomy): domain Bacteria; phylum Actinomycetota; class CALGFH01; order CALGFH01; family CALGFH01; genus CALGFH01. The sequence continues at coordinate 100,244 of CAVTCL010000033.1, forward strand.
TGGTCACCAAGGCCAAGAAGTCCATCGCCGGCTTCAAGATCCGCGAGGGCCAGTCGATCGGGGCCAAGGTCACCCTGCGCGGCGACCGCATGTGGGAGTTCCTGGACCGGCTCGTCGCCATCGTCCTGCCCCGCATCCGCGACTTCCGTGGCCTGAACCCGCAGACCTTCGACGGCCACGGCAACTTCACCTTCGGGCTGACCGAGCAGCTGGTCTTCCCGGAGATCGACTACGACAAGATCGAGAAGGTCCGGGGCATGGACATCACCGTGGTGACCAGCGCCGAGACCGACGACCAGGGGCGGGCGCTGCTCACCGCCCTCGGGTTCCCGTTCCGGCAGAGCTGACGACGGTTCCCGCCAGGCCGCGCAGCGGAACCGGCGGGACCAGGAGGTACCACCAGCAGATGGCAAAGAAGTCGTTGATCGCCAAGGCCAAGCGCACCCCGAAGTTCAAGGTGCGGGGCTACACGCGCTGCCAGCGCTGCGGGCGTCCGCGGGCCGTGCTGCGCAAGTTCGGCCTGTGCCGGATCTGCGTGCGCCAGCTCGCCCACGCCGGCGAGCTGCCGGGCGTCACCAAGTCGAGCTGGTAAGGGGCGGTGAGCTGACATGAGCATGACCGACCCGATCGCCGACATGCTGACCCGGCTGCGCAACGGCAACGCGGCCTACCACGACGAGATCAACATGCCCAGCTCGAGGATGAAGGTGGAGATCGCCAAGGTCCTCAAGCAGGAGGGCTACATCCGCGACTACGCCGTCTCCAAGGCCGACGTCGGCTCCAAGCTGACCATCGTCCTCAAGTACGGGCCCAACCGGGAGCGGACCATCAGCGGCGTCCGCCGCATCTCCAAGCCGGGGCTGCGCGTGTACGCCAAGAAGGAGAGCCTGCCCCGGGTCCTGGGAGGCCTCGGCATCGCCATCATCTCGACCTCGACCGGCCTGCTCACCGACCGCGCCGCCCACAAGGCCGGTATCGGGGGCGAGGTCGTGGCCTACGTCTGGTAAGGGAGGCAGGCAATGTCACGCATCGGCAAGCTTCCCATCGAGGTCCCCAGCGGCGTCGAGGTCACGGTGGAGGGCACCCTGGCCACCGTGACCGGCCCGAGAGGCACCCTGGCCCAGACCATCCCGACGTCCATCTCGGTGCGTCAGGAGGGCAACCAGCTCGTGGTCGAGCGGCCCGACGACGAGCGCGAGCACCGCTCCCTGCACGGCCTGGTCCGTTCCCTGATGGCCAACATGGTCGAGGGGGTCACCAAGGGGTACGAGAAGCAGCTCGAGATCCAGGGCGTCGGCTACCGGGTCCAGGCCCAGGGCTCCGACCTGGTGTTCAGCCTCGGCTACTCCCACCAGATCCCGGTCAAGGCCCCCGAGGGCATCACCTTCGAGGTGACCAGCCCGACCCGCTTCTCGGTCAAGGGCATCGACAAGCAGCAGGTCGGCCAGGTGGCGGCCGACATCCGGCGCCTGCGCAAGCCCGACCCGTACAAGGGCAAGGGCGTCCGCTACGCCGGCGAGGTCGTCCGCCGCAAGGCCGGCAAGACGGCGAAGTGAGGACTCGACCATGAACTCTGCAAAGGTCAAGCGCGACGCGCGCCTGCGGCGCCACCGTCGCGTGCGGCGGCGGGTGGTCGGCACGGCCGAGCGGCCGCGCCTGGCCGTCTTCCGCTCCAACAAGCAGATCTACGCCCAGCTCATCGACGACCGGGCCGGCCGCACGCTGGCCGCGGCGGGCTCGCCGACCTCCAAGGGCGACGGCGACAAGAAGGCCGCCGCCTCGCGGGTCGGCGCCGAGCTGGCCACCAAGGCCAAGGCGGCCGGCATCACCTCGGTGGTGTTCGACCGCGGCGGCTACCAGTACCAGGGACGCGTCCGCGCGCTGGCCGAAGCGGCCCGCGAGGGCGGTCTCGATTTCTAGGAAACGCTGAAGGAGGCATTCCGCATGGCACCAGCCCCTCGCCGGGGTCCCGGTGGACAGCAGGGAAACCGGCCGCCCCGTGACGATCGGGGCGGCCCAGGCCGGGATGACGCCCCCAAGTCCCAGTTCGAGGAGCGCGTGGTCGCGATCAACCGCGTGGCCAAGGTCGTGAAGGGTGGCCGCCGCTTCTCGTTCACCGCCCTCGTGGTCGTCGGTGACGGCAACGGCAAGGTGGGCGTCGGCTACGGCAAGGCCAAGGAGGTCCCCTCGGCCATCCAGAAGGGGGTCGAGACGGCCAAGAAGAACTTCTTCGCGGTGCCGATGATCGGCTCGACCATCCCCCACGAGGTGCTCGGCGCCGACGGGGCCGGCCGGGTGCTGCTCAAGCCGGCATCGGCCGGGTACCGGCGTCATCGCCGGCGGCCCGGTCCGGGCCGTGCTCGAGGCGGCCGGGGTCTCCGACGTCCTCTCCAAGTCGCTCGGGTCCTCCAACCCGATCAACATCGTCCACGCCACCGTCGCCGGCCTCAAGCAGCTCCGGCGGCCCCAGGAGGTGGCCGACCGGCGCGGCCTCGATCTGGCCGAGATGTCGCCGATCACCGTGGCCAGGCAGAAGGCGGCGGCCGCGGTCGGCGCCACCGCCGCCAAGGCGAAGGAGCAGTCGGCGTGACAACCCGCCTCAAGGTCACCCAGAAGCGCTCGCTGATCGGCCGGCCACGGCCGCAGCGGGCGACCGTCCGGAGCCTCGGGCTCAAGCGGATCGGCGACGTCGTCGTCAAGGACGACCGCCCCGAGATCCGCGGCATGATCTTCAAGGTCTCCCACCTGGTCGAGGTGGAGGAGGTAGACGAGTGAAGCTGCATCACCTACGCCCGGCGCCCGGGTCCACCAAGGACCGGGTCCGCAAGGGGCGCGGCGATGCCTCGGGCAAGGGCAAGACGGCCGGCCGGGGCACCAAGGGCTCCAAGGCCAGGCGGCAGATCCGGGTCGGGTTCGAGGGCGGCCAGATGCCGCTCCAGCGCCGCGTCCCCAAGCTGCGCGGGTTCACCAACCCCAACAAGGTCCACTGGTCGGTGGTCAACCTGGACCGGCTCCAGGCCGCGTTCCCGCGGGGCGGCGGCATCGACCCCGACGGGCTGGTCGCGGCCGGCCTGGCCCGCAAGGGCACGCCGGTGAAGATCCTCGGCCACGGCGACGTCTCGGTCGCCCTCGAGGTGCGGGCGCACGCCTTCTCGGCCACCGCGGCCGAGAAGATCACGGCCGCTGGCGGTACTGTAGAGGTCGTGTAGGCCGCACAAGGAGAGCAACTGCACATGCTGTCGGCCTTTCGTAACGCCTTCAAGATCCCCGAGCTGCGGGGCAAGATCCTGTTCACCGTGGCGATCATCGCCGTGTACCGGCTCGGGTCCTACCTGCCGGTGCCCGGCGTGGACTTCGACTCCGTGCAGGCCTACCTGGAGAACCCGGCCCAGGACCCCAGCGGCGCGTTCACGCTGATCAACCTGTTCTCGGGCGGGGCGCTGACCCAGTTCGCGATCTTCGCCCTCGGGATCATGCCCTACATCACCTCCTCGATCATCATGCAGCTGCTCGGGGTGGTCATCCCCCGGCTGGAGCAGCTCCAGAAGGAGGGGGAGAGCGGGCGCAAGAAGATCCAGCAGTACACCCGCTACCTGACGGTGTTCCTGGCCCTGCTGCAGTCGGCCAGCATCGTGCAGCTCGCCCACAACCAGGGCATCCTGCCCATCGACATCTTCCCCGGGCTGACCCCCGGCCGGTTCGCCCTGGCCGTGCTGACCCTGACCGCGGGGACGGCGCTGATCATGTGGCTGGGCGAGCTGATCACCGCCCGCGGGGTCGGCAACGGCATGTCGATCATCATCTTCTCGGCGATCGTGTCCACCCTGCCCAGCGAGGGCGCCAACATCCTGCGGGTCAACAAGGCCTTCATCTTCGGGGTGGTCTGCTTCCTCGGCCTGCTGATCGTCGTGGCCGTGATCTTCGTCGAGCAGGCCCAGCGCCGGATCCCGGTGCAGTACGCCAAGCGGATGGTCGGGCGGCGGATGTACGGCGGGCAGTCGACCTACATCCCGCTCAAGGTCAACCAGGCCGGCGTCATCCCGATCATCTTCGCCTCCAGCCTGCTCTACATCCCGGTGCTGCTGGCCTCGATCGTGAACCGGGACTGGCTGACCGACTTCGTGGAGCAGTTCGCCCGCACCGGCAGCCACCCGCTCTACATCATCACCTACTTCCTGCTGATCATCGGGTTCGCCTACTTCTACAACTCGATCGCCTTCAACCCGGTCGACACCGCCGACAACATGAAGAAGTACGGCGGCTTCATCCCCGGCATCCGGCCCGGCCGCCAGACCGCGGAGTACCTGAACTACATCCTGACCAGGATCACCCTGCCCGGGGCGATGTTCCTGGGGGCGGTGGCCATCCTGCCCTTCATCGTCCTGGCGGCCGGCGGCGTGCAGTCGTTCCCCTTCGGGGGCACGTCCATCCTGATCACGGTCGGGGTCGGGCTGGAGACGATGAAGCAGATCGAGTCCCAGCTCCTGATGCGTAACTACGAGGGCTTTCTCCGTTGAGGCTGGTGGTCCTCGGCCCGCCGGGGGCGGGCAAGGGAACCCAGGCGGTCAAGCTGGCGGAGCAGTTCGCCTGCGCCGACGTGGCCACCGGGGACATCTTCCGGGCGAACGTGGCCGAGGGGTCCGAGCTGGGCCGGGCCGCCCAGGAGTACATGGACCGGGGCGACCTGGTGCCCGACGAGGTGGTCATCGCCATGGTGATGGAGCGCCTGGCCGAAGACGACTGTGCGGGCGGGTTCGTGCTGGACGGGTTCCCCCGTACCGTCAACCAGGCCGAGTCCCTGGACCGGCGCCTGGCCGGGCTCGGCACCCCGCTGGAGGCGGCCCTCAGCTTCGACGTCACCGAGGAGGAGCTGCTGCGGCGGCTGGCCGGCCGGGCGGCGGCCCAGCACCGGGCCGACGACGTCGAGCAGACGATCCGGCACCGGCTGGAGGTGTTCGCGATCAAGACCCGGCCCCTGATCGACTACTACGCCCACCGCGGGCTGCTGGTCAACGTGGACGCCATCGGGCCGATCGAGGTCGTGACCAAGCGGATCCTCGACGACCTCGACGGGAACCGGAGGCCCGGGTGATCACCCGCAAGTCCGCCGAGGAGATCGACCGCATGCGCCGGGCCGGCCGGCTGGTCGGGCACACCCTGTCGAGGGTGGTCGAGGCCGTCCGGCCGGGGGTCGCCCTGCTGGAGCTGGACGCGCTGGCCGAGCGGGTCATCCGCGACGGCGGCGGGATCCCCTCGTTCCTCGGCTACCACGGGTTCCCGGCCACCCTGTGCCTGTCGCCCAACGACTGGATCGTCCACGGGATCCCCAACGGCTACGTGCTCCAGGAGGGGGACATCCTCTCGGTCGACTGCGGCGCCATCGTCGAGGGCTGGCACGGCGACGCCGCCGTGACCGTCCCCGTCGGCCAGGTCGACGAGGCGGCCAGTCGGCTGATCGAGACCACCGAGCGGGCCATGTGGGCCGGGATCGCCCAGGTCCGCGCCGGCAACCGCCTCTCCGACATCGGCCACGCGGTCGAGCGGGTCGCCGCCGCCCCCGGGTACGGCGTGGTCCGCGAGTACGTCGGCCACGGCATCGGCACCCGCATGCACGAGGAGCCCCAGGTGCCCAACTACGGCCGCCCCGGCCGCGGCCTCCGCCTCGAGGTCGGCCTCGCCCTGGCCATCGAGCCCATGGTCAACGAGGGCGGCCCCGAGTCCCGGGTCCTCGACGACGGCTGGACGGTCGTCACCCGCGACGGTTCCCGCTCCGCCCACTTCGAGCACACCGTCGCCATCACTCCCCAGGGCCCCGAGGTCCTCACCCTCCTCGACGGCGCCCGCCAGGAAGACTGGCTCCCCGCCGCCGCCCAGCGCCGCTGACCCAGCCCCCAGCTGTCGTCCCTTGCCGGTAGCGTTGGCGGGTCCGTTGACGGGGAGAGGAGGCCGGATGGCCGGTGAGGTGGCGTTCTTCGAGCTGGGCGTCGAGGACGTCGAGCGCGGGCGCGCGTTCTACGAGGGACTGTTCGGGTGGCGGTTCGAGCGGGGGCCGTCGGGCGAGGGGTGGACGATCGCGGCGGGGAACGTCCCCGGCGGGATGCACGGCGGCGACAAGGGGGCCGCGCCCTATCTGTTCTTCCGGGTCGACGACATGGAGGCGGCCCAGGAGCGGGTGCGCGAGCTCGGCGGGGTGGTCGAGGACATGGACGTCGAGGGCGACGAGGCGTCGGTCGCCGAGTGGGGCCGCTTCAAGCTCTGCCGCGACGACCAGGGGTCGCCGTTCGGGCTGCATCAGGCGCCGAGCGGTTCCTGACCCGACCTGGCGGGGGCCCGGAGCCACAGCCATGGTTCAGAGCAGCTCGGCGATCAGGCTGGCGGCGCGGGCGGCGCCGTCGGTCTCCACCGGGCGGTAGTCGACCGGGCGGCCGATCTCCTCGGAGATGGCGGCGGCGATCACCTCCGGGGTGGCGGTGGCGAAGTCCATGCGGCGGCCGGCGTTGTACTGGCGCAGCCGGTGGTGGACGTGGAAGTTCTGCTCGAAGTGGTGGCCCAGGGGGAAGTAGAGGAACGGCCGGCCGGCCGCGGCCAGCTCCATGCAGGTGGTCAGGCCGCCCTGGACCACGGCCAGGTCGGCGGCGGCCAGGTGCTGGTACAGCCCGTGGACGTAGGCGTGGACCTCCAGCCCGTCGTGGGCGGGGAGGGACGCCGGGTCGATCCGCGGCCCGGCGACCACCACCATGCGCAGCCCCGGCACCAGCCGCCTGGCCTCGGGGTAGGCGGCGATCACGCGCCGCAGCAGGTGCCCCCCGACCCCCGACCCGCCGACCGTCACCACGCAGACCTGCTCGTCGGGACGGTAGCCGAGGCGCTGGCGCAGCTCGTCGCGGTCGCCAAGGGAGGCCGGGTCGAAGCCGGTGACGTACCCGGCGAAGTCGTAGTGGCCCTCGACCCACTCCCGGATCGGCGGCAGCCCGGGGCCGAAGCGGTCGGGCACGATGTCGGTGGGGTTGCCGACGAACACCGCCCGGTCGCGCAGCCGGGGGAAGCGGGCGATGTGCTCGATCATCTCGGCGTTGTAGTCGGCGGTCAGGAACGCCTCGCGCTCGCCCCCGTCGGGCATGGGCAGCCAGCCCACGAAGTCGGTCAGCCACACGTAGGCGGCCCGCTTCTCCTCGGGGTTCTCGTGCAGGAAGTAGTCCAGCTCCCAGGCCTCGTCCCCGACCCACAGGTCGTAGGGCTGCTCGCGGACGACGTCGTGGAAGACCATGAAGTTGGCGACCAGGATCTCGTCCATCCTCCGGATGGCCTGGAAGGCGTGCAGGTCGTGCTCGGCCGACTCGGACTCGATGTGGGCCGACTCGTTCGCCAGCCAGGCGCTGGCCGGGTGGATGCGCTCGCCCTCGGCCTCCAGGACCCGGGTGACCGGGTCCTGGGCCAGCCAGTCGATCTCCAGGCCCGGGACCTGGCGGCGCAGCTCGCGGGCGATGGCCAGGTCGCGGCGGGCGTGGCCGAGCCCGATGGGCGAGGACAGGTACAGGGCCCGCCTGGGCCGGCGCAGGGCGCGGGTCCAGGTCCGCGTGGCCGGGGCCGGCGCCGCGACCCCGTTCCCCCCGACCCCGGCGAACTCGGCCACCACCGTGTTCACCTTGACCGGGTCGCGGGCGTGGGGGGCGTGCCCGGCGCCTTCGAGCAGGACCAGCCGGCCCCCGAGCTGGTCGGCGAGCTCCGCTCCCCGCCAGGGCTCGGTCTGGGCGTCGTCGGTCCCGTGGATCACCAGCACCGGGCAGCGGACCCGCGGGCCGAGCGCGGCCACCTCCCCCGGTTCGATGATCTTGGTCTCCCAGCCACGGAACCCGGTCAGGATCGTCTCCATGTCGGTGTCGAGGGCCCAGCCGACGCAGTCCTCGATCTGCTTGGTGGAGTGCGGCTCGGTGAAGCACATGGCGAAGAAGAACTCGAGGTAGCCGAGCCAGTCGCGTCGCCAGTAGCCGCGGGTCTCCTTGGCCCAGCCCTCGTCGGTGCCGGGCACCGAGTCGAAGGGGTAGTCCCCCCGGTCCGGTTCGCGTTGCGACAGCGGCGGCGCGATGAACACCAGGCCGGCGACCCGCTCGGGGTGCTCGGCGGCCAGGAGCAGCGACTCGCCCATGTCGCACCAGGCGACCACCACCGCCCGGTCGACCCCGGCGGCGTCCAGCACGGCCACCGCGTCGGCGGCGAACTCGCGCCGCCGGTAGGCGTCGAAGCCCTCGGGCCGGTCGGAGCGGCCGTTGCCGCGGGGGTCGAAGGTGACCACCCGGGTGTGCCTGGCCAGGTAGGGGATCTGGCTCTTCCAGGACCGGGAGTGGACGATCTCCCAGGTCGGCGGGAGCAGGATGGTCGGCTCCCCCTCCCCGTACCGCTCCCAGAACACCCGCACGCCGTCCCGCTCCGCGTATCCCTCCTCGTCGGGGTAGCGGGCGCGGGTCTGCTCGGGCGCCGACAGCAACGTGGTCATCTGGCCTTCCCTCCAAGCGACTCGACGAACTCGCGGATGCACAGGTTGACCTTGACCGGGTGGCGGGCCTGGGGGCAGTGGCCGCCGCCCTCGATGGTGACCAGCGCGCCGCCGGTCAGCTCGGCCACCGCCGTCGCGACGGCGAGCGGACGCAGCCGGTCGTCGTCCCCGTGGACGACCAGCACCGGGCAGCGGACCCGGCGCAGGATCGCCTCCATCTCCTCCCGGCTGGCCGGCTGGGGTCCCAGCTGGGTCAGGACGAGCGTCTCGGCGGTCGTCTCCAGCCCCCATCCCACCATGTCCTCGACCTGCTTGGTCGAGTGGGGCTCGGGGAAGACCTCGGAGGCGAAGAACTCGACGAAGCCCCGGTAGTCGCGCAGCCAGTAGTGGCGGTTGAACTTGGCCCAGCCCTCGTCGGTGTCGAGCTCCTCGTCGAACGGGTGGGTCCACCACGGATGGGGCGGGGCGACGAAGGGGATGCCCGAGTCGATCAGCACCGCGCCGAGGACCCGCTCGGGCCGGGCCGCGGCCAGCTCGACCGCCCAGCGGGCCCCCCGCGACAGCCCGACCAGCACCGCCCGCTCGGTGCCGGTCGCCTCCAGCACGGCCAGGGCGTCGGCGACGTACTCGGCGTCGTCGTAGGCCTCGGCGACCGACGGCCGGTCGGAGCGGCCGTTGCCGCGCCCGTCGAAGGTGACCACCTGGTAGTGGCGGGCCAGGTAGGGGATCTGCGCCTTCCACTGCCGCGAGTGGATGATCGACCACGCCGGCAGGAGCAGCAGGGTCGGCTCGCCGTCGCCGTACCGCTCCCAGGACACCCGCACGCCGTCCCGCTCGACATGGCCCTGCTGGTCGGGGTGGACGGCGCGGGTCTGCTCGCGGGCCGTCATCGTCAGCGTCATCTGGCCTTCCCTCCAAGCGACTCCACGAACTCGCGGATCAGCAGGTTGACCTTGACGGGGTCGCGGGCCTGGGGCAGGTGGCCCGCGCCGGACAGGGTGACCAGGCGCCCGCGGGTCGCCGCGGCCAGGGCCGCCCCCTGGGCGTGGGGCCGGATGGCGTCCTCGTCCCCGTGGACCACCAGCACCGGGCAGCGGAGGCGGCGACACTGCCGCTCGAAGGACTCCAGCCCGCACAGCAGCAGCCCCTCCTCGCTGTCGATCAGGGTCTCCGGCGCCATCTCCAGCGCCCAGGCGACGCAGTCCTCGTGCTGCTTGGTCGAATGGGGCTCGGTGAGGCACCGCGAGAAGAAGTACTCCAGGAAGCCGCGGTAGTCGCGCAGCCAGTAGTGCTGGTTGTACTTGGCCCAGCCCTCGTCGGTGTCCAGCGGCTCGAAGAAGGAGTGGACGGCCCGCTCGGGATGCGGCGGTGCCAGGCCGACGGCCGGTCCGATGTACACGGCCCCGTCGACGCGGTCGGGGTGGTCGGCGGCCAGCAGCGTCGACCACAGCGCCCCGCAGGAGAGCGAGACCAGCGTGGCCCGCTCGGTGGCGGTCGCGTCCATCACGGCCAGGGCGTCGGCCGCGAACTCCCGTTCGCTGTAGGCGGCGGCGCCGGCGGGGCGGTCCGAGCGGCCGTTGCCGCGCCCGTCGAAGGTGAGCACCCGGAAGTGGCGGGCCAGGTAGGGGATCTGCGCCTTCCAGAACCGCGAGTGGACGATCGACCAGGTCGGCAGGAGGAACACGGTCGGTTCGCCGTCGCCGTACCGTTCCCAGAACACCCGCACCCCGTCGCGCTCGACGTGGCCTTCGTCGTCCGGGTAGCGGGCGCGGGTCTGCTCCGGCGCGGCCCGGCCGGCCTCGGGTGCCCGCACCGTGGTCATCGCGGCTCCGGCGCCGGCAGCGACCCGGCGAACTCGCGGATGAGCAGGTTCACCTTGACCGGGTCGCGGGCGTTGGGGATGTGGCCGGCGCCCTCCGAGGACGACCAGCGTGCCGCCGGTGGCCTCGGCCAGCGCCCGCGCCGAACTGCGGCGCGGGCTGATCTGGTCGTCGTCCCCGTGGATGACCAGCACCGGGCGGCGTGCTGCGGGCGCACCAGTCGCGCGACGGTCGCCTCGTCGGGCTCGGGGCCGGCGTGCTCGGTCGATCAGGACCTCCGGGGAGCGTCTCCAGCCCCCAGCCGACCGCGTCCTCGACCTGCTTGGTCGAGTGCGGCTCGGAGAAGCACTGGGAGAAGAAGAACTCGAGGAAGTCCTGGTAGTGGTCCAGCCAGTAGTGCCGGTTGTACTTGGCCCAGCCCTCGGTGGAGGTGTAGGGCTCGTCGAAGGCGGTCCTCGAGGTCGCCGTCCGTCGGCGCCCCAGGTCGATGCGCGGGCCGATGAACACGCTGCCCAGCACGCGCTCGGGATGGTGGGCCATCAGCCAGAGCGCCCACTGGGCGCCCATGGAGAGCGAGACCAGCCACCGCCCGCTCGGTGCCGGTGGCGTCCAGCACCGCGGCCGCCGCCCGCGCCTGCGTCCTCGTAGCCGTAGGGCGCCGGGGTCGAGCGGCCGGTCCGAGCGGCCGTTGCCCGGCCCGTCGTAGGTGACCACCCGGAAGTGGCGGGCCAGGTAGGGGATCTGCGCCTTCCAGAAGCGGGCGTGGATGATCGTCCAGGTCGGCAGGAGCAGCAGGGTCGGCTCGCCGTCGCCGAAGACCTCCCAGTGGAGCTTGACCCCGCCGCGGTCGACGAACCCGTCGGCGTCCGGCTCGCGTGCGCGCATGGCTCAGCTTGCTCCGCGATCCAGCCTCCTGGCCAGCCACATTCTGGCGTTTGCCAGGTGTGCCCGGCCGATGGCCACGACCAGGGTGAACCCGCCGCCGGCGAGCAGGAGCAGCGGCGCTAGCGCCTGCTCGCCGGCGTGATGGGCCAGAGGATGCATCGTGGTCCTAGCGGGTGTAGCAGTAGGAGTCGCTGGAGGCGTCGCCGCCCTGGAGGCGGGTCTGGTGGACCCGCAGGCCGCGGAAGTCGTCGCCGTTGGGGAAGAACCCCGGGTCGGCGGCCAGGCCGCCGCTGTCGAGGTCGGCGTCGAGCTTGGCCATCCAGGCGCCGACGCCGTCGGGGTAGAAGATGGGGTCCCAGGCCCCGTACAGCGAGTTGGTGACATAGACCCGCTTGCCGTCGCGGCTGATCTCGACCATCTGGGGGCCGCCGCCCAGCGGCTGGTCGGGCGCGGAGGGGTGGGGCTGGCGGCCGACGATGCCGCCCAGGCGGACCGAGCCGGTCTCGCGCGGGTTGGAAGATGTCGCTGACGTCGTACTGCTTGAGCTCGCCGGTGCCCCAGCACGACACATACAGCCAGCGGTCGTCCACCGACAGGTCGATGTCGCTGATCAGCGGGGGCACCGCCCCGAAGGGCTTGAGGGCGGGGGGGAGCAGGTCGGGGTCGGCGGGCTCGGCGGGGATGGTGATGACCTTGCTGGCCGCCCAGCGGTCGCCGTCGCGGTGCCACAGCCACACCGACCCGGACAGGTCCTCGACGCTGATGACCACCCCGACGAAGCCCCAGGCCTTGGCCGGGTCGTGGGCCGGGCGGACCTCCAGCACCATCTGGTGGGCGTCGCCCAGGTCGATGCGCTGGGTGAGCTTGCGCTCGGACATGCGACCAGAAGTTGAGGTGGTGGCCGAACTTGCGGCCCAGCAGGTCCTCGGGGTCCAGGCCGTTCTCGACCATCGACGGGGTGCCCCACTCGCGAGGTGATGACGGTGTCGTGGTCCAGGTGCCACCAGCCGTCGTAGCCGAAGTACTGGTCACCGCGGTCGTGCTCCCAGGCGCCGATGACGTCGAAGGTGTCGTGGTCGAGCAGGGCGACCCCGCCGGGGCCGTCGTTGCCGTTGGCCCCGCCCAGGTTGAACATGAAGATGCCGCCCGGGCCCGCAGTGGACGGTGTGGGGGCGCGAGTAGCCGGCCTTGGCGGCCAGCTCCTCGGCGGTGATCTCCCGGACGACCTTGGGGTTGCGGGGGTCGGGCTTGGTGTCCAGCACATAGGTCCGCGAGGAGCGGATGCCGGGGACGATCAGGTAGCGGCGCTCCAGCGGCTGGCCGTGGTCGCCGTGGCCCTGGTGGCAGAGCGCGCTGGAGCAGGCGTTCCAGCCGAAGTGGTGCAGCTCGTTGCCGGCGGTGGGCAGCTCGCTCCAGCCGACGACGCTGGCCGTGGGTGGCCGAGGCCGGGTCACAGTCGATCACCGCGATGGCGTCCTTGGCCTTGCCGGCGGGGTCGTAGGCGGCCACGTAGGCCAGCCGCTCGGGCGGGGCCGCGATCGCCTCGCGGGGCTCCGGTAGAAGGTGGGGTCAGTGGATAAGGCGGTACTCCAGCTATATGGTACGGTAGACCAGAACATGCGAGTGTGAATATACGCGAGGACATGTCCAGAAGTTCAGGTAGATGCCCGAACCGTGCGGCCCCAGCAGGTCCTCGGGGTTGAGGCCCTGCTCGATCATGGACGGGGTCCCCCACTCGCGAGGTGATCATGGTGTCGTAGTTCGAGGTGCCACCACGCGTCGTAGCCGAAGTACTGGTCGCCGCGGTCGTGCTCCCAGGCGCCGATCACGTCGAAGGTGTCGTGGTCGAGCAGGGCGACCCCGCCGGGCCCGTCGTTGCCGTTGGCCCCGCCGAGGTTCGACATGAAGATGCCGCCGGGCCCGCAGTGGACGGTGTGGGGCCGCGAATAGCCGGCCTTGGCGGCCAGCTCCTCGGCCGTCGATCTCCCGGACGACCTGGGGGTTGCGGGGGTCGGGCTTGGTGTCCAGGACATAGGTCCGCGAGGAGCGGATGCCGGGGACGATCAGGTAGCGGCGCTCCAGCGGCTGGCCGTGGTCGCCGTGGCCCTGGTGGCACAGCGCGCTCGAGCAGGCGTTCCAGCCGAAGTGGTGGAGCTCGTTGCCGGCGGTGGGCAGCTCGCTCCAGCCGACCACGCTGGCCGTGGGTGGACGAGGACGGGTCACAGTCGATCACCGCGATGGCGTCCTTGGCCTTGCCGGCGGGGTCGTAGGCGGCCACGTAGGCCAGCTGCTCGGGCGGGGCCGCGATGGCCTCGCCGGGGCTCCGGTAGAAGGTGGGGTCGGCCTGGTTCTGCATGCTACTCCTCCCTCGGTCGGTCGACCGAACTTGCGGGAGTGTGCAACATTCAGTCAGGTATGTCAAGATCGGTCGTACGACCGACCCAGGTCTTTTCGTCCACGAGGAGGAACGCCGTGGTGGACGTGGTGACCGACACCCGCATGCGCATCATCGAGGCCACCCGGAGCCGGCTGCTGGCCGACGGCTACGCCGGCCTGTCGACCCGGAAGGTGGCCGAGGAGGCAGGGGTGCCGCTCAGCCAGCTCCACTACCACTTCGGCTCCAAGGGCGGGCTGATCGTGGCCCTGTTCACCGAGGAGAACAACCGCCTGCTGGAGCGCCAGACCGAGATGTACGCCCAGGACAAGCCGCTGTGGCAGCGCTACGAGCAGGCCTGCGACTTCCTCGAGGACGACCTGGAGTCGGGCTATGTGCGGGTGCTGCAGGAGATGCTGGCCGCCGGCTGGTCCAACCCCGAGATCGGCGACGTCGTCCGCGACCTGCTCTCGCGCTGGTACGTGCTCCTGGCCGAGGTGGCCCGGGAGGCCGAGCGGCGCTTCGGCTCGCTCGGCCCCTTCACCCCCGAGGAGATCGCCACCCTGGTCGCCAACGCCTTCATCGGCTCCGAGGCCCTGCTGCTGCTCGGGTTCGAGCGCCCGGTGATGCCGATCCGCTCGGCCCTGCGCCGCATCGCCGTCCTCATCCGCGAGCGCGAGGAGGCCGCCGATCCGTCGGTGGGGCAGCAAGCGCCCCCCCGAACCACCCCGACCCGTGCTGCCAGCGGCCCCGTTGTTGCTGGCTAGGCGACGTTTTGGTATCTTGTGCATCCGGCCCGGCTACCGCCTGGCCTTTGCGCTGTGGGCACAGCCCTGGCGCTCCCCAGTTCCAACGAGCAACCAGGCACGGTGCTTGCCGTGCGCGCAGCCTGGAGGTGAAGGGAAGAGCTTGCCGAAGAAGGACGGCGCCATCGAGGTCGAGGGGACCGTCGTCGAACCCCTCCCGAACGCCATGTTCCGGGTGGAGCTGGCCAACGGCCACCGCGTCCTGGCGCACATCTCCGGGAAGATGCGCATGCACTACATCCGCATCCTCCCCGGCGACCGGGTGGTCGTCGAGCTGTCCCCCTACGACCTCAACCGAGGCCGGATCACCTACCGGTACAAGTAGGAAGTGACATGAAGGTCAAGCCGTCGGTCAAGAAGATCTGCGAGAAGTGCAAGACCATCCGCCGCCACGGCGTGGTGATGGTCATCTGCAGCAACCCCCGCCACAAGCAGCGGCAGGGCTGATCGCAGGGCTGGAGGTACCGAGCACATATGGCACGCATCGCCGGCGTCGACCTCCCCCGCGAGAAGCGGGTGGAGATCGGCCTCACCTACATCTTCGGCCTCGGCCGCACCCGCGCCATCGAGACGGTCAAGGGGACCCGGGTGAACCCCAACACCCGCGTCCGCGACCTGTCCGAGGAGGAGGTCGTCCGCCTCCGGGAGTGGATCGACTCCCACTACAAGGTCGAGGGCGACCTGCGCCGCGAGGTCCAGCAGGACATCAAGCGCAAGATCGAGATCGGCTGCTACCAGGGCATCCGGCACCGCCGGGGGCTGCCCGTGCGGGGCCAGCGCACCCACACCAACGCCCGCACCCGCAAGGGCCCCAAGAAGACCGTCGCCGGCAAGAAGAAGGCCACGAAGAAGTAGCGACTGCGGGGGCTCCGCCCCCGCAACCCCGAAGGAGCGAGGAAGACTTGCCACCGAAGAAGACCGGAGCCAAGAAGCCCCGGCGGCGCGAGAAGAAGAACATCGCGCACGCCCACGCCCACATCAAGTCCAGCTTCAACAACACGATCGTGACCATCACCGACCCCCAGGGCAACACGATCGCGTGGGCGACGTCGGGCAACGTCGGGTTCAAGGGCTCGCGCAAGTCGACCCCGTTCGCGGCCCAGCTCGCGGCCGAGCAGGCCGCCCGCCGGGCCCAGGAGCACGGCGTCCGCAAGGTCGACGTGTTCGTCAAGGGCCCCGGCTCCGGCCGGGAGACGGCCATCCGCTCCCTGCAGGCCGCCGGCCTGGAGATCCAGGGCATCCAGGACGTCACCCCCGTCCCCCACAACGGCTGCCGCCCGCCCAAGCGGCGCCGCGTCTGAGAGAGCGAGCAGAAATTGGCGAGATACACCGGCCCTGACTGCAGGCTCTGCCGGCGCGAGAAGACCAAGCTCTTCCTCAAGGGCTCCAAGTGCGAGAGCCCCAAGTGCCCGGTGGAGAAGCGACCCTACCCGCCCGGCGAGCACGGCCGCGGCCGGCTCAAGGAGAGCGAGTACAACCTGCAGCTCCGGGAGAAGCAGAAGGCCCGCCGGATCTACGGCATCCTCGAGAAGCAGTTCCACAACTACTACGTCGAGGCGGCCCGCCGGAAGGGCATCACCGGCGAGACGCTGCTCCAGCTGCTGGAGACGCGGCTGGACAACGTGGTCTACCGGGGCGGCCTGGCCCGCAGCCGCGACCAGGCGCGCCAGCTCGTCCGGCACTCGCACGTGACCGTCAACGGCAGGAAGGTCAACATCCCCTCCTACCAGGTCAAGCCGGGCGACGTCGTCCAGGTGAAGGAGCGCATGCGCCAGAACCTGAACGTCCACGAGTCGATCCAGCTCCAGACCGGCCGGCCCCAGCCGGGCTGGCTCGAGCTGAACGCCGGCGAGGCCAAGCTGACCGTCAACAGCATCCCGTCCCGGGAGCAGGTCGAGGTGCCCATCCAGGAGCAGCTCATCGTCGAGCTCTACTCCAAGTAGCAATGTAGCGACCACGAGGGCTTCCCCGGGTCATATGGCGGGCCGGGGAGCCGGAGGTGAACACCGTACCCATGGAGATCTCGCGCCCCCGCATCGAGTCCAACCCGCTGTCGGACACCCGCTCGCGCTTCGTCATCGAGCCGCTGGAGCCGGGCTTCGGCTACACGCTGGGCAACTCGCTGCGCCGCACCCTGCTGTCGTCCATCCCGGGCGCCGCGGTCACGTCGATCAAGATCGACGGCGTCCTGCACGAGTTCACGTCCATCCAGGGCGTGAAGGAGGACGTCACCGACGTCATCCTCAACGTCAAGGAGCTGCGCCTGCGCTCGGAGACCAACGAGCCGGCGACCATGTTCCTGCGCTCCACCGGCCCCGGTGACGTGACCGCGGCCGACATCGTGCCCCCGGCCGACATCGACGTCATCAACCCCGAGCTGCACCTGGCCACCCTGAACACCAAGGCCAAGCTGGAGATGGAGCTGCGGGTCGAGAAGGGCCGCGGCTACCGGCCGGCCGAGCGCAACAAGTCGGCCTCCGACGAGATCGGCCGCATCCCGGTCGACTCGATCTTCTCGCCGGTGCGCCGGGTCAGCTACACCGTCGAGGCCACCCGCTCGGGCGAGATGACCAACTACGACCGGCTGATCCTGGACGTCGAGACCGACGGGTCGCTGTCCCCCGAGGACGCGCTCGCCTCGGCCGGCGGCACCCTGCGCGAGCTGGTCAGCCTGTTCGCCGACCTGACCGGCGGCGGCGAGGGCCTCTCGCTCGGCCCGGCCGAGCAGACCGGCCCGCTCGGCGCCAACCTGGACACGCCGATCGAGGAGCTCGACCTGTCGGTCCGCTCCTACAACTGCCTGAAGCGCGAGGGCATCACCACGGTCGGCGAGCTGGTCACCAAGTCCGAGGCCGACCTGCTCGACATCCGCAACTTCGGCGCCAAGTCGATCGACGAGGTCCGCGAGAAGCTCCAGGAGCTCGGCCTTTCGCTGAGGGAGGAATAGTCGTATGCCGACCCCGACCAAGGGGCCTCGCCTGGGCGGGGGACCGGCCCACGAGAAGCTGCTCATCGCCAACCTGGCCAGGGCCCTGTTCTCCGAGGGCCGGATCCGCACCACCGAGGCCAAGGCCAAGCGCCTGCGGCCCCAGGCGGAACGGCTGATCACCTTCGCCAAGCGCGGCGACGTGGCCAGCCGCCGCCAGGTCCTCACCGTGGTCCGCGACAAGGCGGTCGTGCACAAGCTGTTCGCCGAGATCGCCCCGCGGTTCGCCGAGCGCCAGGGCGGCTACACCCGCATCCTCAAGCTCGGCCCCCGGCCGGGCGACGCCGCCCCCATGGTCCTGATCGAGCTGGTGGAGCAGGGCGAGGGCGAGCGGGGCGGCGACACCGAGGACGGCGGCCGGAGCCGCCGGCGCTTCGGTCGCCGGTCCCGGGCCGAGGCCGCCCCCGAGGGCGCCAACCGGGCCGAGCGCCGCGCCGCCCTGCGCCGCCGCGGCCCGCCCCCGGCGAGGCCGAGGCGGCCCTGGCCGGCGAGGACCTCGACGAGGACGCCGACGAGCTCGACGAGGAGCGCCCGGCCGTCCCCACCGACGCCGAGATCGAAGCCGGCGCCACCGCCGCCGGCGACGAGGACGAGGACGAGGACGAGACCGCCGACGAGGCCGACGAGGCCACGGCCGAGGAGCCCGGCGTCACCGAGGCCGGCGTCGACGACACCGAGGACGCGACCGCCCAGGCCGACGACGAGGCCGCCGAGACCGCCGAGGACGAGACCGAGGCATCCGCCGCCGAGGACGAGGACCAGGACCGCAAGTAGCCCATGGGCGCCGCCCCCGGCCCCCCCGCCCCCTCCGGTGGCGGCCCAGCAGGTCCTCGGGGTTGAGGCCCTGCTCGATCATGGACGGGGTCCCCCACTCCGAGGTGATCATGGTGTCGTAGTTCAGGTGCCACCAGCCGTCGTAGCCGAAGTACTGGTCGCCGCGGTCGTGCTCCCAGGCGCCGATGACGTCGAAGGTGTCGTGGTCCAGCAGGGCGACCCCGCCGGGCCCGTCGTTGCCGTTGGCCCCGCCGAGGTTCGACATGAAGATGCCGCCGGGCCCGCAGTGGACGGTGTGGGGGCGCGAGTAGCCGGCCTTGGCGGCCAGCTCCTCGGCCGTCGATGGCCCGGACCACCTGGGGGTTGCGGGGGTCGGGCTTGGTGTCCAGCACATAGGTCCGCGAGGAGCGGAGGCCGGGGACGATCAGGTAGCGGCGCTCCAGCGGCGCCGTGGTCGCCGTGGCCCGGGTGGCAGAGCGCGCTGCGAGCAGGCGTTCCAGCCGAAGTGGTGCAGCTCGTTGCCGGCGGTCGGCAGCTCGCTCCAGCCGACGACGCTGCCGTGGGTGGACGAGGACGGGTCGCAGTCGATCACCGCCATGGCGTCCTTGGCCTTGCCGGCGGGGTCGTAGGCGGCCACGTAGGCCAGCCGCTCGGGCGGGGCCGCGATGGCCTCGCCGGGGCTCCGGTAGAAGGTGGGGTCGGCCTGGTTCTGCATGCTACTCCTCCCTCGGTCGGTCGACCGAACTTGCGGGAGTGTGCAACATCTAGTCAGGTATGTCAAGATCGGTCGTACGACCGACCCAGGTCTTTTGTCCACGAGGAGGAACGCCGTGGTGGACGTGGTGACCGACACCCGCATGCGCATCATCGAGGCCACCCGGAGCCGGCTGCTGGCCGACGGCTACGCCGGCCTGTCGACCCGGAAGGTGGCCGAGGAGGCAGGGGTGCCGCTCAGCCAGCTCCACTACCACTTCGGCTCCAAGGGCGGGCTGATCGTGGCCCTGTTCACCGAGGAGAACAACCGCCTGCTGGAGCGCCAGACCGAGATGTACGCCCAGGACAAGCCGCTGTGGCAGCGCTACGAGCAGGCCTGCGACTTCCTCGAGGACGACCTGGAGTCGGGCTATGTGCGGGTGCTGCAGGAGATGCTGGCCGCCGGCTGGTCCAACCCCGAGATCGGCGACGTCGTCCGCGACCTGCTCTCGCGCTGGTACGTGCTCCTGGCCGACGTGGCCCGGGAGGCCGAGCGGCGCTTCGGCTCGCTCGGCCCCTTCACCCCCGAGGAGATCGCCACCCTGGTCGCCAACGCCTTCATCGGCTCCGAGGCCCTGCTGCTGCTCGGGTTCGAGCGCCCGGTGATGCCCATCCGCTCGGCCCTGCGCCGCATCGCCGTCCTCATCCGCGAGCGCGAGGAGGCCGCCGATCCATCGGTGGGGTAGCAAGCGCCCCCCCGAACCATCCCGACCCGTGCTGCCAGCGGCCCCGTTGTTGCTGGCTAGGCGACGTTTTGGTATCTTGTGCATCCGGCCCGGCTACCGCCTGGCCTTTGCGCTGTGGGCACAGCCCTGGCGCTCCCCAGTTCCAACGAGCAACCAGGCACGGTGCTTGCCGTGCGCGCAGCCTCGAGGTGAAGGGAAGAGCTTGCCGAAGAAGGACGGCGCCATCGAGGTCGAGGGGACCGTCGTCGAACCCCTCCCGAACGCCATGTTCCGGGTGGAGCTGGCCAACGGCCACCGCGTCCTGGCGCACATCTCCGGGAAGATGCGCATGCACTACATCCGCATCCTCCCCGGCGACCGGGTGGTCGTCGAGCTGTCCCCCTACGACCTCAATCGAGGCCGGATCACCTACCGGTACAAGTAGGAAGTGACATGAAGGTCAAGCCGTCGGTCAAGAAGATCTGCGAGAAGTGCAAGACCATCCGCCGCCACGGCGTGGTGATGGTCATCTGCAGCAACCCCCGCCACAAGCAGCGGCAGGGCTGATCGCAGGGCTGGAGGTACCGAGCACATATGGCACGCATCGCCGGCGTCGACCTCCCCCGCGAGAAGCGGGTGGAGATCGGCCTCACCTACATCTTCGGCCTCGGCCGGACCCGCGCCATCGAGACGGTCAAGGGGACCCGGGTGAACCCCAACACCCGCGTCCGCGACCTGTCCGAGGAGGAGGTCGTCCGCCTCCGGGAGTGGATCGACTCCCACTACAAGGTCGAGGGCGACCTGCGCCGCGAGGTCCAGCAGGACATCAAGCGCAAGATCGAGATCGGCTGCTACCAGGGCATCCGGCACCGCCGGGGGCTGCCCGTGCGCGGCCAGCGCACCCACACCAACGCCCGCACCCGCAAGGGCCCCAAGAAGACCGTCGCCGGCAAGAAGAAGGCCACGAAGAAGTAGCGACTGCGGGGGCTCCGCCCCCGCAACCCCCGAAGGAGCGAGGAAGACTTGCCACCGAAGAAGACCGGAGCCAAGAAGCCCAGGCGGCGCGAGAAGAAGAACATCGCGCACGCCCACGCCCACATCAAGTCCAGCTTCAACAACACGATCGTGACCATCACCGATCCCCAGGGCAACACGATCGCGTGGGCGACGTCGGGCAACGTCGGGTTCAAGGGCTCGCGCAAGTCGACCCCGTTCGCGGCCCAGCTCGCGGCCGAGCAGGCCGCCCGCCGGGCCCAGGAGCACGGCGTCCGCAAGGTCGACGTGTTCGTCAAGGGCCCCGGATCCGGCCGGGAGACGGCCATCCGCTCCCTGCAGGCCGCCGGCCTGGAGATCCAGGGCATCCAGGACGTCACCCCCGTCCCCCACAACGGCTGCCGCCCGCCCAAGCGGCGCCGCGTCTGAGAGAGCGAGCAGAAATTGGCGAGATACACCGGCCCTGACTGCAGGCTCTGCCGGCGCGAGAAGACCAAGCTCTTCCTCAAGGGCTCCAAGTGCGAGAGCCCCAAGTGCCCGGTGGAGAAGCGACCCTACCCGCCCGGCGAGCACGGCCGCGGGCGGCTCAAGGAGAGCGAGTACAACCTGCAGCTCCGGGAGAAGCAGAAGGCCCGCCGGATCTACGGCATCCTCGAGAAGCAGTTCCACAACTACTACGTCGAGGCGGCCCGCCGGAAGGGCATCACCGGCGAGACGCTGCTCCAGCTGCTGGAGACGCGGCTGGACAACGTGGTCTACCGGGGCGGCCTGGCCCGCAGCCGCGACCAGGCACGCCAGCTCGTCCGGCACTCGCACGTGACCGTCAACGGCAGGAAGGTCAACATCCCCTCCTACCAGGTCAAGCCGGGCGACGTCGTCCAGGTGAAGGAGCGCATGCGCCAGAACCTGAACGTCCACGAGTCGATCCAGCTCCAGACCGGCCGGCCCCAGCCGGGCTGGCTCGAGCTGAACGCCGGCGAGGCCAAGCTGACCGTCAACAGCATCCCGTCCCGGGAGCAGGTCGAGGTGCCCATCCAGGAGCAGCTCATCGTCGAGCTCTACTCCAAGTAGCAATGTAGGAACCACGAGGGCTTCCCCAGGTCATATGGCGGGCCGGGGAGCCGGAGGTGAACACCGTACCCATGGAGATCTCGCGCCCCCGCATCGAGTCCAACCCGCTGTCGGACACCCGTTCGCGCTTCGTCATCGAGCCGCTGGAGCCGGGGTTCGGCTACACGCTGGGCAACTCGCTGCGCCGCACCCTGCTGTCGTCCATCCCGGGCGCCGCGGTCACGTCGATCAAGATCGACGGCGTCCTGCACGAGTTCACGTCCATCCAGGGCGTGAAGGAGGACGTCACCGACGTCATCCTCAACGTCAAGGAGCTGCGCCTGCGCTCGGAGACCAACGAGCCGGCGACCATGTTCCTGCGCTCCACCGGCCCCGGTGACGTGACCGCGGCCGACATCGTGCCCCCGGCCGACATCGACGTCATCAACCCCGAGCTGCACCTGGCCACCCTGAACACCAAGGCCAAGCTGGAGATGGAGCTGCGGGTCGAGAAGGGCCGCGGCTACCGGCCGGCCGAGCGCAACAAGTCGGCCTCCGACGAGATCGGCCGCATCCCGGTCGACTCGATCTTCTCGCCGGTGCGCCGGGTCAGCTACACCGTCGAGGCCACCCGCTCGGGCGAGATGACCAACTACGACCGGCTGATCCTGGACGTCGAGACCGACGGGTCGCTGTCCCCCGAGGACGCGCTCGCCTCGGCCGGCGGCACCCTGCGCGAGCTGGTCAGCCTGTTCGCCGACCTGACCGGCGGCGGCGAGGGCCTCTCGCTCGGCCCGGCCGAGCAGACCGGCCCGCTCGGCGCCAACCTGGACACGCCGATCGAGGAGCTCGACCTGTCGGTCCGCTCCTACAACTGCCTGAAGCGCGAGGGCATCACCACGGTCGGCGAGCTGGTCACCAAGTCCGAGGCCGACCTGCTCGACATCCGCAACTTCGGCGCCAAGTCGATCGACGAGGTCCGCGAGAAGCTCCAGGAGCTCGGCCTTTCGCTGAGGGAGGAATAGTCGTATGCCGACCCCGACCAAGGGGCCTCGCCTGGGCGGGGGACCGGCCCACGAGAAGCTGCTCATCGCCAACCTGGCCAGGGCCCTGTTCTCCGAGGGCCGGATCCGCACCACCGAGGCGAAGGCCAAGCGCCTGCGGCCCCAGGCGGAACGGCTGATCACCTTCGCCAAGCGCGGAGACGTGGCCAGCCGCCGCCAGGTCCTCACCGTGGTCCGCGACAAAGAGGTCGTGCACAAGCTGTTCGCCGAGATCGCCCCGCGGTTCGCCGAGCGCCAGGGCGGCTACACCCGCATCCTCAAGCTCGGCCCCCGGCCGGGCGACGCCGCCCCCATGGTCCTGATCGAGCTGGTGGAGCAGGGCGAGGGCGAGCGGGGCGGCGACACCGAGGACGGCGGCCGGAGCCGCCGGCGCTTCGGTCGCCGGTCCCGGGCCGAGGCCGCCCCCGAGGGCGCCAACCGGGCCGAGCGCCGCGCCGCCCTGCGCCGCCGCGGTCCCGCCCCCGGCGAGGCCGAGGCGGCCCTGGCCGGCGAGGACCTGGCCGAGGACGCCGACGAGCTCGACGAGGAGCGCCCGGCCGTCCCCACCGACGCCGAGATCGAAGCCGGCGCCACCGCCGCCGGCGACGAGGACGAGGACGAGACCGCCGACGAGGCCGATGAGGCCACGGCCGAGGAGCCCGGCGTCACCGAGGCCGGCGTCGACGACACCGAAGACGCAACCGCCCAGGCCGACGACGAGGCCGCCGAGACCGCCGAGGACGAGACCGAGGCATCCGCCGCCGAGGACGAGGACCAGGACCGCAAGTAGCCCATGGGCGCCGCCCCCGGCCCCCCCGACCTCAGCACCGGCCGCCCCGCCCTTCCGGTGGCAAGCGGCCTCCTGCGGCCCAGCGTCCAGCCTCCCGCCCCTTCCGGTGGCGGGAGCCCCGGTCGGGAGGGTAGCCGAGGTGACCGGGGGGGCGTCGGGGAGTTTCCACAGCCCCCGGGCCAGTCCCCGGGCCAGTCCCCGGACCAGTCCCCGCGCCAGTCCTCAGGCCAGTCCCCGGGCCAGCCCGCTGGCCGGTCCTCTCGGACCCCTGGCCGATCCCCTCGGCGGGCGGCTGGTCCGGCGGGGGGGCTGCGGCGGGTGCGGTTGGTCGTGGCCTATGACGGGGGGCCGTTCTCGGGGTTCGCGCGGCAGCGGGACCGGCGGACCGTGCAGGGGGAGCTGGAGGCGGTGCTTTCGCGGCTGGCCAAGCAGCCGGTGACGACGGTCGGGGCGGGGAGGACCGACGCCGGGGTGCATGCTCGGGGGCAGGTCGTCCATGCCGACGTGCCGGCGCGGCTCGACCCCGAACGGGTCCGGCGGGCCCTCAACGGCGGCCTCGGGCCGGCCATCACCGTGCGCGAGGCGGCCTGGGCGCCGGACGGCTTCGACGCCCGGCTCTCGGCCCGGCGCCGCGCCTACGTGTACCGGGTCGACGACTCGGGCGACCCCGACCCGCTGCTCCGCGGCTTCGTGCTCGCCTGGCCCCGGTCCCTCGACCTGCCCCGCATGCGGGAGGCCGCCCGGCCCCTGCTGGGCGAGCACGACTTCGCCGCCTTCTGCCGCAGCCGGCCGGGCGCGACCACCACCCGGCGGCTCCGTTCCCTCGGCATCCGCCGGGTGCGGGGCCTGGTCGAGGTCCGCCTGGTCGCCGACGCCTTCTGCTGGCAGATGGTCCGCGGCATCGTCGGCCACCTGCTCCTGGTCGGCGACGGCCGCCGCGACCCGGCTGCCACGGCCGCCGTGCTGGCCGCGGCCGACCGCTCCCGCGCCGGCAACATCGCCCCACCCCACGGCCTGGTGCTGGAGGCCGTCTCCTACTCGAGCGGCCCGAGGCGCCGGCGGCAGTAGCAGCGCAGGTTCCGGACGTCGTAGCAGGTGATGTCGATGTCGGTGAAGCCGTTGGCGGCCAGCAGCTCGGCCAGCCAGGCGTCGTCGAACATGGCGTGGTGGGCGTTCCAGATCCAGCGGGGCACGCCGCGCCCGTCGGCGCCCTTGTGGGCGTCGCGGTCCATGTGCCCGCCCAGCAGCCAGTAGTTCGCCTCCAGCGTCGAGTAGTTGCCCTCGACCCACTGGGTGGCGATGTAGCGGGCGTCGGGCACGCCGATGTCGACCCTGGCCCCGGGCGCCAGCACCCGGGCCCACTCGCGCAGGGTCGGCTCGATCAGCTGGAAGCTCTGGTGCTCGAGGACGTGGTTGGCCCGCAGGGCGGTGACGCTGGCGTCGGCGAAGGGCAGCCGGTCCAGGTGGCACAGGACCTGGATCCCGGGCAGGGGCAGCACGTCGGTGTGCACCTCGTAGTCCGGGTTGGGTCGCTCCCCGGCGCCGATCTCGACCCTCACCTGGGCCCTCCTCCCCGCGGTTGCCTCGCCGGGTTGTTGCCACCGCCGCCGCCAACGCTAACCTCGCCGCCGCCATGTAGGGTGCCGTGGAGATGCCCACCGCCTGCGTCGCCCACGTCGGGTCGGCCGCCTGGGAACGCCTCCCCGAGGCGCTCGGGCTGCTGCGCGGCCGCTTCGGGCGGGTGCCGGTGTACCCGGCCAGCGACCCCGGCGACGCCGAGACCATGGCCGCCGAGCTGGCCGCCGAGGTCGACGTGCTGGTGGTGTTCGGGGGCGACGGCACCGTCCACGAGGTGGCCAACGGCCTGCCCGTCCCCGCCGGCGACGGCCCCGTGGTCGCCCTGCTGCCCGGCGGCACCGGCAACGACCTGGCCAGGGCGATCGGCATCCCCCCGGACCCGGTGGCCGCGGCCACCGAGCTCGCCGGGGCCCGCCCCCGATCCCTCGACCTGCTCGACTGCGGCTCCCGCCGGGCCGCCAACGGCGTCAACGCCGGCTTCGCGGCCGCCGCCACCGAGGTGCTGTCGCGCAGGGTCAAGAAGCTCCTCGGCCCGGCCGCCTACATGGTCGGCGGCGCTGCGGGCCGGCGTGAACCCGCCCACCTGGCCGGCCCGGGTCGAGGTCGACGGCCGGGTGGTCGAGGGCGAGGCCCTGGCCGTGGTGGTCGGCAACGGCGGCTCCTTCGGCGGCGGCCGCTGGCTGATCCCCGAGGCCGACGTGGGCGACGGCCTGCTCGACGTGCTGTTCGTCCCGGCCGACACCTCCAAGGCCGAGCTGGCCCGCCACCTGGCCAAGGACCGCCGCCTGCCCGGCGACCTGCCCCGCCTGCGCGGCCCGTCGGCCACCGTCGTCACCGACATGCCGTGCCGTCTCGACGGCGAGCCCGCCCCCACCCCGGGGTCGGTCGCGGTCATCCCGGCCGCCTGGCGGGTCCTGGCCCCGGCCTGAGTTGGACGCGGGGCAGGCCGGTGTCGCCGGCAACGTCCGATGTGACCGGCTGAGTTGCCAAATGGCCTGGTCACCGCTAGCCTTGTCAGTCGGTTCACTCGACGCTGCGGCAGGCCCGACATGCCCGGCGCCACACCTCTCGAATCGTAACGGAGTTGCCCGCATGCCTTCGCCAGCAAGCCGAACGTTCTCGCCCCGAGCGCGGGACGTGACCCGCGACTGGTACGTCGTGGACGCCGACGGCCAGGTCCTCGGCCGGCTGGCCGCCCAGGTGGCCCGCATCCTGCGCGGCAAGCACAAGCCGATCTTCGCCCCCCACGTCGACACCGGCGACCACGTGATCATCATCAACGCGGCCAAGGTGCGCCTGACCGGGCGCAAGCTCGAGCAGAAGGTCGCCTACCGCCACTCGGGCTACCCGGGCGGTCTCAAGTCCACGCCGTACACCGTGCTGCTCGCCGAGCGGCCCTCCCGCGCGGTCGAGAAGGCCGTCCGGGGGATGCTGCCCCGCAACCGGCTCGGGCGGCAGATGCTCTCCAAGCTCAAGGTCTACGACGGCCCGACCCACCCGCACGCCGCGCAGATGCCGGTGCCGCTGGACGTGACGGTCACCGTCAAGCAGGAAGGATAGGAGGACACCTCGTTGGCTGCTCCAGCACAGCTGGCCAGAGGCACCGGCCGCCGCAAGGAGGCCGTGTGCCGGGTGCGGCTGATCGAGGGGACGGGCACGTTCAAGCTCAACGGCCGCCCCCTCGAGGACTACTTCCCCAACCCGGCCCACCGCCGGCTCGTCACCGAGCCGCTGCGGGTCACCGAGACCCTCGAGCGCTACGACGTGCTCGCCAACCTCGACGGCGGCGGGGTCTCCGGCCAGGCCGGCGCCCTGCGCCACGCCATCTCCCGGGCCCTGGTCGACCTCGACGAGGAGCTGCGGCCCGAGCTGAAGAAGCGTGGCTTCCTCACCCGCGACGCCCGCGAGGTCGAGCGCAAGAAGTACGGGCTCAAGAAGGCCCGCAAGGCGCCCCAGTACTCCAAGCGCTGAGGGGGCCGCCGGAGAACGCCGGTGGGGACAACGCTGTTCGGGACCGACGGGGTCCGTGGTCTGGCCAACGCCGACCTCACCCCCGAGCTCGCCCTTGCCCTTGGCCGGGCCGCGGTCGGGGTGCTGCTCAGCGAGGGCCAGGGGGCCTCGGGGAGGCCGGCGGTGCTGGTCGGCCGCGACCCGCGGGCCTCGGGCACCCTGCTGGAGAGCGCCCTGGTCGCGGGCATCCTCAGCGCCGGCGGTGACGTGCTCGCCGCCGGGGTGGTGCCGACCCCGGCGGTCGCCTTCCTGACCCGCCACTACGGCGCCGCCGCCGGGGCGGTGATCTCCGCCTCCCACAACGCCATGCCCGACAACGGCATCAAGTTCTTCGGCCCCGAGGGCTTCAAGCTCCCCGACCCGGTCGAGCAGCGCATCGAGGCCGCCGTCTACGCCCCCGACCACGGCGCCCCCCGCCCGGTCGGCGCCGGTGTCGGCGGCCTGCGCCGCACCGCCGGCGACGCCGTCGAGGCCTACCTGGCCCACCTGCTGGAGGGCGTCCCCGACCTCGACGGCCTCGAGGTGGTGGTCGACTGCGCCAACGGCGCCGCCGCCGAGATCGCCCCCGAGGCCTACCGCCGGGCCGGCGCCAAGGTGACCGCCGTGGCCGCCGACCCCGACGGCCACAACATCAACGCCGGCGTCGGCTCCACCCACCCCGAGCATGTCCGGGCCGCCCTGGCCCGCACCGGGGCCACCGTGGGCCTGGCCCACGACGGCGACGCCGACCGGCTGCTGGCCGTGGACGAGCACGGCGCCCTGGTCGACGGCGACGTGATCCTGGCCATCACCGCCCTGGACGCCCGCGACCACGGCGGCCTCCCCACCGGCACGGTCGTGACCACGGTGATGACCAACCTCGGCTTCCGCCAGGCCATGGACCACCACGGGATCCGGGTCGAGCAGACCGCGGTCGGCGACCGCTACGTCCTGGAGGCCATGCGGGCCGGCGGCCACACCCTCGGCGGCGAGCAGTCCGGCCACCTGATCTTCCTGGACCGGGCCACCACCGGCGACGGCCTGCTCACCGGCCTGCGCCTGCTGGCCGTCATGGCCCGCACCGGCCGGCCCCTCTCGGAGCTGGCCACGGTGATGCGCCGCCTGCCCCAGGTGCTGGTCAACGTGCGCGTCGCCGACCGCGAGGCCCTCGAGGGGGCGGCGGCCGTGTGGCGGGCGGTCGCGGCCGAGGAGGCCCGCCTGGGGGACCGGGGCCGCGTGCTGGTCCGGCCGTCGGGGACCGAGGCCCTGGTCCGGGTCATGGTCGAGGCCGAGACCGAGGCGGAGGCCCGCGCCACCGCCGACCGCCTCGCCGTGGTGGTGGCGTCCGAGCTGGGCTGACCCAGGGGAACGGCCAGGCTGTTCCTGGCCGGGAACCGGCTCGCCGGCAACCCCGAGAAGGAGCGCGTGCGGGTCGAAGGGCATCCCCAGCCGACCGGCTGAACGCGTAGTCTAAAGGGCGTCCACGTCCGACTGCGCCACCGAGAGGAGCCCTGGCATGTGCGGGATCGTGGGATACGCCGGGAATCAGCAGGCGCTTCCGATCCTGCTCGAGGGGCTGCGGCGGCTCGAGTACCGGGGCTACGACTCGGCCGGGGTGGCGGTGCTGGACGGGGGAGCGGTCCAGGTCGTCCGGAAGGCCGGGAAGCTGGAGGTGCTGGAGCAGGAGCTCGGCGCCGACGACGCCCTGGCCGGGGTGACCGGGATCGGGCACACGCGGTGGGCGACCCACGGCCGGCCCACCGACCGCAACGCCCACCCCCACCAGGACTGCACCGGGCGGGTGGCGGTGATCCACAACGGGATCATCGAGAACTTCTTCACCCTCCGCGCCCAGCTGGAGCGCGAGGGGCACCGCTTCGCCTCCCAGACCGACACCGAGTGCGTCGCCCACCTGGTCGAGGGCGCCCTCGCCGAGGGGCTGGCGTTCCCCGACGCCGTCCGCACGGCGCTGCGGCGGCTGGAGGGGTCCTTCGCCCTGGCCGTCCTGCACCAGGGCGACCCGGGGGTGGTCGTCGGGGCCAAGCGCGACCTGCCCCTGGTGGCCGGCCGGGCCGAGGGGGAGAACTTCGTGGCCAGCGACTTCGCGGCCTTCCTCGACCACACCAAGGACGGGGTGATCCTCGAGGACGACCAGGTCGTGGTCGTCACCCCCGGGCGCCTGGACGTCACCGACCTGGACGGGAACCCGGTCGAGCCCTACGAGCACCACGTCGACTGGGACCTGTCGGCGGCCGAGAAGGGCGGCTACGAGCACTTCATGCTCAAGGAGATGCACGAGCAGCCGCTGGCCATCAAGCAGACCCTGGAGGGCCGGGCCGACCCGGCCGGGCGCCTGGTCCTCGACGAGCTGCGCATGAGCGAGGACGAGCTGCGCGAGGTCGACAAGGTGTTCGTGGTCGCCTGCGGGACCGCCTACCACTCCGGGCTGGTCGCCAAGTACGCCATCGAGCACTGGACCCGGCTGCCGGTGGAGATCGAGATCGCCAGCGAGTTCCGCTACCGCGACCCGGTGCTGGACCGCAACACCCTGGTGATCGCCATCTCCCAGTCGGGGGAGACGGCCGACACCCTCGGGGCGGTCCGCTACGCGCGGCGGCAGCGGGCCCGGGTGCTGACGGTCTGCAACACCGTGGGGGCGTCGATCCCGCGGGAGTCGGACGCCGTCCTCTACACCAGGGCCGGGCCCGAGGTGTGCGTGGCCGCGACCAAGACCTTCGCCACCCAGCTCGCCGCCATGTACCTGGTCGCGCTCTACCTGGCCCAGGTGCGGGGGACCATGTTCACCGACGAGGTGGCCGCGGTGGTCCGCGAGCTGGAGCAGATCCCGGCCAAGGTCGAGCTCTGCCTGGAGCGGACCGACCAGGTCCGCAAGGTCGCCGGCGAGTACAAGGACGCCCACGACTGGCTGTTCCTGGGCCGCCACGTCGGCTACCCGATGGCCCTGGAGGGGGCGCTCAAGCTCAAGGAGATCTCCTACCTCCACGCCGAGGGCTACCCGGCGGCCGAGCTCAAGCACGGGCCCATCGCGCTGGTCGAGGACGGGACCCCGGTGGTGGTCGTCCACCCCTCCAGCCACGTCTACGCCAAGATGCTGACCAACATCCAGGAGGTCGCGGCCAGGGGGGCGGCCATCATCGCCATCGCCGAGGACGGCGACCGCGAGGTGGCCGCCCACGCCACCCACGTGCTGCGGGTGCCGGCCACCAGCCAGCTGCTGGCCCCGCTGGTCTGCCTGATCCCCCTGCAGCTGCTCTCCTACCACGTGGCCGTGGCCCGCGGGTGCCCGATCGACAAGCCCCGCAACCTGGCCAAGAGCGTGACGGTGGAGTAGCGCGATGGCCTACAACATCGACCCCGACCAGTCGGTCAGCATCGTCGCCATCTTCCTGTTCATCGACGCCGCGTTCCTCGGCTTCCCGCTGCTGTCGAACATGATCAACGGCGGCAGCCTCCCCATCCTGCTGGTGCTGGTGGTCGCCGGGCTGATCGCGGCCGGGGTGGGGCTGCTCCAGGGCCGCCAGTGGGGCTGGTACCTGGCCATCGTCGTGGTCGGCCTCACCGTCATCCTCGACCTGCTCCGGGGCAACCTGATCGGGCTGCTGATCGACGCGCTGATCATCTTCCTGCTCACCCGGCCGGCGACCAGGGCCAAGTTCGGGGTTCGATGATCGTCGGGATCGGCATCGACGCGGTCGAGGTCGCCCGCATCCGCCGCGCCCTCGAGCGCCATCCCCGGTTCCGCGAGCGTGTCTTCACCAAGGCCGAGCTGGAGGCGGCCACCCGCCGCGGCGTCGGCGAGGTCGCCTACCTGGCCAAGCGGTGGGCGGCCAAGGAGGCCACCTCCAAGGCGCTCGGGGTCGGGTTCTCGGGGTTCGCCTACACCGAGATCGAGGTCACCAACCTGCCCTCGGGCGCCCCGACGATCAAGCTCACCGGCGAGCTGGCCGACTGGGCCCACCTGCTGGGCGCGCTGCGCTGGCACCTCAGCCTGTCCGACACCAGGGACACCGCCTTCGCCAGCGTGCTGGTCGAGGGCCCGGACGACTACCCGCGCCGCCCGCCCGGCCCACCGCCCTGGGTCCGCCGCCGCCTGGACCGCCAGCGCGGCGCCGGAGCGTGACGCGACGGTGAGGCCTCTCGCGCCGGTGGCGGCGGTGCAGGCGGCGGACAAGGCCGCCCAGGAGGGCGGGACCCCGGTCGAGGTGCTGATGCGGCGGGCCGGGGCCGCGGTGGCGAGGGCGGCCGTTGCCGAGCTGGGCACGGTGGCCGGCCGGCGGGTGGTCGCCCTGGCCGGCAAGGGCCACAACGGCGGCGACGCCCTTGAGGCGCTGGCCCGGCTGGCCCGGCGCGGGGCCGGCGCCGAGGCGCTGGTCACCGGCGACCCGGACGACCTCGACGAGCAGGGGCGGCGCTGCGTCGCCCTGGTCCGCCGCGCCGGCGGGCGGGTCCGGGCCTTCGACGCCGGCCTGGCGGGACGGCTGCTGGCCGGGGCCGACCTGGTGCTGGACGGGCTGCTCGGCACCGGGTCGAGCGGCGCCCCCAGGGGCGCGGTGGCCGAGGCGATCGCGGCCGCGGGAACGGCCAGGGCCCCGGTGGTCGCGGTCGACATCCCCTCGGGGGTGGACGGCGCCACCGGCGAGGTCGCCGGCGAGGCCGTCAGGGCGGCGGTCACCGTCACCTTCCAGGCGGTCAAGCCCGGCCACGTCCTGGCCCCGGGCAGCGGGCACGTGGGCCGGCTGGAGGTGGCCGACATCGGCCTGCCCCTGGAGCCCGGCCGCTGGGGGGTGAGCGAGGCCGCCGACCTGGCCGGTCTCGTCCCCGTGCCCACCGCCGACCAGCACAAGCGCTCGCGCGGGGTCCTGCTGCTGGTCGGGGGCAGCCCGGGCATGGGCGGGGCCCCGACCCTGATGGGCCTGGCCGCCCGCCGGGCCGGGACCGGGCTGCTGGTCCTGGCCGTGCCCGCCTCGGTGGCCGACCGGGTCGGGGCGGCCGTGCCCGAGGCCCTCACCGTCGCCCTGCCCGAGTCGGGCGGCGGGCTGGCCCGCAACGCCGACGACGCCTGCCGGCGCTGGCTCGGGGAGGCGACCGCCATCGGGGTGGGGCCGGGCCTCGGCCGCTCCGACGGCACCCAGAAGGTCGTCAGGGGCCTGCTGGCCACCTACGACGGCCCGGCGGTGGTCGACGCCGACGCCCTGTTCGCCCTCGGCACCGGCGGGCCGCTGGCCGAACGCCGGGGACCGACCCTGCTCACCCCCCACGCCGGCGAGTTCGCCCGCCTCGCCCCCGGCGCCGAGGGCACCCGGCTCGACCAGGCCGCCGACCGGGCGCGGCGCTGGAAGGCGACGGTGCTGCTCAAGGGGGACAACACGGTGGTCGCCGACCCGGACGGACGGCTGGCCGTCAACCCGACGGGGGTGCCGGCCCTGGCCACCGGCGGGACCGGCGACGTCCTCACCGGCCTGACCGGGTCCCTGCTCGCCCAGGGCCTCGCCCCCTTCGACGCCGCCCGCCTGGGCGCCTGGGTCCACGGCCGCGCCGCCGCCCTGGCCGCGGCCGACCTGGGCCCGGTCTCGGTCGCCGCCGGCGACGTGGCCGGGCACCTCCCGGGCGCGTTCCAGGAGCTGCTCCGGAGCGTCGGGGAGGGGCGGGGGTGACCCGGGCGCCGTGGCCGGGGCTGCGGCCGGCGTGGGTCGAGGTCGACCTGGACGCGATCGCCGGGAACGTCCGCGTCCTGGCCGCCGAGGTGGCCCCGGCGCGGCTGCTGGCGGTGGTCAAGGCGGACGCCTACGGGCACGGGGCGGTGCCGGTGGCGCGGGCGGCGGTGCGGGCCGGGGCGGCCTGGCTGGGGGTGGCGCTGGTCGAGGAGGCGCTGGAGCTGCGGCGGGCCGGGATCTCGACCCCGCTGCTGGTGCTGTCCGAGCCCCACCCGGCCGCGGCCGACGCCTGCGCGGCCGACCGGATCGCCGTGACGCTGTGCACGCCGGCCGGGGTCGCCGGCTTCGGCATGGCCGGGCGCCGGGCCGGGCGGCCGGTGGCCGTCCACCTCAAGGTCGACACCGGCATGCACCGCCAGGGCTGCGACCCGGCCGAGCTGCCAGGGTTGGTCGCGGCGGCCACGGCCGAGCCGGGGCTGGAGGTCGAGGGCCTCTGGAGCCACTTCGCGGTCGCCGACGAGGCCGCCAAGACGGCCACCACCGACGCCCAGCTGGCCCGGTTCCGGGACGCCCTGGCCGCGGCGGCCGCGGCCGGGCTGGAGCCCCGCTGGCGCCACCTGGCCAACAGCGCCGGGGCCACCGTGCGCACCGACGCCCGCTTCGACCTGGTCCGGACCGGGATCGAGGTCTACGGGCTGGCCCCCAGCGAGGAGCTGGCCGGCCAGGTCCGGGCCCGCCTGACCCCGGCCCTGGCCCTGCGGGCGGCCGTGTCGGCCCTGCGCACGGTCGAGGCCGGGGAGCGGGTCTCCTACGGCCACCGCTGGCGGGCCCCGCGCCGGACCCGGGTCGCCACCCTCCCGATCGGGTACGCCGACGGCCTGCGCCGTGGCCTGTCGGGCCGGATCCGGGTCCGCCTCGGCGGGCACGACCTCCCCCAGATCGGTACCGTGACCATGGACCAGGTGATGGTGGACGTGGGCGAGACAGACGTGGAGGTCGGCCAGGTGGCCACCCTGCTCGGCGACCCGGCCAAGGGCGACCCGGGCGTCGGCGAGTGGTCGGCCGCCCTGGGCACGATCGACTACGAGATCACCTGCGGCCTCTCCCCCCGCCTCCCCCGCGTCCACCACCGCGGCGGCCACCCCGGCAGCGGCCGCCGCGCGATCCAGGAGGCGGTCGGCTAGTGGCCAGCAGGAGGACGGCCGGGCGGGCGGCGCGGTCCGCGGTCGAGCGGGCCG
Organism: uncultured Actinomycetota bacterium; assembly: GCA_963733175.1. Classification (GTDB taxonomy): domain Bacteria; phylum Actinomycetota; class CALGFH01; order CALGFH01; family CALGFH01; genus CALGFH01. The sequence goes on from CAVTCL010000033.1 coordinate 134,157, forward strand.
GGCGGGGGAGGAACCCGGTCGCGCGGAAGAAGCCCACCGCTCGTGACAGCCGGCAACGATCCGGCCGGGCGCCGAGGCCCCCGGTGGGGGAGCGTAGCGCACGGCGAAACGAGGCACCCACGGCTGTCCACAGGGCCGGGCAGCGGACCCCCGCTGACCGTGCGGGGGGTCGGGTTGCTGGCGGGGGGGCTGCTGCTCGGGGTGGGGGCCGGGGTGGCGCTGGAGCGGGTGCTGGTGGGGCGGGACCGGCGGCGGGAGGACCCGGAGGCCGGGGAGGCGTTCGGGGGGATCCGGGGGGCGCCGGCCAAGGTGACCAGCCGCGACGGCACCCGGCTGTACGTCGAGGAGCTGGGCCAGGGGCCCTGCCTGGTGTTCGCCCACGGGTTCTCGCTGACCCAGGACGCCTGGCACTACCAGCGGCGCGACCTGCCCGAACGCTACCGCTGCGTCTTCTACGACCAGCGCGGCCACGGCCGCTCCGGCCGCCCCCGCAGGAACGACTACTCGCTCGAGGCCCTGGCCGCCGACCTCAAGGCGGTGCTCGACTGGACCGGCGAGGAGCGGGTGGTGGTCGTCGCCCACTCCATGGGCGGCATCGCCAGCCTCCAGTTCGCCGAGCTGTTCCCCGAGGAGCTGGGCAGCCGGGTCGCCGGGCTGGTGCTGGTCGGGTCCACCTACGTCGACACCGTCCGCGGCATGACCGCCGCCGTCAGCGCCTGGGGGTCGGCCTGGGCCCAGCGGACCCTGATCACCGGCGCCTTCCGCTTCATGGGCCAGGACCCGGTGCGGGCCAACCAGCTCCGCCGGCGCGGCAGCGACCTCGGCTACCTGGGCACGCGCCTGTTCGGCTTCGGGTCGAACCCCTCGCCCAGCCAGGTCGCGTTCATCGACCAGACGCTGGCCGGCACCGACGTCGAGGTCTGGGCCAAGGTCTTCCCGAGCCTGGTCGACTTCGACCTCTCGGAGTCGCTGGAGGCGGTCAGCGTGCCCGCCCTGGTCGCGGTCGGGGACAAGGACCGCCTGACCCCGCCGGCCGCGGCCAGGCACATGGCCGACACGATCCCCGGGTCGCGCCTGCTGATCCTGGAGGACGCCGGCCACTGCGCCTTCCTGGAGGAGCACGAGGTGCTCGACGCCGAGATCGCCGCCTTCGCCGACGAGGTCCTGGCCGAGAACCAGGTGCCCGCCAAGGCGGCCGCCCGGAAACGCCGCCGCACCTCCGTCCGCCGGGTCAAGGGGTCCTGACCGGTGGCGCTCGGCATCGAGGACCTGGCCGTCGGCCACTGGACCGACCCGGTCGGCCTGACCGGCTGCACGGTGGTGGTGCCGCCGCCCGGCAACATGGCCGCGGCCGCCGTGCGCGGGGGCGGGCCGGGCACCCGCGAGACCGACCTGCTCCAGCCCCAGGCCCACGTCGAAGGGGTCTCGGCGGTGCTGCTGACCGGCGGGAGCGCGTTCGGGCTGGCCGCCGCCCAGGGCGTGGTGGCCTGGTGCGAGCGGCGCGGGCTGGGCTACGGCCGCTTCGGCCGGCCCATCCCGATCGTGCCCGCGGCCGTGCTGTTCGACCTGGCGGTCGGCGACTGGGAGGCCCGCCCGGGCCCGGCCGAGGGCGAGGCCGCCTGCCTGGCCGCCTCCACCGCCGAGGGGCCGCTGGGCAACGTCGGCGCCGGCATGGGCGCCACCGTGGGCAAGACGGCCGGGCCCGAGCACATGACCAAGGGCGGCCTCGGCTGGGCGGTGGTCGAGGCCGGGCCGGTCACCGTCGGCGCCCTGGCCGCCGTCAACGCCGGCGGCGACGTCCTCGCCGAGGACGGCACCGTGCTCGCCGGGGCGAGGGTGCCCGGCGGGGCCCGGACCGCCCTGCGCGAGCTCCTGACCGCCCCGACCGCCGCCGACGGCGAGGTCCGGTCCGAGCCGGTCCCGCCCGGCGGCAGCACCACCCTCGGCGTGGTCGCCACCAACGCCACCCTGACCAAGGGCGAGGTCCACCGGGTGGCCGTGCAGGCCCACGACGGCATGGCCAGAGCCATCCTCCCGGTCCACACCAGCTTCGACGGCGACACCGTGTTCGCGATCGCGACGCAGCGCGTGCCGGCGGCGATGGACCTGGTAGCCTTCTTGGCCGAGGAGGCGCTCGCCGCCGCCATCCGGGCCGGGGTTCGGGCCGCCGGGCCGGTCGCCGGTATCCCGGCCGCCACGGGAGCAGGAGGGGAGTAGCGTGCCGCTCTACGAGTACCGCTGCGCGGACTGCGGGCACCAGTTCGAGGCGCTGGTGCCGGCCGGTCGCGCCGACGACGAGCACTGCCCGGACTGTGGCACGGAGGCCCGCCGGCTGCTGAGCCTGGTCGCCGCCCCGGTGCGGGGCGGCGACGGCGCGGCCATGCCCGTCGCCGGGGGCGGAGGCTGCTGCGGCGGGGCCTGCGGGAACTGCTGAGGTGCCGACCGAGCTGGAGGCGGTCGCCGCCGAGGCCGCCGGCTGCACCCGCTGCCGCCTCCACCAGAGCCGCACCCAGGTCGTGTTCGGCCAGGGCGACCCGCACGCCGACCTGATGTTCGTCGGCGAGGCCCCCGGCTTCCACGAGGACCGCCAGGGCCTCCCCTTCGTCGGCCCCTCCGGCCAGCTCCTCAACCGCCTCCTGGAAGGCATCGGCCTCCGCCGCGACGACGTCTATATCTGCGAACGTCGTGAAGAGCCGCCCGCCCCAGAACCGCGACCCCCAGCCCGACGAGATCGCCGCCTGCCGGCCCTGGCTGGACGCCCAGATCCGGCTGGTCGACCCCAAGGTGGTGGTCACCCTGGGGAACTTCGCGGCCAAGACGCTGCTGGAGACGACCACCGGGATCACCCGGCTGCGGGGGCGGACCTACCCGTTCCAGGGACGGGTGCTGCTGCCGACCTTCCATCCGGCGGCGGCCCTGCACGCCCAGGGGCGGCGCACGGCCGGGCCGAGCACGCTGGAGGCCATGGAGGGCGACTTCCGGGTCCTGGCCGAGCTGCTGGCCGCCGCCAAGCCGCCTCCCGAGCCGGAGCCGGCGCCCGACGAGGTGGCCCTGGTCGACGAGGACCGGCCCTCCGAGCAGCTCGGGCTGTTCTAGCCATGGGCGGCCTGCGGCTGTGGTCGGCCGACGAGGCGACCACCAGGGCGATCGGTGCGGCGGTGGCCGGGCTGCTCGACCCCGGCGACGTCGTCGGGCTCGCCGGCGACCTCGGGGCGGGCAAGACCCGGCTGGTCCAGGGGGCGGCCGACGCCCTCGGGGTCGACGGGCCGGTCCTGTCCCCGACCTTCATGCTGGTCCGCGAGTACGACGGCGACCCGCCCATCCACCACGTCGACGCCTACCGCCTCAGCGGCCCCCTGGAGCTGGAGGACCTGGGCCTGGAGGACGTCCTGTCGGCCGACGCGGTGGTGTTCGTCGAGTGGGCCGACCGGGTCGCCGCCGCCCTCCCCGAGAGCTGGCTGGAGCTGGTCCTGCACATCCGCGACGACGACGACCGCGAGATCGAGGTCCACCCCCACGGCGCCGCCTGGGCGGCCAGGGCCGACCGGCTGGCCGCCGCCCTGGACCGGTTCCCGCGCCGGGACCCCTAGCCGCCGGCCAGGCGGGCGGCCCGGCCGTGGAGGTAGCGCTGCTGGGGCAGGTTGGTGGTCCGCCGGGCCGCCGCCTCGTAGGCGTCGCGCGCTCCGGCGCGGTCACCGGCCATCTCCAGCAGGTGCGCGCGGACCGCGTGGAGCCGGTGGTCCTCGGCGATCCGCTCGTCGGTCTCGAGCTTCCCGAGCAGGTCGAGCCCTTCGTGCGGGCCCCGGGCCATGGCCACCGCGACGGTGTGGTTCAGCGCCACCACGGGGTTGTCGGAGGTCTGCCGCAGCAGCTCGTACAGCGCCACGATCTGTGGCCAGTCGGTCGCCTCGGCGCTCGGCGCCTCGTCGTGGACCGCGGCGATCGCCGCCTGGAGCTGGTAGGGGCCGGTCGGCCCGCGGGGGAGGGCGCTCGGTGATGAGGGCCACCCCCTCGGCGATCTCGCCGGCGTCCCAGCGGCTCCGGTCCTGCTCGGCCATGGGCACCAGCCCGCCGTCGGGCCCGGTCCGCGCCGGCCGGCGGGCGTCGGTGAGCAGCATGAGCGCCAGCAGCCCCGCCACCTCGCCGTCGCCGGGCAGCAGCCGGTGGACCATGCGGGCCAGCCGGATCGCCTCGGCCGACAGCTCGCCGCGGTGCAGGCTCGGCCCCGAGGTGCTGGCGTAGCCCTCGTTGAAGATCAGGTAGAGCACGTGGAGGACCGGCGCCGAGCCGTTCGCCGCGCTCGCCGCCCGGGGGCAGGGCGAAGGGGACGCCGCTGTCCTTGACGCGCTGCTTGGCCCGGCTGATGCGCCGGGTCATGGTCGCCTCGGGCACGAGGAACGCCCGGGCGATCTCCGCGGTGGTCAGGCCGCCGACCGCCCGCAGGGTCAGCGCGATCTGCGACGCCGGCGACAGGACGGGGTGGCAGCACATGAACAGCAGGATGAGCGTGTCGTCGGACTCCGCCGCCGGCCGGTCGGCGGCGGGCGCCAGCCACTGCTCGGGCAGGGTCCAGCGGGCGACGCTGTCCTCGCGGCGCTGGCGGGCCTGCTCGCTGCGGAGCAGGTCGGTGAGCCTGCGCGAGGCGACCGTGATCAGCCAGCCCCGCGGGTTGTCCGGGATGCCGCCGGTGGGCCACTGCACGGCCGCCGCCAGGAGCGCCTCCTGGGTGGCGTCCTCGGCGGTGTCGAAGTGGCCGTAGCGCCGGACCACCGCGCCGAGGACCTGCGGCGCCAGCCGCCGCAGCAGGTCCTCGGCCTCGGTGTCGGGCACGGAAGCGGTCAGAGCTCCAGGTCGGTCCTGGAGTCGGCGAGCGGCCGGACGTCGGCCACGGCGGTCGGCGGCCACCTCGGGCGGCGCCGGGCAGTTGGCGAGCCGGCCGGCGATCTCGGTCGCCCGGTCGAAGCTCTCACACTCCACGATCCAGTAGCCGGCGAGGACCTCCTGGGCCTCGGCGTACGGCCCGTCGGTCACCACCGGGACGCCGTTCTGGAGCTGGAGGCGCCGGGTGAGGACCGGAGCGGCCAGCGCGCGGGTCTCGACCAGCTCGCCGGAGTCGGCCAGGTCCTTGTTGAACGACTCCATGAACTCGCCCATGGCCGCGAAGTCCTCCGCCGACCAGGCCGGCCGCTCGGTGGGCTTCCCGGCCATGCCGTCGTAGTCCTGCTGGGAGGCGTAGGTCAGGATCATGTACTTCATGGTCTCTCCTCTCCGGTGCGGCACCACCGCGGTGCCGCTCACCAGAGACGTCGGAGCCACCGGCCGGTCCCGGACATCAGGGCCGCGCCGGACCGGCCAGGAGGCGTTCGCGGAGGGTCGGGTCGGCGGCGGCGTCGATCGCCGTCCAGGCCATGGCCACCGCCCCGTCGACCACGGCCTGGTCGGCCGCGGGGGTGGCGCACTTGGCGGTGAACTCGGGCTGGTGGTTGACCGCGGGCAGGCAGTCGATGCCGATGGTCGGGTGGATGGAGGGGAGGGCCAGGGAGACGTTGCCCATGTCGGTCGAGCCGGCGCCCCGGTCGCTGCTGTCGATGAACCTCCGCCCCAGGGCCTCGGCGTTGCGCTGGTACAGGGCCGACAGCTCGTGGTCGTGGCGCATCTCCGAGTAGGGATCGTGGTCCTCGGACAGCTCCAGGGTCGCCCCGGTGGCCAGGGCGCCGGCCTCGAAGCAGCGGGCCACCTTGGCCCGGACCTCCTCGAGCTGCTCCAGGTCGGCGGCCCTGACCATCCAGTCGGCGTTCGGTGTGGGCCGGGATGATGTTGGCGGCGTCGCCGCCCTTGGTGACGATCCCGTGGACGCGGTCGCTGGGGCGCAGGTGCTGGCGGAGCAGGCCGATGGCCGTCTGGGCGACGACCAGGGCGTCGGCGGCGTTGACGCCCAGGAACGGGTAGGCCGAGGCGTGGGCCTCCTTGCCCCGGTAGGCGACCTTGAGATGGTTCACGGCGATGATCGGCATCTCGGGCTGCTCGTACGGCGAGGGGTGGACCATCATGGCCGCGTGCGCGCCGTCGAAGGCGCCCCGCTGGAGCAGCAGGATCTTGCCCCCGCCGCCCTCCTCGGCCGGGGTCCCGAGCACGGTCACCCGGAGCCCGGCGTCGTCGGCGACCCTGGCCAGGGCCAGGCCGGCCCCGGCGGCCATGGCCGCGATCACGTTGTGCCCGCAGGCGTGGCCGACGGCCGGCAGGGCGTCGTACTCGGCGCACACGACCACGTGCAGGGGCCCCGACCCGGCCCGGGCCGCGAACGCCGTCGGCAGGTCGCCGACCCCCCGCTCGACCTGGAGCCCGGCCCCCTCCAGCAGCTCGCACAGCCAGGCGCAGGCCTGCTCCTCCTCGAACCCGAGCTCGGGGTTGGCGTGGATGCGGTGGCTGAGCGCCACCAGCTCGTCCCTGGCCTGGGTGACCCGCTCCCGGGCCGCCTCCTTGGCGTCAGCCACGTCCGCTCCTCCTGTTCTCGATCAGGGTCTCGATCCCGTCCAGCACCCGCTCCAGGCCGAAGGTGAACTCGTAGTCGGGCTCGTCCTCCTCGTCGAACACGCCGGCCGCGATCACCGCGTGCAGGGCCGGGAACCGCTCCGGGTCGGTCAGCCTGGTCAGCACGCGCCCGTAGGAGCCCATCATCTCCGGGTCCGGCGCGGCGGTGCCCGCCGCCTGCGCCGCGGCGATGTCGGCCTGGAGGGATGCCTGGTTCCTGGTGTAGCCGGTGAGCAGCAGGATCACCGAGAGCTTCTCGTCCTCCCGGAGGCCGGTGTCCCGCAGGCTGTCCAGCCCCCGCTCCAGCCAGACCATGGCGTTGGGGGTGACCGGCGGGCCGCTGATCGGGATGCGCAGCACCCAGGGGTTGCGGCGGTACACCGCCAGCTCCGTCCACGCCCAGCGGGACAGCCCCGCACGCCAGTCCTCGTCCGGACCCCTCGGCGCCGGCGGCGCCTCGAAGGTCAGGTCGGCCATCAGGGCCAGCAGCTCGTCCTTGGCGGCGACATAGCGGTACAGCGACATGGTGGAGACGCCGAGGTCGGCCGCGACCCGGCTCATCGACACCGCCTGGAGGCCGTCGGTGGCCGCCACCCGCACGGCCGCGGCCACGATCCGCTCCAGGCTGAGGGCGGGCCGCGGCCCCTTGTTGGGCCGCGTCCGCACGCCCCAGGCCGCCTCGATGCTGGCCGGCAGGCCGGTGCCGATCTGGTCGTCCATCGCCTCCGCTTCCGGGTGGGTTGCGCCCATCCTACGACTGTGTATACCTTACGCAGTAGAGTGTATGCCATACACAGAAGGAGCCCGAGATGGAGAACGAGCTGGCCGTCGAGGCGATCGGCCTCGAGAAGTCCTACGGCCGGGTGCGGGTCCTGGACGGCGTCGACCTGGGCGTGGCCCGGGGCAGCGTGTTCGCCCTGCTCGGCCCCAACGGCGCCGGCAAGACCACCACCGTGCGCATCCTGGCCACCCTGGTCCGCGCCGACGCCGGCCAGGCCCGGGTGGCCGGCTTCGACGTGGTCACCGACCGCCGCCAGGTCCGGCGCCACATCAGCCTCACCGGCCAGTTCGCGGCCGTGGACGACCTCCAGACCGGCGAGGAGAACCTGCGCATGATGGGCCGGCTGGCCGGGCCTGTCCGGCGCCCAGGCCCGCCGCCGGGCGGCCGAGCTGCTGGAGCGCTTCGACCTGGCCGAGGCCGGCGGCCGCACGGTGAAGACCTGGTCGGGCGGCATGCGCCGGCGCCTCGACCTGGCCGCCGGCCTGGTCGGCCAGCCCTCGGTGATCTTCCTGGACGAGCCGACCACCGGCCTGGACCCGCGCAGCCGCCAGGCGGTGTGGCAGGTCGTCTCCGAGCTCGCCTCCTCGGGGGTGAGCGTGTTCCTGACCACCCAGTACCTGGAGGAGGCGGACCGCCTGGCCGACCGGATCGCCGTCCTGGACGGCGGCCGGGTGGTCGCCGACGGCACCTCGGAGCCAGCTCAAGCGAGCAGGTCGCCGGCCAGCGCCTGGACCTGGTGCTGGCCGACGCCGCCGCCTTCGAGGAGGCCGCCCAGGCGCCTGGACGGCCGGGCCGCCCAGCGCGACCCGGCGCGCCTGACCATCGGGGTGGCCACCGACGGCAGCGCCGCCCAGGTGCGGGCCCTGCTGGACGAGGTCGACCCGGCCCGCCGGGCCGTCGACCGGTTCGCCGTGCACAGCGCCACCCTCGACGACGTGTTCCTGGCCCTGACCGGCCGCCCGGCCGACCGGCCCGAGACCCAGACGAGAGACGAGCACGAGAAGGAGCCCGCCAGTGTCTGCAAGCTCAGCCGCAGGTGCACGTCCGCACCGGCCGGCGCCGCGGCTGTCGCTCGCGTGCCCTCCCGACCGCTGGTCGCCGCTGGCCGACTGCGGTCGACCATGTCCGGGCGCAGCCTGCGCATCGCCCGGCGCAACGTGGACGTCCTGCTGACCTCGCTGCTGCTCCCGGTCCTGCTGATGCTGCTGTTCGTCTACCTGTTCGGCGGCGCCATCGACACCGGCACCCGGTATGTCACCTACGTCGTCCCCGGGGTCGCTGCTGCTGTGCGCCGGGTTCGGGGCCTCGATGACGGCCGTGAGCGTGACCACCGACATGACCGGCGGCATCATCGACCGGTTCCGGTCGCTGGACGTCGGCGGGTCGTCGGTCCTGGCCGGGCACGTCGCGGCCAGCGTGGTCCGCAACCTCGCCTCCACCGTCCTGGTGTTCGGGGTGGCCTTCCTGATCGGCTTCCGGCCGAGCGCCGGGCCGCTGGACTGGCTCGCCGCCGTCGGCGTCCTGGTGCTGTTCATCCTGGCCATCTCCTGGCTGGCGGCCGCCGTCGGCCTGCTCGCCCGCTCGCCCGAGGCGGCCGGCGGCTTCAGCTTCCTGGTCATGTTCCTGCCCTACCCCAGCAGCGCCTTCGTGCCCATCGACACCATGCCCGGCTGGCTCCACGGGTTCGCCAGCAACCAGCCGGTCACCCCGGTCATCGAGACCCTGCGCGGCCTGCTCCTCGGCCTCCCCGTCGGGTCCAGCCCGGCCAAGGCCGTGGCCTGGTGCCTGGGCATCCTGGTCGCCTCGGTGGCCGTCTCCGGCGTCCTGTTCCGCCGCCGCACGGCCTGACAGCGGTCAGGCGACCTCGCAGCGGTTGCGGCCGGCGCCGTGTGGCGCGGCCAGGGAGTCATCGACACCGCGGCCCATCGCCACGCTGGGCCAGGCGGACGCCGTTGTCGGCCGACCCCAGCCTCGAGGACGGTCGTCGGCCCGATGGCGGCCCGCGGCGGTGGCGGCCGTATCCGCCCGCGACCGGGCGTGTCCCTGGACGATCAGCACGCGTGCCATCATGGTTGTTCTCGGGACGGCGCGATCCCAGGTTGAGGTGCCACAATACGTTTTCCGTCGGCATCGCTCGAAAGGTCTTCGTTGCTCGTCCTCGCCATGGACACCGCCACCCCGGTCACAGGCGTGGCCGTCGGGTCGGAGGCGGGCACCCTGGCCGAGGTCGCCGTCCGCCACGAGCGCCGCCACGCCGAGGTGCTGACCCCGGCCGTGCGCTGGGTGCTGGAGCAGGCCGAGGTCGACCCGGGTGCCCTGGCCGGGGTGGCCGTCGGCACCGGCCCTGGGCTGTTCACCGGGCTGCGGGTCGGGGTCTCCACCGCCAAGGCGCTGGCCCAGGCGTGGGGGCTGCCGATGGTGGCCGTGCCCAGCCTCGACCTGATCGCCTTCGCCCACCGCCACGTCCACCGGGCCATCTGCCCGGTGATCGACGCCCGCCGGGGCGAGGTGTTCTGCGCCCTGTACCGCCACGCCCCCGGCGGGGTGGTCCGGCTCACCGACTACCAGGTGCTCCGGCCCGACCAGCTCGCCGCCGGGATCGAGGCCAGGGGCGAGGAGGTGCTGCTCTGCGGCGACGGGGCCCTGCTCTACCGGGAGGCGTTCGAGCATCTGGGGGAGCAGTCCCAGTTCGGCGGCCTGACGCAGTCCTCGCCGTCGGCCGCCGCCCTGGTCGAGCTGGCCCTCCCCAGGATGCTCCGTGAGCAGTTCACCAGCCCGCTGGAGGTCACCCCGCTGTACCTCCGCCGGCCCGACATCGACCCGAACGTCGAGCGGCGGCTGGCCGAGCCGGGGGGGCGGCGCTGATGGCGACCATCTACCCGCCCCGGCGCTCGGTCGACGACCCGCGGCACCCGCTCGGGATCGAGCTGGTCCCGATGCGCCGCCGCCACATCCCCCAGGTGCTGGACATCGAACGCCGGGTCTACCCGCGGCCGTGGACGATGACCCTGTTCCTGTCCGAGATCGTGCAGCGCTCGACCCGCTTCTACATCGTGGCCAAGGCGCGCCGGCAGGTCGTCGGCTACGCCGGCCTGATGGTGTTCGGGGACGAGGCGCACGTGACCAACATCGCCGTCGACCCCGACATGCCACCGGCGCAAGGTCGCCTCCCGGCTGCTGTTCGCGCTGGTCACCGAGGCCAGGCGCCGGGGCGCGACCGCCTGCACCCTCGAGGTCCGGGTGGCCAACCACGCCGCCCAGGGCCTGTACCACCAGTTCGGCTTCGCCCCGGTCGGGATCCGCAAGAACTACTACGCCGAGACCGGCGAGGACGCGCTGATCATGTGGGCCGAGGGCCTCCAGACCCCCGCCTACGCCGAGCGCCTGGCCGGCCTGGCGGCCCGCATCCCCGAGCCCCGGGAGCTGTAGCGGTGCTGGTGCTCGGGATCGAGACCTCCTGCGACGAGACCGGCGTCGCCCTGGTCTCCGACGGCCGCCTGGTCCGCTCCAACGTGCTCGCCGACCAGCAGACCCTGCACGCCCGCTACGGCGGGGTGGTGCCCGAGGTCGCCTCGCGGGCCCACGTCGACCTGCTCCACCCGGCCGTCGAGCAGGCCTGCGCGCTGGGCGGGGCCCGCCTCGGCGACGTCGACGCGGTCGCGGTCACCATCGGCCCCGGCCTGGCCGGCTCGCTGCTGGTCGGGGTGGCGGCGGCCAAGGCCTACGCGCTCGCCCTCGACCGGCCCCTGGTCGGGGTCAACCACCTGATCGCCCACGTCTACGCCAACGTCCTCGACCACGGGACCCTGCCGCTGCCGGCGGTGGTGTTCGTGGTCTCGGGCGGGCACACCAGCCTGCTGGCCATGGACGAGCAGGGGAACTTCCGGGGGCTGGGCCAGACCATCGACGACGCCGCCGGCGAGGCCTACGACAAGGTGGCCCGGGTGCTCGGGCTCGGCTACCCGGGCGGGCCGGTGGTGGACCGCCTGGCCCGCGACGGCGACCCGGCGGCGGTGCGGTTCCCCAGGGCGCTGCTGGACGACGGCAGCGACGACTTCTCGTTCTCCGGCCTCAAGACGGCCGTGCTCCGCCACGTCCGGGCGGCGGGCCCGGAGGTCAACCTGGCCGACGTGGCCGCCTCGTTCCAGGAGGCGGTGGTGGACGTCCAGATCAGCAAGGTCGTCGGCGTGGCCAAGCGCGAGGGCCTGGACACGGTGCTGCTGGGCGGGGGCGTGGCCGCCAACTCGCGCCTGCGGGCCCGCCTGGCCGCCGAGGCCGACCACCTCGGCATCCGCCTCCTGGTCCCCTCCCCGGCGCTCTGCACCGACAACGGCGCCATGGTGGCCTGCGCCGGCAGCTTCGCCCTTGAGCGGGGTGAGCACACCCCCCTCGACGTCGGCGCCGACCCCAACCTCCCCATCGTCCCCGGCTTCGGCCGCCGCGCCCCCGGCCGAGGCCGCTCCGGCCGAGGTCGAGGCCGTCCTGCCCCAGGCGGCTCCACCGACGTGACGCCGTAGGCCCCCGCCGCCCCAAGCGCCGCCATCGGCCGTGAGCTCCCGGCCGGCACATCGTGAAGGCCGGCGAGCACCTTGGGTGCTCGCCGGCCTCGGTGGCTGCCGTTTGAGGAGGTACGCCGTCAGGCAGCCACGACCCGGTGCGCGTGGCGGCGGTTGGCGGCGGTCCAGCCGGCCAGGGCGCCGGCCCCGCCGATCAGGCCTCCGACCAGCGCCCAGCAGCAGCACGACCAGCGGGTCGACCTCGCGGCCGGTCCCGGCCGGGACCGGCTGGGGAGCGATCGTGACCACGGGAACCGGGCCGAGGTTGCGCTCGCCAGCCCGGGCCTGCTCGACGGCGGCCTGGGTGCGGTCGGCCTGGGCGACCTCGAGGTTGCGGAGCAGCCGGTCGTTCTGGTCCTCGGCCCGCGCCGCGGGCCGGGCGGCGGTGGCGGCGAAGTCGCGCTCGCCGGCCCGGGCCTGCTCGACGGCGGACTCGGTGCGCCCGGCGGTCCCGGGCGCCAGGTTCTGCTCCAGCTGCGACTGGTACAGGGCCTTGCGCTGCTCGTTGAGGTCCTGGGTCGGCTGCGCGGCCACGGCGACGGCGGTCGTCCCGGTGGCGAGCGCCAGGCTCAGCGCCAGCACGGTCAGCGCCCGGTGGGTGCGGCTCATGGCGTCCCTCCTTGTGAGTCTTTTCACAAGCGTTGTACCGCCCCATCGTCCCGGCAGCGTGACGGCACCATGACGAACCGAGCCGTTCCGAAATTTCCGTCGGTTGACGGGGGCCGGTCCGGGTTCCTAGGATGCTGTTAGCACTCGACTTTGGTGAGTGCTAACATCCGCGCCGAACGTGTATCCCTTCAGGCCCACCCGCCGGGTCGGGCCACCACGCACGAGGAGGAAGGATGGGCGTCAGCCTGCAGCCGCTCGAGGATCGCATCGTCGTCAAGCCGAGCGAGGGCGAGGAGATGACCGCCTCGGGTCTGGTCATCCCCGACACCGCCAAGGAGAAGCCCCAGGAGGGCGAGGTCCTGGCCGTCGGGCCCGGCCGCTTCGAGGACGGCACCCGCGTGCCGCTCGACGTCAAGGTCGGCGACAAGGTCATCTACTCCAAGTACGGCGGCACCGAGGTCAAGCTGGGTGGGGACGAGCTGCTGATCCTCTCCGCCCGCGACGTCCTCGCGATCGTCAACAAGTAACCGAGGTAGCGCGAAGCCATGCCAAAGCAACTGCTGTTCAGCGCCGAGGCGCGCCGCTCGCTCGAGGCCGGGGTCGACAAGCTGGCCAACGTGGTCCGGGTGACGCTCGGGCCCAAGGGCCGCAACGTCGTCCTCGACAAGAAGTGGGGCGCCCCCACCATCACCAACGACGGCGTGACCATCGCCAAGGAGATCGAGCTCGAGGACCACAACGAGAACCTCGGTGCCCAGCTGGCCAAGGAGGTCGCGACCAAGACCAACGACGTGGCCGGTGACGGCACCACCACCGCCACCGTCCTCGCCCAGGCCCTGGTCCACGAGGGCCTGCGCAACGTGGCCGCCGGGGCCAACCCGATGGGCCTCAAGCGGGGCATGGAGAAGGCCACCGACGCGGTCGCCGAGGCGATCCGCAACCAGGCCCGCGAGATCGAGAGCCAGGAGGAGATCGCCTCGGTGGCGGCCATCTCGGCCCAGGACGCCGAGATCGGCAAGACCATCGCCGAGGCCATGGACAAGGTCGGCAAGGACGGGGTCATCACCGTCGACGAGTCGCAGACCTTCGGGATGGAGCTGGAGTTCACCGAGGGGATGCAGTTCGACAAGGGCTACATCTCGCCCTACTTCGTCACCGACCAGGAGCGCATGGAGGCGGTGCTGGAGGACCCCTACATCCTCATCGCCAACTCCAAGATCTCCTCGGCCCAGCAGCTCCTGCCGGTGCTCGAGAAGGTCGTCCAGGCCGGCAAGGCGCTGGTCGTCATCGCCGAGGACGTCGACGGGGAGGCCCTGGCCACCCTGGTCGTCAACAAGATCCGCGGCACCTTCAAGAGCGCCGCCGTCAAGGCCCCCGGGTTCGGCGACCGCCGCAAGGCCATGCTGGCCGACATCGCCACCCTCACCGGTGGCCAGGTCATCAGCGAGGAGGTCGGCCTCAAGCTCGAGAACGCCACCCTCGACCTGCTCGGCCGGGCCCGCCGGGTCACCGTCACCAAGGACGACACCACGATCGTCGAGGGTGCCGGGTCGACCGAGGACATCAAGGGCCGCATCGCCCAGATCAAGCAGGAGATCGAGCGGACCGACTCGGACTGGGACCGCGAGAAGCTCCAGGAGCGGCTGGCCAAGCTGGCCGGCGGCGTCGGCGTGATCAAGGTCGGCGCGGCCACCGAGGTCGAGCTCAAGGAGAAGAAGCACCGCATCGAGGACGCCCTGTCGGCGACCCGGGCCGCGGTCGAGGAGGGCATCGTCGCCGGCGGCGGCGTGGCCCTGATCCGCGCCCAGGGCGCGCTCGACAAGCTGGACCTGGAGGGCGACGAGGCGACCGGCGCGGCGATCGTGCGCAAGGCGCTCGAGCTGCCGCTCTACTGGATCGCCGCCAACGCCGGGCTCGAGGGCGCGGTGGCCGTCGCCAAGGTGCGCGACCTGTCCGACAACCACGGGCTGGACGCCTCCACCGGCGAGTACGTCGACCTGTTCAAGGCCGGCGTGGTCGACCCGGCCAAGGTGACCCGCTCCGCCGTCCAGAACGCCGTCTCCATCGCCTCCCTGCTGCTCACGACCGAGACCCTGGTCGTGGACAAGCCGGAGGAGGAGGAGGCCGGCGCCGGCGGCGGCCACGGCCACCCGCACGGCATGGGCATGTAGCCAGCTCCACCCGCGGCACGCGCGGGCCCCGGCCGGAAGGTTCGGCCGGGGCCCGTTCGCGTCCGACAGCGTCGCGGCTACGGCGCCCCGCGGCTACGGCGCCGCGGCCGGCCGGTCCGTGTCCCCGCGGGCGGGGCGCCATGTCCCAGAACGGGCCGGTGAGCCCCAGCTCGGCGAGGACGGCGGCCGCCTCCTCCGGGGTGCGCCGGCGGTGGTCGTCGTGCAGCCGGTCCCCGTACCAGACCGTGCCCAGCCGCCACATGGTCGGGAGGTCCACCACCGCCCCGACCCGCTCGCCGGCGGCGGCCGCCCAGGCCTCGACGTGCTCGAGGTGGCAGGCCAGGCGGATGGTCGAGCAGGTCCTGACCACGTCGTCCCACCAGCGGGCGGCCGGGACCAGGAAGTGGGCCACGTACGGCTCGGGTGGCGGGGCCTTGGGGTCGGCCAGCAGGGCGAGCGGCCGCCCGCAGCCAAGGCAGGTGGTGGCCACCAGCACCTCCTGGCCGAGCGCGGCCATGATCCCGAACGAGTCCCAGGCGCAGCCGCCCCACCACTTCTGCTCGTCCGAGGCGACCACGAAGTGCATCGGCCGGGCGGAGAAGGGATGGGCCATCCGGACCCCGACCCGGTCCTCGTCCAGGACCAGCACGTGCTCGTCGTGCAGGCGTCCCCAGCCGGCCAGCACCTCCTCGACCCCGAGGTGGAGGCGGCGGGCGGCCTCGGCGGCCGTCGGCGGGCGCCCCTCCTCCACGAACTCCCGGTAGACGACCTGCCGGAGCTCCCGCAGGCGCTGGGTGTCGTCGGCCTCCACGATCGCTCCCTCCGCTGCTGGGTACCGGGACGAAGAGTACGCTGGATGCGACACACGGGAGCCCGGGCCACCGGGCTGAGAGGGCGGCTACGGGGCCGCCGACCGTCGGAACCTGCACCGGGTAATGCCGGCGGAGGGAGGAGATCCCCACGACCCCCCAGCCACCAGCCGCCGACGCCGTCGTGGTCGGGGGCGGGGTCATCGGCCTCGGCATCGCCTGGCGGGCCGCCCAGGCCGGCCTGTCGGTGACCGTGGTCGACCAGGCCCCCGGCCGGGGCGCGTCCTGGGCCGCCGCCGGCATGCTGGCCCCGGTCACCGAGGTCCACTACGGCGAGCGCCCCCTGCTGGGGTTGAACCTGGCCGCGGCCGCCCGCTGGCCCAGCTTCGCCGCCGAGGTCGAGGAGGCCGCCGGCCGCCCGGTCGGCTACCGTCCCGCCGGCACCCTGGCCGTGGCCCGCGACACCGACGACAACGCCGCCCTGGAGGACCTCTACCAGTTCCAGCTCCGCTGCGGGCTCCGAGGTCGAGCGCCTCCGCAGCCGCGAATGCCGCCAGCTCGAACCCGGCCTGGCCCCGAGCATCCGCGGCGGCATCCTGGCCCCCGGCGACCACCAGGTCGACAACCGGGCGCTGGTGGAGGCGCTCCTGGTCGCCTGCCAACGGTCCGGCGTGCGGTTGGTGGAGGGCCGGGTCGCCGAGCTGGCGGTCGAGGGCGACCAGGTGACCGGGGTGGTGCTGGGTGACGGGGCGCGGCTGGCCGCGGGGGCGGTGGTGCTGGCCGCCGGGTGCTGGAGCGGGGGGCTGGGGGGCGTTGGCGGCCGAGGTGGTGCCGGTGCGGCCGGTCAAGGGGCAGCTGCTGTACCTGCGCGGACCGGCCGACCAGCCGCTGTGCCAGCGCAACGTGCGGGGGCTGGAGGTGTACGTGGTGCCCCGGGGCGACGGCCGGGTGGTCGTGGGGGCGACCGTCGAGGAGCAGGGCTTCGACACCCGGGTGACCGCCGGGGCCGTCGGTGACCTGCTCCGGGCCGCGCTGGAGCTGCTGCCCGACGTGGCCGAGCTGGAGCTGGCCGAGACGGTGGTCGGCCTGCGACCCGGGTCGCCCGACAACGCCCCCATGCTCGGCCCGGCCGGCCCCGAGGGGCTGGTGGTGGCCACCGGCCACTACCGCAACGGCATCCTGCTCACCCCGGTCACCGCCGACGCGATCGCCGAGCTGCTGGCCACCGGCCGGGTCCCCGAGCTGATCGCCCCGTTCGCGCCGGGCCGGTTCGCGGGCGCGCCCACCGGGAGCGCAGGGAGGCTGTCATGACCGTGATCGTCAACGGCCAGCCGGCCCAGGTGGACCCGGGCCAGACCGTGGCCGGCCTGCTCGCCGCCCTCGGCCACCCGGCCGGCGGGCCGGGCATCGCCGTCGCCGTCAACGGCGAGGTCGTCCCCCGCAGCACCTGGTCCACCACCACCCTCGACGACAACGACCGGATCGAGGTGCTCGGCGCCTCCCAAGGAGGTTGAGTGCATGGACGATCCGTCTCGTGATCGCCGGCCAGGCGTTCACCTCCCGGCTGATCATGGGGACCGGCGGGGCGGCCAGCCTGGAGGCCCTGGAGCAGGCCCTGGCCGCCTCCGGGACCGAGATGACCACCGTCGCCCTGCGGCGGACCAGCCCCGAGGCCAGGGGCTCGATCCTGGACGTCCTGCGGCGGGTCGGGTGCCGGCTGCTGCCCAACACCGCCGGCTGCTTCACCGCCCGCGACGCCGTGCGCACGGCCAGGCTGGCCCGGGAGGCGTTCGACACCGACTGGGTCAAGCTCGAGGTCATCGGCGACGACCGGACCCTGCTCCCGGACGCGGTCGAGCTCCGCGACGCCGCCGAGACCCTGGTCGACGACGGCTTCACCGTGCTCGCCTACACCAACGACGACCCGGTCCTGGCCCGCCACCTGGCCGAGCTCGGCTGCGCCGCGGTCATGCCCCTGGGGTCGCCCATCGGCTCCGGCATGGGCATCACCAACCCCTACAACCTGCGCATCATCATCGAGCAGGCCACCGTCCCGGTGGTGCTGGACGCCGGGGTCGGCACCGCCTCGGACGCCGCCATGGCCATGGAGCTCGGCTGCGACGCCGTCCTGCTGGCCAGCGCCGTCACCCGCGCCCAGGAGCCGGCCCTGATGGCCGAGGCCATGCGCAAGGCCGTCGAGGCCGGCCGCCTCGCCCACCGCGCCGGCCGCATCCCCCGCCGCCTGTACGCCGAGGCCTCCACCCCCACCGACGGCGTCCCCGACCTCTCGGACCGCCCCGCCGAAGGAACCCGCGAACCCGAAGGCCAGCCCACCACCGCCGGCGATGGCTGAGCGGGCCGGGTCCCGCCGGGCGGGGCGGCGGGAGCGGCTGGCCGCCTCCCGGTTGTATGTGTGCACGGCGATCCGGCCGGACCTGGGCGAGTTCGCCGACGAGGTCCTGGGCGCGGGGGTCGACCTGATCCAGCTCCGCGACAAGCAGGCCGAGGCCGGCCCGCTGCTGGAGGCGTCGGCCGTGCTGCGCGAGGCCGCCGACCGCCACGGCGCCCTGTTCGCGGTCAACGACCGCGCCGACATCGCCCTGGCCGCCGAGGCCGACGTGCTCCACCTCGGCCAGGACGACCTGCCCCTGGCCTGGGCCCGCCAGATCCTCGGCGACGAGGTCCTCCTCGGCCGCTCGACCCACGACCCCGACCAGGCCGCCCGCGCCGCCGCCGAACCCTGGGACTACCTGGTCGCCGGCCCGGTCTGGGCAACCGCCACCAAGCCCGGCCGCCCCCCCACCGGCACCACCCTCCTCCAGGCCGTCGCCGCCCTCGACCCTCCCCAACCCTGGTTCGCCATCGGCGGCATCGACCCCACCAACCTCCCCCAGGTCACCGCCGCCGGCGCCACCCGGGTCGTGGTCGTCCGCGCCATCACCGAAGCCCCCGACCCCGCCACCGCCACCCGCACCCTCCTCCACCACCTCCGACGCCTGAGCTATTCCCTCAGTGCCGCTGGGGAGGTCGCGGTATCTGGGGTGACGTAGGCAAGCGGGCACTCCGAGCTTCCGCGCCAGGGCTTCTCCGGTCGAGGGCGACGTCTCGCGGTCGTAGGGTGGCGGATGCAGTGCTCCTGCTCGTGGACCAGCAGCGCGGCCAGGACCTCGGTGTCGGGAAGTCCCCAGCCTCGCGCGCCGCGTTAGATGCGGTCCATCACGAGGAGGACGACACGGGAAACGGTACGGGTGCGGCTGGCGCGCCGAGGGCTTCCGAGCTGATCGGCGCAACCACGGCACATCCTGACGCAGCGGATCACCTGGTTGAGCTGCCGGCGCCGAGCTAGACGCCGCGCTGGACGACCAGCTCGCCGTGGTAGCGCACGATGGCGCGCCTGCTCCACCGTCGCGCCGTCGGTCGGGCGTTCGATCCGCACGTAGATGCGGTCGAAGGCCGGGGTTGCGCAGCTTGCGGGCGAGCCGCTGTTCGGCGTAGACGACGGGGCTGATAGCCGCTGCCCGTGCAGGCACAGCTCCTGCGCATGGAGCACCCTGGCGCGAGCCGAAGAAGAGCAAGCGCCAGCTCCGCGCCGACGACGTATCACGGGCAAGCTGGGATGAGGCCGCAGTCCCAGGGGGCGATCGTGCGCGACTCGAGCGAGACGAGCGAGCCGTCCCTGCAGAAGTCGCAGGAGGACACGGGGAACCGGTCGATCTGGAACAAGCGCTGGGGCTAGATCTCCGGCTGTCGATGGTAGGACAGCTATCGGTGGAGGCGAAGCAGAGAGAAAGATTGCTACAACAGGGAGAGATCGCGCCGAGTGGAGACGTTGATGCTGACGAAGGGAAGTCACTGAGCGCCGGGACTACCGCGGCCACGAGCGGACCGGCAGGCGGTGGTGGGGCGACCGGTGGCAGCGCGTCCAGGCGACGGCGGACAGGGCCGCGCCGGCCAGTAGCGCGGCCGACGGCGCTAGGCGGCCTGCGGCTGCGAGCGACGCGGCCTGGGCGGTGAGCGCGAACCGACGCCGCGGCGACAGCGCGCCGCCGATCGCGAGCGGCAGCAGGAGGCGGCGGCGAGCACAGCGTCAGGTCCCGCTGCGCAGGAGTACGCCGGCGTCGCTGGCAGGATGCGTGACGGCGGCGACGAGCCGGGCAGGGAGCGAGCTTCGACAACGCGGCCGCCGATGGGACCGACGATGGCGGCGAGCGGGCGGGGTCGGGTGGGACCGGCTGGAAGAGGATGCCGCGGTAGACGCTGACTGCCGTGAGCGCGCCGCCGGGTGTGCCGATAGCGACGGCGTAGGACGGGAACCGGCCGGGCCGCGGCCTGGCGCGGTGCCTCCAGGTAGGGTAGCTGCCGGTCGCTGTTCGCCCCGTCCGAGAACAGTAACACCGCGCGCCGGAGTCGAGCGGGGCGGATGGAACTGGATGTCGGTCAACGGCCCGCCGGAGCGCGTCGCCGATGGCGGTGCCGACCCCCCGCACGCAGCGGAGGCGACAGAGGGCGCCCCGGACCGCGTCGCGGCGGTGGTCGGTCGGGACCAGGGTGGTCGCGCCGGTCGAGAAGCTGACCGGCCGACGTGCAGGTGGTGGGGAGAGACCGGTCGAGGTGGTGCGTGGCCGGCGTGCTGGGTGGCGCCAGCCGGGTGGGGGCGAGGTCGCCGTCCTGCGGTGCGCCGCGAGACGTCGACGACCGTTCCAGGACGCCTCGGACCGGGTCGGCTGGACCGCGAGCAGCGGCTGCGTGGCGGCGAGTATCAGGACGCGATCGCCTGCCGGTGCTGACTGTCTCAGCCACGCTGTGCGCTAGAGAGACCCCGTGCGTGGTGAGAACGGGGCTATCTTGCCGCAGCGAGACGTATCGACCCTGGCGCCGGATGTATGCCGAAGCCCCGGCGCGCCGCCGGTTGGGACACGGAACCGGTCGGTGCCTGGCGCGCCGGGGCTTCCGGCTGAACCTGGTACGTTCGGGTAAGGGGTGGCCGCCACGGGAGGGCGGCGAGGGGTGACCCGGTTCGACCGGTCCCCACGTCAGCTGGCCATCCGGCCCTCCAGGTAGGCGGCCCAGTAGCGGGCTCGGTCGCGGCTGGCGGTCGGGACCCGGCGGTGGGCGCTGGCGTCGCGGAGCAGCCAGGCGATCGTCTGGAGATCGGCGCACTCCATGTCCGGGTCGATCGCGACCGACCAGTAGACGGCGGCGTCGCGAAGCTCCTCCGGGGTGCCCCTGCCCTGGCCGATCTCGCGCAGCAGCTCCCCAACGGTGGCCGCGTCGTCCGGGCCGATCGTCGTCTTCATCAGCATCCGCCGGCTCCTCCCCTCTGTGCGTTCCGAGACCCCACTGTTCGAACGTATGTTCGATCACCGGGCGGCCAGGAGTCAAGTCCGCTGGCGGAGTCTGTGGACGGCCAGGACGAGCGCGGCCAGGAGGGCCGCGACGGCGCCGGCGCCGGTGGCCACACGCTGGCGGTCTCGCCACGACCAGGGGGCTCGCGACCCCTCCGGCGGGGCCGCCGGCGTCGCCTGCACCCTGGCCAGTCCGGCCGCGGCCAGCGCCCCGGGGACAGTGGGATGGTGGCGCTCGACCGTCCGGGGCGGGCGGGTGAGGAGCGCGGCCACGCTGGCCGCCGGGACATACGGCGGCAGCCGCAGGCCGGTCCGGGCCGACCGGCCGCGGCCGAAGCCCCAGTCGAGCAGCCTCCCGGCGTCGGCGGCGTTGTCGGGGCTGTGCAGGACCACCGCGATCAGGGTCCGCCCGCCCCGGGTGGCCGCGGCGGCCAGGCAGTGCCCGGCGTCGTCGGTGAAGCCGGTCTTGACCCCGACGGCGCCCCGGTAGCCGAGCAGGAACCGGGAGCGGGCGGTGAGCGTGTGCCGGCGGCCGCTCGGGGTGGTGAAGGCCGCCTGGCGCTTGCGCACGACCCGGGCCAGCCAGCGGTCCTCGAGCACGGCCCGGGCCAGGATGGCCAGGTCGAAGGCGGTCGAGCGGTGGCCAGGGGCATCGAGGCCGTGCGGGTTGCGCCAGGAGGAGCGCGCGCAGGCCGAGCAGCTCCGACTCGGCGTCCATGGCCCTGGAGAACCGGGCCACCGACCCGCCCGCCGCCTCGGCCAGCATCACCGCCACGTCGTTGGCGGACACCATCATCAGGGCCTTCAGGGCCTGGTCGACGGTGAGCTTCTGGCCGCGCCTCATCGCCAGGCGACGGGCCGGCTGGCTGGCCGCCACCCGCGAGGCCACCGTCACGCCGTCCAGGTCGAGGCTGGCCCGGACGGCCAGCGCGGTCAGCATCTTGGTCAGGCTGGCCGGCGGCGCGGCCGTGCGGCTCCTGCGCCCCCACAGGACCGCCCCGGTCGCCGGGTCGACCAGGACCGCGTACCTGGCCCGGACCCCCTCCGGCCCCGGCGCCGCCTTGGGGGCCGCGGCTGGCCGGCCGACCCGGCCCGGGACCAGCCCGGCGGCCAGGAGGCCGGCGACCAGCAGCAGCCGGAGGAGCCGGAGGGCAGGTGGTGGCGTGGGCGCATGGCGGCCGCAGTGTCGCACCGGGCGACGAGCCGGACAAGGATGTCGGTCCGGTTGCGAACGGCCGGCATCCACTAGAATCGTCCGGCGCGATCTCCGTCTACTTCACCGAACCCAGGAGCCTGCCAGCATGCGCGTCACCGTGATCGGCGCCGGCCACGTCGGCCTCGTCACCGCCGCCTGCCTTGCCCATGTCGGCCACGACGTCGTGGTCGACGACGACGACGCCAGCAAGCTGGACCTCATCCGCGAAGGCCGCTCCTGGTTCTACGAGCCGGGCCTGCGAGGAGCTGCTCGGCGAGGTGGTCCGGGCGGGGCGGCTCCGGGTCGCCGGCGACAAGGCCGAGGCGGTCGGGCACGGGACCGTGATCTTCATCTGCGTCGGCACTCCGAGCCGTGGCGACGGCAGCCCCAACCTGGCCTATCGTCGAGGCGGTGGCCAGGGAGGTGGCGCGCAGCCTGCCCCCGGGCGAGTTCCGGCTGGTCTGCGAGAAGTCGACGGTGCCGGTGCAGACCGGCGAGCGGGTCGCCCAGGTGATCGCCCGCGAGGCCAGGCCCGAGGCCGACTGGGAGGTCGCCTCCAACCCCGAGTTCCTGCGCGAGGGCTCGGCCGTGGTCGACACCCTCGACCCGGACCGCGTGGTCGTCGGCACCAGCTCCGAGCGGGGCCTGGCCGCCCTGCGCGAGCTCTACGAGCCGATCCTGGAGCGATCGGGCGCGCCGTTCCTGGCCACCGACCGGGCCACCGCCGAGCTGATCAAGCACGCCTCCAACGCCTTCCTGGCCACCAAGATCAGCTTCATCAACTCGGTGGCCAGGGTGTGCGAGCGGTCGGGAGCCGACGTCGAGCTGGTGGCCAGGGGCATGGGCCTCGACCCGCGCATCGGCGTCCACTTCCTCAAGGCCGGCGCCGGCTACGGCGGGAGCTGCTTCCCCAAGGACGTGGCCGCCTTCGCCCACCGCTCCCGCGAGCTCGGGGTGGACTTCGGCATCCTCAACGAGGTGGCCAAGATCAACCACGAGGCCAGGCGGGCCGTGGTCGACAAGGTGCGCGACGCCCTCTGGCACCTGGACGGCAAGCGGGTCGGGATGCTGGGGCTGTCGTTCAAGCCCAACACCGACGACCTGCGCGAGGCGCCCGCGATCGACGTGGCCCGCGACCTGCTGGCCGACGGCGCCCAGGTGGTGGCCTACGACCCGGTGGCCGGCGCCCGGGCGGCCCAGCAGGTCCCCGGCCTGGAGCTGGCCGACAAGGCGGTCGAGGTGGCCGACGGCGCCCACGCGGTGGTCCTGATGACCGAGTGGGCCGAGTTCGGCGACCTGGACCCGGCCGACCTCCGGTCCCGCATGGCCTACCCGATCCTGGTCGACGCCCGCAACGCCCTGGACGCCGAGGCGTTCGTGGCCGCCGGGTTCACCGTCGCCGGGGTCGGGCGCCCGGTGCGGGCCCCCGGCGGCGGGGGGCGCTGAGGTGCCCCGAGCCGTGATCACCGGCGGCGCCGGCTTCCTCGGCTCCCACCTGTGCCGGCGGCTGCTGGCCGAGGGCTGGGACGTCGTCTGCATGGACAACTTCCTCACCGGCCGGCCGGCCAACGTGGCCGACCTCGTCGGCGAGCGGTTCCGGCTGGTCAACGTGAACGTGACCGACTTCATCCACGTGCCCGGGCCGCTGGACGCCGTGCTCCACTTCGCCTCGCCGGCCAGCCCGATCGACTACCTCAAGTACCCCATCCAGACCCTCAAGGTGGGCGCCCTCGGCACCCACCACGCCCTCGGCCTGGCCAAGGAGAAGCAGGCCCGGTTCCTGCTCGCCTCCACCAGCGAGGTCTACGGCGACCCCCAGGTCCACCCCCAGCCCGAGACCTACTGGGGCCACGTCAACCCCATCGGCCCCCGCGGCGTCTACGACGAGGCCAAGCGCTTCGCCGAGGCCCTGGCCATGGCCTACCACCGCAGCCACGGGGTCGAGGTCCGGATCGTGCGTATTTTCAATACGTTCGGACCGTTCATGAGGCTTGATGACGGTCGCGCCTTCTGCACCTTTGCCGTGCAGGCGTTGCGGGGGGAGCCGCTGACCGTGCATGGGGACGGGAGCCAGACGCGGTCGCTGTGCTATGTGGACGACCTGATCGAGGGGATCTGGCGGCTGCTGGGGAGCGACCTGGTGGGGCCGGTCAACCTGGGGAACCCGGAGGAGGTGACGATCCTCGAGCTGGCCCGGACGGTGGCGCGGGCGGCGGGGGTGGAGCCGAGGATCGAGCTGCGGCCGCGGCCGGTGGACGACCCGGAGGTGCGGCGGCCCGACATCACCAGGGCGGTGACCGAGCTGGGGTGGAAGCCGCAGGTCAGCCTGGAGGAAGGGGTGCGGCGGACGGTGCCCTGGTTCCGGCGGGCGCTGGAGGCGGCGGGCCCGGTGCGGTCGTGACCACGACCCGCCCGGCCGGCGGCGGCATCGGCGTGCGCACCGCCCAGGCGGCCTTCTTCGACGTCGACAAGACCCTGCTGCCCGGGTCCAGCATGTACCTGTTCGCCCGGGGGCTGTACCGGCACGGGTTCTACGACCTGCGCGACATCGCCGGGTTCGCGTTCGGGCAGCTGGTGTTCCGGCTCACCGGGGCCGAGGGCAGGCGGGGGATGGAGGCGGCCCGCGAGCAGGCCCTGGCCTTCATCGAGGGCAAGCGCCGCGACGACCTGACCCAGATCGGCCACGACATCGTGGTCGAGGTGATCGGCCCGCGCATCTACCCGGGGATGCGCCGGGTGATCGACCAGCACCACGCCCAGGGGGACCAGACCTACCTGGTCACCGCCGCCCCGCGGGAGCTGGCCCAGGGGATCGCCACCTACCTGGGCATGGACGGGGCCCTTGGGACCGAGGCCGAGCTGGTCGACGGCACCTACACCGGCCGCCTGCTCGGGCCGGTGCTGCACGGGCCGGCCAAGCTCGACGCGGTCGTCCGGCTGGCCGACGAGCAGGGGTTCGACCTGCGCCGCAGCAGCGCCTACTCGGACTCGGTGAACGACCGCCCGCTGCTGGAGGGGGTCGGCAACCCGGTGGCGGTCAACCCCGACCGCCACCTGCGCGACCTGGCCGCCGAGCGGGGCTGGCCGGTGCAGGACTTCCGCCGCCGCCGCCGGCTGTGGCTGGTGTGGCTGCCCGCCGGGATGGCCGCCGGCGCCACCACCGCCGCGGCCGCGGTGACCGGCCGCCGCCTGGCCAGGCGCAGGCGCCGCTGAGCCCGGCCGGTGGGCCGGCCGGCGGTCCGGTGAGTCCGGTGCGGGAGGCTAGCGCTCGCGCGGGTCGCCGGGCGGGAGGCCGCCCTCGCTGAGGACGGCGGCGACCTCGTCCTCGGACAGGCCGCGGGTGGCCAGGGCGCGGCGCAGGCGGCGGGCCGCCTCGGCCGGCGAGGTCCAGCCGTCGCGCAGGGGGCCGTGCTCGTGCTCGCCCTCGAGCAGGCCGTCGACGAAGCCCTTGGCGTAGTCCCAGGTCACGTAGTGGTCGACCGCGGGCTCGAAGGCCGGCTCGTGCACCCGGGGCTCGCCGTGCTGGAGGATGTGCTCCAGGTTCTCGCGCAGCAGGCTCCAGCCGAAGAAGTGGTCCTCCTCGCAGTCGGGGCAGGAGATGACCACCCCGAGGAAGCCGCGCTGCTCCAGGGCCGACCGGAACTCGGCCAGGTCGGCGAGGTCGTCCAGGAGCGCGGCGCGCTCGTCGTCGTCGATGGGCTCGGGGGGCGAGTCGTCTTGCGGCTCGAACGGGTCGAGGGGGTCGGGCACGGGCACCTCGGTAGATCAGTTGATGCGGACCATCTCCCCGGCATGGTAGCGCGGATGCCGACCGGGCTGTCCTTGACCTCCACAGAACCCCGCTGCTAGCGTCGGGCATGCACCTTCCCCGGGCCCGCCGCCATTGCGGACGGGTCCGTTTCCCTATCTGCACCCGAAACGGAGCACCCCTGCTGGGAGGCACGCAACGTGGCTGAGGTCGAGATCGGCATCGGCAAGACCGGGCGGCGGGCGTACGGGTTCGACGACATCGCGATCGTGCCCAGCCGCCGGACGCGCGACCCCGACGACATCGACATCTCCTGGGACCTGGACGCCTACCACTTCGAGCTGCCGCTGCTCGCCTCGGCCATGGACGGGGTCGTGTCGCCCCGGATCGCCGTCGAGCTGGGCCGCCTGGGCGGCCTCGGCGTGCTGAACCTGGAGGGTCTCTGGACCCGCTACGAGGACCCCGACCCGGTCTACGCCGAGATCGCCAGCCTGCCCGACGCCGACGCGACCAAGCGGATGCAGGAGATCTACGCCGAGCCGATCAAGCCCGAGCTGATCGGCCGGCGGGTCTCGGAGATCAAGGAGGCCGGGGTGGTCGCGGCCGCCTCCCTCACCCCCCAGCGGGTCGCCCGCTACCACCAGTTCGCCCTCGACGCCGGGCTCGACATCCTCGTCATCCAGGGGACGGTGGTCTCGGCCGAGCACGTCTCCTCGACCAGCGAGCCGCTCAACCTCAAGACCTTCATCGCCCACTACGACCTGCCGGTGATCGTCGGCGGCTGCGCCTCCTACGCCACCGCCCTGCACCTGATGCGCACCGGGGCCGCCGGGGTCCTGGTCGGGGTCGGGCCGGGCGCGGCCTGCACCACCCGCGGGGTGCTCGGCATCGGGGTGCCCATGGCCACCGCCCTGGCCGACGCGGCCGGGGCCCGCATCCGCCACCTGGAGGAGACGGGCCGCTACGTGCAGGTGATCGCCGACGGCGGCATGCGCACCGGCGGCGACGTGGCCAAGGCGATCGCCTGCGGGGCCGACGCCGTGATGGTCGGCTCGCCCCTGGCCAGGGCGGTCGAGGCCCCCGGCCGGGGCCACCACTGGGGGATGGCCACCTTCCACCCGGACCTGCCGCGGGGGACGAGGGTGCGGACCAGGCCGCTCGGCACCCTCAAGGAGATCCTGCTCGGCCCGGCGCCGGTCAACGACGGCAGCATGAACCTGTTCGGGGGCCTGCGGACCTCGATGGCCACCACCGGCTACCAGACGGTCAAGGAGTTCCAGAAGGCCGAGGTCATGGTCGCCCCGGCGCTCCAGACCGAGGGCAAGGTCCTGCAGCGCTCCCAGGGCGTGGGGATGGGCTAGGCGTCGTCGTCGGCGCGCCGGCGGCGGGTCACGACCTGGCGGTCCCAGCCCCGGTGGACCGAGCAGAAGCTGTCGGGGTTGTAGCGCGACAGCCGGGTCTCGCAGTCGTCGGCGGCGCAGGTGCGGGCCTGGCCGAACGAGCGCACCGCCGGGTCGGCGCCGGGCGCCCGCCGGCGGGTCGGGGCGGCCACCGGGGCGGCGGCCTCACCCTCTGGTTCGGCGGCGTGGTCTCCTCCGGCTCTGTCACCGTCGCTCCTCCGGAAACAAAAACGCACCACACACCCGGCGTTCGGTGTGTGGTGCGAGGTCTGGGCACCAAGGGGCGGCGACACCCCTCTCGGCACCACGGTACTCCTCGGCAAGCGGTGCGAGCAATCCGCCGCCGGAGCCCGTATCCTGCGCCCATGACGACCCCCGCTTCCGGGCACGACACCGTCCTGGTGCTCGACTTCGGCGCCCAGTACGCCCAGCTCATCGCCCGCCGCATCCGCGAGTGCCACGTCTTCTCCGAGGTCGTCCCCTGCGACGTCGACCCGGAGACGGTCCGCGCCCACGACGCCAAGGCCCTGATCCTCTCCGGCGGCCCCAAGTCGGTCTACGAGCCGGGCGCCCCCGCCCTCGACCCGCGCCTGCTGGAGCTGGGCATCCCGGTGCTCGGGCTCTGCTACGGCCAGCAGGCCATGGCCCAGGTCCTGGGCGGCCGGGTCGAGGCGACCGGGGTCAGGGAGTACGGCCGCACCACCCTGCGGGCCCAGCCCGAGGGCAGCCTGCTGTTCCGCGACCTGCCCGGCACCCAGGTCGTCTGGATGAGCCACGGCGACACGATCACCGCCCCGCCGCCGGGGCCAGGGTCGTGGCCAGCACCGACGCCTCCCCGGTGGCCGGGTTCGAGGACCCCGAGCGGGGCCTGTACGGGGTCCAGTTCCACCCCGAGGTCGCCCACACCGAGCGGGGCATGGACCTGTTCAAGAACTTCCTGTACGAGGCGGCCGGCTGCCGGCCCAACTGGACCAGCGTCTCGATCATCGAGGAGCAGGAGGCGGCCGTCCGGGCCCGGGTCGGCGACGGCCAGGTGCTGTGCGCCCTGTCGGGCGGGGTCGACTCCTCGGTGGCCGCCCTGCTCGTCCACCGGGCGGTCGGGGACAAGCTGACCTGCGTGTTCGTCGACACCGGGCTGCTGCGCCACGGCGAGGCCGAGCAGGTCGCCGAGACCTTCCGCCGCGACTTCAAGGTCAACCTGGTCCACGTCAAGGCGGCCGACCGGTTCCTGGAGCGCGCTGGCCGGGGTGACCGACCCCGAGGCCAAGCGCAAGGCCATCGGCAACGAGTTCATCCGCGTCTTCGAGGAGGTCGCCAAGGAGCACGGCGACGCCCGCTACCTGGTCCAGGGCACCCTGTACCCGGACGTGGTCGAGTCGGGCGGCCAGCGCAACGCCACCATCAAGAGCCACCACAACGTCGGCGGGCTGCCCGAGGACATGGACCTGGAGCTGGTCGAGCCGCTGCGCCTGCTGTTCAAGGACGAGGTCCGCCGGGTCGGGACCGAGCTCGGCCTGCCCAACGACGTCGTCCAGCGCCAGCCCTTCCCCGGCCCCGGCCTGGCCGTGCGGATCGTCGGCGAGGTCACCGCCGAGCGGCTGGAGACGCTGCGGGCGGCCGACCGCATCGTGCTCGAGGAGATCCGCCGGGCCGGGCTGGACCGCGAGCTGTGGCAGTGGTTCGCGGTGCTGCCGGCGGTGCGGACCGTCGGGGTCATGGGCGACGGCCGCACCTACGCCTACCCGATCGTGCTCCGGGCCGTGACCAGCCAGGACGCCATGACGGCCGACTTCGCCCGCCTCCCCTGGGAGGTGCTGGAGCGCATCTCGACCCGGGTCGTGGGCGAGGTCCCCGGCGTCAACCGGGTCGCCTACGACG
>CAVTCL010000034.1:0-44648 GCA_963733175.1 uncultured Actinomycetota bacterium
GCCATCCTCGACTCGCCCGACCTGCGCCTCGACGGCTTCATCGGCCCCGGGCACGTGTCGACGGTGATCGGCTGCCGGCCGTACGAGTTCATCGCCCGCGACTACGGCAAGCCGCTGGTCTGCGCCGGGTTCGAGCCTCTTGACCTGCTCCAGTCGATCTACATGCTGATGCTGCAGCTGAAGGAGGGCCGTTCCGAGGTCGAGAACCAGTACTCCCGGGTTGTCCCCTGGGACGGCAACCCCAAGGCCCTCCAGGTCATCAACGAGGTCATGGAGCTGCGCCCCTACTTCGAGTGGCGCGGGCTCGGCTTCATCTCCCATTCGGCCCTGCGGGTCAGGGAGAGCTACGCCGCCTTCGACGCCGAGCAGCTGTTCCTGGTCCCCGGGGTGCGGGTCGCCGACCCCAAGGCCTGCCAGTGCGGCGAGGTCCTCAAGGGCGTGCTCAAGCCCTGGGAGTGCAAGGTGTTCGGCACCGCCTGCACCCCCGAGACGCCTATCGGCACCTGCATGGTCTCCCCCGAGGGGGCCTGCGCCGCCTACTACAACTTCGGTCGCTTCACCCGCGAACGGGTGAAGGAGGCGACCAGGACGTGACCTCGCGGCACCAGGAGTACCAGGAGCTCAGCCGCGAGGAGCAGGTGCTCCAGCGGATCGAGAAGGCGCGGGCTCGCAAGGCCAAGCTCAAGGAGGAGCGGATCACCCTGTCGCACGGCTCCGGCGGCAAGGCGACCCAGACGCTGATCGAGGCCGTGTTCCTCGAGGCGTTCTCCAACCCGCTGCTGGCGCCGCTGGAGGACGGGGCCGTGCTGACCGCCCACGGCGGCCGCCTCGCCTTCACGACCGACTCCTACGTGGTGTCGCCGCTGTTCTTCCCCGGCGGCGACATCGGCGACCTGGCCGTGAACGGCACCGTCAACGACCTGGCGGTGAGCGGGGCCAGGCCGCTGTGGCTGTCGGCCGGGTTCATCCTCGAGGAGGGGTTCCCGGTCGCCGACCTTGAGCGGATCGTCGGCTCGATGGCCGCCGCCGCCGAACGGGCCGGCGTCCAGGTGGTCACCGGCGACACCAAGGTGGTGCAGCGGGGCAAGGCCGACGGCTGCTACGTCAACACCGCCGGGGTGGGGGTGATCGAGCGCCCGGTCGAGCTGGGCGTGGCCACGGCCAGGCCCGGCGACGCGGTGATCGTGTCCGGCCCGATCGGGGAGCACGGCATCACCATCATGCTGGCCAGGGGCGAGCTGGACATCGAGTCCGAGGTGGAGTCGGACACGGCCCCGCTCAACGGCCTGGTCGAGCGGCTGCTGGACGCCGCCCCGGGCGTCCGCGGCCTGCGCGACGCGACCCGCGGCGGCGTCGCCACCATCTGCAACGAGGTCGCCAGGGCGGCCGGGGTCGCGGTGGTGGTCGACGAGGACTCGGTCCCGGTCCGCCCCGACGTCCGGGGCGCCTGCGAGCTGCTCGGCATCGACCCCCTGTACGTCGCCTGCGAGGGCCGCCTGGTCGCGATCGTCGACGGCGACCAGGTCGACGCGGCCATGGCCGCCCTCCGCTCCCATCCTCTCGGCGAGGGCGCCGCCGTCATCGGCCGGGTCCGCGACGACCCGCCAGGGCTGGTGCTTTTGAAGACGTCCTTCGGGGGTACCCGGATCGTCGACCTGTTGGTTGGCGATCCCCTGCCAAGGATCTGCTGAGGCGACCAGGGCAGGCAGGTCGGGGTAGGGCTCGAGGTAGGGGCTGTGGACAACCGGAGCAGCCCTGCCCGGGTCGGTTACCCTCCCGAGTGGGGGCCCGCCGTCAGGCGGTCGGGTTCCGGGCTGGCCGCCGGCTCAGGCTTCCGGGCGGGCTCGGGCTCTGTCGCGGGCGCCCGCGACCGCGGCCTGGCCGAGGCTGATGCCGGCGTCGTTGGGGGGGACCCGGGAGTGGACCAGGACCCGGAAGCCGTTGAGCTCCAGGCGGGCGACGGTTCGCTCGAGGAGCAGGAGGTTCTGGAACACGCCGCCGGAGAGGGCCACCACCTCGAGGCCGGTGGCGTCGCGGACGGCCTGGCAGGCGGCGACGGTCGCCTCGGCCAGGCCGTTGTGGAAGCGGGCGGCGATCAGCGGCGGCGGGCACGCCTGACTCCAGCTCCTCGACGACCGCGCGGACGAGGTCGCTCCCGCCCACGAGCAGCGGCGCGCCGTCGTCGGTGGCGGCCCCGACCCGGGCCGGGTAGGCGGCCGCCTCGGCCGGGTCGGCGAGCTGCTCCAGCTCCACCGCCGCCTGGCCCTCGTAGTTGACCCTGTCCCGGACGCCGAGGATCGCCGACACCGCGTCGAACAGCCGTCCGGCGCTGGAGGTCGCCACCGAGGCCGTGCCCGACCGGGCCAGGGCGGCCACCTGCTCCCAGCGGTCCAGGTTGCGCCCGACAACGGCGAGGTGTTCCGGGACCTGCCCGCCGAAGGCGGCACCCAGCCAGGCCGCGGCCATCCGCCACGGCTCCCGGATGGCGGCCGCCCCGCCGGGCATCGGCACCACCTCCAGGTGGCCGGCCCGCCGGAACCCCTCCAGGTCGGCCACCAGCAGCTCCCCGCCCCAGATGGTCCCGTCGGTCCCGTACCCGAGCCCGTCGTAGGCGACCCCGATGACCGGCCCCGGCTCGTTGTTGTCGGCCAGGCAGGCGGCCACGTGGGCGTGGTGGTGCTGCACACCCTCCAGCTCGACCCCGTCCAGCTCCAGGGCGTACTTGGTCGACAGGTACTCGGGGTGCAGGTCGTGGGCGACCACCTCGGGCTCGACCGCGAACAGGCGCCGGAAGTGCCCGACCCCCTCGGTGAAGGAGCGGAAGGTCTCGTAATTCTCCAGATCTCCGATGTGATGCGAGACGAAGGCGTGGCCGTCCTTGGCCAGGCAGAAGGTGTGCTTGAGCTCGGCCCCGCAGGCCAGGACGTGGCGGGGGAACGGCCAGGGCAGCCCGAGCGGCTGGGGAGCGAACCCCCGGGAGCGGCGCAGCGGCAGCTCCCGCCCCCGGAACGCCCGCACCACCGAGTCGTCGGCCCGCACGTGGATCGGGCGGTCGTGGGTCAGGAACCGGTCGGCGATCCCGCCAAGGCGCTCGACCGCCTCGCCGTCCAGGTAGGCGATCGGCTCGTCGGAGATGTTCCCGCTGGTCAGCACGATCGGCCGTCCCACCTCGGCCAGCAGCAGGTGGTGCAGGGGCGTGTAGGGGAGCATCACCCCCAGCGACCGGTTCCCTGGCGCCACCGACGGCGCCACCGCCGAGCCGGCCCCCTCCGCCGGCCTCCGCCGCAGCAGGACGATCGGGCGGCGGGGGCTGGCCAGCATGGCCTCCTCGGCCGGGTCGACCCGGCACAGCGCCCTGGCCCCGGCCAGGTCGGCCACCATCACCGCGAACGGCTTGTCCTCTCGGTGCTTGCGGGCCCGCAGCGCGGCCACGCCCGGCTCGCTGGCCGCGTCGGCGGCCAGGTGGTAGCCGCCAAGGCCCTTGACGGCCACCACGGCGTCGTCCCGGAGCCGGGCCGCCGCCCCGGCCAGCGGGTCGCCGTCCCCGCCCGCCGCCGTCCCGTCGCGGTCCAGCAGCGCCAGCGACGGCCCGCAGGCCGGGCAGCACACCGGCTGGGCGTGGAAGCGCCGGTCGCCAGGGTCGTGGTACTCGCGGGCGCAGTCGGCGCACATGGCGAAGGAGGCCATCGTGGTCGCCGGCCGGTCGTAGGGGACGTCGCGGACGATGGTGAACCGGGGCCCGCAGTTGGTGCAGTTGATGAACGGGTAGCGGTGGCGCCGGTCGGCCGGGTCGGCCAGCTCGGCCAGGCAGTCGGCGCAGGTGGCGGTGTCGGGCGAGACCAGCGCCTGGCGCTCCCCGCCGGCCTGGCTGGGCGCGATCGCGAACCCGCTGATCCCGGTGGGCGCCAGCGGGGTCGCGGTCACCCGCTCGATCACGGCCAGCGGCGGCGCCTCGGCGGCCAGCGCCTCCAGGAACCGCTCGACCCTCTCGGAGGCCCCCTCGACCTCGACGAACACCCCGCCGGCGTCGTTGCCGACCAGCCCGGCCAGCCCCAGCCGCCCGGCCAGGGCGTGCACGAACGGCCGGAAGCCGACCCCCTGCACGATCCCCTCGACCCTGACCCGGGTCCGCGTGAGCGCCATGGTCCCAGCAGCTTACGATGACCGTGTGAAGGCTGACGCGGCGTTGCTCTCCGAGACCCGGGAACGGGTGCTGGCGTGGTTCGCGGAGGCCGGGCGCGACCTGCCGTGGCGGGCGACCCGCGACCCCTACCGGGTGCTGGTGGCCGAGGTGCTGGCCCAGCAGACCCAGGCGGCGCGGGCGGCCGAGGCCTGGCCCCGGTTCCTGGAGCGGTTCCCGGACGTCGACGCCCTCGCCGCCGCCGCCCCGGCCGAGGTGCTGCGGGCCTGGCAGGGCCTCGGCTACAACCGGCGGGCCCTGGCCCTGCGCCGGACGGCCCAGGCGGTGGTGGAGCGTGGCGGCTGGCCGGCCACGGTCGAGGAGCTGGCCTCCCTCCCCGGTGTCGGCCCCTACACGGCGCGGGCGGTGGCCTGCTTCGCCCTCGGCCTCCCGGTCGCCCCGGTCGACACCAACGTCGCCCGGGTCCTGGCCCGCTCCCTGGCCGGGGCCGACCCGGCCCAGCTCACCCCGGCCGCCCGCCAGCGCCTGGCCGACCAGGCCATGGCCCCGGAGCAGCCATGGGCCTGGTCGTCGGCGCTGATGGACGTGGGCGCGCTCCACTGCCGGCCCAGGCCGCGCTGCGGTGGCTGCCCGCTGGAGGCGACCTGCCGCTGGCGGGCCCTCGGCCCGGCGGCGCCG
Organism: uncultured Actinomycetota bacterium; assembly: GCA_963733175.1. Taxonomy (GTDB): domain Bacteria; phylum Actinomycetota; class CALGFH01; order CALGFH01; family CALGFH01; genus CALGFH01. The sequence continues at coordinate 4,820 of CAVTCL010000034.1, forward strand.
CCGGCCCGGCCGCGGGCCCAGGCGCCGTTCGCCACCTCGGACCGGCGCTGGCGGGGCGCGGTGGTGCGGGCCCTGGCCGCCGCCCCCGACGGCATGGGCCGGGCCGACCTGGCCGAGGCCGTCCAGGCGGCCGCCGCCGGACGGCCCGCCGGCTGGTTCGACGACCTCCTGGCCCGCCTCGAGCGCGAGGGCATGGTCGCGCGAGGCCCCGACGGCCGCCTGCGCCTGCCCGCGTAAGCTGTGGGCGAGGAAAGGAGCGCAGATGGCTGAGAACAAGGCCGCCTGGGACCAGGTCGGGGAGGACTTCAAGGCCCTTGGGCGGCAGGTGAAGCAGCACTACGACCAGCGGCCCCGCCCGCGCGGGCAGGCCGAGGGCGCCGCACCGTCCGCGGACCGGCGCAAGGTCGACGAGGCCCTCGAGAAGCTCAGGGAGTCGCTGGAGCAGGCGTTCAGCGCCCTCGGCGACGCCGTCCGCGACCCGCAGGTCGGGGAGCAGACCAAGAAGGCGGCCGGGTCGCTGAGCGACGCCCTGACCGCCACCTTCGCCGAGGCCAGCGAGCGGTTCAGGAAGAAGTAGGCGCCGAGGTGTCCACGGTGCCGCCGGTGCGCCAGTAGAGCTTGACCGTCCGCGACCCGGCCTTCTCGTCGGCCCGGTCCAGGAAGCCGTCGTCGACCAGGTAGCGGCGCAGCATGGCGTAGTCGGGGTGGTAGCGCCCGAGCAGCTCGTTGACCTCCGGCTCCGGGTAGCGCCGGCCCGGCTCGAACAGCCCGGCCAGGTGGTCGAGGACGACCTGGCGCTTGCCGCGGGCGGCCGGCATGGCCAGCAGCCGCCCGTTGTGGACGAAGCGCCGCAGCACCTCGTCGCCCTGGCCCCGTCGCCCTCGGCGCGCTCGGCCTCGGCGGCCGGCGGGATGGCCGCCGCCTGGAGGGCCTCGGTGCGGACCCGGTAGCCCTTGCCGGCCTCGCCGTCGAGCAGGCCGCCGGCCACCAGCCGGCTGAGGGCACGGGCCGCCGCCCGCGGCTCCAGGCCCGCCCGTTCGGCCACCTCGGCCAGGGTCCCGGCGCCCAGCGCGACCGCCGCCAGGGCCCGCAGCCGGTCCGGCTCGGCCAGCAGGGCCAGCAGCTCCCGTGGTTCGGGCGAGGCATCCATGTCCCCATTGTGGACGACATTCGATTGTCGTCGTCGCGTGCTAGCATTTCGCCTGGTGAGGACGCCTGTGGGTGTCCTGCCGGCGGGCACCGGGCGCGCCGGTCCGGGTTGGGAGGCCCGGCCCGATGGTGGGGGCGTCGCATCGTATGGCCAGGACTGTCCGGACCGCCTATGCCTGCACCGAGTGCGGGGCCGCGAGCCCGCGCTGGGTCGGCCGCTGCCCGAGCTGCGGCACCTGGAACACCCTGGTCGAGGAGGTGCTGGAACGATCCGCCCCGGCCAGGGCGTCCGGCCCGGTGGCCGCCCCCGTCCCCATCACCGACGTCGCCGCCCAGACCGGCGCCCACCGGCCCACCGGCGTCGACGAGCTCGACCGCGTCCTCGGCGGCGGCCTGGTGCCCGGGTCGGTGGTGCTGCTGGCCGGCGAGCCCGGCATCGGCAAGTCGACCCTGCTGCTGGGGGTGCTGGCCGGCCTCGCCGCCGAGGGCCAGGTGCTGTACGTCTGCGCCGAGGAGTCGCGCGAGCAGGTCCGCCTCCGGGCCGAGCGGCTGGGGGCCCTGCACCCGGGGCTGCTGCTGGCCGCCGAGACCGACCTGGGGGTCGTCCGGTCCCTGGTCGAGCAGGTCCGGCCGGACGTGGTGGTGGTCGACTCGGTCCAGACCGTGGCCGACCCCGAGCTGGCGGGCGCCCCCGGCGGGGTCGGGCAGGTCCGCGAGGTCGCGGCCCAGCTCGTCCGCCTGGCCAAGGAGCGCTCCATCGCCACCTTCCTGGTCGGCCAGGTCACCAAGGACGGCGCCGTCGCCGGCCCCAAGACGCTCGAGCACCTGGTCGACGTGGTCCTCAACTTCGAGGGCGACCAGCACCATGCCCTGCGCCTGGTCCGCTGCACCAAGAACCGCTTCGGGCCCGCCTACGAGGTCGGCTGCTTCGAGATGACCGAGACCGGCCTGGAGCCGGTGGCCGACCCGTCGCGGCTGTTCCTGTCCGCCCGCACGGCCGGGGTGCCCGGGGTCGCCTGCACGGTCAGCCTCGAGGGCCGGCGGCCGCTCGTCACCGAGGTCCAGGCGCTGGTCGTGCCCACCGGCGTGGCCGTGCCCCGGCGCACCGCCCAGGGGCTGGACGCCGGGCGGCTGGCCATCCTGGTCGCCGTGCTCGACCGCCGGGCCCGCATCGGCCTGGCCGGCAACGACGTGTTCGCCGCCACCGCCGGCGGGGTCCGGATCAGCGAGCCCGCCGCCGACCTGGCCGTCTGCCTGGCCCTGGCCTCGGCCGCCCGCGACCGGCAGGTGCCCTCCGACCTGATCACCATCGGCGAGGTCGGCCTGGGCGGCGAGGTCCGCCCGGTGCCCCAGCTGCCGCGCCGCCTCGCCGAGGCCGCCCGGCTGGGCTTCCGCCGCGCCCTCGTCCCCGCCACCGGCCTCCCCGACGGGGCCAGGACCGCCGGGATCGAGCTGGACCCGGTCGGGTCGGTGGCCGAGTCGCTGTCCGTCCTGGCCGGCGTCCCGGCCCCGCCCCGCCGCGCTGGTGGAGGTGCCGCGCTTGAGCCCGGGGGTGCCCCGATGAGCATGGACGACCGGCTGCTGGAGGTGCTGCGCCAGGTCGCCCCGGGGACGGCCCTGCGTCCCGGGCTGGAGCGGATCCTCAGAGCCAACACCGGGGCGCTGATCGTGCTCGGCTCGCCCCCCCAGGTCGAGGCCCTGTTCACCGGCGGGTTCCAGATCGACGTGCCGTTCACCGCCCAGCGCCTCTCGGAGCTGGCCAAGATGGACGGCGCCATGGTCCTGGACGAGACCGCCTGCCGCATCCTCTGGGCCAACGTCCACCTGATGCCCGACCCGGCCATCGCGACGGTCGAGACCGGCACCCGCCACCGCACCGCCGAGCGCGTGGCCCGGCAGGCCGGGGTGCCGGTGGTCTCGGTCTCCCACTCGATGCGCACCATCACCCTGTACGTCGAGGACTGGCGCCACGTGCTGGAGGACGTCGGCTCGGTGCTGTCGCGGGCCAACCAGGCGGTCGCCACCCTGGACCACTACCGGGCCCGCTTCGACGAGGCCAGCGCCGCCCTGGACGCCCGCGAGCTGCACGGGCAGGCCACCCTCAGGGACGTCCTGGCCCTGCTCGGCCGGGCCGAGCTGGTGTGCAGGGTGGCCGGCGAGCTCGAGCAGTACGTGGCCGAGCTGGGCGGCGAGGGCCGCCTGCTGCGGCTCCAGCTGGAGGAGCTGAGCGCCGGCGTCGAGGACGAGGAGCGGCTGGCCGTCCGCGACCACCTGCGGCCGCGTCCCGGGTGGGAGGCGGCCGGGGTGCTCGCCGAGCTGCGCCGCCTGACCCCGGAGGAGCTGTCGGACCTGGCCGCGGTGGCCAAGGCGATCGATCTCACCGGCGAGCCCGAGGCGCTGGACGCGCCCCAGGTCCCGCGCGGCCACCGCCTGCTGGCCAGGGTGCCTGGGCTGCCACCGTCGGTGGTCGAGCGGGTGGTGGAGCGCTTCGGCTCGCTCAAGGTCATCCTGGCCGTCGGGCCGGAGGACCTGGAGGAGGTCGAGGGGGTGGGCGCCGGCCGCGCCCGCCTGCTCCAGGAGGGCCTCAGGCGCCTCGCCGACGGCGCCCGGCCCGACGGCGACGCGTGACCCCGCCTACGGCAATCAGGCCATCTACCTGCGACTTCGTTTGTACGAAACCCTCTGGAAATGTTATCCTGTTAAGTGTTCCGTTCGAGGGAAGGGGTTTCCGCGTATGTTCAAGGTCGGCGACAGCGTCATCTACCCACAGCATGGGGCCGCGGTCATCGAGGGCCTCCAGGATCGTGAGGTAGGCGGCGAGACCAGGGAGTACCTGGTCCTCAAGCTGACATATGGCGACCTCACCCTCATGGTGCCTCGCGACAACTGCCAGGAGGTCGGCATCCGCGAGGTCTGCAGCTCCGACGACGTCGACGGCGTCTTCGAGATCCTGCGCACCGGTGAGTCCTCGACCCAGGGCAACTGGAGCCGCCGGTTCAAGGGCAACATCGAGCGTCTCCAGTCCGGCGACATCTTCCAGGTGGCCGAGGTCGTCCGCGACCTCACCGTCCGCGACCGCGAGAAGGGCCTCTCGGCCGGCGAGAAGCGGATGCTGCAGCGCTCCCGCCAGATCCTCGTCTCCGAGCTGGTGCTCGCCTGCCACTGCGACGAGGGCAAGGCCATCCTGCTGGTCGACGAGGCGCTCGAGTCGTAGCCAGCCCAGATCCTTCCTCCACGCCCACCGCCACTCCGGCGGTGGGCGTGGTCGTGCCCGCGGCCGGTGTCGGCCGCCGCCTCGGCGCCGGCGGGGCCAAGGCGCTGGTCAACCTGGCCGGCCGACCCCTCCTGGCCCATGCCGTGGCCGCCATGGAGGCCAACCGCTGCGTGGCGGCGGTGGTGGTGGTCGGCCACCCGGACGCGCTGGAGGCCACCGCCAAGCTGCTCGCCTCCGAGGGCTTCGCCAAGGTGACCGCGGTGGTCGGCGGCGGGCCGACCCGCCAGGCCAGCGTGGCCGCCGGCCTCCGGGCGCTCCCCCCGGAGCTCGGCTACGTCGGCCGTCCACGACGCCGCCCGCCCCCTGGTCGGCCCCGGGGCGGTCGACCGGATGCTGGAGCTCCTCCTGGAGGCCGGCGCGGCCGGGGTGGTCCCGGGGGTGCCGGTGGCCGACACCATCCGCCGGGTCGACGCCGCCCGGCGCTCCACCGGCATCGTCGACCGCGAGCAGCTCCGCGCCATGCAGACCCCGCAGCTGTTCGTCGCGCCAGGTGCTGGAGGAGGCGCACCGGCTCGCCCTGCGCGGCGGGGTCGAGGGGACCGACGAGGCCGCCCTGGTCGAGCTGGCCGGCCACCAGGTCCAGGTCGTGGCCGGCGATCCCGAGAACCTGAAGGTGACCACCCCGCTCGACCTGGCCGTCGCCGAGGCCATCCTGGCCCGCCGATCCGAGGGTGCCCGGTGAGCCTGCCGCCGCTGCGGGTCGGGCAGGGCGTGGACGCCCACCCGCTGGTCGCCGGCCGCCCGCTGGTCCTCGGCGGGGTGGCGGTGCCGTTCGAGCTCGGCCTCGACGGCCACTCCGACGCCGACGTGGTCGCCCACGCCGCCTGCGACGCCGTGCTCGGCGCGGCCGGCCTGCCCGACCTGGGCCACCACTTCCCGTCCGCCGACCCGCGCTGGCAGGGCGCCTCCAGCATCGAGCTCTGCCGGCGGGTGGCCGAGCTGGTCGCGGCCAGCGGCTGGGCGCCGGTCAACCTGGACGTGGCGGTGCTCTGCGACCGGCCCCGCCTCGGCCACCTCACCGCCGGGATGGCCGCCAACCTGGCCGAGGCCCTCGGGCTGGCGCCGGCCCAGGTCCGCGTCACCGCCAAGGCCACCGACGGCCTCGGCTTCGCCGGCCGGGGCGAGGGGATCGCCGCCACCGCCGTCTGCCTGGCCGCTGAGCAGCCGGTACGCGGGTAGGATACGAAGCTCACCGCCCGATTTCGATCTCGGAGCCGAACCGACCGTGGCCCTGCAGCTCCACAACACGCTCACCCGGCGCAAGGAGCCGTTCGTCCCCCGCGACCCGGGCCGGGTCGGCATCTACCTGTGCGGCCCCACCGTCTACGCCGAGCCCCACATCGGCAACCTCCGGCCGGTGGTCGTGTTCGACGTCCTCCGCCGCCACCTGGCCGCCTCCGGGTACGAGGTCGTCTTCGTCCGCAACTACACCGACGTCGACGACAAGATCATCAACGCCGCCGGCCACGACCCGCTGCAGGCGTTCGTCGTGGCCGAGCACTGGACCCGGGTCTACGACGAGATCACCGCCGCCCTCGGCGTGCTCCCGCCCGACATCGCGCCACGGGCCAGCGGCCACCTCCCGGAGATGCTCGACCTGATCGCCCGCCTGGTCGACGCCGGCATCGCCTACCAGGCCGGCGGCGACGTCTACTTCGCCGTCGGCAAGTGGCCCGAGTACGGCAAGCTGTCCGGCCGCGACCCGGCCGAGCTCCTGGCCGGCGCCCGGGTCGAGGTCAACCCGGACAAGCGCGACCCGCTCGACTTCGCCCTCTGGAAGGGCGCCAAGCCCGGCGAGCCGACCTGGGACTCGCCCTGGGGCCCGGGCCGTCCCGGCTGGCACATCGAGTGCTCGGCCATGGCCGGCAAGTACCTGGGTCGCGGCTTCGACATCCACGGCGGCGGCGAGGACCTCGTCTTCCCCCACCACGAGAACGAGATCGCCCAGTCCGAGGGAGCCACCGGCGAACCGTTCGCCCGCTACTGGGTCCACAACGCCTTCCTCGAGCTCAAGGGCGAGAAGATGGCCAAGTCGGTCGGCAACGTGGTCAGCCCCCGCGAGCTCCTCGGCCGCCACCGCGGCGTGGTCCTCCGCTACGCCCTCCTCGGCGCCCACTACCGCAGCCCCCTCGAGTTCTCCGAGGAGGTCCTCGCCGACGCCGCCGCCAGCTACGACCGCCTGGCCACCTTCGCCACCAACGCCGCCCGCGCCCTGAGCCTCGACGGAGCGGCCGGGTCCGGCGCCCGCGCCCGGCGACCCGCCGGACCCGCGCGGCTGGCGGGGGCGGTTCCAGGCAGCCCTCGACGACGACCTCAACGTCCCCGCCGCCCTGGCCGTCCTGTTCGACCTGGTCGCCGAGGCCAACCTCCTGATCGTCCGGCTGGAGCGGGGCGACACCGCCGCGGCCGGCGAGCTGCGGCGACCGCTTCGCCACCTTCCTCGACCTGGCCGGCCGCCTCGGCTTCACCCCGCTCGACGACCTGCCCGACCCGGCGGCCTTCCGCCCGCTGCTCGACCTCCTCCTCGACCTCCGCGAACGAGCGCGCGCGGCCCGCGACTTCGCCGCCGCCGACGCCATCCGCGACCGCCTGGCCTCCGCCGGCATCCGGGTCGAGGACCGCCCCGGCGGCCCCCGATGGCACCTCGCCCCCTAGGCGGCGGCCGCCACGAGGGCCGCCCCGGCAAGGGTTCCGGGGGCCGCGACGGCAAGCCCCGCCCCACTTCGGCCCGCCGCGACGGCGGGGGAGAGGTCCGCCGCCCCCAGGCCCCGTCCGAGAAGCGCCGCGGGGCCTCCGGCGCCCGCCAGGCCAAGCAGACCCGCCGCCGCGGCCAGCTCGACGCGGCCCGTGAGGCGGTCCGCCCCGGCCAGGGCCGGATGCTGATCGAGGGCCGCCGCCCGGTCGTCGAGGCCCTCCGCGCCGGCCGCCCCATGGACAGGATCCTGCTCGCCTCCGGCGTCGGCCGGGCCGCCCTCGGCGACCTCCTCGACCTGGCCCAGCGCCGCGGCGTCGAGGTCCAGACGGTCCCCCGCTCGGTGATCGACGCCGAAGCCCGCAGCGGCGCCCACCAGGGCGTCCTCGCCGTCGTGGCCCCCATCCAGCCCATCGGCCTGGCCGAGCTCCTGGCCACCCCCCTGGCCGGCCGCGAACCCCCCTTCTTCCTCGCCCTCGACGGCATCGAAGACCCCCACAACCTCGGCGCCCTCGCCCGCAGCGCCGAAGCCGCCGGCTGCCACGGTCTGGTCGTCCCCCGCCACCGCAGCGCCCCCCTCTCCGCCGTCGCCATCAAGTCCTCCGCCGGCGCCCTCGAACACCTCCCCGTCGCCGAGGTCCCCAACCTGGCCCGAGCCGTCGAACAGCTCCGCGACTCCGGCATCTGGTGCATCGGCCTCGACGGCACCGCCGACGCCAGCCTGTTCGCCCTCGAGCTCGCCGACGAACCCGTCTGCGTCGTCGTCGGCAGCGAAGGCACCGGCCTCCACCGCCTCGTCCGCGACTCCTGCGACGCCCTCGTCCGCATCCCCATGTCCGGCCAGATCGAAAGCCTCAACGCCTCCGTCGCCGGAGCCCTGGCCCTGTTCGAGATCCGCCGCCGCCGCAGCGGCACCAGCTCCCCCTCACCCCCCTGATCACGTACCCTTTCCCCACCCGCTGGCGTGGCGCAACCGGCAGCGCAGCTGTCTTGTAAACAGCAGGTTGGGGGTTCGAGTCCCCCCGCCAGCTCCCAAAAGCGCAGGTCACAGGCCTGTAGCACTTGCCTTGCTTGTCCCGCGGTCATTCCGATGTCATTCTTCTAGCCCCAGAATGGAATGACCGCGGCGGTCGGAGGCAGCGTGATCAGGAAGCGGCGACAGGGCCTCCAGGTGCAGGTGTTCGCCGGCCGCGACCCCCTCACCGGCCGCAAACGGTGGCTCAGCCGCCAGGTCCCCGGGCAGACCAAGGCCGCCTACCGCGAGGCCAAGAAGGTCGAGGCCCAGCTCCTGGAGCAGCTCGACCGGGGCGAGCAGCGCGGCAGCCGCACCCGCACGGTCGGCGAGCTGGTCGAGCGGTGGTTGGAGTGGCGCCAGCAGGTCCGGCCCATCTCGCCCGTCACCGTGGCCAACTACCGCGGCGCCATCGACCGCTACATCGCCCCGAACCTCGGCCGGGCCAAGGTCCATGAGGTCGACGCGGCCACCCTCGACACCCTGTATGCCCGCGTGCGGGCCACCGGCGGCAAGTGCCGCCACTGCTGGACGCGCATCCGCCGGGGCGAACCGGCATTGCGGGCCGGCGTGCGCTACCGGCCCCGGCCCGGCGCCGACGAGGCGGTGCACGAGCCCGACTGCGCCCGCGGCTGGCCGGTGTCAGCCTCGGCCGTCCGCGAGGTCCACTCGGTGCTGTCGGGCGCCTTCAAGCAGGCCGTGGTGTGGGGCTGGACCACCCACAACCCGGCCAAGCTGGCGACCCCGCCGGCCGCCGGCCGAGCCGAGGTCGCGCCGCCCGACGCCGAAGGGGTGGCCCGGCTGCTCACCGCGGCGATGGAGCAGGACCCGGAGCTGGGCCTGTTCCTGCGCCTGGCCGTGGTGCTGGGCGCCCGCCGCAGCGAGCTGATCGCCCTCAAGTGGCGCGAGGTCGACCTCGGCGCCGGCGAGGTGCTGATCGCCAGCGGGGTGGTCCGGGTCGCCGGCCAGCCGCTGATCGACAAGGACACCAAGACCCACGCCAAGCGCCGGGTGGCCGTCGGCGCCGAGACCGTCGAGCTGCTCAAGGCGCACCGGGCACGGCAGGCCGCGGCGGCGCTGGCCGCTGGGGCGACCCTGCCGCCGGAGGCCTATGTGTTCGCCCGGTCGCCCGACGGCAGCGCGGCCATCAGCCCGGATGGGGTCTCGCACCGCTTCCAGGAGCTGGCCGCCCAGCTCGGCGTCCGCGCCCGCCTGCACGACCTGCGCCACTTCATGGTCACCCAGCTGGTCGCCGGCGGGGTGGACTGGCGCACCGTCTCGGGCCGGGCCGGCCACGCCGACGGCCACATGACCCTGGCCACCTATGCCCACTTCCAGCAGGCCCAGGACCGCCAGGCGGCCGAGTTGATGGACCGGCTGTTAGTGGCCGCTGATAGACCGTCCCGCTAGGAGCTTGCGGGAGGAGTGGCCATGGCAGCAACCAGCATCAACTGCCTCGGCGTTGTGCTGAAGGAGCTGGGCTGGTCATACACGAGGCTGATCGCCGAGCTCCGGCGCCAAGCGGCGATGGACGCGATGGTCCTCCCCAGGACTGAGAGCCTGATCCCGCGCATCAGCCGATGGGTCAACAACCATCAGCAACCGGACGACTTCTACCGCGAGCTGCTGAGCCGCGCCACCGGTAGACACCGCTTCGAGCTGTTCAGCGATGAGGCAGCCGTTGCTCTCCTCGCTGCCAGGACGAACTCAGGCATTGCCCCGATCTTGGCCGTCGGGTCTGATGAGGACATGAACCGTCGCCAGCTGCTGGCCAGGTCAGCCGCGCTCGCCGCTGCGCTGGCGGCCGACCCGCTCGTGTCCATGTCTGGCACGGCAACGCGGGCTGGGGATGCCCTCCTGGAACCGCAACCCGCAACCGTGGGTGAGGTCGAGCGCGAGATCGTGGCCGCCATCCGGCGCGTCCTGCTCGGCGTTGGATCGCCCCCCACCGATAACTTGCTGGGCGGCGACCCTAACGTCATGGTCCTTGATCGGCGCGTGAACGAGGCGTGGAAGCTTCGCCAAGGTTCCCATTACATGGAGCTTGGCCAGCTGCTTCCCGGCCTGCTCATTGACGCCCAGGTCGCCAGTCAGGAGATAACCGGCGACCAGCAGGCTATGGCCTTTGGCCTTCTTGCCCACAGCTACAACACCGCCTCGTCCGTGCTCAGGAAGCTCGGCGACAACGGCCTAGCCGTGATCGCCGCAGACAGGGCAGTGCAAGCAGCAAGGACGGTTGGGGAGCCGCTGTTGCTGGCCGCGAGCGCATACCGGCTCGCCAACGCCTTCCTGCCGGCCGGTCGAGTCGTTGAGGCCAAGGAGGTCGCGTTGTCTGCTGCCAGCGGCCTGGAGTCCCGCCTCGACGCCTCGACGGCGCATCTTGCGACCTGGGGTGGCCTCTTGTTGACCGCTGCCGTCGCCGCGGCTCGCCAAGGCGACAGCGGGGAGGCGTGGGAGCTTGTCGGCGAAGCGAAGGTGGCGGCCCGCCGACTCGGAACCGAACATGCGGATCTGCACACCATCTTCGGCCCGACAAGTCTGGCGATTCAGGGAGTCCAGGTAGCAGCCGAGCTTGGCGACGGCCGGGAGGTGCTGCGGCGGGCCAAGTCCGTCAAGCCTACTCGCCTGCCCTCCTACTTAGTCGAGCGACGCTCCCACTACCTGATCGACGTTGCCCGCGGCCACGCTCAGCGAGCTGATGATCCAGCCGCCTTGGCGACACTGCTGGAGGCCGAACGGCTCGCGCCCCAGGAAGTACGCTACAACCCGATAGCATCCGAGCTGGTCATGGTCATGCTCAAGCGCGAGCGGCGCGCCGCCACGCCAGGGCTGCGTGACCTGTCAGCCCGGATCGGTGTAGTGGCGTAGCCAAGGAGCGCAATGGCTGCTCGAGGTCGGCCTCGGCGAGTGCTGTACGTCGTCGCCTGCGGAGGTCGGCCAGCGGGCGACCTACCGCCATTCGTGGAGGACGCCCAGGCGGCCGGCTGGGAAGTCTGCGTGATCGCCACACCCTCGGCGCTCAAGTTCATGGACCTTGACCACCTCGCGCAGCTCACCGGTCACGTCGTCCGCTACGACTACAAGCAGCCCGAGGAACCTGACGTGCTGCCGCCGCCGGACGCGATGATCGTCGCCCCGGCCACCTTCAACACGATCAACAAGTGGGCGGCCGGCATCAGCGACACCCTGGCCCTCGGGCTGCTCAACGAGGCGCTGGGCCTTGGCCTGCCCGTGGTAGCGGTGCCGTTCCCCAACATTGCCCTTGCCCAGCATCCCGCGTTCCGTCGCAGCATGAGGGAACTGGAGGCGCTGGGGGTGCGCCTGCTGTTCGATCCGGACGCCTATCCGCTCCCGACGCCGAACCTGGGACCGGCCAGCCGCGACCTGTTCCCTTGGCCGGCGCTGCGCGAGGAGCTTGCCAAGCTCACGGCCCAGCAAGGCCCTTGACGCGCTCTCGTTAACTGCCGTCAACGCTCGTCAAGTTCCGCCGGTGCTGCCCGGACGCCACCGTATGAGGCGTCACACACGGCAACTCGGCAGGTGCTCCAGCACCTCCAGGGCCAGGCAGCACACGGAAGGAGCCGCCACATGCTGGACGAGCAGAGGGCCAGCACCGAGCCGTCTCAGGACGCGAGCGCCGTCCAAGACGACGGCCGTCTCACCTACACGCTGACCGAGGCCGCCTCTCGGCTCGGCATCTCCCGGGCACTGCGCCTACGAGGCCGCGCAGCGAGGCGAGCTTCCTGTGTGCCGCATCGGCCGCCGGATGCTCGTCCCACGGGTGGCGCTGCTGCGCCTGCTCGGGCAGGACGACCCGCCGGGCTCGCAGTCCGCCTAACACGTCCCTCCGGCCCGGGCGTCGCGAGCGCCCGGGCCGGCCATCCCATCGGAGGTTCCACTTGCCCGCAGAGGGCTTCTTTCGGGCTGGCCGCACCCGGCCCGGCCCCAACGTCCACGGTCCCCGCACCGGGCCGCCACCGGCGGCCGCGCGGGTCGTCGCGGCGGCCGCGTTGGGACACCGACGCCGGCATCACCGACCGCGACGTCGCCGCCCTGCGCTGGCTCGGCCAGCAGTACGCCGCCCGCTCCGACGTCCTCCGGGTCCTGCTGGGCCGGCTGTCGCCCGGCTCCCCGCGGGTCGAGGGCCAGCTCGGCGAGACGACCCTGCGCGACGTGCTGGACCGCTGGGAGGACCGCGGCCTGGTCGCCCGCGACCGCCTCCTCGGGCCACCTGTGGGTCGCCCCCACCGCCAAGGCGCTGCGGCTGGTCGGCCTGGACGTGCGCGCCTGGTCCTTCGTCATCCCCCAACTCGCCCACGTCCACGCCGTCGGCGTCGTCCGCCTCGCCCTGGAGCCAAGCATCCCCGCCGGTGGCCGCTGGCTGTCGGAGCGGGAGCTGCGCCGCGAGGCCGGCAAGAGCCACGTCCCCGACGCCGCCATCCAGCTCCCCGACGACCCCGACGCCGAGCGCCGGGTCGGGCCTGTACGGCGAGGACGTCGACCCGCTGCCCCAAGCGGGTGGCGGTCGAGGTCGAGCTGACCCGCAAGGGCGCCGCCCGGCTGCGGGAGGCCTGGACCCGGCCCCGCCATGGCCGCTGGACCCGGACCGTCTACTACGCCCCGCCCGAGGTCGCCGGCTACCTGACCGGCCAGCTCCAGCGCATCCGGCCTCGCCATCCCATCCAGGTCCACCCGCTGCCCGACGTGCCCGGCACGACCTACCTGCGTCCCGGAGGTGCCTCGTGACCCGCCCCGACCATCCTGGAGCCCGGGCCGCGGCTGGCAGGCCACCCCCGGCCAGCCGATCCCCCGGGCCGCCCGCCAGCCGGCCGCCAACGGCCTGCTGCTGGTCATGCTGCTGCTGGTCTGGTTCTCGCCCGCTGTCCATCGTCGCCTGGCTGGTCGGGCAGGCGGTGATCCTGCTGCAGCGCCGCTGGCACTGGTGGCGCTTCACCCTGCGCCAGCCTCGCCTGCGATCGGCGTGGTGCTGGCCGTGACCGGCCCCGAGGAGGCCCTGCGCCGGCACATCTTCGTGCCCCAGCACTTCTGGCAGTACGTCGCCCTCCACTTCGGCTTCGGCCCCCCCGGCACCCGCATCACCGTCAGCCAGTTCCTCTGGGACCTGGTCGCCACCCAGGTGTGGCTGGCCGTCCCGGTCGGGCTGCTGGCCGCCTCGCTGTCGGTGTGGAACGCCGAGCGGGCCGCCGGCGGGGCCGAGTGGAGCCCCTTCGTCCGCCGCCGCCAGCGCATCGACCAGCGCACCCGCGACCGCAAGACCGCCCGGCTGGTCGCCCGACCCCGCGACCACAAGCTCACCGCCCCCGCCCTCGGGATCGCCCTGGACGGCGACCTGGCGAGCTGGCGCCAGGGCCGCTACGTCGTCCCCCCGGCCCAGCTGCGGGGCAAGGCCATGGCCGTGGTCGGCGCCCCCGGCGCCGGCAAGACCATCACCCTCCTGCGCCTCGCCTACCTGGCCGGGCGTGCTGGGCCGCAAGGTGTGCTTCGTCGACTGCAAGGGCACCGACCCCACCCTGGTCCCGGCCCTGATCGCCGCCTACCGGCTCGGCAACCCCACCGCCCGGATCGGCTGCTGGCCGGAGCACGGCGATGGACATGTGGCGCGGCACCCCCGCCCAGGTCCAGAGCCGCCTGCTGGCGGTCGAGCAGTTCACCGAGCCCTTCTACCAGCGGGTCGCCTCCGCCGGCCTCCGCCTCGCCTTGACCGCCCCCGACATGCCCCCCGTCGACGGCAGCGACGAGCTGCTGCGCCGCCTGGACGTCGACGAGCTGGCGGCCCTCTGGGAAGGCCGCCCGCTCCAGCTCAAGGACATCGAGGCCATCGGCGACCACCTCCCCGGCGCCCGGCTGCGCTACGCCGACTTCTTCGCCGCCCTGGCCGGCGCCTTCGACCGCGGGCCGCTGGTAGCTACGAGGACGTCGACCTGGCCGTCCTCACCGTCCCCACCCTGCTGTCCAAGGCCGAGGCGGATGCGGCCATGCGGGTGGTGCTGGAGGACTACGGCCACTACGCCACCGGCCGCAAACCCCGCCAAGGCGAGGACGCCCTGCTCGTCCTGGACGAGTTCTCGCGCCCTCGCCTCGGGCGTGGACTCGGCCATCAACCTGGCCGAGCGGGTCCGCGACGTCGGCGTCCAGGTCGTGGTCGCCGCCCAGAGCGTCGAGGGCCTCGGCGACCACCGCCAGGCGCCCCGGCTGCTGGCCTCCTGCGCCGGCGGGATCGTCGTGCAGCAGTGCCCGGACCCCGAGCGGCTGCTGGCCCTGGCCGGGCAGGTCCGGGTCCTGGAGCACAACTGGGAGCTGGACCACTACGGCCCCCGAGGGTTCGCCAAGGCCCGGATGGGGGAGCGGCCCCGGATCGACCCCGAGCAGGTGCGCCAGGCCCAGCCCGGCGAGGCATGGGTGATCCAGGCCGGCCAGTGCATCCACCTGCGCGTGCTGCCCACCGCCCGCCGTGGCCCCGGAGCCGGTCGAGCTGGCGGCCACCCTGCCGCTGGCCGACGACACCATCCCGCTGCCACGGTCGAGGAGCCGGCCCCGGTCGGGATCGCCGCGGCCGTGGCCCTGGCCGGCCGGATCGTCCGCCGGGCTGGCCAGCGGATGGGCCGGCGGCGGGAGCGCACCGGGCGGCTGCCCTCCCCGGCCCGCCGGCCGTGGCTGGCCGGGCGGCCCCTGCCAGGACGGGGCCGGCGATGAGGGCACCGGCGGGGACCGGCCTCGCCTGCGGCGCCGCGCGCGGGAACCCTGCGCCCGCACGCGGACCGGCCGGTTGCCTGCTGGACGGGCTGCCACCTGGCCGCCGCCCGCGTCAAGGGCGCTGCGGTACTCGCTGCGCTCCGTTCCTCGCGTCCCTGCGGGACCGCCTGCGGCGGCCCTTGACCCGGCCGTCGTCCAGGCGGCCCGGAGAGACCCGGTCGCCCGGGGCGGGCGAGGAGCAGCGCCCGACCAGCAGGCAGGAGGCAAGGACCGTGGCGGACCAGCCCAGGGACCCCCACCCCCGCCGGCACCTGCTGACCCACCGACCCAGGAAGGAGGCAAGCAGCCACCGACCGGACCGCCACCGCGACCGACCAGCCAGCAGCACGAGCCCCGAGGAGGGCAGCCATGGCCGACACCCACGTCACCATCACCGGCAACCTGACCGACGACCCCGAGCTCAAGCACACCCCCAACGGCAACCTGGTGGCCAACTTCCGCCTGGCCGTCACCGCCCGCGTCAAGGACGGCGACAGCTGGCGCGACGGCGACACCAGCTTCTTCCGGGTCAACGTGTGGCGGCAGCTGGCCGAGCACGTCACCGAGTCGCTGACCAAGGGCGACCGGGCGGTGGTCATCGGCCGGCTCAAGTCCCGGCAGCTGGGAGACCCCCGAGGGCGACAAGCGCTCGGTGGTCGAGGTCGAGGCCGACGAGGTCGCCCCCTCGCTGCGCTGGGCGATCGCCAAGCCCGCAGCGCGCCGCCAACGGCGGCAAGGGCAAGGGCGGCGAGTTCAACGACGACGCCCCGTTCTGAGCCCCTGGCAGGAGTGAGGCCGGGGCGGCTGCGACCCGTCCC
This sequence comes from uncultured Actinomycetota bacterium, assembly GCA_963733175.1. Taxonomy (GTDB): domain Bacteria; phylum Actinomycetota; class CALGFH01; order CALGFH01; family CALGFH01; genus CALGFH01. The sequence continues at coordinate 20,518 of CAVTCL010000034.1, forward strand.
GGCCTCGCGCACCACGAGCCCTTGAGGAGGTCTCTCGGATGCACCATCACCCTACCCGACCCACCAGCATCCCGAGCCGGCCCTGCATCTGCTGGGCGGCATCTGGATCGCGTCCTGCCCACCTGCGGCTGCCAGCTGACCACCGCCCGCACCCAGCCCGCTGCGAGCGCCGGGCCGCCCGCCGGCTGTGCCCGGTCTGCCACCAGGAGGGCCGCTGATGGCCAGGGTCACCATCCACCTCGGCACCCGCGAGCGCCTGGAGCCAAGGATCAGCAAGGCCACCCCGCTGGGCGCGCTTGGCACCGAGGCCCTGGTGTACCTGGGCGCCACCTGCTTCAGCGGCCCCGCCACGGCCATGCGCGCCCTGGCCGACGCCCTGGTCGAGGCGGCCGACCTGGCCGACGCCTACGACGCCGACCCCGACGCCTTCAACGAGCGCGAGCAGGCCGACGCGACTCGACCGCTGACCGCTGATCCTGCGGCGGCCCGGCCGGCACCAGCCCCGGGCCGCCGCAGCCCACCGCAGGAGCCCCCGCATGCTTCGCACCCCACCGCACCCCGCCGACCAGGCCGATCGCACCGAGCGGCTGCTGGCCGCGGTCCGCGTCGCCCTGGTCGCCGCCCTCACCGCCCTGGTGCTGGCCATCGCCGCCCTCGCCTACGTCGGTCAGCTTCGAGGCCATCAGAGCCTTCGCGGTCGAGACCGCCGCCTTCCCCGCCGAGCTGGCCTGGTCGGCGCCGCTGCTGGTCGACAGCTTCACCACCGCCGCCATCCCTGGTCATCCTGTGGCGGTATCTGCGCGGCGAGGGCTGGCGCGAGCCCTGGTATGCCTGGACCCTGGTCGGCTGTGCCACCGGCGTCTCGGTCGCCCTCAACGTGGCGCATGCCCCGGACCGGCTCAGCGCCCAGCTGTTCGCCGCCCTGCCCCCGGTCGCGCTGCTGGGGGCGTTGGAGCTGCTGATGAGCGTGGCCCGCACCGGCCTGCCGCACACCGACCGCACCCCGGCCGCGCGAGGACCGCAGCGGCGACCGCGACCCCACCGCGACGCCGGTCGCCCGGCCGCAGCTTCCCGCACCCGACCACAGCCCGACCAGCGGGAACGGCAGCGGTCCGCAGCGCGACAGCCGCACTCGGGTCCGCGAGCTGGTCGCCCAGCGAGCGCGCCACCGGCACCCGCCTGCACGCCCGCGAGGTCGCGGCCGCGGCCGGGATCAGCGAACGCCGCGCCTATGAGCTGCTGCGCGCCGTCCGCGCCGAGGACCAGCAGCCATGACCCGTGCGGCTCCGAGCGGCGCGACACCCGCCGCGCGACCGCCGTGGCGAGCAGGTCGGCACGGGGCATACCAGCGCCCCTCACCGTTCCTGCTGCGCACCTGCCTCTTGTGTCGTGCTCGGGTGAAGCGCACAGTTGGCGCTGGCGCAGGCCCGACGAGCGTCGTGGCCGGGGAGGTGGCGTCATGCTGCAGGCAAGCGGCGGCGTTGGTTCTGGGGACCGGCGAGGGTGTGCTCGTCCCCACTGGAGGTCGCCAGCAGGCCCGACCGCCACGGGCCGAACCCGCGCTGGATCCGGCTGCTGGTGGCCGGCCTGGGGTGTGTGCTGGCGGCCGCCTGCACCAGCACCGACCGCCAGGAGACGACCGCGACCAGCCAGGCATCGGCGGGCGCCGACCCAGCGGGACTACTGGCCCACGGCCGGCTGGCGGACCGCCGCACCCGCCGAGCAGGGCATGGACCCGGCGGTCCTGGACGACCTGGACACCCAGGTCCCCGACAACTACCCCCAGGTCCGCAGCGTGCTGGTGGTCCGCCATGGCTACCTGGTGTACGAGCGCTACTGGCAGGGCGTCGACCGCCAGCGACGGCCACAACAGCTTCTCGGTGACCAAGAGCTTCACCTCGGCACTGGTCGGCATCGCCCTCGGCGATGGCAAGCTCAAGGGCCTGGACCAGACCGTCGAGGAGCTGCTGGCCGACCATCTGCCCGCCAACGCGGATCCCGCGGCTGCGCCGGGTCACCGTGGAGCAGCTGTTGACCATGACCTCCGGGCTGGCCGGCGACGACTCGTCGCTGGGCGGCGACGACGACATCATGGAACGAGATGCTCAAGAGCCGCGACTGGGTGCGTCACATCCTGGGCCGGCGGCTGGTCAGCAGCGCCGGGCGCAGAGTTGGGCCTACAGCGACGCCAACTCCCAGCTGCTGTCGGCGATCGTGGCCGACGCCACCGGCCAGTCCACCCTGGCCTTCGCCCGGGCCAAGCTGTTCGGCCCCCTGGGCATCGCCGCCGACAACGCCCTGGAGCCGACGATCCGCCACTGGCCACCGACCCCAGCCGAGCTGGAGGCCTACGAGCAGGCACCGGTGGCCTGGCCCAAAGACCCCCAGGGCTACCACTGTGGCGGCACCTTCCTGCGGCTGCCCGCCCGCGACCTGGCCAAGCTCGGCTATCTGTACCTCAACGGGGGCCGCTGGGACGGCGCCCAGGTGGTCCCGGCCGACTATGTGGCGGCCTCCACCCAGCCCCAGAGCGACCCGACGAGGGGTCCTGGGGACTATGGCTACCACTGGTGGGTGACCAACGAGACCGGCCACGACAGCTTCCGCGCCATGGGCTTCGGCGGCCAGCTCATCCAGGTCATCCCCGAGCTGGACCTGGTCGTGGTCATCACCAGCGACTCCGACCAGGAGCGCTACGACGCCCCGAACCTGGTCGGCGACGACGATCGCCCCGGCCGTCACCGGCTAGCCGTGCTGCAGCCTGTTCGTGCCGGGAGCCGCCCTGCCACCATGCCAGTCGGACGCTGCGGCAGCGCCCTCGCCCGGCGGGTGCCGCTGCGCGGAGGGCGGAACGCCCGACCCGTGTCATCGGGACCATCCGGCCCGACCCGGGGTCAAGCTGGAGCCCCCGCAGCCGCCAGTCGCCCCTGGCCGTCCCAGCCGGCCGGCGTCGGCGGCGAGGAGGAACGAGCTTGACGCCGGGCGCTTTCGGGCCGGGTGGTATTCCCGCCGGGTGAGGGCATCGGCCGAACGCGGCCGGGTGCAGGGTCCCGGCCGCGCCGAGGCCGATCTAGGCCCCCGGACCGGCGACGGGCGACGGGGGGAGGGGGGGGGGGGGGGCCGGGGAGCGCTGCGCGGTAGCGCCCTCGGCCGGCGGGTGCCGCTGCGCGGAGGGCGGAACGCCCGACCCGTGTCCCGGGACCATCCGGCCCGACCCGGGGTCAAGGTGGAGCCCCCGCAGCCGCCGGTCGGCCGCCTGGCCGTCCCAGCCGGTCGGCGCCGGCGGCGAGGAGGTACGACCTTGACGCCGGCGTCTGTCGGGCCGGGTGGTATTCCCGCCGGGTGAGGGCATCGGCCGAACGCGGCCGGGTGCAGGGTCCCGGCCGCGCCGAGGCCGATTTAGGCCCTCGGACCGTCACCGTCGCGCAATTGCCTGCTGCAATTCCAGGCCGGCCTCCTGGACGCTCTGAGAGCGATTTCTGGCCCCCTGGACCTCCCCGGATCGGTCCCCGTAGGGGTCCCCTGATCCCTCCCCTGATGGGTCCCCCAACCCCTCCCCTGATGGGTCCCCCTGGGGGTGGGGGACCTGGGGGAGCCGGCCTCGGACCGTTTGCGCTGGTCAGACGCTCCGCGGGGCAGGGTCACGGGCAAAAACCGCCCGTGACCCTGCCCCGCTACGCTACGTAGGAGTCCGTCTGGCCGATTCAGAGCCCGTCGATGGGCCTCCTTCGTCGGCCCACTCCGAGCGAAATTGTGGAAGACGGACGATTCAGCCGGCCCTGCGGGCCGGGCGCGCATTCGCGCGCATCTGAGAAAACCAGCTTGCGGCTTCGCTACCACTTCCAAATTGATCCCCAGCGTGTTCCCTCACTGCCAAGGGCAGTAGCAAAGGCACGTACTTGTCAGCGATGCCCAGGCGCGAGCACCGCTCCGGACGAGAGAGCGGCGACGGGACGTGCACGCTGGCGTCGCATGAGGCGTGCTCGCTTGATCGTCCGCTGATCATCCAGACGATCCAACGGGACCCTTCTCGATCCGTCTGGGTCGACGACCATCCAACGTGAGCAGGCCCGATCCATCTGGAGCCGAGCAGGTTGGCCATGGTCGCGCGTCCAGTCGCCTGCAATACTCGCGATGTGGCAGGGCCGGTGCTTCTCGAACGCGAGCGCGAGCTCGCCGAGCTCGCCCAGGCCGCCCGCGAGGCGGCGGCCGGCGAGGGCGGGCTGGTGCTCGTCTTCGGGGAGGCCGGCATCGGCAAGTCGAGCCTGGTCCGGGCGCTGCGCGGGCTGCTGCCGGCCGAGGCGCGCCTGCTGGTCGGCCACTGCGACGACCTGGGCACCCCGCGGACCCTGGGGCCGTTCCGGGACCTGGTCGGCCAGGTCGGCGCCGAGCTGACCCGGGCGCTGGCCGAGGGCGGCGAGCGGGACGCAGTGCTGGCCGCGTTGCCGGCCGAGCTGGACTGGGCCGGGCACCCGACCGTCCTGGTGGTGGAGGACGTCCACTGGGCCGACGAGGCCACCCTGGACGTGCTGGGCTACCTGGCCCGCCGGATCGCCGACCTGCCGGCCGTGCTGGTGCTGACCTACCGCGACGACGAGCTGACCCGAGAGCATCCCCTCCAGCAGCTGCTCGGGCAGGCGTCGGCCTCGGGCCGGGTCCGCCGGCTGCCGTTGCGGCGCCTGTCGCAGGACGCGGTCCGGCGGTTGAGCGCGCCCAGCCGGGTCGACGCCGACGAGGTGTTCGCCATGACCTCCGGGAACCCGTTCTTCGTCACCGAGGTGCTCGCGGCCGGGGATGGCGACCGCGTCCCGTCCACGGTCGTGGATGCGGTGCTGGCCCGGGTGCGCCGCCTGGACCCGGCCACCCAGGATGCGCTGGAGCAGCTGGCCGTGGTTCCGTCCGCGGTGGAGCGGTGGCTGGTCGACGCGCTGGTGGCGGGCGGGCTGGCCGCGCTGGCGGCGGCCGAGGAGCACGGCCTGCTCACGGTGTCGCCGGCCGCGGTGGCGTTCCGGCATGAACTGACCCGCCGGGCGGTGGCGGACTCGCTGCCGGTGGCCCGCCGGGTGGAGCTGAACCGGCGGGTGCTCCATGCGCTGGTCGGGCGGGAGGGCGCCGACCTGTCGCGCATCGTCCACCACGCGGCCCAGGCCGGCGACACCGACGCGATCGTCGGCTACGGGCCCGCAGCGGCCCGGGACGCGGCCGGCGCCGGCGCCCACCGTGAGGCGGTCGCCCATTACCGGCTGGTGCTCCGGTCACCGGGAGCGGTTCGCCCCGGCTGAGCTGGCCGAGCTGCTGGAGGGGTACGCCGTCGAGTGCTACACGATCGGGACCGCCGAGGCCATGCTCGCCGCCCAGCGCGAGGCAATCGAGCTGCGCCGGTCACAGGGCGACCAGCGCGCGCTCGGGGCGGACCTGCGCTGGCTGTCCCGGATGGCCTGGTGGGCCGGGGATCGGGCGGCCGCCGAGCACGCCGGCGCGGAGGCGATCGCCGTGCTGGAGCCGGCCGGCGACCGCCGGCTGCTCGCCCTGGCCCTCAGCAACCAGTCCCAGCTGCACATGCTGGCCTACCGAGCCAGCGACTGCGTGGCGGTCGGGGAGCGGGCCATCGCTCTGGCCCGCGAGCTGGGCGACGCTGCGATCCTGTCCCACGCCCTGCTCGGCGTCGGTTCCGTGCGCCAGGGCCTGCTTGGCGATCCGATGGGCTGGTCGCTGATGGAGGAGAGCCTGCGGGTCGCGCTGGCCGCCGGCGAGGTCGAGCACGCCTGCCGCTCCTACGGCACCATCATCTGGGACCTTCTCGACGATCTCCGTCTGGACGAGGCCGAGCGGAAGCTGGCGGAGGGCATGCGTCTCGCCGAGCAGTCCGACCACCTCGGCATCCTCGGCTACCTCCAGGTGGAGCTGGGCCGGCTCCGGCTGGCTAGGGCGGCCTGGGACGAGGCGGTGCGGGCGGCCGAGCGGGGGCTGAGCGACCTGCCCTACCAGCGGTGCCCCGCGCTGGTGGTGCTTGGCCTGGTGCGGGTGCGTCGGGGCGAGCCGGGCGGCGACGAGCTCCTGCGCCAAGCCGAGGAGCTCGCGGTGGAGCTGCGGGAGCTGCTACGGACCGGGCCGGTGGCCGTGGCCCGGGCCGAGGCGGCCTGGCTGGCCGGCGACCACGCCGCCGTGCGGGCCATCGCCGGCCCGGCCTACGAGGAGGCCCGCCGCGTGGGCTACGCCCCGCTCCAGGCCGAGCTGAGCTACTGGCTGACCAAGGCGGGACAGGCCGTCACGCCGCTTGCCTCCGAGCATCCCTACGCGCTGCAGGCGGCCGGGCGCTGGCGGGAGGCGGCGGCGGCCTGGCAGGCGGCCGGGTACCCCTACGAGCACGCCGCAGCGCTGGCCGAGAGCCCCGACCCGCAGGACCGGCTGGCCGCGCTGGCCGAGCTGGACGCCCTGGGGGCCGCGCCGCTGGCCCGGCTGGTCCGGGCCGGGCTGCGCCGGCTGGGTGTCGCCCACGTTCCCCGCGGACCGGTCGGCGCCACCCGGCAGAACCCGGCCGGGCTCACCGAGCGGCAGGTCCAGGTGCTGGGGCTGCTCAGCCAGGGATGCACCAACGCCGAGATCGCCGACCGGCTGGTGATCTCCACCCGGACGGTCGACAGCCACGTCGCCGCCGTGCTGGCCAAGCTCGGCGTCGCGACGCGGCGGGCCGCGGCCGCCCGGGCGGCCGACCTGGGGCTCCTCGACCCAGAAGCTCGGTAGCCGCCGGCACCGATCTCGGTAGCCGTCACGGATCCCGGACGGGCCCGCCGCGCCGTACAACCGCAGGGTCAACCGACCGGAGCGGACCGGGCCGGCATCGAAGGTCGCCGGGCGTACCGGCGGAGCGAACTGAGCCGGCTTGGAGTGGCCGGACGCACCTGTGGGAGGCAAATGGCCATGCCCGACCTCATCGCCTGCCCCGACCCGACCTGCCGGGCGCCCGCCCGGATCGTCGACCGCTGGACCTTCGGGTCCACCGATGGCCCGGTCGAGCACGTCAAGACCCGCTGCGAGCGCGGCCACTGGTTCACGCCGACGGTCGACTCGCTCGACCGCGCGCCCACCACCGCCGAACCCAGCCCCATACCGGTGTCTGTGCCCTGACGCGAAGGAGGCGTCCATGCCCGAGACCACTGACCCCACCTTCTACCGCAGCCCGGCCGAGGCGATCGCGGCGCCGCCGGAGCGGCTGGCCTACGTCGCCGCCTACGACCCCGCCGGCCAGGCCAAAGACGCCATCGCGGTGATCGACTGCGACCCGAGCTCGTCGACCTACGGCAAGGTGGTCGGCTGGTCGGAGCTGCCGACGGCCGGCAACGAGCTGCACCACTTCGGCTGGAACGCCTGCTCCAGCGCCCTGTGCCACCAGGGCCACAACGGGCACGGCCAGCCGCTGGAGCGCCGCTACCTGATCGTCCCCGGCATCCGCTCCTCGCGCACCTATGTGCTGGACACCAAGCCCGACCCCCACAAGCCCAGGGTCGTCCGGGAGATCACCGCCGAGGAGCTGGCCGCCAAGGCCGGCTACTCGCGGCCCCACACCGTCCACTGCGGCCCCGGCGGCATCTTCCTGTTCAACCTGGGCGGGGCCAACGGCAACGACGGCCCCGGCGGGGTCGCCCTGCTCAACCACGACACCTTCGACGTCATCGGCGCCTGGGAGCACGACCGCGGCGACCAGTACTTCGCCTACGACGGCTGGTGGCACCTCAACCACGACACCATGATTACCTCGGAGTGGGGCACGCCCTCGATGATCGAGAACGGCCTCAACCCGGAAGACCTGCTCGGGAGGCGCTTCGGCCACCACCTCAACTTCTGGTCGATGTCCCAGCGCACCCTCACCCAGCGGATCGACCTGGGCGACCAGCACCAGATGGTGTTCGAGGTCCGCCCGGCCCACGACCCGGCCAAGGCCTGGGGGTTCGTCGGGGTGGTCATCAGTGTCGAGGACCTGTCGGGATCGGTGTTCCTCTGGTACCGCGACGGGGACCAGTGGGCGGCCCGCAAGGTGATCACCATCCCGGCCGAGCCGGCCGACCCCGACCTGCTCCCCCCGGCCCTCAAGCCGTTCGGGGCGGTGCCCCCGCTGGTCTCCGACATCGACCTGTCGGTGGATGACCGCTGGCTGTATGTGTCGTGTTGGGGCACCGGTGAGCTCAAGCAGTACGACGTCAGCGACATCTTCCATCCAAGGGAGACCGGCTCGGTCCGCCTCGGCGGCATCGTGGGCCGCCAGCCCCACCCGGCCGCGCCCGACCTGCGCCTGGGTGGTGGGCCGCAGATGGTGGAGGTCAGCCGCGACGGCCGCCGGGTGTATGTGACCAACTCGATCTACGGCGCGTGGGACCCCATCTTCTACCCCGACGGGGTCGGCGCGTGGGCGGCGAAGCTGGACACCGACCCTCAGGTCGGCGGGCTGGCCGCCGACCGGCGGTTCTTCCCCAACGGGAACGACTTCCGCGGGCTGCGGGTGCACCAGACGCGGCTGCAGGGCGGGGATGCCTCCAGCGACTCCTACTGCTTCACGAGCTGATCGACATGCGACCGTTGGCGCATCATCTGGGCGAGGACTCGCTGGTCAACCTGCTGCTGGTCGGCGGCGCCGGGCTCTCGCTCATGGTGGTCGAAGGCCGCGCCCGGCTGGCGGCCGCTCGTGCCCGGCTGACCAGGCGCGTGCGCGGGCCCGAGCAGCGGCCGCATGACGGCAGGCGGTAGCGGTGGTCGCCGCCCAGGTGGCCGAGCTGCGCCTCGGGGGAGCGGTTCTGCGGGCCACCCGCCTCCGCCAACGGCGGCTACGCCTGCGGCGCGATCGCGGGGCTGCTCGGCGACGGGGGGTGGAGGTGACCTGCGCCGTCCGCCGCCGCTCGGCCGGCCGCTACGAGTGCGGGTCGGTGGCGGCGGCGCCGTGGTCCTCGACGGCGACGGCGAGCTTGTCGCCGATGCCCACCCGGCCACGGTCGCGCTCGCCGTGCCAGGACGGCCTCCTCATGGAACATCTGGTGCTCGCTCCAACAGTGGCTGTCGTGGTCCGGGTGACTATGCGTCTCGTGGCTTGATCATCCGGTTGATCATCCAGACGATCTGACGGGACCGGTCTGGATCCGACCAGATCGACGACCCATCCAACCTGAGCAGCCCAGATCCGTCTGGAGCCGACCAGATCGACGTAGAGCACCAGGCTACGGATCTGGCGGTTGGGGGTTCGAATCCCTCGCGGCGCGCCATTCGTGCAGGTCAGCGGCTATCAAGCAAGAGAAGCTCTACGGACCGTATCTGGCCATGTCAGTCCTTTGGGTGCTGAGCAGGGTCTTCTCAGTCGCGCAGAACGAGTCCCCGTCACAGGAAGGCGGCGATCGCTGCGGCCACCGGCCCCGGCGCCTGCATCTGGAGCAGGTGGGTCGCGCCGAGGATGTCGGCGTCCTGGCAGGCCGGGAACCAGGCGTGAAGGAGCTGGCGGCCCTCGACGAACAGGGGGCTGCTGTTGCTGCCGAGGACCGACAGCACGGGGCAGGTGATGGCCGCGGCCTGCTCCGGCCCGAAGGTCCACTCCGGGACGCCGGGCAGCTCGCTCTCGAAGAAGGTCGCGGCGTCCTTGACGGCCTGCGCGATCCCGCCCGGGACGGTCCGTTCGATGGTGGCGCGCCAGTCGCGGTCACCGACCAGTGCCAGGAAGCCGTGCACGGCGCCCTCGGCGTCGCCAGCTTGGTAGCGTTCGCCGAGGGGCGCCATCGCGCGCGCGAAGGCCGCCCCAGCGGGCGTGGTGAGGAACACCGGTTCGAGCAGCACGAGTGACGCCACCCTGGTGGGGTGCTGGGCCGCGAGCTCCAGGGCGATCGCTCCACCGAGGGAGTGCCCGACCACGTGGGCGCGATCCGCTCCGAGGTGGTCGAGGAGCCCGACGGCGTCCTTGGCCTGCACGGCGACGCTGGTCGGCCCCGCGTCGACCGGGAGGGTGCTCCCACCGAGGCCCCGCCGGTGGTAGCGGATGCGCTGGAAGCGCTCGAGCGCCGGTTCCGTCACGAGCGGCTGCAGTGCGTCGGCGATGTGGGCGCCGTGGATGAGCAGCATCGGCGCACCCGACCCCACGACCTCATACTCCAGCTCGACGCCGTTGAGCTTGGCGTGTTCCATGACGACTCCTCCGTCCTGCCTGGCCCTGGCGGGCCGGTCGGCACAGAGGCGCTACATGTGCCGTCGCGACGCGACACGTCGTGTGGCGCACGTTGAGTGGGCCGGGCATCGGCCGCGGCACAGGAGCAAAATGGCGGAGCGCAGCACGGAGTCGGGGGCGGCTATGAGCCAGCCGGTGACGCGGTACGCCCGCGCGGGCGAGGTGAACATCGCCTACCAGGTCGTGGGGAACGGGCCGGTCGACCTGGTGTGGGCCTACGGGCTGGCTTCCAACGTCGAGGTGTTCTGGGAGGAACCGTCGCTCGCGGCGTTCTTGCGGCGGCTGTCGGAGTTCACCCGGCTGATCCTCTTCGACCGCCGTGGCTGCGGGCTTTCGGACCGGCACGGCACGACGGCCACGCCGACACTCGAGGAGCGGACGGACGACGTCCTTGCCGTCCTGGACGCCGTCGGCTCCCAACGGGCCTCGATCCTCGGGATCTCGGAGGGCGGCTCGCTGGCGGCGCTGTTCGCGGCCACCCATCCGGAGCGGACGGCACGCATCATCCTCTACGGAACGCTCACCCACTACGACGCGGACGCCCGGCACCCAGCAGGCGCGGGCGACGGCACGCTCGCCGGCTTCGTCGAAGCCGTGAGCCGCGGCTGGGGGATGCGCAGCGACTGGGCGGTGCGGACGTGGGCTCCGAGCATGGCGGGCGACGAGCCGTTCACCCAGTGGCTGGCCAAGTGGGCGAGGCAGTCGGTGAGCCGCGGCGCCATCCTGCCCCTGCTGTCGGCGTTCTACGCCTACGACCTCGCCGATGTCTTCCCCACCGTGCGGGTGCCCACCCTGGTGCTCCACCGCCGCGACGACGGCTTGGTCCCGGTGCGCCATGGACGCCACGTCGCCTCCCAGATCCCCGATGCCCGGTTCGTCGAGCTGGAGGGGGTCGACCATCTGCCCTTCGTCGGCGACGCCGACGCCGTCCTGGCCGAGGTGCAGGACTTCCTCGTCGGATCCCGGACCCCGATCCCTCGACGGCGCCGGCTGCTCACCCTCGTCTTCACCGATACCGCAGCATCCACGCCCAGAGCCGTCGACCTGGGTGATGACGCCTGGCGTGAGCTGCTGGCCGCCCACGACCGGGACGTCAGGACCCACCTCACCCGCTTCGGCGGTGAGCAGGTCAAGCAGCTCGGCAACGGTGTCCTCGCAGTGTTCGACGGCCCCGCCCGTGCCATCCGGTGCGCCCTCGGCATCATGGAGGCGTCCGAGCCAAAGGGGCTGTCGGTGCGCGTCGGGGTGCACACCGGCGAGTGCGAGATGGTCGAGGCCGACGTGCGCGGCATCGCCGTCCACGTCGGGGCCCGCATCGTGGAACTGGCCGCCCCCGGCCAGATCCTGGTCTCGAGCACGGTTCGCGACCTCGTCGCCGGCTCCGGCATCCGCTTCGGTGAGGGCCGCGACGTCGAGCTGGCCGGCATGCCTGGAGACCTCCAGGGTCTTCCCGGTCCTGCGCCATGGCGCCAGCCCCGAAGCCGTCCGCCGCTGGGCGGTCGAACAGACCAGCCTCTTCCGCCGCGACGGCGAGTACTGGACCATCGGCTACCGGGGCCTGGTGGTCACCTTGCGCGACACCAAGGGCCTCCGCGACCTCGGGCGCCTCCTCGCCGAACCCGGCCGCGAGTTCCACGTCCTCGACCTGATGGCGGATGGGACCGGGGCGCGGCCGATCCCGCCGTCACGAGCGGCCGAGGCCGGGCTCGCGTTCGAGGGCCGGGGCGAGGCGGTCATCGACCAGGCAGCCCGCGCCCACTACCAGCGCCGGATCACCGAGTTGGAACAGGAGCTCGAGGAGGCCCAGGAACGGGGCGACGGAGAAGCCAGTGCCGCGGCCCGTGAGGAGCTCGACGCACTGATCACGCGCTGACCGCCGCCTACGGCCTCGCCGGTCGACCGCGCCGGTCGCCCGACCCCGTCGAACGCGCCCGCAAAGCAGTAACCCGCCGCATTCGCAACGCCCTGAGCCGCATCGCTCGAGCCCACCCCCGGCTTGGTCAGCACTGGCTGCCTCGATCCGCACCGGCATGTTCTGCTCCTACCAACCCGAGCGAGCCATCCTCTGGTCGGTCCACGCCAACACGGGTTGACCCTGCAGCCCATGGGCCGAGGTGATCGGCCGCGGTCGCCAACAGCTCCAGATCCTCCGCCGCCAGGGAGGACGACTGGGCGGCCAGCGAGAGCGCGCAGGGCATCGGCCCCACGCCGGCCGCCCGCACCTCGAAAGCGTGGCCAAGCCCGAGCATGTCAGTCCCGGTGTCAGTCCACCAGCCAGCACCAGACAGCACTCTGGCGGTCTGGCTGGATTTGGCACCCGACCTGAGCTGCGCAGACAGCACTCAGGCGTACTGCGTGGACGTAGCCCACCAGCCTACGGATCTGGCGGTTGGGGTTCGAATCCCTCGCGGCCCACCATTCGGGGTTCCACCGGTGTCATGGCGAGGCCAGGGCACCTGGGGATGTGCGTGGCGGTTCCGGCGGTGGCCGCAGCCACAGCGAGGCCTGGGTCGGCTGCATCGTCTGGTCGACCACGGCCAGCACCTCGGCGGTCAGGGTGTCCAGGTCGACCTGCTCACGTAGCCGGCCGCTGAATCCCTCGATCGTGCGGGCGGCGTCGTAGCGGCGACGGTTGAAGCGACGGTCGACCCGCTGCTGGATGCGGCGGCGTGCCGGCTGGAACGCCGCCGCCACGGCCAGGGTAGCCCCGGCGACGACCAGGCTGGAGCCTTGGGGCAGCAGCCGGCCGAGGCCCAGCACGACCCCGGCGTACCCAAGGCCGAGCAGCACGGTGAGCAGCCCATAGGCCAAGGTGCGGCTGATGATGCGGTCCAGGTCGTACAGCCGATAGCGCAGGATCGCCGCCCCGGTGGCCAGCGGCAGCACCGCCGCGGTGACGCCCAAGGCCAGGTCGGTCAGGACGGGCTGATCCAGCACGAGGGCGGCCATCGCGGTCAGCAACGCCACCGCGGCCAGCCCCGCCCCCCACGCCATCCAGCGCAGCTGCTGGCGCTCGGTGCCGCGGGCGCGGCGGAAGCGTCCGACCAGCGACACGGCCCCGACGACCAGCGAGACCAGGATGACGACCCCGGCGGCCGGTTGGGCGACGTCCAGCAGGCCACGAGGCAGGAACGGGATCGCGAGCGGGTTCCCGATGGCCGGGTACTCCGGATACAGCGGTGCCGGGTGGATGACCGATGTCAGCAGCCACACCACGGGCGCGGCCGCCGCGACCCTGGCCCACCAGCGCCAGCGGGGCGAGGGCAGCTTCCCGGTCGGGGTGAGCAGCAGGACGAAGCTGGCGCACGAGAGCCAGATGAGGGTGCTGCCGGTGTGGAACCCGGCCAGGTAGCCGGCGGCCGGCAGCGCCCCCGGCCGGGCCACCAGCCCGTAGCGGGTGTACGCGAAGGTCAGACCCCACAGGGTCAGCGACAGCCCCAGGCCGAGCAGCAGCCAGCCCACCGGGTGGCGGGGCCGGCGGGCGGCCAGGACCGCCCCGACCGTGGCCGCGCTCACCGCCGCCGCCACCTGGGGGATGCTGCTGAGGCGCAACCAGGCCAGCTCGGCCAGGCCGGCCCGGCGCAGCAGCTGATCGAGCCAGGCGACCGCGGGGATGGCGAGCAGGGTCAGTGCCCACAGCACCCACCCCAGCCCGGCCGCCCATCGGCGCGGCCGGCCCGGTCCGGCAGTGGACGTCATCGCCGTGCTCCTGGCTGCCCGTAGCGCACCACTCGCCTGGCACCTCCCAACCGCGCCCTCACCCGCCAGTGTGGCCAGCTTGCGTCTGGGCAGCGTTACGGACGGCGGACCGGCACAGGGTCGGCCGAGGCTCCTACGAATGAACAGCGCGACCACCGTGCTCGCCTGGCATCCGATTCTGTGTCGGATGCGCCTTGATCATCCATTTGATCATCCAGACGATCCTTCTGTATCCGTCTGGAGCCGTCTGGACCGACGACGCATCCCACGTGAGCAGGCTCGATCCGTCTGGAGCCGTCCAGATCGACGCGGAGCATCCGACTCGTAATCGGAAGGTCGGGGGTTCGAATCCCTCCTCGGGCTCCAAAACCGCAGGTCAGAGGGTATTTCTGACATTACCTATTGATGCAGCGGCTACCGGCGGTCATTTCTTTCTTTGTCGGATGCGGCGCCGAAGGCGCACCCGCCCCGCGGGTCTCAGCCGCAGATGCCGGCGTAGAAGTTGAGGGCGACCGGTGACGGACAGGCCTCCTTGGTAGCCGAGCGCCCGGGATCACGAGAGCACCCTGAGGGGAGTCGTGCTCCTCACCCGGAGCATCCCGTCCTCCGGTGGCCACCAGCCTGGCCTACCGGATCCTGCTCGGCCAGGCTGGGGCCTGCGTCAGGGTGATTCACCCCCTTCGGGTGATGCAGCTCCACCCTGAGCCTCGCTATCACTTGATCGTCACCCGGTCCCGTGGGGGACCAGGCACCTCAGAGCTGGAGGATCGCCGATGGAGAACTACCCGCCGATCGCCGAGCATGGCCTGATCGGGGATCTGCAGACGGCGGCGCTGGTCACGACCGACGGCACCGTCGACTGGTTCTGCTGCCCGCGGTTCGACTCGCCAAGCGTGTTCGCGTCGCTGCTCGACGCCGAGCGGGGGGGCGGTTCCGGATCGCCGCCGAAGGCGACGACGACGTGGTCCGCCAGCTGTACTTCCCCGACACCGCCATCCTGGTCACCCGGTTCATGACCCCCGAGGGGGTCGGCGAGGTGCTGGACTTCATGCCGGTCGAGGAGCCCCAGCGGCGACGCGACCGCCACCGGCTGGTCCGGGTGGTGCGCTGTGTCCGTGGCCAGATCCGGTTCCAGCTGGAGTGCGCGCCCCGGTTCGACTACGGCCGCCAGGCCGCATGAGCTGGAGCTGACCGACGACGGGGCGGTGTTCCGCACCCCGACGCCTGCAGCTGACCCTGCACGGCGCGGGCAGGGGGCGATGCGCCGCCACGGCAACAATGTGCGCGGCGGCTGACCCTGCGGGCCGGCCAGGCCGGCGGGGTGATCCTGGAGTCGGCCGCCGACGGGCCACCGCGGACCATGACCCCTGAGGAGCTGCTGGGCCTGTTCACCGACACGGCACGGTTCTGGCGGGGCTGGCTGGCCCGTTCGACCTATCGGGGTCGGTGGCGGAGATGGTGGCCCGCTCGGCCATCACCCTGAAACTGATGACCTACGCGCCCACCGGCGGCCTGGTCGCCGCCCCCACCGCCGGCCTGCCCGAGCAGGTCGCGGCGAGCGGAACTGGGACTACCGCTACACCTGGATCCGGGACGGCTCCTTCGGTCCATGCCCTGTTGGGGCTGGGGTTCACCGAGGAGGCCGAGGCGTTCGGGCGCTGGCTGTACGACCGGGCCGCGGAGCGGGCCGGGGAGGCCTCGGGGCCGCTGAAGATCATGTACCGGGTCGACGGCTCCTCGACCTGGAGGAGGAGATCCTGGACCACTTGGAGGGCTATGCCGGCTCCCGGCCGGTGCGGATCGGCAACGGCGCCGCCGACCAGCTCCAGCTCGACATCTACGGCGAGGCGCTGGACTCGATCTGGCTGGCCGACCGGCACGGGCATCCGGGTCGGCCACCCCGGCTGGGTCAAGCTGGCCCAGCTCGCCGACTGGCTGTGCGACAACTGGGACCAGCCCGACGAGGGCATCTGGGAGACCCGAGGCGGCCGCCAGAACTTCACCTACGGCCGCCTCATGTGCTGGGTGGCCCTGGACCGCATGGTCCGCCTGGCCCGCGAGCATGGCCGCCCCGCCGACCTGGCCCGCTGGACCGAGGAGCGCGACCGCATCTACGCCCAGATCATGGACCGGGGCTGGAACCCCGAGCGCCGGGCGTTCACCCAGCACGACAAGACCCAGGTGCTGGACGCCTCGCTGCTGATGATGCCGCTGGTCGGCTTCGTCGCCCCCGCGACCCGATGTGGCTGTCCACCCTGGACGCGATGGAGGGCGAGCTGGTCTCCGACAGCCTGGTGTATCGCTACGACCCCAGCGCCTCTCCAGACGGGCTGCGGGCGATGAGGGGACCTTCTGGATCTGCACCTTCTGGTACGTGGACGGCCTGGCCCGCTCGGCCGGCTGGAACAGGCCCGGCTCACCTTGGAGAAGATGTTCACCTACGCCAACCACCTCGGCCTGTTCGCCGAGGAGATCGGCCAGACCGGCGAGCAGCTGGGCAACTTCCCCCAGGCCTTCACCCACCTGTCGCTGATCAACGCCGCCATCAACCTCGACCACCAGCTCGACTACGGCGCCGGCTTCGATCCCGTCCGGCAGGTGCACGCTGGTGGCGCCGGGTGAGCCGCCGGTGATCGCTGCCGGCGCTGGCCTTCGATGCGGGTACCGCGACCGAGCAGCAGTCACCAAGGCCTCCGATGAAGGTCCTGTTCGCATCGCCCTGGGGCCAGCTCCTCATGACCCTGGACGCTCGATCATGAACGTGGCGGGCGCGAGGGCGACCAGGACGCCGGCACCAACATGAACGTGATGATCAACGACATCAGCAAGGACCTGGACACCACCGTGCAGGGTGTGCAGACCGCCATCACGCGGGTTTTTTTTTTTTTTTTTTTTTTTTTTTTTTTTTTTTTTTTTTTTTTTTTTTTTTTTTTTTTTTTTTTTTTTTTTTTTTTTAAAAAAAAAAAAAAAAAAAAAAAAAAAAAAAAAAAAAAAAAAAAAAAAAAAAAAAAAAAAAAAAAAAAAAAAAAAAAAAAAAAAAAAAAAAAACCTACGGATCTGGTGGTCGGGGGTGAGTTCCTTCATGGGGCCGCTGGTCATGGCCTGGACGCAGTGGCAGCGGCTGGTGCCGGTGTCCGCGGCAGCAGGAGCGCGGCCGCCAGCCCCACGACGCCGACGCGGCCAGGACGGCCATCGCGAGCCCATAGGAGCGCGGGGGTCGTGAGGCCGGCGACCAGGATGGTGCCGGCGATCGCGGTGCCGAGGGAGGAGCCGAGGTTGGAGACGCTGCGGGACAGGCCCGAGATCTCCCCCTGCTGCTCCTCGCCGAAGGCCGACTGCACGACGTTGACCGAGGGGGTGAGCATCAGCCGACACCCAGGCCGATGAGGAGCAGACCGGGCGCGAACGCCCAGACGCTCGGCGAACCGCTCACCATGGCGAGGAACACGCCGATACCGACGATCGTGAGGACGAAGCCGGCCATGATGAGGGTCCGTTGCTCGCGCCGCTTCGCGAACCGCTCGGCACCGAGCGACGAGACAGCAGGCCGACCGTGGCGGCGGTGAAGATCACGCCGGTCTCGATCGCGTTGTAGCCCCGCACGACCTGCAGGTACGCCGCGACGACGAACGACACGCCCATGAGCACCAGCCACTGGGCGTTCTGGGTGACCAGACCGAGGTTGGACGTCCGGTTGCGGAACAGCGACGTCGACAGCAGGGGTTCCTTGCCGGCCCGCTCCTTGGCGCGCACCGACAGGAAGAACCAGGCCAGGACCAGGGCGCCGGCGACGAGCAGGCCGAGCATCAGCCAGCCGTTGTCGTCCGCGGCCAGGATGCCCATGACGACCAGGACGAGGCCGACAGCCGAGAGCACCGCGCCGAGGGTGTCGAAGGGGCGGGTCGGGTTCGGGTGGCAGCGGGTCCTCGATGTGGCGGCTCAGCAGGACGATCACCACGATGATCAGCGCCTGGAAGACGAACGCCGCCCGCCAGCTGATCGCCGTGGTGATCAGCCCACCGATCAGCGGCCCTGCCGCGGCGCCGATCCCGCCCATGCCGCGATGATCACGCCGAACGCTCGGGCGCGGGAGGTGACCTCGGTGAACAGCAGGGTCGTGAGGATGTAGACCGGCGGGATCAGCAGGGCCGTGCCGACGCCCTCGAGGATCGAGTTGCCGAGGATGAGGACCCCGAGGCCGGGGGAGACCGCGCTCATCACGGCGCCGATGCCGTAGATGATCAGGCCGAGCGGGAAGCAACCGCTTCCGGCCGTAGCGGTCGGTCAGCTTGCCGCCCGGGATCATCAGCGCCGCCATGACCAGCAGGAAGATCGTGATCGCGATCTGGACGCCCTGGACCGTCGTGTCCAGGTCCTCGCTCATGTCGGTGATCATCACGTTCATGTTCGAGCCGGCGAAGCTGCAGATGAACTGGGCCAGCGCGAGCGGCACGAGCACTTGCCGCAACGAGGCCGACGGTCGCCCCGCCGTGCGCCGCAGCCACGCCGCACCTACCTCCACACGAATCGGGACGCCACTCCACCGCCGGCTACGCCTAAAAAAAAATGACACCTGAATTTCCTGCCGGTCGATCATGGCCTCGGTGCGCGCAACGGGCTTCACCCGATCGAGGTGATTTCGCCCGGAGGGTGGAACGTCCCCCCTTGGATGGCATCGGTCGCCTGCGCGGGTCTCGCGTCGCCCTCGGTCTCGCAACTGCCTTCCCGCTCGGGACCCGCTTGCCTTGCCATCCGATTCTGTGTCGGATGTTGATGAAGGGGGAGCTGTAGTCGCCCGCGCCGCCCAGTACCTGTTCGGCCTCGGCCAGGCCGATCTCGCCCAGGCGCCGCTCGGCCTGGATCAGCGGCGGCAGCAGGCGCACGTCGCCGGGGGTGGCGATCCCGGTCACCTCGGGGTGCGACAGCACCCAGGCCACCGCGGCGCTATCTGCTGCTGGTCGTCGACGGCCCGTACCAGGTGCTGTACCCATGCCCGACCGGCCGCCCTCGGGCCAGTTCCGCCGCGACACCGCCTTGATGATCATCAAGCCGGCGTCCTGGGCCAGGACCTCGGCCACCGGGCCTGGTAGTCAGCCAGGTATGCCGGGCCCGGCCGAGCACCCAGTTGAGCGGGGTAAGCACCGTGTCGAAGGGGAAGCGCGCCAGGGCCTCCAGGTGGGTCGCCGGGGCCTGGTGGCCGTGGCCGGTGATCCCGACCGAAGCCGCCAGCCCCTCGTCCCTGGCCCGGGCCACCGCCTCCAGCGACCCCCCAGGGCGGGTGAACCAGGTCCAGCTCCTCGGTGTCGCCGACGGCATGGATCTGGATGAGGTCGAGGCGGTCGATCTGGAGCCGCTCCAGGCTCTGGTTGATCTGGGCCCAGGCGCCCTCGCGGTCGCGCAGGCCGGTCTTGGTGGCCAGGAAGATCTGGTCACGGATGTCGGGCATCCATGGTCCCAGGCGCAGCTCGGCGTCGCCGTAGCTGGCCGCGACGTCGAAATGGTTGATCCCGGCGTCCAGGGCCAGCTGGATGGAGGCGTCGGCGGTGTCCTGGTCGACCTCGGCCAGGGCGGCCGCGCCGTAGATCAGGACCGAGCTCTGATGGCCTGAGTCGACCCAGTCTGCGCTGCTCCTTCTACGGCATCCCTCCTTGGGTCTGTCGGCGACCCAGTCGCGACTCCGGCAAGCTCTGCACCGAACCGGCCGGTGCGACGACGCAAGGCTACCCACGTCAAACGTCGCCATTCCCGGGCGGGGCAACCGCCTGTTGTCCGAGCCGTCACTCGAGAAGGATGCCTGCGATGCTCGTCGGCAATTCCTCCGAGCGAGGTGAACCGTGGCAGTGGAGCTGAGGAACTGGGCGGGCAATCTCGCCTACCGCGCTGATTGGGTCCACTACCCCACATCTGTGGTTGAGGTCCAGGAACTGGTCGCTCGACTGCCGCGGGTCAGAGCCCTCGGGACCCGGCACTCGTTCACCACCATCGCCGATTCCCCGGGCGGTGCGCTCATCTCGCTGTCGGAGTGGGGCCGGAGGCCACCATCGATGCCGAGGCGATGACGGTGTCGGTGACCGGTGGGACTCGCTACGGGGTCCTGGCCGCCGAGCTCCAGTCCCAGGCTACGCGCTGCACAACACGGGCTCGCTGCCCCACATCTCGGTGGCCGGCGCGACCGCGACCGGGACCCACGGCTCCGGGGACCGCAACGGCATCCTGTGGACGGCGGTGTCGGCCGTCGAGCTGGTGAGGGCCGATGGCTCGCTGGTGAAGTGGACCGCTCCAACCCCGATCTGAGGGCGCTCGCGGTTGGCCTCGGGGCCTTCGGCGTGATCACCCGATTGGTGCTCGACGTCCAGCCCACCTATCTGGTCCGCCAGGACGTGTACCGCAATGCGCCCTGGGACAGCGTGCTGGACGCCTTCGATGAGGTGATGGCCAGCGCCTACAGCGTGAGCCTCATCGGGGACCTCGGCAGCCCGGTGATCCGCGAGTTCTGGCAGAAGGCCCGGGTCGAGGCGGCCCTCAGACGCCAACGAGCAGCCGGAGCCCGTGCCGGAGACGCTACACGGCGGAAGCTGGTACGACGACGCCGAACCGCCGCCCGACCATGCCCTCAAGCTCCGCGCCGGCATCCCCGGCCCATGGTCGGAACGGTTGCCGCACCTCCGTCTGGATGCTCCACCGTCGGCCGGCGGTGACGAGTCCAGACCGAATACTTCGTCGACCGCCGCCATGCCGTCAACGCCCTACAGACCCTTCGCTCCCTCGGTGACCGCATCTCGCCGCAGCTGCACGCAACCGAGATCCGTACCGCCGCCGCCGACGAGCTATGGCTCAGCCCCGCCTACGAGCGCGACAGCCTGTGCGTCGGCTTCACATGGCGCAAACATCCAACCGAGGTCATGGCCCTGCTGGCTGACATCGAGGCCGCGCTCGCGCCTATGAGCCGCGACCACATTGGGGCAAGCTGTTCACGTTCGAACGATAAAGACCTGGCGCGGCGCCTCCCCCGGCTGCCCGACTTCCTTGAACTGACAACGACCTACGACCCAACTGGCAAGTTCACCAATGGCTTCATCGATTGGCGCCCTGGACATGCAAGATCTTCCTGAGCGGTACCTGGATGTTCAGGGACTTCCTCGCCGGTGCCAGCCGCTGGTTCTTTGCTTTCGCCTAGCTGCGGAAGCAACCGCCGAGTAGGTTCGCCGCGTGCGGTCCGAGGAGGAGCGGGATGATTGCGCAGAACGAAGAGGTCCCACACCGTCGTGCCACCGCGGTGGTCACGATCGCCGCGGGCGTGACGTCATTCGCGAGCCTGATCGTCGGCCTGTCGGGTGCCGACTTCGACTTCGAGGCCGTCAGCGAGGCGGCCACCTTCATCGCCCTGGGGGACGGACGCCGTTGAACCGGTGCGGTGGGGCCTGTGGCTGTCGATGTTCGGCAGTTACCTGCTGCTGGTTCCTGTCGCCCTTCTTCTGCTGCGCTGGCTCCGTCAGGACGACCCCGTTGTTGCGGACCTCTCAACGGTTGCCGCAGGCTTCTACATCCTGCTCGGCGCGGCGGGTGCGAGCGTGCTCGCATCGACCCTGCCGGACCTCATCCAGCGGTACGCCGACGCCGATGCAGCAATAAGGGCCGGCCTGCTCAACGACTTCGACCTGGCGCGGCGCATCGCCGAGGACGGCCTGCAGGGTGTGGTCCAGAACGTCGCGGGTGCGGCCTGGTTCCTCGGGATGGGATCCCTGCTGCGTCGTCATCGACCCGCGCTCGGCGCGGCGGCCATTGCGGTCGGGGCGTTCCTGGTGGTCAACGCCGCTGGGATCATGGTCGATGTCGAGGCATTGCGGTTTATCGGGCTGACCTGCAACGTCCTCCCGCACCCGCCTGGCTATCGGCATGGGCACCTCGCTGTTGCGATCACCCTGACCGTACCGACGGGCCACGCGCAGGTCGGCCGGTGCGAGACTCGGTGCGTCCGGCGCCGCTCCCGAGTTGACTTGCATGCCGACCAGTCCGTGCGATCTTTAGGATCTCCTCGCGCACCTGTGGTGGAGCCACGGCGCGGTCGAGGAGTTCGCGCGTCCTTCCAGCCGACCTTCGGCGGCGGGCCCGGCGACGGGTTCGTGACCAAGCTCAACCCCAGGGGCTCCAGGCTGGTCTACTCGACCTTCGTCGGCGGCTCCGGCGCCGACGGCGCCCACGACGGGGAACTCGACAAGGCAGGCAACTTCTACATCGACGGCTTCACCGACTCCACCGACTTCCCGGTGACTCCGGGTGCGTTCCAGCCCACCTACGGCGGCGGGGAGGTCGACGCCTGGGTGGCCAAGCTGAACAAGACCGGGTCGGCCCTGGTCTACTCGACCTACCTGGGCGGGACCGGTCCCGACGCGGCCGGGTCGGTCCGGGTCAACCGCGACGGCGTCGCCCATGTGCCGGGGACCACCGACTCGACCGACTTCCCCGTGACTCCGGGGGCGTTCCAGACCGAGAACGGCGGCGCATTCGACGTGTTCCTGGTCAAGGTCGACCTCGGGAAGAGGTACAAGGGGTCCGGGCATCAGACGGCGTCGGTCACGGCGCAGGAGGGGACGAGCTCAGGCCGCGGGCCGGCCTGACTAGGGACCGGGTGGGCCGGCTGCGCTGAGCGTCCCCACGCAACCGGCCTCGAGCCGCTGCTGGCCGAGCGCGGCCTGCTCTCCTGACTCGCAGGCACGGCCCGCTCCGGTGCCGGCGGGTCGTCGATGAGGCCGATGTCGTGCGTGCGAACGAGCCGGGGTCTTGCCTTGATCCCATGGCCCACTCCGATTCGCCGGCCCCAAGGAGTAGTGTCTCGCCCGGCGGGCACGCTGCGCAGAGGGCGGAACGCCCGACCCCGTGTCCTGGGGAGTGGGGGGGGTGATCTCGGCCCGGCGCTGGCCGCTGCGCCCGATCCTCGGGAGAATGACGGTCGCCTGACCTCGATCGGAAGGCAGCGCGGCCATGGACGCCGACAAGCCGTTCCCCGCCGAACGCACCGCGGTCATCACCGGGGCCGCCTCCCCGCGTGGCATCGGGCGTGCCACCGCCGAGCGGCTGGCCCGCGACGGCTGGTCGATCGCCATCCTCGACCTCGACGGCGAGGCCGCGAAGCGGACGGCCGGCGAGATCGGCGGCGACCGGTCGGTGGCGTCGCTCGGCGTCGCCGCCGACGTCGCCGACCCGGACTCGGTCGAGGCGGCCATCGCCCAGGTCGAGGCCAGCCTGCCGCCGATCATCGGCCTGGCCAACGTGGCCGGGGTGAGCTCCCCGGTCGACTTCCTGGACCTCACCATCGCCGAGTGGGACCGCGTCTTCGACATCAACATGCGGGGCGCGTTCCTGGTGACCAGGCGGGTCGTGCCCGCGATGCTGGCCGCCGGGGTCGGACGCATTGTGAGCGTCTCGTCGGTCTCGGCCCAGCGGGGCGGCGGCACCTACTCCAAGGTGCCCTACAGCGCCTCCAAGGCGGCGCTCATCGGCTTCAGCCGGGCGCTGGCCCGCGAGCTCAGCCCGAACGGGATCACGGTGAACTGCGTGGCGCCGGGGCCGATCGACACCGACATCATGGGCGGGACCCTGACCCATGAGCGCAAGGCCGAGCTGGGCGCCGACAGCATGGTCGGCCGGGTGGGCACGGTGGCCGAGGTCGCCGCCCTGGTGGCCTTCCTGCTCGGCGAGGACGCCGGCTACATCACCGCCGCGACCTACGACATCAACGGCGGCCTCCAGGTCTCCTGACGTCGATGACCGCGAGCGGACCCGACGGCGAACCTGCCTCCGGCGCGGGTGGAGCCGGACGCCCGGCGGCGGATCCGCCGGGCCCTGGCCGCCGCCGGCCGGCGGATTGCGGTCCTGGACGACGACCCCACGGGATCCCAGACGGTCCACGGCGTCGAGGTGGTCACCGTGTTCGAGCCGGACGAGCTGGCGGCCGGCCTGGTCGGCGGCGGGCTCGACCTGCTTCATCCTGACCAACACCCGCAGCCTGCCCGAGGCCGACGCGGTGGAGCTGACCACCCGGATCGGACGGATGCTGTTCGAGCTGACCGACCGGCTGGACGCGCCGATCGACGTGGTCAGCCGCAGCGACTCGACGCTGCGCGGGCACGTCATCGCCGAGGTGCGCGCGCTAGACGCCGTGCGCCGGGAGGCGACCGGCCGAGGCTTCGACGGCGTGCTGCTGGGCCGGCGTACTTCGAGGCCGGCAGGTTCA
>CAVTCL010000035.1:0-56247 GCA_963733175.1 uncultured Actinomycetota bacterium
TGGCCGCCGAGCAGGACCCGGTCGCCCTGGGGGCGGACCTGGACCAGGCCGCCGCGGGCCGACGCCTGGAAGCCGGTCAGCTCGTCCCGGCCGAGGCGGCCGGCCCAGAACGGCCCGAGGGTGCAGTGGGCCGACCCGGTCACCGGGTCCTCGTCGATCCCGGCCCCGGGGGCGAAGTAGCGGGACACGAAGTCGTAGCCGCCGCCGGCCGCGGCGGCGGCGGTCACGATCACCCCCGGCTGCCCAGCCGCCCCAGCGTCCCGATGGACGGCGCCAGGCCGCGCACGGCCGCCTCGTCCTCCAGCTCGACCAGGTAGTCGAAGCGGCCCAGGCCCACCCAGCCGGCGCCGCCGGCCCCAAGGGCCTCCAGCATCCCCGGCGGCGGGTCGACCGGCTCGGCCGGCGTGGCCGGGAAGTCGAGCCAGATCCGGCCGTCGGCGCCTGGCCGGGCGGCCAGCGGGCCGCTGGCGGTGTCGAACCGGAGCGGCGTCCCGGCCCCGACGCGGCCTTCGCTCCAGAGCACGTGGGCCGAGGCCAGGGTGGCGTGCCCGCACAGCTCGACCTCGACGGTGGGGGTGAACCAGCGCAGCCCGTAGCGGCCGGCCTCGGCCCCGGGCCGCAGGAAGGCCGTCTCCGACAGGTTCATCTCGGCCGCCACCCGCTGCATCCACGCCGGCTCGGCGTCGGATTCCAGCAGGCAGACCGCGGCCGGGTTGCCGGCGAACGGCTCGGCGGTGAAGGCGTCGACCTGGTACAGCGGCCAGCGTCACGGCCGGGTGCGGATGGCCCGGAACATGGCCGTGTCCTCGGTCTCGGCCGGGGGCTCGACCAGGTGGAACCAGTAGAAGCCGTGGGGGCCGAGGCCGAGGCGGTAGGGCTCGTCGTCGATCACGGGGAAGGGGGTCCGGCCGAACATCTCCTCGGGGACCAGGCCGTGGAAGCGGGACAGGTCGAGCTCGACCGGCTGGGCGAAGCGCGACAGGTTGGCCACGACCAGGACCACGTCGTCCCCGAGCTGGCGGTAGAAGGCCAGCACCCGCCGGTTGTCGGGGTACAGCGGCTCGTAGTCGCCGATCCCGAACACCGGGTGCTGCTTGCGCACCTGGAGCATGCGCCGCACCCACTGCAGCAGCGAGGTCGAGACCCGCTCCTGGGCCTCGACGCTGCACGCCTGGTAGCCGTAGACCGGGTCCATCAGGAACGGGAGGTACAGGGCGGCCGGGTCGGCCTTGGAGAAGCCGGCGTTGCGGTCCCCGGTCCACTGCATCGGGGTGCGGACCCCGTCGCGGTCGCCCAGGTAGATGTTGTCGCCCATGCCGATCTCGTCGCCGTAGTACATCACCGGGCTGCCCGGGAGGCTGTAGAGGAGGCTGTAGAGCAGCTCGATCTGGCGGCGGCCGTTGTCCAGCAGCGGGGCCAGGCGCCGCGAGATGCCGATGTTGCGCCGCATCCGGGGGTCCTTGGCGTACTCGGCGTACATGTAGTCCCGTTCCTCGTCGGTCACCATCTCGAGGGTCAGCTCGTCGTGGTTGCGCAGGAACAGCCCCCACTGGGCGGCGTCGGGGATCTTGGGGGTGCGGTTCATGATCTCGACGATCGGGGTGCGGTCCTCGCGGCGCAGGGCCATGAACATCCGCGGCATCACCGGGAAGTTGAAGGCCATGTGGCACTCGTCGCCGTCGCCGAAGTAGGGGACGACGTCGGGCGGCCACTGGTTGGCCTCGGCCAGCAGCACCCGGCCCGGGTACTTCTCGTCGACCTCCTTGCGGACCCGCTTCAGGAACTCATGGGTCTCGGGCAGGTTCTCGCAGTTGGTGCCCTCGCGCTCGAACAGGTACGGCACGGCGTCCAGCCGGAACCCGTCAAGGCCCATGTCGAGCCAGAACCGGATGACCTCGAGCATGACCTCCTGGACCTCGGGGTTGTCGTAGTTGAGGTCCGGCTGGTGGGAGAAGAAGCGGTGCCAGTAGAAGGCCTGGGCCTCGGGGTCCCAGGTCCAGTTGGAGGTCTCGGTGTCGACGAAGATGATGCGGGCGTCCAGGTACTTCTGGTCGGTGTCGGACCACACGTACCAGTCGCGCTTGGGCGACCCGGGCTGGCGGGCCTCCTGGAACCAGGGATGCTGGTCGGAGGTGTGGTTCATCACCATGTCGGCGATCACCCGGAGGCCGCGGGCGTGGGCGGCCTCCAGGAAGTCGTAGAAGTCCCCGAGGGTGCCGTAGTCGGGCAGGATCGAGAAGTAGTCGCTGACGTCGTAGCCGCCGTCGCGCAGGGGCGAGGGGTTGATCGGCAGCAGCCAGACGCAGTCCACCCCCAGCCACTGCAGGTAGTCGAGCCGCTCGGTCAGGCCGCGGAAGTCACCCTGGCCGTCCCCGTTGCCGTCCTGGAACCCGCGCGTGTACAGCTCATAGAAGACCGCGGTCTTGTACCAAAGTGGGTCGTCCAGCATCCTTTTCCGCTCCCGAGCCGGCTCCGTCACCACGGAACGTAATGGGAAAGGTACCCAAAATCACGACTGGTGCATCGCGCCGCTGGCGTGCTTCAACAGCTTCGACGTCGGGAGGGTGACGGTTGAGGGAATTTCTGTTCACCGCCACGCCGGCCGGGTCCCGCCGGGACGCGCGCCGGCCCTCCGGGTTGGTCTGCTCGCCGGTCTTGGGGCCCGGCACCCCGGCCCTGACCGCCTCCAGCTGGGCCGCGAAGGCCAGCCCCAGGTAGATGGCCAGCGAGGTCAGGAAGCTCCAGATCAGGATGGCGATGATGCCGGTGAGGGGACCGTAGGTCTGCCCGAAGGTGCCCGACGACTGGTTCAGGTAGAAGGCCAGCAGGCCGGTGAACACGAACCACAGCAGCACCGAGACGCCGGAGCCGACGGCCAGCCACGACCAGGACGGCTGGTGGCGCCGGGGCGCGGCCCGGAACAGCAACGCGAAGGCGACGATCACGAAGCCGATGCTGAGCGGCCAGCGCAGCAGCGTCCAGATCGCCTTCACCGGGCCCGACAGCCCGGTGGCCTTGGCCACGTCGGTGCCGGCCGACGATGAGCACGAAGGCGAGCACCGAGTCAGGAACCCGGCCGTGCAGGCGAGCTTGAACCCGTTCCAGGTACTTCTCGGCGGTGGGGCGGTCCTGCTCGACCCCGTAGAGGCGGTTGGCGCCCCGCTCGATCTGGCCCATGGCCACCGTGGCCGAGGCCAGGGCGGCCGCCGCGCCCAGCAGCAGGGCGAACAGGCCGCCCCGGGTGGCGCTCTTGGCCCCCTGGCTGATGGCCTGGGTGAAGATCTGGCCGGCCGGCCCGGGGGCGA
The DNA here is from genome assembly GCA_963733175.1 of uncultured Actinomycetota bacterium. Taxonomy (GTDB): domain Bacteria; phylum Actinomycetota; class CALGFH01; order CALGFH01; family CALGFH01; genus CALGFH01. The sequence continues at coordinate 3,306 of CAVTCL010000035.1, forward strand.
GCCGGTCGACGGTCTGGGTGAGCAGCTGGCGGAGCTGGTCGACGTTCATGGCGGTGGCCAGCCCGACCACGGCGATCACGAACGGCAGCAGGGTCAGCATCACCTGGAAGGCGAGGCCGCGCGAGTGGCTGGTGCCGTCGGCGGCCCGGAAGCGCACGAACGAGTCCTTGGCGAGCTGGGCCCAGCCGGTGCTGCGCAGGGTCCGCAGGGCGTCGTCGCCCTCCAGCTCGTAGGTCTCGGGCACGGAGGTGGCGGTGCTCATTCGGTGCTTCCTTTCGCTCGTGGAACGCAGAGGGTGAGCGCCTTGGGGACGACCTCGACCACCAGGTGGTCGCGGGCTGCCGACCGGGTCGCCGTCGCGCTCGACGGGCTGGGGCTGGTCGCAGTCGATCTCGATCCGGCGGGCCTGGAACAGCTCGAGCTGCGGGTCCTTGCGGCGCCGGCGCGGCCACCACCCGGACGGCCAGGGCCAGCCAGTCCAGCAGGGTGCGGGTCTGGAGCACGGCCACGTCCAGCAGGCCGTCGTCGGGCCGGGCGTCGGGCATGACCGGCAGCCCGCCCTGGAGCCGGCCCAGGTTGCCGATCAGGACCCCCTGGCCGGTCCGGTCCATCGGCGGCCGGTCGTCCAGGCGCAGCCGGAACCGGGTGGCGCGCCGCCGCAGGTGCTTGAAGCCGCTGAGCACGTAGGCGACGGCGCCCAGGTGCTCCTTCAGCTTGGGGTCGGCGTCGCGCAGCATGGCCGCGTCGAAGCCGATGCCGCCCATGACCACGAAGCGGTCGTCGTCCATGGCGGCCACGTCCAGGCGGACCCGGTCGCCCTCCAGGGCGACCTCGACCGCGCCGTCGAGGTCGCTGGGGATGTCGAAGTTGGTGGCGAGCAGGTTGCCGGTGCCGCCGGGGAGCACGGCCAGGGGCACCTCGGTCCCGGCCAGGCCGGTCACACAGGCCATCACCGTGCCGTCGCCCCCCTGGGCCATGACCAGCTCGACGCCCTCGGCGACGGCCTTGGCGGTCTGGCCCTGCCCGGGGTCCTCCTTGGTCGTCTCCAGCCACAGCACCTCCAGGCCGGCCCCCTCCAGGGCCTCCATGGTGTCGCGCTTGCGGTCGGCCGCCTCGCCGCCGCCGGTGGCCGGGTTGAAGACGACCGCGACCCGCGTCGGCCTAGCCATGGCGCACCGCCGATCGTCGCCACGGCCGCCCGGCGGTCCCGGCCCCGCCGTGGCGGATGGCCCAGTGGGCCACCCCGAGCCGGATGCCGCGCACGGTGGCCAGCAGCCAGAGCCCGCCCAGCAGCATGCCGCCGAGCACGTCGGACAGGAAGTGCATGCCCCGGTACATCCGCGAGGACGCCACCAGCAGCGGCACCACGAAGGCCAGGACCAGGAACAGGTTCCTGACCGCCGCCGAACGGGCCCGTTCGTTGGCCAGCACGGCCAGCGCCCCCCACAGGGCGATGGTGGCCGCGGTGTGCCCCGACGGGAAGCTGGAGGTGGGCGGCGCCTCGTCCAGGTGCCGGACCGGGGGCCGCTCGCGGTCCACCAGCATGGTCACCAGCAGGAAGATGGCGACCTCGCCGGCCACCGCCACCGCGACCAGCATCGGCTCCCGCCAGCGCCGCCAGGCGAGGGCGGCGAACGCCACCGCCAGCACGGCCAGGGCGGTGACGGTCAGGGTGCCGCCGACCTCGGAGGTGTACACGGTGGCGTCGTTGAGGTCGGGGGTGCGCTCGTCCTCCAGCCAGCGGCTCACCCCCGAGTCGGCCCGGCCGGGGCCGTCGTCGTGGACGACCTTGGCCAGCACCCAGCCGACCCCCGCCAGGGCCACCGCCAGCACGGCGGCGCAGGCGAGCAGGTACAGGGCCGGGGGCACGCCCTCGCGCAGCCGCCGCCAGCGCGCGGCCAGGGCGGTCTCGCGGTCGTCCGGGCCGGGGTCGAGCGGTCCACGGGTCGACAGGCTGGGCATCGGTCCCCTTCCTCGGAGGTGCCTCTCCCCGGCGCATTCTCAGTCAAGAAGGCGAGCAAACTATCCTTCCGATACCCGCGCCGGCGGCGGCCATGCTTGCTCTCCCGGTTCGGTGGGAAGTCGCAGGCCGCCCGACTGGGGGTGGCAATGGAGCGACGGAAGGGAGCGAACCGTGCCAAGCGCCCGTACCTGGCGCCGGGCCGCCGTGGTCGGCGGCCTCGGGCTCGCCGGCGTCTACGCCTTCGAGGCGGCCCAGTACCACCGGACCGCCGGCAAGGGCTTCGAGCTGGAGGACCCGCCCGCCCCGGGCACGCCCGACTTCGCCCGCATGGTCGAGGCCCTCACCGTCGCCCCGCTGCGCCAGGGCAACCGCGTCACGGTGCTCCGCAACGGCGCCGAGATCTTCCCGGCCATGCTGGAGGCGATCCGCTCGGCCGAGCGGAGCATCAACTTCGCCACCTACGTGTACTGGACGGGCAGCATCGCCCCCGAGTTCGCCGAGGCCCTGGCCGAGCGGGCCGAGGCCGGGGTCGAGGTCAACGTGCTGCTGGACGCCGTGGGCGCGGCCAAGATCGACCGCTCGCTGATCGACCGGCTGGAGGACGCCGGGGCCAAGGTGGCCTGGTTCCGGCCGACCCGCTGGTACACCCTGCACAAGCTGAACAACCGGACCCACCGCAAGATCCTGGTGGTCGACGGCCGGGTCGGCTTCACCGGCGGGGTCGGCATCGCCGAGGAGTGGACCGGCAACTGCGAGGACCCCGGCCACTGGCGCGACACCCACGTCCGGGTCGAGGGCCCGGCCGCCCGCGACCTGTTCGGCGGCTTCCTCGACAACTGGGCCGAGGCGACCCAGTGCATCCTGTCCGGCCCCCACCACCTGCCCGACATCGACGGCTTCGACGACGGCGTCCAGGTGCAGGTCACCCGGAGCACGGCCGAGAAGGGCTCGACCGACGCCGAGCACCTGTTCTATCGCGGCCATCGCCTGCGCCCGGGAGCGGATCTGGCTCACCACCGCCTACTTCGCCCCGCGGCGGGCGTTCGTCGAGGCCCTCTGCGAGGCGGTCGGGCGCGGGGTCGACGTGCGCGTGCTCACCAACGGCCCCCACATCGACAAGCAGGTCGTCCGCCAGGCCGGGCACCGCACCTACGAGCGGATGCTCGAGTGCGGGGTGCGCATCTTCGAGTACCAGCGCACCATGCTCCACGCCAAGGTGATGGTCGTGGACGCCAACTGGGCGACGGTCGGGTCGATCAACTTCGACAACCGCTCCTTCGCCCTCAACGACGAGCTCAACCTGTCGCTGCGCGACCGGGGGATCGTGGCCGGGCTGGAGAAGCACTTCCTGGCCGACCTGGACGACGCCCGCGAGCTGGAGCTGGCCGCCTGGCGGGCCCGGCCGGTCACCCTGCGGGCCCGGGAGCTGGCCAGCGCCGCCGTCCGCCGGGAGCTGTAGCGGTGCCCGTCGACCCTGGCCGCGGTCACGGCGCGGCCGAGCATGCCGGCGAGGAGCTGTTCCGGGCTCGGGCGGCCCGGTTCCTGCGCCGCCGGCTCGACCCGGAGGCGGCCACCGGGCTGGCCCTGACCATCGCCCTTGGCCTGATCTTCGCCGCCGCCCTCGGCTTCGGGCTGGTGGCCGACATGGTCACCTCCGAGACGGGGCTCTACCGTCTGGACGCCAGCGCGGCCGCCTGGGGGGCCGACAACGCCACGCCGGCCTCGACCTGGTTCCTCGGCCTGGTCACGTGGCTGGGCGCGACCGTCACCGTGCTCGCCGTCACGGTCGCGCTGGGCGGGCTGGAGTGGCTGCGCCGGCGCCGCCTGGCCGTGCTCTGCTTCATGGTCACGGTGGTGGTCGGCCAGAACCTCATCGTCAACACCGTCAAGGTGCTGGTCGAGCGGGAACGGCCGCCCGTGCCCCATCTCGCGCCCGCCAGCAGCTTCTCGTTCCCCTCCGGGCACACCGCCGCCGCGGCCGCCACCTGGGCGGCGGTCGTGCTGGTCCTGGGCCGCGGCCGGCCGTTGCGGTCCAAGGCCTGGCTGGGCGCCGGGGCCGCCGCCGTGGTGGTGGCCGTGGCCGCCTCGCGGGTGCTGCTCGGGGTGCACTGGCTGACCGACGTGATCGGCGGTGCCGCGCTGGGCTTCGGCTGGTTCGTGGTCTGCTCGGTCGCCTTCGGCGGGGCGCTGCTCCACTTCGGCGCCCCGGCCGAGCGGGTCGAGGCCGAGGAGGCTAGGCTGTCCGGCGACCAGCACCGACCAGCCGAGGAGCCAGCCCATGCCCGACCAGGAGCCGAGCCCCGAGCAGGTCGACAGCCGGGCCGGGTCGCTGGCCGCCGAGCCGGGCAACCACGTCAAGGACCCCGAGGCCCAGGCCAGAGCCCTGCTGGAGGAGTCGGAGGAGCGGGTCGAGGACCCCGCGGCCCGCGACCCCGACGACCAGGGGGTCATCCGGCGCCGCTCCGACGAGGGCGTCAGCGCCGACTGACATGACGGTCTCTGCGGCGGGGTTGCGCCAGGCCCTCGACCAGCTCGCGGACCTCAGGACGTCGCCGGTCACGGTCGAGGAGGCGCTGGAGCGGGTGGTGGCGGCGGCCGACGCCCTGTTCGGCGTCGACGGGACCGCCCTGATGCTGGTCGACCGCGACCAGGAGCTGCGCAACCTGGCCACCTCGGACCGCAGGGCGGCCCTGCTGGAGGACCTCCAGGCCGAGCACGGCGAGGGCCCCTGCGTGGACGCCTTCGACGACAAGCAGCCGGTCGCGGCCGACGACCTGGGCCAGGAGGACCGCTGGCCGGCGTTCGCGCCCGCCGCCGCCGCCCGCCATCTGCTGGCCGTGCTGGCCAGCCCGATCCCCTACAGCGACCAGGCGGTCGGGGTGGTGGCGGTGTTCGCCGCCGACCCCCATGCCTGGACCGAGGCCGAGCAGGAGGCGATCGTGGCCTTCACCGACCTGGTCGCCCTGCTCATCCTGAACGCCATGGAGGCCTCCGAGCGCGGCCGGCTGGCGGGCGAGCTGCAGTTGGCACTCGACTCGCGGGTGGTGATCGAGCAGGCCAAGGGGGTGCTGGTCGGCCGCCACGGGCTCACCACCCGGCAGGCCTTCGAGCGGCTGCGCCGCCAGGCCAGGGACCAGCGCCGGCCCCTCACCGAGGTCGCGCGGGGCGTGGTCAGCGCGGCCGAGCACCGATGACCGGCGGCTGCTAGCCTTCCGGCATGCCGCTGGACGTCCTCACCTCCGCCGAGATCTCGCTGCCCGCGACCCCGGACGCCACCCAGGTCCGCGAGCGCATCGCCGTCCTCTCCCGCCACGTCGACGTCGTCGGGCTGACCGACAACCATGCCGGCAAGCCGCGCATGTCGCCGCTGGCCGCGGTCGCCCTGGCCCGCGAGCAGGGGGTGGCCACGGTGGTCCATGTCTCCTGCCGCGACCGCAACCGCCTGGCCCTGCGCTCCCAGGTCATCGGGGCGGCCGCGCTCGGCTCCGAGGGGATCCTGTGCCTGTACGGCGACGCGGTGCCCGACGTGCCCCGGGTGCGCGACTACACCACGACCAGGCTGCTGGCCGAGGCCAGGGACTGGGCCGCGCCCCACGACCTGGCCCTTGGCTGCGTCGCCGACCCGTTCCGGCCCGACGTCGAGGCCGAGCTGGCCCTGCTCGGCCGCAAGGTGGCCGCCGGGGCCGACTTCCTCCAGACCCAGATGGTGTTCGACCCGGCCGGCCTGTCCGACTTCCTGGAGCGGGCGGCCGAGGGCGGCAAGCTGGGCGACTGCCGGGTCCACGCCAGCGTCCCGGTGATCCGCACCGCCCGCATGGTCGACATCCTCAACCAGACCCTGCCCAGCCAGCTCCCGGAGAAGGCGGCCGCCCAGATCGCCGCCGGCGGCGGCATCGACCTGGCGGTGGAGACGGCCATGGGCCTGGCCGGCCTCGAGCGGGTCCACGCCCTCCACGTCATGTCCTGGGGCTCCGAGGAGCAGGCCGGCCAGGTCGCCGCCGCCTTCCGCGCCGCCAGGGGCGCCCCGCCCGAGCGGCCGCCCGCGGCTGAGGCGGACGCCTCAGCGGGGGATGGCGGTCGCCTTGAACTCGTTGAGGTCGGGCCAGTCCTCGACCATGGCCAGCACCCGCTCCAGGGTGGCGCGGGCGGCCTCGCGGGTGGCGGGCCGCTCCATCAGGCGGACGAACACCGCCCGGCGGTCGGTGACGAAGGTGGGCACGCCGAACACCCGGGAGGTCTCGACCGCCCAGGTGTGATCGGTGGCCAGGCTGGCCGCCGGCGTCCCGGCCGCGACCAGCTTGGCGACCTCGTCGGGGTCGACCCCGGCCGAGGCCACCGCCGCGGCCACCACCGCGGGGTCGTTCAGGTCGCGGCCGTGGTCGTGGCGGGCGGCGAACAGGGCCAGGTGGACCTCGGGGAACCGCTCGGGCAGCTCGTCACGGACGGCCAGGCCCCACTGGAGGGCCAGCACCCCCGAGCGCGGTTCGGCGCCGGGCTGCCAGACCGGCGCCTCGCCTTCCTCCAGGTGGACCTGGGAGAGGGAGAAGGCGCGGAAGTCGACCTCGACGGGCGCGCCCGCCTCCAGGGCACGCACGACAACCTCCGCCGCGTTCCTGGCGAACGGGCAGAGGTAGTCGTGGGTGATCGCGAAGCGGCGCATCAGGCCGCGACGAGGTCCTCCAGGCGGGCCCGGATCTCGGGGCTGCGCAGCGAGGCCAGGGCGTCGCGCTCGACCTGGCGGGCGCGCTCGCGGGAGAAGCCCATCACGGCCCCGACCTCCTCCAGGGTGCGGGGGGTGCCCGAGTCCAGCCCGAAGCGCAGGATCAGGACCTGCCGCTCGCGTTCGGGCAGGGCGTTGAGGACCTGCTCCAGGGCTTCGCGGCCGACCGCCTCGACGGCCAGCTCGTCGGGGCCGACCGCCGAGTCGTCCTCCAGGAAGTCCTGCAGGGCGGCGCCGTCGTCCCCGATCGGGGTGTCCAGCGAGGTGATGGCCTGGGCGGTGTCCTTGAGCCGGTTGACCTTCTCGGTGGGCATGTCGAGCTCGACGGCCAGCTCCTCATCGGAGGGCTCGCGGCCCAGCAGCTCATGCATCCGGGTCTGGGTCCGGCGCAGCCGGCCCACCTGCTCATCGACATGGACCGGCAGGCGGATGGCCCGGGCGCCGCGGTCGGCGGCCCCCCGGGCGATGGCCTGGCGGATCCACCAGGTGGCGTAGGTGGAGAACTTGAACCCCTTGCGCCAGTCGAACTTCTCCACCGCCCGCAGCAGGCCCAGGTTGCCTTCCTGGACCAGGTCGCCCAACGGGAGCCCGGTGGCCGAGAAGCGCCGGGCGATGGAGACGACCAGGCGCAGGTTGGACTCGATCATCTTGCGTCGGGCCCACTCGCCCCGGTCGGCGACGGCCGCAAGGGCGGGGCGGGCGGGGTCGTCAGGGGAGGTGTCGGCGAGCTTGAGCTGGGCGTCCAGGCCGGCCTCGTAGGCCTGGGACAGCTCGATCTCGTCCTCCTTGGTCAGCAGCGGATGCCGACCGACCTCGTCCAGGTACAGACGGAACGAGTCCGTCGTCTGAAGGTCGAGCAGCTGGTCCTGGTCCTTCATCGCACTCCTTGCGACAGCACACGATCGTCGGGGGTACACACGTCACTTCCAGTTTTGCCAACAACCATGTTCGCAAAACCTATTCCCGTCTACCAGGGGTTCTCGGAAGAAACTGCATCCGAGGTGAGGGGGGCAGAGGCCGGGAGCTGCCTCAACACCGCCAACCGCGACCATATCATGTCGCCGGCGGAAAGGTGGGAGTTGTCCCCCGCGGACCCTCAGGGCGACCAGGGGCCGCCGGCGCCGGCCCAGTCGACCCGGCCGTCGGCGGTCAGGGGCACGCCCTCCTCGGCCAGCCGGGCCCGCTGCTCGTCGGCCCCGGCCGTGCCCTTCATCCGGCCGTCGGCGTGCACCACCCGCCACCAGGGAACATCGCCGGGGCAGCGGGCCATCGCCTGGCCGACCCCCCTCGCCCCCATGGTCGACCGGGGGACCCCCCCGGCCACGCCGTAGTAGGCGTCGGCGAGCGTGCCGTAGGTGGTGGCCCGGCCCGCCGGCACCCGACGGGCCAGGGCCCAGACCGCGGCCGTGAAGCCGGTCGCCGCCACCGCTACCCGCCCCCCGGTCCCTGGGCGTCGGCCAGGTACTGGTGGACGAGCTGGACGGCGATCGACCCTTCGCCGGCGGCCGAGGCGACCCGCTTGATCGACCGGTAGCGGACGTCGCCGGCCGCGAACACCCCGGGCAGGCTGGTCTCCAGCGCCAGCGGCGGGCGCGCCAGCGGCCAGCGGTCCAGGTCAGGGCCGGTCAGCACGTAGCCCCGCTCGTCCCGCTCCACCACCCCGTCCAGCCAGTCGGTCCTCGGCTCGGCGCCGATCAGGACGAACATCGCCGAGGCGGGGACGGTCCGGGTCGCGCCGGAGTGCCGGTCCCGCAGGGTCAGGCCCTCGAGGCGCCCGTGGCCGTGGCCGTCGACCACCTCGGTGTGGAGGACCACGGTGATGTTCGGGGTGGCCTCGACCTTCTGCACCAGGTAGTCGGACATGAACGTCGCCCAGCCGTTCGTCGATGGTGACGATCGTGACCGAGGCCGCGTAGGCGGACAGGTGGACGGCGGCCTGCCCGGCCGAGTTGCCGGCGCCGATCACGAACACGTCCTCGCCCCGCATGGCCCGGGCCTCGCTGCCGGCCGCCCCGTAGAAGACCCCGGCCCCGTTCAGCGCCTCCAGCGCCGGCACCCCCAGGCGCCGCCAGGCCACCCCGGTGGCCAGGATCACCGCCCTGGTGGCGATCTCGGAGCCGTCCGACAGGCGCACCAGCCGGTCGTCGCCGCTGGCCCGCAGGCCGGTCGCGGCCTGGGCCAGGATGAACTCGGCCCCGAACAGCCACGCCTGCTGGACGGCCCGCTGGGCCAGCTCGTCGCCGCTGAGACCGTAGGGGAACCCAAGGTAGTTGCGGATGTGGGAGCTGGTCCCGGCCTGGCCTCCAGGCACGGCCGGCTCCAGGACCTGGGCGGTGAAGCCCTCGGAGGCGGCGTACACGGCCGCGGCCAGCCCCGCCGGCCCCGCCCCGACGATCAGGATGTCGCAGCCGCCGGGCGCCGGGCTGGTCCGCATGCCGAGGGCCGCGGTGAGCTCGGCATGGGTCGGGTCGACCAGGACCAGGCCGCTGCGGAACAGCACCACCGGCAGGTGGCGGCCGTCCTCGCCGGCCTGCTCGAGCAGACGCCGGCCGTCCGGGGAGTCGTCGGGGTAGAAGCCGAAGGGGATCCCGATCCTGGCCAGGGTGTCGCGCAGCTCGTGGGAGCGGGCCGCCCAGCGCCGGCCGACGATCTGGATCGCCTCGGTGGAGCCCCGCGACTTCTCCCAGGCGGCCAGGAACTCGCTCACCGGCAGGTACAGGAACTGCTCGACCGGCAGCCACGGCCGGAACAGGACGTAGTCGACCTGGCCGAGGGTCATGGCCCGGACCACCGGCTCACCCGAGGTCCACTCGCCCCGGTGCTCCAGCAGCACCCGCTTGGCCGCCGGGTGCAGCTCCTGGGCCCGGGCCAGCAGGGCCAGCCCGTCCAGCCCTTCCATGCGCCTGGCCGCGACCACCAGGGCGACCGGCTCGGCTCCGGCGGCGAGCCGCTCCAGGGTGGCCAGGGCGGCGGTCGGGGAGCCGCTCGGCCAGGACCTGGTAGTGGCCCCCGAAGCGCCGCCCCAGGTCGGCGGCGAGCGTGTCCAGCAGCCGCCCGTTCTCGGCGACCAGCAAGATGACCGGGGTGGTCAGGGGATCCTTCCCTTCCTACCCGTCCTCGGCCGCCAGCCTGGCCTGCTCCTCCTTGGAGAGCAGGTCGGTGCCCATGGCGTGGAAGCCGCCGTCGACGTGGATCAGCTCGCCGCAGACGCCCCGCGACCAGTCGGAGAACAGCCACAGGGCGACCCGGGCGACGACCGTCGGGTCGCCGACGTCCCAGCCCAGGGGGGCCCGCTTGGACCAGGCGTCGGCCAGCAGGCTGAACCCGGGGATGCCCTTGGCGGCCATGGTGCGGATCGGGCCGGCGCTGATGGCGTTGACCCGGACCTGCTTGGGGCCGAGGTCGCGGGCCAGGTAGCGGGTGACCGACTCCAGCGCGGCCTTGCACACGCCCATCCAGTCGTAGACCGGCCAGGCGACCCGGGCGTCGAAGTCGAGGGTGACCACCGAGGCGTGGTGGTTCTCCAGCACCGGCAGCAGGCCGGCGGTCAGCTCCTTCAGGGAGAAGGCCGAGACCTGGAAGGCGGTCGAGGCCGACGCGTACGGGGTGTTGAGGAAGTTGCCCCCGAGGGCGTCGGCCGGGGCGAAGGCGATGGCGTGGAGCACCCCGTCGACCTGGCCCCAGCGGCCGGCCAGCTCGTCGCTCACCGCCCGGACGTCCTCGGGCTTGTTGACGTCCAGCTCGAGCACGTCGACCTCGCGGGGCAGCCGCCTGGCCGTCCGCTCGGTCAGGGACCGGGTGCGGCCGAAGCCGGTGAGCACCACCTCGGCCCCGTTGTCGAGGGCCTCGCGGGCCACCGCGTAGGCGATCGACCCGGGTGTCAGCACCCCGGTGATCAGCAGTCGCTTGCCGTCGACGAGCACGGGGTGGTCCTCCTTGGCATCCAGGGGCCGGCGAGCCCGCATTCTAGACGCCAACGGGGGGCGGCCATGTGGGCCGCCCCCCGGTTCACAACTGTCAGTGCGTCAGTGCGTCAGGCGCTCGGTCATGAGCGAGATCACGTTGCCGCGGTCGTCGAAGTCGCGGACCACCGCGAACTGCGCCGTCTCCCGGGAGGCGAGCCTGCCCCCCGCGTCCAGGTAGGAGAGGCGCTCGGCGCTGCCCGGCGCTGGCTCCTCGGCCACTTCCGAGTCCGGTGGAATTGCCACTGGCATCCCTCCTCGGGGCGAGGCAGTTCTTGCCTCTCACGGTGTACCACCTTCGGCAGGCTTGCGAAAGCCCGCCCTGGACGACCTGCGCCAGTTGCGCATAGTTAATTCGGGCCATATCGGGACGGGTTCCGTCTAGTCCGACCGACAACCGCCCCGTTTTCATCTCCGTAGTTCCCCTGATGTTCCGTTTGGGAACAGCGCAGTACGTTCACGCTGTCATCGTCGGAGGCGACCGAACGGGAGCGGTCCCCCGGCGATCCGGAAGCGCCGCCTCCCCCCGGGCGGCACCCGCAAGGGCCGGGACCCTCAGGTTCCGGCCCTTGTGTATTGCGCCCACTCGTACGAGTAGGATCAAGAGGTCGGGCGCAACGACGCGGGAGACACTGGCATGGACCAGACCGACGAGCAGGTTCGGCTGCTCGGCGAGGACGGGACGCTCCTCCAGCACGACACCTACAAGGTGGACCTGAGCGACGCGGACCTGTGCGACCTGTACCGCCAGCTGGTGGTGGTCCGGCGCATCGACGTCGAGGGCAACAACCTCCAGCGCCAGGGCCAGCTCGGCATCTGGGCGCCCTGCCTCGGCCAGGAGGCGGCCCAGGTCGGCTCCGCCCGGGCGCTGCGGCCCGACGACTTCGTGTTCCCCTCCTACCGCGAGCACGGCGTCGTCTACGTCCGCGCCGGCATGGAGGTGCTGTCGGTCCTCGGCCTGTACCGCGGGGCCAACCTGTCCGGCTGGGACCCCCAGCGCCACAAGCTGGCCCTCTACTCCATCCCCATCGGCACCCAGGCCCTGCACGCCGTCGGCTACGCCGTCGGCGCCAAATGGGACGGGGCCGAGGTCTGCGCCGTCGCCTACTTCGGCGACGGCGCCACCAGCGAGGGCGACGTCAGCGAGGCGTTCAACTTCGCCGCCGTCCACGCCGCCCCGGTGGTGTTCTTCTGCCAGAACAACCAGTGGGCCATCTCGGTGCCGCTGGCCAAGCAGATGGCCGCCCCCGTGTACCGGCGGGCGTTCGGCTTCGGCTTCCCCGGCGTCCAGGTCGACGGCAACGACGTGCTGGCCGTGTACGCGGTGACCAGGGCGGCGGCCGAGCGGGCGCGCGAGGGGGGCGGGCCGACCCTGATCGAGGCCATCACCTACCGGCTCGGGGCCCACACCACCACCGACGACCCGACCCGGTACCGGACCTCCGACGAGCTCGACATGTGGAAGGCCCGCGAGCCGATCGGCCGCTACCGGGCGTTCCTGGAGCAGGCCGGGCTGTGGTCCGAGGAGCTGGAGGCCGACGTCCAGGCCGAGGCCGACCGGGTGGCGGCCGAGGTCCGGGCCACGGTCGAGGAGATGCCCGACCCGCCCCTGTCCGACCTGGTCGACCACGTCTACGCCGACCCGCCGGCCACCCTGACGGCCCAGTGGCGGCAGCTCGAGGAGTTCGAGGCCCAGTTCCAGGCCGAGGTGTGAGGGAGGCTCCGATGGCGCAGATCACCATGGCCAGGGCGCTCAACACCGCCCTGCGCGACGCCATGGAGGCCGACGACCGGGTGGTGCTGCTGGGCGAGGACGTCGGCACCCTCGGCGGGGTCTTCCGCATCACCGACGGGCTGCTCAAGGACTTCGGCGAGCAGCGGGTCATGGACACCCCCCTGGCCGAGTCGGCCATCATGGGGGTGAGCATCGGGCTGGCCCTGCGCGGCTACCGGCCCGTGCCCGAGATGCAGTTCGACGGCTTCAGCTACCCGGCGCTCGACCAGATCATCAGCCACCTGGCCAAGTACCGGAACCGCTCGGCCGGCACCCAGCCCATGCCGGTGGTCTGCCGCATCCCCTACGGCGGGGCCATCGGCGCCGTCGAGCACCACTCCGAGAGCCCCGAGACCATCTACTGCCACACCGCCGGGCTCAAGGTGGTCACCCCGTCGTCGGCCGCCGACGCCTACTCCCTGCTGCGCCAGTCGATCGAGTCCGAGGACCCGGTGATCTTCCTCGAGCCCAAGCGGCGCTACTGGGCCAAGCAGGAGGTCGACCTGCCGGTTGCGACCGAGCCGATCGGCAAGGCCAGGGTGCTGCGCCAGGGCAGCGACCTGACCCTGGTGGCCTACGGCCCCATGGTCAAGGTCGCCATGGACGCGGCCGAGGCCGCCCAGGAGGAGGGCGTCGGCTCGCTGGAGGTCATCGACCTGCGCAGCCTGGTCCCGCTGGACGAAGAGACCCTGGTCGCCTCGGCGGCCAGGACCGGCCGGATGGTGGTCGTGCACGAGGCCCCGCAGTTCCTCGGCATGGGGGCCGAGGTCGCGGCCAGGGTCACCGAGGCCGCCTTCTTCCACCTGGAGGCGCCCGTGCTGCGCTGCACCGGCCTCGACATCCCCTACCCGCCGGCCCGGCTCGAGGAAGCCCACCTGCCCGGCGTCGACCGGGTCCTCTGGACCGTCCAGCGGGCGCTGGACTTCTAGCGCAGGAGGAGGCCAGGTGCCCGAGCGCGAGTTCAAGCTCCCCGACCTCGGGGAAGGGCTCACCGAGGGCGAGGTGGTGCGCTGGCTGGTCGCCGCCGGCGACGCCATCGCCCTCAACCAGCCGATCGTGGAGGTGGAGACGGCCAAGGCGGTGGTCGAGATCCCGGCCCCGTACGCCGGGACCGTGGTCAAGCTGCACGCCGGCGAGGGCGACACCCTGGACGTCGGGGCCCCCCTGATCAGCGTCGACACCGGCGGGGGAGCGGCCCCGGAGAGCCGGGGGGCGGCCCCGGTGGCGGCCGATCCCGAGCAGGAGCTCCAGGCCACCCTGGTCGGGCCGGGGGAGCGCCAGCAGGCGCGGCGGCGCCGGATCGCCGGGCACGCCCGCAGCGCCAACGGCCCCGCCGCCACCACCCCGGCGCCCACCCCGGCCCAGCAGCGGCCCAAGGCGACCCCGCCGGTGCGCCGCTACGCCAAGGACCGCGGGGTCGACCTGGCGGCGCTGGTCGGCACCGGCCGCGACGGCCGCATCACCCGCGAGGACGTCGACGGCGCCCTCGGGGACGCCCAGCCGGCCGCCCGCCGTGGCCCGGCCACCGCGCGACCGGGCCGAGGAGCGGATCCCGGTCCGCGGCACCCGCCGCCAGATCGCGGCCGCCATGACCGCCTCGGCCTTCTCGATCCCGCACGTCACCGAGTTCCTGACCGTCGACGCGACCCGCCTGATGGAGCTGCGGGAACGCCTCCGCGCCCTCCCGGCGGCCGACGGCCTCAAGCTCACCCCGCTGGCCGTGGTGGCCAAGGCGCTGTGCGTCGCCGTCCGCTCCTACCCGCTGATGAACTCGTCCTGGGACGAGGACGGCGGCGACATCGTCGTCAAGGGCTGGGTCAACCTCGGCATCGCCACCGACACCCCCACCGGGCTGCTGGTCCCCAACATCAAGGACGCCGACACCCTCGGCATCCTGGAGCTGTCGCGCGAGCTCACCCGCCTGACCGCCCTGGCCCGCGAGCGCAAGGCCGCCCCGGCCGACCTCACCGGCGGCACCATCACCATCACCAACGTCGGCGGCTTCGGGGTCGAGACCGGCACCCCCATCATCAACAGGCCCGAGTGCGCCATCCTCGCCACCGGCCTCATCGCCCCCCGCCCCTGGGTGGTCGACGGCCAGCTCGCCGTCCGCCAGCTCATGACGACCTCGGTCTCCTTCGACCACCGCATCGTCGACGGCGCCTACGCCGCCCAGTTCCTCGCCCACCTCCGCGACCTGCTCGAAGACCCCGCCCTCCTGAGCGCGTTCTAGGGCCGACTCGGCCAACCGGTCCGTATCGGATCGGTGAAAACTCGCTGGTTCACTGGTGCGACGCGATTCCCGATAGTTACGCTGACACGTAACCAGAAGGGAGATCGCGCATGACCGCGCGAGGGCGAGCGCTGGCGATCCTGACCGGGCTGGCGGTGTTCGTGGCCGGGTGGGTCGTGTTCGTGTCCGCCTGGAGCGGGCCGGCCGGGGCTGGGCCCGGGTCGCGGGGGGCCGGAGTGGCCGGGGCGCGAGCCGCCGACCTGGACGCCTTCCGGAACGAGCTCCTGGTCTGGGCCCCTGGCGGGTTCTCCGAGCGGGAGGTCGGCCGGGTGCGCGACTCGACCCGGGTGGCCGCGATCAGCGCCGTGCGCACCGGGACGCTCCCGGCGGCCAGCGGGCGGCGCGGCGGCTACCGGGTGATCCCGGTGGAGACCATGGCCGTCGACACCAACGCCTACACCACCGCCGCCGGCAAGCCCGGCCGCAAGCTGGCCACCCTGCTCCCCAAGGGCGCGGTCCTGTCCAAGACCGGGGCCAAGCTCCGCAGGGTCAAGTCGGGCGGCAAGCTGCGGCTGACCGGCAACCGCACCGTGGCCGTCAGCGGCGTGGTCGACGACGCCCTGCTCGGCGGCTACGAGGTGGCCCTGGAGCGCACCCTGGCCCGCCGCTACGGCATCCAGCGGGCCGCCTACCTGCTGGTCAGGCCGCGGGGGCCGGTGGAAGGCCTCCAGGCCGAGCTGCGCAAGCTGCTCAAGGGCCGGTTGGTCCGCTTCGTCACCCCCGGGGACCGGCCGTACGTCCGGGGCGGCGACGGCGTCCTGCCCCTGGCCCAGGTCAAGGCCCGCTTCGGCGAGTTCGCCCTGCCCAGCCTGCACCGGGGCCGGCCCGACCCGAGTGGACGAAGGCCAACCTCGTCACCAGGAAGCTGCCCGTGCTCGGGCGGGTGCGCTGTCACCGTCTGGTCGTCGGCGACCTGGGCAAGGCCATGGCCGAAGTTCCGGCCAGGGCCTCCGCGGGCTGGTCGACGTGGGCGCCTTCCGGCGCCAGGGCGGCTGCTGGAGCCCCAGGCTGCTGCGCGACGCCCGCGGGGGCAAGCTGTCGCGCCACGCCTGGGGCATCGCCGTGAACCTGAAGGTCACCGCCGACGAGCGCCTGATCCAGATCATGGCCAGGCACGGCTTCGCCTGGGGCGGCGGCTTCGCCCGCCCCGACGCCACCCATTTCGAGTGGGTCGGCCGGGGGGCCTAGGGCGGGTCCAGCGGCTTGCTCAGTCCTTAGCTCACCGCCTTCTTCACGAGCGCGGCGATCCTTGCCTCGTCGGCGGCGGTCAACTCCGTCAGCGCGAAGGAGGTCGGCCACATGGTGCCTTCGTCGAGGTTCGCCGAGTCGTTGAAGCCGAACGTCGCGTACCTCGACTTGAACTTGTCCGCGCTCGTGAAGAAGCAGACGACCTTGCCGTCCTTGGCATACGCGGGCATCCCGTACCAGGTTTTCGGCGAGAGGGCTGGGGCGCTGGCCTTGATGATCGCGTGGAGCCGCTCGGCCAAGACGCGATCCGGTTCCGGCATCTCGGCGATCTTCGCGAGCACGTCGCTCTCCCCGTCCGCCTTGGCCGCGCGCGGGCCGCGGCGCGCGGTCGCCTTCAGCTCTTTGGCGCGCTCCTTCATCGCGCCTCGCTCCTCGTCCGTCCATTCCTCGGGTGTCTTGTCGGTCGCGGTGCTGCCCTTGGCCGACTTCCGCGTGTCCTTCATGCAGGTTTCCTCCCCTGCGAGTCTTGATGGGGACGACCCTCATGCTAGCGAGCCGCCGCGGCGGCGGCTTCTCCGAAACTGATCGGTCACGGCCTGGGGGGCCCAGGCGAAACCGGGTAGCCTTGCGCCCATGCTCACCTTCGGCGCCGCGGTCTCCACCGCTCCCGACCACCAGCAGGCCCTCGACGAGATCATCCCGGCCGCCCTCGCCCAGCTCGGCGGCGCCCCCGACCTGGTCGTCTGCTTCTTCTCGATGGAGCACGCGGCGGCCGCCACCGGCATCGCCCTGAGCCTGTCGGAGCGCACCGGGACCTCGGCCATCATCGGCTGCACCGCCCAGGGGGTCATCGGCGACGGCCGCGAGCTCGAGGGCGAGCCAGGCCTGGCCGTCTGGATGGCCAGGCTGCCCGGGGTCGACGTGCGGCCGTTCGCGCTGCGGGTGCTGCCGCTCGAGGACGGGGTCGGCATCGGCGGCTGGCCCGACCTCCTCGAGGAGGAACGGGCCAGCGTGCTGCTGCTGGCCGACCCGTTCACCTTCCCGGCCGACAGCTTCCTGGAGCGGCTCAACCAGGAGCAGCCCGGCCTTCCGGTGCTCGGCGGGATGGTGTCGGGGGCGATGGAGCCCGGGAAGCACCGGCTGCTGTACGGCACCGAGGTGCTGGACGGCGGCGCCGCCGGGGTCGCCCTGGTCGGTCCCGTGGACATCCGGGCCGTGGTCAGCCAGGGCTGCCGCCCGGTGGGCTCGCCGTTCGCCGTCACCCGCGGCGAGGGCAACATCGTCCACGAGCTGGGCGGCCGGCCCGCGGTCGACCGGCTGCGCCAGATGCTGGCCGGCCTCGACCAGCACGAGCAGGAGCTGCTCCGCGGCGGCGGCCTCCAGGTCGGCCAGGTCATCGACGAGCACAAGGCCAGCTTCGACCGGGGCGACTTCCTGGTCAGGGGCCTGCTCGGGGCCGACCCGGACACCGGCTCGATCGCCGTCGCCGACAGCGTCGAGGTCGGCCAGACCCTCCAGTTCCACGTCCGCGACGCCGACGCCGCCGACGAGGACCTCGAGCTGCTGCTCACCCCCGTCTCCCGGTGGCGGCCGCGGGGCGTCCTGCTGTTCTCCTGCAACGGCCGGGGCCGCGGCTTCTTCGGCGAACCCGACCACGACGCCGCCCGGGTGGCCGCCGCCACCGACGCGGCGCCGATGGCCGGCTTCTTCGCCCAGGGCGAGCTGGGGCCGATCGGCGGCCGCAACTTCCTGCACACCTTCACCGCCAGCATGGCGGTGTTCTGCGAGCCCCGCGACCCGGTGCCGGCGCTCGACCGTGCCGCGGAGGCCTCCGCCGACGCGCCGCCGATCGTCACCGACGCGCCGCCGGCCCCGGCCAGCGAGCAGCCGTCAGCTCCGGAGACCCCGGAGCCCGTCTAGGAGCAGCCGCCGATGACCGCCCCCGCCGACGTCGAGCCCCGCTTCAACCTCCGCCGCTTCCTGCTCAGCGGGGACGGCTGGCCCTACCTGCTGGTGCCGTTCATCCCCATCGCCATCATCCTCGAGCTCGTCCACGCCGGGGCCACGCCGATCTTCGTCGCGGCCGCCCTCGGGGTGATCCCGACGGCGGCCCTGATGGGGCGGTCCACCGAGGAGCTGGCGGCCCGCTCCGGCCCCGGCATCGGCGGCTTCCTCAACGTCACCTTCGGCAACTTCCCCGAGCTCGTCATCGCCCTGTTCGCCCTGAACGAGGGCCTCCAGGAGGTCGTCAAGGCGTCGGTCGTCGGCTCCATCCTGGGCAACATCCTGCTCGTCATGGGGGCGGCCATGCTGGCCGGGGGGCTGCGCCGCGACCGCCAGTACTTCGACCGCACCGCCGCCAGCGTCCAGTCGCTGATGCTGCTGCTGGCCGCCGTCGCCCTGGTCATGCCGGCCATCTTCGAGCTGGTCGCCGGGGCCGGCCTGCCCCGGCCCACCGACGAGGCGATCGACTTCCCGGCCGACCTGGACCGGCTCTCGGTCGGGGTGGCGGTGGTGCTGCTGATCACCTACGCGGCCGGACTGGTGTTCTCCCTGCGGACCCACCGCGACCTGTTCAACCCCTCCCACGACGAGGCCGACCACGTCGGCGAGGCCTGGTCGGTCCGGCGGGCGGTGACCATGCTGGCCATCGCCGGCGTGGCCGTCGGGGTGATGTCGGAGATCCTGGTCGGGTCCATCACCGAGGCCTCGGAGAACCTGGGCCTGTCGCCGTTCTTCGTCGGCATCATCGTGGTCGCCATCGTCGGCAACGCCGCCGAGCACTGGGTGGCCATCTACTTCGCCCTGCGCGACAAGATGGACCTGGCGGTCAACATCGCCATCGGCTCCTCGGCCCAGATCGCCCTGTTCGTGGCCCCGGTGCTGGTGCTGCGTCGTTCGTGGTCGGGCCGTTCCCGATGGCGCTGGTGTTCAACGGCTTCGAGATCGGCGCCATCTTCCTGGCCATCATCGTCGCCAACCAGGTCACCCAGGAGGGCGAGTCGACCTGGTTCGAGGGCCTCCAGCTGCTGGCCGTGTACGCCGTGCTCGCGCTGACCTTCTACTTCGTGACCTGAGACTGCGACGGGCCCTCGGCCGGCCGCCTCCGGCTCCAGCTCGGCGTAGGGGGTGCGGAAGCCGTCGCGGAGCAGGTGCCGGAAGTCGCCGCGCTTGCGGACCAGGATCCACAGCCCCGAGCAGGATGTAGACCGCCGAGAGGATCAGCAGCTCCAGGCCCTTGGCCGACGGCGGCACGACCGCCCCGAGGATGAACTGCGCCCAGAACAGCCCGAACAGGGCGAACGCCTCGCGGAGCGAGATCGACAGGTTGACCAGGAGGGCGACCGCGAACACGGTCTGGGCGGCCGTGAGCAGCACCTCCTCGCGCTGGGCGGCCTCGACCGGCAGGCCGTTCAGGCTCCCCGAGGCGATCGCGAACACCAGCGGCAGGGTGCCGACCAGCAGCGTCCACTGGTTGATCTTGGAGGAGACCACCGCCGTGAGCGCCTCGCTGGTCTTCAGCCGCCAGGCGTACAAGGCCACCACCAGCAGCTCCGGCGCCTCCGAGGCCAGCGGGGCCACCCACTGGACGAGCAGGAACTCGCTCACCCCCAGCTCGGTCCCGGTCTCGACCAGCGACTCGGCGAAGTGCTCGGCGACCAGCAGGATCACCACCCCGGCGACCGCGAACATCGACAGCACGCTGGTCCGCCGGGCCCGTTTGCCCATCGCCCCGACCCAGGCCGCCGGGCCGATCAGGTCGGGCTCGGTCTGGGGGGCCTTGGAGATCCGCAGGGTGTAGGCGATGAAGATGCTGACCAGGATGACCGTGTCGATCAGGGTCACGGAGCTCTTGAGGGGCAGGGTCAGGCAGTAGGCGCAGGCCAGCGAGAGGTAGGCCAGCTCCACCGCCTTGGAGCGCTCCATGGTGACGCCCTCGTGGCGCTCGCCGCGCCGCCGCCACTGCCAGTAGGCGATGAACACGATCATCGACCAGCCGATGCCGATCAGCAGCCGGTTCGCCCCGGTCATGTTGGCCAGGACCAGGTCGCAGTTGGAGGCGCCTTCGTCATCGGGCGCCTTGCAGCTGGAGCCGTACTGCTCGACGTCGTTGCCGCCCTTCCAGGCGAACACGAAGCCGACCGCGTACTCGGGCAGGACCGCGATCAGGGCCAGGACGCCGATGGCCAGGCTGGCCGACACGTCGAGCTGGGCCGCCTCGGCCGCCCAGGCGAGCACGAACGCCGCCCCGATCACCGCCACCCCGTAGGTCAGGGCGAGCAGCGGCGGGGCCAGCTCGGGGTGCCCGAGATGGAACAGCTCGGCCAGGCCGAGGTAGGTGCCGGGGAGGCAGGCGAGCAGCGCCAGCACCAGCGGGACCGGTCCGCTCTTGGGGCGGATCTCGGTCTGGGAGGAGTCAGTCGCCAAGAAGTCCTCCGGCTCGGTCGGGCCCTTGGGGGGACACCAGACGGCTCGAAGGTCTCGTCCGCCCGCGACCCGGGTGAGGCGCCGGGTGGGCGCTGGCGCCCACCGTCCTGACGGCGTGCTCGTCGGGGCACCCGGCCCCGCTGGACTACTCCCCTTCGCCGGTCAGCATACCCGACCATCGACCCGCTCAGGACGTCTGGCCGAGATGGCGGCGGAGGAACTCGAGCGTCCGCCGCCAGGACGTCTCGGCCGCCTCGGCGTCGTGGACCTCGGGCCGGCTGTCGTTGAAGAAGGCGTGGGTGGTGCCGGGGTAGTGGTGGAAGGTGACGTCGACGCCGGCGGCGCGCAGCTCGCCCTCCATGCGCTCGACCAGCTCCGGGGGGGCGAAGTCGTCCTGCTCGGCGAAGTGCCCGAGCACGGCCCCCTTGACCGCCGACAGGTCCCAGTTCATGCCCTCGCCGGGGGAAGCCGTAGTAGCAGACCACGGCCTTGACCTCGGGCTTGCGCGAGGCCAGGAACAGGGCCAGCCCGCCCCCGACGCAGAAGCCGACGACGCCGACCCCCTCGCCGGTGGTCTCCGGCATGGCCAGCAGGGTGTCGACCGTGGCCGCCATGTCCTTGGCCGCCTGGTCGAGCTGCAGCTCCATCATCAGCTTGCCGGCCTCGTCGGGCTCGGTGGTCTCCTTGCCCCGGTACAGGTCGGGGGCGACGGCCACGAACCCCTGGGCGGCCAGCCGGTCGGCGACGTCGCGGATGTGGGGGACCAGGCCCCACCACTCCTGGATGACCACCACGGCCGGCCCGCTTCCGGAGGGGGGCAGGGAGATGTAGGCGGGGACCGCGTCGCCGTTGACGGGGATCTCGGTCATCGAGCCGGCCATCGCGTGCCCTCCTGGTGTTGACAGCTCCGGGTGCTGGATACCTCCTGATCCTTGCACGCGAGCGCGGCGGTGAACCATCCGGGCCGCTCAAGCCACGCCCGGCAGGGGCCGACCGATCAAGGGTGCCCGCATGTCGCCGTCCCGCCCACCACGACCTCCAGGTCGCCCTCCGCAATCAGGGCCTGGTCGCCTGACCCTTATGCCGCCTTGAGCGGAGGCCGGGCAGCATGGCCGGACCATGGCATCCATCCGCCCGACCCGATCCCGACGCCGGTTCGTCCTGGCCTGCCTGGCCGGGCTGCTGCTGGCCGGGTGCGGGGTGGTGCCCGGGGTGGGGGAGGACGACCCCGGTGGCGACCCCGGGATCGGGGCCGGCTTCGGGGAGCCCGAGGTGGTGGCCGGCGGGCTGGAGGCGCCGTGGGGGCTGGCGTTCCTGCCCGACGGGGACGCGCTGGTGTCGGAGCGCGACAGCGGGCGGATCCTCCAGGTCGGACCGGGGGCCGAGCCGCGGGTTGTCGGGACCGTGCCCGGGGTGGACGCCGGGGGCGAGGGCGGGCTGCTGGGGCTGGCCGTGTCGCCCGAGTTCGCCAGCGACCAGCTCGTCTACGCCTACTTCAGCGCCCAGGGCGACAACCGGATCGTGCGCTTCCGGCTCGGCGGCGGGCAGGTCGAGGTGCTGCTGGAGGGGATCCCCAAGGCCGGGATCCACAACGGGGGGCGGATCGCGTTCGGGCCCGACGGGATGCTGTACGCCGGCACCGGCGACGCCGCCGAGCGGGGCAACGCCCAGGACCCGGGCAGCCTCGGCGGCAAGATCCTCCGGCTGCGGCCCGACGGGGGGATCCCGGCCGACAACCCCGACCCGGGGTCGCCGGTGTGGACCCTCGGGCACCGCAACGTGCAGGGGCTGGCCTGGGACGGCCAGGGGCGGATGTTCGCCACCGAGTTCGGCCAGAACCGGGTCGACGAGATCAACCGGATCGAGAAGGGCGGCAACTACGGCTGGCCGGAGGTCGAGGGGACCGGCGGCGGGGAGCGGTTCCGCGACCCGCTGGTCACCTGGCCCACCTCGCAGGCGTCGCCCAGCGGGGCCGCCATCGCCGGCGACACCCTGTACGTGGCCGCCCTGCGGGGCGAGCGGCTGTGGACGGTGCCCCTGGACGGCGCCGGCGGCACCGGCACCCCGGCGGCCGTGCTGGCCGGGTCCTACGGCCGGCTGCGCCACGCCGCCGTGGCCGCCGACGGCGCCCTCTGGGTCCTGACCAGCAACCGCGACGGCCGCGGCGACCCCGCCGCCGACGACGACCGCGTGCTCAGGTTCCCCCGCGCCTAGGAGGCCGCCGCACCCGCGTGTTTGGCGGTCGTGCCTGGTGGCAACATGAGGCGGGTCCGGAACAACCGAGTTTGCGGGATCTGGATGACCCTGACCGTGTTGATCAACGCCGGTCCCTGGCTGGCGGTGCCGCCGCCGGACTACGGGGGCATCGAGAACGTGCTCGCCACCCTGATCCCGGAGCTGCGTGCCCGGGGGGTCGAGGTGGTCCTGTGCACCGTCGAGGAGAGCGCGGTGGAGGTCGACGACCTCCGCTGCGCCTTCCCCGACGGCCAGTTCGGGCGCCTGGCCGGCCCGTACGCCCAGGTCATGGGCATCACCCATGCCCACATGGCCACCGTGCTGGAGACCCTGCGCGAGCGGCCCGACATCGACCTTGTCCACGACCACCTGGAGGTGGTGGGGCCGAGCGTGCTCGGAGCCCTCGACCGCGAGGCACCCCCGGTGCTCCAGACCCTCCACTGGGACCTGCGCAAGCACCCCGAGTTCTACGGCAGCTTCGACGGCAAGGGCCGCGTGTTCTTCAACGGCGTCTCCAACGCCCAGCTCCGCACCGCCCCGGCCAACCTGCGACGCCAGAGCCTTGGCGCGGTCCACCTGGGCGTCGACCTGGCCGCCCACCGGTTCCAGGCCGACAAGGGCGAGGACTTCCTGGTGCTCGGCCGCGTCACCCCGTTCAAGGGCCAGGACGTGGCCGCCCGGATCTGCAAGGAGCTGGGGATGCCGCTGGTCATGGCCGGCCCGGTCGCCGGCGTCCCCACCCCGCGGGAGCTGTTCTGTGCCCTGGAGGACCCGGCCAGCCCGCTGCACGGCTACGGCGACGTCCGCCACTACCTGGACGCCGTGCGGCCGTTCGAGGACGGGGAGCGGATCCGCTGGGTGGGCACGGTCGGCGGGGCCGGCAAGGACGAGCTGGTCGGCCGGGCCAGGGCGGTGCTGATGCCGATCTCCTGGGAGGAGCCCGGGGCGACGGCCGCGCTCGAGGCGCTGGCCTGCGGCACCCCGGTGATCGCGACCCGCCGGGGCGCCCTGCCCGAGATCATCGAGCACGGCCGCAACGGCTTCCTGGCCGACGACGAGTCCCAGTTCGCCCAGCTCATGCTGCGCGCCGGCGAGATCGACCCGGCGGCGTGCCGGCGCTCGGTCTCCGAGCGGTTCTCGGCCGGGGCCATGGCCGAGGGCTACCTGCGCCTCTACAGGGAGGTCCTGGCCCGGACCGGCGCCTGAAACGCCTCCAGGGCGGCGATCGCGGCCCCGCGGGCGCCGGCCATGTCCAGGTCGGGGACCAGGGCCAGGGTGGCCACCCGGGCCTGCTCCTCGCGCAGGGCGGTGTGCTCGCGCACCTTGCCCAGGAACCACTGGCGGAACTTGGGGGTGGTCTCGACCACGCCGCCGCCGAGGAAGTAGGTGTCGGGGTCGCTGTAGTTGGCGGCGATGGTGAACAGGCGGCCGATGGCCATGGCCTGCTGCTCGAAGATCGCCATGGCCAGCGGGTCCCCCCGCTCGCCGTAGCTCCGGACCAGCTTGGCCGCCTGCTTGGGGTCGGCGACGTGGCTCAGCTCGTGGTTCTCGAACCTGGTCAGCCAGTAGGGGAGGAGGTTGCGCTCGATCCCGGTCAGCGACGCGATGCTCTCGGCGTCGCCGACGAAGCCGCAGTTGCACACCGGCAGCGGCTGGCCCTCGGCCAGCAGGCCGTGCAGGGGGATCTGGACGTGGCCGAGCTCCCCGGCCATGCCGGCGGCCCCGCGCACGACCCGCCCGGCCTCGATCACCCCGCCGCCCAGCCCGGTGCCGATGATGGCCGACACCGACGAGTGGCCGGCCGCCTTGTCCCGGAAGCGGACATGGTGGGCGTACAGGGCGGCGGCGTTGGCGTCGTTGTTGTAGACCACCGGCAGCCCCAGCCGGGCCTCCAGGGCGCCCCGGACGTCGAAGCCGCGCCAGGCGGGCTGGGCGAAGTTGGTGGCGCCCTTGGAGGAGATGACCCCGTCGGCCGAGGCCGGGCCGGGCGTGTCCAGCCCGACCCCCCGGACCGCGGTCAGCGGGACGCCGGTGAGGTCGAGCACGTTGTCCAGCGCCCGGGCCATGGCGTCGATGGCCACCTCGGGGCCCTCGGTGACCAGGCTGGGCAGCTCGACCAGCCGGTCGACCAGGAAGCGCCCCGACGCGTCGAGGACGGTGGCGTTGTTGCTGGTCCCGCCGTTGTCGATGCCGACGACGACCCAGTCGCTGGCGCTCTCCATCTCCGGTCCCCTTCTCCCGTCTCCGCTAGGCCGTCGCCGCCGGGCAGGCGAACACCGCCTGGAGGACGTGGCGACGGCGGGCGGCCAGGTCGGCCAGCAGGGCCGGCGCGTCACCGAGCGGGACCAGGTCGGTGACCAGATGCTCGCGCATCGCCGGGCCACATGCACGCAGCAGTTCGACCGTCTCGGCGGCCAGGCGGCGCCGGTCCCACAGGTGGGCCATGCCCCGGGGCACCCGGCCGATCTGGGCGCAGCGGATGGTCAGCCCGTTGTGGTGGAACTCCTCGCCGAGGGCCAGGTCGGGCGCCCCGCCCTGGTAGAAGGCGAGGTCGACCACGGTGCCCTGGGGCCGGAGGCCGCGCAGGGCGCCGGCCAGGGCGGCGGTCCGGCCACGGCACTGGAACACGACGTCGGCGCCGCAGTCGGTCGGGTCGCGGCGCCAGCGCTCCTTGACCGTCCGCCAGGCGGTCCCGTCGGCGTCGTCGACCGCGTCCAGGCCGAGGGCCCTGGCCGCGTCCAGCCGGGCCGGGGTGGCGTCGGCGACCACCACCTCGGCGGCGCCGTGGTGGCGGGCCAGGAGGGCGACCAGCAGGCCGACAACGCCGGCCCCGGTGACCAGCACGTGGCGGCCCCGTGACGCCGTCGCCGAGCTGGAGCGCGCCCGGCCCGGCGGCGTCGGCGGCGGCGTGGAGCAGGCCGTTGGCGCAGATCGGTCCCATGTGGGCGACGTAGATGCCGAGGACCGGGTCGAGGTCGGGCGGGAGGGGAACGAACCGGTCGGCGGCCGGGTCGGCGGTGTGGCCGGTCTTGTGGCCGTAGGCCATGGCGACCAGGTCGCCGACGGCCACGGCGTCGCTGCCGGTCTCGCTGACCCGCCCGACCTCCATGTACCCGGGGGCGCGGACGGGGAAGCCGGTGGCCGGCCGGTCGCGCCGGAACACCCCCAGCCGCTCGTCCCAGGCGGCGTGCAGGTAGGGGTTGGTGCCCTTGAAGAAGGTCAGCTCGGTCCCGGCCGACAGCCCGGTGTAGAGGGTCTCCAGCCGGAACTGGCCGCCGGTCGGGGCCGGCTCCTCCTCGTCGACCAGCCGGGCCATCCCGGGCCGCTCGATCACCAGCAGCCGCACCGGCCGGCGGTCAGCCATCGCCGGCCCCGGGGTCGGGGACGGGCAGCGGCCGCCCCTCCTCGGCCGAGCGCGTGATGGCGCAGGCCAGCAGGTGCGTGCGGTAGGCCTCGGGCCACGGCACCCGGATCCGGTCCGGCCCCCCGCGGACCGCGGCCACGAAGTCACGGTCCGGCCGGGGCCGGGCGTCGGCGTCGGCCTCCCAGACCGACCGCCGCCCGTCCGCCTCGACCACCAGCTCGGTCTCGGACAGCTCCAGGGAGAGCCCGTCGGCGACGACCTGCACCCCGGCCCGGTGCAGCCGCGGAAGCAGGCAGGTCGAGGCCACCGTGCCGACCGCCCCCGAGGCGAACCGCAGGCTGGCCACTGACACGTCATGGATGTCGGCGGCGGGCAGCGCCGCCTCCGGGGCCGCCGGCGCTCCGGGTACCCGGGCGCCGGGACCGGGTCGCGCGCGCCGGGTACCGGGGTCGGCGGGGCGCCGGGTACTCGGGGGCCCGACGGGCCGGGCGCCGGCTACTGGGGCTGTCCGCGCGCCCCCGACCCGCCGTCGGCTACCCTCCCGGTTCGGGGGCCCACGTCAGGGGGGCGGGTTCGACGCTGCCCGGGCGTTGGAGGCTCCCGGGCGTTGGATCCGCTGCCCGGGCGCCGAAGGCGTGGACCTCGGTCACCTCGCCGGCCAGGCCCCGGGCGGTGTCGAGGACATGGGTGGTCTGCTCGATCGTCTGCCCGCCCGAGCCGTCACGGCGCAGCCACCAGGGCGGCGGAGGGACCTTGTCGAGCCAGGAGCACTGGACGAGGCGGGCCGGCCGGTCGGCCAGCAGCTCGGCCGCCCGGTCGAAGATGTCCAGCCAGCGCCAGTGGTAGCCGGTGCAGGTGAGCAGCGGGCGCCCGGCCAGCCGGGCGGCGATCTCCGCGGCCGTCCCCTGGTCGATCGCGACCGGCTTCTCGACGAACATGGGCAGACCGGCGTCGATCACGGCCAGCTCGGGGGCGCCGTGGGCGAACGGGGGGACGCAGATGTAGACGGCGTCCAGGCGCTCGGCGGCCAGCAGCTCCATGTGGTTGGGGTAGGCGGCCGCTCCGGCCTCGGCGGCCAGCTCCTTGGCCCGCTCCAGGGCCGGGTCGGCGACCGCGGCCAGCTCGACCCCGTCCATGGCCAGCAGGTTCCGCACGTGGCGGGCCGCGACCGCCCCCGCGCCGACCATGCCGATCCGCACCGTTGACACCATCCCAGCAGGATAGGACCAACCAGACGGACCGGCAGCGACCCGACCACAGCCCGCCCGGCGCGACCTCGGCCCGCCCCAAGGCTCGGGGCCTCTGGTAGCCTCCTGTCGCCGTTTGGTCCACTTCAGCGCGCTCCCCAGGAGATCTCCATGGCCGACATCGACGCCTTTGTGCAGGCCGAGGCGGACGCGCTCGTCGCCGAGCTGGCCGAGTGGTGCGCCATCCCCTCGATCTCCAGCGACCCCGAGCACGCGCCCGACGTGCGCCGCTCGGCCGAGCACCTGGCCGGGCTGATGGAGGCGGCCGGGCTCGACACCGAGGTGCTGGCCACCGACGGTGGCCAGCCCGCCGTGTACGGCGAGTGGCTGGGGGCGGGGGCCGAGGCGCCGACGATCACCGTGTACGGCCACCACGACGTGCAGCCGGCCGACCCGCTGGAGGAGTGGACGACCCCGCCGTTCGAGCCGACCGTGCGCGACGGCTGCCTGCACGCCCGCGGCGCCTCCGACGACAAGGGCCAGATCCACTTCCAGGTCGCGGCCATCCGCCACCTGCTGGCCGCCGACGGCCGCCTGCCGGTGAACCTCAAGTTCTTCGTGGAAGGGGAGGAGGAGTCGGGGTCGCCCACCATCGACGACTTCCTCGGGGAGCACGGCGACCGGCTGGCCTGCGACCTGATCCTCGTCTCCGACACCGGGATGGTCGCCGAGGACGTGCCGTCGCTGGTCACGGCCATGCGCGGGCTCATCTACTTCCAGGTCGACCTGCGCACCGCCCCGGCCGACCTGCACTCGGGCTCGTTCGGAGGCGCGGTCCCCAACGCCATCGCCGAGCTGGTCGCCCTGCTGGCCGGGCTCAAGGACCCGGCCGGCCGCATCGCGATCCCGGGCTGGTACGACGACGTCGTCGACCTGACCGACGAGGAGCGGGCGAACTTCGCCGCCCTGCCCTTCGACCCCGAGCAGCTCAAGGCGGTCACCGGGGTCGGCGACCTGCCCGGAGAGGAGGGGTTCTCGCCCCTGGAGCGGATGTCGGGCCGGCCCACGGCCGACGTCAACGGCATCTGGGGAGGCTTCACCGGGGTCGGCTCCAAGACCATCATCCCGGCCGAGGCCCACGCCAAGGTGTCGTTCCGGCTGGTCGCCGACCAGGAACCGGCCCGCCTGGAGCCGCTGTTCGAGCGCTGGGTGCGCGACCGCGTGCCCGACCACGTCGAGGTCTCGGTCCGCTCCTTCGGCGGGGTCAAGCCGGCGCTGACCCCGCTCGACCACCCCGGCAACCGGGCCGCCGCCAAGGCGGTGGCCCGGGCGTTCGGCAAGGAGCCGCTGTTCGTCCGCGAGGGCGGGTCGGGCCCGGAACGGGCCCTGTCCGACGCCCTGGGCGCGGCCTGTGTCTACCTCGGGGTCATGCTGCCCTCCGACCGCATCCACGCCCCCAACGAGCGCCTGCTGCTGGCCAACTACTACCGGGGGGTGCGGGCGGCCGCCTACGCCTTCGAGGAGTTCGCCAAGCCGGAGGTGGCGACGGCCCTGCGCGCCCCGGCCGGCTAGCCGGCCATGGAGGCCGGGCTCCTGCGCGACGCCCTCACCCTGCTCCTCGGGTTCGCCACCGGCGTGCTGAGCGCCCTGTTCGGCATCGGCGGAGCGATCGTCAGCAACCCCGGCCTGCGCGCCCTTGGCGCCGACCCCCTGGTCGCGGTCGGCACCACCCTCCCCTCGATCCTCCCCGGCGCCATCTCCGGCACCCTCCGCTACCGCCGCGAGGGCCTGGTCGACTGGCGGCTGGTCACCCCCGCCGCCGCCGCCGGCCTCCTCGCCGTCGTCGGCGGCTCCCTGCTCTCCCACGCCGTTCCCGGCGAGGGTCACCTCCTCCTGCTCCTCATCGCCGTCCTCCTCGCCTTCACCGCCTGGCGCACCGCCGTCACCCCCCCGACCCCGACCGACCCGCCCCGGGTGGGGCGGGGGAGGCGGGGGGCTGGGGCCGACCCGGCGGACGGTGGGGGGCCGGTGGCCCGGATGCGGTGGAGGGCGGCGGGGATCGGGGTGGTGGCGGGGCTGCTGTCGGGGCTGCTGGGGATCGGGGGCGGGGTGATCATGGTGCCGGCGTTCACCGAGCTGCTGTCGCTGTCGCTCAAGTCGGCCATCGCGACCTCGCTGGTCTGCGTGGGCATCTTCGGCGTGCCGGCGACCATCACCCATGCGTTCCTCGGGGACATCGACTGGCGCCTGGCCACGCTGCTCACCATCGGGGTGATCCCCGGCGCCCGGGTCGGTGCCTCGCTGACCATCCGGACCGCCGAGCGCCGACTCCGCCTGGCCGTCGGCGTGTTCCTGGCCCTG
Source organism: uncultured Actinomycetota bacterium (assembly GCA_963733175.1). Classification (GTDB taxonomy): domain Bacteria; phylum Actinomycetota; class CALGFH01; order CALGFH01; family CALGFH01; genus CALGFH01. Next base: position 32,781 of record CAVTCL010000035.1, read on the forward strand.
GTCGCCCTCGTCTACTTCGTCACCGAGACCCGCGCCCTGCTCCAGCAGCTGTAGGCCCCGGCGTCCGCGGTCCGGCGACGATCCGGTCACGACCCGGGTCCAGAGGGAGGTGAAGCTGCGCCGGTCGCCCTGAGACCCGCCACTGGGGAGCAAGGCCGGGCCGGAGGTCACGGGGGGTCGCCGTCCAGGAGGCGGGAGTTGCGCTGCTCGGCCCGGCGGGCCAGGCGGAGCTGGCGGCGGCCGAGGAGGAGGATGGCGGCGAACAGCAGCAGGCCGACGCCGAGGCCGGCGGCGAGGGCGGCCAGGTGGACGCCGGTGCTGATGGTCGCCGGGAGGGCGACCAGGACCAGCCAGACCAGCACGACCCCGGCGCTGATGCGCAGCGCGCTGGGCAGGGTGCGGGCCTCCAGGCGGCGCTGGGCGAGGCGGGCCAGCTCGACCGCGGCGGGGGCGTCGGCCGGGTCGGTCACCGCCTCGCCGGCGCGCACGGCCAGCGACACCCGCCGCCGCCTCTCCGGATCCAGCCCGGACCTATGCCCCTCCGCGTTCATCCCTTGGAGGGGCCGGCCGCCACGAAGGTGGTGAAGTTGAACTTGAGGTCCTGGATGCGCCGCTCCAGGACCCGCAGGCCGAACAGCTCGGCGCAGCGTTCGGCGGCGATCACCGCCGTGGACGTGGGCAGCTCGCCGGTGGCCAGCATGCGGGCCGCCTCGGCGGTGTCGGGCTCCTCGGTGACCAGGGTGGTGGGGAAGTGGTGGCGGAGCCACATGCGGCACTGGCGGATGGCCTGCTGGTGGGAGGCGATCCGCTCGATGCCCTCGCGACCGGGCAGGCTGGGATGGACCAGCAGGGTGTGGTTGACGTCGATCTCGAACAGGTCCACCACCCGGAACCGGTGGGCGGCCATGGCGTACACGCTCTCGTAGACGACCCCGCCGTTGGAGTTCTCCAGGGCGAAGATGCCGATGTCGACCTCGCCGGCCTCCACCGCCCGCAGCACCTTCTCGGTGTTGAGCAGCTCGACGATCTCGACCTCGCCGAGGTTGTTGTCGCGGGCGTACTCGATCGCCGCCTCTTCTGAAAATGACCCGCGGATGCCCATGACGCCGAGGCTGAGCAGGTCACCCACGGCCGGGCACCTCCCTGGCGGCGTTGGTGAAGCGGGCCAGTTCCGCGGCCAGCTCGGCCGGCCGCTGCAAGGGGATGTCGTGCATCGTGTCCTCGAACCAGGTCAGGGTGGCGGATGGGAACAGGTCGACGGCGCGGGCGGCCGCGTCCCGCTTGACGCCGGCGAGCTCGCCGTCGTCCGGGTCGCCGGCCACACACAGCAGCACCGGGCGGTCGACCAGCGGGAACAGCGCCTCCGGCCGCTGGTCCCAGAGGGCGTCGACCACCTGCATGTGGTTGTCGAAGTGGAAGCGGGAGCGGGCAACGCCCTGGTCGTCGACCTCGACCCCGGCGCGCAGGTAGTCCCGGACCCAGGTCTGGCCGCCCGACCCGCCGGCGTCGAAACGGCCGGCCCTGGCCAGCCAGTCTTCCAGCGGCACCGCGAACCGGGGCGGGGCGAGCCGGCGGCGGGCCTCCTCGCGGGTCGCCCCGGCCCAGGCGGCCACGCCGACCAGGGCGCCGTCGACCAGGGCGAGGCCGGCGGCCGCGCCGGGCCGGCGGGCGGCGAACTGGAGGGCCACGTTCGCCCCCCAGGAGTGGCCGACCAGCACCGGCCGCTCCAGCCCGAGGGCGGCAAGGGCCGCGTCCAGGTCGCGGACGACGGTGGCGAAGTCGTAGCCCGAGGAGGGCTGGTCGGAGGAGCCGTGGCCGCGCTGGTCGAGGGCGACCACCCGCAGGCCGGCGCCGGCCAGGCGGGACGCGACCCCGTCCCAGATCCGGGCGTTGGACGCGAGCCCGTGCAGCAGCACCACCGGCTGCCCGCTCCCGCCCCAGTCGCGGGCGTGGAGGGTCAGGCCGTCGCCGGGCACGGCGCGGTCGGTCGGGGTGCTTGCCCTGGTCTGCATCGGCCGCTCATCGTACGGGACGCCCACGCCGGCCGCCTCGGCAGTCCTCAGGAGGAGTCCTCGAGCTGGCGCTTGAGCTCCTTGCGGTCCACCAGCTCGACCTTGCCCACCCGGCCGCGGCTGGCCTCGAGCCGGAACAGCGAGCCGGTGCGGAAGGCGGGGAAGCCGTCGACCAGGCCGGTCTGGAACAGGTACATGGGGATCAGGTCGCCGTGGCCGACCGCGACCACCGCCTGCCCGGGATGGTCGCGGACGGCCGACCGGACCCAGTCGGCCAGGTCGGGGGCGTCGTAGCCGAGCCGGTCGTCCAGCTCGACCTGGAGCCCCATGGCGGTGGCCAGCGGGGCGGCGGTCTGGCGGCAGCGCAGCCACGGGCTGGCCGCGACCAGCACCGGCTGCTCGCGGCGGAGGGCGCCGGCCAGCCGGTCGGCCTGCTTGCGGCCCTTGTCGATCAGGGGCCGGTCGCGGTCGCCGCCGGTCCATTCGAACCGGTCGGCCGCTTTCGCGTGCCTGACCAGGAACACGATGGTGGTCGCCATGTCCAGAGTGTGGCGGCCCGCCCGGTGCCGGGGCAACCGGAACGGGCCGCCAGCTCCCGTTCTCGCTAGGCGCGGCCGGTGGCGTGCGCCCGCTTGCGCGACAGCGCGTCGACGCTGGCCGCGATCAGCAGCACCAGGCCGGTGACGATGAACTTGATCCCGGCGCTGTAGCCGAGCAGGCCCATGCCGTTGTCGATCACGGCGATGACGGCGCCGCCGATGATGGCGTCGCGCACCTTGCCCTTGCCCCCGAACAGGCTGGTGCCGCCGATCACCGCCGCCCCGACGGCGTACAGCAGGGTGTTGCTGCCGCCGGCGTTGGGGTCGACGGAGTTGGCCCGCGAGGCGGCGATGATCCCGCCGATGGCGGCCATGGTCGAGCAGACCATGAACACCGAGGTCCGGATGCTGGCCACCTTGATGCCGGCCCGCCGGGCCGCCTCGGTGTTGCCGCCGGTCGCGTAGACGTGGCGGCCGTAGGCGGTGCGCCCGAGCACGAAGCTGAGGACCACCAGCAGGACCAGGATGATCGGCACCACCCAGGGGATGCCCTTGAGGGAGATCACCAGGGCGTTGCGGCTGCGCTCCAGGTTGAGCACGTAGACCGCGATGCCGGTGAGCACGGCCAGCCCGCCCACCTTGGCGGCCAGGACGGCCATGGGCTCGGCGCTCAGCCCCTTGGCCCGGCGGCGCTGGGCCCGCAGCAGCGCGATCGCGGCGAAGGCGCCGATCGACACCGCCCACAGGACCCAGCCCCACAGTCGGCGGCAGGTTGCTGTTCTCGATGGCCAGGATCGTCGAGTCGCGGATGGCGACGTTGCCGCCCTCGCCGATGATCAGCAGCACCGTGCCCTGGAAGGCCAGGAACGCCGCCAGGGTGACCACGAACGACGGGATCCCGACCCGCGCCACCAGCGTGCCCATGGTCGTCCCGATGAGCAGGCCGACCAGCAGGGCGGCGGCGACCCCGAGCGGCCACGACCAGCCGTAGTCGGTGAGCACGGTGGCCAGCACGGCCGCGCAGACGCCGCTGGTGAACCCGGCCGACAGGTCGATCTCGCCCAGCAGCAGGACGAACACCAGCCCCATGGCGATCACGGTGATGGGGGCGCCCTGGGTGAGCAGGTTGGCGAAGTTGCCGGCGGAGAAGAACACCGGCCGCAGGATCGAGAAGACGATCACCAGGGCGACCAGCCCGAACACGGCCGGCAGGGAGCCGATGTCGCCCCCGCGCACCCGGTCGATGTAGCCGCGGAAGTACTCGCCAAGCGACGGCGAGCGGGTCAGGTCGGCGGGGCTGTCGGGGACGTCGACGGTGGGGGCGCTCATGCCGTCACCCCCTCGTCGACGCTGGTTGGCAGCTCGGACTCGACGCCCTCGGTCCGGCCGGTGGTGATCAGCTCCACCACCTGGGGCTGGCGGACGTCCTTGGCCTTGACCTCGGCGGCCAGCTGGCCGAGGTACAGGGCGGCGATGCGGTCCGCGACCTGGAACACGTCGACCAGGTTGTGGGAGATCAGCACCACGGCCAGGCCCTGGTCGGCCAGCCGCCGGACCAGGGCGAGCACCTGCTCGGTCTGGGCCACGCCGAGGGCCGCCGTCGGCTCGTCGAGGATCACGACCTTGCTGTTCCAGAGCACCGCCTTGGCGATGGCGACCGTCTGGCGCTGGCCGCCGGACAGGCTGGCCACCAGCTGCCGGGTCGACCGCAGGGTCCGCACCGACAGCGACTTGAGCGTCTTGCCGGCCCGCTCCTCCATGCTGGCCTCGTCGAGCACGATGCTGGTGGTCTGCTCGCGGCCCAGGAACATGTTCTGGACCACGTCGAGGTTGTCGCACAGGGCGAGGTCCTGGTAGACGATCTCGATCCCGAGGGCCGAGGCGTCCCGCGGGCCGTGGACGGTGACCTGCTTGCCCTCGAACAGGAACTCGCCCGAGTCGATCGGGTGGATCCCGCCGATGCACTTGATCAGGGTCGACTTGCCGGCGCCGTTGTCGCCGACCAGCGCCGTGACCTGGCCGGGGTAGGCGGCGAAGTTCACCTGCTTGAGGACGTGCACCGGCCCGAAGCTCTTGTTGATGCCCCGGAGCTGGAGGATCGGGGCTCCGTTCTCGGTCGCGTTCGCGGTCACGCGCGACTCCTCGCTGGTCGGGACCGTCCCGGGCGCCCAGCCGTGGCCGGGCGCCCGGGACGACGGGTACTCGCTACTCGACGCCGGCCTCGGTGCACTTGGCCGCGAACTCGCCGGTGCACAGCTCTTCCTTGGTCACGTAGCCGTCGGCCACGACGTCGTTGACGTTGTCGATGGTGATGGCCTGCGGCTCCAGCAGGACCGAGGGGACGTCGGCGCCGCTCTCGGGGTCCTTGACGGTGTCAGGAGCCGATCTGCTGCTCGCCCTTGGCCAGCCCGACGGCCAGCGCGGCGGCCGCGTCGGCCTCCTTCTTGATCGCCTTGTAGACGGTCATGCACTGGTCGCCGGCGAGGATGTTCTGCAGGCCCTGGACGGTGGCGTCCTGGCCGGTGACCGGGACCTCGCCGTTGGCGTTGTTCTTCTTGAGGATGGCGATGACGGCGTTGCCGAGGCCGTCGTTGGCGGCCAGGACGCCGTCGATCTTGCCGTCGGCCTTGGTGTACATCTGCTCGAAGATGGTGCCGGCCTGCTGGTTGTCCCAGTCGGGCACCGACTGGTCGTCGACCTTCTTGTACTGGCTCATCTTGGACAGCACGCCGTCGTAGCCCTCCTTGAACAGGGTGGCGTTGTTGTCGGTGGGCGAGCCGTTCAGGTAGACGATGTTGGCGTTGCTCTTGCCCTTGCCCTCCAGGCACTTGGCCAGGCCCTCGCCCTGCAGGGTGCCCACGGCCACGTTGTCGAACGACACGTAGTACTGGGCGCCGCCGTTGAGGGTGAGGCGGTCGTAGTCGATGGTGGCCACGCCCTGCGACTTGGCCTTGTCGAGCACGGCCTTGCCGGTGCCGGAGTCCAGGTTGACGATCATCAGCACGTTGGCGCCGCCGGTGATCATCTGGTCGGCGATGGTCTGGAACTGGGTCTTGTCGCCCTGGGCGTTCTGGATGTCGTACTCGACCCCGGCGGCCTTGAAGGCCGCCTCGAGGAGCGGCTTGTCGTTGTTCTCCCAGCGGGCCGAGGACTTGGTGTCGGGCAGGATGACGCCGACCTTGGCCGGCTTGTCGGTGCCGCCGGTGGCGGTGCCGCCGCCTTCGTCGTCGCCGCCACAGGCGGCCAGGATGAGGGTGAGCGCCGCCACCGCGGCAAGCGCGCTCAGGAACCGTCTACGCATGAACTGTCCTTTCGATCGAAGCTCCCACCATTGGAGGGCGCGGAGGTGCCCGCCACCGTTCGGTCACGTCCACGCCATCCCCTCGACCGGGTCGGTCACCGGTCGGGGGCAATAGTATCCAGACTGGCTGCGTCCTTGTCTCGCTCTGCCTGGTCGGTGGTGAGCTCGCGGCAGGCGGCGTAGCGTTCGCGGACCTCCGGGGTCGGGTCCGCCTCGTGGGTGCTGGTGCCGGCCTGCTCCCAGCGAGGCGGCTCGTCCCCGCCAGTCAGGACCCAGGCGGCCTGGCGGGCGGCGCCGTCGGCCACGTACTCGGCCGCGGGCGGGACCACCACCGGGTGGCCGAGCACGGCCGGGGCGATCCGGCGCAGCGCCTCCGAGCGGGCCCCGCCGCCGATCAGCAGCACCCGCCGCACCTCGACGCCCTCGGCGACCAGCGCGTCCAGGCCGTCGGCGAGCCCGCACAGCAGCCCCTCGACCGCCGCCCGGGCCAGGCAGGCCGGGGTGGTGTTGGCCAGCCGGAGCCCGTGCAGCGCCCCGGTGGCGTGCGGCCGGTTGGGGGTGCGCTCGCCCTCCAGGTACGGGACCAGGGTGAGCCCGCCGGCGCCGGCCGGGGCGCCGAGGGCCAGCTCCGAGAGCCGCTGGTGGTCGACGCCGAGCATGGCGGCGGCGGCGTCCAGCACCCGGGCGGCGTTGAGGGTGCAGACCAGCGGCAGGAACCGCCCGGTGGCGTCGGCGAACCCGGCCACCGCCCCCGAGGGGTCGGCCGCCGGCCGCTCCGAGACCGCGAACACGGTGCCCGAGGTGCCGACCGAGACGACCACGTCGCCCGGCCGGGCGCCCAGGCCGAGGGCGGCCGCCATGTTGTCGCCGGTCCCGGGGGCCAGCACCGCGCCATGGGTCGTCCGGCCAGGGCTGGCGGCCGGGTCGAGCACGGCCGGGACCAGGGCGTCGGCCCCGAGGGCGAGCCGCAGCAGGTCGGGCCGGTAGGTCCCGGTGGCCGGCGACCAGTAGCCGGTGCCGCTGGCGTCGCCCCGGTCGGTGGCCAGCGACTCCAGGCCGGCCGCGCCGGCCAGCCGCCAGGTCAGCCAGTCGTGGGGCAGGCAGACGGCGGCGACCCGGCGGGCGGCCGCCGGCTCGTGGTCGGCCAGCCAGCGCAGCTTGGTCACGGTGAAGGAGGCCACCGGCACCGAGCCGGCCGCCTCGGCCCACGCCTGGGGCCCGCCGCCCTCGGCGACCAGGTCGGCGGCGGCCCCGGCCGAGCGGGTGTCGTTCCAGAGCAGGGCCGGGCGGACCACCTGGCCGGCGTCGTCGAGGCAGACCATGCCGTGCTGCTGGGCGCCGACCCCGACCGCCTCGACGTCCTCGAGGCCGCCGGCCTCCTCGACGGCGGCCTGGAGGGCCACCCACCAGGCGGCCGGGTCGACCTCGGTCCCGTCGGGGTGGGGGGCCCGGCCCTCGCGCCGGAGCTCGCCGCTGGCCGCGTCGCGGACCACGACCTTGCACGCCTGGGTGGAGGAGTCCACCCCGGCGACCAGGGTCAAGAGCGGGCCCCCAGCAGGTGCTCGACGGCCAGCTGGTCCAGGGCGGCGTAGTGCATCCCGCGCCGGCCGGCCGCCTCGACGTCGAAGTCCTCGAAGGCCGACCGGTCGCCGCGCAGGTCCTCCCAGGTCTCGCCCTCGGCCAGGGTCGGGACGGCCAGCTCGGGCACGCGGGCCGCGGCCATCGCCGCCTGCACCTCCGGGTCGGCCCGGAAGGCGGCCGCGCGCTGCTTGAGCAGCAGGTAGGTGCGCATGTTGGCGGCGGCCGACACCCACACGTCGTCGGGGTCCTCGGTCCGCGGCGGCTTGTAGTCGAAGTGCCGCGGGCCCTGGTAGCCGCCGTGCTCGAGCAGGTCGACCAGGAAGAAGGCGCTCTTGACGTCGCCGTGGCCGAACACGAGGTCCTGGTCGTACTTGGCGCCGTGCTGGCCGTTGAGGTCGATGTGGAACAGCTTGCCGTGCCACAGCGCCTGGGCGATGCCGTGGACGAAGTTGAGCCCGGCCATCTGCTCGTGCCCGACCTCGGGGTTGAGCCCGACCATGTCGGCGTGCTCCAGCGCGCCGATGAAGGCCAGGGCGTGGCCGACGGTGGGGAGCAGGATGTCGCCGCGGGGCTCGTTGGGCTTGGGCTCGATCGCGAACCGGAGGCCGTAGCCCCGGTCGAGCACGTACTGGCAGAGGAGGTCGAGGCCCTCCTTGTAGCGGTCAAGGGCCACCCGGACGTCCTTGGCGGCGTCGGTCTCGGCCCCCTCGCGGCCGCCCCAGAACACGTAGGTGTGGGCGCCCAGCTCGGCCGCCAGGTCGAGGTTGCGCATGATCTTGCGGACCGCGTAGCGGCGCACGTCGCGGTCGTTGGCGGTGAACGCCCCGTCGCGGAACACCGGGTGGGTGAAGGTGTTGGTGGTGGCCATGGGGACCACCAGGCCGGTCTCCTCCAGCGCCTCCCGGAACCGCTTGATGTGCCGCTCCCGCTGGTCGCCGTCGGCGCCGAAGGGGATCAGGTCGTCGTCGTGGAAGGTGACGCCGTAGGCGCCCAGCTCGGCCAGGCGGTGGACCGACTCGACCGGGTCCAGCGGCGGCCGGGTGGCGTCGCCGAAGGGGTCCCTGGCCGGCCAGCCCACGGTCCACAGGCCGAAGCTGAACTTGTCCTCTCGGGTGGGGCGGGGCTCATCCATGGCCGGCTCCTGGCGTGAACGCGGTTCAGCAGCGAGATGGTCCCAGCCCGCCCCCGGGCCCGTCAAGGGTTAGTTGCTACATTCGTGCACGATCCGAACGATTGTATCGTCGCAGCAATGCTTGACTGCGGGCGAGGGATACACTTACTTCGTTCGAGCAACGAACTCGAGGTCCGCTGGGAGCGATGATCATGGCCGGTGCATCGGGTGACCTGCCGCTGCGCCCCCGGGAGATGCGCGACCGGAACCGCGCCCTGGTGCTGGACGCCGTGGCCCGGAACGAGCCCGTCACCAGGGCCCAGCTGGCCGCCCGCACCGGCCTGACCAAGTCGTCGGTCTCCAGCATCGTCCAGGAGCTGCTCGCCGGCCGCCTGGTGGTCGAGCAGGGCGCCCAGCGCGGCGGGGACCTGGGCCGGCCGGGCACGGCCCTCACCCTGGCCCGCGACGGGCTGGCCGGGCTGGGGCTGGAGGTCAACGTCGACTACCTGGCCGCCTGCGTGGTCGACCTGGCCCGGCGCATCCGCGTCCAGTACGTCGAGGTCGGCGACAACCGGGCCCGCGACCCCGGGGCCGTGGTCGAGCTGCTGGTCCGGCTGGCCGGGGCCGCGGTGGCCGCGGCCGGGACCCAGGGCCTGACCATCTCGGCCACCTGCGTGGCCGTGCCCGGGCTGGTCGAGCGGGAGACCGGCGCGGTGGTGCGCGCCCCCAACCTCGACTGGAGCCGCGTCGCCCTGCGCGGGCTGCTCGACGGCCGCGTGCCCTCGGCGCTCACCCCGGTGCTGGTCGAGAACGAGGCCAACGTGGCCGCGCTGGGCGAGCTGTGGTTCGGGGACGGGGCCGGCCTGGGCGACTTCGTCCGCATCTCCGGCGAGATCGGGGTCGGGGCCGGCATCGTCGTCGGCGGCCAGCTGTTCCGGGGCGCCCACGGGCACGCCGGCGAGCTCGGCCACACCACCCTGGAGCCGGACGGCGCCGCCTGCGCCTGCGGCGGCCGCGGCTGCCTGGAGCTGTTCGCCGGCCAGGAGGCGATCCTGCGCCGGGCCGGGCTCGACCCCGCCGTCTCGACCAGCACCGGCAAGGCCGACGGCCCGGTCAGCGTCCTGGCCGGCCGCCTGGCCGCCGGTGACCGTCTGGCCGTGCACGCCCTCGAGGTGGCCGGGCGGGGACTCGGCATGGCCACGGCGCTGCTGGTCAAGCTGGTCGACCCCGACACCGTGGTGCTGGGCGGGATCTACGCCGCTCTCGCCCCCTGGCTGCGGGCGTCGTTCCAGCGGGCGCTGCTGGAGGGCATCCCCATGACCAGGGCGGCACCGCCCCGGATCGCGGTCTCGGCCCTCGGTCCCGACGCGGCCGCCCGCGGCGCGGCGGGGCTGGTCACCGCGCGCATGCTGGCCCGCCCGGGTGCGCTCTTGTCCGCCTCGGCGCGGGCGTAGCATCAGGGCATGCCGAAGCTCGTCCTTGGTCCGCTGTTGCGCTATGTCGGGGAGACCCAGGCCACCGTCTGGGTCGAGACCGACGCCGCCGCCCAGGTCGAGGTGCTGGTCTCGCCGGGCGGCGTGCGAGGTCGCGCGCCGACCTTCGCGTTCCAGGACCACCACTACGCGCTGGTGCAGATCGACGGCCTGGAGCCGGACCGCGTCTACACCTACACCGTCGAGCTCGACGGCGGGCGGGTGTGGCCGCGGGCCGGTCCCGACGACCGGGCGTTCCCGCCGAGCACCATCCGCACCCCCCACGGCGACCACCCGCTGCGGATCGCGTTCGGGTCCTGCCGGGTCGCCGCCCCCCACGAGCCGCCGTGGACGCTGCCCCCCAGCGCCAACCGCAGGCGCGGCAAGGGCGCCGACGCCCTGTACGCGTTCGCGCTGCGGATGCGGGACGCCGACCCCGACACCTGGCCGGATCTCCTGCTGCTGCTCGGCGACCAGATCTACGCCGACGACACCTCGGAGAAGGTGCAGGCCTTCATCCGCTCGCGCCGCGACGTCAGGCGTCCTCCCCACCTGGAGGTGGCCGACTTCGAGGAGTACACGCGGCTGTACTGGGAGGCCTGGGGCGACCCGGTGCTGGCCTGGCTGCTGTCGACCGTGCCGACAGCCATGATCTTCGACGACCACGACATCAGCGACGACTGGAACACCTCGGCCGCCTGGGTGGAGCACATGCGCCGCCAGCCGTGGTGGGACGAGCGGATCACCAGCGGGCTCGCCTCCTACTGGCTGTACCAGCATCTCGGCAACCTGTCCCCGGACGACCTGGACGACGACCCGGTCTGGCCCAAGGTGCGCGAGGCCGGCGACGCCACCCGGGTGCTGCGCGAGTTCGCCTTCCAGGCCGACCGGGAGGTCCAGGGCACCCGCTGGAGCTACCGGCGCGACTTCGGCGGGACCAGGCTGGTGGTGATCGACTCGCGCTGCGGGCGGGTGCTGGAGGACGGCCGCCGCGAGATGGTCGACGACGACGAGTGGGCCTGGATCGAGGAGCAGGCCGCCGGCGACTTCGACCACCTGCTGCTGGCCACCTCGCTGCCGTTCGCCCTGGCCCCGGCCATCCACGACCTGGAGGAGTGGAACGAGGCCGTGACCGCCGGGGCCTGGGGCCGGCCCATGGCCTGGGTGGGGGAGAAGATCCGCCAGGGCATCGACCTGGAGCACTGGGCCGCCTTCGGCGACTCCTTCGACCGGCTGGGGGCGCTGATCGAGGCCGTGGCGGGCGGCCACCGGGGCCGGGCGCCCGGGTCGGTGGTGGTCCTGTCCGGCGACGTCCACCACGCCTACCTGGCCGAGTTCTCCTTCCGGGGCGAGCACGCCGGCCACGGCCACAGCCCGGCCTGGCAGGCGGTCTGCTCGCCGCTGCGCAACCCGCTGCCGCTGGACCAGCGGGCCGCCCACCTGCGGGCGTTCCGGCGCCCGGCCCAGGCCATGACCAGGTGGCTGGCCCGCCGGGCCGGGGTGCCGCAGGACGAGATCTTCTGGCGGGTGGTCGAGGGCCCCCGGTTCGAGAACCACGTCGGCCAGCTGGAGCTGGACGGCCGCAAGGCCATGCTCCGGGTCGAGCGGGCCGTCACCCCCGAGGGCGGCGCCGGCGACCCGTCCCTTGAGCCCCTCTACGACCACCGGCTCTCGGACGGGGGGCTCAGGCTGAGTCCCCCGGCGGACGGGGTCGGGGCTAGCCTAGCCGGTGGCCGAGGGGGTGCTGGCCGGGCTGGCCCGGTGGCCGGTGAAGTCGCTGGGCGGGGAGGCCCTGGGGGCGGCCCGGCTCGACTGGCGGGGGCTGGGGGGCGACCGCGCCCACGCCCTGCTCGACCGGCGCGAGGGTCGCGAGGGCCGCTGGCTGACGGTCAGGCAGGCGCCGGGGATGCTGGCCTGGTCGGCCGCCTACCCGGACGCGCCCGACGACCGGCTGGACCCGGCCGACCCGCCGCCGCCCACCCTGCGGGCCCCGGACGGCACCGCCTGGGGCTGGGACGACCCCGGGCTGGAGGAGGCGCTGGCCGCCGACCTCGGCATGGCCGTCCGGCGCCACCGCGACCTGGGCGGCCAGCAGGACCTCCAGGCGTCGGTCCTGGTCACCACCGAGGCGTCGCGCCTGGCCGTCGCCGAGGCCCTCGGCCGGCCGCTGGAGCTGCGCCGCTTCCGGCCCAACCTGCACCTGGAGCTGGACGCGCCCGCGTTCGCCGAGGAGGGCTGGGAGGGCGGCCGCCTCCAGGTCGGCGAGGTCACCCTGGCCCTGCTGCACCCCTGCGCCCGCTGCGTCATCCCGACCCGCGACCCCGACGACCTGAGCCGCTGGCCGGAGCTGCTGCGCTGGCTGCACCGGCGGCGCGGGGCCCTGTTCGGGGTCAACGCCCGGGTGGTGGCCGGCGGCCGCGTCCGGGTCGGCGACCGGGTCAGCGTGACCGAGCCCGCGGTCCCGGCGGCGCCCCGGCCCTCCACCGACTGGGACGTGGCTCCGCGAGGGGGTCCGGGGGCTCAGCCGAGCCCCCAGGGGAGGGGCTTCGTGACCCGGCGGCTGACGGTCGCCACCTGGAACATCTTCGGCGGCCGGACCTGGGACGGGACCCGGGTCGACCTCGACCTGGTCCTGGCCACCCTGCGGCGCCTGGACGCCGACCTGGTCGCCGTGCAGGAGGTCGACCGCGACCAGGACCGCAGCCACCGGGCCGACCAGGCCCGCCAGCTCGGCGAGGCGCTGGGGATGGAGTGGCGCTACGCCCCGGCCCTGCTCGGCACCCCGGGCAGCCCCTGGCGGGCTGGCGGGCGCCGGCGCCGGGGGACGCCGACCCCGGCGGCACCGCCTACGGGATCGCGCTGCTGTCGCGGCTGCCGCTCGACCAGGTCGAGACCGTCCTGCTGCCCCAGAGCGGCCGCGACGAGCCCCGCGTCGCCCTGGTCGCCGGGCTGGCCGCCGACGGCCGGCGGCTGACGGTGGCCGGGACCCACCTGAGCTTCGTCCCCGGCCCCAACGTCGGCCAGCTCCGCGCCCTCCAGCGCCACCTGGACGAACGCGGCGGCCCCCGCCTGCTGCTGGGCGACCTCAACCTGTGGTGGCCGGCCGTCCGGCTGCTGTCGCTGCCCGGGTGGCGGCCCCTGGTCCACGGCGGCACCTTCCGCAACCGGCCCCCGGGCTCGTCGGCCCCGCTGGTCCAGCTCGACCACGTCCTGGCCGCCGGCGCCGACCACACCCTGCAGGCTCGCGGCAGCCGGATCGTCAGCGGCCCCGCCTCCGACCACCGGGCCGTGGTGGTCGAGCTGGAGTGGGGCTGAGGTGGGCGGCCAGGCGCCGGTCCCGCTCACCCGCGAGCAGCTGGCCACCCTCGGCCACTGGTTCCTGCCCGAGCGGCCCGGGCCGCTGATCGCCCAGCACGTGATCGCCACCGGCTTCGGCAGCTGCCTGGCCGACCGCTGGCCGGGCCCGCGGGCCCTGGTCGTCGAGACCGGCGGCAACTACACCCTGGCCGGCGACCCCGGCGCGCTCGACCCGGAGGGCCTCCGCGGCCAGGTCGCCGGGTTCGTCGAGGCCCCGGCCTCCTTCGAGCCGCTGCTGGCGGCGGCCGTGGGCGAGCTGCACGAGTGGCCGCGGGTGATCCTGGCCCTCGACGGGCCGCACCGCCCGGCGCCGGCGCCCGGCGGCGGCCACCGGGTCCGCCGGCTCGGCCCCGGCGACGCCGGGTCGCTGGCCGGGCTGGGCGAGGAGACGGACTGGATCGCCAACTCCTGGGGCGGTCCCGAGGGCCTGGCGGCCGGCGGGACCGCCTGGGGAGCGTTCCAGGGGAGCCGGCTGGTCGCCGTCGCCTGCCCGTTCTTCGTGGGCACGGTCTACGAGGACGTCGGGGTGGCGACCGAACCGGGGTCCCGCGGGCAGGGGCTGAGCACCGCCTGCGCCGCCGCGGTCTGCCAGGACGTGCGGGACCGGGGCCACGTCCCGAGCTGGACGACCTCGCCCGGCAACACCGCCAGCCTGCGGGTGGCCGCCAAGCTCGGCTTCACCTTGCGGCGCCGCGACCGGCTGCTGGTCGCCGGCGTCCCCGTCCCCGAGCCCTAGCCGACCGGCGACGCCGGTCGGAGTCGATTGATCGTCGGCCGAAGGCCGACCCCTTGCCCTTGTTGCCGGTCACGCCTGGGGGCGGTCGAACCAGGACTGGTAGGTCTGGGCGAAGAACAGGTCGCCGGAGACCTTGAGCTTGCCGGTCATGAACAGCTGCATGCCGTTGGCGTCGCCGGTGATCAGGCGCAGGAAGTCGGCCAGGGCGATGCGGATGGTGACCCGGGGGCTCTCGGCCCGGCCCTGCTCGATCGCGCAGCGCCCGTCGGCGATGCGCATGGCGTACTCGTGGCTGCCGTCGGGGGCGCTGATCTCGTACTGGACGACCGCCTGCTGGCCGGCCGCCTTGGCCGGGCTGAACGACTCCGCCATGCCGGCGAAGACCTTGTCGAGGACGCCGTCGACGCCGCCGTCCTGCTCCTGGATGGCGCCGACCAGCTCCTCGTTCGACCGCTGCTCGACGGCATGCTTCAGCGACGAGAAGTCCGAGGCGTCGATCTGGCTCATGGGGCAAGGCCTCCTTGCTCGGCGGCGGTCACCAGGCCCCGGCGACCGTGTCCCCGAAGCCTACGCGACCGGACACGCCGTCCACAGCCCGGGCGTAGGATCCATCCGGGAGGTCGGTCGTGGAGCGCAGCCCGGGCACGGAGCCGGCACGGGACACCGTGCGCAACGGGCCCTGGCTGGAGCTGTACCAGGCGCTCGCCGCCCGCGACCCGGCCGGCCTTGACGCCGCGGAGCTGGAGGCCCTGGCCGAGGCGGCCTGGTGGCTGTGCCGCACCGGCGAGTCGATCGCCGCCCGCCACCGCGCCCACGCCGCCTACCGGCGGGCCACCGACGACCGGGGCGCGGCCAGGACCGCCGCCCGCCTGTTCCACGACCACTTCTACCGGGGCGAGCACGCGGTCGCGGTCGGCTGGCTGCGCCGCGGCTTCCGGCAGGTGGAGCGGGACCCGGGCTGCGTCGAGCGCGGCTGGCTGGAGTGCGCCCAGGCCGAGCTGCACCTGCACCAGGGACCGCTGGAGCAGGCCGCCGGCCATGCCGCCGCGGCCACTGGAGACGGCCCGCGCCAACGGCGACAACGACCTGGCCGCGATCGCGCTGCAGCTCCAGGGGCGGGCCCTGGTCGCCGCCGGCGGCGTCGAGGAGGGCCTGGCCCTGCTGGACGAGGCCATGACCTTCGTCCTGGCCGGCGAGCTCGCCCCCCTGTACACCGGCTGGGTCTACTGCTCGGTGGTGCTTGCCTGCCGGGACCTGGCCGACCTGCGCCGGGCCGGCGAGTGGACCGAGGCGGCCAGGCGCTGGTGCCGGGAGCTGCCCGCCACCACGCCCTACAGCCAGGGCCTGTGCCGGATCTACCGCGGCGAGGTGCTGGCCCTTCGGGGCGAGTGGGACGAGGCCGAGGCCGAGCTGCGGCTGGCCCACGACGAGCTGCTGCCCCACAGGCCGGGCGGGGCGGCCGAGGCGTCCTACGGGGTCGGCGAGGTCCTGCGCCGCCGGGGCGACCTGGCCGCCGCCGAGCAGGCCTACCTGGCCGCCCAGCGGCTCGGCTGGGACCCGCAGCCCGGGCTGGCCCTGCTGCGGCTGGCCCAGGGCCGGGTGGCCGCGGCCGCGGCCGCGCTCCGCCCGGCCCTGGCCTCGCCGCCGCCGGTCGACCGGTTCGCCCACGCGCGCCTGCTGGCCGCCCAGGTCGAGGTGTCGGTCGCCGCCGGCGCGCTCGACCCGGCCCGCGAGGCGGCCCGCCAGCTCGCCGCCGTCGAGGAGCGGCTGCCCAGCCCGGTCGTGTCGGCGACCGCCGCCACCGCCGCCGGCGCCCTCCGGCTGGCCGAGGGCGACCCGGCCGGGGCCAGGGAGCGGCTGCGCCACGCCTTGGGCCTCTGGCGCGACCTGGGGCTGCCGTACGAGGAGGCGAAGGCGCGGCTGCTGGGCGGCGCCGCCCTGCGGATGCTGGGCGACACCGAGGGCGGCCGGGTCGAGATCGAGGCCGCCCGGGCCGGCTTCCAGCGGCTCGGCGCCGCCGCCGACGCCCGCCAGGCCACCGCCGTCCTCCACGGCGGCCAGCCCCGGCGGCTGCTGACCGGCCGCGAGGTCGAGGTGCTGCGGCTGGTCGCCTCCGGCATGGGCAACCGGGAGATCGCCGGCGCCCTGCGGCTGAGCGAGCACACGGTGGCCCGGCACATCCAGAACGTGTTCGCCAAGCTGGGCGTCTCCTCCCGGGCCGCGGCCGTCTCCCGCGCCATCGAGGACGGCCAGCTGGCCGCCGGTGGCTAGGACGCACCACGGCCGCCGGCGCGGCCGGATGGCTGATCCAGGCGATGCCGGCCGGCGCCCGCCGCCGTAGGGTCGGAGCTCCGGGTGCCGCCGGGCCGGCGGCCGACCATCGGGAGGGCCCATGGCACCGACCAGCACCTTCGACCCGGTCCGGTACCGGGAAGCCGCCAGGGCGGAATGGGGTGACGCCGCCGCCGGCTGGCGGGCCTGGGCCGGCGTGCTCGAGGCCGACGGCGCCGGCCTGGCCGTGAGCCGCAAGCTGGTCGAGCTGGCCGGGATCGGCCCCGGGTCCTCGGTGCTCGACGTGGCCGCCGGCTACGGCGAGCCCGGCCTGACCGCCGCCCGGGCCGCCGGGCCGAACGGCCACGTGGTCTGCACCGACCTCTCGGGCCCGATGCTGGCCGTCGGCCGCGAGCGGGCCGACCGCCGCCGGTCTCGCCAACCTCGAGTTCGTCGAGGCCGGCGCCGAGGAGCTGGCCTTCCCCGAGGCCAGCTTCGACGCCGTGCTGAGCCGCCAGGGCCTCCAGTTCCTCCCCGACGTCGCCGGGACGCTGGCCCGGCTGCGGTCGTTCCTGGTCCCGGGCGGGCGCCTGGCCGCCGCCGTCTGGGGCCCGCCGGCCCAGGTCCAGTTCGCCGCCCCGGTGCCGATCATCCGGGCCGAGCTGGCCCTGGCCCCGCCACCCGCCGGGATGCCCGGCCCGTTCGCCCTGGCCGACCCCGGCCGGCTGGCCGCCCTGGCCGAGGCGGCCGGCTTCGCCGAGGTGGCCACGGGCGCCGTGACCGCCACCTACCGGTTCGCCTCCCCCGAACAGGCCACCCGCTGGCTGCGCGACGTCGCCCCGCCCATCACCGCCCTGGTCGCCGGCCAGCCCCCCGAGGTCCAGGAGCGCGTCTGGGCCCGGGCCAGCGCCGCCTGGGCGCCCTTCACCACCCCCGACGGCCAGGTCCACCTCGACAACCAGGCCCTCTGGGTGACCGGGCGGCGGCCGCCGGCTTAGCCGTAGTCGATGGAGGCGTAGCGGCTCAGCTTGGAGAGCTGGTGGCGGGCGTCGATCTGGCGGGAGGTGCCGGACTTGGAGCGCATCGACAGCGACTGGGTGAGGGAGCCGCTGCGGTCGAAGCGGACGCCGCGCAGCAGCTCGCCGTCGGTGACGCCGGTGGCGGCGAAGAACACGTTGTCGCCCCGGACCAGGTCGTCGATGTCCAGGACCTTCTCCAGGTCGTAGCCGGCGTCCAGGGCGGCCTCGCGCTCCTTGTCGTCGCGGGGCCAGAGCCGGCCGTACATGGCTCCGTCGAGGCATTTGAGGGCGCAGGCGGCGATCACCGCCTCGGGGGTGCCGCCGATCCCGACCAGCATGTCGACCCCGGTGCCCTCGCGGGCGGCCATGATGGCGCCGGCCACGTCGCCGTCGGTGATCAGCTTGACCCTGGCCCCGGCCTGGCGGATCTGGCGGATCAGGTCCTCGTGGCGGGGCCGGTCGAGGATGCAGACGGTCAGGTCGCCGACGTGGGTGCCCTTGGCCTTGGCGACCAGGCGCAGGTTCAGGGCCAGCGGGGCCTCGAAGTCGACCGCGTCGGCCGCCTCCGGGCCGACCACCAGCTTCTCCATGTAGACGCACGGCCCCGGGTCGAACATGGTGCCGCGGTCCGACAGGGCCACCACCGAGATGGCGTTGGGCATGCTCTTGGCGGTCAGGGTGGTCCCGTCGACCGGGTCGACGGCGATGTCGACCTCGGGCGGGCTGCCGTCGCCGATCTCCTCGCCGTTGTAGAGCATGGGGGCGTTGTCCTTCTCGCCCTCGCCGATCACCACCACGCCGGTCATCGAGACCGAGCCGAGCACGTGGCGCATGGCGTCGACGGCCGCCTGGTCGACCGCCTCCTTGTCACCGAAGCCCATCTTGCGGGCGGCGGCCATGGCGGCCGCCTCGGTGACCCGGACAAGCTCGAGGGCCAGGTTGCGGTCGGGGGCCTCGCGCTCGGCTCGAGCTTCCATCTCGCGCACCTCCAGGTCGTTTGTGGGCCTCCGGTGGCCCCGGAGGCCATTTTCTCCACACCGGGGACTGGCATCCAGGGCCGCGCCGGCTTACCCTTGCAGCGGTGGCCCCGCCCGCTCGGGTGTGCGCGGCCTCCGGCAGTCGGGCCCTGGCGCCGCCGATCCCACCCGGTAGGCGCCAAGGGCCCGCTGCATGTCCGGTGCCCGGCAGGCCTCGGGGCATGGAGGGAGCGGTGAGCGGCAGCCACGGGCATGGGCACGGCCACAGCCACAGCCACGCCCCGGTGCCGCTGGCCGGCTCCCCGGCCGGCGAGGACGAGGGGCTGCGGGCGGTCAAGATCTCGGCCGCCGGCCTCGGGCTGACCGCGGCGGTCCAGTTCGCCTTCGTGGCCGCCAGCGGCTCGGTCGCCCTGCTCGCCGACGGCCTCCACAACCTGGGCGACGTGTTCACCACCGTCACCCTCTGGGTCGCCTTCCTGGTCGGCCGGCGCCAGCCCGACCGGGGCCACACCTTCGGGTTCGCCAGGGCCGAGGACGTCGCCGGGGTGCTGGTGGTGCTGGCCATCGCCGCCTCGGCGGTGATCGCCGCGACCGAGTCGCTGGCCAGGCTGACCGGGGGCGTGCCGCCGCTGCGCAACCCCGGCTGGGCGCTGGCCGCGGCCTTCGTCGGGGTGGCCGGCAACGAGGCGGTGGCCCAGTACAAGCTCCGGGTCGGGCGGCGGATCAACTCGGTCCCGCTGGAGGCCGACGGCCACCACTCGCGGGTCGACGGGCTGGCCAGCCTGGCCGCCGCGGCCGGCATCGCCGGGGCCTGGGCCGGCTGGCCGGCCGCCGACCCGCTGGCCGGCCTGCTGCTGTCGGCCGTGATCGCCTGGGTGCTGGTCGGGACCACCCGCGACGTGCTCGCCCGGCTGCTCGACCGGGTCGACCCCGAGGTGATCGACCAGGTCGAGCGGGCGGCCGGGTCGGTCGCCGGGATCGAGGCCGTGCACGCGACCAGGGCCCGCTGGGTTGGCCGATCCCTGCACGTCATGGTCCACGCCGAGGTCGACCCCGACCTGCCCCTGCGCGACGCCCACGCCCTCGGCGAGCAGGCCCGCCATGCCGTCTTCCACGCCCTCCCGGGGGTGGCCGCGGTCGACCTGCACCTGGACCCGGCCGGGCTCGACGAGCGCGACAGCCACGGCGAGACCCTCCACCACCGGGGTCAGGGCGGCAGCCGGTAGCGGGCGCGGAGCGGCGGCGACCAGGACCCCGGGGCCGTTCGGACTAGTCTGCGGCCGGGTTGACGTAGAGGTCGCCGGCGGCGAACGCGACCGGGACCCGGCGCAGCGGGGGAGGGGCCCGCGGATCGCCGGGGTCGGGGGCCGGGGCCCCGGCGGCGTCCCAGCGGTGGCCGGCGCAGGGGCGGGCGAAGCCGCCGCCGGGGGCCGCCTGGACCGGGCAGGGGCCGGCGGGGGCGAGGAAGGCGCGCACGTCCCCGCCGCGGCGGTCGACCACCACGACCTGGCCGTCCGGGGCCAGCTGGACCTGGGTGACGGCGCCGGCGGGGAGGGCGGCCAGCGGGGCGACCCGGACCCAGGGCGGGCCGGGGTGGCCGTCCCTGGTCAGGAAGAGCACGCCCGCGGCCAGGATGACGAGCCCGAACAGGGCCGAGGCGAGGATCCAGCCGCGGCCCAGCTGGCTGCGCAGGATCAGCTTGCGCGCCCTGGCCGCCCGCGGCGGGAGGTAGGCGACCCGGCCGCCGGGGTCGCGGGCCGGCCGCGGCGGTGGCGGGTCGGGGCTGGGCAAGGCGTCGTCCTCCGGGGGCCGTGCGTTGAGGCGCGATGGTGGCCGGGTAGTATCTTCCCAGGTGACACCAGGCGGACACCGGTGGACACCAGGTGCGGCCCGGCAGCGAAGCCGGGCCGGCAGGTGACGGCGAAAGGGGCGGCGACGCCGTGGCGCAGGGACGCATCCGGGTCGTGGTGGCCAAGCCGGGGCTGGACGGGCACGACCGGGGTGCCAAGGTGGTGGCCAGGGCGCTGCGCGACGCCGGCATGGAGGTCATCTACACCGGGCTGCACCAGACCCCCGAGCAGATCGTGGCCGCCGTCGTCCAGGAGGACGCCGACGCGGTCGGGCTCTCGATCCACTCCGGCGCCCACATGACCCTGTTCCCCCGGGTGGTCGAGCTGCTGGCCGAGCGCGGCGCCGACGACGTGCTGGTGTTCGGCGGCGGCATCATCCCCCGCGAGGACATCGCCCTGCTCAAGGAGCAGGGCGTCGCCGAGATCTTCACCCCGGGCACCCCGACCCAGAAGATCGTCGAGTGGCTGCGCGCCACCCTCGACACGGCCGCCTGAACAAGCACCGCCCCGGCAACCCCGACGGAGGCTGACGCATGGACCTGTTCGAGCATCAGGCGAAGGAGCTGTTCGCCAAGTACGGGGTGGCCGTTCCGCGCGGCAAGGTCGCCTGGTCGCCCGACGAGGCCGAGGCGGCCGCCGCCGAGGTCGGCGGCACCGTGGTCGTCAAGGCCCAGGTGCAGATCGGCGGCCGCGGCAAGGCCGGCGGCATCCAGCTCGCCAAGGACCCGGCCGAGGCCCGCCGGCAGGCCGAGCGGATCCTGGGCATGGACATCCGCGGCCACACCGTCCGCCGGGTGCTGGTCGAGGAGGCCTCCGAGATCGCCGCCGAGTACTACGTGGCCATCCTCCACGACCGGGCCAGCAAGGGGTTCCTGGCCATGGCCTCGGCCGAGGGCGGGGTGGAGATCGAGCAGGTCGCCGCCGAGCAACCCGAGGCGATCGTCAAGGTGCCCGTCAACCCGCTGGTCGGGCTGCGCGGCTACCACGTCAACCAGCTCGTCTACGGCGCCGGCTTCGACGAGCGGGCCCGCAAGGGCGCGGCCGAGCTGCTGAACAAGCTGTACGAGGTGTTCGTGGCCGCCGACTGCATGCTGGTCGAGGTCAACCCGCTGGTGCTGACCACCGGCGGGGAGGTCATCGCCCTCGACGGCAAGGTCTCCCTCGACGACTCCGCCCTGGACCGCCACCCCGACCTGGAGGAGCTGCGCGACACCTTCGCCGTCGACCCCCAGGAGCAGGCGGCCAAGGAGAAGGGCCTCAACTACATCAAGCTCGACGGCTACGTCGGCATCATCGGCAACGGCGCCGGCCTGGTCATGAGCACCCTGGACGTGGTCGCCCAGGCCGGCGGCAAGGCGGCCAACTTCCTGGACGTGGGCGGCGGCGCCTCGGCCGAGACCATGGCCGACGGGCTCGAGGTGATCCTCTCCGACGACAAGGTCCGCAGCGTGCTGGTCAACATCTTCGGCGGCATCACCCGCGGCGACCTGGTCGCCCAGGGGATCCTGGACGCCCTGGACCGGCTCGGCGACAAGGTCAAGGTCCCGCTGGTGGTGCGGCTGGACGGCACCAACGCCGAGGAGGGCCGGGCGCTGCTGGCCAGCTCCCCGTCCGACAAGGTGGTCCCGGCAGCCACCATGCTCGACGCCGCCCGCAAGGCGGTCGAGCTGGCCGACACGAAAGCAGGTGCCTGAGCCATGGCCATCCTCGTCGACGAGCGGACCCGGCTGGTCGTGCAGGGCCTGACCGGCCGCGAGGGCCGCTTCCACGCCCTGCGCAACCGCGAGTACGGCACCAACCTGGTCGCCGGGGTCACCCCGGGCAAGGCCGGCCAGGACGTCGAGGGTGTGCCGGTGTTCAACACCGTCGCCTCGGCGGTCGCCGAGACCGGCGCCAACACCTCGCTCATCTTCGTGCCCGCCCGCTTCGCCGTCGACGCCCTGTACGAGGCCGCCGACGCCGGCATCGAGGTGGTCGTGCTGATCACCGAGAACATCCCGGTGCTGGACATGACCAGGGCCTACAACTACATCAAGGCCAAGGGCGTCGCCCTGGTCGGGCCGAACTGCCCCGGGGTCATCTCGCCCGGCAAGGCGAATGTCGGCATCATCCCCGGCGAGATCACCCACGCCGGGCCGGTCGGCCTGGTGTCGCGCTCGGGCACCCTGACCTACCAGGTGATGTACGAGATGGCGGCGGCCGGGGTCGGCCAGACGACCTGCGTCGGCATCGGCGGCGACCCGGTGGTCGGGTCCAGCTTCATCGACATCCTCGGGCGCTTCCAGGACGACCCCGAGACCGAGGCGGTGGTGATGATCGGCGAGATCGGCGGCGACGAGGAGGAGCGGGCGGCCCGCTTCATCGCCGAAGGGATGAGCAAGCCGGTGGTGGCCTACATCGCCGGGTTCGAGGCTCCGCCGGGCAAGCGCATGGGCCACGCCGGGGCGATCATCTCCGGGTCCAGCGGCACCGCCCAGGCCAAGGCCGAGGCCCTGGAGGCGGCCGGGGTCCGGGTCGGCCGCAACCCCACCGAGACGGCCGAGCTGGCCGTCGCCGCCGTCAAGCCGACCGGCCCGGACGGGCCGGTCGGAGTCGGTTGATCGTCGGCCGAAGGCCGACTCCGAGCTGTTGCTGGTCAGCCCTCGGACAGCACCACCGTGTTCATGATCTTGTCGGAGAACAGGCACTGGCGCCTGGCATCCCAGATCGGCCACAGGAAGCCGAGGTAGCAGAGCAGGGCGTCCAGGATGTGGAGCAGGTCGCGGAGGAAGGCCATGCCCCCGCCCATCGGCTGACCGTCGGCCATGCGCACCAGGCGCAGCTTCAGCACCTGCTTGCCCCAGCTCTGCCCGGTCCGTCCCATGCAGGATCGCGCGGTTGTAGATCCAGATGCCGAGCGAGAGCAGGTAGAGCAGGGAGGAGACGAGCACCGCCCCGGCGCTGGCGGTCTCGGCCGAGGAGCTCCCGCTGAACAGGATGAGGGCCAGGAACGCCGGGATGCCGGCGATCAGGTCGTCGATCAGGTAGGCGCCGACCCGCTGGGGCCAGTTGGCCAGGACGCGGCCCATGTAGTAGCCGGGCGGGTCGGCGACGTAGCCGCCCGCGGCCGGGGCCGGCGCGCCGTAGCCGGGCTGGGCCGGCGTCCCGTACGGCGGCGGCTGGCCGCCGTAGGGGTACTGGGGCGGCTGCTGGCCGTAGTCCGGCTGGTTGGGGTCCTGGGGTCCGTACCCCTGGGTCATTG